>NZ_CABVHJ010000022.1 GCF_902497745.1 Pseudomonas fluorescens
CTCCCTCCGGGAGAGGGTTAGGGTGAGGGGGTTTTCAGCTGTGTGTTGGTGTTTGGGATATTTCGTGGTTATCCAGCACGCGATTTACGGCCAGTTCGGCGAGCATGATGATTTGCTGGATCGCCAGAATCGTGCGCCTTTGTGGCAGGTCGATGTAGGCGGCGATGTCGCTGGTCATGAGGCTGGCCTGGGCCAGTGATTCGCAGGCGTGGACCAGCAGGCTTTCGCTGTCCTGCTCGGGGGCGACCTGGAACATGGTGCTGGGTTTGTGGAAGCGCAGGGTTAACGCGTTGGGTTTGAGGTAGTGGTCGAGGGCGCGTTCGGCGGCTTCGTGGAATTTCTTCGAGCCGGGGAATTCGTAGGGGGTAGTGTCTTCGGTTTCCGGTGGATTGGGTGTTGGCTTTTTCATAGTGAAACTCCGAATGATAAATGGGGCTATCACTCTCAATCACCGCGACGCGACGGAGGGTGGCAGCTGTACGCGGGTTCGCGGACCGAGCCATTCGGCAATCTCGGCATACCCGAAGGTATCCCGCGCACAGCCACCATCAAGCCAAACAACAAGCACCTGAGCGCTCCGGTTTGGGCCGGCGATTATGCATCAAATCGAATGAACTGCTCGGGCCGCGACGCCCCATCGCTGAATTTGCAGCGACCCCCAGAGCCTATCCAGCCAATTTCCGAGGCACAACCGACGCGACTTGTCGGAAAACTCCGTGCAATTTTCAACGTCTGTAGGACGAACACATTTCCCACAGATAAACACTTTTCAACCTGTGGGAGCGAGCTTGCTCGCGAAAGCGGTGTGTCAGGCACCGTAGATGTTGAATGTGCTGACGCCTTCGCGAGCAAGCTCGCTCCCACAGGGTTCTCCGGTGGATTCAAAATGGGTGTGCACAAAAAAAGGCGATGTCCCTCACGAGACATCGCCTTCATTTTTACCGCCGCTAACTCTTATTCCGGCAGTTTGTACGCAATCACGTAGTCACCCATTTTGTTGCCCAAACCAAAGAGTGAGGCGAGCTGACACTCGGCCTTTTGGCTGACCTGGTCATTGCGGGTTTGCCAGTAATGACGGCCTGACTGCCAACCCGTTTCTCTCAGGTGGACTCACGTCTTCTGCAGGAGCAGCCATCGGCAGCCGGCTATAACGTTTCGCGTCTTTAACTCTATTTGATCTGAATACCTGTCAAGTCTGACAGTTATGTATCGGTCGATTTCCCGACATGATTGTCCTTCAACTTCGAAATTTAATGGAACTGAATATGGCGATCAGGAAGGTTGTAAATTCCAGTACTACCGGCACATTTACGGCGAAGATTCAGGGACGCCCTGACTTTGTCCCTAACCGGGTCAGTGTCTTTTTCGACGGCGAGTATTATCACTGCTCCGGGTTAGAGGAGGGGCCGGATACCTCGGTCTTCAGAACTCTGTACTTTCATGTGAAACACGATCCATCAAACCAGCAATCAACGGTTGAACAGATGTCATATATAGCCCGATCAGGCCATGACATTGAAAAGGCTGTAGCCAAGGACGGTACGTTCATTATCGATTTTGATGCGCAGGCTCAGCACTTCAAGATGTCTTTCCATGCAGTTGTTAAAGATCCGGTGGTCGGCAGTAGAGACATTCTGGGGAGCTTTGACCTGCGTAACGAATGACATCAAATGCCTCTCCCGCTTTTGGGCGAGGAGGTCGTGCGCGGGACGGGGCGGACAATCGCAGCTGTACGCGGGTTCGCGGACCGAGCCATTCGGCAATCTCGGCATACCCGAAGGTATCCCGCGCACAGCCACCATCAAGCCAAACAGCAAGCACCTGAGCGCTCAAGTTTGGGCCGGCGATTATGCATCAAATCGAATGAACTGCTCGGGCCGCGACGCCCGTTCGCTGAATTTGCAGCGACCCCCAGAGCCTATCCAGCCGATTTCCGAGGCACAACCGACGCGACTTGTCGGAAAACTCCGAGCAATTACCAGCGTCTGTAGGACAAGCACATTTCCCACAGATCAACACTTTTCAACCTGTGGGAGCGAGCTTGCTCGCGAAAGCGGTGTGTCAGGCACCGTAGATGTTGAATGTGCTGACGCCTTCGCGAGCAAGCCCGCTCCCACAGGGTTCTCCGGTGGATTCAAAATGGGTGTGCACAAAAAAAGGCGATGTCCCTCACGAGACATCGCCTTCATTTTTACCGCCGCTAACTCTTATTCCGGCAGTTTGTACGCAATCACGTAGTCACCCATTTTGGTGCCCAGCGAACCGTGACCACCAACCACCAACAGGACGTATTGCTTGCCGTCCTTGCCGGTGTAGGTCATCGGAGTCGCTTGGCCACCTGCCGGCAGACGCGATTTCCACAGCTCTTTACCGCTGTTCACGTCGTACGCGCGCAGGTATTGGTCGAGGGTGCCGCTGAGGAAGCCGACGCCGCCAGCCGTGACCATCGAGCCGCCCATGCTCGGCACGCCCAAGGTGAAGCCGATCGGGATTGGCGAGCTGTCGCGGCTGGTGCCGTTTTTGCGTTTCCACACGACTTTGCTGGTGGTCAGGTCGATACCGGCAACGTAACCCCAGGCCGGGGCCTGGCACGGTACGCCGAATGGCGACATGAACGGGTGCATGATCACCGCGTATGGCGCGCCGGTGTTCGGTTGCACGCCAGCGGTTTCGCTTTCGCGTTTGCTGCCGGCGGCGACTTGCTCGCGTGGCACCATTTTCGACACGAAGGCCATGTAGTTCGGGCTGGTGAACAGCATTTGGCGAACCGGGTCGACCGAGACGCCGCCCCAGTTGAACACGCCGACGTTACCCGGGTAGATCAGGCTGCCCTGTTCCGACGGCGGGGTGTACTGGCCTTCGTAACGCAGTTCTTTGAACTGGATGCGGCACAGCATCTGGTCGAACGGGCTCGCGCCCCACATGGCTTTTTCGGTGAGTTCCGGGGCCAGCAGGTTGAGGTCCGAACGGGCCTGGGTCGGTGCGGTGTGGTCGCCTTTCACGGCGCCCTGCGGTACCGGGATTTCCTTGATCGGAATGATCGGCGTGCCGTCACGACGGTCGAGGACGTACAGGCTGCCCTGTTTGGTCGGGGCGATCAGCGCCGGTTTCACGCCGTCGGCGGTTTTCATGTCGAGCAGGGTTGGCTGGCTGCCAACGTCCATGTCCCACAGGTCGTGGTGAGTGAACTGGTAGTTCCAGCGCACTTTACCGGTGGCCAGGTCGAGGGCTACAACGCCGGCGCTGAATTTCTCGGCGCCCGGGGTGCGGTCAGCGCCCCACTGGTCTGGGGTCTGGTTGCCCAGTGGCAGGTAAACCATGCCGAGTTTTTCGTCGACGCTGGCCAGCGACCACATGTTCGCCGAGTTGCGGCTGTAGGTTTCGCCCGGTGCCAAAGGCTCGGTGGCGTCTGGCTTGTCGCTGTCCCAGTTCCACACGAGGTGACCGTCGCGCACGTCGAAAGCGCGAATCACGCCCGATGGCTCGTTGGTCGATTCGTTGTCGGTCACGTGACCGCCCATGATCACCAGATCACGGGTAATCGCCGCTGGCGAGGTGGAGTAGTAACCACCGGCGGTGAACGGGCCGATGCCTTGGGTCAGGTCAACTACGCCTTTGTTGCCGAAGCCTTCGCAGATTTTGCCGGTGTCGGCGTTCAGTGCGATCAGGCGAGCATCAGCGGTTGGCAGGTACAGACGACGCGGGCAAGCCTGAGCAACGGCTTTGCCTGCTTCGGAAATCACCGCCGAGGCAGCGTTTTCAGTTTTGGCGTAAGCGGCTTCGTCGTAGTACGACACGCCACGGCAAGTCATGTGAGCGAAGCCTTTGAAGCCGACCGGGCTCTTGATCTGCGGGTCGAAGCGCCAAAGTTCTTTGCCGGTGTCCGGGTCCAGGGCCAACACTTTGCTGTGCGCGGTGCAGGCGTAGATCATGCCGTTGGCTTTCAGCGGGGTGTTTTCGTTGGTCAGCTCGACCGGGTCATCCGCGGTCGGCAGGTCGCCGGTCTGGATGCGCCAGGCTTCTTGCAGCTTGCCGACGTTGGCCGGGGTGATCTGCTTCAGCGGCGAGTAACGGTCACCGAACTCGGTGCGGCCATAGGCCTGCCAGTCACCATCAGGCATGGCTGGCGCGGTGCTGGTGGTGTCCGCGGTGTCGCGGCCCAGCTCGCCGAAAGTTTCGCCCGGATGGGTGAACAGGCTGGCCAGAGCGGTAACGCCGGCCAGCACCACAGCGACGGTCAGACCGCCAGTACCCAATGGCGCAGGGCCGTTAAGCAGCAGCGGACGACGGAACCACGGCAGCAACATCACGAAGCCGAGGACAAACCACAGGGCCAGACGTGGCACCAGTTGCCACCAGTCCAGACCGACTTCCCACAGCGCCCAGACGGTGCTGGCGAACAAGACGATGGCGTACAGGCCCAGTGCTGCGCGACGGCGCATCAGCAACAGGATGCCGCTCAGCGCAATGCCGATACCGGCCAGCAGGTAGTACAGCGAGCCGCCGAGCATGCTCAGCTTGACCCCACCGGCCAACATGGCCAGGCCCATCAGTAGAAGCAGAATGCCGAGCAGGCTCGGTAGCAAACGGCCCCGACTCGAAGCACTTTCGGTGCTCATAGTGTGATTCTCCGTGACGTTTTATGTAGTCCCGCGCTGTAGTCACTTTAGATGACGATTTGGCACAGGCATGGTTCAGATAAAAACTTGTCTAGCTAACGAAATTTCCTGTGGGAGCGAGCCTGCTCGCGAAAGCGGTGTGTCAGACGACTTCTTTGGTGAAGTTGAAATTGCTTTCGCGAGCAGGCTCGCTCCCACATTGGATCTCGGTGGTTTTCTAGAACGAGGACTGGATCTTGATCCCGCCGATCAGGGCGTCGTCGACGTTGTTCACGCCACCGGGGTGGCGGATGTATTGCAGGTTCGGGCGTACGGTCAGCCAGTTCGTGACATGCACGCCGTAATACAGCTCGGCGCTGTATTCGGTGTCTTGCGGCGGCAGGAAGGACGGGTCGTCGTAGTCGTACACGGCGTTGGCACGGTTACTGGCTTCAGCGTTTTTGCGGAAGGCCGGGTTGACGTGCACGCGGGCGAGGGCGAAACCAATGTCATCCTTGGCGCGGGCATCGAACGGGCCTTTGTAGGTGATGCCGGCCTGCACGTAATTGTCGATCGCGTTGGTTTTCTTGTCGTGCATCGTGCCGTTGGCGAAAACGCTCAGGCCGCGACTGTTATCGCTGGCGACGCTGGTGATCTGCTGCTGGATGCCCAGCCACACGCCGTGTTTGCTCGACGCACTGCGGTAGGCTTCGCCGCTGAGAGCCGCCGGTTGGCCGTGGCTGTCCTTATAGACGTCCGTAGCGTTGGCGTTGCTGTAGTAGTAACCGGCGCGGTACTCGCCCGGCAGGCCGTTGAGTTTCGGCGTCCACACCAGTTCGATCGGCAGGATCGCGCCCTGGGTGCCGCTGCCGCTGAGTTTGAAGCCGTTGCCGCGATCGAGGTTCGACGGGTTCTGCTCGTAGGCGCCGACCTGCGCGTACAGTTCCGGGGTCAGGTGATATTTGACGCGCAGCGCCCACTGGCTGACCGGCCAGTTGTACCAGATGCCACCGACCCAGTTGCCGACCTGCGAGCCGCAGAACGCGAGGTTCTGGAAGTCGCACGGGAAGCTGTTGAAGTCTTCACCTTCGCCAAAACGGCCGACTTTGATGTCGAGTTTCTGATCGAAGAATTTCTGCTGGTACCACATCTGCGTCAGGCGTGTGGTCTGGCCACGGCCCCAGACTTCCTGGGCCGAGGTGAAACCACCGACGCGCGGATCGTTGATGCGGTCGTTGCTGATGTTGTTGCCGCTGCGTTTGGTGATGGTCAGTTGAAACTCGGCTTCGTCCCAGCCGAGGATCTTTTGCAGGTCGAGGTGGGTGCCGAGGCCGAACTGGTCGCTGTAACGCGCAGTGCGGTCGTGATCGTAGCCGCCGTGCAGGTTACTGCCCATTTCGCCGGTGTAATCGAGTTTGAAGTCGTAGCCTTTTTCCGAGAGTTCGGTGCGCGTGCCGTTCCAGTCACCAAGCATGTACGGTGATTCACTGTCGAACGCGGGCGCCGCTTGGGCGCAAGTGGCGAGGCCCAGGGCAGTGCAGCCGCCAAGGGTGCGCAGGGTTGAGATAGCGCTGTCTCGGGAGAAGGAAAAATCGGGCATGAATAAGTCTTTTTTTGGTGTTTTCGGGGTGCGGGCTGAGTGCTTCAATAAGTCGCAGGCAGTGAAGCGATTCAGCTGAAGGGCGGCAGGATAATGATCTGTTACAAAAAGACAAAGGCCTTTTGTGAACATGCAGCGTTTCGGATTCGGTAACAGTGCGGCAAACGGGCGCATTGTCGGTCGGTTCGATGCCTGCGATCTTTTCAGGTTGGCCTACATTTGAAGGTAGGCCTTCCACCCGATCACCCCCTCGGCTAAGGTGCGCGGCTTCTGCATTTTCACTTCGCCCAAAGGCCTGGCATGAACGAACAAACCCCCGATCCGCTGCACGGTGTGACCCTCGAACAGATCCTCAATGCCTTGGTGAGTCATTACGAATGGTCGGGGCTGGCCGAGCGTATCGATATCCGCTGCTTCAAGAGCGATCCGAGCATCAAGTCGAGCCTGACGTTCCTGCGCAAAACCCCGTGGGCACGGGAGAAGGTCGAGCGTTTGTACGTGAAGTTGATGCGCACCAAGCGACCGCTCTGACATGGACGCCGCTTGGCGCCGTCGCCTGATCACCTGCGCAGCCGTATTGGGCTGGGCGGGATTGGGCATTCAGCTTTACCTGAGTTTTTTCGCGCGCTTGAGCATCGGCGCCAGCCTCCTGGGTGGGTTGGTGAGTTTTTTCAGCTACTTCACGATCCTGACCAATACGCTGGTGGCGACGGTGCTGACCTGTGCCGTGACTGCGCGCGAATCCGCTGCGCGCCGCTGGTTTTTGCAGCCGTGGGTCAGCAGTGGGATTGCCGTGAGCATTGCTGTGGTCGGACTGGCCTACAGCATTTTGCTGCGGCATTTGTGGCATCCCGAAGGTTGGCAATTTGTCGCCGATGAACTGCTGCACGACGTGATGCCGCTGCTGTTTCTGGGCTATTGGTGGGCGTGCGTACCCAAGGGCACTTTGCGCTGGTGGCATCTGCCGGTGTGGCTGATTTATCCGCTGGCGTATTTCATCTACGCCTTGCTGCGCGGGCATTTGCTCGGCGCGTATGCGTACCCGTTCATTGATGTGGCGGTGTTGGGTTATCCACAGGTGCTGGTCAATGCCGGGGGGATTTTGCTGGGGTTTGTGCTGATTGGATTGGTGGTGATCGGCCTCGACCGCTGGCGGTCAGTACGAAGTTAAATTCTATGTGGGAGCGAGCTTGCTCGCGAATTCGGTTCGTCAGTCTGCATTGAGTCGACTGACCCGCCGCATTCGCGAGCAAGCTCGCTCCCACAATGATCTCATTCTTCTTCGGGAGTACCTTCGGCGCGCCAGTAGCCGACGGCTTTGATGAGTTGTTCATCCAGCCCGTGCTCATCGATCAGCACCCGGCGGATCTGTCGCGAAACCTTGGTTTCGGTTGCCACCCACGCATACAGATTGCCTTTAGGCACCTGCAATTGCTTCACCGTCGTCAGCAGATTGTCCTTGCCACCCTCACGCAACACCCAGATCACATTGACCTGCGCTGCACTTTCCAGCACTTGTTGCTCGGCGCCGTTTTCCACTTCGATCACCACCAGCGCCTTGCGATTGGCCGCCAGGCCTTCGAGGCGGCGGGCGATGGCGGGCAGGGCGGTTTCGTCGCCGATCAGCAAGTAGCTGTCGAAAATGTCCGGCACGATCATCGAGCCGCGCGGGCCGCCGATGTGCAGAAACTGGCCGACGGTGGCCTGTTCCGCCCAGGTCGACGCAGGGCCGTCACCGTGCAGGACGAAGTCGATGTCCAGTTCCAGCGCATCGAGGTCATAGCGACGCGGCGTGTAGTCGCGCATCTCTGGCTTTGGCCCGTCATCCTTGCTGGCGCCGAGCACCATTGTCTCCAGCGCCGCAACCTGCTCGGCGTTCTGCGGGAACAACAGTTTGACGTGATCGTCGGTGCCGAGGCTGATGAACCCGGCCAGCTCCGGCCCGCCGAGGGTGATGCGGCGCATGCGCGGCGTCAGGTCAACCACCCGCAACACTTGCAGCTTGCGACGTTTTATTTCGTGCATCACGCGGTGAATGGTTTGGGTATCGACTGCAGTCATTCGCTTTTCTCCGAAACAGGTTGAACGGCAGGGCCGTCGACGATGGCTTTGGCGGTGTCGTTGAGCAGGTCACGCACGCGCAGGATTTCTGCGGCGCTCCAGCGGCCGTGGTGCATTTGCAGGGCATGGCGCAGGTTGTGTACGGCTTCGTGGATTTCCGGTGGCCGATCATGGCCGCGCAGTGAACGTTTGCTGACATCGATGCGCATGCGTACGCCATCGAGTGCTACGGCTTGTTCGCTTAAAGACAAACGACCCGCTTCAGTGACGCTGTAGCGTTTTTTGCCGCCCTCGGCGTCGCCAGTGATCAGCTCGCTCTCTTCGAGGAAGGTCAGGGTCGGGTAGATCACGCCGGGGCTGGGACTGTAGGCGCCGTCGAACATGCCTTCGATCTGGCGGATCAGGTCGTAGCCGTGACACGGCTGTTCGGCGACCAGCGCCAACAACAACAATTTCAAATCACCGGGGGCGAACACCCGGGGCCCACGGCCGCCGCGCTCGCGTCCGGGGCGCTTCTCGAAGCCGTCACGGCCGTCGCCGTGCTCGCGGTGGGGGGAATGATGGTCTCTCATTTCAGTCTTCTCTCGTCGTGTTTAGATACAACTTAAGATATATCTTATGGCGGGTGCAAGACGTTTTTCCCGCAGACGCGACCTCGGCTGACGAGCGGCAGCCAACCCGCCAATGCAAGCGGTGATTTTTCAGGCGGATGTCGCCAGCTATAACTTGAAAGTTAAAGTCATCGCTCTATTTGATGTAGAGTATATGTTCTAAATTGCACTGGGTTGCCGTATTGGCGGGGCGAAGTTGCTGTATGGTTTTTTAACTTAAACTGTCTGTAGGGGATAACTTACAGTTACTGTTTCGAATATCGTTTTTTTGTTCTTTTTTCTGGCGGGTCATGAGGTTGTTTAACTACGAGGTTGTCGGAAGTTGCCTGCTTACTTTCCAGAGGCAACAGCCGATGATGCCCCGGCATTGAAAGTTCAAGTTGACCTGGCTCAACTCGGGCAATGACTCGGGCAGTGTTGTCTTGAACTTTCAATGTTCATCCCCCTATCAAGAAAACAGGTACATAACGATGTTCAAGAAACTCGCAATCGCCGCTCCACTGGCTCTTCTGGCACTGGGTTCCACTGGCGCATTCGCCGCTGGTGAAGCGTCGCACTCGATCAGCCTTGTCGCGCATGTGCCGACCAATGGTTTCTATGTGGTGCCGACCGATCCGGATCTGGTCAACAAGGACCAGGACATGAGCTATCAACCGACCACCGGCAAGATGCGCGACGTCAATGGTTTCTTCGATGTGCGCAACAACAACGGTTCGGTTCACGCCAGCCTGGAGAGCCAGCCGAAGTTGGTCGCCGGCAATACTTCGATCGATCTGCAAGTCATGCTGAACAACAAGGAACTGACCCTGACCCCGCAATTGGTCGTGGGTGAGTCGGAGTCGGACGTCAACTATCGCGCCCCGCTGAAAATCTCCGCCAAGGGCAGCAACTTCCAGCCAGGCGATTACACCGGTTCCGTGGCAATGATCTTCGATGCCGTGCCACCGGTTGCGGGCAACTGATCACATTGATCGGGCACTGAGCGTGCACTTTTACAAGTGCCGCTAACCGACGGGGCAGGCAGCAGTGTTTGCCCCGCCGGACTTTCCTTGTTTGTAAATCAGAGTACGAGTTCATGTTCCCGATGACACCCATCGCGGCTGCGCTTGCGCTGTTGTTTTGTGCCAGCGCAGCCGTGGCGTCCAACTCCACCGGTACCACACCCCGCAGTCTGCTGGCACAGGCCAAGGGTTTACCGGCGGATTTCGAAGAGCATTTCTTTGATGTGCCTCTGGCAGTACGGGTTGAAGTCGATCAACAACCGCTGGGTGAGGCCATGGTGGTGTTGTCCCGCGATGATCGCATCACCCTGCTCGAATTCACCGACACCAGTGAAAACCGCTTGGGTCCTGCCGAGCGCGAAAAGTGGGCGAGCTTTCTCAAGCCCGGCGCGCCACTGGGGGCGTGCAGCCGATCCTGCCCGGATCAGTTTCTGGCCGTGCACTACAACCTGGAAAACTCGCTGGTCTCGATCGTCACCGAAAATGCCGAGCGCGATGTCGAGGCCATACGTTATTACGATCAGCCTGACGGCGGCAGTCATGGCCTGATGGTGCGTAACCAGCTCAATCTCAATGGCGGTCAGGACCAGGATCTCGGCGGACGCTTCGGCCTTGAAGCCAGCGCAAGTCTGGGCAACTGGAGCCAGACGCTCAATTTGCAATTGGCCCGTCTCGGCGGCCCGGACGACAAGCTGTATCACGCCGTGCAAGAGCTGCACACCCAACGCGAACTGCAGGGCAGTTTTTTCCGCCTGGGTTATTTCACCCCCAATTCCGAAGGGCTGACGCGCCAGCCGCGCACGTTCGGCACCAGCCCCGACACCGCTGTCGGCGTGATGTACGGCAGCTCCGACAGCCTCGCCATCAACAGCCCGATGCCCAGTGTTTATCCGATCTACGTCACCGCCAACCGCCAGGGTTCTGTCGAGATCTGGCGCGATGGCCTGCTGATCAATACCCAGTCGGTGCCGGCCGGTTTGCAGACACTCGACACCCGACCACTGCCCGGCGGTATTTATGAGGTGGAAGTGCGGTTGATCGAAGACGGCCAGATCACCTCCACTACCCAGGAGCTGGTGTACAAGCCCAACAACTGGCGCAACCTCGACGAGCGCTGGCGCTACAACGTCTTTGCCGGCGAAGAACAAAAACTGCTGAGCAACTGGGACACCCAGGCCAGCGGCAGTCCGACGGCGGGCGCTTCGGTGAATTACCTGCTGCATCCACGGGTGATTCTCGGCCTGTCAGCGCGGCAGATTCGTGAAAAGCTGCAATACGGCACGTCCATCGACTGGACGCTGGCCAATCACATCACGATGTACGCCAACGTCTACAAGACCGAGGATTACGGCACCGGTCTTGACCTGCAAAGCCTCTACAACTATGGCGCCGGCAGCATCGTGGTCAGCCACAACCGCAGTTGGCTCGACACCACCAACACCTACGACATCCTGCCGGACGGCACTCGGGTGCGGCCGCGCAATGTCTTTGTCGGCCAGACCAGCAATTCTTCGCTGGCGCTCAACCATCGCCTCAGCAGCAAGAGTTCGGTCAACGCGCGGGTCTCGCACAGCGAGGGCAATGTCGAAGGCATGGGCGTCGATCTGGGCTGGACCCAGCGCACCATGGTGCTGGGCAGCGATGCCAGTTGGCGCCTGTCGGTTTTCGATCGGCCGGGCAGTTTCAGCAGCGGCGATACGCGCAATCGCGGGGTCGACCTGAGCATCAACATGGCGCTCGGTGCACCCGGCCAGCAGATCACCGGCAGTATCGGTACACGCACGGCCCGCGATGGCACGCGTGACAACAACGCCTCCCTCGGCTGGCGCAAGGATTTTCAGGATCATGTCCTGCAAAACGTGTCGCTCACGGCACTCACCGACACTTACGGGGTAGGCGTCGCCAGCCTCGCCAACTTCCGCACCGACGCGGTCAATGGCGACGGGTTCATTCAGCGCTCCTCCTACAACGGCAACTTCACCGGCGGCCTCAACATTGACAGCACTTTGGTGGTCGGCGGGCAACAGATACTCATGACCAGCCAGAGCGAGGTGCGCGGCGCCGGGATGATCGTCGACGTCGAGTCGGACATCGAGGGCATCGTCCTGCGCGCAGACGATTACAGCGGTGGCGGTGCGGCGTTGAAGCCGGGGCGCAACTTCATTCCGATCACGGCTATCAGAACAGCTCGGTGAGTTTCGACTTCGAAGGCAACAACGTTCCGGCGGCCACCATCGAGCCGGCGCGCAGCCGTTATCACCTGAACAAGGGCGGGGTGGAGTACCGCAAGGTGCGGGTGATGAGAACCCTGACCGTGCTCGGCCGGCTCATCGATGAGCAAGGACGACCACTCAAGGGCCATCACGTGATCAACCACGCCAGTCGTGGTGTCACCGAGGTCGACGGGTTCTTTTCGATGGAAATGAACGCCGGCTCGCCGACTCTGGAAGTGCGCCAGGGCAATCAGTTGCTGTGTCAGTTCCGTCTGGATGCCGGTAGTCATCGCAGTGAAAACAACGTGTTGATGATCGGTGATCTGCGTTGCACGCCGGACACCTTGGCCGACCTCACCTCCACCGAACAGAAGGCGGGTTGATCCCATGAAGATATTTACAAGTGGTTGTGCATTGGCGCTGGCGCTGGGCTTGTCCACGGCGCAGGCGGCTAGCCATGAGATCCGCGCGATATTTCAGCCGGACTCTTCGCAGCCGGGCAAGAACGTGTTTGTCAACCAGACCCCGAACAGCGGTTATTGCGCAACGTACCCGGATCAATGCGCGGAAAATGGCACGTTCAGTATTCAACTGCCGATTCGTTTCAATGCCAGCCACATCGGCGCCAATTGGGGGGTGGGTATCAAGGTGCCCGCCAATTGGCGGCGACTGACGGTCACCAATATGGACACGCAGGAAACGGAAATCGTTGAAGTTCGTATCACAGGTGTCGGTTCAAACTATGTTCTGAACCGTCCGGCACACGAAATAGTCGGTGTAGACAATCCCCTGCTGGGCCATCAAAAGCTCTGGGAAAGCAGCAGCTGGGTGTATGCCCCCTCACCCTGTCAGTACAGTGGTGTCGGAGCTTACGAACCGGCGAGCTACCGGTTTTTCTGGAAAACCCCCATCGAGGGTTACTGTGCGAAGAAGTCGACGGCGTTTATCGGGGCCATGTACTTCGATACCCTCGACTTCGCTTATGAACTGCGCACGCCCAATCCGTTGGGTATGTCGTCGGGTCTGTACACCGGGTCACTGACTTACAGCCTCGGGCGTGCTGGCGATTTCAGTATGGGGGCGGATTTCCAGCCGGACGACTCCAGCCTGACCCTGGACTTCGTGCTGGACGTACAGCACACCCTAAAGGTCGATCTGCCACCGGGCGGCGACCAGGTGTCGCTGGAACCTGTAGGCGGATGGGCACGCTGGCTCGACAGTGGGCGCAAGCCGACACGGATTTTTCGCGATCAACTGTTCTACCTTTCGGCATCGTCACGTTTCAAGGTGCTGATGTTGTGCAGTTCGACTGGCGGACCCGCATGCAAGCTGGGCAGTCCGAAGGGTGATACCACCGAGGTCGAAGTTTTCCTCACTCTGCCTGCCGGCATCACCGACTCCAGCGGCAACAACGTCACCAGACATCCACTGAACTTCAACGTCTGGGCGGGCCCCTTCCTGCCAGGCGTATACGTGGATCGCAAGCCCGGCTCGCTGTTGTTCGAAATGACCCCGTTCGCGATCGACTTTCTTCTCCAGCCCGGCAAGGCCGACAGGCTGCGCGGCAACATCACCATCATCTGGGACTCGGACGTATGACCGTCCGAGCAAGGCCTTACCCAATATTCAAGGAGTTGAAGACGATGAACCGTGGTTTTCTGCTGAGCCTGCTCAGCGTGTTTTGCCTGACGGCGCAGGCCGGTCCGCAAATCAATGTCGGCACTGTCTACGACTATCTCGATGCCGATAAAAGTACCTACCTGAAACGGGTGTTCAACAGCGGCGACGCCACGGCATTCGTCAAGATCAATGTGCTGGAGATCATCTACGGCGCCGATGGCGTGCCGCAGGAAGTTCCCGTGCAAAACGCTGCCGACGGCGCCTCGCGCAATGGCGTGATGGCCAGCCCGGCACGGCTGATCGTGCCGGCGCAGGGCATGCAGGGCACGCGGTTGCTGTACATGGGCGAGCGTGATCGCGAGCGTTATTTCCGTGTGCGTTTCGTCCCGGTGGTGCCGGAACAGGAAGACGAGTTCGTGGTCAGCAGCGAGGAGCGCGAAGACTATAAAAACTCGCTTTCCGCAGGGGTCAACGTGATGACCGGCTTCGGCACGATCTTCTTCGTGCGGCCCAAGGACGCGCGTTTCGCCACCGTCGTCAATGACACCGAGAGCCGCTACGAACTGCGCAACAACGGCAACACCGTGCTGATCGTCGATGAGTTCAAGAGTTGTTCGCTGAGCAAGGAAAGCGACTGTGGCGCCACCACCAAACACCACGTGCTGGCGGGCAAGACCTTTGCCTTCGACAAGGAAAAGGGCCGCCAGTACAGTTTTTTTCTGATCGAAGGCAGCGACAGGAAAATCATGAAGATCGCCAGTCGCTAGGTTTGTTTTCCATTGACGCATCGGGTAACCAACATGATCAAGCAATGCACCGCCGCCGCGCTGCTGGCCACCACTGCGCT
Organism: Pseudomonas fluorescens; assembly: GCF_902497745.1. Taxonomy (GTDB): domain Bacteria; phylum Pseudomonadota; class Gammaproteobacteria; order Pseudomonadales; family Pseudomonadaceae; genus Aquipseudomonas; species Aquipseudomonas fluorescens_BM. The sequence goes on from NZ_CABVHJ010000022.1 coordinate 14,552, forward strand.
CGCCGGCACCGGGGCGTGGGCCGCGCGCGAAGAGCACACCTTCGAAGTGTCCCTGACCATTCCCAGCCGGCCGTTCTACATCATTCCAGCCGAACCGGACTGGATTCACCGGCCACAGCGCCTTGAGTGGGATTACCAGCGTGCGAGCCTCAGCGGGCTGCAGAGGAATTTCGATGTGCGCCATGACAGCAGCGCGATTGAAGCGCGCCTGGCCTTCGACCCCTATCTGGAGAATGGCCGAGCCGGTGAAGTGATCGATCTGCGGGTCGCGTTCAATGATGTCGAGTTGAGTTCGCACCCCATCCCGCGTCAAGTGCTGTCCGAAGAGGAAGCCGCCGGAGGCAAACGTGTGGCGTTGAAGATCGACCCGATCGAGCCTGCGGGTGGTTACCGCTCCGGGGATTACCACGGCAATGTGGTGCTGATGTTCAATGCCAGGGCGCCGAGGGCGGAATGAATCTGGCAGTCGCTGCAGTCCGGCCAGTCCTTGTCATGGCCTGGCCGGGTTGAAAACCTGTCGTCAGAGGCCCGCGACTCTCATCGCTTCCCGAGTGAATTGTCGGGACAGTTCGTTGCGCTGATAGCCAATGTCATTGAGCAGTTTGTCGTAACGTCGCTGGCTCATCGGTTCGCCGGTGAATACCTCGGCGTGGGGGATGCCGAGTTGAGTCGCGAGTTCTTCCATTTTTCGCGTCAGTGCATTGAACCGGGTTCGATCGGTCAGGTTGGCCCATTGCGACTGAGCCTCGCGCAGTTCATCGAGCAGTTCTGGTTTGCCCTCGAAGAGTTGATCGTTGCGCTCGTATTGCGTCGGGTGGGTCTTGCGCAAGTGACGCTCCCAGAAGTTGTCCGAAGAGAGATCGATCATTGCGTTGACCAGGCCGTCGCCCTGTTCCCGCTTCATGATCATTCTGTAAGCGGTTTCGATTTCATTTTTAGTTACCCCGGAACGCCCCTCGTAGAGCATCTCTTCGGACTGCCAAGGCAGTTCCAGTCTTTGCGCCAGCCCTCTCTCGAATGCCAGGTGGACTTCTACTTCATCTGGAGCAAGCCTGCTCGGATCAATCAGGTTCTGTTGTTCCTGACGGCTGTACTCCACGCGGGCCTCGTCACTCACCAGGTCCAGCCGCGCAGCACTGCGGGCCAGGCGCACGAGTTTGTCGTCCAGAGTCTTGGCGGAGGTCTGCTCTGCATAGGCTTTGGACACCAGCACTTTCATCCCCAGTGAGTTGAACAGTTGCGCACCGAGATCGCCGCAGTCATCCGGGGAGACAATCTGTTTGAACAGTTTTTCCCGCAGTTCGGAATCGAGACTGGCGGCTTCGACCATTTCCCAGACGCGCTTGGTCAGCTTTCGTCGTCCGGAATCGGTCTGGTAATCGGCGCTTTCTCTTAGCTTGCGGATCACGCTGAAAAAGCCGTCGGAGTCCGGCTCGGCCATCAGGTCATGCCAGGATTCTTCGCGATACTTGCTCAAAGCCGACGAAGGGCTGAAGCCGCCAGGCCCATCGAAAGGTGTTTGCCAATGGCTGAGCTCGGTGCCGTCCGCTGGCGGGTAATCCGCCACAAAACCCAAGCCTGAAGATTGCCGGTAGCGGCCATAACGCACCCGGTCCTCATTGGTCAGTTTCGAGGTATTGAAACGCGCACGGCTGAGGACGAACGCCTGATCGGAGTCAGGCGTGACTTCGGGCAGGGTGTTGATCGGCGCTTGCCGCATGTCGAGCATGAAACTGCGTGGTCGGTGCCGGTTGACGGTGCCGACTTTGAATAACCCCTCGGGCCAGGTCTGGATATCGGTTCTAGCCAAGCTCAGCTCCTCCAGCCGGTACATTCGTCCGACATCCGGTGGCACGCGCAATGGATTGCCGTTGAGGTTCAGCGAGCGCAGGCGCACCAGTCCATTGAGTTGTTCGTTGGAACGGTGCGTCAAGCGGATGCGGTTATCGGTCAGATCCAGATCCTCGAGTTGGCGCATCTGGCCGACGCTGGAGGGTATTTCTTTCAGATCGCACTGGCGGGCGCTTAATTGGCGCAGATGGGGGAAGCTGCCCAGAAGTCCATCGGGATCTGCCGAGAGGGGTGTTCTGTTGAGTCTCAATGAGGTGATCTGATCGAGGTGACTCTTGATGTCCGGTCGCTTGCGCAAATCGTTCCACCAGCGTTCAAGATCATAACGATTGAATTCGCTGGTCAGGTCCAGCGTATAGCCTGGCTGCGGAGGATGGCTTTGCCCATCGAACTGATCGCTGTTGCGCTCGAAACATTCGATCAACCTTTCCTCAATATGCCTTCCGCCGGTTTGCATGAAGTCCAGCGACGCGCCGTAGGGCTGTTCTCCCGAGTTGTCCATTGGTGCGGGATGATCCTCGCGCCATTTCTCTAATGCACGGTGCAAATCCTTGCGCTCGTTCTCCAGCTTCACGATGGCATCGACAGGGTCACCCTCGCGCCTCAAGTTCTCGATGAAGGTATTTACCTTTCTTGTGTTCATTTTCGGGTAGAGCTGGCTGACACGTTGTTCTGGCGTCTGTTTAGCAAACGGCCATGGCCAACCGCGTACCAGGGTTTCGGTTTCAATCGTCACCTCGGGCCGAATGGGCGGCTCTGCCAGTGCGGTTCGGCGCTGCGCAGGGGAGCTGGCGTCCTCCATGATCGACAGTTTCAGCCCGCGTCCCTGACCGGGTTGGTAACCCACGGCCGGCCGTGTTTCGCTAGGCACGGCATGCAGAATCGACTCGTAGAAATCATCAGCGTCATGCAGTTGGCGGTTGCTGGCGTCGAGCACTTCATAGCGACCTTGTTCGTCGCGGATCAGGTGCCTGACGGTGGTTGCATCATCTGGCCCGACACTACAGCGCAGCGGCCCGTCATAGGTGCCCTCGCGTACTTCCAGGCGCAGATCGGCGAAGGTGTCGGTGTTAAGTCTGAGCGTATTGAGGGCGAGACGTTCGGTGTCTGCAGTGAACAGTTCGTCGTGATAAAAACCATCGTAGGCGCGTGCAGCGGACGCTTCGAAATCCAGCTCACGGGCCTGAGCCTTGAGGCGCAATGGCAGGCGTTGTTCATCAGTGATTCTTTGCAGCTCAGCGGATCTGGCCTGGGCCACGAGCTTTTCGGCGAGCGGCAGAGGCAGATCCGGGAAGGTCTTTTTGACGATTCTGGTGTCGGCTTTGTCTGATCTTTCGCCGGCTTGATAGACATGGCGAGATACGGCGCCACGGCGATCATCGACGGTATCCGCGAGCTGATTGCGCAAGGCCGCGACACGTTCGTCGCGGGCAACGTCGCGACCCAGCAGGTTGTTGAATTCTGCATCGGTAAGGAAATTCGCCACCCTGTCCGGCAACCGGCCCGCGTTCAGATCATCGAGGCTGATGCTCAAGGTATCGGCCGGCAACGCCTGCGGGTTGCCGTACTTGCGCGAATGGCCGCTCAGGCTGGCATCGGCAAACACCTCCAGCGCTTTGCCGCTTGGCCAGCCCGGTACAGCGGTCAACATCGGTTCCAGCCAGACCGCTTGTGGATCGATCGGCCGACCGCCACGAATGGCGGCACTCGCCGTCAGCACATCGTCGTAGGCACTGAAGCGTTTGACCGTATCGGCCAGCAGCGGCGGTGGAGGGCTGTTGTCGATGTGTATCTGACGCAGCGCGTTGTGATCGGTGCCGCTGCTGATGCGGATTTGCTCAAGCTCCGTGGGGGAAAAACGTTCGACGCTGTGGCCCAGTCGCCGCATCAACGCCTCATTTGGCCAGTCGTGCGGGGTTTCCACTTCATGCACCCAGGCGCCGTGGCCGTTGTGGTCGATTTGCGGTTTGTAGGCGTTGGCGCGCTTCGGGTGCTTGATGCGGTGAGTGTTGGACGTCGGGTCCGTCGTGGCTTTCTCGACGACGTACAGCTTGCCTTCCAGCGGCAGGATGTTTTCGTTGCCGTACTGATGCAGGCCATGTCGATCGGGTTTGGCACCCGGCGAGAGCATCAGTTCATTGCGTTCGTAAGGACTCAGGTCCGGGTGCCATAAACTGTTTTTGCCGTCAGGCAGCCTGACCGGTTTCATCCCATCGACCAACGGAGACAGCTTGACGCGAAAGGCTTCGCCGATTTGTGCGCCGGCTGTGAAAGCGGCCAGTTGAATGATGTCGGTCACCACGCTGATGACATGCCCGGCGGCTTCTTGCCAAAGGCCTTCGGCCAGATCGACGATGCCTTCGATGACGTCGCTGGTCAGCTGGTAAGCGGTGTAGGCCATCATCAATTCACCCAGACCCGGCACGAACGGCGTGGCGATCAACAATGCGACATTGAAAATGTCCGAGAGGATTTTCTTGAAGTTGTCCCACCACGCCCAGCGCGCCTTGCTATCGGTGTCGGCGGTGGAGACGGCGATTTCCCGGGCATCGTTGAGGATTTTGTTGAGCTTTTGCTGGTAGGCGTGGCGCCAGTAATCGCCCTGTAATTTCACCCGGCTGAATTGCAGGTTGGGATTGTCCACCGGATCCTTGCGCCACGCCGGTCGCTGATCGGTCGGATCCTGACGCGAGTGATACCTGACGATAAACAGCCGTTGCTCAAGCTCGGCAAAGAAGTGCCCGCGCTGCTGCTGATCGACAAACTGGCTGAAAAACTGACGGTAGGTCTGTCCGGTCGATTCGCTGAATCGGTCGTCGCGAAACTGGCGCGCCAATTCATCGCGGAACGCTTTCAAAGAGTCGTACTCCTTGAGCGGGTGATCCGGGTCGTGGGGGATGTAGACGATCAGGCGTCGAACGCCGCGACTGTCCGAAACCGTATGGGTCAGCAGTAGAACGCCGGTCAGTCGAGTGCCGAGCAGCGACAAGTCAGAGCACTGCATGGAGCGGCCATTGAGCAGGAGTTGCGGTTTGCCTTCGGCCAGGGTCAGCAGCATTTTGTAGGCGTCGTACTGGATATCGTCCTTGATCAAGGCCAGGTGCGCGGCGACGGCGAGAGCATCCTTCTGACTCTCGCTGACCTTGTGTTGCAGCACGCCTTCGGCCAGTGGCTCGCCGGGTAGCAGGTAGCTTTCCAGATGCTTTTTATACTGTGCGCCGATATCCAGATCGCGGCACAGCGTCTGGAACTGGCTGATGGGCATGGCACCTTTGATCGGCACGACATCGAACAGACCGCGTTCGTCGGGCTGGCTGATGTAGTCCGAGCCATGCCCGATGGTTTCACTGCTGGCGAAGTTGTGCAGGGCAGCCTCCAGCAACGAAACCGTGCGGGTTACGACGCCCCTGGAAACATCGATGGCGTACCACGGTTTGTCTTTCGGCAGGTACAGGCGCAGGAAGGTGCTTTTGACGTCCGGCTCAATGCCATGACGCTCCTTGATTTTTGCCTTGAGCAGCGGCTCGGCGAAGGCATGGAGATCGGTTTTGGCCAGCAGATGGTCAACGCGGTTCTGCGAACTCCACGCCTTGAGATTGGCGGCAGCGAGTTTGTTCAGATAGGCGGTGGGGGCGCTGGTGTACCAGGGTTGAATCTTCAGCGGCGAGGCTGCCAGGGCACGGCCCCGGCTGACGGTGGCGGTTTTGAAATGGTCGTTGACGGCGGACTTGATGAATTCGTAATGCCGCCCTTTGTCCGCAGGCTGGGGAGAGTGAGACATGGCCAATCATCCTTGATTGTTGAGGAGTGATCAGCCTACTCAGGGCAGGGCAAAACAAAAGTTCAAAGATCGGGAGGCAAACGGCGTTGCGCAGCGCCAACCTGACGAAAATTCGAATCTGAAAAATACATGAATACCACCTGCCGGAGCGAAAATTCGTCACCCTGATGCAGAAAAAGCCGACACGATTTGTTACCTCACTGTAGGGCGCGGCGCTTCAAGCATCGCCACGCTGGCGGTCTGCGTTGGCGTGCATTGTGAGGCGCTGCCCGGTTGCAGATACGGCGTCAGAATCGGCGCCATGCCCTTGAGCACCTGCACCGGCAGGGCCGAGGTGAACTTGAAGTTCTCCGCCGAACGCCCCGGAACGAACGCGGTGAGGGTGCCGAAATGGTGTTCACCGATATAGAACACAAAGGTAGCGGTGCGGTTGATCGACTTCGAACTGAGGATGCGTCCGCCCGAGCCGATGGCCTCGATGCGGTTGTCCCCGGTCCCGGTTTTGCCACCCATGGCCAGCGGGCTGCCATCAGCCAGTTTGAAACTGCCGGAAACACGTTTTGCCGTACCGGCATCGACCACTTGCGACAGCGCCTCGCGCATTGCTCTGGCCACTTCCACCGGCATCACTCGTTTGCCGACATGCGGGTCGTTGACCAGTTGCGTTTCGTACGGCGTGCCGGCGGCGAAATGCAGGCTGTCGATGCGCAGCGTCGGCATGCGCACGCCGTCATTGAGGATGGTGCCGATCAGCTCGGCCAGTGCGGCAGGGCGGTCGCCGGAGCTGCCGATAGCGGTGGCCAGCGACGGCACCAGGTGATCGAATGGATAACCGACTTTCTGCCAGCGCTGGTGAATATCGAGGAACGCCTCGATCTCGAGCATGGTGCGGATACGGCTGTCGCGGGCGCCCTTGTGCTTGCTTTTGAACAGCCAGCTGTAGACTTCCTGACGTTCGAAATGGCTGGCCTTGACGATCTCGCTGAAGGTCGCGTCAGGGTGGTGGAGCAGGTAGCCGATCATCCACAGGTCCAGCGGGTGCACCTTGGCGATGAAGCCTTGATCGGGCAAATCGTAACTGCCGGGGCCGTAGGAATCGTAGAGGCGGATCAGGCGATCGTCGGTGAGTTTTTCGCTGAGCTTGGCGCCTTTGAGGTGTGAGCGCACGAAGGTGTTGAAGTCTTCCTGACTGGCGTCGGGCAACAAATAGCGATGCACGGCAGCCATGCGGATCGGCGTCGGACGCATGCTGTCGAGGAAGGTGTCGAGGCGCGCTTGGGTGTCTTTGTTTTTGTATTTTTTCCAGAACTTGAGCTGGAACGAGGTGCCTTCGCGGTCGGCGAAACTGGCCAGGTATTCCTGGCGACGCGGGTCGCGATCATCCTTGAGCAATTCGGCACTGTTGTTGGGGCCGGAGTAGGTGGTGTAACGCACCAGATCGCGCATCAGGCGAATGAACGGCAGGTTGATCGACTCGCGCAGGGCATCGCGCAGGGTCGGTAGGCGGCCGTTGTCTTCCTTGCGAAAGTTGTGGAACGTGTGCAAGCCGCCGCCGGTGAAGAATGCCTCGCCGGGGCTCGCCGAGTATTTGCGATCGAGTGCGGCGCCGAGCAGCTTCGACAGGTCGTGATCCTTGTTTTGAATCAGGTAATCGATGACCCACTGGCTCAGGCGATCCTGATCGGGGACTTCGACTTTCTTCAACTCCGGCACGCTCATCGCGCCGTACTTGTCGTGCAGTTCGGCGATGATTTGCAGGTACGTGGTGAGTACGCGCATTTTCGCCGTTGAGCCGAGTTCGAGTTTGCTGCCTTCGTTGATGTCGAAGGGCTGGTCGGTGCTGTCGGTCTGCACCCGTACGCGGGAACCGTCCGGCGTCAGTTCGAAAAGGGTGAAGCTGTAGCGCACTTGCGTGGTGCTGGTCGGCGTCAGCAAGCGTTCGCCGAGCAGGCCGATTTCAGCGGCATAGACTGGGTCGGCAAGTTTTTTCAGGTACGCGGTGGCCTGGGTTTGCAGCTCGCCCTGAAGGGTACTCGTGGCTGACAGATCGAGGCGGTCGAGATCGTACAGCGGCCGGTTGAGCATGCTCGCCAGACGACTGCGGGCGGCGCTGATGCCCTTGTTGGTTTCGATGGGCTGCATGGTCGGCTGGGTCTGCCAGTCGCGATAGCTGACCTTGCTGGCAAGGGCGGCATCGGCCAGGGCGCTGTCGATCACAGCATTCTGCTTGAGCAGACGCAAATGGCTGTCGGTGAGGTCGGCGAGTTCCTCGCGGCCTTTGGTCAGATAATACGAAGGTCGGCGCTGGGCGATCATCAGCGAGAGCATCTCGCGCAGGGCCAGGCCTTTGTCGGCCATGGTCTTTGGATCTGTGGCCGGGTTGTTGAGTTGTTCGTTGGCTTTGTTGAAGTCGCTGCCGTACCAGACCCGCAACCCTTCCGCCATGCCATGCACTTCGCCATGCCCCGGCACCGCCGACAGCGGCACGCTGTTGAGGTAGTCACGCACGATGTTTTGCCGTGCGCCCAGCGTCTGTGGGCCCGGCTGATAGGCGCGCACGCTGGCGGACATCATCTGCCGCAGTTTTTCCGCACCGGACACCGTCAGGCCATCCGGTGAGTGACGGTACTTTTCCAGCTGCGTCGCCAGCGTGCTGCCGCCCGCCGACTGGCCGGGCAAGCGCAGCAATTTCGCCACTTGCGACCACGCCGCCATGCCGAAGCGCGGCCAGTCCACAGCGGGGTTGGCCAGCGGTTGTTTCGGGTCGAGCAAGAAACGGTTTTCAATGAACAGCAGACTGTTGACCACCACTGGCGGAATGGCTGCAAAATCAGCGTAGAGCTGTTGCGGATAGTTGTACTTGTACAGTGGCGCGGCGCGGCAGTCGGTGATCGACAGCCCGGCCTGAATCTTCTCCGAATACGGCACGAACAGGCCTTTGTCGGTGTAGCTGAGCAGCGCTGGCGAAAAGCGCGTCTGCTCGGTGACGATGTAATTGCGTTTAAGCAGGCGCGGCAGGAATTCATCGAGGGAGCTGTAACCCAGGCGCAGATCGAACGGCCCATTGCCCGGATAACGAATGGCTTCGCTGGGGCCGGGTTCGAGGGTGTACGTCAGTGACGCCGCGTACTGGCTGAGCTCGCGTGACTGGAAGCGCGAGGTGCGCATTTCCTTGGACGCGGCCAGTCCCACGACAATCGCGATAATCACCAGCAACAACCAGAAAGCCTTCCACCCATGCCGGTTGCGGCGGGGTTTTTCAGGGACAGGCGCTTCATCCACTCGTTCAGTCGGAACCACGGCTTTACTCGAATCGGTTTGCCACAAAGCGCCCATAGTCGATTGATCCATTCACGCAGATTGATCGGACTTGTCTGAAGCTTAGACGGTGGTTGAGGCTGGTGAAAAAAATGTGAAGGGTTGGGAGAGGGGTGGTTGCTGAATAAATCTGAAAAGGTCAGCGGCGGGGCGAAATGAGCCTGGAGCCAACTCTGTGGCGAGGGAGCTTGCCCCCGCTCGACTGCGCGGCAGGCCCAAACCCTGCGATATCGGTTTGCCTGAAACACCGCTTTGCGGCGCAATGCTGGTAAAGCAGGGACATGACGATGCACCAATGCTGTGCAATACTCGGCGGCTTTTTCAGTGGCGAATATTCCTACGCAAAGCAGGTAATGCCTCTCCGCAAACCGGTCTTTAGCCGAGAGTTGTCGCTGAATGTTGTGGCTTATAGAGTGAAAACTCCTGCCCAAGGCTTTTTATACTGCACGCCCCGCTGATCTTTCAGGTTGCCCTGCAAGACGCGTTTGCCCATGAGGCAGGCGCGGTTTCATCTCCAGCCAAGGCTTATCGGCCGACGCTTCGATACTCGGTGGTCATATCCAATAACAAGACGAGGTTGCACCCCTATGCCAGTCGGCAATCAACTGCCTCACGGCGATACCGCTCAGGGCGGTCCGCTCAAACGCGAACTTGGCGAACGGCATATTCGCCTGATGGCGCTCGGTGCCTGTATCGGCGTCGGTCTGTTTCTAGGCTCGGCCAAAGCTATCGAAATGGCCGGCCCGGCGATCATGCTGTCGTACATTCTGGGTGGTCTGGCGATCCTGGTGATCATGCGCGCCCTCGGCGAGATGGCCGTGCACAACCCGGTGGCCGGTTCGTTCAGCCGTTACGCACAAGACTATCTCGGCCCATTGGCAGGCTTCCTCACTGGCTGGAACTACTGGTTCCTGTGGCTGGTGACTTGCGTCGCGGAAATCACCGCGGTGGCGGTGTACATGGGCATCTGGTTTCCCGATGTGCCGCGCTGGATCTGGGCCCTCGCGGCGCTGATCAGCATGGGTTCGATCAACCTGATCGCGGTGAAAGCCTTCGGTGAGTTCGAATTCTGGTTTGCCCTGATCAAGATCGTCACCATCATCGCCATGGTCATCGGCGGCATCGGCATCATCGCCTTCGGTTTCGGCAATGACGGTGTGGCCCTGGGGATTTCCAACCTGTGGGCCCACGGCGGCTTCATGCCCAATGGTGTGACCGGCGTGCTGATGTCCCTGCAAATGGTCATGTTCGCCTACCTCGGCGTGGAGATGATCGGCCTGACCGCCGGTGAAGCGAAGAATCCGCAGAAGACCATTCCTGATGCGATCGGCTCGGTGTTCTGGCGGATTCTGTTGTTCTACGTCGGCGCGCTGTTCGTGATTCTGTCGATCTACCCGTGGAATGAAATCGGCACTCAGGGCAGTCCGTTCGTGATGACCTTTGAGCGTCTGGGCATCAAGACCGCCGCCGGCATCATCAACTTCGTGGTGATTACCGCAGCCTTGTCGTCGTGCAACGGCGGCATCTTCAGCACCGGGCGCATGCTCTACAGCCTGGCGCAGAACGGCCAGGCGCCGGCCGGTTTTGCCAAGACGTCGAACAATGGCGTGCCACGTCGTGCGCTGTTGCTGTCGATTGCGGTGTTGCTCTTGGGCGTCATGCTCAACTATCTGGTGCCGGAAAAAGTCTTTGTCTGGGTGACCTCGATTGCCACCTTCGGCGCAATCTGGACCTGGGTGATGATCCTGCTGGCCCAGCTGAAATTCCGCAAAGGCCTCAGCGCCAGCGAACGTGCCGGCCTCAAGTACAAGATGTGGCTGTACCCGGTCAGCTCGTATTTTGCGCTGGCGTTTCTGGTGCTGGTGGTCGGCCTGATGGCGTACTTCCCGGACACGCGCGTGGCGCTGTATGTGGGACCTGCGTTTCTGGTGCTGCTGACCGTGTTGTTCTATGTGTTCAAGTTGCAACCGACCGGCGAAACGCAGGGTGCTGCGCGTTCGGCCTCTTAAGTCGTAGCGGCTGAAAAAACGAAGCCCCGGTCGAGAGATCGGGGTTTTTTGTGGGCGCTGTTTCAGCCTGACCGCCGGTCTGAAACAGCGATACAAACCCGGCGCTGAGGTTCAAATCTGTATCACTTGGCGCGGTAGTGAATAGAGGCGCAGCGATGAGGATCAGCGATTTTGTCGTTCGCGAACTCGGCCGTCGCCAGGTTCTGCTGTTCTTTGTGCTGGCGACCGGGTTGTATGTTCTGCCGTTGATCCTCGCCGACTATCCCTACATCGACGACAACTGGCGTGCACTGGCCGCCGGTAATGCGTGGGCCGGCTACGGACGCTTGTTTGCCGACTGGCTGTATCAGGCGTTGACGTTCACCGGCGCTGCGCCCGATATCTTTCCCTTGCCGCTGTTGCTCGCCACTGTGGCGATGAGCCTGGCGCTGTCCCGTCTGGCCTTTCACTACTTTGCCGAGCCGACGCTGGCCTGTTGTCTGGTGCCGTTGCCGCTCTGGTACAACCCTTTTCTGCTGCAGAATTTCTCCTATCAATACGACGGGCCGAGCATGGCTTTGAGTCTGGTCGCGATGATCTGCGCGATCACCTTTCACGGTTCGACGCGGGTGCAACGCTGGCTGGTACCGGCGGCACTGATTGCACTGGGGATCGGGCTGTACCAGATCAGCGTCAACGTCTTTCTTGGCTTGTGTTGTGTGGAATTGCTCAGTGCGCTGTACCGCAGGGCTTCGTGGTCAGAGGTCCTGCATTTGCTTGGCAGCAAGCTTGCGCAGCTCGGTCTTGGCGTCGCGATCTATGGCGTCACCGCGTACCCGTTTATGGTGGCCGGGCGCTATGCAGACGGGCTCGATGGGGCAGGGCATCCGTTCCTGCAGATCATCACCAACATGGGCCGCGTGCTGGAAAAAATCGCGCTGTTGTTTCACGGTGGATATCTTTGGGTCTTTGTCGCTCTGGTGCTTTGCGCGCTCTTGGGGCTGGCACGTCTCGGTCGTCCGGATCGGCGCGCTAGCATTTCGCTGATCAGTCTGGCGGCTCTAGTCGTGGTGGTGCTACTGGTGCCAGGCATCACGCTGCTGTTCCGCGATTTCAATGAGGGCGCGCGAACGCTGATGGGCTTCGGCGTGCTGCTGGTGTTTCTGTTCTATCTCGCTCGGCTGGCATTGGCGCCCTGTCACCGCTTGTTGCCCTTGCTGCTGATCATTCCCCTGTTGGCGACGTTGTCGCTGTCGTTTGCCTACGGGCGCGTGCTGACGATGCAGAAAACCTTCGCCACGGCTGCGCTGTTCAGCCTTGGTCATGACATTGCCGCTCATCGTGAACTGCGTGAAGCCAAGCGCATTTACCTGTCGATCAACTACTCCGATCGCTGGCTGACCAGTGCCGAGGGATCGTTCCGACGGCTGCCGGTTTTGCGTTATCTGCTGAATGTCGATTACTACATGCTGGCGGAGAATCTGCCCTCGGTGGGTATCACCAATGTGGTTGCCGAGCGTGAGCGCCGTAACGCCACCCATGTCGGTTACCGGAGTTATCCAGCGCTGGTGGAGAGTCTGTATTACCGCATTTATCTGCTCGGCGATTACGGCTTTATCGTTATGAAAGAGCCGCCGCACGGACGGTTGTTGCAGTGGTGAAGCGCTGACCGTTGGTCGCAATCAGCCCTGTACCTGTAATTTCTGACAGTAGACCGTCACCGCGTGATGACCTAGGTTGGCTGTTTGGCAAAAACGGCTTGAGCAAGGAACCGAGATGAAAGGATTCTCTGCATTGACTGTGATCGGCCTTGCCGATGGATTGATTCACTGGCAGATATTTTTTGTCCTGTGCACCGCCGTGGGGCTGACTCAAGCCGCGAGTAATTTCGCCGCGTTTTGCGTGGCCGCTGCGTTCTCGTTTTACGTGAATGTGCTGTATACCTTCGAGCGCAATACGTCGGTGCTTGGTTATCTATTGTTTATCGGCGGGATGGGCGGGGTGAGTTTTGCCATCGGCGCTATTGCCGATGCGCAGCACTGGCATGGATTGGCCACCGTGGCGTCTTTCACACTGTTCAATCTGTTGTCGGGCTACCTGTTTTTCCGGTTTGTCTTGTTGCGCCGAAATCAGCAGTGACGCGCCAGTCCGATGTGCAGACTGGCGCATTGGCCGTTACGCGGCCGCGACTTCCTGCGGCTCGAAACTGTCCGCCCGCGCCATCTGCCACATCCGCGAGTAAAACTCGCCATTCACTTCCCCGGTAAGCAATTCCCCCGGTTTCAGGAACACATGCAACTGCGAGAACAGTTTGATCTCGGTCGCTGACATACGCCGCACCAAGTGCTTGGCCGACAGTTGCGACGGATGCTCAAGACCGGCGGCGGCAAGCATTTCTGCCAGTGCTTTGAGCGTGTTGCGGTGGAAGCTGAACACGCGCTGCGCCTTGTCCGGCACCACCAGCGCACGCTGGCGCAGAGGATCCTGGGTGGCGACGCCGGTCGGGCATTTGTTGGTGTGGCAGCTTTGCGACTGAATGCAGCCGATGGCGAACATGAAGCCACGCGCGGAGTTGGCCCAGTCGGCGCCGATGGCCAGTACGCTGGCGATGTCGAAGGCGCTGACGATCTTGCCGCTGGCGCCGAGTTTGATCTTGTCGCGCAGGTTGAGGCCGACCAGGGTGTTGTGGACGAACAGCAAGCCTTCGCGCATCGGCACACCAATGTGATCGGTGAACTCGACCGGTGCGGCGCCGGTGCCACCTTCCTTGCCGTCGACCACGATAAAGTCCGGCAGGATGCCGGTTTCCAGCATGGCTTTGGCGATGCCCATGAACTCCCATGGATGACCGAGGCAGAACTTGAAACCCACCGGTTTGCCGCCGGACAGCTCGCGCAATTGCTGAATGAAATGCATCATTTCCAGCGGTGTGGAAAACGCGCTGTGACGTGACGGCGACACGCAGTCCTCACCCATCAAAATGCCGCGAGTTTCAGCGATTTCCTGGGTGACTTTGTGTTTGGGCAGGATGCCGCCGTGGCCGGGTTTGGCACCCTGACTCATCTTGATTTCGATCATCCGCACTTGCGGGTTCTGTGCCTGGGTGGCGAAGCGTTCCGGGTCGAAACGGCCGTCGCTGGTACGGCAACCGAAGTAGCCGCTGCCCAGTTCCCAGGTCAGGTCGCCGCCGTGTTCGCGGTGATACGGGCTGATGCTGCCCTCACCGGTGTCGTGGGCGAAGTTGCCGAGTTTCGCGCCCTGGTTCAACGCGCGAATGGCGTTGGCGCTGAGCGAACCGAAGCTCATCGCCGAAATGTTGAACACCGACGCCGAGTACGGCTGGCTGCACTGCGGGCCGCCGACGGTGACGCGGAAACTGCTCGGGTCGCTCAGCGGCGCCGGGCGCATTGAGTGCCCTATGAATTCGAAGCCCGATTGATAGACATCGATCAGCGTGCCGAACGGTTTGTCGGCGGTTTCGTTTTTCGCTCGCGAATACACCAGCGAACGCTGGGCGCGGGAGAAGGGCAGGGCATCGCTGTCGGATTCCAGCAGGTACTGACGGATCTCCGGGCGGATGCCTTCGACCAGATAGCGGATGTTGCCGAGGATCGGGTAATTGCGGCGCACGGCGTGTGGGCTTTGCAGCAGGTCGAACAGACCGAGCAGGCTCAACACACCGGTGACGGCAGTGATCGGCCACAGCCAGTCATGTTCGAGGAAAGGCAGGCTGGCGAGGGTGAAAATCACGCAGACGGCAAAGAAGGCGTAGCGGCTCAGGAGTGACAGGCTCATACGGTTTCCTTGGTTCGGACTCGGAATAATCAGCGCCGCAGTTCCTTGTGGGAGCGAGCTTGCTCGCGAATACAGTGGATCAGCCAACATGAATGTTGGATGTGATGGCCCCTTCGCGAGCAAGCTCGCTCCCACAAAAAAACGTAAATCGCGCTGTTTCAGGCGTTTTGCGCCTGAAGAAAAATCGAAAACAGCTCGGACTGGGATTTGATCCCCAGCTTGCTGTACATGTGTTTCTTATGGACTTTCACGGTTTCTACGGAGATTTCCAGCTTACGGGCGATTTCTTTACTGGAGCAACCGCTGAGCATCAAGCGCCCGACATCCAGCTCGCGGGCGGTCAGTTGTGCACCCTTGAGTTGCTGCACCGACGCTTCCAGTTGCACCCGCCAGTCTGCCCGGACAGGGGCGGCGGCGAGGGCCACGGTTTCGTTGATCTCATAGGGCAGTCGTTGGCGCAGCAGGCCCAGCACCCAAGGCTGGATCAATGACAGCAAGGCGATATGTTCGCCAGTGAAAAGTTTTTCACTGCCCAGCGACAGACACAGCGTGCGATCGCCTTCGAGCTGACAATTGAACTGGATTTCGTCGGCGACGACATTCAGACGAAAGTATCGCTGGTAATACTCGGTCAGTTCGAAATGCTCCGGCGCCACCTCCGAGAGGCGATACAGACCGGTGCGCGTTTGCTCGCGGCAGGCGATGTAGAACGGGTCGAGCAGGTACAGGCCGCGCAGATAATCCTGAAACAACGGGTCAGGGCTGCCGTCTGCGCCCGGGCATTCGGCGAAGACTTGCGGGTGCTGATCGGCGCTGAACAGCAGCACCACCCAGCTATCGAACGGCACGTATTGGTCGAGCAAACGCAGCAGTTGCGCCCAGAAGTTCGGCTTGTCGAGTGCGTCGATCAATTGCCCGACGGCGCGGTGCCAGGTGATGTCATCAAACGAAAGTGTCATCGATCTACCCCTATCGGGTTACCCCGGCCGCGTAATTCCCTGGCCGGCTGCTTGCTGCGCATACTGGCCCACAGACAGCCACCGGGCAATCTTTCAGCGCCCGGCGCTCATCACAAGGGAATCCCCATGAAAGTCGAACTCGCCCAACTGGCGGGCCGTGACAATGCCACGGCATACAACCTCGAACGCGCGCTTGCAGCGATTGCCGCGTGTGCGCCGGACACGCAGCTGATCGTGTTCCCGGAAACCCATCTGATGGGCTTCCCGACGGCCGAGACCGTTGCGCAAACCGCCGAAGCGCTGGACGGCCCGACCGTCAGTGCAGTGCTCGCCGCCGCGCGCGAACGCAACATTGCCGTGGTGATCGGCATGGCCGAGAACGACCACGGGCGCTTCTACAACACCACGCTGTTGATCACCCCTGAAGGCATCGCCCTGAAATACCGCAAGACGCATTTGTGGGCGTCGGATCGCGGTGTGTTCGAGGCCGGCGACCGCTACGCCACGTGTGAGTGGAACGGCCTGCGCGTTGGCTTGCTGATTTGCTACGACATCGAATTTCCAGAGTCGGCCCGTGCCCTGGCGCAACTCGGTGCTGAATTGCTCATCGTGACCAACGGCAACATGGACCCGTACGCGCCGACACACCGCACCGCGATCATGGCCCGTGCCCAGGAGAATCAGGCCTTTGCGTTGATGGTCAATCGCGTGGAGGCGGGGGATGACGGTTTGGTGTTCGCGGGTGGCAGTGCGCTGGTCGATCCGCTGGGGACGTTGCTGTTCGAAGCAGGGCGGGAAGAAGGGACGTTCCGCGTTGAGCTGGATTTCGCTCGATTGGAGATTGCGCGCAGGGATTACCGCTATCTGGATGATCAGCGGTTGAAGTTGCCGGGCGAGGTGGTGGAGCACGGCGATGGTGTACGTGAGTTGTTGATTCCACGCCGTTGACCGCTGCCCTCACCCTAACCCTCTCCCAGAGGGAGAGGGGACTGACCGAGCTGATTGTTCGAGGTACGCCGACCTGAAATACCGAATCGTACTCAGGATTTGAAGCTGCGAATTCAAGGCCGCACTCAGGATTTGAAACTGCGGATTCGAGTCGCACTCAGGATTTGAAACTGCGGATTCGAGTCGCACTCAGGATTAGAAGCTGCGAATTCGAATTGGGCGCAGGGTTTGAAACTGCGAATTCGTGTCGAACTCAGGAGTTGAAACCCATGGAGATCGGCTCCCTTTCCCCTCGCCCCCTTGGGGGAGAGGGCTGGGGTGAGGGGGAAAAGATTTCAAGCCGAACAAAAAAACTCAAACAACACCAGAACAACAAAGCCACACCCGAAAACATTCGCCGAACCCGGCTCTGCCATAAATCCAATAAAATTCGGAGTAAGTCGCCCATGGCTCGTTTGCAACTGCATGCGCACTTCGGCACGCCGGTCAACAGCATCCTGCTGTGCGCCGTGGTGGCGTTGCCGGTGATCTTCCATTACTGGATCGGCGGCGAGAAAAAAGGCCCGCGTGAGCGGGTGCTGTTTTTGCTCTTTCCGTTCATGGGTCTGGTCGCGGATTTGTGGCTGATGGTCAGCCTCGATCACCTGGCGGTGCTCACCGGGGGCTTCCGTCGGCAGCCTCCGGAAATGGATTTTCAGGAAGCGACCTGAGGCGCCTTCACGCAGCGGGCCGGCTCTGGCGCATCGGTAACTCGACGCGAAAGGTCGTGCCCACCCCCGGTTCGCTGCGTACCGAAATATCGCCACCGTGCTTTTTCACAATGCCGTACGACAGGGACAGGCCAAGCCCGGTGCCTTGGCCGACCGGTTTGGTGGTGAAAAACGGATCGAAAATTTTCTGCAGAATGTCCGGCGCAATCCCCGCGCCGGTGTCCGCGACTTCCACCCAGGCCGTGTCTTGTTCCTGCCCGGTGCGCAAGGTGATGGTGCCGCGTTCGGGGCCCATGGCCTGCGCCGCATTGACCACCAGGTTCATGATCACCTGATTGATTTGTGATGGCAGGCACTCGATGTCCGGCAGGGGCTGATACTCCTTGATCAGGTCGGCCTTGTACTTGAGTTCGCTGGCGACGATGTTCAGGGTCGACTCGATGCCTTGCTGCAGATTGGCCCACTGCCATTGCTGATGGCTATCGACCCGCGAGAAGTCCTTCAGGTCCTTGACGATCTGCCCGACCCGGCCAATGCCTTCCTTGGATTCGCGGATCAGCACCGGGATGTCTTCGAGGAGAAAATCCAGATCGGCGTCTTTGCGCAATTGCTCAAGCTGTGCCACGGACTCGGGGTCTGGTGTGGGGCCAAGCGTCTGCCAGGCATCGAGTACGCTGAGCAATTGTTTGAAGTAGCCGTCCAGCGTGCCGAGGTTGGAAGAGATAAAGCCGATCGGGTTATTGATTTCATGGGCCACGCCCGCCGCCATTTGCCCCAGTGACGCAAGTTTCTCCGACTGCACCAGCTGACTTTCCAGTTGCTTTCGCTCATCGATTTCCCGCTGCAGTTCTTCACTGGCCTGCTTGAATTGGGCCGTGCGTTGATCGACCAGATGTTCCAGGTGATGCATCTGCAATGACGCGCGTTCGGTCATCTGCCACTTGGTCAGCAGGGTGTTGGCCATCTGCTGCACTTCGATGTTGTCGAACGGCTTCTTCAAAATCAGCAAGCGGTCATGCGCCTGCAGACGTTCCAGCAGTTCATCCCAGGAATAATCCGAGTAGGCGGTGCAAACCACCACTTGCAACTGCGGGTCCTGCTGCCACAGATGTTCAATGGTTTTCGCGCCGTCCCAACCGTCGGGCATGCGCATGTCGACAAAGGCCAGCGCGTAGGGGCGTTGTTCCGCCAGCGCCTGGACCAGCTTGCCCAGACCTTCCTCGCCGCCATAGGCCGAGTCCAGCTCGAACGGCGGACGTTCGGCGCGCACCTGAGCGCCAAACAGTGCCGCTTCCATCTCGTCCAGTTCCACTGATTGCGCCGCCGGCGGCGCGAGAATCTTGCGAAAGTCTTCATGGATCGACGGCATGTCGTCGATCAGCAGAATGCGGCGGTTCGACAGCTCGCTCATGCGTTCTCCGTGACGCTGATCAGGGGGATCTGCAAAGTGAACAACGCACCCTGGCCCGGGCCGTCACTGTGCGCAGTGAGATGGCCGTTCATCTCGATGGCCGCCAGGGCGCAGCTGTGCAGGCCGAAGCCGTGGCCTTCCTTGCGAGTGGTGAAGCCGTGGGCAAAGATCCGCGTCATGTTTTCCGGCGCAATGCCTTCGCCGTCATCCTTGACGCTGATTTCAAGGAAGTTGTCATCGACGATCCTGACCGACAGGGTCATGGTGCGGGGGCGGTTGCTGAGGTCGGACATGGCGTATTTGGCGTTGCTGATCAAGTTGATCAGGATCAGCAGCAAACGGTGTTTGTCGCCCATCACCTGCGGCACGTCGGCGTATTCCCGGACCACTGTGACGTGGTGCCGGGTCAGTGCCCCGGCGTTCATGCGCAACGCGTCTTCAAGCAATTCGTTGATGAACAGCGGTTCGGTCATGCTGTTGGCGCCGGCATAGGATTGCTGGGTGGCGACGATGTCCTTGATGTGGTCGACGCTTTTGTTCATCTGGTTCAACTCGTCGAGCATTTCCTGTTGTTCCTGGGCAATCGCGACCACCAGTTGGTTGAGGTAGCCGGGGAGCAATTTGCCTTTGGCGTCTTCGCTGAGGAACGCGCCGAGATCTTCCGGGTGTTCGTTGATCAGTTGCATGGCCTTGCCCAGGCCTTGGCTCTTGCTGTTGCGCAGTTTGCGCGTGATCAGGTCGCTGGAGATGTTCACGCTGTTGAGCACGTTGCCGACGTTGTGCAACACGTTAGTGGCGATTTCCGCCATGCCGGCCTGACGTGCCGCGTCGAGCAGTTCGCTCTGGGCGTCCCGCAGTTCCCGGGTGCGTTCTTCGACTCTTTGTTCCAGCGCGTCGTTGGCCGTTTGCAGGGCGTTATTGACCCGGTTGATCTCGGCGAAACTGCCGATCAAACGGATGGCCAGCCACACCAGCGACAACATCAGCAGCACCGAAAACAACAGCAGGTAGAAGTGGTATTGCCGGTCGACCTGATCGGCGCGCTGCTGATCGTGATCGAGCATGGTGGTGATGTTGTCGAGGCTGTCAGCCACGGGGATGTTTTCGATGTTTTCGAGCAACTGGTTGACCAGTGGCTGCTCGCGCGCAATCAGCGAGATATGGCTGCTCATGATTTTGATCGGGGTCTGAAACGCCGGCGGCAGGCGTTGCGCGTTGACCTTCAGCTTGTTCAGGCCGACCTCGATGTCGGCGGCCCGATCGTCGGAGGTGACCTGGGCGAATTCGAGGGCACTGAGCAGCAGGTCGTAGGTGTCGGTAGTGATGTTCTGCAGCTGCAATTTATCGAAGTCCGACAGGCTGGCCAGTTGCTGTTGGATGTCGTCTTCAGCGGTGGGCAAAAAGGCCAGGGAATTACGCAACAGCGCGTTGTGCGATTTGAACTGTTCGACCAGACGGGTCTTCTCCTGCATCGCCTGCAGGAAACTCTCGTGAGCCTCGTTCCATTGCGCCGAGTCGTTGCGCCCATGTCCGGACTCGATCGCGTCGAAGCGCGCCCAGAGCCGGTTCATCTCGTGCATCGGCGACACCAGCGGATCGTAGTTGTGGGTGAGCGCCACTCGCGCCTTGAGGAGCTCGTTTTCCCACAGTGAGTTCTGCTGTTTGATCTGCCGGATCAGATCCCTCGATTCGGTGTACGTCATGGTCTGGTCAGAGCTGGATTTGATGTACAGGAACAACAGGATCGAGGCCAGCGTCAGGGCGACCAGGGTCAGCAACAACAGGCTGCGTCGCCGCGAGATGTTGATCATGGCTTGCTTTCCCCTTGGCCGGTCAGGGTGGTGAGAAACAGCATGATCAGCCGTTTGTCCTCAGTGCTCGGCATGCGCCCCAGCTGGTACTGGAACATCACATCCACAGCCCGCTCAAGGGTAGCCGCCGAACCATCGTGAAAGTACGGCGCGGTGATCGCGACATTGCGCAGGCTCGGCACCTTGAACACGGCCCGGTCCGCTTCGTCGCCGGTCACGTTGAAGCGGCCCTGATCGGCCACGGTCGGGTTGCCGCGATCGGCAATGTAATCGCCGAACACGCCGAACTTCTGGAACATGTTGCCGCCGATGTTCACCCCTTGATGGCAGGCAATGCAGCCGTATTCCTTGAAGCGCTGGTAACCGTACTTTTCCTCCAGAGTGAGGATATCGGTGTTGCCGAGCAGGTATTGATCGAAGCGCGAGTTGGGCGTCAGCAGGGTGCGTTCAAAACTGGCCAGCGCCTGCTGGACATTGGCCCTTGTCACACCGTCCGGGAAGATGGCGGCGAAGTCGCGGCGATAGTCGGGGTTTTGCCCGAGCCGCTCGATGACCGTGTTCCAGTCGCTGCCCATTTCATGGGGGCTGGTGATGACGATGTTGCTTTGTTCCTCCAGCGTTTCGACGCGGCCATCCCAGAACTGGCGAAAGTTGAGGGCCGCGTTAAACACGGTCGGCGTGTTGAAGGCCACCGGTTTGCCGTCGAAGCCCAGTGACAAGGCGCGGCTGTCGGCACCGTTCTTGTCGAGTTGGTGGCAGCTGGCGCATGACAGCGTGCTGTTGATCGATAACCGTGGCTCGTGGAACAAGCGTCGACCGAGTTCCACGCGCCGGGCATCCTGCTGCGGCACCGCGGGCAACGGTTTGAGCGGCTCGTTCAGCGGCTCGGCACTGGCCCCGGCACAGAGTCCGCACAGCAGCAGCGCCATGGCGTGGTGGAAAAGGCTCATCGGCAATTGTCTCCCTGACTCAAGGCCGCTTTCACAATGATCATCCTATCGTCCATGGTGCCGGTTGCGTGCCGGCGAGCAAACGCGCAAACGTGTCTGCCGGCAGGGCTTTGCTGAAAAAATAACCCTGGCCTTCTTCGCAGTGATGGGCCTTGAGAAAGGCCAGTTGTTCGGCGGTTTCGATGCCCTCGGCGATGACGTTCAGGCCCAGGCTCTTGCCCAGGTTGATGATCGCGCTGACCAGCGCCGCATCGCTGCGGTCGTTGCACAGGTTGCGAATGAACGACTGGTCGATCTTCAGCACATCGATGGGAAACCGCCGCAGGTAGCTCAGGCTGGAATAGCCGGTGCCAAAGTCATCGATGGCCAGGCGCGTGCCCAGCGTCTTCAGGCGATTGAGCGCAGTCATCGTCGCCTCGACGTTTTGCATCAGTACGCCTTCGGTGATTTCCAGTTCCAGCCACTCGGGCGCCAGACCTGTCTGTTGCAGTACGCGCTCGATGCCGGCGACGAAGTCACGCTGGCGAAAATCGATGGGTGAAGTGTTGACCGACATACGGATCGGCGGCAGTCCGGCCAGTTGCCAGGCGCGGGTCTGCCGACAGGCCTCAGCCAACACCCATTTGCTCAGCGGCACGATCAGACCGCTGTCCTCGGCCACCGGGATGAAGTCCGACGGATAGACCCAGCCATGCCCCGGTTTTTGCCAGCGCACCAGTGCTTCGGCACCCACCACGGCGGCCGTGCGCAGGTCGATTTTCGGCTGATAGTGCAGGACGAATTCATGCTCTTGCAGGGCGCGGCGAATGCCCGACTCGATGCTGTGCTGTTCGCGGGCGTGCTGGTTCATGGCTTCGATGAAGAAGCCGATGTTATCGGGGCCCTGTTCCTTGACGTTGCGCATCGCGGTCTCGGCCTTCTTGATCAGCTCGGTGGCTTCGAGGCCGTCATCGGGGTAGACGCTGATGCCGACGCTGGCGGTGACGCTGACATCGTGGCCGACAATCGTCTGCGGCAGGCGAATGGCGGCGAGGAGTTTTTCCGCGATGCCGTGGGTTTGCTGAGGGTGGTTGATGTCGCCGAGGATCACCACGAACTCGTCGGAGCCGTAGCGAAACACCGAGTCCGAATCACGCACGCAGGACAACAGTTGCCGGGCGACCCGTTTGAGCATCTCGTCACCCGCCGGATGGCCCAGCGCATTGTTGATGCGCTTGAAGCGATCGAGGCCGAGAAACATCACCACCAGTTGTTTGTCATGCCGCCGGCACACCGCCATGGCCTGACTCAGGCGATCACCGAGCAGGGTGCTGTTGGGCAGTTCCGTGAGGCTGTCGTACTGCAGCAGGTGCGAGACCTTGAGCAGTTCGTGCACCCGCGCCTCGATGGTTCGCTCAAGGCTGAGCATCTTCAGCGCCGCGTCCTGTGCCAGTTGCCATTTCCAGGTCAGGGCGTTGGCCATCTGACGGATTTCCAGACTGTCGAACGGCTTTTTCAGGATCAGCAGTTGGTCGCCGAACTCCAGCCGTTCGGCCATCGCTTCCCAGCTGTAGTCGCTGTACGCCGTGCACAAGGCGATTTGCAGGTTCGGGTCGACCCGCCACAGTTGCTCGATGGTTTCCAGGCCATCCCAGCCGGGCGGCATGCGCATGTCGATAAAGGCGAGGGCGTAGGGATTGCCACTGGCCAGTGCGCGGTTGACCAGCGCCAAGGCTTCCTGGCCCTGATAGGCGGAGTCGAGCTGGAAGCTCAAGCGCGGCGTCTGCTGACTGCCGAACAGCGTCTGTTCCAGTTGCTGCAAATCGACGGCGTCCGCCACCTGCGGGGCGAGGATCTTGCGAAAGTCCTCGTGGATCGCCGGCGAGTCGTCGATGATCAGGATGCGCCGGTTGGTCTGGGGAAAAGGCGTTTTCATGCCTCGTCCTCCTTCGGCGCCAGACAGGCACTGTCCTTGAGCAAATGCCCGGCCTGTTCGGCGCTGACCGCTGCACTGAAATACATGCCCCGGGCGCTCGGCAGCGGGGGCGCGGCGGGTGGTGTGCACGGCTGATCCGAGGACGGCTGGCCTTCAGCGATGATGCCGATGTCCAGGTCGCGGGCGAAGTTGACAATCGCGCGCAGGGCATTGGCTCCGGCGATATCGTGGGCAGCACTGTCAACGAAACTCTGCGCCAGTTTGAGGTGATTGACCCGGTAGGTTTTCAGGTAGTCGAACGAGGAATATTCAGTGCCGAAATCATCGATGGCGATGCTCACGCCCAGTTCACGCAGGCGCGGCAACGCGTCGTTGTGCGTCCACTTGGTCTGGGCCAGCGTGGCCTCAGTGACATCGAAGCGCAGATCCCAGGGCGCAAGCTCCCAGCGGGCGGTGGTGCGCAGCACGTTGTAGATCAGTTCGGGGCCACTCTTGAGTTGGGCCAGCGAAAGTTTGATCGCCATCACTGGCGGCGCGACCCCTTCGTTACGCCACTGGTGCATCTGGTGGCAGGCGTGATCCAGCACCCAGCGCCCGAGCGGAATGATCGCGCCGGTTTTCTCCGCGATCGGCACGAAGTCGGAAGCCGGCAGCAGCCCGTGACGAGGATGCTGCCAGAGGACTTGTGCCTCCATGCCGAGAATCCTGCCGCTGTGCAGATCGACCTCTGGCGCATACCGCAGCATCAGCTCATTGCCCTCGAGGGCCGTCATCAATTCGCCGACGAGGGTCATGCGTTCGGCCACTTCCCGGGAGATTTCCTCGGAATGGAAGTGGTACTGGTTGCGGCCCATTTCCTTGGCGCGGTACAGCGCCATGTCGGCCTGCCCGAGCAGCGTGTCGGCATCGAGGCTGAGGTCGCTGTAACTGCTGATGCCGATGCTCACCGAAATATGCAGCGCATTGCCGGCCAATTGGTAGGGCGCCAGCAGCGTGTCGCGGATGTTCGCAGCCATCGTGGCCGATTGGGTCGGATCGCTGACGTCCAGTTGCAGGATCGCGAACTCGTCGCCGCCCAGGCGCGCCACCACGTCGCTTTCCCGTACGCCGGACTTGATGCGCCGGGCGACTTCCTGCAGCAGCAGGTCGCCCACCGGGTGGCCCAAGGTGTCATTTATCCGCTTGAAATGGTCGAGGTCCAGGTAGAACACCGCGAACGGCATGGCGCCCCGTCGCGCGGCGGCAAACGCCTGATGCAGGCGTTCGATCAGTGTGGCGCGATTGGCCAGGCCCGTCAGGCCATCGGAGCGCGCGAGCAAGGCCAGTTTGTCCTCGGCCAGCCGGCGTTCGGTGATGTCGAGGATGATGCCTTCGACTTCCAGCAGGCGGCCGTCCTGATCGCGCACCGGGATGTAGCGGTTTTCCACCCAGCGCCAGGTGCCCTGGCCGGTGCGCATGCGGAATTCGATGGACGCGCCCGATGCATGCCGATCCAGCACCCGGGCCATGGCCGCATCGACGCTCGCCTGATCGTCCGGATGAATCAGTGCCTGCGCCCAGTCGGGCGAACCCACCAGGTCGGCGGCGACGTGGCCGTAACGGGTGATGTTGTGGGAGATGTACATCAGCGCAAACGAGGGTTCGCCGCGCAAACGGTAAAGAATGGTCGGGCTGTTCTGCACGATCACGTTGGCGTCCGACAGCTCACGGGTGCGTTCCTGCACCGCTTGCTCCAGCAGGCTCATCTTCAGTTCGGCGTCTTCGGTCATCTGCCATTTGACTGTGAGGGCGCTGGCCATCTGGCGGATCTCGATGGCGTCGAAGGGCTTTTTCAGGATCAGCAACCGGTCGTTCAGCGCCAGACGCTGGTCGATATCCTCCCAGGAATAATCGGAATAGGCCGTGCACAGCGCAACTTGCAACTTGGGGTCGACCTGCCACAGCCGTTCGATGGTTTCCAGACCATCCCAGCCCGGTGGCATGCGCATGTCGATGAAGGCCATGGCGTAGGGACGGTTTTCAGCCAGCGCGGCTTCGAGTTTGTCCAGCGCTTCGCGGCCCTGAAACGCCGAGTCCAGCTCGAAATGTTGGGATTGTTTTGCAGACGGGGTGCCGAACAACAGATTCTCGGTTTCGCCCAAACCATCGTCGCCGGGGATGACCGGGCTGAGAATCTTGGCGAAATCGCCATGGATCGCCGGACTGTCGTCAACGATCAGCACGCGGCGATTGACGTGCACGGTTGGTGCCGTCATGCCGCGCCACCTGTGGGGAGGCGTGCTGTGGTGATCCGGGGCATCCTTTTCCCTCGCCATTTGCCTGTTTGTATCAGCCGATGGAGTCTTGCGCTGTGTTCAGCATAGTCGGCTCCCCGCTACTGCGCTTTCGGCCCCGGACAAAGATCGGCGTGAATGCCGGCCAAAATCATCTAGCCTTGGACTCAGGCGCGGACCGGCGCAGTGTTGGGTCGGTGCGTCGTTATTTCTCTGTTTGCTTGAGGCCATGCCATGGAAGAGCTATCCGCGCCAATGCCGACGCATCGACCCACAGTGCTGCTGGTCGATGACGAAGAGTCGATCCTCAACAGCCTGCGCCGCCTGTTGCGTGGCCAGCCCTACGATGTGCTGTTGGCGACCAGCGGCGCCCAGGCGCTGGAGATCCTCGCGCAGCAGCCAGTGAACCTGGTGGTGAGCGATGCGCGCATGCCGGGCATGGACGGTGCGTCGTTGCTGGCGCATGTCCGTGAGCGTTATCCGGCGACTGTGCGGATCATGCTCACTGGCTATGCCGACCCGGCGGCGATCATCAAAGCGATCAATGACGGACAGATCCACCGTTACATCAGCAAACCGTGGAATGACGAAGAGCTGCTGCTGATTCTGCGCCAGTCCCTCGAGCACCAGCATTCCGAGCAGGAGCGCCAGCGTCTGGAACGCTTGACCCGGGTGCAGAACGACCAGCTCAAACTGCTCAACAGCACCCTGGAAAAGCATGTCGCGGCGCGCACCGCCGAACTGCAGCAGACCGCCGACATGCTCGATCTGGCGTACGAAGAGCTCAAGCACAGCTATGTCACCGGCACCGAAGTATTTTCGCTGCTGGCCAATCTGCGCTTGCCACCTGCCAAGCAGACCAACCGGCAGATCATCGAGCTGGTGCGCAGCTACTGCAAACAGCACGGCCTGGACGAGGCCACCAGCCGTGATCTGACCATGGCTGCGGCGCTGTACAACATCGGCAAGTTGAGCTGGACCGACGCGATGATGATCACACCCTCGGACCTGCTGCGTCATACCGAACGCGAGCGCTATCGCAGTTATCCGAAGCAGAGCGAATCGTTGCTCATGACCCTCGACCCGATGAAAGATGCGGCGCGTTTGATCCTGCATCATCAGGAGCGCTGGGATGGCAGCGGCTTTCCCGACCGGCTCAAGGGTGAGGGCATTCCGTTCGGTTCACGCTTGCTGAAACTGGCGGTGGATTTCGTCGAGTTGCAGCGCGGTCTGATCCTCGAGCGGCAGATGAACAGCGATGAAGCGCTGCTGTACCTGCGCCAATACGCCGGGCGCTTGTACGATCCCGATCTGGTCGAAGATTTCATTCAGGTGTGTGCGGCATTTCTCAGCGACGTGACGCTGGCCGATCCGTCGGTCAAGGTGCTCTCCACTCGGGATCTGGCGGCGGGGATGATTCTGGCGCGCAACCTGAATGCCGATAACGGCATGCTGCTGCTCAACGCCGGCAAGGTACTCAGCGCGCTGTTGGTGGAAAAGCTGATTGCGTTCGAAGCCATGGAGGGCGGCAAGTACACGATTTTCGTCAAGGTGCCGGAGGAGGTTGAAGCCGTGCTCAAGGCCCAGGGGGAATGATTTACGGGGTGACCTCAGCGGGGCGCGCATGGGATCCTTGCGGTTTTTCCAGGCCGGTGGCTGACCCATGACTTGTGCATCTGTTGACTCTGCAAACCTCATTCGTATAGCCGCCGCGCTGTTGCTCAACCCCGAAGGGCAAACCCTGCTGGTACGCAAGCGTGGCACCACGGCGTTCATGCAACCGGGCGGCAAGATCGAGGCGCACGAGTTGCCGGCGCACGCGCTGGCGCGTGAGCTGGAGGAGGAATTGGGCTTGCAGATCGACCCGGCGCAGGCTGCATTTCTCGGGCAGTTCTCGGCGCCTGCCGCCAACGAACCGGGGTTTGTCGTTCAGGCGCAGATCTTTCAACTGACGATCGACACTGACGTGATCCCGGCGGCGGAAATCGAAGAAGTGATCTGGGTCGATCCCGCCACTGATCCTGCTGTCGATCTGGCGCCATTGACACGCGACCTGATCCTGCCGTTTTATCGCAAGTCGCTGAGCGCAATCGCCTGATCATCCACGCAAAGGACTTTGCCATGATCCCGCTTCAAGACTTGCTGATCTTCGCCGCTGCCGCATTGCTGATGGTGCTGACGCCGGGCCCGAACATGATCTACCTGATTTCGCGTTCGATCTGTCAGGGACGCAAGGCCGGGGTGACGTCGTTGCTCGGCGTGGTGGCGGGGTTCTTTGTGCATCTGTTTGCGGCAGCGGCGGGTTTGACTGCGGTGTTTCTTGCCGTGCCGATGGCCTATGAAGTGCTCAAATGGGCCGGTGCGCTGTACCTGTTGTGGCTGGCCTGGCAAGCGCTGAAACCCGGGGCGCGCTCGCCGTTCGAGGCGCAGCAGTTGCCGGCGGACTCGTCGCGCAGATTGATCACCATGGGCTTTCTCACCAGCGCGCTGAACCCGAAAATCGCGGTGTTCTACCTCTCGGTCTTTCCGCAATTCATCACCCCTGAACACGGCTCGGTGTTCACCCAAAGCATCCTTCTCGGCCTGACCCAGATCAGCGTGAGTTTCTCTGTCAATTTGCTCATCGCACTGTTCGCGGCGGGCATCGCTTCGTGGTTTGTGCGCAACCCGACATGGCTGGCGCTGCAGCGTTATTTCATGGGCTTCGTTTTGGCTGGTCTGGCTGTGCGCCTGATGCTTGAGCAACGCAGGACGGCGTGAACATGTGGATCGAACGACTGGACGCCAGCCATGCCCTGGCTTACCGCGAACTGATGCTCGAAGCCTACGACCGTCATCCGCAGGCCTTCACCTCAAGCGTGCGCGAACGCGCGGTGATGCCATTGAGCTGGTGGGAAGGGCGCCTGACCAGCAAGCTCGATGTGGTACTAGGCGCGTTTGAAGCAGGCACGTTGGCCGGCATCGTTGGTCTGGCCTTCGAACCGCGCGAGAAGGCGCGGCATAAAGCAACCCTGTTCGGCATGTACGTTTCAGCGGATTTTCGCCAGCACGGCCTGGGCCATGAATTGGTGCAGGCGGCGATTGCCGAAGCGCAAAACCATCCAGCGCTGAAACTGCTCCAGCTCACCGTTACCGCCGGCAATGACGCGGCGTTCAAGCTCTATCAGCGCTGCGGCTTCATTCAGTTCGGCCTCGAACCCTTGGCGGTGCGGGTGGGTGAAGACTACTTCGACAAGATCCACATGTGGCGTGAATTACCCTGAGAGGGGGCAAGATCAAAAGATCGCAGCCTTCGGCAGCTCCTACGGAGATCGGTGTAGGAGCTGCCGAAGGCTGCGATCTTTTGATTTTTAGCATCAGCGAACGGCGCTGACCCCGTCCAGGGTCGAGAACGATGTGTCCTTGGCCGTCAGCAGAAAATCGCGCATGTACGGTGCATCGAGCATGTCGGTTCGAATCGCCGCGTACAAAGTCGCGAACAAGCCTTTTTCCCCCAAGCGTTTGCCTTTCACGTAACCGCGCGAGCTGTATTCGTGCAGTGCCCAGTGCGGCATGCCACAGACGCCACGGCCACTGGCGACCAGTTGCATCATCATCACCGTCAGTTCCGAGGTGCGCACCTGCGCCGGTTCGA
The DNA here is from genome assembly GCF_902497745.1 of Pseudomonas fluorescens. Classification (GTDB taxonomy): domain Bacteria; phylum Pseudomonadota; class Gammaproteobacteria; order Pseudomonadales; family Pseudomonadaceae; genus Aquipseudomonas; species Aquipseudomonas fluorescens_BM. Next base: position 43,896 of record NZ_CABVHJ010000022.1, read on the forward strand.
TGTCGGCAGGTTCGAGAAAACGCGTGAAGATGTCGAGGCGATCGCGTTCCACCGGGTAGGTGATCAGCGTTTCCGTCAGCAGGTCTTCCGGGACAATGTACGGTTTGCTGGCCAGTGCGTGCTGGTTGGCCACTGCGAGCATGGCTTCGTAGGTGAACAACGGCACATAGGTGATGCCAGCGATTTCCAGCGGGTCTGACGTCACCACCAGATCCAGATCGCCACGGGCCAGCGCCGGCAGCGGCGCAAACGAGAAACCCGAGGCGAGGTCGAGTTCGACCTCCGGCCAGGCATCGCGGAACTGGTCGATGGTCGGCATCAGCCACTGGAAGCAGCTGTGACATTCGATGGCCATGTGCAGACGCCCGGCGGTGCCTCCGGCCAGACGACCGATATCGCGTTCGGCAGCGCGCAGCAGCGGCAGGGTCGCGTCAGCCAGTTGCAGCAGGCGCAAACCGGCGCTGGTGAAACGCACCGGTTTGGTCTTGCGCACGAACAGCGCCATGCCCAAGCGTTCCTCAAGCTCCTTGAACTGGTGCGACAGCGCCGATTGCGTCAGGTGCAAGCGGTCGGCGGCGTCCACCAGACTGTCAGCTTCGCGCAGGGCATGCAGGGTTTTCAGGTGACGGATTTCAAGCACCGAGTGACTCCATGAGGAAAACTTGTGATCAACGCATAAACGTTGAGTTTGTCTCATGTTTGCCGGGCTGTCGATAATAACCCGGCATTCGACAGGTCGGTTGCGCGCCCGGCGATTCTCCCGCTTTTTCTGAAGGGTTGCCGTGCGACGTGGATTCAGATCCCCTCGAAATGCACCAGAACAATCGAGTTCGGCCCGATATCGGAATACGGCAGGTTGGCGTCATCGGCATGGGTCAGGTAACGATGTGCCGGGAGTTTCAAGTGCGCTTTCTTGAATGGCTTGAACAGCGGTGCTGCGCTGGAGTAATGGAAGTGGGCGTACCACAGTAGCCGGGCCGGCTCTGCGGTGGTGTTCCAGATTTCATATTCCTGCATGTAGTCGCGTTCGCCACGGTGTTTACCCAGCTGTTTGATTGGACGGGGTTTGCGGATGTCAACAGCGTTCTGGGCGATGAGGTCATCAAGCATGCCGTCGGTAGGCTTTGCTGCTGTCATCGTGCGTTGCGTGCGCAGGGTACGCCCGGCAGCGATCAAGTCGTCAGCCTTGTTACGCAATTGCACGATGATCGGGTGCTCGGCCGATACAGTCGCGATGCGATCGGCCCGGGTGTTGAGCTCTGCGGCCTGGCTGTCCATCATGTGTTGCAGATCGACCGGCAGCATGCCCCGGTCGGCGTTGCTCTCAACCGTTGCGCGGTAAGTCACTTGAGCATCCAGACGTTGTTGTGCGTCTGTCACCAGATCGGCAAGCACCGTTGGCGTGGTTGCCGGAGTTTCAGCATTGCCCGGGGTGATCAGTCGGGCTTTGCCGTCGGGGCCTTCTTCCCAGATTTCGACGATGCCCTCTCGGCGTGTGCGCTCATAGCGGCGTCTCTGTGTGACTGAATCCCATTTCTCAACGCCGTAAATCAGATTGTCATCTGTGCTCGTGAACACCCGCTGAACCGCCTCGCCGGGGCTTTTCGCTTTGCTCGGTGTCTTCACTTCGGCGAGGGCACGGCTGGTCATTTGCTCCAGATCGTTGAGCAACGGTTCAACCACATCCATATGGAAGTGCTGTGGATAGCTGGCCGTCCAGATTTTCATTTGCAGACGAAAGCGGGTGTACAGATCGGCGCAGTTCTGCAGCATCTGACTGCGTTGTGTCGGTGTGGTGATGATTTTCGGCAGGTCATACTGGGTTTCCAGCGCGCGATACACATGGGCGCGAAGTTCAGCGGCTCGCTGCAGCAGATAAAACCAGGAAACCTCTTTGTGGTGGGCGTGATTTTTGACGATTTCAAATCGTTGGGATGCTCGCACGTAGAGCAGGTTGGCATCGCTGTACAGGGTGTTCATTTCTTCGACAAACTCGACGAGATGGGCCTTGTCCGCTCTTAGCTTGACCCGTGCATACCATTGGTTGGCGAGCGTTTTGAGTGCCTGCTGCTGATCGAGCTTTTTCAGGTATTCGACCCGCAGCAAGCGGACTTCCTCCAGCATCTTCAAGCGCTCTGGCAGCGCCTGGCTCGGCAAGGCGTTCAGCACCGCGCTCCGTGCGTTAATGCCATCGGTTACCGGAATAATGCTGTCGGAAACATGTGAGGCGCGCTGCCAGTATCGTTCGGTCAATTTCATCGCGACCTCGCTTTGAACGTCACCGACAGATTTAAGCTTTTTGCCGTGCGTAAGGGGTTTCAGTTCTTCCAGAACCGCATAACGCCGACTCTCCAGACGGATATCTTCAAGGCAGGCGGCTTCGGAGGCCGCACGCAATGCAGGGCGCTCTGCAAGGCTGGCATCCTCGTAGGCGTCGATGGCTTTCTTGCTCGTCGGAATCCTTGCGTCGCACAGATCGGCAAGGTGTTCGGTCTCATCGGTCAATTGCAGTTGACGGCGAAATGCACGGTCGGCCCACCAGCGCGGCAAGCGTTGCCGAATGACCGGTGGCCAGTAAGGGTCAAGCCCATCGGCCAGGTGTCCGGCGAGGTTGCCACCGCCCAGCACACCGCCTTCAAGCGTGGTGCCGTAGACACCAAACCAGGTGTCCCAGTGTCCGCTTTCATCTAGGGCAATCGCCTGTTTGTAGGTTTTTCGCGAGTTGCCGGACAAACGCCAACTGCGTGAATCCGTGCTGAGTTCCACCTGGTAGAGACGTCCCTGGCGTTCGATGAAATCGCCGTCGGCGTGCCGGTAGATATTGCGGTAGATACCATGAGTCGCGGGCTGCACGCTCGACAGGGAAAGTGGCTTTTCATATTCGTAATCGGCGAAGCGTGCCAACACGTGCCGGGCCTGACGCTGGGTTTTGCCATGCAGGGTGGCCACATTGCCAACCAGTTGATGAAGCTGGCGAGTGCGTGTCAGCGTGCGGCTGGTGCGCGATAGCATCGAGGCGATGGCTTCACCCGGAAGCACATCCAGCAAAGCGTCGATCAACGACAGCAGCATCGATTCGATTTCCGCCAGACCATCGCCTGCCTCGCCGCGCAAGAACGCTGCCGTTGCCTGATTGGCAGCCGTCCAGGCCTGATAAAAGGCCAGCGCAGTGCCGACGAAGGGCACCATGCCGATCGCCATCAATATGTAGTTGAAGGCGCGCGGGCCCTTCAAAGCATGGCGCTCGAAGAACAACTCGTCATTGGAGCGTGAGCTGCCGCGATGGGCTTCAATCAGACGGCCCATGTGCGCGTCGAGCAGATGCGCGGCCAGAGAGGTGGTCTGTGGCCAGCGCTCGCCGACTTCAATGAGCGCATCGAAGTTCTTTTCCACGGCCTGATGGATCCGACCCACATGCGCCCTGACTTCACCTTGCAAGGTTCGGCCCGCCAGCCAGGTCACCCATTTATCGCTCGCGCATAATCTGAACAGGCCTTTGCGCGCGGCTTCGAGGTTGTCGTAGCGGCGCAAAAACTGCTCGTCGGGACTTTCGGGCAGATACAGCAGGGTCACCCCGCTGACCTGTTCTTCGATGAACGTCACTCCCGACAGCGTGACGGGACCCTCACGGGGTGTGTCCTTGCCGCCCACTTTCAGGGACACCGGCAGCAGCGCGATGCGCTTGCCGTCGGCGAGCCACGCCTGCGGGGTGCAGGCCGCGATCGCGGTGTTCAACGTCGCGGCCTCATCGGTGCTGATGTGCTTGCGCAGGCGTGCGCTTTCAGCCTGGATCGTGAGCATCAGGCGCCAGGGTTCGATCAGGCTTTCCCGGCGATGCTCCTTGACGAACACTGGCTCGGTCGCAGTGCCGATGAAGGCGTCGCGGATTTTCTGCTCATAGGCCTTGGGCAAGTCCAGTTCCGGCAGCGCTTTGCGCAAATAGGTCAGATTGATGCCGTTGAGCAGGCGGGTGCGATCGGTTTTGTGGGTTGCGCTGACCTCCGCCCGCATGAAAATCAACCGTTGCGACAGCGAGTCATTGAGCACCGATTGGACATTGTCGATGTTGAGCTGGGCGAGATCTTCGAGCGGCATTTTGCTGCGCGTCGCGCCGGGCACGATGACGGTGGTTTTCCGATGGCCGCCGGGGCCTGATTCATAATGGGGTTCGGTGCGGGTCGAATCGGGCAGCTCGACTTGCACCGAAAAATCGCCTTCCAGGGAGAAATCCTTGCGCAGCCGCGCGTGCAGGTGTTTGCGGGTAAAGTCGTCACGGGGTTCCAGCGCGAGGGTCATGAGCTGGTGGCTCTTGCGCATCGCAACGATGTACGCCTCGAGGTTTTTTTTCAGCGCGCTACGTTCGCCACTGTTGAGGTTGATCAGCCAGTCCGGCAGGTGCGCGGCGAGTGTGGCACTGCGATCCTGTTCCAGCACATGGGCAAACGCCAGGCTTCTGGCGGCGTGTACCGGCACCTGCAAAGCAGCGCGGCTGTTTTTGCGCAGGATTTCCAGCGCGTCGGCCTGCTCGGCTTTGCCGCTGATCGGGGCGGCTTTTGACTTGTAATCGTCAAGCAGTTCCGCCAGACAGGAATGCAACGGGGCCGTGGTAATTTCGTTCAGTTGCAAGGTCAGTTCGGGCGTGTTGTCCTGAATCATCAATGCCTCGCGTTCCAGCCGCCGGCGGTTGGCAAACGCCTGCAAACCGCCACCGCTGCCTGGCCAGTAGAGCAGCAGACTGTCTGGCGAGTCGCGGTCTGACAATGCGCCTGGTCGTGTGATGACAAAGGGGCCCTTGAGTTTTTCGGTTTGCACGGAAGTGGTTCCGCCAACCGTTTCGGTCATGGACAGCGTCAGACTGGCCACGCTCACGTCAGCGTTTGTTTCGTTGGCGCCGGTGTTGTCCAGCACGGCTTTGAGCAGTGTGTGCTGATCGGTATCGAGCTGGCCCAGCGCCAATTGCAGTTTGGCTTCGGCGTACAAAGCGTCTTTGTGCGCCTGATGAAGGGCGGTGAAGTTTTTGTGGGTGTTGCTCAGCTCGGACACTTGCACCTGATAAAGCAACGTGTTTGCCGCTTCGTCGCAGGCTTGCTCCGCGGCTTCAATAGCGTTGAGCGCGTCCTGAAATGCCTTCTTGTGTGCTCCGTTGCGGTCGTTTTCCAGCAGTGTGTCGAGCGCTTCTCGCTCGCGCTTGATTGCTGCCTGGCGTACACCCAGCGCAATCCCGGCCGACAGGCTTCCAAACAACGGCTTTTGATCGGTTTCGACAGTGGACAGTTGATGGCTGGCAGACGGCGCAGAGGCGACAATGCTCGCGCTGCTGCGCTGGTGATCGAGCAGATCGACCTGGATCAGCGACTGTGCGCCGTGCTCCCTCAGCCCGGGCCTGCCTTTGTTGGTATTGCACAACGAGCTGATCTGCGCTTGTTGTCGACTCGCGAACAGATCGCTTGAACCGCTGACGAGCGGATCAAAGCGCGTGGTGTATTCAAAGCGCAGATGGTCGCCAGGCAGTCCCGTTGGCACCAGGCCCTGGCGGGACAGCCAGTTTTCCATCTTGTTGCGCGTCTTGAAAAACTGTACGGGCACGGAACGGCTGGGCAGATAGAGCAAAGGACTGGCAGATGCCGGATCATCCACGCTGATCACCCAAGCCCCCGCGAGTTGGACTTTGCTGCCATTGCTCAGCAACAGCGCCAGCTGTTGTGTATGAATGGGCTGACCGTTCAGCAGCAGCGCCCCGCACGGGCTGTCGAGGATTTGCTGCAAGGGTTTGAGCTGTTGCGTGGTGATGGTGCGGCGGGCGAGCGCCATGTCGGCTGTGGCTTCCAGGTGTTCACGATAGAACTGAAGGCAGCGTTCTCGCCGTGACACCGCTGCATGCGGCGCTCGCGCCTCCCAGAAGTTAGCCCAGCGCGTGGCGTGAAACTGTTGCGGATCAAGCGCTTTGAGCTTTTCGAGCACTTGCAGTGGTCTCAACGCGAACAGCGGGTGATCGGCAGCCAGACCGGTGACCTGGCTGCGCTGATCGAGCGTGACGTCCAGCGTCGGCTGTTGCAGGACAAACGCACAGGCTTCGGTGAGGCTGACAAGGCGCTCGGGGTGATCGGCGATAGCGGCAAAGCGCAGCGCGGTTTTCTCACCGTCGAGTTGCAGCTTTTCCTGCAAAAGCTCATTGAGGCTATCGCGCAGCCCTGGGCTGGCTGCATACAGTTCACGCAAGCCGTCGCTGCTGTTCTGCCAGCGTCTGGATGCTTGCAGCGCCAGGCTGTCATCGGTGGTTTTCGCTAACCGAGTGGATGCTTTCAGCGTCGGTGACGGCGCGGAGGGTAAAGCGCGGGTGGTCTGATCAGGCATGGTGGCATGACTCGCAAGGGGAGCGGCGGATCCGCTCCGGTGCGCGTCATTCAAGGCAAATTGCGCTGGACGTTGGCGGTATATAGATATTGTTTGCAACAACCCTGCACGACCGCTCGGCACTCTTCATCAAACTGTCATGGAACTGTGGCAGCGCGCTTGTACAAACTTCATCAGACTCGCGCTCTACTGGGGTTCTGCGTTTCGGTGTTTTTCATGGCTAAGGGTTTTTTATCGATCGCGGCTTTGTTGGCCGCGATTTTTTTCGGATCGTCGACGTGGGCGGCAGCGCGTTGCGATGTCAATGTGCCGACCGAGCACGTCGATCTGCAGCAGGTGAGCATTGCTTACCAGAGCATCGGGCGCGCGTCGGATCCGGCGTTGTTGCTGGTCATGGGCCTGGGTGGGCAGTTGATCCACTGGCCTGATGAAGTGGTGGTTGCGCTGTGTCAGCAGGGCTTTCGGGTGATCCGCTATGACAACCGCGATGTCGGCCTGTCGACCTGGCGTCAGGCCCCGGTTGAGGCCAACCTGACCTTTGAAGTCTTGCGCTACAAGCTCGGCCTGCCGGTGTCGGCGCCGTACAGCCTGACTGATATGGCTGACGACGCACTCGGTCTGATGGCCGCGTTGCACATCGAGCAGTTTCATGTGCTGGGCGCGAGCATGGGCGGGATGATCGCCCAGCACATGGCGGCAATGGCGCCACAGCGGGTCGAGAGCCTGACGCTGATCATGACCACTTCTGGCGCCGAAGGTCTGCCGGCACCGAGTGCGGCGCTGGTGCAGTTACTGTCGCGACGCGGTGCACCGAATCGTCAGGTGGCGCTGGAGCAACAGGCGGATTTGCTCGCGGCACTGGGCAGCCCGGCGGTCACCGATGACCGGCAGGCCTTGCTGCATCAGGCCGCGCTGTCGTATGACCGCGCGTTCAACCCCGAAGGCGTGAAACGGCAGATCATGGCGATCCTCGCCGAGCCGAGCCGGGTGGCATTGCTCAACCAATTGCGTGTGCCGACGCTGGTGGTGCATGGCACGGCTGATCCATTGCTGCCGGTGATGCACGGCGTGCATCTGGCAGCGCACATTCGTGGCAGCCAGTTGAAGCTGATTCCGGGGTTGGCCCATCGTTTTCAGGAGGCGTTCAAGGAGCCATTGCTGGCGGCGGTGTTGCCGTATCTGCAGGCGCATCGTGAAGACACCTCGCACTGGGCGCAGATTGAGCCGATGGTGGGTGGGAATCTGCTGTAACCGACAGTTGGCGGTGTTGGTGATGGCCCCTTCGCGAGCAAGCTCGCTCCCACATTTGGAATGCGTGCCCTGTGGGAGCGAGCTTGCTCGCGAAGGGGCCGCTATGGTCACCAAAAAATCTGGAGCAGGTGTATCGTGCAAACTTTCCCGCACGATTTCCCCTGCGAGGTATTTGATGAATTCCGCTCTGAAAATCGATTTTGTCAGCGACGTCTCCTGCCCGTGGTGCGTCGTCGGTTTGTATGGCCTGTTACAGGCACTGGAAATCCTGCGCAACGAAGTGCAGGCCGAGATCCGCTTCCAGCCGTTCGAGCTGAATCCGAAAATGGGCGTCGACGGGCAAAACATTGCCGAGCATATTCAAGAGAAATATGGCTCGACTCCAGAACAGTCGCAGAAGAACCGCGAGGCGATCCGCGCCCGTGGCGCCGAGCTTGGTTTTGCTTTCCGCACCGACGGTAACAGCCGTATCTACAACACCTTCGATGCGCACCGCTTGCTGCATTGGGCGGGGCTTGAAGGTTTGCAGCTGCTGTTGAAAGAGGCGCTGTTCAAGGCGTATTTCAGTGATGGCGGCAATCCGTCGGATCACCGGCAACTGGTGCAGATTGCGGAAAACGTCGGGCTGGATCGCCAGCGGGCCGAGGCCGTTCTGGCGTCTGACGAGTTTGCCGATGAGGTGCGCGAAGAAGAGCAGCAGTGGCTGCAGCGTGGGGTGAGTTCGGTGCCGACGGTAGTGTTCAACGGGCAGTATGCGGTGACGGGTGGGCAACCGGTGGAAACGTTTGTCGGGGCGATTCGGCAGATCATGGCCGACTCTAAGGGCGGTACCGTCAACTGAAGAGCAAAAGCCCCTCACCCTAGCCCTCTCCCGGAGGGAGAGGGGACTGAATGGGGGATGCTGGAGTGATACGCCGACCTGAGCCTGCTTCGCTGAATCCATAATCGACTCAGTTTCTCAGGTCGATGTCACTTGCACGACACCTCGGTCGGCCCCCTCTCCCTCTGGGCGGTCCGACGTTTCGGGAGGGCTGGGGTGAGGGTCAGCTGTGCAAGCGCACCCAAACCGTCACCAAAACAGTGGCCGCCATCAACCACGCCACCGCCGCCACGGCCAGCGAAGCCTCCAGCCGCAGCCGATCGACCATCACATACAACGTCGCCAGATACACAAAATACGGAATGATCGACCACATCCCGAACACGATCGTGGTCTTCAAATCCTCAACCGAACGCCCCTTGCCAACGATGTAATGCGCAATCAGCGCAAACGTTGGAAACAGCGGCACCAGCCCGGCGATGTAGTAATTTTTGGTCTTCGACAGTGCAGCCAGGATCACCACCACCGCAGCGCCCAACAGGGCTTTGAAAATCAGATCCACATCGTTCTCGCTTAATGGCTCAGGCCGTACTTTTTCACTTTGTCGAACAGCGTGGTCTTGGCCATGCCCAGTTCGAGGCTGGCTTGAGTCAGGTTGCCGCCGCTGCGTTGCAGGGCGTCGCTGAGCAGGTTGCGCTCGAACGCTTCCACCGCTTCGGCAAACGCCAGGCCTTGTCCGCCACTGCTGGCGCCGGATTTTTTGAACGCTGGCAAACCGAGGGCGAAACGTTCGGCGACGTTGCGCAGTTCACGCACGTTGCCTGGCCAGTCGTGGCTCATCAGGTTCGACAGGGTCTGGTTGTCCAGCTCCGGCAGTGCGCGGTCGAAGCGCAGTGCTGATTGCTGGGTGAAGTGTTCGAACAGTTGCAGGATGTCTTCGCGGCGTTCACGCAGTGGTGGCAGTTCCAGCGTTACCACATTGAGGCGGTAGTACAAGTCGCTGCGGAACTCGCCGGCCTTGCTCGATTCGTCGAGGTCGGATTTGGTCGCCGCGATCACCCGGCAATCCACCGCCACGCTCTGGTTTGAGCCGAGGCGTTCGAGGGTGCGTTCCTGCAACACGCGCAGCAGCTTGATCTGCAATGGCAGCGGCATGCTTTCCACTTCGTCGAGGAACAGCGTGCCGCCGTCGGCGTGTTCGATCTTGCCGATCCGGCGTTTACCGGCGCCGGTGAAGGCGTTGGCCTCGTGGCCGAAAATTTCGCTTTCGAAGAGGTTCTCCGGCAGGCCGCCGCAGTTCAACGCGACGAACTGCTTGCTGTGCCGGCGGCTGAAGTCGTGCAGGCAGCGCGCGACCAGTTCTTTACCAGTGCCGGTTTCGCCTTCGATCAAGACGTTGGCCGAGGTATCGGCGACGTTGGCGATCAATTCACGCAGGTTCTGCATCGCAGGCGAGCGGCCGATGATGCGTCCTTCCAGGGAATCGCGTTCGGCCAGTTGCCGGCGCAGCGACGACACTTCGCGGGCGAGGCTGCGTTGCTCCAGCGCCCGTCGCGCGACATCCACCAGACGCTCCGGCGAGAACGGTTTTTCCATGAAGTCGTAGGCGCCTTTCTGCATCGCGCCGACGGCCATGGAAATATCGCCATGGCCGGTGATCAACACCACCGGCAGGCTGCGATCGCGTTGTTTGAGGCGAGTCAACAGTTCCAGGCCGTCGATGCCCGGCAGGCGGATATCGCTGATGACGATACCGGCAAAGTTGTCGCCAACACGTTCCAGCGCTTCCTCGGCACTGCCAACACCGACGCAAGGAATGTCTTCCAGGGTCAGCGCCTGCTGGCAGCCGAGCAGCACATGGGGGTCGTCTTCGACGATCAGCACACTAAGGTCGTGGTTCATATTGGCTCGGCAGGAGTAGGGCTTACCAACGGTAAACTGAGAACGAAGGTGGTGCCACCGCTGGCCGGGTGTTCAACACCCAGGTGTCCGCCGGTGGCGGCCGCGAGGCTGGCGGAAAGGGTCAAACCAAGGCCCAGGCCTTGTTCGCCGGGCTTGGTGGTGAAAAACGGCTCGAACAGATGCTTGCGCGCTTCGGCGTCGATACCGTGACCGTTGTCGCGTACGCGCAGGCGATACTTGGCGTTGAACTCTTCACCCTCCAGCCACAGTTCGGGCTGGGGCTGTGCCTGCATGGCGTCGAGGGCGTTGCCGATCAGGTTGACCAGAATCTGTTCGAGGCGGGTCTGGTCGATCTGCACTTGCACGTCGATAAACTGCCGGTGGATGTGCAGCGCCGAACTTTCCAGGCGCGCACCGAGCAATTGCAGCGCCGCTTCCACGGCTTTGCCGAGGCTGGCCTGGCCTTGATTGTCACCGCGTCGGGCGAATGAACGCAGGCTGGCGGTGATCCGGCCCATGCGGTCGATCAGCTCGTTGATGGTCTTCAGGTTAGTGCTGGCAATATCCAGCTGACCGCGTTCGAGAAAGCGTACGGTGTTGCCCGACAGCGTGCGCATCGCGGCCAGCGGCTGGTTCAATTCGTGGGCGATACTGGTCGACATCTGACCGATGGCCGCGAGTTTGCCGGCCTGCACCAATTCATCCTGAGCGCGGCGCAACGTTTCTTCGGCCTGACGACGTTCGCGGATCTGGCTCTTCAAACGTTCGTTGCTGGCGCGCAAGTCGGTGGTGCGTTCGGTAATCCGACGCTCCAGTTGATTATTGGCTTCCTGCAGGGCTTCACGGGCAGCGAGGCGAGTAGCAATGACCTTGCGTCGTTCGTTCCAGGCGATCAACAGAAAGGCCACCAGCGCAAAGGCGACCGCGACGAGAATGCCTTGGTTGATCGCTTCGCGGCGCAGGTCCTGCAACGGCGTGAGCAGGGTGAAATTCCACGGCGTGTCGGTCAGTGGCCGGGTCTGCGCGAGATAGCTGATGTTGTCTTCATCGGACTGCACTTCGCTGTTGGCGGGGAAGGTGAGTTTTTCCACGCCTTCGGACAGGCTTTCCCGAGCCAGCGGTTGCAGTTCGTTGAGCGGAAACCAGTAGTACTGCAGGCTGCGGGCGAGTTTTTCTTTGATTTCGTCGGTGAGCGGGATCACTGACTTGAGGCGTCGGGCCGGATCGCTGGAGAGAATGATGATGCCGTTTTCATCGCTGACGAAGGCTTCGAGGCGTGCGCGCTGCCAGCGTTCCTCCATGGCTTCCATGCGCACTTTGACCACCGCGACACCGATGATCTTGCCGTGCTCTTCGAGGCCATGGGCGAGGTAGTAACCGGGTTCGCCGTTGGTGCTGCCGATCCCGTAGAAACGCCCGGGCTCGCCGCGTATGGCTTTCTGGAAGTAAGCGCGGAAGGACAGGTCTTCACCGAGGTAACTGTCGACATCGCGCCAGTTGCTGGTGGCCATGACGCGGCCGGTGGTGTCCATGACGTAGATGGCCCGACTGCGGCTGCGCCGGTTCAGGCCTTCGAGGTAATCGTTGACTGTTCGCCGGTGTTCCGGCGTCGGGTCGGCCAGCAACTGCGAGACACTCGTCTCGAGTTCCAGCAAGCTGGGCAGGTAGGTGTATTTGCTGATTTCGCTTTCGACGGCGCGGGCATTCAGTTCGAGCTGACGCTGGCCGTTTTCACTGAGGCTGCGAATGCCGAAATGCTCACTGGTCCAGAAGCCGGCGTAACCCAGCCCGATCATCAGGATGATGACCAGCGGCGGCAGAAACAGATGATGAATCAGACGAGGCTTCACGGCAAGTGATGGCGGCGCGGCGCGATAGAGATTGGGGTCGCATTTCATCACAGTTGCCTTGGGTCAACCACCACAACAAACTTCACCAATCCACTGTAGGAGCTGCCGCAGGCTGCGATCTTTTGATCTTCAAAAACAAAGTCAAAAGATCGCAGCCTGCGGCAGCTCCTACAGGGGGAGGCGGGTTTGCTTTTAGTGCTGCAGGATTTTCTCGAGGAAGTGTTGCGCGCGTTCCGAGCGAGCACTGATGTCGCCGAAGAATTCCTCTTTCGGGCAGTCTTCGATGATCTTGCCGGCGTCCATGAAAATCACTCGATCCGCCACTTTACGGGCGAAGCCCATTTCGTGGGTCACGCACATCATGGTCATGCCTTCGTGGGCCAGTTGCACCATCACGTCGAGCACTTCGTTGACCATCTCCGGGTCGAGCGCCGAGGTCGGTTCGTCGAACAGCATGACGATCGGGTCCATCGCCAGCGCACGGGCAATCGCCACACGCTGTTGCTGACCACCGGACAATTGCCCCGGATGTTTGTGGGCATGGGCCGACAGACCGACGCGCTCAAGCAATTGCAGACCTTTCCTGGTCGCCTCTTCCTTGCTGCGGCCCAACACCTTGATCTGCGCGATGGTCAGGTTTTCGGTGATGGTCAGGTGCGGGAACAGTTCGAAATGCTGGAACACCATGCCCACGCGCGAACGCAGTTTCGGCAGGTTGGTCTTGGAGTCGGCAATCGAGGTGCCGTCGACGACGATGTCGCCTTTCTGGAACGGCTCCAGCGCGTTGACGCATTTGATCAGGGTCGATTTGCCGGAACCCGACGGGCCGCAGACCACGATCACTTCGCCTTTTTTGACCTCGGTGCTGCAATCAGTCAGCACCTGGAAGTCGCCATACCACTTGTTGATGTTCTTGATAGAGATCATACGGCAAACCTTTTTTGCAGACGCTTGACCAGCAGCGAGGCGGAAAAGCTGATGATGAAGTAGACGACACCGGCGAAGATCAGGAACTCGTTGGAACGACCGATGATGTCGCCGCTGGAGCGGGCGGAGTTGAGGAAGTCCACCAGGCCCACGGTGTAGACCAGCGAAGTGTCCTGGAACAGGATGATCGACTGTTGCAGCAGCAACGGGGTCATCTTGCGGAACGCCTGGGGCAGGATGATCAGACGCATGGTCTGGCCGTAGGTCATGCCCATCGCCTGCGCGGCGGCCATCTGGCCTTTGGGGATCGACTGCACACCGGCCCGGACGATTTCGCAGAAGTACGCGGCTTCGAACATCATGAACGCCACGACGCAGGAGGTGAACGCGCCGATCGGGGTGTCTTCGCCGGTAATCCAGCGCAGCACGAACGGCACCGCCAGATAGAACCAGGTGATCACCAGCAGCAGCGGGATCGAACGGAAGTAGTTCACATAGGCGCCGGCCACCCGCGACAGCAGTTTGCTCGACGACAGGCGCATCAGCGCGAGGATCGTCCCCAGCACGATGCCGCCGACCACGCCCATGACCATCAACTGCAAGGTCATGACCATGCCGTTCCACAGGCCCGGGATAGCGGGGATGATGCCGCTGAAATCGAAGTCCATTATTTACCCCCCACGGAGATCAGGCCGGGCACCGCGACTTTCTTCTCGACCATGCGCATCAGCAACATCAGGCTCATGTTCAGGGTGAAGTAGATCAACGTGGCCAGGGTGAAGGCTTCAAACAGGTTGGCCGAGAACTCAGCGGTCTGTTTGGTTTGCGCCAGCAGTTCCATCAGGCCGATCAAGGACGCCACGGAGGAGTTCTTGAAGACGTTGAGGAATTCCGAGGTGAGCGGCGGAATGATGATCCGGTAGGCCTGGGGCAGCAGCACGTTCCAGTAGATCTGCGGCAGCTTGAAGCCCATGGCGCGGGCGGCGGATTCCTGGCCGCGCGGCAGCGCCTGGATACCGGTACGCACTTGCTCGCAAACACGGGCGGCGGTGAACAGACCCAGGCACACGACAACGCTCAGGTAAGCCGAGGTGGTCGGGTTGAGGTCCTGTTTGTACCAGTCCTGCAGGTTTTGCGGCAGCAGGTCGGGTACCAGGAAGTACCAGATGAACAGCTGAACCAGCAGCGGCACGTTACGGAACAGCTCGACGTAGCAGGTGGCGATGCCCGATACGATGCGGTTCGGCACCGTGCGCATGACCCCCAGAATGGAGCCCAGCAGCAAGGCGATAATCCACGCCACGATGGCGATGGCAATGGTCCAGCCCAAACCGGCGACATACCAGTCGAGATAAGTCTCGCTGCCAACGCCGGTGGACTTGAAGAACACGCCCCAGTCCCAGTTGTAATTCATTAGGGTCTCCCCTCGAGATCGATCGATGTACAAGCACCCGCTTGGGGAAAATCCTTTCCCGCCCGACGTTGAACGTCAGGCACACGCGATCGGCTCGAAAACCGCCAGGTCGAGTGTTCCACTGTATAGCCAGCAGGTAGTAACAGACGCCTGAGGGAGGGTGGCTCCCTCAGGAGATAAGGTTAGTCAGTAATCAGATTTTTACGTCAGGCGCCGGCTTGTCGCTCGGGTTGGCGATCAGATCTTTTACCTTGTCGCTCATCGGGAAGTTCAGGTTCAGGCCTTTTGGAGGAATCGGGCTCTCGAACCACTTGCTGTAGATCTTGTTGATCTCGCCGGACTTGTACAGCGAAACGATGGCGTCATCGACAGCCTTCTTGAAGGCTGGGTCGTCTTTACGAACCATGCATGCGTAGGCTTCGAAGGACTGTGGCGTACCGGTGATGATCCAGTCGGCCGGCTTCTTGGCCTTGGCTTCTTCGCCGGCCAGCAGGGCGTCGTCCATCATGAAGGCTACGGCGCGGCCGCTTTCCAGCATGTTGAAGGATTCGCCGTGGTCTTTGGCGGAGATGATGTTCATGCCCATCTGCTTGTCGGCGTTCATCGCTTTGATGATGCGCTCGGACGTGGTGCCGGCGGTGGTCACGACGTTTTTGCCTTTCAGGTCGGCAAAGTCAGCGTAGGACGGCTTGCCATCCTTGTCTTTCTTGACCAGCAGACGGGTGCCGATTTCGAAGATGTTGACGGTGAAGTCGACTTGCTGGGCGCGTTCGGCGTTGTTGGTGGTCGAGCCGCACTCGATATCCGCAGTGCCGTTCTGGATCAGCGGGATACGGGTTTGCGAGGTGACCAGGTTGTACTTGACCTGCAGGTCGGGCTTGTTCAGGTCTTTTTTCAGGGCTTCAACGATGGCCACCTGAATGTCGTGGGAGTAGCCCACTGGTTTGCCGGAAGCATCGGCAATGTAGGAAAACGGAATGGAGCTGTCGCGGTGAGCGAGCGTGATGGTGCCCGAATCGTTGATTTTCTTCAGGGTGCCGGTGAGTTCGGCGGCGAAAACTGGCGTGCTGATCAGAGCGGCCGCAATGGCTGCGCCCAGGATATGGGGAACGATGCGCATCAAATTTTCCTCGAATTGTTTTTTTTATGGAGCCAGTTCGTCGGCCCTTTTGTGCTTCGAATGCCTGACGGCTCCTGAAGTGTTGGCACAGCAGGCATTCGTCGAGAGAGTGTAGAGCATGAGTCGTGCCAGAGCCGTCTCATGTAGCTAAGTTTATGATTTATAACGTTATTAAAGTTTTGTGATGGTTTTTTTGGGCGTAACTGATCCGGTTTACCGAATCGACCGGGAAGTCGCGTTCGGAAATCCGAACGGCGAAAAGCCCCTCACCCTAACCCTCTCCCAGAGGGAGAGGGGACTGAGCGCGGTGGATGGTCGAGTTACGCCGACGTGAGATACCGAGTCGAACTCAGAATTTGAAGAGGCCCCCGATCGGCTCCCTTTCCCCTCTACCCCCTGGGGGAGAGGGCTGGGGTGAGGGGGAAAAGATCTAACTGACACAATCAGGTTCAACAGAACCCACAAAACAAAAAGCCCCTGAATCTCTCAATTCAGGGGCTTTCGTTTAAGCGATGTTCACATCACGCCGCTTCAATCTTGCTACGGTTCTGCTCAACCTTACCCAGATACGCCGCCAGTTTTTCCTGCTCAACCGGGGTAGTGAACAGCCCCAGCTTGCTACGACGCCACAGAATGTCGTGCGCCGTGGTCGCCCACTCTTCGCTGCACAGGTAATCGACTTCACGGGTGTAGAGCCCGCCGCCAATGTGTTCGCCCATGTCGGCGAGGCTTTCCACGCCTTCGAGCATGCGCCAGGTACGGCTGCCGTAAGTGGTGGACCAGCGACGAGCGATCTCGGTCGGCACGAAGTCGAACTTGTCGCGGATCAGCGCGCTCAAGGCTTGCGGGGTGGTCATGTCTTCGCCGCCGGGCAGGGTGGCGGTGGCCGTCCAGCTCGGGCGCATCTGGGTGAAGAATGGCAGCAACTGCGCCATCGCCGACTCAGCGAGTTTGCGGTAGGTGGTCAGCTTGCCGCCGAACACCGACAACAGTGGTGCTTCTTCAGTGTTGCCGGACAAGGCCAGGGTGTAATCGCGGGTGACGGCCGAGGGGTTGTCGGATTCGTCGTTGCACAACGGGCGTACGCCCGAGTAGCTGTGCTGGATGTCGTCACGGCTGATTTGCTTCTTGAAGTGGGCGTTGACCACTTTCAACAGGTAATCGGTTTCGCCGTCGGTGATGGCCACTTTCGCCGGATCACCTGTGTACTCACGGTCGGTGGTGCCGATCAGGGTGAAGTGGTTGAGGTACGGAATGGTGAAAACGATGCGCTGATCTTCGTTTTGCAGAATGTGCGCGTGATCACCTTCGTACAGTTTCGGCACGATGATGTGGCTGCCCTGAATCAAACGGATGCCATACGGCGATTCCATCTTCAGGTCGTCACGGATGAACTTGGCAACCCATGGGCCAGCGGCGTTCACCAGTGCTTTGGCGGTGATCGCAAACAGGCTGCCGTCGGCACGTTCCAGGTTCAGGTGCCACAGGCCTTTGGCACGACGGGCGCTGACGCAACGGGTCTGAGTGTGCACGTGGGCACCTTTTTCGCGGGCGGCCATGGCGTTGAGTACCACGAGGCGGGCGTCGTCGACCCAGCAGTCGGAGTATTCGAAGCCTTTCTTGATTTCGCTTTTCAGCGCGCTGTCGGCACCAAACTTGAGGCTTTTCGAACCTGGCAGTTTTTCGCGCTTGCCGAGGTTGTCATAGAGGAACAGGCCAGCCCGGATCATCCATGCCGGGCGCAGGTGCGGACGGTGTGGCAACACGAAGCGCATCGGCTTGACGATGTGCGGCGCCTTGGCCAGCAGCACTTCACGCTCGGCCAGCGCTTCACGTACCAGACGGAACTCGTAATGTTCGAGGTAGCGCAGGCCACCGTGGATCAGCTTGCTGCTGGCCGACGAGGTGTGGCTGGCCAGATCGTCCTTTTCGCAAAGGAACACCGAAAGCCCGCGACCGGCGGCATCCGCTGCGATCCCCACGCCATTGATCCCGCCGCCGATAACGGCGATGTCGTAGATCTCGGAGATTGGGGGCGTACGCAAGGTAGAGGTGGACATCGGCTGGCCTCGGGTTCTTTTGATTTTCTATATTGGAAATCGAACATGAATGTTCATTTGCGAAAATGGTAGCCCATAAAGACGCGCGCAGCCAGTCACGTTCGATTGAAAAAACTCATCGAAGGGCGGCTAAAAGAAAATTTTCGAACATTAAATGCGCGCAAGGGCGCAGAAGACGTGTTGTTTGATCGATTGTTTTCGTCGGATCGCCGCCCGGAGCAGGCTCGCTCCCACAGTGGGTGGAAGACTCACAAATCTTGTGATTGGCTCGTATCTCTGTGGGAGCGAGCCTGCTCCGGGCGGCGATCCGACGAAGGCGTCAGTACAGACAATGAAGAGAAGGGTAGTTAAACGACCTCTAAGCGAATCTTGTGCTGACTCAACAACTGCGCCAGCGCCGGCACCGGTTGCTGATCGGTCACCAGGCAATCAATCAGACTGATCGGCCCCAACCGGATCATCGCGTTACGCCCGAACTTGCTCGAATCCGCCGCCAGAATCACCTGCCGTGCATTGGCAATGATCGCCTGCGACACCCGCACTTCCTGATAATCAAAGTCGAGCAAACTGCCGTCTTCATCAATCCCGCTGATCCCGACCAGGGCGAAATCAACCTTGAACTGATTGATGAAATCCACGCTCGCCTGGCCGACAACACCGCCGTCACGACGCACATTGCCGCCAGTCAGCAACACATCGAAATCATCCTTGGCACTGAGCATCGACGCCACGTGCAGGTTGTTGGTGATGATTTTCAGGTGATTGTGATTGAGCAGGGCGCGGGCAATCGACTCGGTGGTCGTGCCGATATTGATGAACAGCGAAGCATGATCGGGAATCTGTGCAGCGATGGCTTCACCGATGCGTTGTTTTTCATCGCGCATCTGGTCGGCGCGCATCGCATAGGCGGTGTTTTCGACACTGGAATCATAGGCGGCACCACCATGGTAGCGACGCAGCAGATTGGCTTCCGCGAGCTGATTGATGTCGCGGCGGATGGTTTGCGGGGTTACAACGAACAGCGTGGCCATTTCCTCGATGCTCACATAGCCGCGTTCGCGGACCAGCTCGAGGATTTGCTGCTGACGGGGAGGCAGATTCATGGGGCTTCCTTTGGGCTGCCGTGCAAAATTTGCCCATGATGCCGCAGGAATCTCCTCCCGACCAGTTAGTTGCCTATCAGTCTGTGAAGGTTGGCTTATTCAGCGTCTTCACGCGCCCAGTCACGGGTACGGCTGACGGCTTTTTTCCAGCCTTTGTACAGCTTCTCTTTCTCGACTTCGTCCAGGCTCGGTTCGAACTCGCGCTCGATCACCGCTTTGCCGCGCAGTTCTTCCAGGCTGCCCCAGAAACCGCACGCCAGACCGGCCAGGTACGCCGCGCCGAGTGCCGTGGTTTCGCGCATTTGCGGACGCTCGACCTGCGTGCCGAGGATGTCGGCCTGGAACTGCATGAGGAAGTTGTTCGCCACCGCGCCGCCATCCACACGCAGGGCCTTCAGGCGTTCGCCGGAGTCCTGTTGCATGGCGTCGAGCACGTCGCGGGTCTGGTAGGCGATCGATTCAAGTGCGGCGCGGATGATGTGATCGACGCGAACACCGCGCGTCAGGCCGAACAGCGCGCCACGGGCATACGGGTCCCAGTACGGAGCTCCCAGACCGGTAAAGGCCGGCACCAGGTACACACCGTTGCTGTCCTTCACTTTATTGGCGAAGTATTCGGTGTCGTGGGCGTCGTTGATGATTTTCAATTCATCACGCAGCCACTGCACGGTGGAACCGCCGTTGAACACCGCACCTTCCAGTGCGTAAGCAACTTCGCCACGCGGGCCGCAAGCAATGGTGGTGAGCATGCCGTGCTGGGATTTCACCGCTTTGTCGCCGGTGTTCATCAGCAGGAAGCAGCCGGTGCCGTAGGTATTTTTCGCCTGGCCCGGCTCGACGCACATCTGGCCGAACAGTGCCGCTTGCTGGTCGCCGGCGATACCGCCGATGGCGATGCCGCTCTTGGTGCGACCGTAGATTTCCGAAGAAGCCTTCACTTCCGGGAGCATCTCGCGCGGGATGTCGAGGATCTCCAGCATCTTCGAATCCCACTCCAGCGAATGGATGTTGAAGAGCATGGTGCGCGAGGCGTTGGTGTAGTCGGTGACGTGCACCTTGCCGCCAGTGAATTTCCAGATCAGCCAGCTATCGACGGTGCCGAACAGCAATTCACCGTTACGCGCACGCTCGCGGCTGCCTTCGACGTTGTCGAGGATCCACTTCAGTTTGGTGCCGGAGAAGTACGGGTCGGTGACCAGACCGGTGTTGTCGCGGATGTACTCTTCGTGGCCATCGCGCTTGAGCTGCTGGCAGATCTCGGTGCTGCGGCGGCACTGCCAGACAATAGCGTTGTACACCGGGCGGCCGGTGGTCTTGTCCCAGACCACAGTGGTTTCGCGCTGGTTGGTGATGCCGATGGCAGCAACCTGATCGTGGTGCAGACCGGCCTGGGCCAGCGCTTCAACCATCACCGCGCTCTGGGTGGCGAAGATTTCCATCGGGTCATGTTCGACCCAACCGGCCTGTGGGTAATGCTGGGCGAATTCGCGCTGCGCGGTGCATACCACGTTCGCATCGCGGTCGAAAATGATCGCGCGGGAGCTGGTCGTACCCTGATCGAGGGCAATGATGTAGTTCTTATTCTGAATGTCGGTCATGTCGATTGCCTTGGACGAAATAAGGGAGAGTGGGCCGTGGCGCAGGCTCTATAGGGCAGGAGCCGGCGCCGACTGTTTCAAGAAGTTCTTGGTTTGCCGTCAATGGCCGGTTCTGCATCCTTTGTAGCAGGTGTGGCGCCGGTCAGGTGACGGGCGATGAGCCCGCGATACCCGGCAGCGCCGAGGCAGGCACCGACAATCGGTGCAAAAATCGGAATCAGGAAATACGGAATATCACGGCCGCCAGTGAAGGAAATTTCACCCCAGCCGGCGAAGAAAGTCATCAGTTTCGGACCGAAGTCACGCGCCGGGTTCATCGCGAAACCGGTCAACGGCCCCATCGAACTGCCGATAACGGCAATCAGCAAGCCGATCAGCAGCGGTGCCAGCGGGCCTTTCGGCAGGCCGTTGTTGTCATCGGTCAGGGACATGATCACGCCCATCAGGATCGCCGTGATGATCATCTCGACCAGGAATGCCTGGGCGGTGGACAGCGCCGGGTTCGGGAAGGTCGAAAACACCGAGGCCAACTCAAGGCTGGCCGCCGAGCCGCGAACCATTTGGTGAGTTTGTTCGTAATCGAAGAACAGGTTGCTGTACAGCGTGTAAACCAATAGCGCGCCGCAGAAGGCGCCGGCGATCTGCGAAAGAATGTAGAAGGGCAGTTTGCGCTTTTCGAAGTCGGCAAAAATCGCCAGCGCGATGCTGACGGCCGGGTTCAGGTGCGCGCCGGACACGCCAGCGGTGAGGTAAATCGCCATGCTCACACCGACGCCCCAGATGATGCTGATTTCCCACAGGCCGAAGCTGGCGCCCGCGACTTTGAGCGCGGCGACACAGCCAGTGCCGAAAAAGATCAGCAGTGCAGTACCCAGAAACTCGGCCATGCATTGGCTCGATAGCGATGGTTGCTGTAAAGCAGTTGTCATTGAAAACCTCGGTTTTTGTTGTTGTCTGGCGTCTCGCCGATAGGGCAGGGCGCGATTTTCACCGGGTGGGAATCCCCATTCCGTTCCGGTTTACTGCTGGGTGCTGCGATGACGATAATTCTTACATTATTCAGATTCGAAAAAATATAGACAAGAAACAAACCTGTCAAAGGTCGAAAGTGAACCGTCGGTCACAATAAAACTATTCGTTGGGTGAATGATCCTGTGTCGTCCGCGCGCGATGGTGTCAGCAGAATGTCTGCAAGCCACGGGAATCGTGGCTTGGGATAGAGCCTTTTAGAGGCTGATCACCTAGAATCGGATGCAGCATTTTTCTGTCACTGCCGAGCCTGGAGCTGCCATGACCCCTGCGTTGGACTTGTTGAAAAAAGTTCGTGCCGAACATCGCGTGCACAGTTACGAACATGACCCCAAGGCCGCATCCTACGGGCTGGAGGCCGCAGAAAAATTGGCGCTGGAGCCAGCGCAGGTGTTTAAAACCTTGTTGGCGGCCAGCGAAAAAGGCGAGTTGCTGGTGGCGGTGGTGCCGGTCGTCGGAAGCCTTGACCTCAAAGGTCTGGCCCATGCCGCGGGGGTAAAAAAAGCCGAGATGGCTGACCCTGCCGCCGCACAACGCTCCACCGGTTATCTGTTGGGTGGCATCAGCCCGTTGGGGCAGAAGAAGCGCCTGCGTACCTTCATTGATAACTCGGCTCAGGGTTTTGCGACTATTTATGTCAGCGCCGGTCGGCGAGGCCTGGAGGTGGAACTGGCACCCGCCGTGCTCGCCGAACATACCCAGGCGAAATTTGCCGATATCGGCCGCACGTGACCGTTATCGCTGTATGCAGAAAATTGGCCGGTTCTGTCACTGGCGTCGATCGCCTCGTGGCTGCATGCTCTGCCGACTGACTTAGGGAGAAGGTTATGCAGCTCGAGTTCCATCAGGTCGATGCGTTCAGTGATCGACCATTCAGTGGCAATCCGGCGATGGTCTATCGGCTGGATGCCTGGCTTGCGGATGAGCTGATGCAGAAGATCGCCGCCGAGCACAATCTGGCGGAAACTGCGTTTCTGGTGCGTGAGGGGTCGGCCTGGCATATCCGCTGGTTCACCCCGACTACTGAAGTGCCACTGTGCGGCCACGCCACGCTGGCGAGCGCTTATGTACTGTTCGAAATTTACAAGGAAAGCGCCGGGCGTATCGACTTTACCTGTAAATCCGGTCCGCTGAGCGTCACGCGGGAAGGTGATCGGTTGTGGCTGGATTTCCCGTCGATCATGCCGTCTGAGATTGGTGTAACTGTCGACGTTGAGCGGGCGCTGGGTGTCGAAGCGGTTGATGTGCTCGGCTCCAACGAACTGTTTGTGGTACTGGAATCGGAGCAGGCCGTGCTCGATTGCACGCCGGACATGGTGGCGTTGGCCAAGCTGCCCTGGCTGGGCGCTATCGTTACGGCGCGGGGTAATCAGCACGACTTCGTCTCGCGCTATTTTGCGTCGGCGATTGGCATCAATGAGGATCCGGTGACCGGGTCGACGCATTGCAGCCTGATCCCGTATTGGTCCAAGCGTCTGGGCAAATCGAGCCTGACCGCTTGCCAGCGCTCGGCACGGGGCGGGGAGTTGTTTTGTCGGCTGGAAGGCGAGCGAGTGAAGATTGGTGGCAATGCGACGCTGGTTGCCAGCGGTACATTGTTGTTGGGTTAGCCCAAAAACACCTGTGGGAGCGAGCCTGCTCGCGAATACGGTCGGTCAGTCAAATCATCTGTGACTGATACATCGCATTCGCGAGCAGGCTCGCTCCCACAGTTTTGATCCGGGTTGGATCAGAGGGCGGTGTTGTAGCGGCGGACGCCGTTTTCCACTGCCGGGATTTGTGCGGCGGTACTGCCCGATGCCTGGAACAACACCAGATGTTCAGCAGCTACGCGAATCCCCACCTCAGCCCCAACCTGATGATCCGCATGACTAGGGAAAATCGATTCCAGCTGCGCCCCCGTCGGCAATTGCAGACGATACAGCGTCGACGCCCCAAGGAACGTCTTGCCGACAATCCGCGCTTTCAACCCACTGTCCGGCGCATAAACAATGTCATCCGGGCGCAGCAGCACATCCACAGCCCCGCCAATCGGCCAGGTATAAGCCCGATTGCCGCGCAGCTCACCCAGTTCAGTCTGCACCGATTCCGGGCTGCCCAACTGGCCGCGAATGAAGTAACCCTGACCGATGAAGCTGGCCACGTACGGCGTTGCCGGTTCGTGATAGAGGTTGTACGGCGTGTCCCACTGCTCCAGTCGACCTTCCTTGAACACGCCAACGTGGTCGCTGACGGCGAAGGCTTCTTCCTGATCGTGGGTCACCAGAATTGCGCTGGTGCCACGGGCCTTGAGAATGTCGCGCACTTCATGACTGAGCTTGCGCCGCAGTTCGCCGTCGAGGTTGGAGAACGGTTCGTCGAGCAGCAGTAATTGCGGCTCCGGCGCCAAGGCACGGGCGAGGGCAACTCGCTGTTGCTGGCCGCCGGACAACTCATGCGGGAAGCGCTTGCCGAGGTTCTTCAGGTTGACCAGTTCGAGCAACTCTTCGGTCACGCGTTCCTTGTTCGGATGCTTGCGAATGCCGAAGGCGATGTTGTCGGCGACGCTCAGGTGGGGAAACAGCGCGTAGTCCTGGAACACCATGCCGATCCGGCGTTTCTCCGGGGCGAGGGTGAAACCGGCGCTGGAAATGGTCTCACCACCGAGAGTGATCTCACCTTCGTGCACCGGTTCGAAACCGGCGATGGCGCGCAGGGTGGTGGTCTTGCCACAGCCGGACGAACCGAGCAGGCAACCGATGTCACCGGCGTTGAGGTGCAGATTGAGGTTCTGCACCACACGTTGATCTTGGTAGCCGCAAGCGAGGTTGCGCAGGTTCAGCAGTAATTCATGGCTCATGCGTGGTGATATGCCGGTTCAACGAGGAACTCGAGCAGGGCCTTCTGTGCGTGGAGACGGTTTTCTGCCTGATCCCAGGCGACGGAGCGCGGGTCATCGAGCAGGTCGAGGCTGATTTCTTCGCCACGGTGCGCAGGCAAGCAGTGCATGAACAGCACGTCCTCGGCAGCGAGGTCGAGCAAAGCACGGTTGACCTGGAACGGGGCGAACAGCTTGAGGCGCTTGGCAGTTTCCTCTTCCTGACCCATCGAAGTCCAGACGTCGGTGCTCACCAGATGCGCGCCACGCACGGCGTCTTGCGGATCGCGA
This sequence comes from Pseudomonas fluorescens, assembly GCF_902497745.1. Classification (GTDB taxonomy): domain Bacteria; phylum Pseudomonadota; class Gammaproteobacteria; order Pseudomonadales; family Pseudomonadaceae; genus Aquipseudomonas; species Aquipseudomonas fluorescens_BM. Next base: position 68,472 of record NZ_CABVHJ010000022.1, read on the forward strand.
ACGATGGTCACGCGATCGCCGGCCTTGGCGACGAATTCAGGATTGGGCTCGTAGCCTGCCGGGCAGGCGATGCGCAACTGGAAGTCGAACTGCATCGCTGCTTCTATATAGCTGTTGCACATGTTGTTGCCGTCGCCGATCCAGGCCACGGTTTTACCCTGGATCGAGCCACGGTGTTCAAGGAATGTCTGCATGTCGGCCAGCAACTGGCACGGGTGCAGGTCATCGGACAGGCCGTTTATCACTGGCACGCGCGAGTTGGCGGCGAATTCGGTCAGGGTGCTGTGGGCAAAGGTACGGATCATCACCGCATCGAGCATGCTCGACATGACAATGGCGCAGTCGCCGATCGGCTCGCCACGACCCAGTTGGGTGTCACGCGGCGAGAGGAAGATCGCCTGGCCGCCGAGCTGGATCATGCCGGCCTCGAAGGAGATACGGGTACGGGTCGAGGACTTCTCGAAGATCATGCCCAGTACACGGTTTTTCAGAGGCTCGAACAGTACGCCGCGGTTACGCAGGTCCTTGAGCTCAACGCCTCGACGGATCACGCTGACCAGCTCTTCGGGCGTGCAATCCATCAGGGAGAGAAAGTGCCTTGCGCTCATCATTGACTACCTTTTTGCTACAAACCGCAGATGCTCAAAGCCTTGTTTAACGGAACAACGGGCGAGACCTGCGGCGTAAGCCGCACGGGGCGACGAAATAGGGGAAGGCGCGATATTGACACTAAATGTCGCGTTTTTCCAATAGGCTACGGTTTTTGTGGGATTCGGAGGACGCACTGGCGTTGCAGTCGAGTATTTGAAGCCGGGCTCAGCACAGCAGCGAGCCTCTTTGTACACTGGCCTCGCAGGGCTTGGCAATGCGGCGTGGCGGGGGATCGGGTCGCTTGGGTCGGTTTACGATCGTGGCGCCATGCCACCACTTGGTCGGATGCTCGAGCTGAAACATTTGCTAAAGCAAAGTGCTGGGTTATAAATAAGTTTCGAGCGACGCAGGAAGCCTCCGCATGGAATCGAAAGAAAAACTGTTAATGGAATTGCTGGGCCACACGGCTCGCTCTCTGACCCATCTCACCGCGTCGGTGACCTCAATGTCGTTCGAACTGCTGCGCAGCGAAGACGAAGTCGTCAAGAGTGCCGGCCGCCACATGATCGATCGCATGGCAACGATTAGCGCCGGGCTCGACGAACACTGGCGATTGATCGGCGAACTCACCGGCGTGCACGTCGCCCACGAGCAGATCGAAACCATCCAGGAAATCCAGCTGGCAGCACCTCCGCAGCTTCCATCGAGTTGAGCGCGGCGGTCTATCGGCGCACCTGATAGGCGCCGATTCACAAGACGAACGTCGCTGGCGCTGCTTCTTCACTCGGGCCATAGTTTTGTTCCCGCGGGTGTCATTACCCGCCCAGAACAAGACAGAGACTGGCCATGACCAAGACTCTCCATCACCGTGCCTGCCACCTGTGTGAAGCCATTTGCGGCCTGACCATCGAGACCACTGAAACCGATGGCCATGTTGCGATCACCTCGATCAAGGGTGATGCGCTGGACACCTTCAGTCGTGGCCATATCTGCCCCAAGGCGGTGGCGCTGCAAGATATCCAGAACGATCCGGATCGCCTGCGCCAGCCGATGCGCCGGGTTGGCAGCGAATGGCTGCCGATCGAGTGGGACGAGGCCTTTGCGCTGGTGGCCGAGCGGCTGGCGGCGATTCAGGAGCGTCATGGGCAGAATGCAGTGGCGGTCTATCAGGGCAATCCGAGCGTGCACAACTACGGGCTGATGACCCATAGCAATTATTTCCTCGGTTTGCTGAAGACGCGCAATCGCTTCTCGGCGACCTCGGTCGATCAGTTGCCGCATCACCTGAGCAGTTACCTGATGTACGGCCATGGCTTGCTGCTGCCGATTCCGGACATCGATCACACCGATTTCATGTTGATCCTCGGTGGTAATCCGCTGGCGTCCAACGGCAGCATTATGACCGTGCCAGATGTTGAGAAACGTTTAAAGGCAATCCAGGCGCGCGGCGGTAAAGTCGTTGTGGTTGATCCACGACGCAGTGAGACGGCGGCGATGGCTGATCAGCATCTGTTCGTGCGTCCGGGGGGGGATGCCGCGTTGTTGTTTGGTGTGCTTAATACGCTCTTCAGTGAAGGCCTGACCCGTGACAGTCACTTGCCGGTCGATGGGCTGGAGGAGGTGCGCGGGGCGGTAGCGTCATTCACCGCTGAGGCCATGAGCCCGTTGTGTGCCGTGCCTGCCGGACAGATCCGTCAACTGGCCCGCGACTTCGCTGCCGCACCGAGTGCGGTTTGCTACGGCCGCATGGGGGTTTCAACCCAGGCCTTTGGCACGCTGTGCCACTGGGTGGTGCAGTTGATCAACCTGGTCAGCGGCAATCTCGACCGGGTAGGTGGCGCGTTGTGCACCGAGCCCGCAGTGGACTTGGTGGCATCGACCTCGGGCGGGCATTTCAACAAATGGCAAAGCCGTGTCTCGGGTCGTCCTGAATACGGCGGAGAGTTGCCGGTCTCGGCGCTGGCCGAAGAAATGCTCACCGAAGGCGAGGGTCAGATCCGTGCGCTGATCACTGTGGCCGGCAATCCGGTGTTGTCGACGCCGAACGGGCGGCAACTGGAGCAAGCGCTGGACGGCCTGGAGTTCATGGTCAGCATCGACCTGTATATCAACGAAACCACGCGCTACGCCGACTTGATCCTGCCGTCGACCTCGGCGCTGGAGAATGATCACTACGACACCACCTTCAATCTGTTCGCGGTACGTAACGTGACTCGCTTCAATCGTGCAATTCTCGCCAAGCCCGAAGGCGCGCTGCATGACTGGGAGATTTTTGTTGGCCTGGCCAAGGCCTTTGCCGAGAAGACCGGTAAAGAGCTGAAGCCGACCATGCCGCCATCGAAGATGATCGACATGGGGCTGCGCATGGGCCTGTACGGTGATGCCTCTGAGCAGAAACTCTCGGTGGCGACGCTGTTCGATCATCCCCACGGGATCGATCTGGGTGCGCTGAAAGCGAATCTGGCCTCGCGCCTGAAAACACCGAACCAGCGTGTGCAGGCCGCGCCGCCAGAGATCCTCGCCGACCTCGCACGTTTTGCCGCGTTGCAGGCACCCGCTGCAGATGAACTGTTGATGATTGGCCGTCGCCACGTACGCAGCAACAATTCGTGGATGCACAACTATCACCGTCTGGTGAAGGGCAAGCCACGTCATCAGTTACTGATGCATCCGGACGATCTCGCCAGCCGTGGGCTCCACGATGGTCAATGGGTGCGCGTCAGTTCGCGGGTTGGGCAAATCGAAGTCGAAGTGCTTGGCAGCCTCGACATGATGAAAGGTGTGGTCAGCCTGCCGCATGGCTGGGGTCATGCAAGGCCAGGCGTGCAGATGGCGATTGCCAGTAGTCAGCCGGGCTCGAGCGCGAACGACCTGACTGATGAATGTCAGCTCGACGAGTTGTCCGGCAATGCGGTGTTGAATGGCGTGCCGGTGACGGTGGCGGCGGCTTGAGCATGACTGTCGGGGAGACCGAGCATGGCGCTCGGGATTCCGTTACAATGCGTCACCGTGCCGACCCATGAGTCGGAAAGTTCAGCCGAGGTGCTCCATGGATATCATCGAAACGATTAAAGAGCAGATTGCCAACAACACCATTCTGCTTTACATGAAAGGCTCGCCGAATGCCCCGCAGTGTGGCTTCTCCGCGAAAGCTGCGCAGGCTGTCATGGCTTGCGGCGAAAAGTTTGCGTACGTGGACATCCTGCAGAACCCGGAAATCCGCGCCAACCTGCCTAAATACGCCAACTGGCCGACTTTCCCGCAACTGTGGGTCGGCGGTGAGCTGGTCGGCGGTAGCGACATCATGACCGAGATGGCTGCAGACGGTTCGCTGCAAAGCACCATCAAGTCGGCTGTTGAAGCTGCAGCGGCGAACAAGTCCGAAGCCTGATCAGCCAGGTTTCATGCGATAGCTGCTGGTGTAGGAGCTGTCGAGTGAAACGAGGCTGCGATCTTCTGATCTTCAGCCAATAAAAAGCCCCGCCACTCGAAAGAGGGCGGGGCTTTTTAGTGCGTTCGAAACGTTACTGCAAGTTGCCGGTGCAATCTGAAAAGATCGCAGCCTTCGGCAGATCCTACTCTTCGCCCATCTGCGATTGCAGATAGTTCTCAAGACCGACTTTATCGATCAGGCCCAGTTGGGTTTCCAGCCAGTCGATATGTTCTTCTTCGGATTCGAGAATGTCTTCAAGCAGTTCACGGCTACCGAAGTCACCGACGGTCTCGCAATGCGCGATCGCGGTCTTCAGGTCAGCGTGACCGGTCTTCTCGATACGCAGGTCGCACTCCAGCATTTCCTTGGTGTGCTCGCCGATGTGCAGCTTGCCCAGATCCTGCACGTTCGGCAGGCCCTCGAGGAACAGGATGCGCTTGATCAGCTTGTCCGCGTGCTTCATCTCGTCGATGGATTCTTTGTATTCGTGCTTGCCGAGCTTGTTCAGACCCCAATCTTCATACATGCGCGCATGCAGGAAATACTGATTGATCGCGACCAGCTCATTGGCAAGGATCTTGTTGAGATGCTGGATGACTGTAATGTCGCCTTTCATGATCGGAGTCCTGCCCTGTATTAGCTGTATATACGGCAGAGTTTGAGCTTCGTACTTATAAGTGTCAAACCTAAGTTATTGAATAATATATGAAAATTAATCGGAATAAGAATGTTTGTGTTCCGCGTCTGTAGCCTAAGCAATTGATTTACAGGCATAAAAAAACCGGACATAAGTCCGGTTCTTTGAAATGTGGTGTTATTACGCGGCAGTAAATTCTACCGGATAGGGGATCGCGGCCTGGGCGGTTTGCAGCTTGGTCAGGGTTTCGCGAACGACTTCCTTGGCAAGGCAGGCACATTTGCCGCATTGGCTGGCGACGCCGGTGGCCTGGCGAACTTCTTTATAGCTGCAGCAACCTTCATAGATCGCTTCGCGGATCTGTCCGTCGGTGACGCCAGTGCAGAGACAAACATACATAAGTGAGAACCGTCGCTGGTTGTGACTCAATTGCGATGGATCTTAATGTTAACGAGAATGATTGTCAAAGTGCTTTCGGAACGCTTCAGCCGATTAACAGCCATGACTGACGAACGGTATTTACTGGCGATTTGCCTGGCCCCGTAAATGCAGCGCCGTTCTGCGCCTGCTTTAAAAAACCGTTAAGGACAGGCCAAATTCGCAGTGTATGATGGTCGGCCCTTGCGAAGGGGGTTCGTGTCACAGGGCTGTCGCCTGAGGGTGGCAGGCTGGCGCGAACCCTGAACTTCAAGTTTTTACACCAGGAGATATCAATGAGCGTACTCGTAGGCAAACAAGCCCCTGACTTCACCGTCCCGGCCGTACTCGGCAATGGCGAGATCGTTGACAGCTTCACCCTGTCCTCGGCCATCAAAGGCAAATACGGCCTGGTGTTCTTCTACCCACTGGACTTCACCTTCGTCTGCCCGTCCGAGCTGATCGCTCTGGACAACCGCATGGCTGACTTCAAGGCACGCAACGTTGAAGTGATCGCTGTGTCGATCGACTCGCACTTCACTCACAACGCATGGCGCAACACTCCAGTGAACAATGGCGGCATCGGCCAGGTGAAATACACCATGGCTGCCGACATGAAGCACGACATCGCTAAAGCCTACGACGTTGAGTCGGAAGGTGGCGTAGCGTTCCGTGGCGCGTTCCTGATCGACGACAAAGGCGTTGTCCGCTCGCAGATCATCAACGACCTGCCGCTGGGCCGTAACATGGAAGAGCTGATCCGTCTGGTCGACGCTCTGCAATTCCACGAAGAGCACGGTGAAGTCTGCCCTGCCAACTGGAAAAAAGGCGACAAAGGCATGAACGCTTCGCCAGAAGGCGTTGCTGCATACCTGACCGAGAACGCTGCTGCCCTGTAAGGCGCAATGTCGAGGTACAAAAAAACCGGCCCACGTGGCCGGTTTTTTATGCGCGGGATTTACCCGACGACCATCGATCAGTCGTCGAAATCTTCCCAGCCGCCCATCTGTTTCCAGCGGTTGACGATGCCACAGAACAGCTCAGCGGTTTTCTCGGTGTCGTAACGCGCCGAGTGCGCCTCACGGCCGTCGAAATCGATGTCGGCAGCCTGGCAGGCTTTAGCCAGCACGGTTTGACCGTAGGCCAGACCAGCCAGCGTCGCGGTGTCGAAGCTGGAGAACGGGTGGAACGGGTTGCGTTTCATGTCCAGACGCGCAACGGCCGCGTTGAGGAAGCCAAGATCGAAGCTGCTGTTGTGGCCAACCAGAATCGCGCGTTTGCAGCCATTGGCCTTCAACGCTTTGCGAATGCCACGGAAGATGTCGGTCAGTGCGGTTTCTTCGCTGACCGCCATGCGCAGCGGGTGATCGAGCTTGATCCCGGTGAACTCCAGAGCCGCTGCTTCGATGTTGGCGCCTTCGAACGGCTCAACGCGGAAGAAGTAGGTGTGATCGGGGTAAACAAAACCCTTTTCATCCATGGCGATGGTGGTCGCGGCAATCTCCAGCAACGCATCGGTGGCCGAGTTGAAGCCACCGGTTTCTACGTCGACGACTACCGGCAGGTAGCCGCGAAAGCGTGCTGCCATTGGGTGACGGGAACCGCCACCACCACTTTGACCGTCCAGTTCGTCGTCGAAATGGTCTTCACTCACGCGTGTTCCTCCAGCAGGCGCCAGCGCAGTTTTTCACCGGCGCGCAGCGGGATAACGGTCAGCTCGCCAAACGGCAGGCTGGTCGGGGCGGTCCATTCTTCACGAACCAGGGTGATGCGATCGGTGTTCACCGGCAGGCCGTAGAAACGCGGGCCGTTGAGGCTGGCGAAGGCTTCGAGCTTGTCCAGCGCGTTACGCTGTTCGAAGGCTTCGGCGTACATCTCGATGGCGGCGTACGCGGTGTAGCAACCGGCGCAACCGCAGGCGGCTTCCTTGGCGTGCTGGGCGTGCGGCGCCGAGTCGGTGCCGAGGAAGAACTTCGCGCTGCCACTGGTGGCGGCGTCGAGCAGGGCTTCCTGATGCGTGTTGCGCTTGAGGATCGGCAGGCAATAGAAATGCGGCCGAATCCCGCCGACCAGCATGTGGTTGCGGTTGTAGAGCAGGTGGTGCGCGGTGATGGTCGCGCCAACGTTGGCCGGAGCCTCATTGACGAACTGCACAGCGTCGCCGGTGGTGATGTGTTCAAACACCACTTTCAGTGTCGGGAAACGCTCGACCACACGGCGCATGTGCTCATCGATAAAGATCTTTTCGCGGTCGAACACATCGACGTCGCCACGGGTGACTTCACCGTGGATCAGCAGCGGCATGCCGACTTCGGCCATGGCTTCCAGCGCCGGGAAAATCTTGTCGATGCTGGTTACCCCGGAGTCGGAGTTGGTGGTCGCGCCAGCCGGGTACAGCTTGGCGGCGTGCACAAAACCGCTGGCCTTGGCCTCACGAATTTCTTCGGGCTGGGTGCGGTCGGTGAGGTACAGCACCATCAGCGGCTCGAAGCGACTGCCGGCCGGGCGGGCAGCAAGAATCCGCTGGCGATAGCCGTCGGCTTCAGCGGCGTTGCGCACCGGAGGTACCAGGTTGGGCATGATGATGGCGCGGCCAAAGGTGCGCGCAACATCGGCAACGGTATTGGTCAACACGGCACCATCGCGAAGATGAATGTGCCAGTCGTCGGGACGCAGCAGGGTCAGGCGGTCGGACATGAGGGGATTCCAGGCGGGTCAAACTGAGGCGAATGCTACCGGAAAAGACTCTTGCAGGCACTCGCTATCAAGTTTTGCCGGAACCTTCCGATATCCCGTAGGTATGCCGTAAACATAGTGTGAATCGGTCTTTGTGTTTCAGAAGCCAATGGAGCCTCCCGTGCGCCAGCGTTATTTAGCCTTGCTCAGTGTGTTTGCCAGCCTTCCCGCGATGGCGCTCACGTACCAGACCCGTCTGGAGAACATTGAGTGGACGGTCGCCGGGGACAAGTTCGAATGTCGTCTGACCCAGCCGATCACTGATTTCGGCTCGGGTGAGTTCGTGCGCAAGGCCGGTGAGCAGGCGATATTTCGTCTGAATGCCTACAACGCCATGCTTGGCGGCGGTTCAGCGACCTTGCTCGCGGCGGCGGCGCCTTGGCAGCCGGGCCGTGGCGACATCAACCTGGGCAGCGTCAGGCTCGGCAGCGGCAACGTGTTGTTCAACAGCTCGCAGTCTCAGGCCGGTGGTCTGATCAGTGGCCTGCTGGACGGCCGTAGCCCGGTTGTACGCCGTGCCTCGGGCGATGGCCGCGTCTCGGAAGTTCGCTTGTTGCCGGTCAAATTCAGCAAAGCCTTCAACGATTACCAGACGTGTGTGGCGAAATTGCTGCCGCAGAATTTTGACCAGATCAAACAGTCGCAGATCGGCTTCCCCGGCGAGGGCGTTGACCTGGACGCCGCCGCCAAGGCCAGGCTGCAAGTAATGCTCGAATTCATGAAGGCCGATCCGACGGTCAATCACATCGAGCTCGACGGCCATTCCGATAACAGCGGCAATCGCCTGACCAACCGCGAACTGTCGCGCCGCCGCGCGCTGGCGGTCGTCGACTTCTTCAAGGCCAATGGTATTCAGGAATCGCAGATCACCGTGCGTTTCCACGGCGAGCAATATCCCATTGTGCCGAACACCAATGCAGCCAATCGCGCGAAGAACCGTAGGGTCAATGTAAAACTGGCGCGCGTGGCGCCGGTCAGCCCCGCACCTGCGCCTCAAGCGAGCACGCCCGCCAGCACTGCAGCGACTTCCTGACCCGCCGGTCATCGTCGCGCTCTCGACAGATTCTGTCGCTTTGTCGTCTTAAGCTGTCGCGCCTCTGTAAATTATCGCGTTTGAGCGGTAGACTCCTCGGCTTTCCGTAGAACCCCGTGGAGTGATGGCATGGCGGACGTAAACAAGGTCGTTCTGGCGTATTCCGGCGGCCTGGACACTTCGGTGATCCTCAAGTGGCTGCAGGATACTTATAACTGTGAAGTGGTGACCTTCACCGCTGATCTCGGTCAAGGCGAAGAGGTCGAGCCGGCCCGCGCCAAGGCTCAGGCCATGGGCGTCAAAGAAATCTACATCGACGATCTGCGCGAAGAGTTCGTGCGTGATTTCGTGTTCCCGATGTTCCGCGCCAACACCGTTTACGAAGGCGAGTACCTGCTGGGTACTTCCATCGCACGTCCGCTGATCGCCAAACGTCTGATCGAAATCGCCAACGAAACCGGCGCTGACGCCATTTCCCATGGCGCCACCGGCAAGGGCAACGACCAGGTGCGCTTCGAACTGGGTGCCTACGCACTCAAGCCAGGTGTAAAAGTGATTGCCCCTTGGCGCGAGTGGGATCTGCTGTCCCGCGAGAAGCTGATGGACTACGCCGAGAAGCACGCGATCCCGATCGAGCGTCACGGCAAGAAGAAGTCCCCGTACTCGATGGACGCCAACCTGCTGCACATCTCCTATGAAGGCGGCGTGCTGGAAGACACCTGGACCGAGCACGAAGAAGACATGTGGAAATGGACCGTCTCCCCGGAGAACGCTCCTGATAAAGCGCAATACCTGGAACTGACCTACCGCAACGGCGACATCGTTGCACTGGACGGCGTCGAAATGACTCCGGCCACCGTGCTGGCGACGCTGAACAAAATCGGTGGTGCCCACGGTATCGGCCGTCTCGACATCGTCGAGAACCGTTACGTCGGCATGAAGTCCCGTGGTTGCTACGAAACCCCGGGCGGTACCATCATGCTGCGCGCTCACCGCGCCATCGAATCGATCACCCTGGACCGCGAAGTCGCTCACCTCAAAGACGAGCTGATGCCGAAATACGCCAGCCTGATCTACACCGGTTACTGGTGGAGCCCTGAGCGTCTGATGCTGCAGCAAATGATCGACGCTTCGCAGGTCAACGTGAACGGCGTTGTGCGCCTGAAGTTGTACAAAGGCAACGTGATCGTCACTGGCCGCAAGTCCGACGATTCGCTGTTCGATTCCAACATCGCGACCTTCGAAGAAGACGGCGGTGCTTACAACCAGGCCGATGCGGCGGGCTTCATCAAGCTCAACGCGCTGCGCATGCGCATTGCTGCCAACAAGGGCCGCAAGCTGTTCTAAGTGTTACAGACTGACGCGCAATGAAAAGGGCGGCCTTGTCATCGAGACAAGGTCGCCCTTTTTGCATGATTCTTTGTCTGGATCTGATCAATCCATGTTTCTGGCCTTCGCGCTTGTCGCCAAGACTCATCGTTCATGTCCGTGCCATCAGCGTCACTGCTTGTGAACACAGGTTATAGACGATACAGAGCGTCTTGCCTGAGCCCTTTTTTACCTGCTTGCTTTGCTGCAGTGCGTTTTTCGTCAGTAAAACATCCGACACGTGATTGGAAAGGAAAACGACTACCCTGGCAGTTTTCCTGTCGAGGTTTCGGATTTTTTCCAGAATCGTGGCCAACTCCCTCGCTTCATCGACATCCCTCGCATCAATGAGGTGCAGGTTACAGACCCATGCAGGTAACTGAATGTTGTGCTGAACAATCAGGTTCGGCTTTGTGTTGATGTCCGACGGTGGGTCAGGTGCGTTGTGGATTTTGCACGAGTCTTGCCGTTCGACAGTGCCTGACTCACTTGGCACGATACAACTTGATAGTCCAAATGCACCTTGCATGGCAGGCTCCTGGGGCGAGGCGTGTCGTTTGTTTTCGCGATCATTGTTATCGATTACTTTTAGAAAGTTTTTGTCCTTGCCGAAGTCGGAGGGTGAGTAGAGGGAGCGGTAGTTGAAGTTTAGTGTGATAAAGAAAAGAAATAACAAGTAAAACGGAAAGCTGATCAAAAACCACACGTATATTTCCCGGTCCTTGTTATCAAGAAACGGTAATGAGACCGCGGCTGATGTTTCCGAAATGGCGGCAAATATGGCAATGACTGTCATTGGATTGGTAATTCTGCTTTTTATTTTCAACATGCTTTGGCTCTTCTGTCTGGTCTTTCTCATAGTTGATGTATTGGTAGGTGTGAGTTGTTGTTTGGTAGTTGTTTTCCGAGATGTTTATTTTTATAGCAAAAACAATGGAGCAGGTATAAATATCTTGTTTCAGGTGTTTATATTCTGGCTTGAAGGGCGTGTTGCTCTCGAGCTGATATTGCTTGATGTTTCTAATTTGAATCAGTGTCGCTTGCGTCCGTCGGGTCGAGGCTGTTCAGCGCGGCTCAGGTGTTATCGAACGCAGCGACGAGCTCCGATTTCAGTTCTGCTGGAAGTAACCTGTAACAATGTAAATGGACAGATATTGCCAAGTGCGAAGGAGGCGATGACGTCGGATTTTTAGAGCGGTAGCGATTTTTTGTAGGATAAGTCCGCAATGACTGTAGGGCATGTCTTTCGATGCAAGTGCATGATTATCCCGGCATGCCATAGAGCAAGTGGCTGGGCTATTGTGCGTGTTCTAAAAATTCGAACAGCGAAACTGGACTTGCCCATGAATAAAGTGCTGATCGTGGATGATCACCCTGTCATTCGTCTTGCGGTGCGTATGCTAATGGAGCGTCATGGCTACGAAGTCATCGCAGAGACTGATAACGGTGTGGATGCGTTACAACTGGCTCGAGAACAAATGCCGGATATTGTTATTCTGGATATTGGAATACCGAAACTTGATGGTCTGGAAGTTATTGCGCGCCTGACTTCGACGGCCATGCCTATTAAAGTCCTGGTATTGACTTCACAGGCCCCCGGGCATTTTTCAATGCGCTGCATGCAGTCGGGGGCTGCCGGCTATGTCTGTAAACAGCAAGACCTGACCGAATTGCTCAGTGCGATCAAGGCGGTATTGTCAGGCTACAGTTATTTCCCCAATCAGGCTTTGCATACGGTGCGAACCAGTTTGGGCAATGCCAGTGAGGCCGACATGGTAGATCGGCTGTCCGGTCGGGAAATGATGGTGTTGCAGCAGTTGGCACGGGGAAAGACCAACAAGGAAATCGCCGATGGCATGTTTTTGAGCAACAAGACCGTGAGCACCTACAAGACACGCTTGTTGTTGAAGCTTAATGCACGCTCCCTGGTTGACCTTATCGAGTTGGCGCAACGCAATGGTCTGGTCTGAATGCCTGTAGTAGCTGACAGGGTCATGGGCCGATCGAATCCAGCTAGCTGCAGAAAGTAAAAAGCCTCCGGTTCAGGAGGCTTTCAAATATCAGTCATCAAAATCGTATTCGGCCAATTGCTTTTGCAGTCGGCGCTCCTCGAGCAGGTTATCGATGGTGCGGCGCTTGCTCAGGTTGGTCTTGGCGACCTCGACCACAGGTTCGGCGTCATCAGTTTCTGCAGCGATATCGTCATCTACATCCAGTGGCTCTTTGTCGCTACTCATAAGCTGACTCCCGGCTAAGAATGCCTTTGGCGCTCCTTATATCGATATTCCTGCGGCGGGTAAAAAAGATTTTTTCAATCGATTTATCAATTATTCCAATAGCCGGTCAATCGTCCGAGGTTTTGTCTTTGTACTCGCACAAGTCCTCGATCCGGCAACTGCCACAACGCGGCTTGCGGGCCAGACACACATAGCGACCGTGAAGAATCAGCCAGTGATGAGAGTCGAGCAGGAATTCCTTGGGCACAAACTTCATCAGCTTCTTTTCCACTTCAACCACATTTTTACCCGGTGCAATGCCGGTGCGGTTGCTGACCCGGAAGATGTGGGTGTCGACGGCCATGGTCAGTTGCCGGAAAGCCGTGTTGAGTACGACGTTGGCGGTCTTGCGGCCCACTCCCGGCAAGGCTTCGAGTTCTTCACGGGTTTGCGGGACCTCGCTGCCATGGCGTTCAACCAGCAAACGGCAGGTTTCGATGACGTTCCTGGCCTTGCTGTTGTAGAGACCGATCGTCTTGATGTATTCGGATAGACCTTCGATACCCAACGCGTGGATCGCTGCCGGCGTATTGGCAACCGGGAACAGCTTCGCCGTGGCCTTGTTGACGCCTACGTCAGTCGACTGCGCCGAAAGAATCACGGCGATCAACAGCTCGAACGGCGAGGAGTAGGCCAGTTCGGTCTTTGGCTCCGGATTGTCTTCGTGCAGGCGACGGAAAATCTCCAGACGTTTTGCAGCATTCATGGACGATGGTTTTCCTTGGAAATTGAGTTCGGGCGAATCAACGCCTGGCGCGCCGCCAGCAGCAGCGCCAACAGAATAAAAGCACCGGGGATCAAGGTGATCAGGTGCAGCCCTTCGCTAAACAGAACAAGACCTGGCCAGGATTCGGACAGCCCCCGGCCGAGACTACCGTGGCCGGTGAGTTCACGCAGCCCTGCAAGTACCAGCATGAGTCCACCGAACGTCGCGCAGAGTTTGAAGCGTTCGGCCAGTGATTGATGCCAGAAACCATTGTGTTCCAGAACCACGCATTGCAAGGCGATCAGGCCGGCATACAGGCCGAATGCTAGCTGCCAGGGCAGAAACCAACGCTGTGCCAGAAGATCTGCGCAACTGGTGAAAGTCGCGGCGAGCAACAGGCTGGCCAGTAATGCGCTTGTACCACTGAGCCTCGATCGCAAAGCCGGCATGCACAGGCCATACAGACCCACCACTGTGGCGAACATCAACAATGTTCCCAGTGCGCCTGCCAAGGAGTCGCTGGTGCCAAGCAGCAGTGTCAGCATCAAAGCATTCGAAAGGGTTGCCGAGCGGTTCATGTTCCGCTCCCCAGCAGTGCCGCCCGATGAGCATCGAAGTAGCGCAGCGCATCGTGGATCGTGCTGATGGCGGCGCGAGAGGTGATGGTCGCACCGGCCATCTGATCAAATTGGCCTTGATCCTTTTTCAACGCCCAGCCTGCATCGCTCGGATCATTGCTCAATTTGCCGATAAACGTCTGCAGCCAGGCGTTCGGCCAGTCTCCCAGATGCCCGCCGAGTGCTGGCGTTTCGGTTTGTTGGAGAGTTTTGACGCCCAGCAATTTGCCGTTGGCATCGATTGCAATCAACAGTTCGATGGCACCCGCATAACCCCGGGTCTGGCTACGCAGCAGAATCGCTACGGTCTGGCCGCCTCGGGTCACGCGATAACCGCCGGTCAAGGTGCTGTGGTTCAAGGCTGTGTCTGCCAAGGCCAAAGGCTGTTCCAGCGGTTGATTGTCGTAGGCCTCGAGCGGGAGCAGGTCGAGCAGTTTGCGGCTTTCGATCAAGCGCTGTTCGGCGGCTATCTGCGGTGCGTTAATGCGCTGTAAGACGTAGGTCGCACCGATGCCGATGAGCACCAACATCAACACGATTAGCGCGCTGCCCGTGCGGTTCATGGATTCACCTGTGACTGGCGGCCAGCGGCAAATCGCTCCAGCGCCGGCACGCAAAGGTTCATCAGCAGCACCGCAAACGCCACGCCATCCGGGTATCCGCCCCAGGTGCGAATCAAATAAGTCAGCAGCCCGACGCCGACACCGAACAGCAGACGGGCGAGCGCGGTTTTCGCGCCGGAGACCGGTTCAGTGATGATGAAGAACGCGCCGAGCATTGTTGCGCCGCTGAGCAGATGAAACAGCGGCGATCCATGCGAGTTCGACCCTGAACCATTCCAGCACAGCAGGCTGACGACAAGCAGGCTGGCAAGCATGCCCACTGGAGCGTGCCAGGCAAAGACCTGGCGTTGCAGCAAAAACAGCCCGCCGGCAAGAAACGCCAGATTCACCCACTCCACACCGTGTCCGCCAAAGCGGCCGAAGGCCGGGTCGCTGGCGAACAACTCGTCCATGGTCAGGCTTTTGTTGATGCGCAGGCTGTCTAGTACGGTGGCCTGTGCCCAGGCGTCCGGCGCCTGACCAGCGCCAAATACCTGTTGAAACGTTGCTGTCAGATCCAGGCCGTGGGCCGGCCAATGGGTCATCGGCTGCGGGAACATCACCATGGCCAGGGCGAAGCCGAGCATTGCCGGGTTGAACGGATTTTTTCCGACGCCGCCGTACACGTGCTTGCCGAACAGCAAGCCTGAAGCAATGGCCGTCACCGTCAGCCACCAGGGGCAGTAGGGCGGCAGGGCGGCAGCCAGCAACGTCGCGCTGACCAGCGCACTGCCGTCGCTCAATGTCGGTTGCAAAGGTTGTCGACGCAGGCGAAGGACCGCCGCCTCGACCATCAGCGCAGTGACGATCGCCAGCAGCAGATTGATCAACACGCCCCAACCGTAAAACCAGAACAACGCCAACAGCCCCGGCAACGTCGCCAGCAATACCAGCTTCATCGCCTGTTGCAGGCGACTGTCCGGCGTTTCAAGGGGCGACATGGTCTTGCACCTGGCGCTCGGCGTCTTGCAGGCGGGCGCGGGCCTTGTCGAGCATTTCAGTGGGGGTACCGGCGCGCCGTTCGAGTTTATTGAGGTCCGCGCGGGCGTAGGCCAATTCGGTTTTCAACTGGCGAAGCTGGCTGTCGATCGGGCGCTTTTCGACCCGCACCAAGTCAGGCAATGGCTGATCGCTGGTGGCTTCGGCAGCGTGCAGGGCCTGCTCTGCGTCGCGCAACGCTTGTTCCAGCGCGGCGATCTGTTCGGGCGCCGCTTCGGCGCTTTGTGCTTTTTTCAGTTCGGCGCGGCGCATGGCCAACTGGATCTTCGCCCGTTTCAGATCGGCGTCTTTGGCGGGGGCGGGCACTGTGGGCGCTGGCGTTGCACTGCTTTCAAGTTTCGCCAAGGCCAGTTCTGCCGCTTCGAACTGCTGCTGCAACACGATCAGTTGCGTCTGCTGCTCGAATGTCGGCGGATGGCCGAAGGCTTTCAATGATTTGTGCAATTGCGCACGGCTCATCGCCACATCGATCTTGGCTTTCTTCAGAGCCGCATCCACAGTCGCCGCTTTCTGCGCGCGCACCCGCTCCAGCGCTGCCTGGACCGGATCGGTTGCGACCACTTCAGGTTGCGCCGCCCGTTTCACCCGCGCTTCTCGCTCCGCCTGTTTCTGCTGTTCTTCGCGTTGCAGACGCTGATTGCGTCGTTCGAAGCGTTGACGTGCATGATCACGTTTGGCAGCGCGGGCGCGTTGCTCTTCGAGACTAAAAGCCAGGCCGCCGACCACCGGCAATGTGCCGAGCGGCAGCGGGTGCATTTCAATGCAATCCACCGGGCACGGCGCGACACACAGGTCACAACCGGTGCATTCATCGATGATCACGGTGTGCATCAGTTTCGCCGCGCCGACAATCGCGTCGATCGGGCAGGCCTGGATGCACTTGGTGCAGCCAATGCACTCGGCTTCGCGGATGTATGCCACTTGCGGCGGCGCCGAACCGCGACTGATGTCCAGTTCCAGCACCGGCACTTTCAGCAGTTCAGCCAGTGCGGAGATGGTTTCGTCACCGCCCGGCGGGCACTTGTTGATCGGCTCGCCCTCGGCGATGCCTTGTGCATAGGGCTTGCATCCGGGATGGCCGCACTTTCCGCATTGGGTCTGCGGCAGGAGGGCATCGATGCGTTGAATCAGACTCATGTTTTGATCAGTCCACTGAATCCGAGAAAAATCACTGCGATCAAACCGGCGCTGATCAGGTCGATCGGCAAGCCGCGAAAGGGCAGGGGAATATCGTTGTCGGCCGTGCGTTCGCGTAAATCGCTGAACAGGCTCAGCACCAGCCAGAAGCCCAGCCCGGCACCGAGGCTCAGCGCTGTCGCCTGCAGCAGACCGCGATCGTTTTGCGCGTTGATCAGCGTCAGCCCGAGAACACCGGCGTTACCGAGTAACAAAGGCCACAAACCGTCGAAGGGCAGATTCGGCAACCCGCGCGCCAACAGTTTCAGCAGTGGCGCGATCAGCAAAACGCTCAACGGCAGAAACACGAACAACCGCAGGGCTTCAAGGTGAAGCGGCACCAGCAACCCATGCCAGATCACGTAACCGACCACACCGACGACCAGCATCATGCAAAGCGTCGCTGACCCCAGCGCGTGCACTTGACGACGATTGCCTGCCAAGAGCGGATCGACGCCCAGCGGCCAGTGCAACACGAAGTTGTTGAGCAGCGCAGCACTGACAAGCGTAAGCACGAGTTCGGTCATGGTTCTGTCGGCGAAACGGGCAGATGTCTCATAAGGTTAGGCAGTATCCGCCCAGATATGAAAAATCCCACCGGCATGCGGGGCACGTCGGTGGGATCGATTTTGTTGCTGTCGCTTACTTGATGCGCTGACCCGGCTTGGCGCCGCTGTCCGGGCTCAGCAGGTAAATCTCTTCACCGCCGGGGCCGGCCGCCATCACCATGCCTTCGGAGATACCGAACTTCATTTTCCGAGGCTTGAGGTTGGCGATCATCATGGTCAGGCGACCGTCGAGCTTGGACGGATCCGGATAAGCGCTCTTGATCCCGGAGAACACGTTGCGTTGCTCGTCACCGATATCCAGTGTCAGGCGCAGCAGTTTGTCGGCACCTTCCACGTGTTCGGCCTTGACGATCAATGCGACGCGCAGGTCGATGGCGGCAAAGGCGTCGAAGTCGATTTCCGGCGACAACGGATCCTTGGCCAGTTCGCCATTGCCGGCCGGAGCAGCGGTGCCGGTGTCGGTCTGGCTGGCGGTCAGGTCTTCTTTCGAGGCGTCGCTCATGGCTTGTACTTTTACCGGGTCGATGCGGGTCATCAGCGGTTTGAATTCGTTGAGCTGATGGTTGGCCAGCAGGGTGGTGTGGTCGTTCCAGGTCAGCGGGGCGACATTGAGGAACGCCTCGGCATCGGCGGCCAGCAGCGGCAGCACCGGTTTGAGGAAGATCACCAGTTGGCGGAACAGGTTGATGGCGGTGGCGCAGATCGCTTGGACTTCATCCTGTTTGCCTTCCTGCTTGTTCAACGACCACGGTGCCTTGTCGGCGATCCAGGCGTTGGCGCGGTCGGCCAGGGCCATGGTTTCACGCATGGCGCGGGCGAAGTCGCGAGCTTCATAGGCGTCGGCAATGCTTGGCGCAGCAGCGAGGAAAGCCTCGGTCAGCTCTGGCGCGGCATTGGTGTCGACCAGCAGGCCGGCGTTGCCTTTTTGAATGAAGCCGGCGCAACGGCTGGCGATGTTGACCACTTTGCCGACCAGGTCAGAGTTGACCTTCTGCACGAAGTCTTCGAGGTTCAGGTCGAGGTCATCGACGCCACGGCCCAGTTTGGCCGCGTAGTAGTAGCGCAGGTATTCCGGTGACAAGTGATCCAGATAGGTGCGCGCCTTGATGAAGGTGCCGCGCGACTTGGACATCTTCTGGCCATTGACGGTCAGGTAGCCGTGCACGTTGATGCCGGTCGGCTTGCGGTAGCCCGCGCCTTCGAGCATTGCTGGCCAGAACAGCGCGTGGAAGTTGACGATATCCTTGCCGATGAAGTGGTACAGCTCGGCGGTGGAATCCTTGCCCCAGAACGCATCGAAGTCCAGCTCCGGCGTGCGGTTGCAGAGGTTCTTGAAGCTGGCCATGTAGCCGATCGGCGCATCCAGCCACACGTAGAAATATTTGCCCGGCTCGCCCGGAATCTCGAAACCGAAGTAAGGCGCATCGCGGGAGATGTCCCACTGTTGCAGGCCAGCGTCCAGCCATTCGGCGATTTTGTTGGCGACGGCGTCTTGCAAGGTGCCGCTGCGGGTCCAGGTTTGCAGCATTTCCTGGAAGTCCGGCAGTTTGAAGAAGAAGTGCTGGGAATCCTTGAGCACCGGGGTGGCGCCAGAGATGGCCGACTTCGGATCCTTCAAATCAGTCGGTGCGTAGGTCGCACCGCACTTTTCGCAGTTGTCGCCGTACTGGTCTTCGGTGCCGCATTTCGGGCAGGTGCCCTTGATGAAGCGGTCGGCCAGGAACATTTTCTTTTCCGGGTCGAAGTACTGGGTGATCGAGCGCTGGGCGATGTGCCCGGCGTCACGCAATTTGATGTAGATCTGGCTCGACAGCTCACGGTTTTCTTCGGCGTGAGTGGAGTGGAAGTTGTCGAAATCGACCAGGAACTCGGCAAAGTCGGCGCTGTGTTCAGCCTGCACGTTGGCGATCAGTTGTTCCGGGGTGATGCCTTCCTTTTCCGCGCGCAGCATGATCGCCGAACCGTGGGCGTCGTCGGCGCAGACATAAATGCATTGATTGCCGCGATGCTTCTGGAAGCGCACCCACATATCGGTCTGGATATATTCCAGCATATGGCCAAGGTGAATCGAACCGTTGGCGTAGGGCAGGGCGCTGGTGACGAGGATCTTGCGTGGTTCGGACATGTGGGGCTTCGCTACTTGATGAAACGGAGGTCGGCCACTATAAAGCGCCGGGCAAGATATTTCACCCCTGCAAATCGTTGCCGGGCGTGCCGTCCGGAGGATAGAAGGGGTAGGATACCCGCCATCTTTTCCCAGTCTTGTTATCGGAGTTGCCCATGAGTGCCGTCACTCGCGCAGCGGTGGAAGCCGTCCTCAGCCAATACACCGACCCCTACCTGAACCAGGACCCGGTCAGCGCCGGTTGCGTGAAGAACATCGAAATCATCGGTGATCGCGTCAATGTTCAGCTGGAAATCGGTTATGCCGCCGGTCTGTTCAAGAGCGGCTGGGCGCAATTGCTGCAATTGGCCATCGAAAACCTCGATGGCGTGGTGATCGCCAAGGTTGAAGTCAACAGCGTGATCGCCGCGCATAAGGCGCAGGCGCAGATTCCGGGGCTGGCCAACGTCAAGAACGTGGTCGCCGTGGCTTCGGGCAAGGGTGGTGTGGGTAAATCGACCACCGCCGCCAACCTCGCGCTGGCGCTGGCCCGTGAAGGCGCCAAGGTCGGGATTCTCGACGCCGATATCTACGGCCCGAGCCAAGGCATCATGTTCGGCATTCCCGAGCGTACTCGCCCCGAGGTCAAGGATCAGAAGTGGTTCGTGCCGCTCAAGGCCCATGGCGTTGAAGTCATGTCGATGGCGTTCCTGACCGACGACAACACGCCGATGGTCTGGCGCGGGCCGATGGTCTCCGGCGCATTGCTGCAACTGGTCACGCAAACCGCGTGGGGCGATCTGGACTATCTGGTGATCGACATGCCGCCGGGCACTGGCGACATTCAGTTGACCCTGGCACAGAAAGTCCCGGTGGCCGGCGCGGTCATCGTCACCACTCCGCAGGATCTGGCCCTGCTCGACGCGCGCAAAGGCGTGGAAATGTTCCGCAAGGTCAACATTCCGGTGCTGGGCGTGGTGGAAAACATGGCGGTGCACATCTGCTCGAACTGCGGGCATGCCGAGCATTTGTTCGGTGAGGGCGGTGGCGAGAAGCTGGCGACCCAGTACGGCGTCGAACTGCTGGCTTCGCTGCCACTGTCGATGCTGATCCGCGAGCAGGCCGATGGCGGCAAACCGACCGTGATCGCCGAGCCGGACAGCCAGATTGCCATGGTCTATCAGGAACTGGCCCGCCACGTCGGCGCGCGGATCGTGTTGCAGGAAGCGGTGACGCCGGCGATGCCGAATATCACCATCAGCGACGATTAAATCTAGCTGTAAACGCCGGGCAAAACTGTGGGAGCGAGCCTGCTCGCGAAAGCGGAGTGTCATTCAACTCATTAGTTGGCTGATCCACTGCATTCGCGAGCAGGCTCGCTCCCACATTGGTTTTTGTGTTTGCAGTTAGATCCGCAACCCGCCATCCATCTCCAGAATCCGCCCGGTGTAATAGTCGTTCTCGAAGATATACGCCGCCGAATGGGCGATCTCTTCCGGCTTGCCCATGCGCTTGAGCGGGATCCCCGACGTCATTTTCTCCAGCGCTTCCGGCTTCATGCCCAGAGTCATCTCGGTTTCGATGAAGCCCGGCGCAATCCCCGCCACGCGAATGCCGTAGCGCGCCAGCTCTTTGGCCCAAGTCACCGTCGCCGCCGCAACACCGGCCTTGGCCGCGGAGTAGTTGGTCTGACCAACGTTACCGGCGCGGGAGATCGACGAAATATTGATGATCGCGCCGCTATTCTTCAGCTCGACCATTTTTGCCGCCACCTCACGGGTGCAGAGGAACACGCCGGTCAGGTTGACGTCGATGACGGCCTGCCACTGTGCCAGGCTCATCTTGGTCATTTCACCGTCCTTGACCTTCAACAGCAGGCCATCACGCAGGATCCCGGCGTTGTTGATCAGGCCATGAATGGCACCGAAGTCGGCGGCAACCTGGGCGACCATGTGCTCGACCTGTTCTTCATTGGCCACGTTGCACAGATAGCTGCGCGCCTCGACGCCCTTGGCCTTGCAGGCCGCGACCGTGTCGTCGAGTTTTTCCTGATTGAGGTCGACCAACGCCAGCTTCGCGCCTTTGCCGGCGAAATACTCGGCCATCGAGCGGCCCCAACCCTGGCAACCGCCAGTGATAATGATTACTTTGTCGTTGAGTTGCATTCGCATGCCCCGATAGCAGGTCTGATTGGTTTTTGTTTTCAGCGATTCCCGATCTGCACCGGCCATGGCTGGGTTGCACATGAGAATTGCCCGCTGGCGTGACGGGGACTTGATCCCGGGCGCCCGTCCGTTTTTTCGACGGATTCTATTTAAGGAGTCATAAATTGAGCGTTGAAGTGGCCAAGAATGCCCGAGAATTGCTTCTCAAGGAATACCGTGGAGTGCTGTCGACCCACTCCAAATCGATGCCCGGTTTTCCCTTTGGCTCCGTGGTGCCTTACTGCCTGGATGAGCAGGGCCGGCCGCTGATCCTGATCAGTTGCATCGCCCAGCACACCCACAACCTGCAAAAAGACCCAAAGTGCTCGATGCTCGTCGGCGAGCGCGAGGCCGATGACGTGCAAGCCGTTGGTCGCCTGACCTACCTGGCCGAAGCGCAAAAGCTCGAAGACGCGGCTGTCATCGAAGCGGCCGCCGAGCGTTACTACCGTTATTTCCCCGATTCGCAGAACTACCACAAGGCCCACGATTTCGATTTTTGGGTGCTGAACCCGGTGCGTCATCGCTACATCGGCGGCTTCGGCGCGATTCACTGGGTCGATCAGTTGACCCTGGCCAACCCGTTTGCCGGCAAAGCCGAAATCAGCATGGTCGAGCACATGAACAGCGACCACGCCAAAGCCATCGCGCACTATGTCGACCTCGCCGGTCTGCCGAAAAGCGTGCCGGCACAACTGGCCGGGATCGACACCGAAGGCATGCACCTGCGCATCGGTCAGGCGCTGTACTGGTTGCCGTTCCCGGCACCTTGTAATACGCCGACACAAGTGCGCGAAGCCTTGGTTTCATTGGCTCACGCCCAGGTGTGGCCAAAAAATGAAGTGGTCGGCGCTTGAATTCACGAAAGGGCGACGTCATCTAAGGCTTACTGCAAGGCATTTCTTGCGTTGAGGAAACTTTGATGCGCCCTTTTCTGTTGCTCTTTCTGCTGTTTCCAGTGCTGGAGCTGTTCGTATTCGTCAAAGTGGCAGGCTCAATCGGGTTTTTCCCGGCCCTGCTGCTGATCATTCTCGGCTCGATGTTCGGCGTGTTCGTGCTGCGCGTCGCCGGTCTGGCCACGGCCCTGCGTGCCCGTGAAAGCCTGAACCGCGGCGAACTGCCTGCGCAAACCATGCTCGAAGGGCTGATGCTGGCTCTGGCCGGTGGCCTGTTGATCCTGCCAGGCTTCATCAGCGACGTGGTCGGTCTGGTCATGCTGCTGCCGTTCAGCCGTCGACTGCTGGCGAACAAGATGCGCCAGCGCGCCGAAGAACAGGCCATGCGCCAGCGAGCATTCGCCGATGACCTGCAACCTCGTGGCGGTCCTGCACCGCGTCAGCCTCTGGGCCGCGAGGGCGATGTGATCGAAGGCGAGTTCGAACACCGCGACAGCAAGTAACTGCACTGTCTGCACGGCACCTTCGGGTGCCGTGTTCATTTTCGGGGTGCTGAAGTGAAAAATTTTCTGCTCCTGCCCTTGTAATAAGCTTATGCGCCCTTATGTATCGGTCACCGCAAGGTTTCCGGTATTTGAACCGGACAGACTTCCGCGACTCGCTCGACGAGCCGCAACCGGCGCAGGCCGGATTTGTTAAACCCGCCGGGACTACACCGGCCGATGAAAACCACAATTAGGAGAGATCGACAATGAAGCTTCGTCCTCTGCATGACCGCGTCGTTATCCGTCGCAGCGAAGAAGAAAAGAAAACCGCTGGCGGTATCGTCCTGCCAGGTTCGGCTGCTGAAAAAGCCAACCACGGTGTGATTCTCGCTGTAGGCCCGGGCAAAGCTCTGGAAAACGGCGAAGTGCGCGCACTGTCCGTGAAGGAAGGCGACAAGGTTGTGTTCGGTCCTTACTCCGGCAGCAACACTGTGAAAGTCGACGGCGAAGACCTGCTGGTAATGAGCGAGAACGAAATCCTCGCTGTTATCGAAGGCTGATAACCCCCGTTCATTTTCCCGCTACTACAAAGTATTTAAGGAATATCGATCATGGCTGCTAAAGAAGTTCTGTTTGGCGATTCCGCCCGTAAAAAAATGCTCAAGGGCGTCAACGTCCTGGCTGACGCAGTAAAAGCGACCCTGGGCCCGAAAGGCCGTAACGTGATCATCGAGAAGAGCTTCGGCGCTCCGACCATCACCAAGGACGGCGTTTCCGTCGCTAAAGAAATCGAACTCGAAGACCGTTTCGAAAACATGGGCGCGCAGTTGGTCAAAGACGTTGCCTCCCGTGCTAACGATGACGCTGGTGACGGTACTACCACCGCTACCGTTCTGGCTCAGTCGATCGTCAACGAAGGCCTGAAAGCCGTCGCTGCCGGCATGAACCCGATGGACCTGAAGCGCGGTATCGACAAGGCGACCATCGCCATCGTCAAAGAGCTGAAGAACCTGTCCAAGCCATGCGCTGACACCAAGGCAATCGCTCAGGTCGGCACCATCTCGGCCAACTCCGACAACTCCATCGGCGACATCATTGCCGAAGCCATGGAAAAAGTCGGTAAAGAAGGCGTGATCACCGTTGAAGAAGGCACTGGCCTGGAAAACGAACTGTCGGTTGTAGAAGGCATGCAGTTCGACCGTGGCTACCTGTCCCCGTACTTCGTCAACAAGCCGGAAACCATGGTTGCCGAACTGGACAACCCACTGGTTCTGCTGGTCGACAAAAAGATCTCGAACATCCGCGAAATGCTGCCAGTGCTGGAAGCCGTTGCCAAAGCTGGCCGTCCACTGCTGATCGTTTCCGAAGACGTTGAAGGCGAAGCCCTGGCGACTCTGGTTGTGAACAACATGCGTGGCATCGTTAAAGTTGCAGCCGTGAAGGCTCCTGGCTTCGGCGACCGTCGCAAGGCGATGCTGCAGGACATCGCTGTTCTGACCGGCGGTACCGTTATCTCCGAAGAGATCGGCCTGAGCCTGGAAGCTGCTACCCTGGAAAACCTGGGCAGCGCCAAGCGCGTGACCATCTCCAAGGAAAACACCATCATCGTTGACGGTGCTGGCGTTGCTGGCGACATCGAATCGCGTATCGCTCAGATCCGTGCTCAGGTTGCCGAAACTTCCTCGGACTACGACCGTGAAAAACTGCAAGAGCGTCTGGCCAAGCTGTCCGGCGGCGTTGCAGTGATCAAGGTTGGCGCTGGTTCCGAAGTTGAAATGAAAGAGAAGAAAGCCCGCGTTGAAGACGCCCTGCACGCAACCCGCGCAGCCGTTGAAGAAGGCGTGGTACCTGGCGGTGGCGTTGCGCTGATCCGCGCTCTGCAAACCCTGGTTGACCTGAAAGGCGACAACGCTGATCAGGACGTCGGTATCGCCGTTCTGCGTCGCGCTGTTGAAGCGCCGCTGCGTCAGATCGCTGCCAACAGCGGCGACGAGCCAAGCGTTGTGGTCAATGAAGTCAAGAACGGCAAAGGTAACTTCGGTTACAACGCTGCGACTGGCGAATACGGCGACATGATCGAAATGGGCATCCTGGACCCAACCAAGGTGACTCGTTCCGCTCTGCAAGCAGCCTCGTCGATCGGCGGTCTGATCCTGACCACCGAAGCAGCTGTAGCTGACGCGCCGAAGAAAGACGGCGCGGCTGGCGGCGGTATGCCAGACATGGGCGGCATGGGTGGCATGGGCGGCATGATGTAAGCCAGCCTTACCCCCGTAACGCAAAACCCCGCTGACGAAAGTCAGCGGGGTTTTTTATTGCCCAAGTTTCAGCTTCACACCAATTCCTTGTGGGAGCGAGCCTGCTCGCGAAGGCGTCGGATCAGCCAACATTAATGTTGAATGACACACCGCATTCGCGAGCAGGCTCGCTCCCACAATTGGATCTATATTTCAGGCACTGACCGGTTGCGCCTTGACCACGGCCTCGGTTTTCACCGCCGGGCGATACAGCACCCAGTAATACGACCCCAGACAAATCAGCCAGCAAAAAATCGCCGTCCACACGTTGTGCGAGAAGAAGTGTGCACCCTGCATCATCCGGCTGATCGAGAACACCGAACCCAATGCAAAGGCAAAGATAAACGCCTGCCTGGCCAGACGCGGCCGCCGATCACGCAGAACAAAGAACAGCGCAAACAGAGTGAATCCCGTCGCCGCATGACCACCCGGCCAGCAACGGCCCGGCTTGTCGGTCTGTGGTCGATGCTCCATCAGTTTGCTGTAGGTTTCATGGCCGCCAAACTGCTCCAGGCTCCACGGGCACTGCACGGCAGTCACGGCTTTGACCGGGGTGACGAATGAGGTCGCCAGGCCCAGCGACAGCACCAGGCAACCCAGTTCACGCTTGAACGGTTTCAGTCTGTCGAGGAAAAACGAGCCGAGAAAACCCAATACCGCAAACACCGAGAACGCGATCACCACCTGTTTGGCGCGATCGTGAAGGATGTCTTCCAGGAAAAAACTGTGGCGGCCGATGAAGTCGCCCGCAACCGGGTCATAGAATAACCGCGCCAGCACCATGTCCAGATCGGTCATTTCCAGCAGGATCAAAGAGATCGCTGCAACGACGGGAATGCCCAGATACAGCCAAAGATTCATCGGGCGAGGAGTGGGGCGTACAACCTTTGATGACATGTTGGTTCCTGAATAAAAGAAAACGCCCCGGGGCATCAGCCCGGAGCGTTTCGATTAACGTTCGCTGACTTGCGGAGCACCCTCCTTGGGTGCTTTCCAGGCAAGCAGCTGTTGCTTGAAGCCATAACTGGCGGTTTGGTAATAAGTGATCGCGCGGCTGATCAGTGGATCATCACTGGTCGCTCGGGATTCGCGGCTTTCGGTCAGCGCATCGTCATGCCGGCGCAAGCCTTGGCGCGGGCTGAGAATCGCCAGATCCTTGCCGTCGAAGAGGCCCAGATGCTGGTAGTTGCCGACCACGACGCGCGGTGGCAACGGGTTGTCCTGCAACAGGTTGCGCCCGAAGAACGTCGACTGGTAATCCATGTTCAACAATCCCAGTAGCGTCGGTGCGAGGTCGATCTGGCTGGCCAGTTGACCACTTTCGCGCGCCTCGATCAGCTTCGGTGCATAGATGAACAGCGGAATCTGATAGTTGGTGATCGGCAAATCTTCTTTACCGGCACTCCCCGCCGTGTGGTCGGCGACGAAGATGAAGATCGTGTTGTCGAACCATGGTTTCTGCCGCGCCTGCTCAAGGAACTGACCTATGGCGTAGTCGGTGTACTTAACCGCACCATCGCGACCGTTACCGGATTTGATGTCGATCCGGTTGTCCGGGTAGGTGTAAGGTCGGTGGTTGGAAGTGGTCATCAACTGCAGCAAGAACGGCTGTTGTTTGGCGTAATCCGCATCAGCCAGCTTCAAGGTCTGCTTGTACAGATCCTCATCGGCCATGCCCCAGGCGTTCTTGAAGTGAATCTCCGCTTCGTCAACGCTGCTCTGGTCGACCACGCGGTAACCATTGCCACTGAAAAACGCGTTCATATTGTCGAAGTAACCGCGCCCGCCATAGACAAACACGCTGTCGTAGCCGACGGCGCTCAGTTGCTGGCCGAGGCTGGCGAAACCGCTTTCACGGCCAATACGCTTGACGATGGAACGTCCCGGAGTCGGTGGAATGGCCAGAGTGATGGCTTCCAGCCCTCGATCGGTGCGAGTGCCAGTGGCATAGAAATTGTTGAAATACAGGCTCTGTTTGCGCAGCGCATCCAGATTTGGAGTCAGGTCGCGTTTGTCGCCATTACTGCCCAGGTACTTGGCGCTGAGGCTTTCGATGGTGACCAGCACGATGTTCGGTTTGCGCGGGATACCGGGGTTATCGATCATCCGGCGAATGTCTTGCGGATCCTTACCGATGAACTGTGCATTGGGTTCATTCAGTTCAGCACGAATCTGCCGGGCGACTTTTTCCGGCGCCAGGCTGCCGTAAAACTGCGTGTAGTCCAGTTCATTGTTACGAAACGCAGCGAAGAACTGATAAGGGCCGTTGCTCGCCAGTTCATTCTGATAGGCGTTGCCGCCCTGGGCGCGGGGCGCATCCTGACTAAGCAATTGCAGACTCAGGCCGGCGATGACCAGCAACGCCAGCGCATTGAGCAAACGCCCACGCAACGGCGGCAGCGGAGCGTCCAGCGCAGCATTGAACGGCTTGCGCAGGGCAACGCTGAGAGCAACGGCCAGTAGCGTGAGAATGCTCAGCAGCGTACCGATCGGATACGACTCCAGCACGTTGTTCAGCACTTCGTCGGAATACACCAGGTAGTCGACCGCGATGAAGTTGAAGCGCACACCGAACTCGTCCCAGAACAGCCACTCGGCCACGGAGACGAACAGCATGGCGAACAGACTGACGGTCAGCAGCCCTTGCAGGAACCAGCGATGGCCACGGCGACGCCACAGCGCCGGTGGGCAGAGCAGCAGGTACAGGCCCATCGGCAGCGCGGCATAGGCGAGGAAGCCCAGGTCATACAACAGACCGATGCCGAACACGGAAAGCGCAATGCCGCCGGCCTCATCAAGATGAGTCAGCAGCAGGACGGTTCGAGTCAGGAAGAACAGCACCAGCCAGACGCCAGTGACCAACAGCAAAAGGCGCATGGGCGCCGTCTTGAAAAAGTCCATTGTCTACATTCCTTATATCTAATGGCGCGAGAGTCTCGCGTTGTCACTGTAGTCAGGTTGTGAACCGATAGTGAAAAACTTGTTAAGGATTAAATTTGGTTGAGAGAGTTGATTTACGAGGCTTTCAGCCCTAGCTCTGAGCTGAATCTGGCCTTAAGCTGCGCGGGCCATGACGGCCGTTACTGTGTACGGAGGAGATGCCATGCGAATTTTATTGGTCGAAGACAACCGCGACATCCTGGCCAATCTGGCCGATTACCTGGGGCTCAAAGGCTATACCGTCGATTGTGCCCAGGACGGTTTGTCGGGCCTGCATCTGGCCGCCACCGAGCATTACGACCTGATCGTGCTCGACATCATGTTGCCGGGCATCGACGGCTATACCCTGTGCAAACGCCTGCGCGAAGACGCTCGTCGGGACACGCCGGTGATCATGCTCACCGCCCGCGATCAGCTGGATGATCGTCTGCAGGGCTTCAAGTCCGGGGCTGACGATTACCTGGTCAAACCCTTCGCCTTGTCGGAACTGGCCGCGCGCGTCGAAGCGGTCATGCGGCGCACTCAGGGTGGCGGCCGCCGGGCGTTGCAGGTTGGCGATCTGAGCTATGACCTCGATACGCTGGAAGTGACCCGTGAAGGCAAGTTCCTCAAGCTCAACCCGGTCGGTCTCAAATTATTGGCGGTGTTGATGCAGAAGAGCCCGCACGTGCTGCGTCGGGAAATTCTCGAAGAGGCGTTGTGGGGCGATGATTGCCCGGACAGCGACAGCCTGCGCAGCCACGTGCACCAATTGCGTCAGGTCATCGATAAGCCGTTCGCCAAGCCACTGCTGCACACCGTGCACGGTGTCGGTTACCGCTTGGCCGAGGGCCGTGATGGAGTTTAAGCAAAGCCTTTCCCAGCGGATCATCATTGCCTTTGCGTTGATGAGCGCACTGGTGGCCGGCGCATTTGCCATGGGCATCGTCGCGACCGTGCACCTTGTAGAAGAAAAACTGATTTCGGCAGGGCTGGGCGGCGACTTGCAGCGCCTGCTGCTGATGGACAACGTCTCGGACTGGAGCCATCGCCCGGAGCCGGACCAGTTGTTCTATTTCAGCGGCGGCCCGGGTGATTTCGAGTTGCCCAAGGATCTGCGCCACCTCGATTCGGGTTTCCATGAAGTGTTCCGCGAGCAGCTGTCGTATCACGCGATGGTCGAGATCGTTGACGGTCGGCGTTATGTGCTGTTGCAGGATCAAAGCGATTTCGAAGAGCGTGAGCGCGTGCTGTTTGCCGTGGTGCTGGTGGGTTTTGTGCTCAGTCTGGCGCTGGCGGTGTTCCTCGGTTGGGTACTCGCGCGCAAGGTGATGGCGCCGGTGGTGCGATTGGCACGGCAAGTGCGCCATCGCGATCAGTTACTTGGGCTGGCGCCGCCGCTGGCGCCGGATTATGCGGCCGATGAGGTCGGTGAGCTGGCAGTGGCGTTCGATGCCACGCTGGGACGTCTGCGTCAGGCGCTGACCCGTGAAAGATTGTTCACCAGCGATGTCAGTCACGAGTTGCGCACGCCATTGATGGTATTGGCCAGCTCCTGCGAACTGCTGATGGAAAACCCGGCCATCGATCAGCGTGGGCGCAATCAGGTCGAGCGTATTGCCCGCGCCAGCGAGGAAATGCGCGAGCTGGTGCAGACTTTCCTGATGCTCGCTCGCTCCCAGCGTGAGGACGCCGGTTCAGCGCCGCAACAGAATCTTGCCCAAGTGGCTGACAGCCTGTTGTGCGTGTGGCGTGAGCCGATTGAAAGCAAAGGGCTGACTTTGCAGTTCGAATCAGGGAACCCGCCGCACACTTGCTACAACGCGACCTTGCTGACCGCAGTGATGGGCAACCTGTTGCGCAACGCTTGTCACTACACCGAGAAGGGCTTTATTCGTCTCACACTCACTGCCAACGGCTTTGTGGTCGAAGACTCCGGCGTCGGCATTCCGGAAGAAAAGCGCGAAGCGATGTTCGAGCCTTTCGTGCGTGGCAGCGAAAAGCGCGGTGAAGGCCTGGGGTTGGGCTTGTCACTGGTGCAGCGCATCTGCGAGAACCAGGGCTGGACCGTCAGTCTCAGCACGATGGAGCCCAATGGCTGCCGCTTCGAAGTGGATCTGGGCAAAATCTGACGCACGGAGTGGCTCGATGCTACTCCCTCTCACCTGTCTAAATCCTGTATAACGCTGTAATAATTTGTCTGTTTACCTGACATTTTTTTCACAAATGGATGACCTGACGCTGACACGCCGCTCCTTAAGGTGGTGCCATCAGCAATTCAGGAGTCCTGGTGATGGCCGGCCCGATCAAACTCGATTTTTCCGAGAAGTACGACGATCAACACGCGCAGAAATATCTGCGTAAGCACAAGGAAAGCCTTGGACGTCGGCTCTCTCACTGGCGTGATGAACAACTGGCTCGCAAGGCGCTGGCGCTGGTCGGCGAGCCGGGACTGGTGCTGGATCTGCCCTGCGGTGCAGGGCGTTTCTGGCCACTGCTGGGTGAAAAGGCCAACCGGGTGATCATTGGCGCGGACAATTCCGAGTCGATGATCAAGACGGCCATGCAGGCGCAACCGGCTGATGTGGTGAAACGGGTACAACCCTTGCACACATCTGCGTTCGACATTGCCTTGCCTGACAACGCCGTCGACAGCATTTTTTGCATGCGTCTGCTCCACCACATCGGTGAAGCCGAGCATCGCCGGGCGATTCTGCGCGAATTCGAGCGCGTCACCCGTGACAGTGTGATTGTTTCGCTGTGGGTCGACGGCAATTTCAAGGCCTGGAAACGTCAGCGTGCCGAGCGCAACCGTGACAAACGCGAGTATCAGAATCGCTATGTGTTACCGGCTGCTACGGTAGAAAAGGAGTTCGAGGAGGCGGGTTTTCGAATTCAGGAACAACTGGACTTTATTCCGCTCTATGCCATGTGGCGGGTTTACGTATTACGCAAGAGGTAACAGGATGGCGGTGCAATTTGCAGCAGAAACGGATGTCGCTCCGCAAGATCGCTTCGACTACTACTGGGATCAGCGCGGCGATTGGGTAGAAGAGCCCAACGTGCGCCGGGGTGGCGAAAGCGGTGTGCAACGTATCGTTGGACGCGACGGACAACTGCTGTACGCCAAGCGTCAGACGGGTCATATCTACCGCAGTTGGTTGCACCCGTTTGGCCGTCCTACGGTTTTGCGCGAGCTGGATGCGCTGACCGGCGTCAGCAAACTCGGGGTTCGCGTGCCGGAAATCGTTTTCTGCGGCGCCCAGCCTGATCCGCAGCACAAATGGCGCGCACTGCTGGTGACCAAGTCCCTGGACGGTTTTCAGGAACTGGAACACTGGCTGGCCGCTGCCGGTGGTCGTGATCAGTGTGGCGACGTGGTTTATGAGCGTGTGCTCAAAGACCTCGCCGAAAATCTCGCGCGCATGCACAAAGGCCGCTGGCAGCACAGCTGCATCTACATCAAGCATGTATTTGTGCGGGTGACGGGCGAGGGCGAGTCGGCCAAGGTCGAGGTTGCCTTGATCGATCTGGAGAAATGCCGCCAGCGTCTGACCGCCTATCGCGCCGCTTCCCATGACATGAAGCAATTGCGCCGCCATTCGTCGTTCCGCGACGCGGACTGGAAAAAACTCGTCTACTTTTATGAGACGGCGTTTGGCAGCGCTATCAAAGGTTTATAGCGATGAAACTAGAAATTGCACGAGGTTTGTTTTTGGTTGGAGCCTTGGCAGTTGCGTCATTGGCGGTGGCTGCCTGGGAGCAGCCTCGCATGCAGGTAATAGGCGCGTCCGTAGACGACGCCCACTGCGCAGTCCCACGGGTGGCAAAAGCCTCCGTGGCGACCAAACCCGATCATGATTTGTTGTTGTTCATGTTCGGACTTTCTCAAGGGATGAGGCCGCAAAGTTGAAACGATTGAAGCCCACATAAAAGGCCTCGCAGTTGCGAGGCCTTTTTTTATGCAAGCAAGATCAAAGGATCGCAGCCTTCGGCAGCTCCTACATGGATAGGTGTAGGAGCTGCCGAAGGCTGCGATCTTTTGCTTTCAAGGTTTATCGGGTTTCGCCAGCAGGGTGTACACGCACGGCAGGACGAACAGCGTAAACAACGTGCCAATCGACATCCCAGTGGCAATCACCATGCCGATATCAAAACGGCTGACGGCCCCCGCACCCGTGGCCAGAATCAGCGGCACCATGCCAAACACCATCGCCGCTGTGGTCATCAGCACTGGCCGCAAACGAATCGCCGCCGCTTCCTCCACGGCTTCCCGCGCCGTCAGCCCCTTGTCCTTGCGCAACTGGTTGGCGAACTCGACGATCAGAATCCCGTGCTTGCTGATCAGGCCGATCAGCGTCACCAGCCCAACTTGGGTGTAGATGTTCATGCTTGACCAACCGAGGAACAGCGGAATCAGCGCGCCGCAGATCGACAACGGCACCGTCACCAGAATCACCAGCGGATCGCGGAAGCTCTCGAACTGCGCCGCCAGCACCAGAAAGATAATCGCCAGCGCCAAGGCAAACGTCACCCACAGCGCGCTGCCTTCCTGAACGAACTGGCGTGAGGCGCCGCCATAGTCGAAGGCAAACCCGGCCGGCGCTTCTTCCCGGGCGATCTGCAACACGGTGTCGATGGCTTCGCCCATGCTCACCAACGGGAACCCGGAAATCTTCGCCGCGTTGAGCTGCTGGAACTGGTTGAGCTGGCGCGGTCGTGCGCGGTCACTGACCTTGATCAGCGTCGACAACGGCAACAATTCGCCCTGAGTGTTTTTCACGTAGTAGTTGTTCAGCCAGTCCGGGTTGTCGCGGTACGGCCGTTCGACCTGAGCGATCACCTTGTAGCTGCGGCCTTCGATGGTGAAGCGGTTGATTTCCGCCTCGCCGAGCAATGTCGCCAGCGTGCCGCCAAGGTCCAGCATCGATACGCCCATCTGCGCCGCTTTGGCGCGGTCGATATCGACGACAACTTCAGGTTTGTCGAACGCCAGATCGAGGTCGAAGAAGGCGAACTTGCCCGATTCCATGGCGCGCTTCTTGATCCTGTCGGCCACTTGCAGCAGCAATTCGTAGTCGTTGGCGGTGTTGACCACGAATTCGAACGGCAAGCCTTCGCCAGTACCGGGCAGGGAAGGCAGGTTGAAACCGAAAATCTGCAGGCCGGGGATGCCTTCAAGTCTGCCCTGCACCTCGGGAAGGATTTCCATCTGCGTACGGCTGCGCTCGTTCCATGGTTTGAGCAGGAAACCCCCGATGCCCGCCTGCACACCGTTGTAGCCGTTGATCTGGAACGAGGAGTAGTACTCGGGGAAGTCCTTGAAGATCTTGATGAATTCGTCGGTGTAGGTGCTCAGGTAATCAAGGTTGGTTGGCTGCGGCGCAGTGGCCATCATGAAAATGATGCCCTGGTCTTCGTCCGGGGCCAGTTCCGATTTGGTGAACTTGAGAAACACCGGGATCAGGCACAACACGATCACCGCGAACACCAGCACCACCGGCCGCGTGTTCAGCGTGCCATGGAGCATGCTCTGATAGCGGCGCTTGAGACCTTCGAAGATGCGGTCGAGGCGGTGCGCCAGGCCGCTGGGGTTTTCCTCGTGGCGCAGCAAAAACGCGCACATCATCGGCGACAGGGTCAGGGCGACGATTCCGGAAATCACCACCGCACCGGCGAGGGTCAGGGCAAACTCCTTGAACAACGCCCCGGTCAGCCCGGTGAGGAAACCGATCGGCGCATACACCGCCGCCAGGGTGATGGTCATCGACACCACCGGCATGGCGATTTCCCGCGCGCCTTCCAGCGCCGCATCAAACGGCGTCTTGCCTTCCTCGATGTGCCGGTGGATGTTCTCCACCACGACAATCGCATCGTCGACCACCAGACCGATGGCCAGCACCATCGCCAGCAGCGTCAGCAGGTTCATCGAGTAGCCCATCATCTGCATGAAGAACATCACGCCAATCATCGACAGCGGAATGGTCACCACCGGGATCACCACCGAGCGCAGTGCGCCGAGGAACAGGAACACCACAACGATGACGATCAGCACCGCCTCGAACAGGGTTTTCACCACTTCGTCGATGGACGCCTGAATGAACAGCGTGGCGTCGTAGGCGATCTCGCTTTTCAGGTTCGGCGGTAGCTGCGCTTCCAGCTCGGGCATCAGCTTGCGCACTTCCTTGATCACATCCAGCGGGTTGGCGCCGGGGGTGGCCTTGATGCCGATGTACACCGACGGCGTGCCGCCGAAGGAGCTGATCGAGTCGTAGTTTTCCGCGCCCATTTCCACCCGCGCGACATCGCTGAGCAGCACCCGGCTGTTGCCACTGACCTTGAGCGGAATCGCCGCAAAAGCCTCGGCGGATTTCAGCTCGGTGTTGGCGTTGATGCTGGTGACCACGTACTCGCCTTTCACTTCACCGGCGGCGGAGAGGAAGTTGTACTGGCGCACGGCGTTGGTCACATCGCTGGCGCTGAGACCGAAACCGGCGAGTTTCACCGGGTCGAGCCACAGGCGCATGGCGAACACCTGATTACCGAGAATCTCCGCTTCGGCCATGCCCGGCAGCGTTGCCAGTTTTGGCTGGATCACTCGTGACAGGTAGTCGGTGATCTGCGGGTTGCTCAAGTCCTTGCTGAAGAAACTGATGTACATCAGCGCCGAGGCGTCGGCAGACTCTTTGCTCAGCACCGGGTCTTCGGCGTCCTGCGGCAGCTTGTTCTTCACCTCGTTGGCCTTGGCCAGCAGCTCGGTGAACAAGCGGTCGGTGTTCGAGCCGATGCGTGCGTAGATCGAAATCACCGAGAAGTTCTGCCGGCTGACCGAGGTCATGTAGTCGATGCCCTCGGCGCTGGCCAGGCTCTGCTGCATCGGCTGGGTGATGTAACCCTGAATGGTTTCGGCGTTGGCCCCGGGGTAGGCGGTGGTCACCGTGATCAGGGCGTTTTCCATTTGCGGGTATTGGCGCAGCGGCAACTTGCTCCAGGCCTGAAAGCCGAGCAATACAATCAACAGGCTGACCACAGTGGCGAGCACCGGGCGGCGGATGAACGGATCGGTAAAAGCCATGGGGATTCCTTGATCAGTCGGCGCGAGGCGGACTGTTCTGCTCGCCGAGGGTCTTGTCGTCGCTGATGGCGATGTGTGCGCCGTTGTCCAGTTTGATCTGGCCAGCCGTCACCACTTGTTCGCCGCTCTGCACGCCCTTGTTGATCATCACCAGGCCATCGCGGCGTTCACCGGTTTCGATGAAACGGCGTTCGGCGATCAGCACCGGTTGGCCCTTGTCATCCTTTTCGACGCTGCCATCTTCGGCTTTCTTCTGCCCGACCACGTAGATCGAGTTGCCGTAGAGGGTGTAGGTGATCGCGCTTTCCGGCACCACGATATGTTTCTGCGGGTCGGGCAGCAGCACTTCAAGGCTGGTGAACATGCCCGGCAGCAGTTTGCCGTCGGGGTTGGCCAGGGTGGCGCGGATCAGAATGTTGCGCGTGGTGCTTTCGACGATCGGGTTGATCGCGCTGATCTTGCCGGCGAAATTTTGCCCGGGGTAAGCCGAAACCGAGATCTGTACGGGTTGGCCGATGGCCAGTTTCGGCACCGATTGTTCGGGCAGGTAGAAGTCGGCGTAGAGGCTGCTCAAATCCTGCAACGTAGCGATTTTGGTGCCGCTGGCGAGGTAGTCGCCGACATCGACCTGACGGATGCCGATGGTGCCGCTGAACGGCGCGAGGATGCGTTTTTTTGCCAGCGAGGCGTTGAGCTGATTGACCGTGGCCTTGTTCTTTTGCAGAACCGCCGAGAGCCGGTCGTACTCGCCTTTGGAAATGGCACGGCTATCGACCAGTTGGCTGCCACGACCGAAGTCCAGTTGCGCCAGACCCAGATCAGCCTTGGCGGTTTCCAGCAGGGCGGTCTCGACGGCGCTGTCGAGTTGCAGCAAAGGTTGCCCGGCCTTGACCTTCTGTCCGGATTCGAATTTGAGCTCGGTGACGGTGCCGGCGACTTCCAGGCTCAACTCGACACCTTGTAGCGCCTTGAGCGTGCCGACGGTTGGCAGGCGCAGCTGCCATGGCTGCTCGCTGGCGTTGGCCACGGCGACGCTGATCGGCGGTTTCGGCTTGGAAAAGCCCTGGATCATCGTGTAGATCGAAAAGGCTTTGTACCCGCCCAGCACCAGGACGATCAACAAAACAACACCCAACATGATCAGCATGCGGCGACGCAGCATATTTCCAGTTCCTTGGATAAATCAGGTGAGACAGGCGGGCACATTACTCCGAGTACAGGGGGGATTCCAACTGGCAGTTCTTACAGGGGGGAGCAAAAAGATCGCAGCCTGCGGCAGCTCCTACAGTAAAGGGTGATATCCCTGTAGGAGCTGCCGCAGGCTGCGATCTTTTAAAGGTGCTTCAGGCCATCAAGTGCAAATGGTTGTCCCAGAGCCCCGCCGGCAATTCCAGCGGCTTGGCCAACAACTCATCCTGGCGGCAATCGTAGTAACGGCAACGGCCTTGGCCGGAGGTCACGACAAAGCCGTCCTTCACTGCACCGACACCGGCGCAATCTGGCAACGGCGCATCGAGGCGCACTTCGCCGCTGTCCAGATCCCAGATGAAGAAGCGATTGCCACGCGGCGCCGTCAGCGCGACCAGGCGCAAGTCGCTATGCACGGCAACACTGGCGGTGTAATGCCCCATCGACTGCAACTGATGCTCCGGCACCGGGAAGGCCACGAACGGCTGCCCCGGACGTTTGATCGCCAGCAACTCCGAACGCTCATGCGAGGCGCCCATGAATTGCTGACCGGCAACGATGGTGCCGTCGCTGGCGATGCCCAGATGACGCACGCTGTTCATCTGCTGGGCGAGGGTTTCCTTGCTCAACAAAGTACCGTCGCGCTGCATCAGGACCAGGCTCGGCTCCATGGCGTTGAGGTTCATGTCGACGCGGCTTTCCGCCTCGGTGCGAATCCCGCCATTGGCCACCACCAGCGTCTCGCCATCGGGCATCCACGACACCTGATGCGGGCCGAGGCCGTGGGTGGAAATCTCACCGCTGTGCACCAGCCGCTCGCCTTCAAACTTGTACACGCCGAGCAAACCACGACCGGGATCGGTGGTGTCGTTCTCGGTGGCGTACAGGTATTCGCCGTCCTTGTGTACCACGGCGTGACCGTAGAAGTGCCGGTTCGGCTGCGAGGTCACCGTCTGCAGCAACTTACCGTCGCGCAGGTCGATCAGGTAGCTTTCGGTGCCCGGGCGACGTGCGACAAACAGCGCGATTGGCTGCGTCGGGTGATTGATGATGTCGTGGCAACGCTGGCCGACTTCGGTGGCGAACACCCGGGTGCCGTCCAGCCGATAACCGACGGCGTAGTGCTTGCCGTCGGTGTCGTCGCGCGCCGACAGCAACAGCGGGCTCTGATCCTTGCGTTTGAACAGCGTCCAGCCGCCCAGCGTCACTGCTCCCAGCAGTGCACTACCTAAAGTCAGAACCTGACGTCGCAGCATGGCAGTTGCCCTCATCAGTCACCGTCGTTGGCGTTGAAGCCCAGTTGGATGCCCAGCGCCTTGGCCAGTTCGCCTTCGTGCAGGCGATGGACGACGTTGAGGCTGTCGTAGATATCGTTCAGTTGTTGACGACCGGCGTCGTCTTCAAGCATTTCGCCGAGCGAACGCTGGGTGCTGTCGAACAGTTTCAGCGAAGCGGCGTAAGCGGCATCGATTTTGTCGGCCAATGGCTTTTGCTCAGCCGGCAACAGACCGCGCAGGCCTTTGTTGTCGACGCCTTCCCAGACGGTTTTGGCGGCGGCGAGACTGGCCTCCAGCGCGGTGAGGGACGACTGGCTGCGCCATGCATCAGCCTGGAATGGCTGTGGCACACCTTTGCTCTGGCGACCCATTGGCGTGCCGAGCTTTTTCTTCAGGGTGTCCAGCGCGGTGACTTGCACGCGCAGCAGATCGGCGATCGCTTCGTGGGAGTCGGCGTAGCGCTGGTTGGGGAACTTGGTCATCTGCGCGAGCATGCCGTCGGTGTTGTTCCAGTTCTGCAGAATCTCTTCAGCCAGTTGCTTCTGGCGCTCGCCAATGGCGATCAGCAGTGGGCAGTATTTGGCTTTTTGTTCTTCGTTGGCCACGTCAGGTTTGGCGTCGAACAGGATGTATTCGTAGGCCGACAGGCCTTGCACGACAACGCTGGATTTGGCCAGTGCGGCGGCATCGATCTGCGGTTGCGCGACCACCAGTTGCTCGACCTGACGGCCGACGAGGTTTTTCTTGTCCGGCCAGAACTGCACCTGCCACGAACGGTTGCCCTCGGCCAGCGGCCCGATCAGCAGCGGTTGCAACTCGGCCCAGGCTTTCTGTGCATGCAGGAAGTCGGCGCGGGCGGTTTCCAGGGTTTCTTTGCCCTGGCAGTAGGCGAGGGCGCTGACCGCCAGTTGCTTGTCGGCTTCGACCCAACGGGTGTAGGTCGGCAGGATCACCGATTTGGCGATGGCCGCCGAGGTGACCGCTTGCGGATCCTGTGGCGAGCAAGCGCCGAGGGCGAGGGCGGCAAGGCTGGTGAACAGTAGCTTGGGACGGAACATGTCGGGCTCCCGATTCTTTATCAGTGTTTAAAGTGAGTTCAAAAACGCCAGCAGCGCGGCACGCTGCTCGGCATTGAAAGACAAAACCTGTTGCTGCGCGGCTTGCGCTTCGCCGCCGTGCCACAGCACCGCTTCGAGCAGATTGCGCGCGCGACCGTCATGCAAAAACTGCGTGTGTCCGCTGACCGCTTGCGTCAGGCCAATCCCCCACAACGGCGGTGTGCGCCAGTCGCGGCCGGAGGCCTGGAATTCCGTGCGGTTGTCGGCCAGACCGTCGCCCATGTCATGCAGCAGCAGATCGGTGTACGGGCGAATCACCTGATTGGCCAATTCAGGTTCGGCGGCGTTGGCGGCGGTGGTGTATTTCGGCGTGTGGCACGAATCGCAGCCAGCCTGGAAAAACAGGTTCTTGCCGGCGATGACGTCTGCATCGTTAACGCCACGGCGTGCAGGCACGGCGAGGTTGCGGCTATAGAACAACACCAGACGCAGGATGTTGTCGCTGACTTCCGGTTCGCCGTTCGGGCCATTGCCGTTCGGGGCCTGTTTGCAGGCAGTTTGCGCGTCGGTGCAGTCATCGAAGGGTCTCAAACTTGTCGTAAGACCCATATCGCCGGAAAACGCGTGAACATTTTGTTGATTGAGGTTCGGTTGCCCGGCTTTCCAGCCAAATCTGCCCATGACGGTTTTTTGCAACGCATCATCCCAGACCTGATTTGGGCGGCCATTGATACCGTTTTTCTCTTTTGCCTGAGCGGCGGCGTTGGCGAGGATGGCTTCTTCGGGGATTGCTTCGAGCAGGCCCAGGCCAATCATCGGCGGCGCGACGCGGGCGGAAAAACGCGTGTCCGGGTGCATCGGGCCGTAGCCTAGCTGCGTGATCTGCAAGACGGGCTTGCGCAATTCGACTTCGGTGCCGTCCTTGAAACGCACGGGCACCGGTGTGTAGTCGACGCGCATTTTGCCTTCGGGGGCGACGCCGGGCACGGCCATGTCCTGGAACTGGCCGCCGTATACCGGCTCCGGCACTACGCCAACCTGTTCAATGACTTTGGCAAACTCCGGCGCATCGGGAATCGACAGGCGCACGAGCATCGACACAGCGTTAGGCGCATCCGGTGGTGGCGGATGACCGCGGCCGTCCTTGATGTGGCAGCCCTGACAAGCGTTGGTGTTGAACAACGGGCCGAGGCCATCGCGCGCGGTGGTGGTCGATGGCGCGATCACCCACGGGCTGCGGAAGAAGCTGTTGCCGACGCTGAAATCCACCCGACGCGATGGTGGCAGATTCGCTGAAGGCAACGAGAATGCGTTCTGATCGGTCTTGCGCACGGTCGCCGCTCCGCCCGAGCGTGCTTCACCAGGCTCGGCCTTGGTAAAACGCGGGGCGTCATCGCAGGCACTTAGGCCCAGGGCCAGCAACAGTGCGGACAAGCGAAGAGGCAGCGAGGGCATCAGACATCCTGCGGACGGGCGAAAACAAAGGCGCAAAGTCTAACAGGGCCGGGGTGATTGAATAAGAGGAATTATCGTTTGCTTGATATGGCGCAAGCCTTGAAGTCCATGTAAACCCTGTGGGAGCGAGCCTGCTCGCGAAAGCGGTGTCCGACGCGCTGAAAATGTGGCGGCCGATACAGCCTTCGCGAGCAGGCTCGCTCCCACAGGGATGGGTGGCGCACTTGATATTGGGTACACCCCTGAAGCAGGGGTTTGTGTTTGGCAGGTATGAAAAAGGCGACCCGAAGGTCGCCTTTTTTTGAATCGGACGCTGTGATCAGAACTCGTGATCAGCGTTGTCCGGGTTCAGGTCGCTGATGCCCAGTTTGCCGGCAGCGGCTTCGATCGAACCGGTCTGCTTGACCAAGGACGCGATCGCGTCGCGAACGATCTGGTTGCCAGCGGTGTTACCCGCAGCGATCAACTGGTCGTAGTGCTCACCCTTGTTGGCGTGATCGACCATGACCTGGATCTTCGCTTCGGTAGCGGCCAGATCGGCTTTCAGTGCGGTGTCGGCAGCCGGGTCAGCCTTGGCGACCAGCGACGACAGGCTGGCGCCGGTCATCTTGGTGCCGTCAACACGGGTGTACTCGCCCAGGTAGACGTTACGAATGCCTTTGGCATCGTAGAAGTGCGAGTTGTGGGTGTTGTCGCTGAAGCAATCCTGCTCGTCTTCAGGGGAGTTGGCTTCCAGGGAAACCTTCATGCGCTCGCCGGCCAGTTCGCCCAGTGACAGGCTGCCCATGCCGAAGAGCATTTTGCGCAGACCGGTTTCGCCTG
The DNA here is from genome assembly GCF_902497745.1 of Pseudomonas fluorescens. Lineage (GTDB taxonomy): Bacteria > Pseudomonadota > Gammaproteobacteria > Pseudomonadales > Pseudomonadaceae > Aquipseudomonas > Aquipseudomonas fluorescens_BM. Next base: position 109,412 of record NZ_CABVHJ010000022.1, read on the forward strand.
GCTCGGCTTCCAGAGTGGCGCGGTAGTTGTCAGCCACGTTCGGCTTCCAGTTACCGACCATTTCTTCCAGATCGCTGACCAGCAGTTGAGTCACGGATTTCAGGTAGGCGCGACGACGATCGTTGTGACCGCCAGTGGCGCCGGCGCCTTCCAGGTAGTCGGATGCAGGACGGTTGCCAGCGCCAGGGCCGGTGCCGTTCAGATCCTGGCCCCAGAGCAGGAATTCGATGGCGTGGTAGCCGGTGGCGACGTTGGCTTCGGAACCGCCCAGCTCGTTGAGACTGGCGAGTTTTTCCGGGGTGATGTCTTTGACGTCGACCTTGTCTTCGCCGACCTGAACTTCGGTATTGGCGATGATGTTGGCGGTGGCGCCCGGGTTACCCAGTGCGTGCTCGTAGGATTTGTCGACGTAGTCGATCAGACCCTCGTCCAGCGGCCAGGCGTTAACCTGACCTTCCCAATCGTCGATGATGGTGTTGCCGAAGCGGAACACTTCGCTCTGCAGGTACGGAACGCGCGCGGCGACCCAGGCAGCCTTGGCGGCTTTCAGGGTGTCGGCGTTCGGCTTGGCGAGGAACGCGTCGACGGCGGTTTGCAGGGTTTTCGCGGTGGATTCGGCATCGCTGTAAACGGCGAAGACCATGTCGGCGTAGTGCGCGACCACAGCCTTGGCGGCGGCTTCATCGACTTTACCGGCCGCGGCCGGCGCAGCCGCAGGTGCGGTGGTGCTGGCGGCTGGAGTCGGCGTGGCCGGAGCGGCAGCCTTGTCTTTGCCTTCGCCGCAACCGGCGAGGGAAATAGCGATGGCCAGCAGACTGGCGGTAGCCAGAGGCATACGAATCATGGCGAACATCCTGCTTCGATAGTTGAGTGGACTCGCGCTGGGGGTGCGCAAAACTGCGACATAATGCAAATCTTTCGCATTATGTGTAAAGGGTTGTGGCTGGAAATATTTCTTATTTACGCCGGTGTGATGGCACCGATCAAAAGATCGCAGCCTCGTTGCACTCGACAGCTGCGGCAGGGGAATGCGATTCGTGTAGGAGCTGCGGCAGGCTGCGATCTTTTGATCGTCTAGAGAATGGCCGCGTTAGTGCGTTGCGCTTGCTTGAGATAGGCGCTCAGCTCGCGCGCCGGCAGCGGCTTGCTGTAGTGATAACCCTGACCCTCGTGGCAGCCTTCGGAAATGATGTAGCTTTCCTGTTCGGCGGTTTCCACGCCCTCGGCAATCACCTGCATGCCGAGACTCTTGCCCAACTGAATGATCGCGCGAACGATGGTCGCATCGTCGTCGTCATCAAGCAGATCCTGCACGAAGCTCTTGTCGATCTTGATTTTGTCCAGCGGCAGGCTTTTCAGATAACTCAGCGATGAATAGCCGGTGCCGAAGTCGTCGATGGCAATCAACGCGCCGGAACGGCGCAGGCTCAGCAAGTGCTGGGCGGCGGTGCTGATGTCTTCCATCAGGCCGGTTTCGGTGACTTCCAGTTCCAGGCTGCGCGGTGGCAGACGGTACATCTGCAGCAGATTGTTGACCACGCGCGGCAACTCGGCGTGGTGCAGTTGCACGGTAGACAGGTTGACCGCCATGCGCAGGTCGGCGAAGCCCTGATCGTGCCATTCGCGCAATTGCTTGCAGGCCTGATCGAGCACCCATTCGCCGATGGCGATGATTGTGCCGTTTTGCTCGGCCAGCGGAATGAACAGGTCTGGAGGCACCAGACCGTGTTCCGGGTGTTGCCAGCGAATCAGCGCCTCGACCCCGACCACGCGGTGATCGCGATAGCTGATCTGCGGCTGATAGACGAGGTAGAACTGATCGCGCAACAGCGCATCGCGCAGGTCTTTTTCCAGCTCGCGACGACGACGCATCTCGCTGTCGACGCTGGCGATGTAGAACTGATAGCGGTTGCGCGAGCGGGTCTTGGCCAGGGTCATGGTCTGCTCGGCTTTCTGCAACAGCTTCTCGGTACTGTCGCCATCCTCCGGGAACAGGGTGATGCCGATGGTCGCGCGCAGGCGGATTTCCTGGTGATCGAGGGCGAACGGCGCTTCCAGATCATCGAGAATGCTTTGCGCCAGCTCTGCCGCTTCATAAGGCTGTTCGATGTCGGCCTGCACCAGCGCGAATTGGTCGCCGCCCAAGCGGGCGAGGGCGCCGAGGCGGCCGCTATGGGCGCGCAGACGATCAGCCAGCGCCAGCAGTAATTGGTCGCCGGTCTGGTAGCTGAACTGCTCGTTAATGCCTTTGAAATCGTCCAGCCCGACGCACAACACCGCAACCCGGCGTTGCAGCTTGCCCGCGTCGACCAGAATCTTGTCCAGTTGCTGCTGCAATTGCTGGCGGTTCGGCAGACCGGTGAGGAAATCGTACTGAGCCATGCGCAGCAAACTGTTTTCCGCCTCGTGGCGCAGATGGGTGTTGCGTTCGATCGATTCGAGCAATTGGTTGGCGGTGTTGATCCAGATGCCCAATTCGTTTTTCTCGTGACCCTTGAGCTGCGGAATCTTGTGTTCGCTGGGGCGATCCGGGTTGATCTCGGTGAGGTGCTCGATGATTCGCGACAGCGGCTTGGTCAGTAGCCAGTGATAAACCAGATACAGCACCAGGCCCATGGCCAGAGCACGCAACACACCGGAAATGAAGATGATCACCGAACTGACGATAAACCCCTCGCCATAGGTGGCAGTGTCGAGGGTGATGCTCAGGTCGCCGTAATACTCGCTGTACGGGCCGCGCCCCACCAGTTGCGTGGTGAAGGTGCGCTCCTGGCCGAGAATCAGGTCGGTCAGCCAGCGGCTGCTGGAATGCTGCAGGTCGCGGGATTTCTGCGCGAGCATGACTTCGTTTGGATGGCCGATGGAGGCCTGACGTACGGCATCGTCCTGGAACAGGCCTTCGATCACCTGCATGCCCATTTCCCGATCAAGGCTGTAAACGGCCTGAGTCGAGGGATCGCGGAACATGTCGAGGATGCGTTCGGCGTCGCCGGCAACCGCCTGACGGGTTTTATAGGCATCGAACACAATCTGCGCGCAGCTCAAGACTACGCCGACGATCAATGCCGACAGGAGCACGACCCGGAGCAACTTCACCGACAAGCTGTTCTTGAGTTCCAGCTTCAAAGGGTTATTCCTTGTTCCGTGCGGGTAGCGTCAAGTTGCCATGAGTATTGGCAATCCCGAGTTGGCAGTCAAAGGGACAATCAGGCCCAAGGTCATTTGCCCGTGGCCTTGGCCGAAATGCTGCTGTTTGGAGTATTAGCCCTATTTGTACTGTGTCGGTAGTTTCGGCCCTCAACTTGAGCGGTTTGCCGCATTTTTTCGTCTTTTTGATGGTAGCCCGCTGTGGCACGGCAGCAAGCAGCGACAGACAGCTTTAATCGTGAGAGATACGCCATTGTTATGTAGGAGCTGCCGAAGGCTGCGATCTTTTGATCTTCGGCGTATTTGAAGATGCCAAAAGATCGCAGCCTTCGGCAGCTCCTACAGGAGATCAAAAGCGTTGAGTGCTCGCAGGTTCCGGCAGTGCCTACGAATTACAGGCATAAAAAAACCCGGCAAAAGCCGGGTTTTTTGACTGGCGCGCAGCTTAAGCGGTGAAGGTTTTGCCTTCGAACTGCTCAGCAACGAACTTCCAGTTGACCAGGTTCCAGAACGCTTCGACATACTTCGGACGAACGTTGCGGTAGTCGATGTAGTAAGCGTGTTCCCAGACGTCGCAGGTCAGCAGCGGGGTGTCGCCGCTGGTCAGCGGGTTGCCGGCGCCGATGGTGCTGGCCAGGGCCAGGGAACCGTCAGCCTTTTTCACCAGCCAGCCCCAGCCGGAACCGAAGGTGCCGATCGAGGTTTTGCTGAACTCTTCCTTGAACTTGTCGAACGAACCGAACGAAGCGTTGATGGCTTCAGCCAGCGCGCCGGTTGGTTGACCGCCGGCGTTTGGCGCCAGGCAGTTCCAGTAGAAAGTGTGGTTCCAGACCTGAGCGGCGTTGTTGAAGATACCGCCCGAGGAAGTCTTGACGATTTCTTCCAGGGTCTTGCCTTCGAACTCGGTGCCTGGCACCAGGTTGTTCAGGTTCACGACATAGGTGTTGTGGTGCTTGTCGTGGTGGTATTCCAGGGTTTCCTTGGAAATGTGCGGCTGCAGGGCATCGTGTGCGTAAGGCAGCGGCGGCAATTCGAAAGCCATGATGATTCTCCTAATCAGGTCTGTTGCGGTGAGCGCAAGGCCGATCACGGGCGGCCAGAAATGCACCGGCGAGTTTTTACTCTTTGCGGCGCAGGGTTTCGATCATAGCACCGGGGTTGCGGCATAACCACGCAACAACTGTGTGGGATAGAGGTTCCAGAGCTGTTTGGAATAAATCAGCTCGCGAAAATTAATTGCCCAGCCACGGTAAACATCATCAACGCCACCACCAGATCGAGAATCCGCCAGGTGCTCGGACGCGCCAACCATGGCGCCAACCAAGCTGCACCCAATGCCAAGGTGAAAAACCACAACAGCGAAGCACTCGCAGCCCCGACCACATAAGCCCCCGGCACCGATTGCTGCGCGCCGAGCGAGCCAATCAGCAACACCGTATCCAGGTAAACATGCGGGTTGAGCAGCGTCACCGCCAACGCGCTGAGCATCACTGCGCGCAACGAACGCACGGTCTGGTTTTCGCCCTGATCCATGCTCTGTTTCGAACAGGCCCGGCGCAACGCCTGACTGCCGTACCAGATCAAGAAAGTCGCGCCACCCCAACGGGCGATCGCCAGCAACGTCGGGTTCTGCGCCAGAATCGTCGCCAGCCCGAATACTCCGGCCGCCACCAGCAGCGCATCGCAAACCACGCACAACGCCGCCACGGGCAAGTGGTGCTCTCGGCGCAAGCTCTGCGCCAATACAAAAGCGTTCTGCGTACCGATCGCCATGATCAGTCCGAACGCCACCAGCAGGCCGTTCACATAGCTTTGCCACATAAGATTTACTCCGCGTTGGCTGCGAGATCGCGCAGCACTTGCATGGCGCGTTCGGCATCGGCCTGACCGACGAACAAGTGGTCGTGGTAATAGCCGGCAATCACGTTGCAACTGATCCCGGACTTGCCCAGTGCCGTAGCGAATGCGGCGGTGAGGCCGACGGCTTCCAGCGCCGAATGCACATTCAAGGTGATCCACGCGGCGACGTAATCGAAGCTGAAACCGGCCTGTTCGGCGCGGGAACGTTCGACAATCACGGTCAGACCTTCCTGTTCACGGAAGCTGCCGACCACCTCTAATCCATCGGGCAACTGCCCGTCGCGCAAGGTGCAGAACACGTATTCGCCGGCGTTGAGTTGCGGGCTCATGCTGCGCAACAAAGTCGTGAGTGAAGTTTCGCCAGCCATGAGTGTGTTCCTTGAGAAAGAGTGCTTGCTGGCTATTCTCCGGTCGAAACCTGTATAAGAAAAACCAATAGTGCTGATCGCTCATTAGGAAAACTGATGTTCGACTACAAATTGCTTTCGGCTCTGGCCGCCGTGGTCGAGCAGGCCGGATTCGAACGGGCCGCGCAGGTACTGGGCTTGTCGCAATCGGCGATCTCGCAACGGATCAAATTGCTTGAAGCGCGGGTCGGCCAGCCGGTGTTGATTCGCGGCACGCCACCGTCGCCGACCGAAATAGGCCGGCGTCTGCTCAATCATGTGCAGCAGGTGCGTTTGCTTGAGCGCGACTTGCAAACCCTGGTGCCCGCCTTGGACGAAGAGGGCCTGCCGGAGCGTCTGCGCATTGCATTGAATGCTGACAGCCTCGCCACATGGTGGGCCGAAGCGGTAGGCGACTTCTGCGCCGAACAACATTTACTGCTCGATCTGATTGTCGAAGACCAGACCGTCGGCCTCAAACGCATGCGCGCCGGTGAAGTGGCCGCGTGCCTTTGCGCCAGTGAGCGTCCGGTTGCGGGCGCGCGCAGCGTGTTGCTGGGGGCGATGCGTTATCGCGCGCTGGCCAGCCCGGCGTTCATCAAGCGGCATTTCCCCGACGGCGTACGCGCCGAACAATTGCCGCGCACGCCAGCGCTGGTGTTCGGCCCGGACGATTTTCTGCAGCATCGCTATCTCGCCTCGCTAGGCGTCGATGGTGGATTCGAACACCATTTGTGCCCGTCCTCGGAAGGTTTTATCCGCCTGACCGAAGCCGGACTCGGCTGGGGGCTGGTGCCGGAACTGCAAGTGCGCGATCAACTGCAACGCGGTGTGTTGCGCGAACTGTTGCCAGATAAACCGATTGATGTGCCGTTGTACTGGCATCATTGGCGCAATGGCGGTCAGCTGCTGGGCTTGCTGACCGAGCAATTGCTGCGTTCATCGGCGCAATGGCTGGTGCCGTTGGACTGACGGCCAGCGTCAAGACACTCGAATCAGGCAAAACGAAAGACATCGGAGCGTTACATGAAAATTCTGGTCACCGGCGCAAGCGGCTTCATTGGCGGACGCTTTGCGCGTTTCGCCCTGGAGCAGGGCCTGGACGTGCGGGTCAACGGTCGCCGGGCCGAGAGCGTCGAACACCTGGTGCGCCGTGGTGCCGAGTTTGTGCCCGGCGATCTGACCGATCCCGACCTGGTACGCGAACTGTGCTCGGACGTCGAAGCCGTGGTGCATTGCGCCGGTGCTGTCGGACTGTGGGGCCGCTATCAGGACTTCCATCAAGGCAACGTGCAGGTCACCGAAAACGTCGTCGAAGCCTGTCTGAAGCAGCGCGTCCGGCGTTTGGTGCATCTGTCGTCGCCATCGATCTATTTTGATGGCCGCGATCATCTCAATCTGACCGAAGAGCAAGTGCCCAAGCGTTTCAAGCATCACTACGCCGCGACCAAGTACCTGGCCGAGCAAAAGGTCTTCGGAGCCCAGGAATTCGGCCTCGAAACCATCGCCCTGCGCCCGCGTTTCGTCACTGGCGCCGGCGACATGAGCATCTTCCCGCGTTTGCTCAACATGCAGCGCAAGGGCCGTCTGGCGATCATCGGCAATGGCCTGAACAAAGTCGATTTCACTAGCGTGCAGAACCTTAATGAAGCGATGCTCAGCAGTTTGCTGGCCGCCGGTTCCGCGCTGGGCAAGGCCTACAACATCAGCAATGGCGCGCCGGTGCCGTTGTGGGATGTGGTCAATTACGTGATGCGCAGGATGGAAGTACCGCAGGTTACCAAGTACCGTTCGTATGGTCTGGCCTACAGCGTTGCGGCGCTCAATGAAGGGGTGTGCAAGCTCTGGCCCGGGCGTCCGGAGCCAACCTTGTCGCGCTTGGGCATGCAGGTGATGAAAAAAAATTTCACCCTCGACATCAGCCGCGCCCGGCATTATCTGGACTACGATCCGAAAGTCAGCCTGTGGTCGGCGCTGGATGAGTTCTGCGCGTGGTGGAAAGCTCAGGACATCCGTTGAAACGATTCGGCCGGGCGGCAATGAACCGTGTAGCCGCTTGGGGGTCAATCCCTGCGGCTGCGGCGGTTATACTTCGCAGCATTTAGCCATCACCGCGTTTCACAAAGGTTGCCTCAATGTCCATGCGTAATGATGCCCACGACGATTTCGATGATGTCCCGAGCCTGCGTGCCGACGCCTTCGACGACGATGACATTCCGACCACCGCCCGCACCTCTGTGCACTCGCGCACGCCGCCGGTAGTCAAGGTCAAGACGGCCAGCACCGGCCCGTTGTGGGCCTTGGTCGGCGCATTGTTTTTCGCCTTCATCGGCCTCGCCTGGTGGAGCTTCCAGCAGATCTCGCTGATGGAGCAGCAACTGGTCGCGACTCAGGAAAGCTTCGCGCGGATCAGCGAAGAAGCGGCCGGCCGCCTGCAGGATATTTCCGGCAAGGTCGTCGCCAGTCAGTCCAACGTCACCAGTGACAGCGAGGCTCTGAAGCTGCAAATCAAACAGCTCGAAGGCAAGCTGCTCGATCAGAGCAAGCAGCAGCAAGGCGTCGCGGGGCAGGCCAGTGATCTGGACAAGCGTTTGGCACAGATGACCGCGCAGACCACCGAACAGCAGAACGCCAATACCCAGTTGCAGGCGCAGGTCAAAGCCTTGACTGCGGAACTGGCGACGGTGAAAAGCACGCCGGCCGACACCAGCAAGGTCGATGCCCAGTTGAAGGCCTTTGACGCTCAGTTCAAAAGCCTCGGCGCTGATATTGCGGCGTTGAAGAAGCAGGGCAACCCGAGCGCGGCGATCGATCGTCTCGAACAGGAAATCGTTGTACTCAAAAGCGAGCAGGACAACCGCCCGGCGGCTCCTCAGGGTGGCGGCAATACTGCTGAGTTCGATGCCTTCCGTGGGCAGATGACCCGCAACATCAATACCCTTCAGGCGCAGATCCAGAATTTGCAGCAACAGATCAATTCCCGGCCTTGAATCCTGATCACCTGTGGTGGGGTCATTCCTCACCACAGGATCCGCGAAACGTTCAGAAACCCTCTGAATATCCATACATCACCCCAAGCCGTCTACGCTCTTGAAACACCAACAAAAACGAGGGATGCGCTATGGGGTTTTTGCATAAAGTGGCCTGGATCGGCGTGATGTTACTGGCCGGTTTCGGCCAGGCCAGCGCCGCCACGACCGCCAAGGATGACAGTCAGGCCGCCATTGCCTTGCTGGAAAAAGCCCTGGCCTATTACCACGACAATGGCGACAAGGCGTTCGCCGCGTTTAGTCGTCAGGGCGAGTTCGTCGACAAGGACCGCTACGTGTTTGTGGTCGACACCAAAGGCGTGATGCTCGCCAGCGGCGGGCCTTCATCAGCGTTGATCGGTCGTGACGTCAGTGAAGTGCTCGGCCCGGATCTGCAGAAAACCTTCAAGGACGCGTTGAAAGTGCCGGAAGGCAATGGCATCCAGCAGGCTGAGTACCGTTGGCAGAACTGGGCCGATGGCAAGGTCGAGCGCAAACACGTGTATTACCAGCGCATCGGCCAGCGAATTCTGGCAGTGGGTTACTACTTGCCGCGAGCGTCGGCGGAGCAGGCCAGGGCGTTGCTCGACAAAGCGGCGACTGATTTGGGCAAAGACGAGAAGGGCACGTTGACGGCAATCAACTCGCTCAAAGGCGGCTATTTGCAGGATGACCTGTACGTGTTTGTGGTGGATCTGAACACCCAGCGCTACGTCGCCCACGGCACCAATCTGCGTTTGATCAACACCGACTTCAGTAAGGTCAAGGATCCGGAAGGCAAACCGGTGGGCGAGCCGATTCTGGCGCTGATCGCCAAGCAGGATGAGGGCGAATATGAATACCGCTGGAAAAACCCGGTGACCGGCAAGGTCGAGGACAAGCATGCCTACCTGAAAAAGGCCGGGCATTTCCTTGTCGCCGTGGGTTACTACAGCCCTTGAAGGATGATCGTTCCCACGCTCCGCGTGGGAATGCAGCCCGGGACGCTCTGCGTCCCATCCAAAGCTGAACGCAGAGCGTCCGTTGAGACATTTCCCACGCAGAGCGTGGGAACGATCAACACACCGCTTTCGTCGGATCGCCGCCCGGAGCAGGCTCGCTCCCACAGGGGGTTGTGGTGTTGCGGTTATTTGGCGCCATGCTCGCGCCCGCGCAGCAGGTTGTTCGGCATCGCAATCGCTGCCGCCAACCCCAGCAGCGACACCGCTGCACTCACCCACAACAAATGCCGGAATGTCACCAGCAACTCCGCGCGCAAGGCGTTCTGCGCCTCCCCGGGCGCGGCGTTCAAACCGTCGAGCAAAACGTTGCCGGAATGCCCCTCGCTCATCAGCGAACTGCTGGCCAGATGGGCGAAACTCGAATCTTGCAACAACGCCAACAGCAGCGCCGACATCAACGCCACGCCCACCGCGCCGCCGAGAGAGCGAAACAGGTTAGTGGTGCTGGTCGCTACGCCGATGTCGCGTTGCTCCACCGAGTTCTGTGTGCCGACCAGTGATGTCGGGAACTGCATGCCACCGGCAATGCCACAGAGCAGCATGAACAGGCCGCTGAGCAGCGTTGCTTCCGGCGGGCTGAAGGCCATGCCGAGAATCGAAATCGGCATCAGGATGGCGCCCATCAGGATCTGCGGCTTATAGCGTCCGGTGATCGACGTGCGCCGGCCAGCGAAAAATGCACCAATCGGCAACCCCATCGCCAATGGCAACAAGTGCAAAGCGGCGCTGTCAGCTCCGGCACCGGTGACGGTCTGAAAGCGCAGCGGCATCAGCACAATCAGCGAAATCGCCTGGAAACTGGTGAAGAAAATCGTGCACCAGCACAGCAGCGCGTTGCGGTTGGCGAACAGGTGCATCGGCAGCAATGGCTCACGTGCACGCCGCTCATGCCAGACAAATACCGCCAGCACCACCACCGCACAAGCAAACAGCCCGAGCACTTCACTGCTGCGCCACGCATGGCCCTGACCGACTTGCGTGATGCCCAGCAACAGCGCAGTCAGGCCGATGATCATCAACAGCGTGCCGAGGTAGTCGATGATCGGTTTGCGTTGCGGAATCGGCAGCCCGCGCAGATTGCGTCGCGCCACCCACCAGGCACCGAGGCCCAGCGGCAGGTTGATCAGAAACACCCAGCGCCACGACAGGTATTCGGTCATGTAACCGCCGAGCACGGGGCCGGCGACACTGGCCACCGCGTACATGCTGCTGAAGTAACCCTGATAGCGCCCGCGTTCACGCGGCGGCACGATGTCGCCGATGATCGCCTGACTCACCGAGATCATCCCGCCGGCGCCAATACCCTGAAGGATCCGCGCCAGCACCAGTTGCTCCATGCTTTGCGCCATGCCGCAAAAGAGTGAGGCGAGGGTGAACAGGCCCATGCCGAACAGCATCAGTTTGCGCCGCCCGTACAAGTCACCGAGCTTGCCGTAGATCGGCACGGCCACCGTCATCGCGACCATGTACCCGGAAATCACCCAGGCCAGCAGGCTGACATCTTTGAACTGAGCAGAGATGGCCGGCATCGATACAGCAACGATGGTCTGATCCAGCGCGCCGAGAAAGATCGCCATCATCAACGCGACCAGCACGCTGCGAATGGCCGGTTTGGGCGTTTCGGGGTGATTGAGATTGGTCACGGGCAAAACCTGCGGGCAGTGAGAGTCCCGCAGATCGTCAGGCGAGCGGGGATGCTCGCCAGTGTAAGTCGGTAGGAAGCTATTCGATAGCCTCGTACGGAAGTCCGACGTAATTTTCTGCAATGGTTTTTCGCCCTGCTTCTGAACTGACAAAGTAGTCCAGTTCCGAGGCGCTGATGCGCTGGCTGAAAGCGTCGTGATCATCGAAGCGATGCAGCATAGAGGTCATCCACCAGGAAAAGCGCTCGGCCTTCCACACGCGGCGCAGGCAGATTTCCGAGTATTTCTCCAGGAGATCGGTGCGGCCGTCGCGGTAAACCTTCAGCAGAATATTGAACAGCGTACTCACGTCACTGGCGGCCAGGTTCAAACCCTTGGCGCCGGTGGGCGGGACGATATGCGCGGCGTCTCCGACCAGAAACATCCGTCCGTACTGCATCGGCTCAACGACAAAACTGCGCAGCGGCGCGATGCTTTTTTCAATCGATGGGCCGGTAACCAGTTTCTCGGCAAGCGCCACCGGCAGGCGATTTTTCAATTCATCCCAGAAGCGCTGATCGCTCCAGTCATCGACATTTTCATCCGCCGGCACTTGCAGGTAATAGCGGGTGCGGGTGGCCGAACGCATGCTGCACAGGGCGAAGCCGCGTTCATGGCGGGCGTAGACCAATTCGTCATGCACCGGCGGGGTGTCGGCGAGAATCCCCAGCCAGCCAAACGGATAAACCCGCTCGAAGACTTTCAAACTATCGGCCGGAATCGACTGCCGGGCTACACCATGGAAACCATCGCAGCCGGCGATGTAGTCGCAATCGACGCGAAAGGTTTCGCCGTCCTTTTCAAAGGTGACAAACGCCTCGTCGCTTTTCATGCCATGAGGAACGACATGGCTCGCCTGGTAAATCGTCGGCGCGCCGGCCTCCCGACGAGCGGCCATCAGGTCGCGAGTCACCTCGGTCTGGCCGTAGATCATCACGGTCCTGCCGCCGGTCAATGCGTGCAGATCGATGTGCACCTGACGCCCGTCCAGGGCCAGATCGAAACCACCATGCACCAGTCCTTCGGCGTCCATGCGCTGACTCACGCCAGCCTGACGCAACAGCTCTACCATGCCTTGTTCAAGCACACCGGCGCGGATGCGCCCGAGGACATAATCGGGTGTCTGACGTTCGAGGATGAGGGTGTCGATGCCGGCGTTGTGCAACAACTGACCGAGGAGCAATCCGGACGGACCGGCGCCGATAATGGCGACTTGGGTTTTCAGCGTTTTCATTGTTTTTATGACTCGCAAGCTTCACGCGGCCAAGACCGGTGAATGATTTTTATGGATCGAGTGCTTGCATTTTTCCCTTGCGGGTCTGTCAATTGAAGGTGAAAACTGAGCCGATACCTGTACATTCTGCCAATCGGTGCGATTATCGCCCACAACCCCGAGGCCTGGATTGAAGTGATGAACAAGCCTGAGCTGCCTTCGATTCCAGTGTTCAAGCTCTACGGTGAAAGCCTGGACTGGCCGACCCCCGACTTGCTGCACTGTGAAACCATTTCCTCCCGCAGTCGCGAACACGAGTGGGAAATCAAACCCCACCGCCATGCTGATTTGTGCCAGTTACTCTTCGTCTTCAAAGGTCAGGCAGAGCTTGAGATCGAAGGGCAACGCACGCAACTCGACACCCCGGCCATTCAAGTGCTGCCACCGTTGTCGGTGCACGGCTTTCGTTTTTCCGAAGACGTCGAAGGCTTCATCGTTACCCTCGCCACGCCGCTGATCAACCATTTGCAGGCGCAACTGGGCGATTCGGTACACGCGCTGGCCAGTGCAGAAAACTACCCGGCCGGCAACGACGGCGATTACCTCAACAGCCTGTTCTCGGCGTTGCAGGCCGAATACAACGGTCATCAACCAGCACGTGAAATGCTCATGCATTCGTTGGTCAGCGTGATCATGGTCTGGGTCAGCCGTCAGGCGATCGTGCGGCACAAAGCCAGTCAGCGGCCGCAACGTCAGCGCGAATACCTCAATGGTTTTATTCAATTGGTCGAAGAGACATATCGCCAGCACGTGAAGGTCGAGGACTTGGCGCATCGCCTGGGGATTTCGGTGTCGCACCTCAACGGCACCTGCCGAGAATTGGCGGGGCAACCGGCGTTGCAGATCATGCATGAACGGCAGTTACTGGAGGCCAAGCGTTTGCTGACGTACACCAGCATGACGATTTACGAGATGTCGGAGTTGTTGGGGTTTTCCGATCCGACCAACTTCACGCGCCTGTTTCGACGCCGGGTGGGGATCTCGCCAAAGGCTTTCCGCGACAGCCTGAAGGCCGAGCAATAATCCTCTAAGCGCTGCGGTCTACTGTGGGAGCGAGCCTGCTCGCGAATGCGGTGTGTCATTCAGCATCAATATTGACTGACACACCGCGTTCGCGAGCAGGCTCGCTCCCACAGGATCACATTCCAGGCAGCTAAATCAGCGCAATGCATTCAGCGTGGCATTGTGCGGAATACAGCGCTCGAAATTGCAGCTCGCATACTCGCGCGGCAGCTGTCGCAGCTGTTCGACCCGCCAGGCGGCGGTGCCGTACAGCGCCAGCGTCGCGGCGCAGGTGATGAAAATCGCGAAGTACCTTCTTGTTTTGATGTTCATGGCGTAGACCTCTGAACGCATACCTTGCGGTATTACTTTCAGCATAGGTCAGCGGCGGGGAGTTGCCAGCGAGTGCGCTCAGGGTTGTAACCCGGTATTCAGCAAACTCATAGACAACTGTGGGAGCGAGCCTGCTCGCGAATACGGTTTATCAGCCAATGCAAAGGTGTCTGACACACCGCTATCGCGAGCAGGCTCGCTCCCACAGTTAAACGGGTTTACAGGCCGGTATCCCATTCGGGGTTTTCAGGGAATCTGAGCACCAGAAAATCCAGCATGCTGCGCAGCGCCGCCGGCATGTGTTTGCGTGAGGCGTACACCGCGTAGATGCTCATCTGCCGCGGCTCGGCATGGGGCAGCAGGCGAACCAGCTCACCGCTGTGAATATGCACCCCGGCCTGATAGGTCGGCAGCATCGCCACCCCCGCGCCGGCCAGTGTCGCGCGCAATATCGTACTGGCCTCGTTGGCGCTGATATTGCCCTGTACCGGCACAGAGACCGGTTCGCCATCCTCCTCGAAATGCCACAGGCTTTTGTCGAAATACGAGTGCGTCAGGCAGTTGTGTCGACTCAACTCCTCGACCTGTAACGGCGCCGGGTGTTCTTGCAGATAAGCCGGCGCGGCGCAGACCACCGAACGACAAACGGTCAGGCGTCGCGCGATCAGGTTGGGGTCGAGATCGTTACTGGTACGAATCGCCAGATCGATGCGCTCATCCACCAGATTCACCGTGCGATCGAGCATTTGCAGATCGATGCTGACACCGGGGTAGCGTTTGACGTAAGCGGCCATCGCATCCGCCAGTTGTGCCTGGCCAAACGAAGTGCTGACGCTGATCCGCAGCAAGCCGCGCGGGGCATCGTGGGGCTCGCTGACGGCCGCCTGCATGTCCGTCGACAGTTCGATCATCTGTCGGCAGCGCGGCAGGATCTCGCTGCCGGCGGCGGTCAGGCTCAATTTGCGTGTGGTGCGGTGCATCAGGCGTGCGCCGACCCAGTCCTCCAGCTCCGCCAGATAACGTGAAACCACCGGTCGCGAAAGGTCAAGATGATCAGCCGCTGCCGACTGGCTGCCCAGATCCACCACGGTGACAAACACCCGCATTGCTTGAAGACGATCCATGATTTGCCCGCTTTCAGAAACAAACTATGTTCAAGCATCGCATTTTTTGTACCGAGTCAGGCAACTAAGCTCTGTCCCATCGCCAAACACGGCATTCGGATACCGGAGCAACAGATGATCGGCTTCACCACACTCAAACGAGTTCTGCTCGCCACCGCTTCCCTGGGTTTCGCCGCGCATGCCGCTGCTGCCAACCTGACTCTCGATGTCTACAATCCGGGGAATAACGCGATTTTCCCGGTGACCTCGGTGCTGGTCAGCGGTGAGAAAGACGCGATCCTCGTTGATGCACAATTCGGCAAGTCCCAGGCTGAACAGGTGGTGGAAAAGATCCGCGCCAGCGGCAAGCACCTGACCACCATTTACATCAGCCATGGTGACCCGGATTACTACTTCGGCCTCGACACCCTGACCCAGGCCTTCCCGGACGCCAAGGTGCTGGCTTCGCAACCGACCGTTGATCACATCAACAAAACCGTTGCCGGCAAACTGGCTTTCTGGGGCCCGAAAATGGGTGCTGATATTCCGGCGAAAACCATCGTGCCGGGTGTGCTCATGGGTGACAGCCTGATGCTCGAAGGGGAGAAATTGCAGGTGGTCGGCCTCGAGGGCAAGCAGCCGGATCGCAGCTTTGTGTGGATCCCGTCGCTCAAAGCCGTGGTCGGTGGTGTGGTTGTCGCCGAGAACATTCACGTATGGATGGCCGACACCCAGACCGCGCAATCCCACGCCGACTGGCTGGAAACCCTGCACTCGATCGAAACCCTCAAGCCGAACACCGTGGTGCCGGGTCATTACCTTGGCAACAGCAGCCGTTCGCTGGCCAGCGTGAAATTCACCGCCGACTACATCAAGGCTTTCGATGCTGAAACTGCCAAGGCCAAAGATTCCACCGCACTGATCGCCGCAATGAAAAAGCGCTACCCGACACTCGGCGAAGAAAGCTCGCTGGAGCTGAGCGCGAAGGTCGCCAAGGGCGAAATGCAGTGGTAAGTCGAATCTGAAAACGCAGCACTCTCAAGCCAACTGGAGAATTTCATGAGCAAGATCGCAATCATTGGTGCCACCGGCCGCGCCGGTAGCCAACTGCTGGAAGAAGCCCTGCGTCGTGGCCATAGCGTCACCGCTATCGCCCGCGACACCTCGAAGATCGGCGCGCGTAACGGTGTGGTCAGCAAGAATGTCGATGTGCTGGATTCGACAGCGTTGCAAGACGCGGTGGCTGGTCACGATGTGGTGATCACCGCCGCGCATTTCGCTACCGTTCCTGCGAGCGCTATTGTCGGGCCAGTGAAGCAGGCGGGAGTGAAGCGTCTGTTGGTGGTGGGCGGTGCCGGTTCTTTGTTGCTGCCGGACGACACACGGGTGATCGACAGCGCGGGTTTCCCGGCAGAGTACAAAGCTGAAGCCAGTGCCGGTGCGGCGTTTCTTGAGGCGTTGCGTCAGGAGCAGGAGCTGGACTGGACGTTCCTTTCGCCGTCGGCGGAGTTTGTCGAAGGTGAGCGCACGGGTACTTTCCGCGTCGGTCAGGATCATTTGCTGGTGAGTGCCGAGGGGCGTAGCTGGATTACTTTTGCTGATTACGCGATTGCGCTGATCGACGAAGTGGAAACGCCGAAGCATTCGCGTCAGCGGTTTACTGTTGGTTATTGATTTACAGCTTCCCCTCACCCCAGCCCTCTCCCGAAGGAGAGGGAGCCGACCGAGGCGTATTGCTTCCTACATCGACCTGAAAAATCGAGTCGATTATGGATTCAA
Organism: Pseudomonas fluorescens; assembly: GCF_902497745.1. Taxonomy (GTDB): domain Bacteria; phylum Pseudomonadota; class Gammaproteobacteria; order Pseudomonadales; family Pseudomonadaceae; genus Aquipseudomonas; species Aquipseudomonas fluorescens_BM. The sequence goes on from NZ_CABVHJ010000022.1 coordinate 126,007, forward strand.
CACAGTAATTTCACGTCGGCGTATTTCTATAGCATCCCCCGATCAGTCCCCTCTCCCTCTGGGAGAGGGTTAGGGTGAGGGGAAACAGCCTCACCGCAAATGCGCCTGCTCAACCAACCAAATCATCAATTCTTCAAGCGGCGGCGATGCCTCGATCCCCGGCGGCAACACCACGTAATACGCCAGCCCCGTCTTCACCTTCAACTCAAACGGCATCACCAGCCGCCCCGCGCGCAAGTCATCACCAATCAACGACCAATCCCCGATCGCCACCCCCGTCCCGTGGGACGCCATCGACATCGCCTGATCCAGCGTTTCGAAATGCTGGCCGCTGCCGATGTTGTTCAACTGCAGCCCGGCTGCGTTCAGCCACACCGACCAATCCTGAATATCGTGCGTCGGATGTAGCAACAGATGCTGCTGCAAATCCGCCGGTGCATTCAATACCGGCGACCCCTTGAGCAACAGCGGCGAGCACACCGGTGTCAGCTGCTCGTCGAACAGGTGCAACGCGCCCGGCGAGTTGTCGGGCGGCGGGCCGTAGATCACCGCTGCATCGAATTGCTCGCGCTGAAAATCCACGCCGTGTTGCAGCGAGGCCGTGAGTTTCACCGGCACGTCCGGGCGGTCTTTCTGCCATTGCAGCAAGCGCGGCAGCAGCCAGCGCATCACGCAGCTCGGCGCTTTGAGTTGCAGGGTTTCGCGCTGCAGGCCGATTTGCTCGGTCGCTTCGCTGATCAGGCCGAAGACTTTTTCCACTCGCGGTAGCCATTCACGTCCTTCGGCGGTCAGCGCCAGGCCACGGGCCAGACGGATAAACAGCGGATAACCGAGATGCTCTTCCAGCCCGGCGATCTGCCGGCTCACCGCGCCCTGGGTGATGTGCAACTGCTCAGCGGCGCGGGTGAAGTTGCAGCACTGCGCGGTGATCAAAAACGTATGCAGGGCGGGCAGAGGAGGCAGTCGTTTCATGGGGAACCAAGGTATGACGTGAGGACATGGCTAGTATGACTTTTAATCGATTGTTGCCGCTACCTGCCGACCGTTCCAATGAAGCCATTCCACGGACCCTGTGGGAGCGAGCCTGCTCGCGAATGCGGTCTGACATTCAACATCTCTGTTGCCTGACACACCGCTTTCGCGAGCAGGCTCGCTCCCACATTGGTTCGGTGTTTTCAGCGAGCGAGAAGGGCAATCGACATGGCGACGTGTGGCGAAGTACTGGTCAAGTTACTCGAAGGTTATGGGGTCGGGCAGGTGTTCGGCATTCCCGGCGTACACACCGTGGAGCTGTATCGCGGGCTGGCGCGTTCGAGCATTCGCCACGTCACGCCTCGGCATGAGCAGGGCGCCGGTTTCATGGCTGACGGCTATGCGCGCACCAGCGGCAAACCGGGAGTGTGCTTCATCATCACCGGGCCGGGCATGACCAACATCACCACCGCCATGGGCCAGGCCTACGCCGATTCGATCCCGATGCTGGTGATCTCCAGTGTGCAATCGCGCAGTCAGTTGGGCGGCGGGCGCGGCAAGCTGCATGAGTTGCCGAATCAGAGCGCACTGGTCGCAGGTGTTGCGGCGTTCTCGCATACCTTGATGTCCGCTGCTGAATTGCCGGTGGTGCTGGCGCGTGCTTTTGCGTTGTTTAAGGCCGGTCGTCCGCGTCCGGTACACATCGAAATTCCTTTGGACGTGCTGGTCGAAAACGCTGATGACTTGCTCGCCAGTGTGCCGGTCAATATCGACCGCGCCGGCGCTGCGCCTGCGGCCGTCAAACGCATGAGCGAGCTGCTGGCTGAAGCCAGACGTCCGCTGATTCTGGCCGGTGGCGGTGCCATCGACGCAGCGCCGGAGCTGACTAAACTTGCCGAGTTGCTCGACGCTCCAGTGGCGCTGACGATTAATGCCAAAGGCATGCTGCCGGGTACCCATCCGCTGTTGATCGGCTCGACCCAGACGCTGGTCGCCACCCGCGCGCTGGTCGCTGATGCCGATGTGGTTCTAGCCATCGGCACTGAATTGGCCGAGACCGATTACGACGTGACCTTCGCTGGCGGTTTCGAGATTCCCGGCAAACTGCTGCGCATCGATATCGACGCCGACCAGACCGTGCGTAACTACCCGCCGCACCTGGCGCTGGTGGCCGATGCGCGCAATGCCGCGCAAGCCTTGCTGAACTCGCTGTCGCAGGAAAAACTTGCCGCGCGCAGCCGCGATTGGGGTCAGGCCCGTGCCGGTAAACTGCGCGCCGAACTGGCCGCGAGCTGGGACGCGCCGACCCTCGCACAAACCCGTTTCCTCGACATCGTGCTCGATGAATTGCCGAACGCCGTATTCGTCGGCGATTCCACGCAACCGGTGTACACCGGCAACCTGACGTTCAACCCGGATCACCCGAGCCGTTGGTTCAATGCCTCGACCGGTTACGGCACCCTCGGCTACGCCTTGCCGGCAGCGATTGGTGC
>NZ_CABVHJ010000023.1 GCF_902497745.1 Pseudomonas fluorescens
TTTTACCAACCAGCGTCAGCGTGTACGCCGAGACCGACAGGGCATTTTCCGCCGGCAACAACGACAGCAACGGCAGGGCGATCAGCAGGGCGAGAATCACCGCGCCAACAGCGATCGTGACTTTCGGGCCGGCCTTTTGTGTAGCGGTAACAAGCAGAGGCTGGTTCATCAGTCGATCACCCGTCCTTTCAGTGCGAAGAGGCCTTGCGGACGTTTCTGGATAAACAGAATGATCAGCGCGAGGATCAGGATTTTGCCGAGCACCGCACCGATCTGCGGTTCGAGAATCTTGTTGGCGATGCCCAGGCCGAAGGCCGCGAGCACGCTACCGGCCAACTGGCCGACGCCGCCGAGCACCACCACCAGGAACGAGTCGATGATGTAGCTCTGGCCGAGGTCCGGGCCGACGTTACCGATCTGGCTCAGCGCCACGCCGCCGAGTCCGGCGATACCGGAACCGAGGCCGAAGGCGAGCATGTCGACGCGACCGGTCGGCACACCGCAGCAGGCAGCCATGTTGCGGTTTTGGGTGACGGCGCGGACGTTGAGGCCGAGGCGGGTTTTGTTCAGCAGCAGCCAGGTCAGCACGACCACGAACAGCGCGAACGCAATGATGACGATGCGGTTGTATGGCAGCACCAGATTCGGCAGCACTTGAATACCGCCGGACAGCCACGCCGGGTTGGCGACTTCAACGTTCTGCGCGCCGAACAGCAGGCGCACCAGTTGAATCAGCATCAGGCTGATGCCCCACGTGGCGAGCAGGGTTTCCAGCGGGCGGCCGTAGAGGTGGCGAATCACCGTGCGCTCCAGCGCCATGCCGATTGCCGCTGTGACGAAGAACGCCACCGGCAGCGCGATCAAGGGATAAAACTCGATCGCTTGGGGGGCGTAGCGCTGGAACATCAACTGCACCACGTACGTCGAGTAGGCACCGAGCATCAGCATCTCGCCGTGAGCCATGTTGATCACGCCGAGCAGGCCGAACGTGATCGCCAGACCGAGTGCGGCGAGCAGCAGAATCGAACCGAGCGACATGCCGCTGAACGCCTGGCCGAGCACTTCGCCGATCAGCAGTTTGCGTTTGACCTGAGCGAGGCTGGTTTCGGCTGCAGTACGTACATTGGCGTCGGCTTCAACGCCAGGTTCGAGCAAACCTTCGAGGCGCGTGCGCGCCAGTGGGTCGCCGGTTTCGCCGAGCAGGCGAACTGCGGCGAGGCGCACGGCCGGATCCGTGTCGACCAGTTGCAGGTTGGCCAGCGCCAGACTCAGGGCGGCATGGACGCTTTCGTCTTTTTCACCCGCGAGTTGCTGGTCGAGGAATTTCAGCTGCGCGGGTTTCGCGCTTTTCTGCAATTGCTGCGCGGCGCTCAGACGGATTTTGGCGTCGGCGGCGAGCAATTGGTGGCTGGCCAGAGCGGTGTCGATCAGACCCCGCAGGCGGTTGTTCAGGCGCAGGGTTTTCGCTTGGCCGTCGACGGTCAGTTCGCCTTGTTGCAGGGCGTTGATCAATTCGATACGGGCCGGGTCGGGCTGCGCGGCCCAGGTTTCCAGCATTTTGGCTTGCTGCACGGGATTGGCCGCGACGAAGTCTTCGGCATCGCCGGCGTGGGCCAGCATCGGCAACAAGAGTGCGATGGCTATGATAAAGCGGTGTATGGCAGTGGGCATTAGTGGTGTGTCCTTTCTTGCGGTGGCCGAAGGAGCGATGTCCGGCTGTGAATCCGCCCCTCACCCTAACCCTCTCCCAGAGGGAGAGGGGACTGACCGAGTTGTCAGGTCATCCAGCACGGACCTGACATTCCTGCGTCGAACTCGGGTTCTGAAAGCCATAGAGATCTGCTCCCTTTCCCCCTCTACCCCTTGGGGGAGAGGGCTGGGGTGAGGGGGAAAAGATCTCCGCCCCACCGCAAAACCCAAGTCAGACTCAGTTGCTCTTCACCGCATAATCCGGCTTCTTGTCGTTGCCCTGAATGAACGGGCTCCACGGCTGCGCACGGATCGGCCCTTCGGTCTGCCACACGACGTTGAACTGACCATCGCTCTGAATCTCGCCGATCATCACCGGTTTGTGCAGGTGGTGATTGGTCTTGTCCATGGTCAAGGTGTAGCCCGACGGCGCCGCGAAAGTCTGGCCGGCGAGTGCCTCGCGGACTTTGTCGACGTCGGTGGATTTGGCTTTCTCAACGGCCTGCGCCCACATGTGGATGCCGACATAAGTGGCTTCCATCGGGTCGTTGGTCACGGCTTTATCCGCGCCCGGCAGGTTGTGTTTCTTTGCGTAGGCTTTCCAGTCAGCGACGAATTTCTGGTTCTGCGGGTTCTCCACCGATTCGAAGTAGTTCCACGCCGCGAGGTTGCCCACCAGCGGTTTGGTGTCGATGCCGCGCAGCTCTTCTTCGCCGACCGAGAACGCCACAACCGGCACGTCGGTGGCTTTCAGACCCTGGTTGGCCAGCTCTTTATAGAACGGCACGTTGGAGTCACCGTTAACGGTCGAGATGACGGCAGTATTGCCACCGGCCGAGAACTTTTTGATGTTGGCGACGATGGTTTGATAGTCGCTGTGCCCGAACGGCGTGTAGACCTCTTCGATGTCCTTGTCGGCGACGCCTTTGGAGTGCAGGAACGAACGCAGGATCTTGTTGGTGGTGCGCGGATAGACGTAGTCGGTGCCGAGCAGGAAGTAGCGCTTGGCACTGCCGCCTTCTTCGCTCATCAGATATTCCACTGCCGGGATCGCTTGCTGGTTCGGCGCGGCGCCGGTGTAGAACACGTTCGGCGACATTTCTTCGCCTTCGTATTGCACCGGATAGAACAGCAGACCGTTGAGTTCTTCGAACACCGGCAACACCGATTTACGCGACACCGAGGTCCAGCAACCAAACACCACGGACACCTTGTCCTGAGTCAGCAACTGCCGGCCCTTCTCAGCGAACAGCGGCCAGTTCGACGCCGGGTCAACCACGACCGGCTCAAGCATCTTGCCGTTGACGCCGCCCTTGGCGTTGATCTCGTCGATGGTCATCAGCGCCATGTCTTTGAGCGACGTTTCGGAGATCGCCATGGTGCCGGACAACGAATGCAGAATCCCGACCTTGATGGTCTCGGCGGCCTGGACGGTCCAGGTCATGCCCATCGCGGCAATGGATGCCGTGAGTGTGAAAGCCTTGATCAAACTGCGACGCTTCATTGTGCGATCTCCATGAACGTTTGAAGTTTTTTTGGTTGGCAGATGCGGACGACTGAAGGGTGTTTTGCAAGGGCTGTGCCCGGTCGGGTTTTGGCAAGAAAATGTCGTGTTAGAGCGGTTGGCTGTGTGGCGCATGCACCATGAAGGAACGCTCATGGCGCATTGGTGCAGGCTGCCGCGCCAGATTGGGGCGCAAAAAAAATCCCGTGCAGGGGAGCCCGCACGGGATTGGCGTTGAAGAAGGTCGAGTGCGGTTTCAGGATGAAGTCGACGCAGACTCGGTTTGCCGATTCATCCGTGACAGCAGCAGTCGATCCAGCAACCACACCACCACAAGTGAAGCCCCCACCAGTGGAAACACCACCGCCAGCGCCAACATGATCACCACGCCGGTTTTCCATTTCGGCAAGTCATGGCGCAGCGGCGGTACGCCGAATTTGCCCTGTGGCCGGCGCTTCCACCAGATCACCACGCCGCTGACGGCGCTGAGCAGAATCATCAGGCAGATCAGCAGCACCACGATCTGGTTGAAGGTGCCGAACATCTTGCCCTCGTGGAGCATCACGCCGATCTCAGTGGCGCGGGCGACGGTGCCGTATTGTTCGAAGCGAACATCGGCGAGCACCTTGCCGGTGTATTGATCGACATGCAGGGTCGCGTCGTTACGCGGGTCATCGGCGAACACGGCGATGGTGAACACGCCGGTGGCGGTGGTCGGCAGGGTGATGCTGTAACCCGGCTCGACCTTGCGCTGGGTGGCGATGTTTTGCACGTCTTGCAGGCTGATGGCGGGTGCTGCGGGGCCAGCGTTGGTGGCGCCGTGGTTCATGTGTTCGGCGTGGTCGCCGGACATTGGCATTGGCGTGTTTTCCATCGCCCATGGCACGGTCTGGCGCGTGGCGGTGTTAAGGCTGCGCGCCTCGACGTCGGAGGTTGGCACGTTGTCCCACATCGCCGCCGGGAACACGTTCCACACCTGGGCATATTGCTTGCCCCAGAAACCGGTCCAGGTCATGCCGCTGAGCAACATTACCAGCAACAGGGTGGCGCCCCAGAACCCGGTGACCGCGTGCAGATCACGCCACAACACGCGACCGCGACTGTTCAGCCGTGGCCACAGAATCCCCGCTGCCTGACCGCGCGGCCACCACAGGAACAGGCCAGACACCACCAGAACCACGCCCCAGCCAGCGGCCATTTCGATGAGACGATCACCGACGGTGCCGATCATCAATTCGCCGTGAATGGCGCGGGCGATGGCTTGCAGATTTTGTTTGGCATCCTGCTCGCCGAGGATGTCGCCGTGGTACGGATCGACGAACACGTTGAGTTCGTGGTCGGCGTTGGTCAGCACAAACTGTGCGCTGCGTTCGGCGTTGACCGGCGGCAGATACTGGGTGACCTGGCCCTGTGGATAAGCACTTTTCACCCGTTGCAGCAGGTCATCCGCCGGCACTGTGTGATGGCCGGCCGGGACGTTGAGCAGGCTGCTGTACATCAGCGAATCGAGCTGCGGTTTGAACAGATAAATGATGCCGGTCAGGGCCAGCATCACCATGAAGGGGGCGACGAAGAGACCGGCGTAAAAATGCCAACGCCAGGCCAGGTTGTAGAAATTCGGTTTGGGCTGTTTCATCACGTGTGCTCCGCTGGGCTTGGATCTTCTAGTTGTTCTGCAACCTTGTGGGAGCGAGCCTGCTCGCGAAGGCGTCGTGCCAGACGACATCAATGTTGAATGTGCCGTCCCCTTCGCGAGCAGGCTCGCTCCCACATGGGTGGGTAGGTGTTAGAAACTCATGTCGACCTTGGTCCAGAGCGTGCGCCCCGGCTCATTGATCGCTTGCGGGTCGTTGGCCGGGTAGCCGAATCCGGCGTTACCCGCCAGGTTCAGGTGTTCGGCGTAAGCCTTGCCGAACAGGTTGTCGACGCCGCTGCTGACCTTCCAGTGTTTGTTGATCCGATAGGCACCGTTGAGTGAGAACACGCCGAAGCCCGAACTCTTGTCGTAATCCTTGCCGACCACGTTGCCCTTGTTCTGGTCGATACGGTTTTGTGCGGCAACCACCCTCCACAGTGCGCCGGCGCTCCAGTTGTCTTCGGTATAGGTCAGACCGAAGCGGGCATCCAGCGGCGGCATTTGCGGCAGGGCCGTGCCGTCGCTGCTGTTCTTGCCCCAGGCGTAGGCCAGGGTCGCATCGGCTTTCCAGTGGTCGGTGAGTCTGTACGCGGCACCGAGTTCACCGCCCATGATTCGCGCGTCGATGTTCTCGGCGCGCGAGGTGCTCATGCCCATCATTCCCGGGGTGTAGTCGAAGAGGATGTAGTCGCGGACCACGCCGACGTAACCCGAGGCCCAGGCTTCGAGGTCGGCGCTCTTGTAGTTCACGCCGAAGTCGAACTGGGTGGTCTTTTCCGGTTTGATCGAGTCGAACGCATTGACCGATCCGACCGGGCCGGACTTGGGCGAAAACAGCTCCCAGTAATCCGGGAAGCGCTGCGCATGACCGAGGCCTGCATAGAGCGTGGTCGGGCTGTCGGCCAGGTCATGCTCGTAGCGAATGAAACCGCTGGGCAGGGTGGCGGCGCGGGTATCGTCGGCGGTCGGGTTCGGGCGAGTCATCATTCCCGAGCCAGTGGTCTGTCGATAATCCTTGGCCGAAGCGCGGTCGACGCGGGCGCCGCTGATCAGCCGATCACGGTCGGCGGCGTACCAGGTCATTTCGCTGAACACGCCGTAGTTATGGAAATCGGCGTCCTTGCTGTACGGCTGATCCTTGTAGGTATCGATGCCCATGCCGCTGCGCTGACGGTGTTCGTTGGTCTGCGCATCGAGGCCGGTGATCAGTTGAATATCAGCCCAGCGCCAGGTGGCCTTGATCCGTGCGCCGAGGGTGCGGCGGTCGACGTTGGAGGCCATGGGCCCGGCCATCATCCCGGTGCCGGACGGCGTGCGCAGGGTGTAGTTGTCCATCACGTGGTCGGCGTAGTTGTAGTAGACCTGCGCTTCGAGTTTCTCCAGCACGTCGGTGATGTTGGATTTTTCGAAACGCAGGCCGAGGCTTTCCCGCAGGAACTGCGAACCGTCCATGCCGCGCCCGGCGTAGCGTGCTTCACCGTCGCCCTTGCCGGCGGTGAGTTCGATCAGGGTGTCGGCGTCCGGGGTCCAGCCGACCGCGATATCGCCGTTCCACTTGTCGTAGCGCGAGGCGACGATGTCGTTGTTGCCGTCGCGGTAATCGTCGGAATGCGCGGTGTTGCCGATCACGCGCACGTAGCCCAACGGCCCGCCGGCAGCGGCGTCGACGACCTTGTCGAAGCGGCCGTGGGAGCCGGCCAGAATGCTCGCGTTCACGCGGGTGCCGAGTTCGCCAAAGCTCTCCGGCTCACGATCAAACAGCACCGTACCCGCCGACGCGCCCGGCCCCCAAAGCACGGTTTGCGGGCCTTTGATCACGGTGAGTTTGTCGTAGGTTTCCGGTGAGATGTACGAGGTCGGCGCGTCCATTCGGCCGGGGCAGGCGCCGAGCATCATGCTGCCATTGGTGAGGATGTTCAGCCGCGAGCCGAACATGCCGCGCAGCACTGGATCACCATTGGTGCCGCCATTGCGCACCAGAGCGAAGCCGGGAATGGTCTTGAGATAATCGCCGCCATCGCTGGCCGGTACCGGTTGGCGCGGATCTTTTGGATTGGTGACGATGGTCAGTGGCGAGCTCGGCGCAATTGCGGTGATCACCGTTGGACTGAGTTCTTCGTTGTGGCCAGCGTGATCATCGGCCAGCACCAGCGGGGACAGCAGAACGCCGCAAAGGACGGCGGTAGCGTGCCTGAAACGAATCCGCGATTCGGTCAAAGCGAAGGAAGCCGGGGCACAGCCCGAGCGTGGAACAGCAGCAAACCTGGACATGACAATTTCCATCAAACAGTCGTAAACGACACGGCCGGCAGCCTTAAGCTGTCTTCTCAACCGTGTGCAATCAGAGGTGCGGTGTTTACGCTGCGACGGGCGGGGCGCGGGTGCGGGCGCCGGGGAAGAAGGTTTGCCGGGCGTGACCCAGGCGTGGCGAGGGCGGAGTGAAGGTGTTCAGCGGCGCAATATTGAAGGCGACGAAATCGCCTCCGCCGGTCAGTGCCGGGCAATTGAACAGCAGGCTGCAATAGCCGCACTTTTCCCACAGCACGTGGTGCGAGGATTGCGGCGGGCAGTGTTCTGCCGCCGGTTGTGCATCATGGCCGCTGTGGTCCATGCCCGGCATGGCCATCGACATGTCCATGCTCATCGGCATTGATGTCGAGGCGTGTTGATCCATCGGCATCGACTGAGAAATCAGTGGGCCGATGAAGATCATCAACATGGCGAACAGGGCGATCCAGCTGCCGCGAGTCAGGTGTTGAGTCTGACGGCGTTGCCGGGAGGACCTGGCGCTCAGCGGGCGCATGCGCGGAGTCTGCCGGAGGGCTTACTGAGCGTGCGCGTGGGCCTGCGTGGTTTCCGGCGGTTTCTTCTGCACCGAGACTTCGACGGTGACTTCACCGGCCTTCTCGAAATGCAGCGTCAGCGGGAAGCGTTTGCCGTCGCTGAGCAGGCTGCGATCGGTCGGGTTGAGCAGCATCACGTGGTAGGCCATTGGGGCGAAGGTCACGTTGCCGCCGGCGGGAATGGCCACGTTCGGCACTTGCTGCATCTTCATCAGATCGCCCTGCATTACGTGATCGTGCAGTTGCGCTTCGGGGGCAATCGGCGAGTCGACGCTGAGCAGGCGATCGTCCGACTTGCCGGCGTTGTGAATGATGAAATAGGCGGCGACCGTCGGCGCATTCGGCGGCAACTCTTGCGACCACGGATGGGCGATCTCAAGTTCCCCAACTTTGTATTCGTGAGCATGGGCAAAGCACGCCGGCAACAGCAGCGCAGCGACGATGATGAGTTTGTTCAACATGGCAGTTCTCCAGAACGATTTGAAACGCAGGTCAATTGCGCGAACAAATCAAACCAGAGGGGAAGCGCGGGGATTGAGACTTGGCCATTGCTGGCGCGGCGTCGGTGTTTGCAGAGAGGCGGGCACCACGCTGCGATTGCTTTCGTAACGGGCGAAATACAGCTGCGGCGAATGCCCCGGCAGCGCCACCAACGGCGCCGAGCCCGAGCAGCACCAGCAATGCTGCATGTTCGAATGAGTGTCGTTGCTCGGGGCCTTTTGATCGGTGGCGCCGATGTTGATCGCCACCATCTTCGTCCCGCTGCCGGTGCAGAAACTGCTCCAGAGCAACTGTTCGGCCGGTGAATTGGCCGCCTGTGCCATTGCTCCCGTCATCGGCATGGCGAGCATGTTGAACAGCACTGCAAAGCAGGCGATCCAGGCAATTGCTAGCCGGCGTCGGTTCATGGGACAGATCCATTGGGTGGGCGATCAGGCGCGGCTATTTAGCCTGATCAGGGCCGATAAGTAAAAAAGCGTCGTGCGGTTTGGTGTCGCAGCGCGGTCACAGCGTTACGGCATGCAATCTCAAACCCAGAGCCTTCATGACTTTCATGATAGTTGCGAATTCGGGATTGCCAGTGCTACTCAGCGCCTTATAAAGACTTTCGCGGCCCAAACCTGCATCCCGCGCCACTTGTGTCATGCCTTGAGCCCGGGCGATGTCATTGAGCGCTGCACGGATAAGGACGCCGTCGCCTTCATCATCGTCAAAACAGGCATCTAGATATGCCGCCATGTCCTCGGGAGTTTTGAGGTACTCGGCGGCGTCAAAACGGGCGAATTCTTCTGACATTGAATGTGTACGCCCTTGGAATCAAAGACGTTGAGCGTAGAGGTGGACGCTGACTGCCGATAGTCAGTGATTCGTTAAGTTGTTGTGGGCAGTGTCCGTTGCGTTTGTAGGATTCAGGTCAGATATCCGGCCGAACCCGTGACATTGTGGGAGCGAGCCTGCTCGCGAAAGCGGTGGGTCAGGCAATGATGTGCAGACTTCGCCGACGTCTTCGCGAGCAGGCTCGCTCCCACAGTGGTCGGTGGCGAACACGTAGTCTGTGTACGTCGCGAACCTTGTGGAAGCGGCGGTGCGACGATTCGACTTGCCCGCGAAGGCGTCCGTGAGAACTGCGCTTGTTTTTAGATAAGGTTAAGGGGCGCAAGGGCCATGAGGATTGCGTCGACCGAGGCAAACTCCCGATCAACCCCCGGTAACCCCGGCCGCTTCAACACCAGCACCGGCACCCCACGCTCGCGCGCCACTTCTAGCTTCGGCTCGGTCGCGGCGCTGCCACTGTTCTTGCTGATCAACACATCGATCTGCCGCCGTTCGAACAGTGCGCGCTCATCCTCCAGCAGAAACGGCCCCCGCGCACCGATCACTTCGCAGCGTTCGTTGCCGGGGTAGACGTCGAGGGCGCGCAAGGTCCAGAACTGGCCCCGAGGGATTTCATCGAGGTGTTGCAGCGGTTCGCGGCCGAGGGTGAACAGCGGTCGGCGAAACGGCTTGAGGGCAGCGATCAACTCGGCCCAGTCGCTGATTTCGCGCCAGTCATCACCGGGCTGCGGCTGCCACGCCGGACGGCGCAAAGCCCAGCAGGGGATGCCGGTCAGGTGCGCGGCGGTGGCGGCGTTCTGGCTGATCTGTGCGGCATAGGGATGCGTGGCGTCGAGCAACAGATCGATGCCTTCGTCGCGAATGAATTGCGCCAGTCCTTCGGCGCCACCGTAACCACCGACGCGCACCTGACAGGTCAGATCCGTCGGCACCCGGCCAACGCCGGCGAGGCTGTAAATATGTTGCGGCCCGAGCGTGCGGGCAATCGCCAGCGCTTCCGTGACGCCGCCCAACAGCAGAATCCGCTTCATGCAAAACCTCCGGCATGCCCGACAATCCCGCCCTGACGATCAATCGCAAACACCTCGACCTGCACCTGCGCCGGCACCACGCTGCGGGCAAAATTCAGCGCATGCCGGCAGACTTCATCACCGAGGGCGATCCCCGCCGCACTGGCCATTGCCAAGGCTTGCTGACTGGTATTGGCCTCACGAATGCCTTGCTGCAACGCCTCATCGGCACCGATCGCCGCTGCCCACTCAGCCAGTTGCGGTAAGTCAATACTCGAATGCCGCGAGTGCAGATCCATGTGTCCGGCGGCCAGTTTGCTGATCTTGCCGAAGCCGCCGCACAGGCTGAGTTTATCCACAGGCACTTTGCGCAGATGCTTGAGCACTGCACCGACAAAATCACCCATTTCGATCAAGGCGATTTCCGGCAGGTCGTAGACCCGGCGCATGGTGTCTTCGCTGGCATTGCCGGTGCACGCGGCGATGTGCAGATAACCGTTGGTTTTCGCCACGTCGATGCCTTGATGAATCGAGGCGATGTAAGCCGCGCAGGAGAACGGCCGGACGATGCCGCTGGTGCCGAGGATCGACAGCCCGCCAAGAATGCCCAGTCGCGGATTCATGGTTTTCAGTGCCAGCGCCTCGCCGCCCTCGACGTTGACGGTGACGTCGAAGCCGCCGCCGTAACCCGTCTCGGCTGCGAGCAGGCTCAGGTGATCGCTGATCATCTTGCGCGGCACCGGGTTGATTGCCGGCTCGCCAACGCCGAGCACCAGGCCCGGCCGCGTTACAGTGCCAACGCCGGCACCGGCATTGAAACGAATCCCCGGCTCACTCAGCAGTCGCACCCGCGAATAGAGCAAGGCGCCGTGGGTCACGTCCGGATCGTCACCGGCATCCTTGATCGTTCCGGCCTCGGCGCCGTCGTCGGTCAACCGGCAGAACTCCAGGCGCATCTGCACCTGTTTGCCTTTGGGCAAAACGATCTGCACCGCATCGGCCGACAGCCCGCCGAGCAGCAGGCGCGCAGCGGCGAGGCTGGTGGCGGTGGCGCAACTGCCGGTGGTCAGGCCGCTGCGCAGGGGCGCGGGTTGTTCGGCGGTTTCGTCACGCATCGAGGGGTTTGACCAGATCGAGCAGGGTGATCGGCAGCGCCTGCCGCCAAGTGTCGAACTCGCCGAGCGGCTGCGCTTGGGCGACATGGATGCGCGTCAGCTCGCCGCCGTAACGTTCGCGCCAGTTCATCAGGGCCGCTTCGCTTTGCAGGGTCACCGCGTTGGCGACCAGACGGCCACCGGGTTTGAGCTGTTCCCAGCAGGTTTCAAAGACGCCCTCACGGGTGACGCCGCCACCGATGAAAATCGCATCCGGGCGCTCCAGTCCGGCCAATGCCTGCGGTGCCTTGCCGCGAATCAATTGCAGGCCGGGCACACCCAACGCATCGCGGTTGTGCTCGATCAATTGCTGGCGACCTTCGTCGGCTTCGATGGCCAAGGTACGGCAGCTCGGGTGCGCGCGCATCCACTCGATGCCGATCGAGCCGCTGCCGGCGCCGACATCCCAGAGCAGTTCGCCGGGTGTCGGGGCGAGACGGGCGAGGGTGATGGCGCGTACGTCGCGTTTGGTCAATTGGCCGTCGTGCTGGAATGCCGAGTCTGGCAATCCAGCGAGGCGTGACAGGCGCGGGACGTCGGCATCGGCCAGGCATTCGATGGCGATGACGTTGAGGTCGGCTATCGGCGCGTCGTCCCAAGCGTCGGCGGTGCTGTCGATGCTCCGCTCGGCGTCGCCGCCCAGATGTTCGAGAACGCTCATGCGACTTGAACCGAAACCGCGTTCGCGGAGCAATTGCGCAACAGCCGCCGGGCTCTGGCCGTCGTTGCTCAGCAACAACAACCGCACGCCACTGAATAATTGGGCATTGAGCGCCGCCAGCGGTCGGGCCACCAGCGACAGCGTCACCACCTCCTGCAACGGCCAGCCGAGACGAGCGGCAGCCAGTGAACAGGACGACGGCGCTGGCAGAATCAGCATCTCTTCGCTCGGCACCTGGCGGGCGAGGCTGGCACCGACGCCGTAAAACATCGGATCACCACTGGCCAATACGCAGACCGCTTCGCCCCGCTGTTCGAGCACGGGCGCGAGGGAAAACGGGCTAGGCCACAATTGCCGTTCACCGCGAATACACACCGGCAGCAAATCCAGTTGACGCTGGCCACCGACGATCCGCGAGGCGCCCAGCAGGGCACGCCGGGCGTTTTTGCCCAGGCCCTTGAAGCCGTCTTCACCGATTCCCACTACCGTCAGCCAGGGTGACATCTATATTCCTCTAAACAGGCCGTTCCGACGGGCAGACTTTTCATGCCAGCGGACAAAGCAGGCATAATACCGCGCCTTCGCCCGCGAAGCGCCTTTCCCACGCAGCCGGTCCGCCCCTTGAACGAACGCCCGATGTCCACCGCTTTACGCCCCTCGGCCTGCCCGGGGTTGCTGCGTATCGTCCAGGCACTGGATGGCGGTATCTGCCGGATCAAGCTCAATGGCGGGTCGATCAGCGCCGATCAAGCCGACGCGGTGGCCGATGCAGCGGAACAGTTCGGCGGGGCGATCGAGGCGACCAACCGCGCCAATCTGCAAATCCGTGGGATCGGTCAGCAATCTGCAGCGCTGATCGAACGTCTGCTCGCCGCCGGTCTCGGCCCGCGCACGGCGGCCGGTGACGATGTGCGCAACCTGATGCTCAGCCCCACTGCCGGGATTGATCGGCAGATGCACTTCGACACCCGGCCCCTCGCCGAACAGATCCTCGATACGCTGCAAAGCCATCCACGTTTCCACGAGTTGAGCGCCAAGTTCGCTGTGCTACTGGATGGTGGCGAAGCGTTGGCGATGCTCGAACATCCCCATGACCTGTGGTTGTCGGCGTTCGAGCGTGACGGTGAAACCATCCTGGCGTTCGGTCTTGCCGGATGCCCGACGGATCGCGGGGTCGGCGCGGTGGCGCTGGAACACGGCCATGCGCTGGTGGTTGCGGTGCTGGAATTGTTTCTTGAGTCGGCGCGGCCCGAGCAGACGCGCATGCGCCATTTGCTCGACGAGTTGCCGCTCTCGGCGTTTATCGAGCAACTGAGCACGCGCTTGCCGATCAAGCCGATCAGCCATTGGCAACGCGCGGCCGTGGCGGACGATCTGCACATCGGCGCTCATCCGCAAAATACTTCGGGGCGGGTGTACGTCGGTGCAGTGCCAGCGCTGGGCCGTCTCGATCCGGCGATGCTGCGCGGGGCGGCGCAACTGGCCCGCCAGTTCGGCAATGGCAGCCTGCGTTTCACCCCTTGGCAAAGCCTGCTGCTGCCCGACGTCAACGCAGGCGATACGGTCCAAGTGCTGGAAGGCTTTCAGCGACTGAACCTGTTGACCCGCGCTGGCGACCCCCTCGCACGCCTGATCGCCTGCACCGGTTCCAAGGGCTGCGGCAAAGGCCTGGCCGACACCAAGCAGGACGCCCGCCATCTGGCGGCGTTGCTGCCCTCGGCCCTCAATGTGCACCTGAGCGGCTGCTCGCGCTCTTGCGCCGCCGCCCACTGTGCCCCGGTGACATTGCTGGCCGTCAGTCCCGGTCATTACGACCTCTATTTTCGCGATGCAACGCTGCCGGGTTTCGGCGCGCTGCACGCCCGCAACCTTACTATTGAAGCGGCCGCGACCCTGCTCGCCGCCCGCTCTCGGAGCCCCATTGATGCTTGATTACATCCGCGACGGTCAGGAGATCTATCGCAACTCCTTCGCGATCATTCGCAGCGAGGCCAATCTGGCGCGCATCCCGGCCGATCTGGAGAAACTCGCGGTGCGGGTGATCCACGCCTGCGGCATGGTCGAAGCCGTCGACGGTCTGCAGTTCTCCGAGGGTGCGGGCAAGGCCGGGCGCGATGCGCTGGCCGCCGGTGCGCCGATCCTCTGCGATGCGCGGATGGTCTCCGAAGGCGTGACCCGTGCGCGCCTGCCGGCCAATAACGAAGTGATCTGCACCCTGCGCGACGACAGCGTGCCTGCGCTTGCCCGTGAACTGGGCAACACCCGTTCCGCCGCCGCGCTGGAGCTGTGGCGTCCGCATCTGGCAGGCAGCGTCGTGGTGATCGGCAACGCGCCGACAGCGCTGTTCTACCTGCTGGAAATGCTCGACGCCGGCGCACCGAAACCGGCGCTGATTCTGGGTTTCCCGGTCGGCTTCGTCGGCGCTGCCGAATCGAAAGCCGCGCTGGCCGCCGACAGCCGTGGCGTACCGTTCGTGATCATGCAGGGTCGCCTCGGTGGCAGCGCCATGGCCGCCGCCGCCGTTAACGCCCTCGCCACGGAGATCGAATGATGCAGGTCAAAGGACGTTTGATTGGCCTGGGCGTCGGCCCGGGTGATCCGGAACTGATTACCGTCAAGGCCCTGCGTTTGCTGCGTGAATCGCCAGTGGTAGCGTACTTCGTCGCCAAGGGCAAAAAGGGCAATGCCTTCGGCATCATCGAGGCGCACCTTCAAGAGGCGCAGAACCTGCTGCCGCTGGTCTACCCGGTGACCACCGAAGCTCTGCCGGCGCCGCTTTCCTATGAGCAAGTCATCAGTGATTTCTACGATGAAGCCGCCGTAACGGTCGCGGCACATCTGGATGCCGGTCGTGATGTGGCGGTGATCTGTGAGGGCGATCCGTTCTTCTACGGCTCCTACATGTACCTGCACGATCGCCTCGCCACGCGCTATGAAGCGCAAGTAGTGCCAGGCGTGTGCTCGATGCTCGGTGGCGCGTCGGTGCTAGGCGCGCCGTTGGTGTATCGCAATCAGAGCCTGTCGGTGCTCTCCGGCGTGTTGCCCCATGAAGAGCTGAAACGCCGACTGGCCGATGCCGACGCGGCGGTGATCATGAAGCTGGGGCGCAACTTCCCGAAAGTGCGGCAGGTGCTGGAAGAACTCGGTCTGGCCGAACGCGCGCTGTACGTCGAGCGCGCAACCATGGCCAATCAGAAGATCGTGCCGATGGATCAGGTCGAACCGATGTCGTCGCCGTACTTCTCGCTGATCATCGTGCCGGGCGAACGGTGGCAAGGCTGATGACTCAATCTTCCCCCGCCATTGTCATTCTCGGTCAGGGCAGCATGGCCACCGCGCGGCGCATCCAGCAGGTGTATCCGGCGGCGCAGATCCATGGCCTTGCCGGGCGCGTCGAAGGTGCCGATTGCACTTATCAGGAATTCGGCGCGACCCTGCGCGCGCTGTATCAACAGGACACACCGATCATTGCCCTGTGCGCCGCTGGCATCGTCATCCGCACGCTGGCGCCGCTGCTGCTGGAAAAGGGCGCCGAACCGGCAGTGCTCGCCGTGGCCGAAGACGGCAGCGCCGTGGTGCCGCTGTTGGGCGGCCTCGGCGGGGTGAATGTCATGGCGCGGGAAATCGCAGCCGGGCTGCAAGTTGCGGCGGCGATCACCACCAGCGGCGAGTTGCGTTTTGGCACGTGCCTGCTCAATCCCCCGACGGGCTACGCGCTGGGCGATCTGGAACTGGGCAAGCGATTTGTCTCCGATCTGTTGGCCGGCCACAGCGTGCGCATCGAAGGCGCCGCGCCGTGGCTGGATCAGGCGCAATTGCCGGAAGATCCGCAGGCGCAGCGCTCGATTCATGTCGGCAGTGTCGCGCGTGAAGCGAGTGCCAGTGAGTTACTGATCTATCCACGCAGTGTGGCGGTGGCGGTGAGTGCGGAAACAGCAGACCTGACGGATGCCGTTCGCAGTGCCTTGCAGCAGGCGAAAATTGCCGTGCAGTCGCTGGCCTGCCTGCTAGTCAGCGAGACGCAAATGGCTGCGCCACTTTTGCGTGAAGCGGCGCTTGAACTGGGTGTGCCGCTGCGCTTTGTCGCGGCGCAAAGCGACATCGAAACCCTGGCGCGAGTCGCAGTGCCCGAGGCGACAGTCGTGGCCGGCCACGGCATGGCAATCGCAGTTGCCGAGCAGCCTCTGGATGTTTCAAAGATTGGCCGGCCACGCGGTCGTCTCGCGGTGATCGGCCTCGGCCCCGGCGCTGCCGAACTGATGGTGCCGGCGGTGAAAGCCGAGCTGGCCCGCGCCACCGATGTACTGGGCTACGAAACTTACGTGCGCATGGCCGGGCCGTTTCGCGACGATCAGGTGCAGCACTGCACCGACAACCGCGAAGAGATGCAGCGCGCCCGTCACGCCTTCAGGCTGGCCGCCGAGGGGCGCTCGGTGATCGTCGTGTCGTCGGGCGATCCCGGCGTGTTCGCCATGGCCGCTGCGGTGCTTGAAGCGTTGCACGAATCGGCTGATCCGGCGTGGCACAGCGTCGACCTGGAAATCCTCCCGGGCGTGTCGGCCTCGCTGGGTACCGCCGCGCAGGCCGGTGCACCGCTGGGCCATGACTTCTGCGTGATGTCGCTGTCGGACAACCTCAAGCCTTGGTCGATCATCGAGAAGCGTCTGGACCTGGCCGCCGAAGCAGATCTGGCGTTGGCGTTCTATAACCCGATCTCACGCGCGCGTCCGTGGCAACTGGGCCGGGCATTGGAAATCGTCGCGCAGCATCGTGCACCTGAAACGCCCGTGGTATTGGGCCGCGACATCGGCCGTCCGGGTCAGACCTTGCGCACCACGACGTTGGGCGCGTTGACGCCGGAGCAGGTGGACATGCGCACCATGGTGTTGATTGGTTCTTCCACTACCTGCACCTTTCCCCGCGCCAGCGGGGGTGATTGGGTCTACACGCCGCGCTGGTATGGCGAAAAACCGCTTTCCTGAGCAGGACGCCGAGGCAAGTTGTAAATAAGTTGCCTCGGTGAGATATCAAGTCGAAATTCCCTATCAGCCGATAAGGTTTAAACCAGAGCGGTGTATCCGTCAGGAGCACCGCTTCGTTTGTTTATCGAACGACTCGTCATGCAGCTGTTTGTTACCGGATCATGCGTGCGCTGAACTTATCTGTCGTTTGATGTTTCTTGAGAAATTATTTGAGTTTTGTGCTTTTTGAAGTTGTCGCGCCGGCAGAATAACTTCGTCCAGGATTCTCTCAATGAATAAAGGATGAAGTCTGATGGGTGTCATGGAGCAATATGTCGGCGCGTTCAATTTTATTTCGCCTGATGAGTATTCTGCGCTGAAGCGAACATTCAAGGCACTTTCCGGCTCTGCCGAATATGCAATGTTGGTAGCGCTTTACGAAAATGCCGGGCAGGCCACGCGTCTCACTGAAAAACTGCAAGTTGTAACACTCTTCCTGCAAAACCTTGAGCGCCTGTCACATCGCAACTCAGCGCCCGTGACGGCGTTGATCAATACAGTTGAAGATAAACTACGAGACTATGCCAGCCGTTTGGCCGGCACTGTCAACATGCTCAGTGATGTACCCAGCCCGGTACCCGCAATCATGCACTTTGTCTGGGTGGGCGGCAGTGAAGTCGGCAATATCCAGCGCGATTACATGAATATCTGGCGCCAGGTGCTGGCTGCCGAAAATTACCAGTTCAATCTTTGGTACGACAGCGATGCATTGCTCGCTTTCGAAATGAATCGGGTTATATCCGAGAGTGCCAGAGTAGATGCGATGGAGTCGGGCGGCGACACGCTGACCAGCCCCGGTGAGCTGGCAAGGATGATTGAAGATCGTGCGCGTGTATTGAAGCGCGAAATGTTTGAGTACCTGCAACTACCGCAATGGCAAGGCCACGCTGATCAGGCCCGGATCGATTTGATGGTGCGTGCCTACGGCAAGGACCGCGCAACGCTGGAAGCCTTTCGTCAACGCTGTTTGCAAAGCCATCAGCAAATGGCCGGCACCGATTTGCAGTTGCGCGATGTCGGACGGGAGTTTGCCGGGCACTTTTTACAGGATGTCTATCAACGCGAAGTGTCCATGCGCGGTAACTTTGCAGCAGCCAGCGATGTTGTGCGCTTGCAGGCCGAGTATCTGGAGGGCGGTCGTTACACTGACATGGATTACTTGCCGCCGCTGGCCGACAAACCGGGCGGAGTCGACATAAGCGGTTTCAGTGACGAGCAACGACTGGGCGTGTTGCAGCTTTTGCTCAATCATGACGAAACCTTGATGCCGGGGCGCGACCGCCTGCGCTACACCGACCACACGGATACGTTGCCTGGCACCCATCTGGATGCACTGCTCGCCTTTGCCCGCAGCAAACCCGGCGTCGAGCAGATATTTGTCGCGCCGCGTGAAGTCCACAGCCCGCAAAACGGTCTGCGAATGGGCACGCAATTCAGCCGGGAGATGAACGCTTATCTGCTGGCACACCCGCAAAGCGAGATGACGCTCGCGGTCATGCAATTGATCCGTTTCAACTATGACTGCCTGCAAGCCGTTGAACAGTCGGCAATAGCATCGTCGGTAGACTGGTCACAGACGGAACGATTGCTTGATGTAATTGAAAACGTGATGAACGAAAAAATCGCGCAGGGGCAACTGACAAGCACACAGCAGGATTTTCTGGGTAAGTTGAGCGAGTCGATTTTAAGTTACTACCGCGATGGCATTCGCGTCGGAGCGCGCGGCACCATTGCGCTTACCGGCCCCGGAGCGGCAGTCACCGGATTGAAAAACCATGTCGAGACTCACCTGCTGCCGGACAACGAGGTCACGGTTCAGGAGCGCCTGCGCCTGGCGGAGGGTTACAACGCCCAGACCGAAGAGGAGGCGATCTCCGGTTGGACCGTTAATGACGACGAGGCGCAATGGCTGGCCAAAGAGCAGGAAAAGTGGAAGGCCGGCAAACTCAAATCGCGGTATAGCGGCCAACTGGCGGATCTGCTTCAACCGCAACAGACACTTACGTTCAAACAAGGCTGGCCCGTGGTGGGCGGTAAACCGGTGCTGCTGACGTCGGTCCTGCAACAATTGATGGATGATCTGGGCGAACCCTTTGTGCGAGCCATGAGGGACAAGCTGAGCGGTGACATCAGCTTCACCAAAGCCTTTTCCATCGGTTTCGAAAATCGGCAGTTGATCCTGGCGCAACCTGTGCGCGCACTGCCCGTTTCCCAAGGCGCCGAATCATCGAGCAACCTCAACGAACTGTTCAGCCGCATTGCCCATGACTCTTTGCCACTTGAGCAGCTGAGCCCGTTGGTGCGCGTCATGCTCGGGGGCATTTTCGGTGCGACAAGTCTGGACGACGTCAGCTTCACCGAGGTCTGGCAGACCGTGCGCGACCTCGCTGTCGAAACCGATGGCGACGGCACGTTCGCCCGTTATGACGCGGTCGAAAAAGCCGTCCGCCAGCGAATATCGCCCGGTTTCGAGAGCGGGCTGGCGCGTGGCGCGGCGGATGGCCTCCTGACGGCGCGCGAGCTCAAGGTGCAGGCACTGTTTGAGCCGCTGACTTTGCGGCAATGGGGCGAACGTATCGGCCAGATCAATCGCACGGCGCACGGTGAGTACCGTTCGCGGATTCTTCAGCGCAGTGCGCAGGTGCGCGAGATGTTCGTCGAGGCCGGCGCGACCTCGGCCCGGCAACTGTCGCAGGATTTGCTGATGCACACTGCCAGTGACCCTGGACGTCGGTGTTATCCGCTGGCGTTGCTGATGGGCGCAGCGGTGGCTGCCGGCGAATCAGCCGAACGGACGCTGGTGGGACATGTCGCCACAGCCAACGTCAACCACCAGGAACCGAGTTCACAGGCATTGCTCAGTGCGTTGAACGAGCTACGAGCCTTGCCCGGCAGTGCCATCGGTGAATCCCGCGGCTTGCAGAGTCTGGACATGGTGATACAGACACTGGAGGCGAAAACCGCGTCCACGGTCTTCTTGCTCGACACCGGTGATCACGCCTTGCTGGTGGCCAAAGTGCAGGCTGGAGACCAATTCGTCTACCGCTTCTATGATCCGAACTTTGCCATCTACGCGTTCGCCGAAGGCGCGCAGGTGAAGCTCGGCGTCGAGCGTTATCTGAGCGCAGGGGACAGCGCACTGGCCAGGCTTTACGGGCTGGGCGATATGGCCGCAGCGCGGTTCAACGTGATCGAGTTGAACACTGCGGCCATCGCCGCCCGCAAGCTATCGAGCGGTTTGCGCCTGGACAGTTTTTTGCGCATACCTTCGAGTGATTCAGGCCGTGTCCCTGTCTGGGCAAAACAAGCCGTGGCGCGCCAGCGTTCGCTCAGCGAAAACTCGCGGATGGGCGCCAGTCTGGCGCAAATGGATGCGCGCTATTGGGCACAGGAGTTTGCTCAGGCCACGCAGCAGTTGCGCAGTGAACATTCGCTCGGGCGGGAATATCTGCCTTTGCTGGAAACGCTCAAACCGCAGGCGGACGGTGGCTTTTCGGTGACGCTGGTCGATGCGCAGAATCGCCATCCAGCGCGCACCGTCAACACAGCCGACCCGCGCTTCACTCAGCTCAAACAGCATCTGCAACAGAGTGTGAAGGCAGGCAACCCTGGTGGTCCGGCGGAGGCGGATGGCGGCAGTCGCTTGAGTTTTGCCTTTGCGATCCAGGCGCTGATCAGCGAAATGCGTCATCGCGAATACCAGGCCGGTGATCAGCTGCCAAGCTTGTCGATCGCGCTGCAAGTGCAGGTGTACGTCAGCTATGCGCAGTTGGGTTTTGGCGTGGTCAGCGATACCGCACAGATGATCAACCTGGTGCGGCAAGCGCTGGCCAGTGAACAGGCGCTGCTCTTGCGCCAGTCGACGTTGCCTGGCCGCGTGCTCGGTCGCGCGGCAACCGGGGTTGGTTTTGCGTTTTCGCTGGTCAATATCGGCTTCGATATTTACAACCTTTCACTGGCGGACAATCACGAGCAGCGCTCGCGCTTCTCTACGTCCCTGGCGTTCAACACAGTGGCGTTGGGATTGGACATTGCCGCATTGGCATTAGGCGGAACAGTAGGGGCTGCCGCCGCTTTTCTGTCGGTGCCGTTGCTCGGCATCGGCATCGGCGCCACTGCCATCGCCAGCAATCTGGGGCAGATTGCCGATAAGGCAACGGCGGTTGGCAATCACCTGCGTGCCATCCACAATGCCTACCAACCGGGCGCCTTCACTGTTGAAGAGGGGGTGTTGCAGTTCCCGCCGGAAGCCGTCATCACCCACCTGGATCTGCAGGACCGGCAGGTACGCTATGACAGTCAGCGATTTTATCCGTGGGGCGGCGGTGCACTGGAATTGCCGCAATACAACGACGATCCCAGGCAGATACACCGTTCCCTCAATATTCGGCACGCGTTCGGTCTCCCCGAGAGTGCAGCGCTGAACATTCACAGGGCTGCTGCGCCTCATACCGTGGTGCTGCCGTGTACGCCGCTCTGCTATTACGGGTACGAATATCAACTGGGAGGCGCGGGCTACGTCTACGAGCCACTGCCGGGAGAGCAGGGCGAGCCTCGCGACGCCAGTGAAATACCTGGGCCAGACTGGTACTCGTTGTTCAATACATTCACGGCGTTGGTCGATACGCTGAAGAACCATCTGGATCAGCGCATCCACACTCGCTATCCGCAATTGCGCAACAGTGTGGCGGACAAGCTGGAATACGACGAGCAGGGCAAACGGCGCTTTTATCTGCACAGTACGCCGTCGCTCAAGCACATCCTCTACAAACTGCATCCGGTCTATAAACCGACAACGATCAGCGTGGTGCTGGACGAGCAGGTGCGCCAACTGGCGGTGCCGACCTTGCCGATGGGGTGCCAGCAAAAGCTGTCCTACGAAATCAGCGCCGCGTCAGACCGCTGCCAGCTACGTCTGACGCCGGGATTGAAAACGGTGAAATTCAGTGGCACGACCCAATGGCTGGTGCATGCCCCTTGGGCCAGCATCGAGCAGGTCAGCTTCGATGACGTAGCCACGATGGATGACGGCGCCCCACAAACGTACCTGGCGGGGCGTCAACTGACGGTCGACGGTATCGTGCTGTCGGCGTTCGATGGGCTGATCGAGTTGGCCGGGGGAGAGTTGTTTCAACTGGACTGGCAACGCAATGCGCTGCACCTGGTTTCCATCACCCTGGGCGATGATAAAAACAATCCGAGTGATGTTCTTGCCCACCTGCGCAGGCGAGACGATGAGATGCGCCTAGGCACGGGATACGTCACGCTTCAACGGTTCAAGGTTCCGCTCAATCCGGCCAGCCTCGATGTTCGCACGACAGCCTTTTACGATGTCGCTCAAAAACGCTTGTTGTATGCGCGCGATCTGCCGGGCGGAGTCAATGAGGGCCTGATGCTCGGCGCTGCCAGCACGACTCATGCGTGGTTTTATCATCCCGACCATGCCACGGTCTGGCGCGTCGATGTGATCACTGGCTCGGTCGTCCATCGTTATCGGTTACTGAGCCTGGAGTCCGGTACGAAAATCACTACATTCGGTCAACTGGCCGACGGCACGCTGCGAGTCTCGCAGCAGTTGGTAGAACAAAAAACCGTGAAAGTGCGCACGACGCTGGAGTTTCATCTGACCGACCGCGAAGTGGTCCTGACGGACATCCACATGTGGTCGCCCGGTCTGGAAAGTTCTTTCCTCAAGCCCGAAGAGGGAACGCGAATCGCGTTTTTCCGCCATCGCCAGAAAAAGCCTCGTCCCTATGCGGACGAGACACCCGGCATGGCTTCGTCCATCAGCACCTGGACCTACGCACCGTACATTCACGCCCGTGCCTGGTCCTTCGATCAATTGCTTGAGCGGGCATGGATTGCCGCGCATCACGACAGGTACTTCCGGGCTGGCGCCGACAGTGACGCAGATATAGTGATGTTGATGCCTCGATCCGCTGATCCCGCCGCTGCGCTGCTGTTTTACAGCCAGCAAAACCAAATGCTCAGCCATGGCTTCGAACTGCGCGACAACGTCTTATGGCACAAGGCGCTGGCGAAAAATGTAATCGAGGTGACCCGTATGGGTGAAAGCTTCCTGGCCACTCAAAACGACGGACGACTGTTCGAAATCGACCTCGGTGCCAAGGACGACAACTGGCTGTCCGCGCTTGATAGAAATGTGCTGAAGTTTGTCGGCCTCGGCCGGCATTGGCTGCAACAACATCCGGATTGGCTGGCGGCATTGCCGGCGCTTGCCAAGGAATACAGCAGCGCCGCGTTTGCGATCATCGGCCTGCGTGCCCAACCGGGTCAGACGTTTCTGGCTGCGTGGTGCATTGACGAAAAGCTCGTGCTGATGGACGCAACGGCTAACCGCGAGCTTGCTTTATTGGGGCTGACACCTGATCGGCAGGCCGTTTGGTTGCTTGATGCGAGCGCCGGGCAGCTTTGGCGCCAGACGCTGGTTAGCGTCGATACGATGCGGACGGCGTTTGGTAACGGCAGCGTGTTGCTGCATCGCGAAGCCTTGCCCCAAGCCGAACAGGTATGGTCGTCGTGGGCATTCAGCGAAGTGCTGCCGCACGCAGACGGCCTGCTCGGGCGTACCCGAGAAGGTGTGACGCTGCTACTGCGGGATCAGCAACCGGCACGGATTATCAGCATGGAAAACCGATGGTCACAGGCTCCTGGTCAGACGCCAGGGCAACTGCAGGAACGTTTGAAACGGCGGCTGGAAGGGCAATCCCATGCCGCGTTTCTACCCATTGAAAACACCGGCAATCGTTACCAGTACTACGTTCCGACGCTCGATCGGCTGTTCGAGGTGTCCGCACGGGACGATGGACAATGGGCGACGTTCCTCGGTACGCGTGATGCGGCCAATCCGCTGCTGTTCGACCCCATTGACGAATTGCTCTTCAGTGCCGGAACGGTCGATGGCGTTTGGTTGCCGGGTAGCTATGCGCATCGTGACGAGGAAGTCATGGCGCTGGAATTGACTGATGATCTGACCGACGTGCAGCCATTGCTTGCCGACGGCGTTGAACGGTTGATTCTGACCTTCGGTTCGCGCACAGAAGGTTATCGGATATCGGCCGAAACCTGGCAGCGTCTGGATTGCATTGTTGTAGATGTGCGACGTCCATCCGAGGGGCAGGTGCCGGAACCTGGCTTGCTGGTGCTGGACGTGGCAGAGGGCGGGCATTTGCTGATGTCGCAGGTCGCGGGCCACCTGGTGCTGGCCGACCCGGACAATGGCCACAGTCTGATCGTGCGCGGCGTCGAGGAGCAGGGTGAATGCGAACTGGCTGTCAAAATGGCTGGCCGTCAGTACCTGTTCGCACTCGAGCAGTGGTTGCAGGCTTTTGCGGCTGTGCAGGACGGTGAAGGCATTGCCAGCCTGGCGATGGTGGCTGAACATTTGCCCTGAGCGATAAATTCACCTGAACAGTAAAACGCCGCGAACATTGTCGTTCGCGGCGTTTTGTTTTGGCGGGTACTCCGAGGTCGGGGGCTCAAGGCACCAAATAACCTTTGACCCCGGTAAAAATGATCTGCGCCGCCAGTGCGCAGACAAACAGACCCATCAAACGACTGACGATCTGCAACCCCTGATCCCCCAGAATCCGTTCGATGCGGTTCGACAGATACAGCACCACGCCCACCGTGAAACTGGCTAGCGCAATACTCATGATCGCAGTGAGCTTATCGTCCCAGTGCGGCTGGCTGACACCCATCACCAGCAGGGCGCCGATGGTGCCTGGGCCGACGGTCAGCGGAATGGTCAGCGGCACGATGGTCACGTCCTGCTGCACGTTGTCGGCCTGCACCGCCGGTTTGCCCTGCGCCATGCCCAGCGCCGAAATGAACAGTACGCTGCCGGCACCGATGCGGAACGCATCCACGGTAATGCCGAACACATCGAAAATCACCCGCCCGAACAAATACAGCAAGACGCTGGAGACCAGCGTCGCCACCGCGACTTTCCAGGCCAGCCGCCGTTGCTCCTTGCGCGAGTAGCCACGGGTCAGGCTGATAAAGCAGGACAACACGAAGAACGGGCTGTAGAGCACCAGCATCTTCAGGTAAACGCTGAACAACACGTGGAGCATGGTCATGTCTCGCAGGGAAGGAGAATGGGGATGGAGTCTATCAGCGCTTTACGGGGTTGGGGTATCGACTTTTAGAGCGTTGCTTGTTACTGGTTTAGTTGTTTTTTAGTTGCGTCTTTGATTGGTTTGGTAATTGGTGTTACATGTTTTTGTTTGTAGGGTTTTGGTGTTTTTGATTATTGTTGTTTTCGCAAGTTAATGAAGGCTTGCTTAAATGATGATAAGGAATTCAAAGTGAATAACCCGGTAATGCAACAACTCTATGTCGCCAATTGCATTAGTGCTCTGCAGCAATATGAAATTGACGAAGTTCCAACTATTCAAGGTCGCGGTGTTGCCTTGAGCCTTAACTCGGGTGACGCCGTGGAAGCGCCGACCAAGGCGGCAGTTGTTGGCGAGGGTCTTTTGGCATTTTCTGCTCACCTGACGGATGACAATCGGACCGACGCACAAAATGCCTTTCTTTTCGCGACACTTGTAGCCAACAAGAAATTCCCGCTCGAAAGCCAGGGCTTGGAGTGGTATCTGCTGTTTCGCGAGGTCATGACCAACTCAGGCTGGACGCCTGTCACCAAGTACTACAACGATCTGGAGGTTGCGGGCACCAGCGTACGTATGGATAAACTGGTCCTGGAAATTCTCGGCTCGGTGGTAGCCGGTCTTGCGGTGCCTGGTCCTGCAACTGCGCTGATGCTGAAGACAGCGGGCGACGCCATCGCCGCTCTGAAAAAACGTGACACCGCATTGACTCTGTATGAACGCAATCTGCTGAACCACGGCGTTGGTGGCATCACCGCTGGCGTCTGTACCGAAGTGAATGGCGAAGCCATCATGGCCGTCGGCGCTGTGCGTTTTCTGCGTCGCAATACTTCCACTAAAGTGATGTTTGTCGATGTGGATATTCGCAATGTGAAGTTGTACACCGGTGAAACGATCTTTGCCAAGAATACCGAAGTTGCTGATAAGACGCGCATGGCCATCAGGACTAAGCTGGGTCTGAACGTTGTATCGAAAATCGAAGAGTATGAAATCTGATTGACAGAAGAAGGGCAGTCATGGCGACTGCCCTTCTTTATTACGGAGGCCTAACATGGATGATGAATGTTTAGTTCTGGTTGTCGGGGCTTGCGTGGTGATTATTCCCGATGGTGAGCGGCTGGAAGTTTATAGCGATCTGGTCAATTCGATTTTGCTGGCGCAACTGGTTGCCAATAAGAAATGTGAAAAAGCCCTGGCCCCGGATTGGTACGGCACGTATGTAAGTGTCCTTGATGATTTCTGGTTGCGCCATCAGAAGTCGAAGCAGACATGGCAGGTCAGCAATCCCGGAAGTCAGTCCGCGCTGGAGTTTTTCAGTACAGCGTTAAGCAATGATGCAATGCCTGAAACCCGAATAATCGGCGCAGTTCTGCAGCGAATGGCACAAATACCGGGCGACGAACTCGCCATCCAGCAATTGCGCAGTTTCATGAAAATATCGGCTACGGCCGGGTCAGACAGCATGCCGGCGCCGGTGGCGAAGGTGCGTCTTCTGGTGATTGTTGCGAACGCTGCCGATTCGATCGCAAGCGTGTTTGTTGAGTTCGAGACGTCACTCGAGTTAATCCAAAATCCATTTCAACAGTTGTATCCATGCGAAGAGGTTCAAGGCTTGGTCCATGTGCATCACGCCCGGGCAAGTCTGTCCGAAATTCGCTACAGCGGCGCGCGTGAGGCCATTGCCAGGAAAGTCAGGGACAAACTTGCGGACAGCGTGGCAGTGCTGAGTCTGCCCAAGGAGATTACGGCATGAAGGACTTGATTACACCGCAGGCTGCGGTGGTGGGCGGCAGTGTCGTGGCGTTTGCCGGTGGCCTGCCTGCGACCCATCGAGATGATATCTACATGAGCACAGCCTATGCACAAAGAGCAACGCGTGCGGCGTTCGAGGACGGGCTATCGGGGGACTGGTTCGAGTACTACAGGAATGTCCTGAAATTTATCGGATGGGACGTGCCGAAACCGCAAACCTTGACGCCATCGCGCAGTAATCTGATGGCCGTTCATGCAACGCAGCGTATCGCGGCGGTATTGGGTGAGCAGTTTTGCGAACCTATGCGGCGTGCGCTACGGGTGATGGAACGTAACACATCGGCACTCAGGCTGTTCGAGTCCACGAGCCTGCGTGCCAATGTCGGATATTTTCAGATGATCCCCTGCGTGATGAGTGGCCCGAACAAGGTGGAAATGGGCATCTATCACCGTCAGTTCCAGATCGAGAGAGAGGCCAGCGGGTTTTTGTTCAGCGAGGATGAAACACTTATCCACAACAGCGTTGAACAAATGGCTGCCATCACCTTCAACACGCTGCATTACGCTCAGTTTCGCGAAAAGGTGAAAAACTCCGTCATCACCGGCTCACTCAAATACATTGATGGCCTGGAGATCTGATCGAATAACCATACGATCCTGCTCAGAAAGTCGATGCCGTCCGGTTTTGCTGGTCGCGCTGGGCGACCCAGTGCTCGATCAGCTCGCGCAATTGCGACAACTCGACCGGCTTGGACATGTGCCCATCCATACCGGCCTGCCGCGCGCGCTCCTTGTGCTCGGCGAGAATGTGCGCCGTCAGCGCCACGATCGGCGTGCGAATGCGCTGGTTGCTGACTTCCCACGCGCGCAGTTGCTGAGTCGCCGAGAAGCCGTCGAGGATCGGCATTTCGCAGTCCATCAGCACCAGATCGTAACGCTGGGCCTTCATCGCTTGCAGCGCCTCTTCGCCGTTGGCGGCGGTGTCCGGTTGCAGGTTGAGCTTACCGAGCATGCCGCGAATCACTTTGGTCGAAATCGTGTTGTCTTCGGCGACAAGGATGCGGAAGTCGCTCGGTACTTTGGCAGCCGTGGCCGGGGTGACCACTTGCGGCTGGAACACCACTTGGCCTTTGTTGCGCTGGTTCAGCTCGTCGGCCAGGGTGGTCTTGAGGGTGTAGCCGGCCACCGGTTTGGCGAGGATGCGTTTGATCCCCGAGTTGCGCGCGATGATCTTGCTCGGCGCGTTGCTGATGCCGGTGAGCATGATCAGCAGGATGTCGTGGTTCAGGCTCGGGTCTTCCTTGATCTTGGCCGCGAGCTGCATACCGGTCATGCCCGGCATGTTCTGATCGAGCAGCACCACATCAAAGTAGTCACGCAAGTGCGCCTTGGTGCGCAGTAGGGCCAGCGCTTCCTTGCCCGACGGCACGGCGCTGACATTAAGGCCCCAGGCACTGCACTGCTGCACCAGCACTTTGCGGCAGGTGTCGTTGTCGTCGACCACCAGCACCCGTGCGCCTTGCAGCGGGCTGTCGAGATCCGAGGTCGGGTGTTCGAGGCGATCGGGATCCAGCGGCAGGGTCAGCCACAAGGTGCTGCCCTGATTGGCGCCGCTCTTGATGCCGAATTCACCCTGCATCAAGCGGATCAGTTGGCGTGCGATCACCAGCCCCAGATTGCCCCCCAGACGATTGGCGGAAAGGAAGTGCTTGCTGTGCAGCTCGGCGTGCATCAGCGCATCGCGCTCTTCCTGATCCATGGGCTGGCCGCTGTCCTGCACGGCGATGCGCAGGCGCGGTTTACTGCTGCGCTCGTCGAGCGCGACGACGATCAGCACTTCGCCTTCGTCGGTTTTCTTCAGGGCGTTTTCCAGCAGGCTCAGCAGGGTCTGGCGCAGGCGTGTCGGGTCGCCGCTGATTACACGCGGCACTTGCGGCTGGATAAAGCTGATCAGCTCGACGTTCTGTTGCTCGGCCTTGGCCCGATAGATGCTCAGGCAATCATCGATCAAGGCGTTGAGGTCGAACTGCACGTCGTCCAGCTCGATCTGGCCGGATTCGAGCTTGGAGATGTCGAGGATCTCGTTGATCAGCGTCAGCAGTTCGTTGCCGGCGCTGTGGATGGTCTGCACGTAGTCGCGTTGCTTGACCGACAGCGGCGTGCCCAGCAGCAGTTCGGTCATGCCCAGCACGCCGTTCATGGGCGTGCGGATTTCGTGGCTGATCTTGGCAAGGAACTCGGCTTTGGCGTTGATCTCGGCATTGCTCGCGGCGAGGTCGCGGCTGACGCTGAAACGGCTTTCGGTGATGCTGCGCTGACGTTCACCCAGAGCAATGCTCATCAACAGGCCGCTGATGCAGATGAACGCCATCAGGGTCATGATCAGGCCTTGCGGCGACACCAGCGTCAGCCCCAGCAGCGCAGGCAAGATGATCAGCGTACCGATGTTGAACACCACCATCGCCGCGACGAACAAGCGCGCCGGCCGGTAGCCCTTCTGCCAGTGATAGAACGCGACAAACAACATGCTCAGGCCGGCCAGCGCCACCAGTGCATAAGTGATGATGTTCAGCGGCAGGGTGTTGACGAACAGCAGCAACAGGCTGCAGGTCACGATAAACAGAATGTCGCCCAGCAGCAGTTTGTTCAGCGGATGCGGGCCGAGCGGGGCGAAGAAGCGATAGGCGAACATCAATCCGGCCGGAGCGGTCAGCAGCAACGCCAGATAGGCGCCCGGCGTCTGCACCGCATGCCAGTTCGGCAGCCACGGGCCGGCGAGGTTGAGCAGCAGCAACAGGCTGAGGCCCAACAGTCCTTCGCAGACCGCCAGCCACAAACTGCTGCGCGAGCGGGAATAGGCGTAGCGCACCAGGTTGTGCAACAGCAGCATGCCGAGGCAGCCGAACAGTAAACCGAAGACCAGCGTCTGATTGTGGTTGGCCGCGCTCATCACCGCCGATTGCAGGGTGACGTGCGGGCGCAACTGATGGTCGGAGACCATGCGCAGATAGACATCGAGGGGTTTGTCGCTCTGTGGCAACGGCAGCATGAAGTCGCTGCTCGGCAACGGCCGTTCGGCCTGCGGCTGGTCGGTGCCGGTGTTGCGTTGCTCGATCAGCTTGTCACCGTCGAGTACATAGAGATTGAGCTGTGACAGGTCCGGGGCAAAGATGCGCAGCACTTGTTCGTGCTTGCCCGGTGCCAGCCTGAAACGCAGCCACAAGGCGCCATCGGGCTCGGACGCGGTGAGGCGGTCAAGGTCGATGGGGCTGAATTGATTGGTGTAACGAGCGGAGCGGATGTCGCTCAGTTGCAGATTGCCCTGATCATCAAGCAATACCGACCAGCCACTGCCTTGCGCGGCCTGGGCCGGGAGCATGCAGAGCAAGGTCAGCAACGTGACGGTGAAGCTTATGGCAATCCTGAGCCAGCGCACGGCGAAATCCCTTCGTAGGTTGATGCCAGAATATAACGATGCGCGGCGGCGGAACAGCCCGGCGAGGAACGGTATCCCTCGCCGGACTTGAGGTACAGCTTATTCCTGGGTTTCGCCACGTTCACGGGCAATGGCACGGTAGCCAATGTCCTTGCGGTAGAAGCAACCTTCCCAGTCGATGGCGGCCGCCAGCTTGTAGGCTTGCTGCTGCGCTTCACCGACGCTGGCGCCCATTGCAGTGGCGCAGAGTACGCGACCGCCGGCGGTGACGACGTTGCCTTCTTTCAGCGCGGTGCCGGCGTGGAAGACTTTGCCTTCCAGCTTCGCTGCTGCGTCCAGACCGTTGATCGCTGCGCCCTTGGCGTAATCGCCCGGGTAACCACCAGCGGCCAGCACGATGCCGACACTCGGACGTGGATCCCACTGTGCTTCAACCTTGTCCAGCGCTTGCGCCAGAGCGGCTTCGACCAGCAGCACCAGGCTCGACTGCAGGCGCAGCATTACCGGTTGGGTTTCCGGATCGCCGAAGCGGCAGTTGAACTCGATGACTTTCGGGTTACCGGCCTTGTCGATCATCAGACCGGCATAGAGGAAACCGGTGTAGACGTTGCCTTCTTCGGCCATGCCGCGCACGGTCGGCCAGATCACCAGGTCCATCACGCGCTGGTGCACGTCGGCGGTAACCACCGGGGCAGGGGAGTAAGCACCCATGCCGCCAGTGTTCGGGCCGTTGTCGCCGTCGCCGACGCGTTTGTGGTCCTGGCTGGTGGCCATCGGCAGCACATTCTTGCCGTCGACCATGACGATGAACGAAGCTTCTTCGCCGTCGAGGAATTCTTCGATGACCACGCGCGAACCGGCGTCACCGAAAGCGTTGCCAGCGAGCATGTCTCGCACGGCGTCTTCGGCTTCGGCCAGGGTCATGGCGACGATCACGCCTTTACCGGCGGCCAGGCCATCGGCCTTGATCACGATCGGTGCGCCTTTTTCACGCAGATAAGCCAGAGCCGGCTCGATCTCGGTGAAGTTCTGGTAGTCGGCGGTCGGAATCTTGTGGCGCGCGAGGAAATCCTTGGTGAAGGCTTTCGAACCTTCCAGTTGCGCGGCACCGGCGGTCGGACCGAAGCAGTCCAGACCACGGGAGCGGAACAGATCGACAACGCCAGCCACCAACGGTACTTCCGGGCCGACGATGGTCAGGGAAACGTTTTTCTCGGCGAAGTCGGCCAGTTGCTCAAGCGCCAGCACGTCGATGGCGACGTTCTCGCACTTGGCTTCGATGGCGGTGCCAGCGTTGCCCGGTGCGACGAAAACCTTCTGCACGCGCGGATCCTGAGCCACTTTCCAGGCCAGTGCGTGTTCACGGCCACCGCTGCCAATGATCAAAACATTCATTTCAAAAACCTCAAAAATCTGTCAGGCGCTGCTGGAGCGCTTTATGTGGGAGCGAGCCTGCTCGCGAAAGCGGTGTGTCAGTCAACGTCAACGTCGCTGGCAGATTGCATTCGCGAGCAGGCTCGCTCCCACATTTGAATCGGTGTATCAGTGACGGAAGTGGCGCATGCCCGTAAAGACCATGGCGATGCCGGCTTCATCAGCAGCGGCAATCACTTCGGCATCACGCATCGAGCCACCCGGCTGGATCACCGCAGTGATCCCGACTTTGGCTGCGTTGTCCAGACCGTCGCGGAACGGGAAGAACGCGTCCGAGGCCATCACCGAACCGGCGACTTGCAGACCGGCATGCTCAGCCTTGATCGCGGCAATACGCGCCGAGTTTACGCGGCTCATCTGGCCAGCGCCGACACCGATGGTCTGACGGTTCTTGGCGTAGACGATGGCGTTGGATTTAACGTACTTGGCGACTTTCCAGGCGAAGATCAGGTCGTGGATTTCCTGTTCGGTCGGCGCACGTTTGGTCACGACTTTCAGGTCGTCGGCGCTGATCATGCCGATGTCGCGGCTCTGTACCAGCAGACCGCCGTTAACGCGCTTGTAGTCCCAGGCAGCGGCGCGGTCAGCCGACCACTCGCC
The DNA here is from genome assembly GCF_902497745.1 of Pseudomonas fluorescens. GTDB lineage: Bacteria > Pseudomonadota > Gammaproteobacteria > Pseudomonadales > Pseudomonadaceae > Aquipseudomonas > Aquipseudomonas fluorescens_BM. Next base: position 32,211 of record NZ_CABVHJ010000023.1, read on the forward strand.
ACAGGCCAGCAGGCGCACGTTGGCTTTGGCTGCAACAATGGCGCGAGCTTCTTCGCTGACGCTCGGGGCGATGATCACTTCAACGAACTGACGCTCGACGATCGCTTTGGCGGTCTCGGCATCCAGTTCACGGTTGAAGGCGATGATGCCGCCGAACGCCGATTCGGTATCGGTGGCGTAAGCCAGTTCGTAGGCCTGACGGATGCCGCCTTCAGCGTCCGGGCTGACCGCCACGCCGCACGGGTTGGCGTGCTTGACGATCACGCAGGCTGGCTTGACGAAGCTCTTCACGCATTCCAGCGCGGCGTCGGTGTCGGCCACGTTGTTGTACGACAGCTCTTTGCCTTGCAGTTGGGTCGCGGTGGCGATGCCGACTTCGGCAGGCTTGGCCTCAACGTAGAACGCCGCGCTCTGGTGCGGGTTCTCGCCGTAGCGCATTTCCTGGGCCTTGATGAACTGGCTGTTGAAGGTGCGCGGGAATTCGCTGCGGCCTTCAGTGCTCAGGGTTTCAGCGGCCTGATTCACGGTGCCCATGTAGTTGGCGATCATGCCGTCGTAGGCAGCGGTGTGTTCGAAGGCCTTGAGCATCAGGTCGAAACGCTGAGCGTAGGTCAGACCGCCGGCCTTGAGGCCTTCGAGCACGCTGGCGTAATCGCTGGCATTCACCACGATCGCTACGTCTTTATGGTTTTTCGCTGCCGAACGGACCATGGTCGGGCCGCCGATGTCGATGTTTTCGATGGCGGTCGGCAGGTCGCAGCCTGGCTTGTTGATGGTGGCTTCGAACGGGTAGAGGTTGACTGCAACAAGATCGATCGGCTTGATGCCGTGCTCGCTCATGATTGCGTCGTCGATACCGCGACGACCGAGGATGCCGCCGTGGATTTTCGGGTGCAGGGTTTTCACCCGACCGTCCATCATTTCGGCGAAACCGGTGTAATCCGCGACTTCCACTGCGGCAACACCGTTGTCGCGCAGCAGCTTGAACGTCCCGCCGGTGGAGAGGATCTCGACGCCCAGAGCTTCAAGCTCCTTGGCGAATTCGAGGATCCCGGTCTTGTCGGAAACGCTGATCAAGGCGCGGCGGATCGGCAGGCGGGTAGTCTGGTCGGTCATCTCAATTTCCATCAAAAGCAAAGGAAGTCAGCAAAAAAGGCGACCGTTTTTTACGCGGGCGCCTTTCTGGTTTGATTGAATGCTTACAGCAGATCGTACTGCTTGAGTTTCTTGCGCAGCGTGCCGCGGTTCAGTCCCAGCAGCTCACTGGCCTTGGTCTGGTTGCCCTTGACGTAGTTCATCACGCTTTCGAGCAGGGGAGCCTCGACTTCGGAGAGCACCAGGTTGTACACATCCGTGACGGACGCGCCCTCAAGGTGGGCGAAATAATTGTGCAGCGCCTTCTCGACACTCCCGCGAAGGGTCTGACCTTCTTCGCTCGGGGTGTTGAGGTGCTGTTTCAAATTCACGTTGTCGCTCACGGGTGCTGTTCCACTCACTAAAGTCTCGGTCATCATCGTCATGCGGCCACCCCTTCTTCGTCCCCTGTCAGGCTCTTGTAACGCTCGGCGAAGAACTCCCGAACGTTGGCGCATTGTGTTTCCGTACCATCCAAACGATTGAAGTGGGCGCGAAACTCCCTGGCGCCCGGCAAGGTTGCGAGATACCAGCCCACATGCTTGCGCGCAATGCGCACGCCCATCACATCCCCATAGAAAGCGTGAAGTGCGGCCAGATGCTCCAGCAGTATGTGTTCCACCTCGATCAGCTCCGGTGCCGGCAATTTCTCGCCGGTACGCAGGAAGTGTTCGATCTCGCGAAAAATCCATGGCCGCCCTTGGGCGGCGCGGCCTACCAACAGGCCATCGGCACCGGTCGCGTCAAGCACGTAACGGGCCTTTTCCGGCGAATCGATATCGCCATTGGCGAACACCGGGATCGACACCGCCTGCTTGATCGCGGCAATCGTGTCGTACTCGGCTTCACCCTTGTACAGATCGGCGCGAGTGCGGCCATGCACTGCCAGCGCCGTAATGCCGGCCTGCTCGGCAATCTTCGCCACGGTCAGGCCGTTCTTGTTGTCGCGATCCCAGCCGGTGCGGATCTTCAGGGTCACCGGCACATCAACCGCAGCCACAACGGCGTGCAGGATCTCGGTGACCAGTGCTTCGTCCTTCAACAACGCGGAACCGGCGGCCTTGTTGCAGACCTTCTTTGCCGGGCAACCCATGTTGATATCAATAATCTGCGCGCCCAGTTCGACGTTGGCCCGGGCCGCGTCTGCCAGCATCTGCGCATCGCCACCGGCAATCTGTACCGAGCGTGGCTCGGGATCGCCTTCGTGGATCATGCGCAGGCGCGACTTGCGGGTATTCCACAGGCTCATGTCGCTGGTGACCATTTCCGAGACTACAAGCCCTGCGCCCAAACGCTTGCACAGCTGACGAAAGGGCTGGTCGGTGACCCCCGCCATCGGGGCGAGAATCAAGCCGTTCTGTAATGTGTATGGGCCGATGCGTACCGCCGACATAGGACTTCCCTGAGGTGGGGCCGGATCATGAGAGTTCGAAAAAGGGTTGGCATGATACCCGCTCTCGATGACTGGATAAAGGCTGAATTGAACAAAATCTGAACAGTTATTCTGTTATCGCCACGGGTTTGGTTGTGGGTGGCAAAGTCAGAAAACCGCCGTCAATTCGAAAGCGACGCAGGGATTCACTCGGGCGAGTGGAAACTCAGGCTGTAATTCACCGCTTTCGGCCCGGGATCGAGAATATCCAGCGCAATGTGGATCGGCGTCTGCGGCGGCATTTCCGCCAGACCTTCGAGATCACCTCTGAGGTATTCGCCGGGTTTGAAGCGACGACTGGCGATCAGGTGACCGTTGAGGTCGGCAAAGCGCAGCTCCAGCAATGGAAATGGCTGGGAGAATGTCGCGCGGTTATAGATGATTGCGTCGACCACCAGTGCACCGTTGAACTCCGGATGGCTGCGCACCACCAGGTTGCTGCTCTTGATTCGGGCGATATCGACCTTGGACGGCACCGTGCAGCCGATCTGCGGGCAGATTTGCTGGAACCACGGGCGATACTGGTCCTGTCGGGCCAGCTCTTCGAAATGATAAGAGATGTACTGGGCGGCCAGGCCTCCCGCCGCCAGCAGGACCAACAGCAGCCAGAGCATACGTCGGCCCCACGGCGAGCGGCGCTTCTGCCAGTCCAGTTGCAGCGGGTCGTCGGTCAGGTCTTGCAGGACTTCGGCGCGTACGCCGGGCTCTGCGCGCTCGCGCTTTTTGCGCAGCGGCTCGATCGATGGCAAATCGTCGTCATCGGCTTCGTCGCTGGCCGACAGGCGTTCGCGGCGGGCATTGGGGTCGATCGGGTCGTGCAGGCGCAGATGCGGAATCGCTGGTTCGTCATCCAGATCCACCGGTTCCAGTGACAGCGAAGGCTCGGTGCGCTCGGATTTGACCGGTTCGATGTCGGCGATTTCTGCCTCGTCGTCCTCGGGCTCGGCCGTGTGTTCATCGGCGCGCTCGCTGAACAGACTGTCGCGCCAGAGCGTTTCATCCGGTTCAGGGTTGTCGCGGCGTGCGCTCAGGGCATCTTCGCGCGGACGACCGAATTCGGTGGTCGGCTGGATTTCCCGTTGTTCGAGGCGCGCCAGTTCTTCGTCCAGATCGAGGCTATCGAGATCCAGCTCGGACGCGCTCCACTGCTTTTGGCTGATGGCACGCGGCGCGGGCTGTTCGACGATGGCCGGCGCCTGGACAACCGGCGGGGCCTCGATAATCGGCGGCGGCTCGACAATCGAGGGTGCAACCGGTGTCACCGCGTCCTTGCCGGCGTGTTGCTCCAGCAGCTGTTTGGCCGCATTGAACACTTGCAGGCAGGAGCCGCAGCGAACCACCCCGCGGGCCACACTCAATTGAGCATGGCTGACACGGAAACTGGTTTGGCAATGCGGGCACTGGGTGACGAAACTGTCGGTCATGCGGCGATCCGGATTATGCAGGCGGTCATATTAGCGCCGACGGCCGGTGATGCGCACCCAGCCATCGCGATTGGCGATCGGATCGAGATCGAAGTCCTGCGCATAAGCAGCAGCCACTTCGTCACCTTGTTCGGCGAGGATGCCCGACAGCGCCAGACGGCCACCGGATTTCACCAGGCCGGACAGTTGCGGCGCGAGAGAAACCAGCGGGCCGGCCAGAATGTTGGCGACCAGTACATCGGCCTGGACCTGTGGCAGGTCTTCCGGCAAGTACAGCGGGAACAGTTCTTCGGCAATGTTGTTGCGCCCGGCGTTATCACGCGAGGCTTCCAGCGCCTGCACGTCGATGTCGGTGCCGACGGCTTCCTTGGCGCCGAGCAGCAGGGCGGCAATCGCCAGAATCCCCGAGCCGCAACCGAAGTCGAGCACGTTGCAGTCTTTCAGGTCCTGACCGTCGAGCCATTCCAGGCACAGCGCGGTGGTCGGGTGCGTGCCGGTGCCGAAGGCCAGGCCCGGATCCAGCAGCAGGTTGACCGCATCAGGTTCCGGCGCGGCATGCCAGCTCGGCACGATCCACAGGCGCTGGCCGAAACGCATCGGCTGGAAACCGTCCATCCAGCTGCGTTCCCAGTCCTGATCTTCAATGACTTCGCTGTGATGCTCAGGCAACGGGCTGCCTGTCAGTAGCTCCAGATGGGCCAGAACCGGTGCCGGTTCGGTGCCGCCTTCGAACAGCGCCAGCAAATGCGTGTGCGCCCACAGCGGGGTGGTGTTGAGTTCCGGCTCGAAGATCGGCTGATCTTCGGCGTCCATGAAGGTCACCGACACGGCGCCCACTTCAAGGAAAGCGTCTTCGTAGGTTTCGGCTTGTTCCGGGCTGATGGCGAGACGTACTTGCAGCCAAGGCATGGCGGGCACCTTTGAAAAATATTGATTGCAGCCTAGCGGCCGGCGAGAAGCGCGCAAGTTTACGCGAGCGCAAAGCTTTTGTGGGAGTGACTTGAAACACCATACCCTGTGGGAGCGAGCCTGCTCGCGAAAGCGGAGTGTCAGTTGATGCATATAGATCTGATACACCGCTTTCGCGAGCAGGCTCGCTCCCACACGGGGTTATGTAATCTGCAGAAACAACAAAGCCGCCCGAAGGCGGCTTTGTCTGGTGCGGGTTGAAGCTTAGTGCTTCTCGCCAGCCAGCTTGTGCTCGAGGTAGTGAATGTTCACACCGCCCTTGCAGAAGCCTTCGTCACGAACCAGATCACGGTGCAGCGGGATGTTGGTCTTGATCCCGTCCACCACGATTTCGTCCAGGGCATTGCGCATGCGGGCCATGGCTTCGTCGCGGGTGGCGCCATAAGTGATCAGCTTGCCGATCAGCGAGTCGTAGTTCGGCGGAACCGCATAACCGCTGTACAGGTGCGAATCGACGCGAACGCCGTTGCCGCCTGGAGCGTGGAAATGCTTGACCGTACCCGGGCTCGGCATGAAGGTTTTCGGGTCTTCAGCGTTGATCCGGCATTCCAGCGAGTGACCGCGGATAACCACGTCATCCTGCGTGAACGACAGCTTGTTGCCAGCGGCGATGCTGAGCATCTCCTTGACGATGTCGATACCGGTGACCATTTCCGAAACCGGATGCTCTACCTGAACACGAGTGTTCATTTCGATGAAGTAGAAACGACCGTTCTCGTACAGGAACTCGAAAGTACCCGCGCCGCGGTAGCCGATGTCGATGCACGCCTTGACGCAGCGAGCCAGTACTTCTTCGCGCGCCTTCTCGTCGATGCCCGGTGCCGGCGCTTCTTCGAGGACTTTCTGGTGACGACGTTGCAGCGAGCAATCGCGGTCGCCCAGATGGATGGCGTGGCCCTGACCGTCGGACAGAACCTGCACTTCGACGTGACGCGGGTTGGTCAGGAATTTTTCCAGATAGACCATCGGGTTACCGAACGCCGCGCCTGCTTCGGTGCGGGTCAGTTTGGCGAAGGCGATCAGGTCTTCTTCCTTGTGCACAACACGCATGCCGCGACCACCACCGCCGCCAGCGGCTTTGATGATCACCGGGTAGCCGACTTCACGACCGATGCGCAGCGCCGTTTCTTCGTCTTCCGGCAGTGGGCCGTCAGAACCTGGAACAGTAGGCACGCCAGCTTCGATCATCGCGTGCTTGGCCGAAACCTTGTCGCCCATCAGGCGAATGGTTTCGGCTTTCGGGCCGATGAAGGCGAAGCCGGAGTTCTCGACCTGTTCGGCAAAATCGGCGTTTTCCGCGAGGAAACCGTAGCCTGGGTGAATGGCGGTAGCGCCAGTCACTTCAGCGGCAGCGATGATGGCCGGGATGTGCAGGTAAGAGTGCGCGGCAGAAGCCGGGCCGATGCAGACGGATTCGTCTGCCAGACCCAGGTGCATCAGCTCTTTGTCGGCCTTGGAGTAAACGGCGACGGTCTTGATGCCCATCTCTTTGCAGGCACGCAGAATCCGCAGGGCGATCTCACCGCGGTTAGCGATCAGAACTTTTTCCAACTTCGCAGTCATCAAAGGCTCTCCGCAGTTCAAACGATGGTGAACAGCGGTTGGTCGTACTCAACCGGCTGGCCGTCTTCGACGAGGATGGACTCGATTACACCGCTGGTTTCAGCTTCGATGTGGTTCATCATCTTCATGGCTTCGACGATGCACAGAGTGTCGCCTTTCTTCACGGTCTGGCCGACTTCAACGAAGGACGGCGAGGTTGGCGAAGATTTGCGGTAGAACGTGCCGACCATCGGCGAACGGGCAACAGTGCCGTTCAGCGCTGGAGCAGCAGCGGCAACCGGGGCTGCGGCAGCAACCGGAGCAGCAGCGGCAGGTGCGGCAGCCGGAGCTTGCATCGGCGCTGGTGCGTAGTACTGCTGAGCCGGGGTCTTGCTGTGACGGCTGATGCGTACGGACTCTTCGCCTTCCTTGATCTCGAGCTCGTCGATGCCGGACTCTTCCAGCAATTCGATCAGTTTCTTAACTTTACGGATATCCATGAATCATCAACTCCCAAGGGTCGGTCAGGGGCGCTTAACGCTTGTAGTTCAAGTCGTTGCCTGTGTTTCAAGCTGTTCTAGTGCAGCCTCCAGGGCCAGTCGGTAACCGCTGGCGCCAAGGCCGCAGATCACTCCCACCGCTACATCGGAGAAGTAAGAGTGATGGCGGAAAGGTTCGCGTTTGTGCACGTTGGACAAATGCACTTCGATGAATGGGATGCTCACTCCCAGCAACGCGTCACGTAATGCGACACTTGTGTGCGTAAAAGCTGCTGGATTGATCAGAATGAAATCGACGCCTTCGCCGCGTGCGGCGTGGATGCGGTCGATCAATTCGTACTCGGCATTGCTTTGCAGATACAGCAGATGATGGCCGGCTTCACGGGCGCGGCGCTCCAGATCCTGATTGATCTGCGCCAGGGTCGTTGAACCGTAGGTGCCGGGTTCGCGGGTGCCGAGCAGGTTCAGGTTGGGGCCGTGCAGCACCAGTAGGGTTGCCATCTGCGTAGTCCTTGTTATGAATGAGCAATCGTCAGAACCCGGCGACTATGCCGCAAAGACTTTGTGACTGTCCAGTTCTATGCAATAGCCAGCACGATGGCCGATGTTTGCGCGAAATATGTGACCAAGTGATTTGATCCGGTCACTTGTGGAGTCTGGACTGACGCCTTTGCGAGCAAGCTCGCTCCCACAGGGGTATGCATTCCAATGTGGGAGCGAGCCTGCTCGCGCTAGCGGTCTATCAGACGCGAAAGGCCTGCACGGCTGTATGCAGTTGCCCGCCCAGCACCAGCAGATTCTCACCCTGTTCGCGCCCACGGCCGATCCGCAGCAAGTTATCCCCACCCAACTGATGAATCCGCTCGCTGTGATCGCGAATCTCGCTGACTGCACCGCTTTGCTGCGCGGTGATATCGGCAATGCGGATCGCCGTGTCGGAAATGGTCTGGATCGCACCGACGATTTTATCCAGCGCACCGTCCGCCGCTTGCGCCTGATTGGCTGTGGCTTCGGCATGTTCAACTTGCGCCCGCATGCCTTCGACCGATTGCCGTGCCGCCGTTTGCAGGCCGGCAATCAGCGTCTGGATTTCGGCAGTCGCGCCGGCAGTACGCTGGGCAAGCGAGCGCACTTCTTCAGCCACCACGGCAAAGCCACGACCCATTTCCCCGGCGCGCGCCGCTTCAATCGCCGCGTTGAGGGCTAGCAGGTTGGTCTGGTCGGCAATCGAGCGAATCACCGTCAACACGCCACCGATGGTTGCCGACTCTTCGGCCAGATGTTCGATCATCTGCGCGTTGCCTTGTACTTCACCGACCAATGCGTGCAGGCCGGTGAGGCTCTGGCCAATGACCGTCTGGCCATGCTCGACCGCCAGTCCGGCATGACGACTGGCGTCTGCTGCTTGCTGGGCATCACCGGCAACTTGCTGGATTGTCGCTTCAAGTTCGCCGAGAGAATCGCGGATCAGCGCGGTATCGCCGGCCTGATGTTCGGCGCCGCTGTGCAAGTCGTTACTCAGTTCCGCGAGTGTGCGGCTGCTGCCCGCGACTTGTTCGGCATTGCCGCGAATGGTGGCGACCAGATCCACCAGATACGCGCGCAAGCGATTGAGCGAGGCTTCGATGTCACGCAGTTCACGGTTGGTTTTGCCCAGATGAATGTCACGACTGAAATCGCCCTCGGCCCAAGTGGACAGCGCCGGCGCGAGATTGGTCAGCGTACGGGCCAGTCGCCGCTGCAAGGTGTCGATCAGTAGCGCGATCAGCAGAATCAAACCGATCATCACGCCCTGCATCAGTCGCACTTCGTCCTGAATCTGTCCGTGCTGGGCGCGCACCACCGGCTCAAGCCCGGCGATGGCTTGCTGTACGGCGGCGATTTTCTGGTGAGTGGCAGTGCTCAGGTCGGTGCGTTTCTGGATCTGATCGCGCGTACGTGCAAGCTCTGCCGGGTAGCGGCCAAGCAAACTGTTGAGTTCACGCTTGAGACCGACACCGGCGTCTTCGGCGACGGCTTTTTCGGTGCTCTCGATACCCATCAGCGCGGCGAAATCGTCGCTGCCCGATTCATTGTTGGCGACGACGCCGAGCAAGGGCAGGGCATCAATCACTTGAGCCTGCGAGCGGATATTGGTGACTTCGCGCTCAACATCGGCGGCCAGCTCACTGCGCCCGCTGCTGACCAGTTTGTCCCGCGCCAGCGACAGTTTGCCCAAGTGCTGAGAGGCGACCAGCAGCGGCGTCATGTAAGCCGCATTGCCGTTGGCGTAGGTGTTGAGCTGATCCAGGCTGGCGCTCAACTCGCGCTCGGCCTGCAACAGCAGGGCCTGCGGGTCGCCCGCCAGTTTGCCGGCCGCGAGCAACTCGGTTTTGCTGAACTCATCCAGGCCCGACAGGCTCGGGCGCAGCGTTTCAGCCAGCGCCGGCGGTAATTCAGCGAGTTCTTTGCGCAAGCTGTCGATGGCCTGGCTGGCGCTGCTCAGGCGCAAAGCGTCGCCGTTGCCCAGGTAGTCCTCGACGTTGCGTGCGACCTCGTTCTGAAACTGCTGCGACAGTCCCAGATAACGCTCCATCAGCAGATACGGGCGTTCGAGAGCTTTTTGCGACCACCACAGCGTGGCGCCGAGTGCGAGGCACACGGCGACCAGCAGCAGCGTATTGAGATTGGTGAGCAACTTCAGGCGCATGACGGCTACCAACGGCAGAAATGGTAAGCGCCTGAATTTATTGCGGTTCTGTTACAGGGTTATGACCGAATCAGTGGAATCCGATGAAAAAGTGGCACTTTGCTTTGACTCGCGCGCAGTCTGCACGCGATTGCGCCCGGCACCCTTGGCGCGGTACAGCGCTTCGTCGGCCTGGCTGGCCATCATCAGGCTGTCGCAGTCGTCGTGCATTTCCACCACGCCGGCGCTGAAGGTGCACCACAAATCCTGCGGCTGCGCCGGGTAATGGATTTCGGCGAAGCGCTGGCGGATTTCGTCGAGGACTTTGTGCGCCGCTTCTATATCCGTGTCGGGCATGACGATGGCGAATTCTTCACCGCCGTAGCGGCCGATAAAGTCGGTCTTGCGCAAGCGCTGCTTGAGAAACAGCGCCAGACTCTTGATCACCCGGTCGCCCATCGGGTGGCCGTGACTGTCGTTGACCCGTTTGAAGTGGTCGATGTCGAGCATGGCAAAACTCAGCGGCTTGTTCTCGCGGCGGGCGCGGAACGAGCAGTCTTCGAGCAATTGCAGAATGTGCGTGTGGTTGTACAGGCCAGTGAGGCTGTCGCGGACCATGCGCGCTTTCAGATTGCGCGCGCGGGCGGCGCGGTTGCGCACGGTGGTGATCAGGTGACGCGGCTTGATCGGTTTGGTCAGGAAGTCATCGCCGCCTTCGCTCATGGCGTCGAGCTGCTTGTCCAGATCGTCCTCGGCCGACAGATAAATGATCGGTACGCTGACATAGCGGTCGTTGTGGCGAATCACCTTGGCCAGTTCGGTACCCGTGCAGGCCGGCATGTACATGTCGAGAATGATCAGGTCGGGCTGGAAATCCGCCAGTTCGGCCATCGCTTGAATCGGTTCGATCAAGGTGCGGGTGACGATGCCGGCGCTGTTGAGCAGGCGTTCGGTGTGCAAGGCCTGCGCACGCGAGTCGTCGATGATCAACACTTTATAAGGCTCGTACTGCGCGACGCAGGTGAGGACTTCGATCTTTTCCAGCAGGCTCGACGCTTCGAGAGTGCCAGTGAGAAATTCCTGGCCACCGGCACGCACGGCGGCGAGGCGGGTCGGCGTATCGGTTTCGTGCAGGCTGAAGAACAGCAGCGGCAGCGGCTCCTCGAGCCCGACCTGGGCTTCGGCGGCGAGTTTCAGGCCGATGCCGGTACCGCTGAAATCCACGTCCATGACGATCGCGGCCGGCAGGCGCTCGACCATCGAGGAGCGAAAGGCCGAAACACTGTCCAGCGCCTGCGCGCTAAGACCGAAGAATTCAAGTTGTTTGGCCAGCCGTTCAGCGCGGTCGTGATCCTGCAGCATCACGTAGATCGGTTTGCGCAGTGGCGGCAGGAACGTCTGGTCGAGTTGATCGCCATGGCGCAGGCCGGTGCGCGACAAGCGCTGCATCAAGCGATTGAGGTCGGTAATCAGGCCGCTGCTGAGGCGGCCGCGATTGGCGTCCACCGCTTCCAGCGACTGACTGATATGGCGCGCAAGTTGAGTGTGTTCCGGCTGTTCGAAACGCTCGGCAAAACGCAGCAGGCGCAGGTTGGCCTCGCTCAGTTCGGCGAGGTCGACAGTGGACCACTCACTGCGTTGCAGGCGCTGCCATATCTCAAGAATCTGACGTGCCTGATGAATTACCCGCTGGGCAAAGTGGTGCTTGAGACGCTCACGGCTGGGGTCTTCTGGCTCGGTCATATCCTGACTACTAGTTAGGCTGCATGCTGAGATCGACTGGTGGCTCTATGCTAGCACCTCTTTTCCCTTAGACGAGTGTCGTACGTCAATAATCTGCAGTGCGTCACCATTCAGTTTCTGACCGGGCAGTTTCGCTTTTGACCTTGTCGTCGCTCAAACCCCCGTGGGCCGGGCGCTCCCTGATTGATAAGGGCGATCTGGATGAGTTGTCAGTCGTACGTTCATCCGCGCGATGAATGAGCTACGTGAAGATTTTCAATAGCCTGCAATTCGAATGACTGAGGCGCGGGCATCGGGGAATCCCTTAGTGGGCGTCGAAGCGTCATTCGCCGGCATGATTTGCGGCTTATCTTTACACGCGGGTGCCCGGCCTCGGCACGTTGTTGTATGGTTGTGGTCGAACCGTTGAACCCAAGATTTGAAAGGATATCGCCATGCTGGACTGGAAAAACCGCGCGGGCAGCGCGCCTGAACGTGCCGCTGAACCCAAGTCGGCCACCCGCAGCTATGTCGGCGGGCTGCTGTTCAGCCGAGCTTTGGCCACGCTGATCGGCCTCTATCTGCTGGTGACCATTGGCCTTGGCTGGTACTGGAGCCAGGAGCCGGCGCTGTTTCCGGTCGCGCAAAACGCTCAGGTAGCTGCCGAGAAAGAAGGCAAGCAGATGGTGATCGGCTACACCACCGTCGAAACCCTCAAGACCGTTGCCGGCACCTTGCTCAACAAACCGGGCGGCTACATCTCCAATGACCGCTTCCCGCCGGGCCTGTGGATGGACAACACGCCGAGCTGGGAATACGGCGTACTGGTGCAGGTGCGTGACCTGACCCGTGCCCTGCGCAAAGACTTTGCCCGTTCGCAATCGCAGTCGGCGGAAGATGCCGATCTGGCCAAGGCCGAGCCGCGTTTCAACTTCGACAACAAGAGCTGGATCCTGCCGTCGAGTGAGTCGGAATATCAGGAAGGCATCAACTCGCTGAGCCGTTATCAGGCGCGCCTGTCCGATCCAACCCAGAAAAACGCGCTGTTCTATGCCCGCGCCGACAACCTGAACAACTGGCTCGGCGATGTTGGGACCCGTCTCGGCTCGCTGTCGCAACGCCTGTCGGCCAGCGTCGGTCGGGTCAAACTCAATACCGCGCTGAAAACCGAAGTGCCGGCCATCGGCGAAGTGCCGCAGGTTGACGAGGAAGTCGTCGAGACACCGTGGATGCAGATCGACAACGTGTTCTACGAAGCACGCGGTCAGGCCTGGGCGCTGTCGCATCTGTTGCGTGCCATCGAAGTCGACTTCGCCGATGTTCTGGCGAAAAAGAACGCCACGGTCAGCGTGCGTCAGATCATTCGTGAGCTGGAAGCCTCGCAGGAACCGGTCTGGAGTCCTATGATTCTTAACGGCAGCGGCTTCGGCGTGCTGGCCAACCACTCGCTGGTCATGGCCAACTATATTTCCCGTGCCAACGCTGCTGTGATCGATTTGCGTCAACTGCTCAATCAGGGCTGATTCATGAGTCAGAACGCCAAAGAGGCGGCCCATCGCGCCGCCTCGGATGCCGAACAGATCGCCTGGGTCGACGAGCAGGACAACCTGCTCGGCGCTCTGGTGCGTGCCGATCTGCGCGAGCGTGGGTTGATCGGTCGCGGCACTTACATCATGTTGTTCAATTCCGCCGGCGACCTTTGCGTGCACCGGCGCACGTTGAGCAAAGCGATTTACCCGGGTTACTGGGACGTCGCGGCGGGCGGCATGGTGCAGGCCGACGAGACTTACGCCGCGTCGGCAGCCCGAGAGCTGGAAGAGGAATTGGGCGTCAGCGGTGTCGAGCTGACTGCCCATGACCATTTCTACTTTGAAGACACCGGCAACCGTCTGTGGTGTTCGGCGTTTTCTGCCGTGTGGGACGGCCCGCTGAAACTGCAGCCTGAAGAAGTCCTCGAAGCACGCTTTATTCCGGTCGAGCAGGTCATGCAGGAAATCCAGCAAAAGCCTTATTGCCCGGACTCTCTGGCCGCGTTGAAGCGCTATCTGAAGGCGCAGCAAAGCGACGTCGCAAAGAACACATAAATTGGCGCCGATTGGCACTTAGCAAGTCGCTTTTTTGCCGTTACACTGCGCGACCTTTTCAAGCTGCACCGAATAGTTTGAGGTTGGCCTGCTGACCCACTGTAGGAGCTGCCGAAGGCTGCGATCTTTTGATCTTGTTTTTCAAGAGCAGGAACAAAAGATCGCAGCCTTCGGCAGCTCCTACAGGTCAGCAGTCTCGTCGCCAAACTCCGGCGCAGTAGCGCTGCCCCTGCCTGAGTGGGGCTTCGCGGTCGATGACCTTGCCCAAGGTCGCGATCAGTCTTTGTCCTCCCAAGAGGATTGCCGGTGGCCAAAAAAGCCGCATCCTTCGCCGCCTTAGGTGGCCTGGTATTTTCCACCGACGCAGGTCGTCATTGCCCGGAATGCAGTAAGCCGGTGGACGCCTGTATCTGCAAACAAACCGTGATCCCGGCCGGCGACGGCATTGCCCGCGTGCGACGCGAGAGCAAGGGCCGTGGCGGCAAGACGGTGACCACCATCACCGGTGTGCCTCTGGCTGAAGATGCGCTCAAAGAGTTGGCGACAACGTTGAAGAAACGTTGCGGCACTGGCGGGGCGTTGAAAGACGGCATCATCGAAATCCAGGGCGATCATGTCGAGCTACTCTTGGCTGAACTGATCAAGCACGGTTTCAAAGCGAAGAAGTCCGGCGGCTAGCAGCCTCTGTGAAACCCACCTGTGGCTTGATCCGGCTCTGAATGTTGTCAGATCCGGCGTCGTCTCCATGGTTTCACAGAGCCTGTTCATGACCGGTTTCTAAACTCCACGCAGTCAGTGCGGTCTACCGCCGCGCTGACGAACCGTCATTTTCATTCTTTAGACTGCGCCGGCCTGAGATCAGGCGACGCACTATGACTTCTTTATAGGGGACTTCGATGTCCGTACGACGCACACGCAAAGACGATGGCAGCCAATGGACAGTTGCGGACAGCCGCAGTGTTTACGGGATTCGCCATTGGGGGGCCGGGTATTTCGCGATCAATGACGCCGGTCGCGTCGAAGTTCGTCCGAACGGCCCGAGCAGCTCGCCTATCGACCTGTTCGAGCAAGTCGATCAACTGCGCAAAAGCGGTTTGTCCTTGCCGTTGCTGGTTCGGTTCCCCGACATCCTGCAAGACCGTGTACGCCAGCTGACCGGCGCCTTCGATTCCAATATCGAGCGCCTGGAATACCAGAGCAAATACACCGCGCTGTACCCGATCAAGGTTAACCAGCAAGAAGCGGTGATCGAGAACATCATCGCCACCCAGGACGTTTCCATCGGCCTGGAAGCTGGTTCCAAGCCTGAGCTGCTGGCCGTGCTGGCGCTGGCGCCGAAGGGCGGCACCATCGTCTGCAACGGTTACAAGGACCGCGAGTTCATTCGTCTGGCGCTGATGGGGCAGAAGCTTGGCCATAACGTCTTCATCGTCATCGAGAAAGAATCCGAAGTCGGTCTGGTGATCGAAGAAGCCGCCTCGCTGAAGGTCAAGCCACAGGTCGGCCTGCGCGTGCGTCTGTCGTCGCTGGCCTCGTCCAAATGGGCGGACACCGGTGGCGAGAAATCCAAATTCGGTCTGTCGGCGGCGCAGTTGCTGTCGGTGGTCGAGCGCTTCCGCGCGGCCGGTCTCGATCAGGGCATTCGCCTGCTGCACTTCCACATGGGTTCGCAGATTGCCAACCTGGCTGACTATCAGCATGGCTTCAAAGAAGCGATCCGTTACTACGGTGAGCTGCGCAACCTCGGCCTGCCGGTCGATCACATCGACGTTGGCGGTGGTCTGGGCGTCGACTACGACGGCACGCACTCGCGCAACGCCAGTTCGATCAACTACGACATGGACGATTACGCCGGTGTCGTGGTCGGCATGCTCAAGGAATTCTGCGACGCGCAGAGCCTGCCGCATCCGCACATCTTCTCCGAAAGCGGCCGTTCGCTGACCGCGCACCACGCGATGCTGGTGGTGCAGGTGACCGACGTCGAGAAGCACAACGACGAAATCCCGCAGATCGAAAACAAAGAGTCGCTGCCGGAAACCGTGCAGTGGCTGGTTGACCTGCTCGGCCCGACCGACATCGAAATGGTCACCGAAACCTACTGGCGCGCCACCCACTACATGAGCGACGTGGCTGCGCAGTACGCCGACGGCAAACTGACCCTGGCTGAAAAAGCTCTGGCCGAGCAGTGCTACTTCGCTGTGTGCCGTCGCCTGCACAACTCGCTGAAAGCCCGTCAGCGTTCGCACCGTCAGGTGCTCGACGAGCTCAACGACAAGCTGGCCGACAAGTACATCTGCAACTTCTCGGTGTTCCAGAGCCTGCCGGACACCTGGGCGATCGATCAGGTGCTGCCGATCATCCCGCTGCACCGTCTCGATGAAGAGCCGCTGCGCCGCGCGGTGCTGCAAGACCTGACCTGCGACTCTGACGGCAAGATTAATCAGTACGTCGACGAGCAGAGCATCGAAACCAGCCTACCGGTGCACGGCTTGAATGAAGGCGAAGACTACCTGCTGGGCGTGTTCCTGGTCGGCGCCTATCAGGAAATCCTTGGCGACATGCACAACCTGTTCGGTGACACCGACTCGGTGAACATCTACCAGAATGCCGATGGCAGCGTGTACCACGCCGGCATCGAGACCCACGACACCATCGAAGACATGCTGCGTTACGTGCACTTGTCGCCGGAAGAACTGATGACTCACTACCGCGACAAGTGCGCCAGTGCCCGCATCAGTGCCAGCGAGCGCACGCAATTTCTCGATGCCTTGCGTCTGGGCCTGACCCGCTCCTCCTACCTGTCTTCCTGAGGCCAGGTGCGATCTCGCCGGGTTGTCCGAATTTTCTCCGAAAGTGGCGGAAAATTCAGATGACCCGGTGGGATATCTCCCAAAATCCTCGCGAAATGCTTGGCTGTCCTGGCCAGCAAAGTCATCCGGTCTGCTTTTCGCGTAGGTCATTTCCTAAGTTGTACTTCAGCTCTCTACTCGGCCATGGCTCTCGGCGAGAATCCCCGACCGCCCCTCCTGTAGAGATCCGCCCATGTTCGATCCAGTCAACGAGTCGTCGTTTCGTCTCGATGTAGCGGGCCTGTCCGACCCCTTCGAAGTCCTGGCCTTTACCGGTAGCGAAGCCCTCAGCGAATCCTTTGCGTTCGAGATCGATGTATTGATCAACGATCCACACCTGGATCTCGCCGGCCTGCTTTACCGTTCGGCATTCCTCTGTTTCGGGCCGTCAGGGGAGGGCGTGCACGGGCAATTGCAGAGCCTTGTCCAGCATGAGTACGGCGAAGGCTTGCGGTTGAGCCGGATCCGTCTGGGGCCCAAACTCGGCTGCCTCGCGCTGCGCTTCAGCCAGCGGATCTTCAGTGGCCGCTCGGTGCCGCAGATCATCGAGCAGGTGCTCAGAGAGCACGGCATCGTCGCTGCCCAGCGCCGCTTTGAGTTGCGTGGCGACTACCCGGTCCGGACGTTCTGCACGCAATACCGCGAGTCCGATCTGCAACTGCTTCAGCGCTTGTGTGCGCAGGCGCGAATTCATTATTACTTTGAACACGAGCGTGATCGGCATTGCCTGGTTTTCAGCGATGATCCGGCGCAGTTGCCCTTGGCGGGCGCCGCGAGCTATCGGCGCGAGGATGACGGACATGATGTTTCTCCCGCGTTGCACCAATGGAAATTGCAAAGTGCAATTCAGGTCGATTCGGCGGGTGGGCAACAGGCCGAAGGTCAGAGTGATCTGGCGACATTGCGCAGCGGTCATTGGTTGCGATTGGCCGGGCATCCCTTCGCTGAATGCAATCGCCCATGGCTGTTGACCCGCATTGAGCATCGCGCCGACCCGGCCCTCGAACCTGCTTACGCCAACCGCCTGTTCGGTGCGTTGCAAATGCCGAGCGCAGCGGCCACCGCGCCACCGCGCTTGCGCATGCACAGCCTGCAACGGGCCTGGGTGGTGGCGGTCGATGAACCACAGCCCGATTGCTCGCGACCGGTAGCGGTGCAGTTCGACTGGCTCTATCAAGGCGAAGGCGCCGCGCCGAGTCATTGTTGGCTGCCCCTCGCGCCGTCTCTGCAGCAGACGCCAATGACGGCGCTGAGCGATGGTGTCGAGGTGGTGGTGAGTTTCTTTGAGGGCGATCCGGATCAGCCGATGATCAGCGGCGTCCTGCAGCCGCCAATCGCCGAGACTGACACGGGCGATGTCGCGCCTCTGCCCGACCGTCTGGTGAGTGACGGCTTGCAGCAATTGCTGGCGTCCGGTGAGCCGTTGCTGCTGCTGTGCCTGATCCCCGGCGGCGGCAGCTTCAGTCACTGCGCAGAACCGGTGTGCAGTTGTCGACTGGTCACTGCGCTTGAACAGAGCGGCGCAACATGAGTGGCGCGGTGCATGAGCCCATGGCGCAATGGCTGTTGCTCGATGGCCCGGATGCTCCACAGGCCTTGCGGATCTTGCGCCAGGCTTTTAGCGGTGTGCGACGCTTCAGTTTGTTCGAGGGTACCGAGTTTGAACCGGTCAGCGAGTACGGCCCGGTGCTGATCGAGTTGCGCGATTGCCCGGCGTTGGCGGCCTTGTGTCACAGCGATCCGGAAACCTGGCGCGGGCTGTTGCTTGGCAGCGAGGCATCGGCGCAACAACTGCTGGGCCACTTGCAACGCATGCTCACGGTGTCGTTCGGCTTGAGCCATCGGGCCTTGCTCAGCTATTACAACCGGCAGACCGCGAGCTATTTTTTCGATGCCTGCGACGCCGCTGAATTGAGCCGCTGGCTTGGGCCGATCCGCCAGTTGCGCTGGTTCGGCGGCACCTGGGCCGACCGCGCGATTGGCAGTCAGGGCTGGCAGCAGTTGCGCAATCCGGGACTTGCCGTCGAGCCGCTGAGCATCGAGGAAAGCCTGACCCGGCGCCAGCGCGAACGCTTGCAAGCCTGCCTGCTGGAGCAGCATATCTGGCGCTGGTGCCAATCCTTGGGAACCGATTACGCGACGATGTCCTCCCATGTCCAACAGGGTCTGGCGCTGGGGTTCAGCGACCGCACCGTGCTCGATGGCTGGTTATGGTTACGCTTGCTGCATCCGCGTGCCGTACTGGTGCCGCCGCCGGTGGGACTGACCCAGCAACAACGGCTCGACCATGTGCGGCGTCAATGGCGCGGCGATCAGCTCTGAGGCGAGGTTCGGCGCGTATGACACGGTTATTCCGGCAAGGGTTTGGTGCAGTGATCGGCGGGGTGTTGCTGCTGGCGCTGGGCGGATGTTCGCCGGTGCAATTGCTCAATGCGCTGACCCCGGACAGCACGTACGACAAGACGTCGGGCATCGCTTATGGTGACGATCCGCGGCAGAAGCTTGATGTGTACGTGCCGCATCAGCCGATGCCGGGCGCACCGGTGGTGGTGTTTTTCTATGGCGGCAGCTGGAACAGCGGATCGCGCGTCGATTACCGCTTTGTCGGTGAAGCGCTGGCGTCCAAGGGGATTGTCACGGTGGTGGCGGATTACCGCTTGTATCCGCAAGTGCGTTATCCGCTGTTTCTGCAGGATGGGGCGCAGGCGGTGGCGTGGACCAAGGCACATATCCGCGAGTTTTCCGGCAATCCGCAGCGCTTGTATCTGATGGGCCACAGCTCCGGCGGATACAACGCGGCGATGCTGGCGCTGGACGGCGAACTGCTCGCTTCGGTAGGCATGTCACCGAGGGATTTGCAGGGCTGGATCGGCCTGGCCGGGCCCTACGACTTTCTGCCGATCAAGAATTCCGAGGTGCGTCCTGTGTTCTTCTGGCCGCACTCGCCGCCGCAATCGCAGCCGATCAACCATGTCGGTCGTGGCGCACCGCCGGCCCTGTTGATTGCGGCAAGCAAAGATGATCTGGTCAACCCGACACGCAACACCGGCGGTCTCGCCAGCAAGCTGCGTGCGGCAGGGGTGCCGGCGCAGGATGTGTATTACTCACGGCCCAGTCATATAACCTTGGTGGCGAGTCTGTCGCGACCGTTGCGGCGCCTGGCGCCGGTGCTCGATCAGGTGGTCGGGTTTATCGCGCATACGCCAGCTCAGTGAACGCCGCCAGTGAACCAGCCATCGTTGCGCTTGAGCCACCAGGCTTGTGCGCCAAGGGTCAGGCTGCGCAACACCATGAACAGCAGAAAAGATATCCACAGGCCGTGATTGCCGTAGCCTTGCAGCGCCCAGGCAAACGGCAGCAGCAAAGCCACGGTCATGAGCATGCCGTTGCGCATTTCTCGCGCGCGGGTGGCGCCGATGAACAGACCGTCGAGCAAGTAACTCCAGACCGCAATCAATGGCAGCACGGCGAGGTAGGGCAGGTAGACGAACGCAGTGTCGCGCACGCTCTGGATATCGGTCTGCATCTCGATGAACAGGTGTCCGCCCAGCAGAAACAGTATGGCGAAGCCGAGGCTGGCGATCAGTGACCAACCGCCCGCGACCACCAGCGAGCGACGCAGGGCCAGGCGATCACGGGCGCCGATGGCGTGTCCGCACAGGGCTTCGACGGCATGGGCCAGACCGTCCAGCGCATGCGCGGTCAGCAGCAAACCATTGAGCAGCAGCGCGTTGGCGGCCACCGTCGAATCGCCCAGCCGCGCACCTTGCACGGTGATCAGAAAAAACACCGATTGCAGCGCCAGACTGCGGATAAAGATGTCGCGGTTGACCGCCAACAGTGGACGCCAGCTCTGCCAGACCCTCAACGCCGCCCACGCGATGTGCCCCGGATAAGCCCGCAACGCCTTACGGGTCAGCAGCAGGCCGAGCAGGGCGCCGCTCCATTCGGCGATCACCGAGGCGCGCGCCGAGCCGACCACGCCCCAGTCCAGGCCGATGACGAACCACAGATTGAGGACGATGTTGATCAGGTTGGTGGTCAGCAGAATTGCCAGCGGCGCCCGGGCGTTTTGCGTGCCGAGGAACCAGCCGACGAGCGCATAACTGGCCAGCGCCGCCGGCAAGCCGAACAGTCGCGTGTGGAAGAAGTCCCGGGTGAGCTGATCCAGTTCCGCCGACGGTTGCATGAAGTGCAGTGCTATTCCGCTCAGCGGTACACCCAACGTGCCAAGCACGAGTGCCAGCCCCATTGCCAGCAGCAGACCCTGCAACAGAATCTGCCGCAACGCCGCACCGTCGCTGCGCCCGGCAGCTTGCGCGGCGAACCCGGTGGTGCCCATGCGCAGAAAACCCATCGCCCAGGCGAGAAAGGTGTACAGGCTGGCGCCGACCGCCACCGCACCCAATTGATGGGCATGGGGCAAGTGGCCGATGACGGTGCTGTCGACCAGCGCCACTAGCGGTACGGAAATATTCGACAGAATCATCGGCGCGGCGAGCGCCCAGACCTTGCGGTGAGTCGGGCGGTCGCGCCAGTCGGCGATCAGAGTGGACATGCGGGCTCCTTGGGGAGCGGCATTGTAGCGGTAGAAGCCACCCTCATCGGAACGCCGCCCGCCCAGCCCTCTCCCGGAGGGAGAGGGAGCCGATTTCTTTCTGGAGTTCGACTCGGTATCGCAAGTCGGCGCATTTCTGCAGAGCAACCCGGTCAGTCCCCTCTCCCTCCGGGAGAGGGTTAGGGTGAGGGGCTCTTATAAGGCCTAGTGAATAATCCAGCTCAACAACCACAGCCCCAGCAACAGCCAGATAATCCCGGCAATGATCGACGCATTCATGAACGCCCGAATCGCCGACCACAACAGCATCAGCCCGACAATCAGCGCGATGATGCTGATGATCGAGGTATCCATACCCAGCGTCTTCGCCAGCCCGTCGACAAAGTTGCCACCGGCATTGCTCAAAATGTTGAACAAGCCACTGAGGCCATCGACGATAAAACGGATGACCGAACCGAGCGCCTGCCCGAGCCATTCGAAAAAGCTTTCTACCTGCATGTGTGCATCCTGATGAAAGAGCTGAGCCTTGGGCCACAACGCAGGTGGCCGAGTTCCCTGCATGATAGAAGGTTTACACCCATTCTGTGTGGGAGCGAGCCTGCTCGCGAAGGCGTTGTGTCAGTGAAATCAATGGTTGATGACATACCGTCTTCGCGAGCAGGCTCGCTCCCACAATAGATCGTCTGCGCTGCTTGCCTTCAGGTCGTATCCCCCCGAAGCTATACGCCTTCAGGAGAGCCCGATGAACCTTGTTGAACTGACCGAACGCCTGCACGCCATTCGCGACCGCAATGACTGGCGGCAATTTCACAGCCCGAAAAACCTCGCCATGGCGGCCAGCGTCGAGATGTCCGAGCTGGTGGAAATCTTCCAGTGGCTGACAGAAGACCAGTCGCGCCAGTTGCCCGCTGACAAACTCGCCCATGCCGGGCAGGAAGTCGGCGATATCGTCCTGTATCTGTTGCTGCTGTGCAGCGAGCTGGGGCTGGACATGAATGAAGTGGTGCGCGCCAAGCTCGCCGACAGCGAACGGCGGTTCAGCTGATGAGCGACCGGCATTTCGATCAGTTGGCGACGCGTTTCGCCGAAAAAATCTACGGCGGCGCCAAAGGCGCGATTCGTCTCGCGGTGTTACAGGCTGACTTGGCTGAAGCGCTGCCGGATCGCCCATTGCGCGTGCTCGACATTGGCGGCGGCCTCGGCCACATGTCGCTGTGGCTGGCCGAACGCGGTCACGAGGTGACCTTCACCGAGCCGGCCGCACCGATGCTCGAAGGTGCCCGTCAGCGTTTTGCCGACGCCGGGCAGACCGCGACATTCATTCAGGCGCCATGGCAGGAACTGCTCGGCCAACTCACCGAGCCGTACGATCTGGTGATCTGCCATGCGGTGCTCGAATGGCTCGCCGAACCCCACGCGATCCTGCCAGTGCTGCATCAACTGACCAAACCCGGTGGCTGGTTGTCACTGGCGTTCTACAACCGCGATGCGCTGATTTATCGCAACCTGCTCAAAGGTCATTTCAAGAAAATGCGCAAGAACGTCATGGCCGGCGAAAAGCAGAGCCTGACCCCGCAGCAGCCGCTCGATCCAAGGGAATTGGCAACGCAACTCGAAGGCCTGTGGCAGGTCGAAAGCCAGAGTGGGGTCCGCGTTTTCCATGACTATATGCCGGTGGAATTCCAGGCCCGCGCCGAACTCGTGGATTTGCTCGAGATGGAGCTCGCTCACCGTCGTCACCCAAGCTTCGCCGGGCTTGGGCGTTACTTGCACTGGATCTGCCGGCCGATCTGATCGGAGCGCGACATGAAAGCTCAATCCGGGTTACTGCTGATGTGTCTGGGTTTGGCTGCTTGCCAGAGCAGCAACCCGTACGTGGCGCAATCGCGGCCCTTGCCACCGGCGCCGCCGCAAGCGGCCACCACCTTCGACCGTAGCGCTTACCCAGCGCCGCCGCGTGATTACGCTCGCTACCGCAGTTGGGCCTGGCTCAACGGGCAACTGCCGCCGGGCACGGCGTGGGCCGATTCGGCGCAAGTGGCCGAAGCGGTAAGCAATGCCCTGGATCAGCGCGGCTTGCGTCCATTGCACGACAACCGCCCGGCCGACCTGTTGGTCAGCGCTGATCTGCGTCTGGAGACACGTTTGCGCCAGGTTCAGGATGACTACGGTTATTACGGCGGTGGATACGGCAGCTATGATCGATATGGACGCGGTTACGGTATGTACAACACGGTGCCGATCGTACGCACGTATTCCGAGCAAGTCGTGGTGGTGCAGGTCAATCTGTTCGACGCTGGCAGCGGGCAACCGGTGTGGAGCGCCAGTGCCGAAACCGCGAACAAGGGCAGCGAAATCGATCGCACCGATTCGATCCGCGAAGCTGTGGAAAAAGCCATGTCGGCGTATCCTCCCGGTTAGCTTCCTGCCCATTCGAAGCTGCCGCAGGTTCATGTCTTCAACCGGAGAAAACCCATGTTCCGCCGTCTCGCTCTACTGGCCATGGTCGCGCTGCTCAGCGCTTGCGCCGCCAACCAGGTCAATCACGACTTCGATGCCAGCCGCGACTTTGCGGCCTATCGCAGCTGGAGCTGGAAAGACCCCGCCCTGCAATATCGCCCGGATGATCCACGGATCAAGAGTGATCTGACCGAGCAACGCATCCGCCAGGCCGTGGCCGATCAGCTCGACCAGCGCGGTTTGCGTCCCGCGGCGGCGGGCGCCAAGGGTGACTTGAATGTGCAGACTTATCTGATCGTCGAGGATCGTCAGCAGCAAGTGACGACCAACTATGGCGGCGGTTGGGGTGGCCCATGGAATGGCTATTGGGGCGCGCCGATGTACAACGAAACGCGCAACATCACCTACAAGGTCGCGACCATCCAGATCGACCTGCTCGACGGCAAGGACGGCAAACTGGTGTGGCGCGGCAGCGATGAGCAGATGCTCTCCGGCAAGCCGAATCCCGATGATCGCAGCAATGCCATCCGCGAGACGGTCACGCGGATTCTGGCCAACTATCCACCACGCTGAGTCTGTTCAGAGAAAACGGGAGCCCTTGAGCTCCCATTTTTTTTGCCCTGCGACGACCCCCGGTAGGAGCTGCCGAAGGCTGCGATCTTTTGATTTTGATTTTTAGAGGCCAAGATCAAAAGATCGCAGCCTTCGGCAGCTCCTACCGGAGATTGCGCGTCTACACTCAGTTACACCAATGGAGCCAGCGGCAAAGGAGTGCGCCATGTCGCCTCGTTCGCGATTCAACGGCCCGGTCCGCCAGCGCGGGGCGATCGGCTTGATGGCGGCGGCCACCCTCAGTCTGGCGGTGGTGATGCTGCTGTTGGTGGTCGACACCGGTCGCTTGTACATGGAACAACGCAAATTGCAGCGGGTGGTCGACAACGCCGCCCTCGAAGCCGTCAGCCGTGGCGGCAATTGCCTGCCGGGCCTGAGCGCTGCCAGTTACGCCGGGCAAAGCGCCGTGCGCAATGGCTACATAGTCGATGCCGGCAACACCCTCGCCACCACGTGCGGCACCCTGGTCACTCCAGCCTCCGGCCTGCGCACGTTCGCAGTGGATGCCACGCAAGCGGCAGCGGTCAAAGTCGTCGCCAGTCGTACGGTGACCACCAGTTTTGCCGGTGGCGTACAGGCCTTGTTCAGCGGCACCCCGGTCAGTCTCAACACCACGCTCAATGCCTCGGCGGTGGCCGCCAAACCGCAGCCGACGGTGGCCCAGCTGAATATACGCAGCACCTTGGCCAGCATTGATACGGCACAGTCGAACATCCTCAATCCGCTGTTTTCCGGATTATTGGGCGGCAACGTCAACCTCACAGCACTGGGCTGGGATGGCCTGCTGAACACCGACATCAACTTGCTCAAATACCTTGATCAACTGGCGATCAATCTCAACGTCGCGGCCGGCAACTACACGCAGTTGCTCAATACCCAGGCGACCGTGACGCAACTGATTCAGGCGGCGGCGACGGTGGTGCAACTCAACGGCGCGACCGCCCAGGTGATCACTGCACTGGGCCAATTGCAGGTGGCCGCGATCAATGCGGCGCCGGTCAAACTGGGCGACATCCTGCAATTGCAGACCGGCACCACGGCGGCAGGGCTGGACGCCAATCTGCAACTGCTGCAACTGATTCAGGGCGTGGTGCAACTGGCCAACAGCAAGAGTGCGGTGGCGGCAACGTTGCCGATCAGTGTGCTGGGGCTGGCGAATGTCACGGTGCGGGTGAAAGTGATCGAGCCACCGCAGTTTTCTGCGATTGGCGATCCGGCGCGGGCCAAGGTCAACCCGACCGGGGCGGACCGGATTTATGTGCGTACGGCGCAGGTGCGCACGCTGGTCTCAGTGAATCTGCCGGTGCTGTCCGGAGTGACGGGGCTGACCAATGCGGTGTTGGGATTGGTCGGTGCGTTGACCCCGACGCTCAATGCGCTGCTGAGCTTGAACCTGGCGGCGACGCTCAATTCAGTGCTTTGCCTGCTCGGTGCCGGATGTGAGCAGTTGGCCCCGAGGCTGTTGCCATCGCCGCAAATCGATATCAGCCTGGATGCAGGCGGCGCGAAAAGCTATGTCACCGATTACAGCTGCCCGACAGGCACAACGGGCAGTAAAAGCCTGACGGCACACACCATTACGTCCATCGCCGATCTGAAGCTTGGCAAGATCGACCCAATCAACGCCTTTTCTTCGGCAGCCGAGCCAACGGTCGCGCCATTGCCATTGATTGATCTGGGCATCGAGACTTGTTACGGACTGTTCGGCTGTGATGCCAACTCCCATGTGCAATTCGGCGCAGGCGGAATTGCGATCAAACTCGACAGCAGCGTCGCGCAGAACTCGCAAGACCTGGTGTTCTCCAGCAGCACACCATTCGCCACCCCGGCCAACCTCAAACTGCCGCCGAGCATCTTGCCGGCAGCGCCAACCAGCAACATCGTCGGCAGCCTGTCGAATACCCTCGCGGGGATCAATCTGATCGTCTACAAACCGCAGGGCAGCAATCCGTTGGGTGCCATCGTCACTGGTGTTGCCTCGTTGATCAGCGATGTCACCAGCAAGTTGCTGCCGGTGGTGACCAACCTGATCAGCCCGTTGCTCGACCCTCTGCTGAACAACCTGCTCAAAGGTCTGGGTATCAACCTGATGGACGTCGACGTTGGCGCCAATATGACCTGCGGCCAGACCGGCAAGGCCTATCTGGTAATTTAGGCATCAGAGGCAATCGGCAATTCGATGCAGAACCGCGCACCCTCCACCGAATTGCGCACGCTCAACTGGCCGCCCATGTTGTCGATGATGCCGTAGCTCACCGACAGCCCCAGCCCGGTGCCGATGCCGATCGGTTTGGTGGTGAAAAACGGCTCGAAGATCCGCTCCAGCAGACGCGGATCAATGCCGCCACCGTTGTCCTCGACCCACAACCGCACGCTCTGTTCATCGCGCTCGACGTAGATCGCAATCCATGGTTTGAAGGTTGAATCCTTCTCGCGCTTGCTCAGTAACGCGTCGCGCGCGTTGACCATCAGGTTGATCAGTACCTGCTCAAGCTGATCGACGTAGCCGCGCACCTGAACCTCGAACCCCGTCTCGCTGATGCGCAGATCCACACCTTTGCCGCGCATGCCTTCGGCCAATAGCGACAGTGTGCCTTCAATGGCCGAGGCTGGATTGAACAGTTGCTGTTCGATCTCCGAACGCCGGCCAAACACGCGCATGTGATCGACCACTTTCGCGGCGCGCTGCACCTGCGCGTCGATGCGGTTGAGCTTGTCGGTCAGGTAATCGATCTGTACATCACCGTTGCTCAGGCGCTTGAGCACGTTGACGATGGCCATGCGCATCACGTTCAGCGGCTGATTGATTTCGTGGGCCAGGCCGGTGGCCATTTCGCCGAGTGTGGCCATTTTCGCGCTTTGTGTGAGTTGCTGCTGCGAGCGGCGCACTTCGGTGTTGTCGCGGCCCACCGCTTGCACTTCGATCAATTGGCCGTGTTCGTCGAACACGCCGCGATCGGACCACACCCACCAGGCGTGTTCGCGGCCGGGCAGTTGCAGGCTGATTTCTGCGGTGCTCACCGGCTGCTCCGCCGTCAGTGAAGCGAGGCGCTGGATGAACGCGGCGCGTTGCTCGTCGGACATCCAACTGCCCAGATCGACCCCCGGCAACTCTTCCGGCGTGCATTCCAGATAGGTCGCCAGCGGCCGGTTGCCGAAAGTCAGAGTCAGGTCCGGTCGGTAGCGACAGATCATCGCCGGCGAGTCCTCCACCAGAATCCGGTAGCGCTCCTCGCTCTTTTTCACCTGCTCGGCCGCCAGGGTTGCTTCGGTGACATCCAGCCACAACCCGACCGCTTCCACCGGCAGGCCAAGGTCATTGCGCAGCAGCCTGGCTTCATCGAGCAGCCAGTGATATTCGCCATGCCGGTCGCGCAGGCGATAACGCGCGCGCACTGAACCTTCACGGAGCAATTGGCGGCTGCGGGCGAAATACAGGTCGCGATCGTCAGGGTGGATCATCTCGATCAGTGCACTGTTGCCGCAGTCCTCAAGACTCCAGCCCAGCAGCGGTTGCAGGCTGGCACTGAAGAACGCCGGAATCAGCGCGCCTTCGTGATACTGCTGGACGTAAATCACCGCCGGCGAACTGGCGATCAGATTGTCGAGCCGTGCATGCGCGGCGGCGGCTCGTTGCTGCTGGTTCTGGATGTCGCTGATGTCGAGCATGAAACCGACCCGCCGGCGATGCTCGCCGCTGCCAATCACCTGGCCTTGGACGCGAAACCACGTTGGCGCCTGCGCGGGATCGCCATTGCGCAGGCGCACCGACAGCGTCAGGGCTTCGCCATGTTGCTGCAAGGCCTGTAGACGGCTGCGCAACTCGTCGCGGTCGGCGGGATGGATCTGTGCCAGCCAGTCTTCCAGCGCCAGTCCGTCATTGTTCAGTTGCAGGGACGCAGCCAGCGCAGGCGCCAGTTGAATGTTGTCGTCACCGCCGAGGATTTCCCACCAGCCTGCACCCAACAGGGTTTGCAGCGCTTCGATGCGCTCCAGTTGCCGGTGATGCTGCTGTTCGCGCAGGCGCCCGAGCAACGGCCCGGCCAGCGCGGCGAGCAGTGTTATCCAGTCACGATCGGTCAGATGCGGCGCGGCGCTGTCCACGGGATAAAACCCGCAGAGCAGCCAGGCCACCACACCGCGTTCATCGCTATACGGCACCGCGAAACCTTCGGCATTGCCAAACAGAGCCTGCACCCGTGAATGTTCATCGAGGCCATGGTGCGCGCCGACACGCTGCGGTGCAGCGCCATTGAGGCTGTCCAGCGGCGTGCCGAGACGCTGATCGTCATGCCACAAAGTCGGCGCATCGTGGGCGCGATACTGGCGATAAATCTGCCAGCCCTGCGCCTCATCATCGAGCAAGGCCAACGCCAGACAAGGGATGTGCCAGTGCTGGGCAATCACCTGCAGTTGTTCGCTGACGATCACCGGCAAACGCAGGGGGCTGCACGCGCGCAACTGTTCGCTGATCTGCCCGGCAATCAATTGGCAGGCGTCACGCTGGCGCGATTGCTGGCGTTCGAACAGCAGGTCGGCGATATCGATCAACTGCATCAACCAGCCTTCGCCCTGCGGTTGCACCCAGCCACGCAAGTGCAAGTGCTGTTCGCCCAATCCCGAAAAGTCGAGATCGAGCAGTAGCCCTTGCCACTCCCTCGGCCGACCTTCGATGGTCAATGTGCTGTGGGGTAACAGATAGGCGCTCAGTGGCAAGGGGGGCTGGTGCGGTTTGTGCTGCGCCAGCAGATGGCGCAACGGGCCGGCCATTTGCAGCACGCCAGCGTCGTCGTTCAGGTACAGGTGCAAGCCTGTCGCGGGTGAGCCGAGTGGGTCGGGCAACTCGTGTGCGGCGGGCGGCTTGCGTTTGAGCAAGCGCCCGAAGAGTTTGTCCCCCGACGTCAAAATTGCAGACTCGATTTGGCGGTCAGATAGGTGGGCAGACTGGGCACTGTACCAACGACCGGAAGCACCAGGAACGGCATGACCTGATTCAACTTGCTGACCGGATAATCCACTCGCACCGTCAGCAGGCCTGACGCGCTGTATTGGCTGCTGGTATCAACGCCGACCACCAGGTTGAAGACCGGCGGAATCCAGGACAACTGCTGGGTCAGCGTGGCGTTCGCGGTGTTGAGCACGACCGTTGAATAGTTGGGAGTGTTGGGATCGACCGCGACACTGCGGCGCACCGCCTCGGACGTGGCCTGATTGAATGATTGCATCATCACCAAGGGCAGGCTGTAGCTGACCAGACCGTAGAACACGGCGAAAAAGATGATGAACACCAAGGCGAACTCGATCGCCACCGCACCTTTTTGCGACTTCCGAAAGCCGGTTTTCATGAGTGCGTCTACCCTGACTGTCACTGCGTAGTATCAGCATAGAATCATTCAGCAAAAACGGACGGTTTTTACCGGATGCACAGTTTTATTCTCCTGATCTGGCTGGTGCTGTGCGCGGCGCAAGACGCTCGCCAGCGCCGCATTGCCAATGCTCTGACCCTCGGCGTCGCCGCGCTGGCGCTGATCTGGCTGTTGTGCACCGGCAGCACCTGGCTGGGCGCGGAAGCGGGGCAGGGCGGTTGGGCCTGCCTGATTGCGCTGGCACTGACCCTGCCGGGTTTTCTCATGGGCCGCATGGGCGCCGGCGATGTGAAATTAATGACAGCTCTGGGGCTCGCGACGGACGGTCTGTTCATTCTTGGGGTATTTATTGGCGCTGGGCTCGCCAGCGTGGTCTGGATGCTGCTGGCGCCAAGAGTCTGGCTTCATATGAGTCAAGGGCTTAGAGATCGTCTGCGATATCTGGGGCCAAATATGTCAAAAAAGCTGCCATTTGCACCGTTTGTGCTGCTTGGGACGGTGCTTGTTCTGCTTTGGATCCATTAGTCGCCAAGCGCCACTAGTCCTATGTACATAGTCGGAAAGTACGTCTACTTTCAAAGGAACTGGTTATACAGCCAAAGGCTGGCAGTACAGGAATGGTCAGCTTTGGCCTGGGACATGGAGTAGCACGTGAACAAGCTTACGTCTGCGGTAAAAGTCCTCGTGGTCGACGATCAGCCGTTGATTGTGGAGGAGTTGTGCGAGTTTCTTGAAAGCAGCGGTTATCGCTGTGTGCCGTGTGAGTCCAGTCAGCAGGCGATCGAGCGTTTCAATGAGGACGCGGAAATCGGTCTGGTGCTGAGTGATCTGCACATGCCGGACATGGACGGCATTCAGTTGATCCAGGCATTGCAGCGGTTGGCGGGCAAGCATCGGGCTTTTGAGGCGATCATGCTCACCGGGCGTGCCGACAAGCAGGATGTGATCAAGGCGTTGCGTGCCGGGATTGCCGATTATTATCAGAAACCGATTGATCTGGATGAGTTGCTCGAAGGTGTGCGGCGTCAGGAGGTGGCTCTGCAGGAGCGGCAGAAGAATCTGCAACTGGGGCATTTGAATCAGAAGTTGCAGTATTTGTCTGAGTCGATTGATGACCTGTATCAGGATCTGGACAAGGTGCGGCGCAGTCCTTCGGCGGTGGCTCGCGATGTGTCGGGTGGTGAGCCTGCCGAGGCTGAGGCGCAGGAGATGCCGGCGATTTTCAATCAGTTGTCACCGCGACAGCTGGATGTGGCGCGGTTGGTGGGCAAGGGGCAGACCAATTATCAGATTGCCTGTGAGTTGGGGATTACCGAGAACACGGTGAAGCTTTATGTTTCGCAGGTGTTGCGGTTGACGCATATGCATAATCGGACGCAGTTGGCTTTGGCCTTGTCGCCGAGTGCTTCTGCTTTGCGGCAGCGGGTTACGGCGCATTGACGTGGCGGCCTGTGGGCCGACCATGCTCTTGGGGTTTTGGGTGAATATCCGTTTCTGCGGGTGTTGCCGCTCGCGGTTTCGCCCTTACGGCGAGGCACTTTTTCCAGACGCCGAAAAAGTACCCAAAAAGGCTTGCCGCAACGTTCGGCCCGCTCGCTGAGGCTCGGGGTTCCTTCGCTCCGGGATCGATCCGGGGGGCATCGCCTACGGTTTGCTTCGCTGCACCTCCTCTCGATGTGTTCGACTTCGTCGAACGGTCGCTGCGCTCCCACCCCCGGATCAATCCCTCCACTCAGCCTGCCGACGCGGCCGGTGAATCAAGATCAAAAGCTGCAGCCGAGCTAACGCTCATCCTGTTGAGTGGTTAGGAGCGGGGGAGGGGCTTTTGATCTGTTTCAGAGTCTGAATTCGACTCGGTATTTCATGTCGGCATAGCTCTCCCAGGCAACTCGGTCAGTCCCCTCTCCCTCTGGGAGAGGGCTAGGGTGAGGGGCTTTTGATCTGTTTCAGAGTCTGAGTTCGACTCGGAATTTCATGTCGGCGTAGCTCTCCCAGACAACTCGGTCAGTCCTCTCTCCCTCTGGGAGAGGGCTAGGTTGAGGGGCTTTTGATCTGTTTCAGAGTCTGAATTCGACTCGGTATTTCACGTCGGCGTAACTCTTCCAGGCAACTCGGTCAGTCCCCTCTCCCTCTGGGAGAGGGCTAGGGTGAGGGGCTTTTGATCTGTTTCAGATGTCTGAGTTCGATTCGGAATTTCATGTCGGCGTAGCTCTCCCAGACAACTCGGTCAGTCCCCTCTCCCTACGGGCGGTCCGACGTTTCGGGAGGGCTAGGGTGAGGGTTGGCGTTTGGCTGTTTAAATTTGCGCCAGATAACAGGAACCTTCCCACACTGTTTTCAGGTTGTCCGTCGGACGTGCGCTCTCTAGTCTCTGGCTGTCGCTGAACACTCAGCGATCGGGTGTGAGAACCCGGCAATTTATGGTCATCCAGTCGTTGTGCACGCATAATCGCCGCCAGCTTGTCTGCTGTCTGCAATGTGTCATGGCGGCTGTGTGCGGGCAGACTTCGGTCTGGCCGGGTGTCCATAACCGGTATTCTCACCCTGCATACAGCTGCCACCTTTTGCCCCGTGAGAATGGCAGTGGGTGGTGGCAGAGACTTTGGAGTTGTTTCAATGGACAAACTGATCCCCGACCCACCCACCGAATCCACCACCCCGCTCGAAGAAGCCATCCGCGCCGACAACCTCGAAAAAAACCGCGAAGCCATCAAACGTGCTCTCGATTTCTACCTCTGCCCCGAACCCGCAAAACCACGCCAGCCCAGCACGATGTTTCTCATCCATCCGAAAATCGATACCGAAAGCCTGCTCGCCCACGCCTGCGAATTCCCTGGCCTCAGCCAATACGCTGGCGGCTAACTTTGCCGATCAGTTGGGCCGGCCCGAGCGCAATACCGCGCTGGCGATTCAGCAGATCATCATGCTGGCCGAGCTGGCGGTAAACCGGGCATTGGATCGGGTTGATCCGCAGCGCTGATTTGGCAGGTATACCGCGTCATCGTTCTTCGCGAGCAGGCTCGCTCCCACATTTTGAAATGCAATCCACCTGTGGGAGCGAGCCTGCTCGCGAAAGCGCTCGCAAGGTCAGCACCTCACTAATTCCTGGTCTCGATCTTCCCACCCGCATCCGGATCATAAAAATCCGGAATCTCATATTTGTACTTCTTCAACCAGCGCTGCATCGCCAGATCCCGTTCGGTCGGGGTCGCCGTTTGTGGCTTGGGCGAGGCGGCTTTGTTGCGGCTTTGCAGGACCAGCCAGCCTTCGGTTTCCTGTTGTTGCGCCGAGGCGGGGCCGGCGTCGATGGCGGTAGCGCTGAGGGGCAGGCTGAGGAGGGTCAGGTAGCACAGGCCTTTAAGGGGGTTCATGGCTGTCTCCTTATTTGAGCGATGACGGCAACGGGTCAGCGACGGCGGCCATTTGATTGCTGCTGGCGGGTTTGGCCTTGACCGGGGCTTTGAGTTTTTCTGCGCGTTGCTGGGCTTCGGTGAATTGTTCCGGGGTCAGTTTGGCGCGGCTGACGATTTCGGCGGCTTGTGGCCAGTCGTTCTGGTACAGCAACAGGGTGACCATGTTCAGGGTCGCCAGTTGGTTGTTCTGCTTGAGTTCGATGGCGGTGAGAAACTCGAAACGGGCGTCGTTGAGGCGTAGCTGGTTGAGGTAGACCACGCCGAGATCGTTGCGGATTTTTTCGTCGGTGGGGGCCAGGCGGGCGGCGCGTTGCAGGTGGGCCTGGGCCTGGCCGTTGTCGCCGCGGGCGGCGTAGAGTTGGCCGAGGCCGTGTTCGGCTTCGGCGGTCAGGCAGCCGCCGAGCAGGCCGCGGTACAACGGCTCGGCTTCGCTGCGGCCGAGCAGGCGGTAGACCTTGGCTTTGCGCAGGCGCACTTCGCTGATGTTGTCCGGCAGGCTTTGCAGGTTGGCGAGGCTGGCGTGCAGTTTG
Organism: Pseudomonas fluorescens; assembly: GCF_902497745.1. Lineage (GTDB taxonomy): Bacteria > Pseudomonadota > Gammaproteobacteria > Pseudomonadales > Pseudomonadaceae > Aquipseudomonas > Aquipseudomonas fluorescens_BM. The sequence goes on from NZ_CABVHJ010000023.1 coordinate 65,474, forward strand.
CCGTCGTTGGCCAGGTCGTCCGCGAGGTTCAGGGCCAGTTCCTGCTCCTGGGTCATTTTGCTGCAACTGCTCGGTGCCAACAGCGCCGTCCACGGTGCCTGGCCGTCGGTGGCGCAACCGCCGAGCAGCAACAGACTTGCCATGACTATCAGTATTTTCATCAAACGCTCTCCATGAGCAAGGTCAGTTTGCGAACGCCCGGGCTATCGCGGTGAAACCCGGGCCGGCGAGGACTATCAGCAGTGCCGGAAACAGAAACAGCATCATCACCACCGACATCTTCGCGGACATTTTCGAGATGTATTCCTGCAAGCGCGTCAGGCGCCGGTCATCCAGCAGTTGCTTGAGCGCCAGCAGCGATTTCATCGCGCCGCCGCCCTGTTGAATCAGTTGCTGGAGGATCACGCAGGTGTCAGTGAATTCGTCGACGGCGAGCATCACCGCGGCTTTGTTCAACTCCTGGCCGAGTTCCAGGCCGCTGTCGACACGGGTCAGGATCAGGCGCAGTTCGCTGGTCAGTTCCGGCAGCAGCTTTTGCGCCTCAATGCTGAGCACACGCAGGGCCTGTTCGACGGCCATGCCGGATTCGAAGAGGATGCGCAGCAGCGGAATGAACGTCGACACCTCCACGGCGATGGTTTTCTGCCGACGTGCCGCCGCGTAGGCCAGCAAGCGTTTGGGCAGCAGATAACCACCGCCGGTAGCGAGCATCGGCACGATCCAGCGGTTGTCAGCCTGGGGAAAAAACACCTCTTGCAGAAAAATTGCCAAACCCAACGTTAGCAACGGCGTGCCGATCTGGCAGGCCGCGAACAGCGCTCGTTCGTTGGCGCGGCGCCAGCCGATGCGGTTGAGCAGGGTCTGGGTTTCGCTGTCGATGCTCACCGAGCGTTGGCCAAACTTGCTGCTGCCCAGTGCGCGCAGCCAGCTGCCGAAGCGGTTCTCGCGCACCAGATGCCCTTGCAAACGCTGATTGACCTGACGCACTCGACGCCGTTCGGTCAGCAAGTGATTGACCACCAGCAGCAGGGAACCGAGCAGCAACATCAGAGCCGCGAGCCAGACCATGTCAGACGCTCCGTAACATGCGCCACAGCGCCAGGCTGCCGAACACTTGCAACACGGCAGCGCTGATCAGCATGTGCTGGCCGCTCGCGTCGTTCCACATCCCGAGCATGTAGCCGGGATTGGTCAGCATGAAGTAACTCACCAGCAGCAACGGCAACGAGCCGAGCACCCACGCGGTCATCCGCGTTTCGCCGGTGAGCGCACGCAGTTGCCGTGCGCCCTGGTCGCGTTCGCGGATCAGTTTGATCAGGTTTTCCAGCAGCTCGCTGGCGTTGCCGCCATAGCGATGATTGACCTTGAGGCCGAGGGCGAACATGCGCAGTTCGTCCTGTTCGTACAGTTCGGCAAAGTCGCTGACGGCGTCCGGCAAGTTCACGCCCAGTTGCACGTTGCGCTGGACCCGGCCCATGGCTTTTTTCAGCGGATCTTCACTGGCTTCGATGCCGCCCATGACTGCATCGCTTAGGGTACGCCCGGACTTCAGGCTGCGTACGGTGTGATCGAGCAACTGCGGCAGTTGCTCGATCATGCGTTTGACCCGGCGCTGGTAGAGCACGGCGATGTACAGTCGCAGTGCCAGTGGCGGCACGAAGATCATCAGCAACAGGCCGACCCAGTCGGCGAGAAAATAACCCAGCGCCATCGCCAGCGCCCACAGACTCAGCCACAGGCCGAAACGCTCGGTCGGGCGGCCCAGTCCGGCGCGCAGAAACATCCGTTCCAAGCCAACCCACACCGGTTTTTCAGGCGTCAGTTGGGGTTGCCCGGCGGCCAGTCGATTGAGGACTTTTTCCGTTGCGGTCTTGCGCAGGCCTTGCAGGAACAGACGGATCGACAGCCCCAGCAGCGTCAGGCAGATAACGATGAGAATGATCGGTCCCAGCATGCTCGGTGCTCCTTGCCGTCAGCCCAGATGCGTCTCGTGGCGTAGCTTGTCGCCGGCCGGATTGACGGCTTCGCGCAGGAAGCCGAAACCGCTGCGGCGGTCGAGGCGGAACAGGGTGTTGGTGACGTAGACGTCTTCGCGAATACCGACCACTTCCACCACTTCACTGACGCAGCGGCGCCCGTCAGGCATGCGCGTCAACTGGATGATCACGTCGAGGGCGGCGCAGATCATCTGGCGCAGGGTGCGTTCGGCGATGGCGCGGCCGGTCAGGCCGACCAGTGTTTCCAGGCGCAACAACGCATCCTGGGCGTTGTTGGCGTGCACGGTGCTCATCGAGCCGTCGTGGCCGGTGTTCATCGCCGTGAGTACGTCGACCACTTCGACGCCGCGAATCTCGCCGAGGATGATCCGGTCGGGGCGCATCCGCAGGGCGTTGCGAATCAGGTCGCTGGCTTTCACTTCACCGTGGCCTTCGGCATTCGGCGGACGGGTTTCCAGGCGCACCACGTGCGGGTGACCGAGCTGCAATTCGGCGACATCTTCGATGGTCACCAGACGCTCGTGCGGGTTGATCAACTGGCTGAGAATATTCAGCAGCGTGGTTTTGCCGGTGCCGGTGCCGCCGCTGATCAGGATGTTGCAGCGCTTGCCGACCGCATCCTGGAAAAACTCGAAGATCGACAGGTCGATGGTTTGCATCGCCATCAGGTCGGTGCTCTTGAGCATGTCCTTGCGAAATTTACGGATCGACAGGCATGGGCCGTCGAGGGCAATCGGCGGAATGATCGCATTGACCCGGCTGCCATCCGGCAGGCGCGCGTCAACCATCGGCGAAGACTCGTCGAGGCGCCGGCCGAGCGGTGCGAGGATGCGCTGCATCACACGTTCGACGTGATGCGCGTCGATAAACCGCAGGTCACTCTGGTGCAGCACACCGTCGCGTTCGATGAACACCCGGTGCGGGCCGTTGACCAGAATCTCGGTCACCGACTGATCGCGCAGCAACACTTCCAGTGGACCGAAACCGGTGAGCTCGTCGACGATCTCTTCGGCCAAACGCTCCATTTCGTAGCGGGAAATCGCCAGGTGCAAACGCGCGATGTACTCGGCGACTTTGTCGGTGACGAACTGTGCGAGTTGTTGGCGTGAACCTTCCAGCAGGTTTTTCCCGGACTCTTCGAGGGCGTCGATGATGTAGCGATGCAGGACCAGTTTCAGGCCTTCGTGATCGCTATTGCCGACGCCACTGCGGGGTGCCGCGCCGAAGAGTTTTTCTGCGCTCATGAGGTACCTCGCAAGCGGTCGAACCAGGTCACTTTCGGTTTGGCCAGGCCTTCGGAGCGTTTGGCCAAACGTTCGCCGAGGGCGCGCAGGCTCTGGGTGAGTTTTTCCCGCGGGGCCAGTTCGAACAGGCTGACACCCTGGTTTTTCGCGTTCAGGCGCACTTCGGGGGTGAGGGCCAGCGTGGCGATTACTTCCAGATTGAAGGTCTTGCCGAGGGTTTCCGAATTGGGCGCGACGTTGCTCAAATAGCGGTCGATCAGCAGGCGTCCGTGGTCGAGCTTCATGCCTTTTTCCCGCCACAGATTGAGTACGGCGAGGTTGCGTCGGCAGTTGAGCACGTTCTGGTCGGTGTACCAGAGCAACTTGTCGCAGTGGCTGACAAAGGTGCGCAAGGCTTCGCTGTCGGTCTGTCCGGTGAGGTTCACGACGATGTGCTGGAAGTGCTGGCGCAAGGCGCTGAGCAACATGTACAGCTCGGCGGCGCTGGTGTTTTCCAGCGGTTCATCGTTGCTGGCGTAGGCGAGAATCCGCAGGCCGGCTTCGGCGCTGGTGAAGGCGCTGTCGATCAGCGTGGCGTCGAGCCTGCGCAAGTGGCGCAAGGCATCGCCGAAGTGAAAAGAACTCTCCAGCCCGAGCAGGGCGAGGCTGTCACCGCGCGGCAAACCGAGATCGAGCAGCAAGGTTTGCTGGCCGCTCTTTTGCACCACCATCGCCATGTGGTTGGCCAACAGTGCGCCGTCGGAACTGCTCTGCACGCCATACATGACCGTGAGCCCGCCCAGTTGCGTGTTCGGTGCAACGGGTGGCAGGCGTTTGCTCAAGCGCCGTACCAGTCCGGCGACTTCACTGGAGCGTGAACCGTAGGCGACAAAATCCCGGGCGCCGGCGCGCATGGCGTTGAGCACCAACTGATTGTCCATGCCGTCGCCGAGGGCGACGATCGCCAGCATCGGTTTGGCCTCCAGCGCGCCTTCGATCAGCGCGCTTTGAGCGACCACGTGCTCACGATCAAGGCCGACGAAGACCAGGCTGGCAAAGGTCACGTCCACCAGCGCCAGCAGTTCATCGAGGCTTCCGCCACCGGCGCTGACCACTTGACCGAGCGGCGCGAGCGCGCCCTGCAGCCACTCCAGATCGGTGCTGTTGCGGGTGATGGCGAGAAAGGTCTGGCTCAGGCTCTGGCTCATTGCGATAACCCGCTACGCTTGTCGAAGTTGCCGTTTTCAAGGAAGAACATGCGGTAGAAATTCGGATCGTAATTACGCAGTTTTTCGCCCGGTAGCGACGGCAGTTGCGCATCGGCGGCCAATGGCTGGACTAGATGCGGGGTGACAATCATCAGCAGTTCACGTTCTTCGCGTTTGATCTGCGAGCCCTTGAAAAACGCACCCAGCACCGGGATATCGCCGAGGCCGGGAAACTTGTTCACCTGCGAGCTGTTGGTGGTGCTGATCAAGCCGCTGATGACGAAGCTCTCGCCATCGCCCAGCGACACGCTGGTGTCGGTGCGGCGAATGGTCAGAGCGGGCACGGTGGTGCCGGCGATCTGCACGGCATTGCTGAAGTCGAGTTCGCTGACTTCCGGGGCGACCTTCAAGGCGATGCGATCGCGGCCGATGATGGTCGGCGTCAGGGTCAGGCGAATGCCGAATTCCTTGTATTCAATCGACACGCTGTCGCTGCCGGAACTGGGCACCGGAATCGGAATTTCACCGCCGGCCAGAAAGCTTGCGCTCTGGCCGTTTAACGCGACCAGACTCGGCCGCGCGAGGGTGTAGGCGAAGCCGCTGGTTTCCAAGGCATTGATGATCGCCATGGTCTTGCCGCCGACCCACGAGAAGTTGAACAGTGAGTTGTCCACTGGCAGACGTGGCTGCGGCACGCCATCAATCGGTGGCAGGGTGCCGGGCGAACCAAACAGAAAGTTGCCGCGCGTGCCGATCAGTGAGGCGGTGGCTTCCTTGAGTTTGGTGCGGCTGACTTCGACGAAGCGGATATCGGTCTGCACCTGGGACGGCAGGTTCGGGTCATCCGAGGGTAGGGTGCCGGTCATGGCGGCAGTGGCGGCGCCCTGCACGAACACCATGCTCTGGCGTGGCTCGCTCGAGCACGACGTCCAGACCATCAGGCTGGTGGCGCCGGGCGCCACACCGGTGAGCAGAAAGGACGAACTACCGTTGGCGTGTACGTCAGCGATTTTCGGATCGCCGATCGCCAGGCGGGTGATCGCTACCGGCGACTGCACGTCCTGTTGAAAGCCTTCGCCGATTTCGATCACCGGCGGCATGCGCCCCAGCGCCGAGCAATTGCCGACTGCCGCCAACGCGGCGTCCATCGACAGGCCCATCAATAAAAGGGCGCGCAGCATCGGTTTGAATGTCGGCCTGAAACGACTCTGCATGCCCTTGGATCCTTGCGCAGTCATGGATTTTGTTGAGTGATCTGATTGCCGCGAATAATTTCCACGGCCGGCCTCGGGGCCGCGCCGGAACCGCCACCGGCAGGCGTTTTTGGTCCGGTGCCCAAGGCCAGTTGGGTGAACTGGAAGAGTTGGCTGTTGGCAGTGTTCAGATGGGCCGGCGCCTGAGCTTCGCCGGCCCAGTATTTGGCCAGGCGTTGTTCTTCGCTGCTGCGTACGGCCAGACGCAAGGTGCCGACTTGCGTTGCCAGCATCAGTCGGCTGAGCAGTTGTTCCGGCACCGCCAGCACCACGGTGCGCGCGGCGATGCGGCGTTGATCCTGTTTGAGTTTTTCATCGGCGCTCAGGGCCGGCGAAGCAGGTTGGCCGTCGTTGGTCAGTCCATATTGATCGCCAACCCCGAGCACACGCATGGCCGGGACGACGATCTGCGCCGACTGTTCCAGATTGCTGGTGTCCTGGCGCAGATACAGCAGCACATCGACGTAATCGCCGGGAATCAGTTGCCCGGCCGCGCCGATCACTTCGTCGACGGCCACGGTGAGGGCGCGTTCATCGCTGTGAATCATGCGTGCCAGTGAGCCGCCGGCGGTGAAGCTTTCATCGTTCAGCCAAGTGCCGGCGCTGAGGTGCCGCCAGGGTGTGCGGCCGATGGCCTGATCGACATTGCTCAAGCTGCCGGCCGGTGCACTGCGCAGTTTTTCCACCGCGACATCGGCCGCCGTCAGCGCGGTGAAGGGCGGTACATCGTGGAGCAATACCACCACCGGTTGGCGAGTCTGGTCTTCGGCGATCGCGACAGTTTTTTCAACGGTGACGGCTGGGGCAACGGGGGCTTCGGCGACGGGTGCCGGTTGACGACTGAGCACCAGCCCCCAGTAACCGACGAAGATCGCTGCAAGCATAAGAATGGCTGCAAGGCCCATGGTGACGCGACTGTTCATGACGGCTCTCCCTTTCCTGCTGCACTACCCACCGCACTTGCTTACGAGAGAAGTTCCCAATCCGGCAGCTATGAACATGCAACTATTTCGCTATTTCCACGCTAGCTGATCCAAGCCGAAACGCCATTAGTGACAGGAAAATAACCCACTAAAGTATGAGTCTTGGCCAATTAACAGCAGCAATCGGCAACTTCGCGATCGGATTAATCCTTTGTGATTAATCCGTTCTTACAGTTGTTGGGTGGGGCTTTGTTGACAATGCTCAAATGGCACGGTGGCTTTTGCCGCAGCAGCGTGACATGGGCGCCACAGGCGCAAAGGAGTAGTCGTATGTGTCGGATGATCCTCGATTATTTGATGGCCAGAGTCCGTTTGCTGGTCAAAAACGAAGAAGCCGCGTCGGCGATCGAATATGCGATCGTGGTGGCGATGGTTGCCGTGGTCGTGGTGGCTTTCGTCACGCCGTTGGGTAACCGGGTGTTGGCTTACTTCAACAATATTCTGACCGGGCTGGGTGGCACAGCGGTAACCAGGCCCTGACTGGCGAGGAGAATGGCGATGCTCTTTGATTATTTGAAAGTGCGTGTCCGCGGCTTCTTTGCCAGCACTGAAGCCGCGTCGGCAATCGAGTATGCGATTGTCGTGGCGATGGTGGCGGTGGTGGTCATTGTGTTCGTCACCCCCGTCGGCGCCCGGGTATTGGTGATGTTCAACAATTTGCTGGTGGCACTGGGCGGCACTGCCGTGACGGCCCCCGCACCGCCGTCCTGAGTTGAATGAAACTGCTGCCTGGTTGATGCCGCGCTACACTCGGGTTCACTTTCAGTTTTCAGGGATTGCCCATGACTGCTTCCTCGCTGCCGCGCCAACAGTTGCTTCTGGTTGACGATGAAGAGGACGCGTTGCTGGAGCTGGCAGAGTTGCTGGAGGGTGAGGGGTTTACTTGTCATACGGCGACGTCGGTGAAGCTGGCGTTGCATCATCTGACGCGGTATCCGGATATTGCTTTGGTGATTACTGATTTGCGTATGCCGGAGGAGTCCGGGATGTCGTTGATCAAGCGCTTGCGTGAGCATACTTCTCGGCAGCATTTGCCGGTGATTGTGACGTCGGGGCATGCGGATATGGAGGATGTCAGCGATATGTTGCGGTTGCAGGTGCTGGATCTGTTCCGCAAGCCGATTTATCACGTCAGGTTGTTGGAGACTTTGGATAATCTGTTTCCCAAGCCTAAGGTTCAGGTTGGCTGAGGTTGAACTCGGCGGCCTTTGGGCCGACCGTGCGTTGGGTGGTTTTGGTGAATATCCGTTGCTTCGGGTGTTGCGGCTGGCGGTTTCGCCCTTACGGCGAGGCACTTTTTCCAGACGCCGAAAAAGTACCCAAAAAGGCTTGCTCCTACGTGCGGCCCGCTCGCTAAAGCTCGGGGTTCCTTCGCTGCGGGATCGATCCGGGCGCAGCGTCTACGGTTTGCTTCGCTGCACCTCCTCTCGCTGTGTTTGGCTGCGCCAAACGGTCGCTGCGCTCCCACGCCCGGATCAATCCCTCCGCTCAGCCTTCCGATGTCGCCCGTGGATCAAGATCAAAAGCTGCAGCCGAGCTAACGCTCATCCTGTTGAGTGGTGAGGAGCAGAATGGATGTGCGATTTGCGCTGTTCTTGCGTTTGTTTTTCTGTGGGAGTGAGCCTGCTCGCGATTGCGGAATGACAGTTGGTCGGTTTCTTTGAATATTTGACGTCATTCCTTTGACCTTTTGATGGTGTCAAAGTGATGGCTCATGTACATTCCCCGCGCCCGAGCCAGGACACCTGGCGGGCCGGTAGGGATGCCTGAATGAAGATGTGAACCCTGCTGAAACTGTCTTTCATGTTTTGGAAGGGAATCTCGTTTGAATACTTCTTGTCTGCGCCGCTCTTTGCTGGCGCTTTCTGTGGCGGCTGCCGTTGTTCAGGCTTCGGGTGTCGGCGCTGTCACGCTCAATTACGATCTGGGCACGGGGCCGTTGGTCAGCGTCAAGCAGACGTACGATTTTCTGAATCTCGTGGGCACGGCGAATGTTGTGGAAAGCTCTTCGTCGGCGATGACCAGCGCGGCGCGGTTCACCGGTTTGTCGGTCAATAGCGAAATCGTCAACAAGGCCAGGATCACCATCGATGGCGCCACCCACGGTGTCGGGATCGATATAGCGCCGGCGGCGGGCGTGTCGTGGGCGCAGCTCGGCTACAACTTCAGCAACGAGGGTTCGGTCACGGTCAATGGCCTGGCTGCCAGCGGTGAATCGACGGGTATCGCGCTGAAGGGCACTCCGGTTCGTGGCACCTTCATGAACTCAGGTCCAATCACGGTGAGCGGCAATAACGCCACCGGGGTTGCGCTGGTCGACACTTCGTTTGGCCGCGGTGTGATCAACTCCGGCCCCATCGTCGTCAGCGGCACCAACGCCCGTGGCCTTTATCTGGAAAACACCGCACTGTCCGCCGCCGTCGTGAGCCGGTCGACGCTCAGGGCCACCGGCAGTGGCGCCGAAGCTTTGGTGTTGAACGGGGTGCAGCTTGTGTCTGCATCGAATGCGAGCCAATACGGTCTCTACAACTACGGCAACGTATACGGGGAGAGCATCGGCATTCATGTGTACAACCAGCCCGCAGGACAAGGTCCGCTCAACATTGTTCAGTCATACGGCATGATCGAGGGCGGTACGGCGGCCATTCAAGTGGACGATGGCCTGAGTTACTTTTACTGGAATAACGGCGATGTCAAAGGCGACTTGCTGGGCCTTTCCGGGGTGTCCATCGATGGCGAGGTCAACTTCGATGGCGCGACGATCAAGTCCGGTTACGTCACGGTACAAGAAGGCACGCTGACCCTGGCGCGGGCACATACCACGATCGTCGGCGATCTGGACATGGAAGAAGCGGACTCGGTGATTGCGATGTCGGTCGGCAATGACACCGACATCAACCGGGCGATTCTGACCGTCACCGGCACTACCGAGATCGCGCCGGGCGGCCATGTGCAATTGCAGGCACGCTCCAGCGATTTTCGCACCGCCGCTGGTGGCAACCGTTACACGTTGATCCGTTCGGGCAATCTGATCGGCGGCGAAAACCTTACGGTCGAGTCGTCTTCGGCGTTGCTGGAAGTCAAAAGCTTCGGCGTGGAAGGCAACGACGTCAAGGCGCTGGTCAGCACCAAGTCGCAAGATGTGTTGACGCAAAACACCCTCGATGCGGGTGGCACCCGAAATGCTGCTTCTGCGCTGGTCGGACTGTCGGCCTCGCTGATGTCACGTCTTGGTGAACAGGATCCGGTGTTCCAGGCGTTTGCCAACGCCAGCACCGACACGCAACTGGCGCGGCTGGCCGAGACACTCAGCCCGGACGTCAGCCGTGGCGTGCTGCACGCCGCCACCAACAGCCAGATGCTGGTCTCGGGCGTGATCAACGACCGCGCCAATCGCGCACGTACGGCCACCGGCAGCCTGGAAAAAGGCGTCTGGCTGCAAGCCCTAAACAGCGATGCCGATCAGGATGCCCGTCGCGGTGTCGCTGGTTATGATGCCGACAGCCACGGGATTGCCGTAGGCGCCGACGGCCAGTTGAACGCCGACACATCGATCGGTCTGGCTTACAGCTACCTCGACAGCGATGTGAAATCCGATCTCGGCAGCAAAACCAAAGTGACCGGTCATGCGCTGACCGCTTACGGCAATTGGATGCACGACAACTGGTTCGTGGACGCTTCGCTGATGTACGGCTGGAATGACAACGAGTCCAAACGCTACATCGCCGGCACCCGCGCCAAAGGCGATTACGACAGCGATGTATTCGGCGTCAGTGCCTTGGCCGGTTATACCCTGCGCCTGACCCCGGGTGTGGTGCTGGAGCCGCAGGTCGGTGCGCGTTACGCCAACGTCGGCATGGATTCATATCGCGAGAAGGGCAGTTCGGCCTCGCTGAATGTCGGCAGTCAGCGTTATGAAGTCGGTGAAATGGGTGTGGGCGCGCGCCTCGCTGCAGCGTTTGCAGTGGGCACCGGCAGTCTTGAACCGGAAGCGAAACTCATGGCCTGGCACGACTTCATCGGCGACAAGGTCGGCACGACGTCTTCGTTTGTACTGGGCGGCGATTCGTTCACCAGCCGTGGCACCACGCCGGTGCGCGACAGTTACGAACTGGGTCTGGGCGCCAATTATCGGATGGGCGCGTGGAGTGTCGGTGGCTCGTACAACTACGTAACGGCCAGCGGGTTTGATTCCGACGGCTTTACCGCGAAGGTGCGTTACGCGTTCTGATCCGCATCACGTAAAACCTGTGGGAGCGAGCCTGCTCGCGAAGACGGTGTGTCAGTCAACAGAACGGTTGGCTGACCCAGCGCTTTCGCGAGCAGGCTCGCTCCCACAGTTGTTTTGACTCAGGGCTTGCGTGCAATCTTGGCCCTACAGCTGATAACTGAAACTGATGCTGTACCGAGGCCTGCGATTGAACGTATCGAGTGCTTCATCCGACATCGCCTTCGCTGCCTCCAGCGCAATGTTGTAGTACTTGGCATCGCCAAACCGCAGGCCGATCGCCGCCGATGACAGATTGTTGGCCCGCACCGGCAATTCGTTGAACCAGCTGCGCGAGCGATCGAGCACGACATACGGTTGCAGGATGCGCACCCAGTTGCCGTCGCGGTTGAAACTGTAGTTGACCTCGTAAGCTACGCCCCAGCCCTTGTCGCCGGACGCTTGATCGTCGGGATAACCGCGACCGAAATTCTGTCCGCCGAACACCGCGCGCTCGCTGTCGGGCAGGCTGTCGTCGCTCCAGTAAAGTGCGGCCGACAGCACGCCTTGCCAGTTGTCGAGGAACTTGTCGCTCTGTACGCCGGACAGGCGCAGGCGGAAGAAGTCGAGGTCGATGGCGTCGTTGTTGGTTTTCGCGCCCATGCTGTCCACGCCTTGGTACACACCGCCGCTGAGGATCCGCAGTTGTCGGGCATCAGCCTTGCGCCAGTCACTCTCGAACGCGAGGGCGCGGATGTCGGTGCGCTCTTCGACGCTCAGCGGGTAGCCGATTACGTTGTAGCGGGTTTTGTCGTTGACTGCGTAGAGCCTTGAGCCGGCTGTCAGCAGTTCGTTGGAAGCGGCAATCAGCGGCAACGTGAGGCCGATCGAGTAGCGATCGTTTTCGCGGTGCGGTTTGAGTTGCAGGCCATTGTCGAGCACGACATTGGTGCCGGGGTCCGCTCGGTAGCGTGAAGCGGACAAGGCCAGTTGTGCGCCCTCGTCATTGAGAAACTGGCTGTAGTCGAGGCGGTAGTAATGTTCGTGATCGTCACCCGGCGGGAATAAACCGCTGAGGCTCAGTTGCTCGCCCATCGAGGTTTGCGAGTTGCTGCTGACACCGAGCAAGGCCTGGGTGCCGTTGCGGTTGTCTTCGGTGGTGCTCAGGGTGCTGGTGAACGGTTTGCGGCTGGCCTGGGCGATCAGCGTGGTCGCGCCATCGGTGGTGCCCGGTGGCGGCACCTGGGCCTGAATCGTCACGCCGGGGATGCGCGTCATCAGCGTGGTGTAGCGCTCGAAGGTCTTGCGGGTCAGTGGCCGTTCGGCCTGGATTTTCGCCGCCAGTTTGTCGAGCAGGGCTTTGACCCGACCGACATCGCCCTGGATCTGGATATCGCGCACGTAGCCTTCCACCAGCACCACGCGCGCGACGCCGTCATTGAAATTTTGCTGTGGCAGGAACGCGTAGGACAGCAGATAGCCGTCCTGTTGATAACGTCGGGTGATGCTGCGCGTGGCTTCGATCAGGTCGGCGAGCGTGGCTTGCCGGCCGATCAGGGGCTTATAGATTTCAGCGAGTTCGTTGAGCGGGTACAGGGTGCCGCCTTCGATCTGCACGGTTTGCAGATTGATTTTGCTGTCCATCAAGAGCGGTTGCGCGGCGGCTGCACCGGCGTCTGGCACTTGCACGGGCGTGGCGCTCGGGCGATAGGCGTCGGCTGGCAGGTTCGGCACGGGCAGGTTGCGGATGGTTTCGTTGCTGTTGAGAAAACTGGGCAGGGTGTCGGCGAGGGCAGCGGAACTGAGACTGAGGAACAGCAGGGATGCCATTACACGCATAGGACACTCCATGGTCAGATCACAGCGCAGGGCTGATTTCTCCTAAGAAAAAAGGCGGAAGACTCGTGGGAATCTTCCGCCCTCAACCAAGCGTAGGCGCTGTAGGTGAGGCCGTCGAATCGGCCAGGTGCAATTTAGCGTTTGTTGCCTCCCAGGGCGCCGGTCAGACCGCCGACGATACCGCCCAGCCCGCCGCCTGCACCACTGGTGGTGCCCCCGCTGGCACCGCCGGTGACCAGTCCGCCGACAGCGGCAACGGTACCGCCGACGTTAGTGACCAGACCACCGACTGCAGTGGTGACCGGGTTGTTGGTGGCGGCAATCGCGCCACCAATGTTGCTCACGGCACCGCCGACCTGACCGGTGAGGCCTGCGACAGGCGAGCCGAGACCGGTGGCGCCGCCGACTTGCTGGGTCAGGTTGGTGACCGCGCTGGTGACTGGATTCAGAGCGTTGCCCAAGGCACCGCCAGCCGTGGCCAATGGCGAGGTCGGCGCGGTGATCGGTGAACCCGAGCCGCCGAGTACGGTGTTGAGCGAAGCCACCGTGTTGCCGGCTGCGGCGAGGACGTTGCCAGGCGCGGCCAGCGTGCCGTTGCCCGCCGCCAGACCTGAGCCGACATTGACCACCGCACCACCGACGGTTTGCAGCAGGCCAGTCCCACCGAGGCCGCCACCGACGCCACCGACGCCACCGCCGGTGCCTGAACCTGTACCGTTGGACACCAGACCGCCGGCCTTGCCGACCGCTGTGCCAGCGTTGCTCAACGCACCGCCGAGTGTGTTGGTCAAGGCGTTGCCGTTACCGGCATCGGTGACCTTGCCACCCAGGCCGTCGACGGCTCCGCCTACTTTCGCAACCACGCCTTTGAGCGGATCGCCAAGCCCGGTGGCAGTGCCGAGTTTGTCCGTGGTGCTTTCGACCATCGCAATCACCGGCACCAGACTGCCACCGATTTTGTTCGTCAGTTGGCTGGTCGGGCCGCTGGTCAGCGTGGTGTCGAGGGTATTGCCGAGCATGGTGACTTTTTCACCGACGCCATCGAGCAGCGGCGCGACTTTGGTGACCACACCGCCTACTACCGGCACGCTGCTGGTGGCGGTTGCCAGTTTGCCACTGAGGTCGGAGACGCCGTTGCCGACATCCGTCACTACACCGCCAACCGAAGCAACGGTGGTGGTCAGACCGTTGGGATCGGTGGCCAGTTTGCCAACGCCATTGGCGACGCCATCACCCAAGGTGCTGACAACATTGCCTGCGGTGTTGGCCGCACTCTGCACCACGCCACCGACAACCGGAACGGTGCTCAGGGAATCGCCGATCTGGCCAACGCCATCGCCGACGCCAGCGACGGTTGTACCGACATCCTGCACCAGCGTGGTGGTCACCAGCGGTGTAGTGGTTGGATTGGTCGGGTTGGTTGGATCAGTCGGATCGGTTGGATTAGTCGGGTTGGTTGGGTTGGTCGGATCGGTACCACCGGTTCCGCCAGTACCGCCCGTGCCACCGGTTCCGCCAGTGCCACCAGTGCCGGCAGTATCACCGGTGCCACCCGTGCCACCCGTGCCGTCAGTACCCGATGTGCCGCCAGTCCCTGCAGTGCCGTCCGCCGCCGAACTGCCGGAACTGCTCTTGTGACCGCCACCACCGCTGCTGCAACCGGCGAGGCCAAGAGAGAGCATCATTGCGATAACGATTGCTGATTTGCACCACACGTTTTGAGTTTTCATGATGGAGATTCCTTGCACCTGTCACAACGTACGTTGTCTTCGATGGCTCGCCGGTCTGTCGCCGGAGATGCCTTCGCCCGTTGTGCTCAATCTCGTCCCGGGGCAGGTTTCACACCATTCTCAAGTTGGTATTAACGCCTTTATATAGAGGGTGAAGTTCAGCGCCTAATAACTAATACCCACGATATAGCCGCACAAAAAAAGGCCTTGATAATCAAGGCCCGGGTTTTTTCAACGGAAGGGGGAAGGACGGCGAAAACTTAAGTTATATACACACAATTAACGGTGTCCCGCGTGCTCAGGCAATGGGCTGCCACTGCCCGACCATGTGTTCCAGGTCTTGTGCACCGATCAGCCGCAATTCACCACTGGATCCCGCCGCACTCGCCAATAAGGTCACCTCACTGGGCAGGCGCACCGGTTTGCGAAAGTGCACGGCGATCTCGAGGTTGGCCTTGGGCAGATGATCGCTCAGCGCCGCGAGCGTTCGCGCCTTGTTCCACAGACCATGGGCGATTGCTGTCGGAAAACCAAACAGCTTGGCACTCGCCGCACTCAAGTGAATCGGGTTGTAGTCTCCGGAGACTTTGGCGTATTGCCGCCCGATATCGGCCGGGGCTTTCCAGCGCGCCACCTCCACCAGCGATTGCGAGGGTTCCCAGTCTTGTTCGACAGCTTCGCCCTCAAGCTTCACGCCGCGACAGAGCATCTGGCTTTCGGCTTCCCACAACGGCCCGAGCTGATCATCCAGCGTGGTCAGCAGATCGAACGTTGCACCTTTGGGATGCGCTTGCAGATTTGTCACGCGCACGCTCACTTGCGCCCGACCGATTCCGCCCATCGGGCGCAACACGCGAATGCGGTTGCTCAGATGAATCAGCCCCAGCAGCGGAAACGGAAACCCCTTGGCGGTGAGCAGTTGCATCTGCAACGCAAAGGCGAGGATATGCGGATACGTCGGTGGCAACAGACCGTCATCGACGAATCCGCAGACCTTGCGATAGGCTGCCAGGCGCTTGCCATCGACATCGACCCCGCAGCGCAAGCCGCTGTCGGGCAATTGCGTGCCGGTGATTTTCCGTCGCGTTGCCGCCCTTGCGTAAAGCGCAGGCAGACTCGGTTCGCGATCCAGCGTGTGCCATTCGATGCTCATTGCCTATGCCCCCAGAACACTTTGTCCGCAGACCCGCAGCGCCTGCCCGGTGAACGCGCCGGTGCCCGGTTGTGCCAGCCACGCGACCGCTTCGGCAACGTCCTGCGGCAAGCCGCCCTGGCCCAGCGAACTCATGCGCCGCCCGGCCTCGCGCAGGCCGAACGGAATGTGTGCGGTCATCTGCGTTTCGATAAAACCGGGCGCGACGGCGTTGATGCTGATGCCACGTTCCAGCAACGTCGGAGCCCAGGCTTGCGCCAGCCCGATCAAACCGGCCTTGCTCGCGGCGTAGTTGGTTTGCCCGCGATTGCCGGCAATACCGCTGATCGAGGCCAGCAGAATCACCCGCGCGTTGTCGTGCAAGGTGCCGCTGTCGAGCAGGGCTTTGGTCAACACTTGCGGGGCATTGAGGTTGACCGCCAGCACCGCGTCCCAGAACTCCGGCGTCATGTTGGCCAGGGTTTTGTCACGGGTGATACCGGCGTTGTGCACCAGAATGTCGAGGCCGTCGGGCAACTGTTCGATCAGTTGCGTGGCGGCATCTTCGGCGCAGATATCGAGGGTGATGGCGCGCCCGCCGAGGCGCGCGGCGAGGGCTTCCAGATCAGTCTTGGCCGGTGGTACATCGAGCAGGATCACGTCGGCGCCATCGCGGGCCAGCGTTTCGGCAATAGACGCGCCGATGCCACGCGCAGCCCCGGTGACCAACGCCTTGCGCCCGGCCAGCGGGCGTGTCCAGTCAGTCACTGGCGTCGCGCAAGCCGTCAGACGAATCACTTGCCCGGAGACGAAGGCACTTTTCGGCGAAAGGAAAAACCGCAGCGGACCTTCCAGTTGATCTTCCGCGCCGTCGCCGACGTAGATCAATTGCAGCGTGCCGCCGCTGCGCAGTTCTTTGGCCAGCGAACGGGAAAATCCTTCCAGCGCTCGTTGCGCACTGGCGGCAAACGGATCACTCAGGGTTTCCGGGGCACGACCGAGAATCACCAGATGGGCGCTGTGCTCAAGATTCTTCATCAACGGCTGGAAGAATTCGCGCAGCTGTTTGAGCTGGTCGGTGTGCAGCAATTCGCTGGCGTCGAACACCACGGCTTTGAGTTTCGGCCCGTGACCGGGAATCCATTCGGTGGCCGTCGCCGGCTGTTCGCCGTAGCGGTAAATGCCGTCGGTCAAACGGTTGGCGAAGGCACTGATGCGCTCGGCCAGCGGCCCGCCGCCGATCAGCAACGCACCTTCCACCGGCCGCAGGCGCCCGGCCTGCCAGCGTTCCAGTCGCACCGGCGACGGCAGACCCAGCGCCCCGACCAGACGATGGCCGATGGACGAGTTGGCGAAGTCGATATAGCGGTCAGACATGGAACGCTCTCCAGAAGTTGGGGTTCAAAGTGTGGACTGTCGATGGCAATCAATCGTTCGATTCACGCAATAAGGCCTACGCTAGACACTGAGGTTTAGCAGGTCTTGCAGACATGCGCGGACCTTGTGGGAGCGAGCTTGCTCGCGAAGGCGTCGTATCAGTCGGTAAAAGTGGTGAATGTGCCGCCCTCTTCGCGAGCAAGCTCGCTCCCACAGGGATTGTTTCAACCCGAATTTATCCAAGGAGTTATTCATGAGTCAGCTGCGCCGCGTCGCGATCATTGGCGGTAACCGTATCCCCTTCGCCCGTTCCAACGGGCCGTACGCCACGGCCAGCAATCAGGCGATGCTCACCGCCGCCCTCGAAGGCCTGATCGAACGCTACAACCTGCACGGCCAGCACATCGGCGAAGTGGTGGCAGGCGCGGTGCTGAAATTGTCACGAGATATGAGTCTGACCCGTGAATGCGTGCTCGGCTCACGTCTGTCACCCGCTACGCCCGCCTACGACATCCAGCAAGCCTGCGGCACCGGGCTGGAAGCGGCGATCCTGGTGGCGAACAAGATCGCCCTAGGCCAGATCGACTGCGGCATTGCTGGTGGCGTCGACACCACCTCGGACGCACCGATCAGCGTCAACGAAGGTCTGCGCAGAATCCTCCTGCAAGCCAACCGCGCCAAGACCACCGGCGACAAACTGAAAACCTTTCTGCAACTGCGGCCCAAACATCTGATTCCGGATTTCCCACGCATCGGTGAACCACGCACTGGGCTGTCGATGGGCGAGCACTGTGAATTGATGGCGCAGACCTGGCAGATCCCGCGTGAAGAGCAGGATCAATTGACCCTCGAAAGCCATCACAAACTTGCCGCGTCGTACAGCGAAGGCTGGCACAACGACCTGATGACGCCGTTCCTTGGCCTGACCCGCGACAACAACCTGCGCCCGGACCTGACCCTGGAAAAACTCGCGGCGCTGAAACCGGCCTTCGAAAAAAGCGCAAAAGGCACATTGACGGCAGGCAACTCCACACCGCTGACCGATGGCGCGTCGGTGGTATTGCTCGGCAGTGAGGAATGGGCGAAGGAACGGGGTTTGCCAATTCTCGCGTATCTGCGCGATGGCGAAGCGGCGGCAGTGGATTTCGTCAACGGCGCCGAAGGGCTGCTGATGGCGCCGGTCTACGCCGTGCCACGGTTGCTGGCGCGCAATGGGCTGACCTTGCAGGATTTCGACTATTACGAAATACATGAGGCATTCGCCGCGCAGGTGCTGTGTACGTTGAAAGCCTGGGAAGATCCGGAATACTGCAAAACCCGACTGGGCCTCGACGCACCGCTAGGCTCGATAGATCGCAGCCGACTCAATGTGAAGGGCAGTTCGCTGGCGGCCGGGCATCCGTTTGCCGCGACTGGCGGGCGTATCGTCGCTAATTTGGCGAAACTGCTGGATGCGGCGGGCAAGGGCCGGGGCCTGATTTCGATTTGCGCCGCGGGCGGCCAAGGCGTTACCGCCATCATCGAACGTTAGAAGAGCCCCTCACCCTAACCCTCTCCCGGGGGGAGAGGGGACTGATTGGGGGATGTTTGAGAGATACGCCGACCTGAACGTGCTTCACCGAATCCATAATCGACGGTGTTTCAGTCAGATCGTTAGCCCAATCCATAATCGACGCGGTATGTAAGGTCGATGTATAACGCCAGACACCTCGGCTCCCTCTCCCTCCGGGAGAGGGCTGGGGTGAGGGTAAAGGGCTAAAACCGCAGATGTCAGATTCTGTCGCAAATGCCCTCAACGGCCGATACCAACATTCAAGGGCGGCTCAGCTATGATTCGCAGCGGTCGATTTTTTCGGCACAGTGTGTGCATTCACAGGTTCACAGGTCGGCAACCCCTCCCCGTTGTGCGAGGATTGCCGTATAACGAGTGACATTCGCGTGTTTGGTAATAAAGGACCCACAATAAAAGCTGATGAAGACTCCAAAACGCATTGAACCCCTGATCGAGGACGGTCTGGTCGACGAAGTGCTGCGCCCACTGATGAGTGGTAAAGAAGCAGCTGTTTATGTGGTGCGCTGCGGCAATCAGTTACGTTGCGCAAAGGTCTACAAGGAGGCGAACAAACGCAGTTTCCGCCAGGCGGCCGAGTATCAGGAAGGCCGCAAGGTTCGCAACAGCCGACAGGCTCGGGCGATGGCGAAAGGCTCCAAGTTCGGTCGCAAAGAGACCGAAGATGCCTGGCAGAACGCCGAGGTGGCGGCGCTGTTCCGTCTGGCCGGCGCCGGGGTGCGGGTGCCAAAACCGTATGACTTCCTCGACGGTGTACTGTTGATGGAGCTGGTGGCCGACGAATTCGGCGATGCCGCGCCGCGTCTCAATGACGTGGTGCTGGAGCCGGATCAGGCGCGCGAGTATCACGCGTTCCTGATTTCGCAGATTGTGCTGATGTTGTGTACCGGTCTGGTGCACGGTGACCTCTCGGAGTTCAACGTGCTGCTGACGCCGACCGGCCCGGTCATCATTGACCTGCCGCAAGCCGTCGATGCTGCCGGCAACAACCACGCGTTCAGCATGCTGGAGCGGGATGTCGGCAACATGGCTTCGTACTTCGGTCGCTTTGCGCCGGAGTTGAAGAAGACCAAGTACGCCAAGGAAATGTGGGCGCTTTACGAAGCGGGCACCTTGCACCCGGCCAGTGTGCTGACCGGTGAGTTCGATGATCCGGAGGACCTGGCCGATGTTGGCGGAGTTCTGCGCGAGATCGAAGCGGCGCGCCTCGACGAGGAACGCAAGCAGGCCATCCGCGCGGCGGACGACGAGCCGAAAGGCAAGTCCGACGAACCACCACCGCCACCGTGGATGCAGTGAGCGCTTGATGAGAAACCCGGCTTCGGCCGGGTTTTTTTGTTTGGTTTCGAAATGCACCCTCATCGGAACGCCGCCCGCCCAGCCCTCCCGAAACGTCGGACCGCCCAGAGGGAGAGGGGGCCGACCGAGGTGCCTTGCGTCATACATCGACCTGAAACACCGGGTCGATTATGGAATGGGCTACCGCGTTGATTATGGATTCGATACAGCACGTTCAGGTCGGCGTATCTCCACAGCATCCCCCAATCAGTCCCCTCTCCCCCTGGGAGAGGGTTAGGGTGAGGGCCTCTTTCGGATCAACGCAATTTCACGTCTACTGTCCACCGCCCCAACCACACTCAAGGACTGAATGTGACCACCCCGCGCAACACCCACCTGATCGTCACCGCCCGCCTGATCTCCGATTTCGGCGCCTTCCTCAACATGGTCGCGCTGGCCACCTACGTCTACCTGCTGAGCAACAGCGCCATGAGCGTCGGGATCTTCCTCGCCAGTCGCGTGGGCGGGGGGATCTTTGCCAGCCTGATTGGCACTGCGTTTTACCGCCGTTGCAGCGGACGCGCGCCGTTGATCGCGTTCGATCTGCTGCGCGCCAGCGTGCTCGGTTTGCTGTTGATCGTGCCCGTCAGCCAGCAAGCCTTGTTGCTGCCCGTGATCGCTTTCGGTCTGGGTCTGGGCAATTCGATGTTCGCTATCGGCCTCAACAGTCAATTGCCGCGTCTGATCCCCGCCGAGCAATTGCTCAAGGCCAACGCCTGGATCACTTCGGCGTCTTCAGCGGCCATGGTCGGCGGCAGTCTGGTTTCAGGTTTGCTGGTCGCGGGTTTTGGTTTTGAAACAGTGTTCGCCCTGAATGCACTGACCTATTTGCTGGCAGCGTTATTGATTGTGCCGCTGCGTTTCGAACCCGCAACAGTCAACGCAGCACCCGAACGCGGGGAATGGACCGCACTCAAGCAAGGCCTGCGTTCGGCACCGGTGATTGCCGCGATGCTTGCGGTGACGATGGCCGACACCTTGGGCAGCGCCGCGCACAACGTCGGCTTTCCGATCATTTCCAAACTGCTCACGCCGGAGTCGGCGAGCACCACACTGGGCCTGATGCTGGCGGTGTGGGCCAGCGGCAAACTGCTGGGCGCGCGAATCGCCAGCCGTCTCAAAGGCTCGGACAACATCAACCTCGAGCGGCGGTTTTTCTTCGGTGTGGCGCTGATGTCCTGCGGCTTTATCCTGATGTTCCAACAGCACAACCTCTACGGTCTGCTGCTGTTTTCCTTGCCGGCGGGGCTCGGTGATGGTTTTTCAGAAGTCGGGCTGATGTCGCGCCTGCAACGCGAACCCGAGCAGTTACGCCTGCCGATTTTCAGCGTGCTGACTTTGCTGCAAATGACCGGGTTCGGCATCGGCATGCTGATCGCCGCGCCGTTCTACGCCTGGTGGACGCCAGGTGCCGTGGTCATGCTGTTCCACGGCATTCCCCTCGGCACATTGCTCACGGTAAAGCTGTTGGCGCTCAAGCGCGGGCGGGTTGCGCGCAGCAGCCCGACGCCAGTTCCTTGAGGATCGGGCAGTCGGGGCGATGGTCTCCGTTGCAGTGCTCGACCAGGTCTTGCAGGGTGTCGCGCAGTTCGCCGAGTTCGCGGATCTTCTGGTTCAACTCGTCGATGTGCTGACGGGCCAAGGCTTTGACATCGGCGCTGGCGCGCTGGCGATCCTGCCAGAGGGTCAGCAGCTTGCCGACCTCTTCCAGCGAAAAGCCCAAGTCCCGCGAGCGCTTGATGAATGCCAGCGTGTGCAGGTCGTCGTCGCCGTAGACCCGGTAACCGCTGTCGGTGCGATGGGCCGCCTTGAGCAGGCCAATCGACTCGTAATAACGGATCATTTTTGCGCTCAGGCCACTGTGTCTGGCCGCTTGGCCGATGTTCATCGGTGTTCCTCCAGATCCTTGGGTTTCCAGGTTTTCAACAGTAGCGCATTGCTCACCACGCTGACGCTCGACAGCGCCATGGCCGCACCGGCCAGTACCGGGTTGAGGAAGCCGAACGCCGCCAGCGGAATGCCGATCAGGTTGTAGACGAAGGCCCAGAACAGGTTCTGGCGGATCTTCGCATAAGTCTTGCGACTGATCTCCAGTGCCGCCGGCACCAGCCGTGGATCGCCGCGCATCAATGTGATGCCCGCCGCGTGCATGGCCACGTCAGTGCCGCCGCCCATGGCGATGCCGATGTCGGCCGCGGCGAGGGCCGGGGCGTCGTTGATGCCGTCACCGACCATGGCGACCACGCCGGTTTTTTTCAGCTCGGTGACGGTGGCGGCTTTGTCCGCCGGTAGCACTTCGGCGTGGACATTGCTGATGCCCAAGGCCTCGGCGACCACGCGAGCGCTGCCGCGATTGTCGCCGGTCAGCAGATGGCTGTGGATATCGCGTGCAGCGAGTTGTTGCACGGCTTCCAGCGCTCCGGGTTTCAAGGTGTCACCGAAGGCGAACAAGCCGAGCACTTTCGGTTCCGGACTTTGCTCGATCAACCATGACAGAGTGCGGCCCTCGGCTTCCCAGGCTTGGGCGGATTCGCCCAGATTGCCGGCGCTCAAAGCGCTTTCCTCCAGCAACCGGCGATTGCCCAGCGCCAGGCACCGGCCGTCGAGATTGCCGGCGATGCCGCGACCGGTGAGCGACTGACTGTCGCTGACATCCGGTACGTGCAGTCCTCGTTCCGCTGCGGCATCGAGCACCGCTTTGGCCAACGGGTGTTCGCTGCCGCGTTGCAGCGCACCGGCCAGTGTCAGCAACGAGTTTTCATCACCATCCACTGCACTGAAATGGGCGATACGCGGCGTGCCGGAGGTCAGCGTACCGGTCTTGTCGAACACCACGCTGCTGACTTCATGAGCGCGTTCCAGTGCTTCCGCGTCCTTGATCAGAATGCCATGACGCGCGGCCACGCCGGTGCCGGCCATGATCGCCGTCGGCGTGGCAAGGCCCAGCGCGCACGGGCAGGCGATGACCAAAACAGCGACGGCATTGATCAATGCGGTTTCCATTGGCGCGCCGTAGAGCCACCAGCCGATCAGTGTCGCCAAGGCAATCAGCAACACGGTTGGCACAAAGATCTGGCTGACTTTATCCACCAGTTTCTGGATCGGCGCCTTGGCGGCCTGAGCGTCCTCGACCAGACGAATGATCCGCGCCAGTACGGTTTCCGCACCGAGCGCCTGAGTGCGCACCAGCAAGCGCCCCTCACCATTGATCGCGCCGCCGGTGACTTTGTCACCCGGTTGTTTCGGCACCGGCAAGCTTTCGCCACTGATCAATGCTTCGTCGGCATGACTTTGGCCTTCGATGACTTCGCCGTCGACCGGGAAACGCTCGCCGGGTTTGACCAGCACCAGATCGTTGAGGCGCAGAGCGCTGATGGCGACCTCCTGTTCGCGGCCATCAATCACTTGAATCGCCCGCTCCGGACGCAACGCTTCAAGGGCGCGGATGGCGCTGGCGGTCTGGCGTTTGGCGCGACTCTCCAGATATTTGCCGAGCAGCACCAAGGCGATGACCACCGCCGACGCTTCGAAATACAGATGCGGCATACGCCCGGCAGCGGTGGCCCATTCATAGAGACTCAAGCCGTAACCAGCACTGGTGCCGAGGGCGACCAGCAAGTCCATGTTGCCCGCTCCCGCACGCACGGCTTTCCACGCGGCGACATAGAAACGTGCACCGAAAACAAACTGCACCGGCGTGGCGAGGGCAAATTGCGCCCAGGCCGGGAGCATCCAGTGGATGCCAAACGGTTGCAGCAACATCGGCGCCACCAGCGGCAGCGCCAGGGCGATCGCGCAGATCAGTGCCCAGCGTTCATGTTTCAGGCGCTGTTGTTGGTTATCGGTTTGTGGGTGCTCGGCTTGCCAGACGCTGGCCGAATAACCAGCCTTGGTGACGGCTTCGATCAGGTTTTGCGGATCGACCTGACCGAGCAATTCGAGGTGGGCGCGTTCGTTGGCCAGGTTGACGCTGACGCTTTTCACCCCGGGGACTTTGTTCAGGGCGCGCTCGACGCGACCGACGCAGGAGGCGCAGGTCATGCCCTCGATATTCAGTTCGATGGTTTGCTGCGGGACGCTGTAACCGGCGCGCTCAACTGCGTCCATCAAGGCCGGCAAACTGCCGCCGGGTGCCTGCACACGGGCCTGCTCGGTGGCGAGATTGACGCTGACGGCACTGGCACCGCTGACTTTGCTCAACGCCCGCTCGACACGGCCGGCGCAACTGGCGCAGGTCATGCCGGCAATCGGCAGATCGAACGTGATGGAATCGGACATCGGTCGTACTCCCTGTAGTAGATGCCTACAAGGATCAACCTTGCCATGCGGGCAAGGTCAAGCGCCATTCTTTGACTCGCCGCAAAAGCAACTGTGGGAGCGAGCCTGCTCGCGAAAGCGGTGGGTCAGTCAACATCATCGCTGAATGACACACCGTATTCGCGAGCAGGCTCGCTCCCACAGGTCTGGATTTGCTTAATAGCCGAGATCGGCGCGCTTCAGGTACATGCCTTCCTGTGTCATCGCGATCCGGTACTTCTGCACATCGCCCGCCTGCAGTTTTATTTCCTGTGAACCCGGTGCGAGCACGCCCGGATTACAACCCGGTACTTGCCCCGGCAGTAGTTTCAGACGTAGCGAAACAGTGCCAGGTGGCAAGTTGAAAGATGTGCTCTGTTCCTGAAACAGGCGTGCCGACAGCTGATCCTGGATATACACACCGATCTCGCAGGAGGTTGCCACTTCCAGACGCTCACGGGAGATGATCAGAACGCCGTAATCCTCGCCAGCGGCTTGCACTTGAGGGACGGCGGCAAAGAGGCTGAGAAAGCCAAACAGGCTGAAAGCTGACCAGCGCATGGCTGAATCTCCTGAATCGAGTCATTGATGTACGCAGCTTGGCCGAGCGCGGCGCCGATTGCCAGCCCGGCAGTTTATTGAAGAACTTGACCTTGCCATCGTGGCAAGCTCGAAACTGGCGGCAATCTCACTCAAAGGAGTTATTCCATGCAAGTGTTCAACGTTCAAGGCATGTCCTGCGGCCATTGCGTCAAAGCCATCACCAACGCTCTGCAGGCCAAGGATCCGGCGGCCAGCGTGCGGGTCGATCTGGCGGCGAAAGAGGTGGGCGTCGAGAGCGCGTTGACCAGCGATCAGGTCATCGAGGCGATCAGCGAAGAAGGCTACGCGGTGAAACTCGTCTGAAGTTTTATAGTTAGCGAGCTATCGGAATGTTCAAGGCGTCCGGGCGCGGCTAGACTGTCGGGCTGCCGACTTGCCAACCTGGATGCCTGATGAACTTCCGTACCATTCTGATCCTCGGTGCCTTGACCGCCTTCGGGCCCTTGGCGATCGACTTCTATTTACCCGCATTTCCCTCTATGGCGCTGGCGTTCGGCACCGACGAGAAACATGTACAGATGACGCTGGCGGCGTATTTCGCCGGATTGTCGATTGGCCAACTGCTTTACGGCCCCGTGGCGGATCGCTTTGGCCGGCGTATTCCGCTGCTCGTGGGGCTCACGCTGTTCACCTTGGCATCGCTGGCCTGCGCCTATGCGCCGAACCTCGAATGGCTGATCGGTGCGCGTTTTGTCCAGGCGTTGGGCGGTTGCGCGGGGATGGTGATTTCCCGGGCGGTGGTCAGCGACAAATGCGACGCGGTCGGCTCGGCGAAGGTCTTCTCGCAATTGATGCTGGTGATGGGCCTGGCGCCGATTCTGGCGCCGATGCTCGGTGGCCTGCTGGTCAACACCACAGGCTGGCAGTCGATCTTTTTGGTGCTGACCGGGTTCAGTGCCTTGGCAGGATTGGCCGTGGCCCTGGGGCTGCCGGAAAGTATGCCCGCGCACATGCCGCGCCAGCCGTTGTCCGGCGCATTGCGCCAGTACGGACGCTTGCTCAAGGATCGGGTTTACCTCGGTCATGCCCTGACCGGCGGCATCGCCATCGCCGGGATGTTTGCCTACATCGCGGGCTCACCGTTTATCTTCATCAAGCTGTATGGCGTGCCTGCCGAGCATTTCGGCTGGCTGTTCGGCACCAATGCGGCGGGGTTCATTCTGGTGGCGCAGGTCAATGCGCGCTTGTTGGCCAAGCGTGGCCCGGCATTCCTGCTGGCACGTGCGGTTTGGGTTTATCTGGCGGCGGGGCTGACGCTGCTCGCGGTCAGCGCCCTGCACACCGAATCCTTGTGGCCGCTGCTGATTCCGCTGTTCATCTGTGTTTCCAGCCTCGGCTGCATCAGCCCCAATGCCGCAGCTTGCGCGATGAACGGGCAGGGCGGGCGTGCCGGCAGTGCTTCGGCGTTGCTCGGTTGCATGCAGTTCAGCGTCGCCGCTGGCGCTTCAGCGCTGGTGGGCGTGTTGCACGACGGCACGGCTGTACCGATGGCAATCGTCATCAGTATTTGCGGTGTGCTGGTAGTGTGCGTGGCAATGCTCACCCGGCGTCTGCAGAACGCGCGGGCGCTGGCGCAAGCTCAGGCTGAGGCGTGAATCCTCAGCCGGCAGCGCGCTGCTGGCTACGGTCGGGAATCTGGTGGGGTGCGCAAATTCGCGCTTCGAGGGTGCGGGTGAAGGCCAAAGCTTCGGCTTCACTGCGGAATGTCACGGCGTGTTGGTCCAGACGAACCTGCCATTGAGACTTTGCCACTTCTTTTATCAGGATCTTCATTGCTGACCTCCCTTGCGTAAAAGATGTATCGCAGAGGCTTCGATTGTAGTCCTGAATACGATCGCAATTGTGACAACGGTCAATCATCTGACTGACGGCAAAAAGCCCTCGGCAGCCCCTGTGGGAGCTGCCGAGGGCTTCGATTTTTCGAACTCAGAAACCTTCCAACACAATTTTTCCCTTGGCTTTGCCACTTTCCAGCAACTCATGGGCGCGGCGCAGGTTGCTCGCATTGATCGTGCCGAAATGCTCACCCACCGTAGTCTTCAACGTCCCGGCATCAATCAGCTCGGCCACGCGGTTGAGCAGTTTGTGCTGTTCGATCATGTCCGGCGTCTCGAACAGCGAACGGGTGTACATGAACTCCCAGTGCAGTGACAGGCTCTTGCGTTTGAGTTTGCTCACGTCGAGCGACTTCGGATCATCGATCAGCGCCAGTTTGCCTTGCGGCGTCAGCGCTTCGACCAATTGATCCAGATGTTGATCGGTCTGGGTCAGGCTGGCGACGTGAGTCACGCTGTCGATCCCGGCGCGCTTCAGCTCTTCGCTCAGTGGCTGGCTGTGATCGATCACCAGGTCGGCGCCCAGTTCTTTTACCCAGTCGCAAGTCTGTTCGCGAGACGCGGTGCCGATCACTTTCAGACCGGTCAACCGTTTCGCCAACTGAGTGAGGATCGAACCCACCCCCCCCGCCGCGCCGACGACCAGCAGGCTTTGGCCTTGATCGGTTTTGCCCTCGCGAATTTGCAGACGTTCGAACAACAGCTCCCACGCGGTGATCGCGGTCAGCGGCAGCGCGGCGGCTTCGGCGAAACCGAGCGACTTGGGCATGTGGCCGACGATGCGTTCATCCACTACGTGCAGCTCGCTATTGCCGCCGGCACGGGCGATGGAGCCGGCGTAGAAGACTTTGTCGCCAGCCTTGAACAATGTCACTTCGCTGCCGACTGCCTTGACCACACCGGCAACGTCCCAGCCCAATACTTTCGCTGCACCGTTTTCCGGCGCCACGTTCTGCCGCACTTTGGTGTCGACCGGATTCACCGAAATGGCTTTGACTTCCACCAGCAGGTCGCGCGGGCCGGCGACCGGTTCTGGCAGCTCGATGTCTTGCAGGGATTGAGCGTCGCTGATCGGCAGAGAGGCGTAGTAGGCGATGGCTTTCATGAGTGGCTCCGTACAGGTATAGAAGAAGGAATCAGGCAATCGCGCCGAGGCGCTTGAGCTGGAAGTGTTCGATGGTGTCGCCGGCGCTGGCCTGGAAGTGCCGAAAGTGCGCACTGGCGTTGTGCGCCTCCAGAATCGCTTCGCTGGCCCAGTGTTCGATCACATAAAACACCTGCGGGTCGGCGAGGTCGCGGTGCAAATCGTATTGGCTGCAACCGTCTTCGGCGCGGCTCGGTTCAACCAGTGCGCGCAGGCCCTGTTCGAGACGATCCTGCTGGCCGGGTTTGGCGATCAGGGTGGCGATGGCGGTGAATGGCTGGGACATGCTCGGCTCCAGAGAAGCGGGATGAATTCGATGGAGAGATGATTGGCTATTTCTCTGCGAGATAAAACCGGCTAAAAGAGCAGTCTCTTTCAATATTTTTTTGATAATCGAGGCTGACCATGTTGCGTTTCGATGACTTGCAGTTGTTTGTCCGGGCAGCGGATCTGGGCAGTCTGTCGGCGGCGGCGCGGGTGATGGACATGTCTGCCGCCGTGGCCAGCGCGGCATTGAAGCGGATCGAACAGCAATTGGGCGCACGCTTGCTGGCGCGTTCGACCCGCAGCCTGCGCCTGACCGCCGAGGGCGAAGGCTTTCTCGAATACGCGCGGGCGGCGCTGAGTAATCTTGATGAAGGCCGGCGTTTGCTCGCCAGTGGCCAGGATCAGGTCAGCGGGGTCTTGCAGTTGTCGGCGCCTTCGGACTTCGGCCGTAACCTGTTGCTGCCGTGGCTCGATGAGT
The DNA here is from genome assembly GCF_902497745.1 of Pseudomonas fluorescens. GTDB lineage: Bacteria > Pseudomonadota > Gammaproteobacteria > Pseudomonadales > Pseudomonadaceae > Aquipseudomonas > Aquipseudomonas fluorescens_BM. Next base: position 93,954 of record NZ_CABVHJ010000023.1, read on the forward strand.
TCCAGCGTGAGCACCCGAAACTGACCGTGCGCTTGCTGCTCGGCGACCGCATCGCCGATCTGTTCCGCCAGCCAGTGGACATCGCCTTGCGCTATGGCGAGCCGGAAGACTCAAGCCTGGTCGCCTTACCCATCGCCCCGCACAACCGCCGCGTGCTGTGCGCTTCCCCGGCGTATCTGGCCCGGCACGGCGAACCGCGCCAGCTCGAACAGCTGGCTCAGCACAACTGCCTGCTGTACATGCTCGGCAGCCGGGTGCATGACCATTGGAGTTTTCACGACGGCAAACGTGAAGTCGGTCTGACCGTCAGCGGTGACCGTTTCAGCGACGACGCTGACGTCGTGCGCCTGTGGGCGGTGGCCGGTGCCGGGATTGCCTACAAATCGTGGCTGGACGTCGGCGCCGATGTGCTCGCCGGCAGGCTCAAAGTGCTGTTGCCGGAGCTGCTCTGTGAGCGCGCACCGCTGAATCTGTTGTGCGCCCATCGCGCCCAATTGAGTAAGCCGGTGAACCTTCTGAGGGAAATGCTCGCCAGCCGATGCGCTGATTTGAGTAGTCAATTTCCCGTTTTTCCCAAAGATGATCATTAGTCGCAGGTAAATAGAGAAATTTCTGTCAGGAACAATCACCACCTGTGCAGGCCCCGGCGCGGGACGCGGCAGCTAACCCGCTTATACTAGCGCCCGCCTCACGCCAGCACCGACACCCCGGCCCGGAGACCCTCGCACCGCGTCGCCAGTCTTCGAGTGACGGTCGCGCAACTGCTGCGGGTTCTGTGCCGGAGCAGGCTGCGTCAGTAGCTTGCCTCGCCCCGGTTCATGGCGATTTTCGCGTCTTGGCCGATGACTCATTACCGGCCAAGATGTCTCCGAGCAGTAGACGATACGATTCAACAGGGAGTGAACACATGGAACATGCACCTTGCATCAGCCAGATCGCCACGTTGCTGGCCGACCCCAAGCGCAGCGCGATGATGTGGGCGTTGATGGATGGCTCGGCCCGGCAAACCGAGGAGCTTGCGCTACTGACAGGGCTGTCGCCATCGTCGGCCAGCGCGCATCTGGCGCGGCTATCCACGGGTGGTCTGTTGAAGGTCGAAGTCCGTGGTCGCAAACGGTTTTTCCGTCTCTCGGCACCGGAAGTCGGTGCTGCGATAGAAGCATTGGCCAGCGCCACTATCGCCAGTGCTCCACGGGACATTCCCGAGGTGTTCAAGCGCACCACTCCGATGGCCAAGCCGCAAACTGCACCGTCCTCGCTGCTGCGCGCGCGTTTTTGCGATGACCACCTGGGCGGTACACTGGCCGCCGATCTGTACCAGCGGCTGCTGGATGCCGGCTGGATCGAACAACTTGAACAACGCGTCGTGGTAACTCTCAAGGGGGCGAAATTGCTGGCCGGCCGCGGTGTGTTCATCCAGGCGCTGGCCCATCGCAATGTGCAAGTGGCGTGCGCTTGTCCGGACTGGAGCGAGCGTCGCCCGCACATGGGTGGCTCACTCGGCGCGGCGTTGCTGCAGTTGTTCATGCAGTCCGGCTGGCTGACCCTGCCCAACGACTCTCGGGCCTTGCAATTGACGGCTATCGGCCAACGGGAGCTGCATCGCTTCGCCAAGGAAGCCGAGCTGGAAATGGCGTTGTAGAGCACCGCACATTCGACGCCTGGGAAGCACCGGTGCTTCTGGCGTCGTCCACGACTGCGAACATGTCGCATCCAGCACGAACGCCGAAACGCTATCGCGCACACTCGATCCGGGGATATTTCGGATGGGGGAGGCGGCATGGACACACATGGCTACAGCGCGGCAGAACGCTTGGAGCGACTGCCGATCAGCGGTTATCACCGGATCATTTTCATCATCATCGCCCTGGCGTTTTTCTTCGACTCCATGGACCTGGCGATGATGACGTTCCTGCTCGGCTCAATCAAAGCCGAGTTCGGTCTGAGCAGCGCGCAAGCGGGTCTGCTCGCCAGTTCGAGCTTCTTCGGCATGGTGCTGGGGGCGTCGCTGTCCGGCATGCTCGCCGATCGTTTCGGGCGCAAACCGGTGTTTCAGTGGAGCATCGTGCTGTGGGGCGTGGCCAGCTACCTGTGTTCGACGGCGCAAACGGTCGAGACGCTGACGCTGTTCCGCATCTTGCTGGGGATTGGCATGGGCATGGAATTTCCGATCGCCCAGTCGATGCTGTCCGAGCTGATTCCGGCGCAACGCCGGGGTCGTTACATCGCGTTGATGGATGGCTTCTGGCCGCTGGGTTTCGTGGCGGCCGGCGTGCTGTCTTACTTTCTGCTGCCGTTGATTGGCTGGCGCGACATCTTCCTGGTGTTGGCGGTGCCGGCGGTGTTTGTGCTGGCGATCCGCTTTTTCATTCCCGAGTCACCGCGCTGGCTGGAGCAGGCTGGAAAGCATGAGGCGGCAGACAAGGTGCTGAACGGCATCGAGGCGCGGGTGCGTTCGTCGCTCGGCGGTGTCGCGTTGCCGGAACCGATTCGATTGCCGCGTACCGTGACGCCGCCGGGCAATTTCTTCGCGGCGCTCAAGCAGATCTGGTCGCCGCAATACCGTCAGCGTACGACGATGATCTGGAGCTTGTGGTTTTTCGCGCTGCTGGGATTTTATGGTCTGACGTCGTGGCTCAGCGCGTTGCTGCAACAGTCGGGTTTTGCCGTGACGCAGTCGGTGTATTACACGGTGCTGATTTCCCTTGGCGGGATTCCAGGATTTTTGATGGCTGCATGGCTGGTCGAGCGCTGGGGGCGCAAACCGGTGTGCATCGTCACGTTGCTCGGCGGCGGGGTGATGGCGTTTCTCTATGGGCAGAGCGCGGTGTTCGGCGGCAACGTTGCGCTGCTGATCGGCACCGGACTGTTGATGCAGTTTTTCCTGTTCGGCATGTGGGCGGTGCTCTACACCTATACGCCGGAGCTCTATCCAACGTCGGCGCGGGCAACCGGTTCGGGCTTCGCCTCGGCGATTGGCCGGGTTGGCTCGCTGCTCGGGCCATTAGTGACGGGGCTGGTGTTCCCGATTACCGGGCAGGGCGGGGTGTTCGCGCTGGGGGCAGCGTGTTTCGCGATAGCGGCGGGGGTGGTGTGGTTGTTCGGGATGGAGACGCGCGGGAAAACCCTGGAGGAACTGACTGAAACCCAAATCCCAGGCTGAACAAAGAACCCACTGTGGGAGCGAACCTGCTCGCGAAAGCGGAGTGTCATTAAACGAAAATGTTAACTGACACTCCCTCTTCGCGAGCAGGCTCGCTCCCACATGGGTACTTCGGTGTTGCTTAGGGTTTTACCAGGCGCGCATCCAGGCTGTTCTGCGCCAGGCGCTTGGCCTGATCCTGGGTCATGCCCAAATGTTCATGCAGCGCGTAGAAATTCTCGGTTACGTAACCACCGAAGTACGCCGGGTCATCGGAGTTCACCGTGACCTTCACGCCACGCTCAAGCATGTCGAGAATGTTGTGCTGCGACATGTGATCGAACACGCAAAGCTTGGTGTTCGACAGCGGGCACACGGTCAGCGGGATCTGCTCGTCGATGATCCGCTGCATCAAACGCTCGTCTTCGATAGCGCGCACGCCATGGTCGATACGCTGGATTTTCAGCAGGTCGATGGCTTCCCAGATGTACTCTGGCGGGCCTTCTTCGCCAGCGTGGGCAACGGTCAGGAAGCCTTCGTGACGGGCACGATCGAACACGCGCTGAAACTTGCTCGGCGGGTGGCCCATCTCGGAACTGTCGAGGCCGACCGCGACAAACGCGTCACGGAATGGCAGTGCCTGGTCCAGAGTTTTCTCGGCTTCTTCTTCGCTGAGGTGGCGCAGGAAGCTGAGGATCAAACCGCTGGTGATGCCCAGTTGCTGCTCGCCATCCTTCAATGCGGCTGCGATGCCGTTGAGTACCACTTCGAACGGGATGCCGCGGTCGGTGTGGGTCTGCGGATCGAAGAACGGTTCGGTGTGAATCACGTTCTGTGCTTTGCAGCGCAGCAGGTAGGCCCAGGTCAGGTCATAGAAATCCTGCGAGGTGCGCAGCACGTCGGCGCCCTGGTAATACAGGTCGAGGAACTCCTGCAGATTGTTGAAGGCATAAGCCTTGCGCAGGGTTTCGACATCGTTCCACGGCAGGGCGATCTTGTTGCGCTCGGCCAGGGCGAACAGCAGCTCGGGCTCAAGCGAGCCTTCCAGGTGCAGGTGCAGTTCAGCCTTGGGCAAGGCGTTGAGCCAGTCGTACATATTCTTTTCTCATCAGGTGCAATGGCGGCATTCTACAGATGCTCGCCGAAACAATTGGCAAAACCTGACCAAGCGATCCATCACACCGCTTCCTGTTCGCGGCGATAGGCGTAGGTATCGGCGAAGCGCGACAGCAGGAATTCGGCGCAGGTGGTGGTCGGATATTTCGCCGGATGCTGTGCGTCCTGACAACCGGGCAGGCATTCGATGCGCGTGTCAGGGTGTGGCTCGGCAAAGAACGGCATCGAATAGCGATCTACCCCGAGCGGGCTGATCACCCGGTGCGGGGTCGAGCGATAACGGTCGTTGCTCCAGCGCGCCATCATGTCGCCGAGGTTGACCACGAAGGTGCCGTCGATCGGTGGGGCATCGATCCATTCACCTTTGACGTTCTTCACTTGCAGGCCGCCGGCGCTGTCCTGATAGAGCAGGGTGATGCAGCCGTAATCGGTGTGCGCGCCGGCGCCTTGCTGCTCGGCGGAGCTGGCGGTGTGGCGCGGTGGGTAGTGGATCATGCGCAGGACGCTGACCGGATCAGCGAAGCGGCTGTCGAAGAAGTCACGTTCGATGTTCAGCGCGATAGTCATCGCCCGCAGCAAGGTTTGCGCGAGGGTTTGCATGTCGAGGTAATGCTGTTCCATCAATTCAGCCCATCCTGCTTGCGCGGGATGACGGTTCGGACCGCGTAACGGTTTTTCGGCGAGCACGTCAGGATGGTTGGCCGGCAGGTGCAGGCCCATGTCGAAGGTTTCTTTCAGGTCGCTGGGTTTGCTCGGATCGAGTTGCTCGGTGGCGATGGCGCCGTAGCCGCGATGGTGGCGGGTCTGGGTGATGTCGATTTTGAGTTTTTCCGCTGCGGGCAGAGCAAAGAAACGCTGAGTCTGATCAAGCACCGCGTCGATGCGCTGCGCTGAAATCGGGTGACCCTTGATGTAGAAGAAACCCCATTCGCGGCAGGCCAGGTCGATCTGTTTTGCCACGGCAGGCCAGGCGTTTTCGTCGTCGCTATAGAGCGGGCTGATGTCGATGATCGGAAGCTGATCCATACACAATCCTTGAATACGCTGTGTTTCCAATGTGGGAGCGAGCCTGCTCGCGAAGAGGGAGTGTCAGACAACATTTTTGTTTAATGACACACCGCTTTCGCGAGCAGGCTCGCTCCCACAGGGTTTTGTGTGGTGAATCGGGGGATTACTTCGGCATCTCAGCTTTCATGCCTTCCACGTAATAGTTCATCGACGCCAGTTCCGCATTCGTCGCACTCACGCCCGCCGGGATTTTCTCGACACCGGCCTGATCCTTGATCGGCCCGGTAAACGGCTGGAACGCACCGCTCTTGATATCGGCAATGATCTGCTCGGCCTCGGCTTTCACCGGCGCCGGCACCAGATCGCTGATCGGCAGTTCAACCGTGCCTTCCTTCAACCCACCCCAGTAATCCTGCGATTTCCACGTGTGGTCGATCACGCTTTGCGTCGCTTGAATATAGTGCGGGGCCCAGTCGTTGACGATCGAGGTCAGCACCGCTTTCGGCCCGAAATGCGCCATGTCCGAGGCATAACCTACCGCGTACACGCCACGACGTTCGGCGGCCTGAATCGGCGCCGGGCTGTCGGTGTGCTGGAACACCACGTCGACGCCCTGATCGATCAGCGCGTTGGCCGCATCGGCTTCCTTGCCCGGGTCGAACCACGAGTTGACCCACACCACTTTGATCTCGGTGCCTGGGTTGTACTTGTTCAAGGCCAGTTGAATCGAGTTGATATCGCGGATCACCTCGGGGATCGGGAACGAAGCGACGTAACCGATCTTCTTGGTCTTGGTCATCTTCGCCGCGAGGAAACCGCCGACGTAGCGCCCCTCGTAGGTGCGCGCCAGGTAGGTGCCGAGGTTCTTGTCTTGCTTGTAGCCGGTGGCGTGTTCGAAGGTTACCTTGGGAAATTGCTTGGCGACCTTCAATGTCGGGTTCATGTAGCCGAAGGAGGTGGTGAAAATCAGGTCGTAGTTGTCCTTGGCCATGTTGCGGATGACCCGCTCGGCGTCGGCGCCTTCAGCGACGTTCTCGACGTAGTTGGTGGTGATCTGCGTACCGAGTTTTTCTGCGAGAGCCTTGCGCCCCTGTTCATGCTGATACGTCCAGCCGTGGTCACCGATCGGGCCGATGTAGACGAAACCGACCTTCAGCGGATCGGCAGCGCTGGCGCTCAGGCTGATCCCCAGACCGAGGGCGGCGCACAGCAGTTTGTGCAGCGGACGTATTTGCATGAATTGGAGCTCCGTTTTGTTGTGTGTGGTCAGGGCCAATGCAAATTGCTGACCAAAAGGACAACAAACCCTGCCGAAACCGAGGCACGGCCTTCGCGAGCAAGCTCGCTTCCACATTGAAATGCGGTCACCTGTGGGAGTGAGCTTGCTCGCGAACGGGCCGGCGAGGCCAATAAAAGTGCATGCCTGAAATCAGCTGCTATCGGTTGGTGCGCTAAGGTGTAACGAAACGTTAGCGCCGCTCCGCAGTCAGTAGCTCATTCGCACTCTTCGGCAAAAGGCCCGCCATGCTCACCATCCTCAAGCAAGAAAGCTTTCTGCTCCTGGCCGTCATCGCCGCGTGCGTCGCCTATCCGTTGGAACACTGGATGCTGCACAGCGGCCAGATCGTCGCGTTGATCGGCGGTCTGGTGCTGATCGCCTTCATCGTCGCCGCCTCGATGCGCGTCGCTCATCACGCCGAATTGCTCGCGGAAAAAGTTGGCGACCCTTACGGCACCATGATCCTGACCCTCGCCGCCGTTCTCGTCGAAGTGGTGATTCTGGCAATCATGATGAGCAACGAAGCGTCGCCCACGTTGGTGCGCGACACGATCTATTCGGCAGTGATGCTCGACATCAACGGCATCCTTGGCCTCGCCGCGCTGATGGGCGGGATCAAGCACGGCGAACAGTCCTACAACGACGATTCCGCGCGCAGCTACAGCGTGATGATCCTCACCGCCATGGGCGTGTCGATGGTAGTGCCGGAATTTATTCCCGAGGCCAACTGGAAGATTTATTCGGCGTTCACCATCGGTGCGATGGTGGTGCTGTACGCGCTGTTTCTGCGCATGCAGGTCGGCCCGCACAGTTACTTTTTCAGCTACAGCTACCCGGATAAACGCCGTAAGAAAGAACCGCAGGACGCGCAGGAGAAAGCATCGAGCATCGGCCTGTCGATCGGCATTCTGGTGTTTGGCATTGTGGTGATCGGCGCACTGGCCGAAGTGATGTCGAAGACCCTCGATCTGGGCCTGGAAGGCACGGGCGCACCGCCGGTGATCACGGCGATTCTGGTCGCGGCGATTTCCGCGGCGCCGGAAATTTTGACCGCGTTGCGTGCAGCGTTGGCCAACCGTATGCAGTCGGTGGTGAACATTGCGATGGGCGCGTCACTGTCGACGGTGATTCTGACGGTGCCGGTGATGGAAGCAATGGCCCTGTACACCGGCCAGCCGTTTCAGATGGCGATGACGCCGGTGCAGACGGTGATGATCTTCATCACGCTGATCGTCAGTGCGATCAACCTAAATGATGGTGAGACCAATGCCATTGAGGGCATGACCCACTTCGTATTGTTTGCGACCTTCATCATGCTGTCCCTGCTGGGCCTTTGAGGCTGACAGAAACCAATGTGGGAGCGAGCCTGCTCGCGAAAGCGGTGTGTCATTCAACAAACATGTTGTCTGACATTCCCGCTTCGCGAGCAGGCTCGCTCCCACAGTTTTGAACGGCGGTGTATCAGGTACCGGCGATCAACTGGCGAGCCGCCTGGCTGTGATCGGCGATCAGGCCTTTCAGATCCAGCCCTTCAACCTGACCATCCACCACGCGCCACTTGCCGCCAATCATCACCCGATCCGCCCGATCCGCGCCGCACAACAACAGCGCCGAAACCGGATCATGACTACCGGAGAAACGCAGCTCATCGAGCTTGAACAATGCCAGATCCGCCTGCTTGCCCACGGCAATCTCACCAATATCGGTACGGCCCAACAAGCTCGCCGAACCCTTGGTCGCCCAGCCCAGCACGCGCTCCGGGGTGATCTTCTCGGCGCCGTAACGCAGACGCTGGATGTACAACGCCTGACGCGCTTCGAGAATCATGTTCGAGGCATCGTTGGACGCCGAACCATCCACGCCCAGACCAAACAGCGCACCGGCATCAGTCAGATCGATACTCGGGCAGATCCCGGAGGCCAGACGCATGTTCGAACTCGGGCAATGGCAGATGCCGGTGCCAGCCTGACCGAGGCGGGCGATTTCGTCCGGGTTGAAATGGATGCCATGGGCCAGCCAGGTGCGCGGGCCGAGCCAGCCGACGCTGTCCAGGTAATCGACGGTGCGCAGGCCGAAGCGCTGCAGGCAGAAATCTTCTTCGTCGAGGGTTTCGGCCAGATGCGTGTGCAGACGCACGTCGAGCTTGTTCGCCAGTTCGGCGCTGGCCGACATGATTTCCGGGGTCACCGAGAACGGCGAGCACGGCGCCAGCGCGATCTGGATCTGCGCGCCATCGCCACGCTCGTGGTACTCGTGAATCAGGCGCTGACTGTCGTCGAGAATCACCTGACCTTCCTGCACGGTCTGCTGCGGCGGCAGGCCGCCGTCCTTCTCGCCGAGGCTCATCGAACCCCGAGTGAGCATGGCGCGCATGCCCAGTTCGCGGACGCTTTCGACTTGCACGTCGATGGCATTTTCCAGACCGTCCGGGAACAGGTAGTGATGGTCGGCCGCGGTGGTGCAGCCCGACAGCAGCAATTCAGCTAACGCTACTTTGGTGGCGAGCGCGAGCTTCTCAGGTGTCAGGCGCGCCCACACCGGGTAAAGGGTTTTCAGCCACGGGAACAACGGCTGATTGACCACCGGCGCCCAGGCGCGAGTCAGGGTTTGATAGAAATGATGGTGGGTGTTGATCAGGCCCGGCAGGATCACATGCTCGCGGGCATCGAACACTTCATTGCACGGCGCCGATGGCTGCTGACCGGCGGCAAGCACTTCGACGATGACACCGTCTTGCACGACAAGACCGCCACGGGCATCGAGCTCGTTGGAAGTGAAAATGGCGAGGGGATTTTTTAACCAGGTACGGGTCGCGGGCATGTTGCCGGCTCCTCTGAAAATGGGGTTCAGGGTTGCCAGCTCAGTGATGCCCTGTCTGCTGATCCAGGGTCGCCGCGTGGACGAGGTGCGCAGTTTCAAACAAATTGTTGCAGCGGGCAAGCCCAATCCGACAGGACAACATCACCAAAATACACAACCCCTGTAGGAGCTGCCGAAGGCTGCGATCTTTTGATTTTTTTTTAGATCAAAAGATCGCAGCCTTCGGCAGCTCCTACAGGGGGATCATCAATTACCAGGGGATGGTTTCGCCCTTGTAGTTGATGAAGTGATGCCCGCCCTTGCCGGTGTACGCATTCACCTGATCGACCAACCCACGGGTGCTGGTTTCCACATCAAGGTCAGCCCCTTCACCACCCATATCGGTCTTCACCCAACCCGGATGCAGCGACAACACCGTCATCTTCTGCTCACCCAGTTGCGTGACAAAACTGTTGGTCATCGAATTCAGCGCAGCCTTGCTCGCCTTATACAGCGCCAGCTCCGGCGCGTCCGGCACCGTCACGCTGCCCAGCCCGGAACTCATGAACGCCAGCACACCGCTGCCGTCACGAATCTGCCCGGCAAAACGCTGGGCCAGATTGATCGGCGCCACCGCGTTGGTGAAGAACAACTGACCGACTTCGGCCAATGTAGCGCCGCCCGGGGTCTGATCGGCCGGGCCTTTGACCCCGGCGTTGACGAACAGCAGGTCGAAGGTTTCGCCCTTGAGCTGTTGGCTCAGAGCAATGACCGCTTGCTGGTCGTCCATGTCGAGCTTCTCGATCCGCACCGTGCCCAGCGCTTGCAGCGCCTCAGCATTGGCAGGATTGCGCACGGTGGCGGTGACTTGCCAGCCGTCGGCCAGCAGGGTTTTCACCAGACCGAGGCCAAGGCCCCGGGAGGCGCCGATGATCAGTGCGTTTTTTGCAGACATGATGGGCTTCCTTGATGAATGAGGATCATGGATTCAATGGACAGGCCTGACCGAGGCGAAGTTGCAACTCCTGACGCAACGCGTCGAGCTCGCGCATGCGGGTTTCGATCAGTTGCAGTTTGTCGCGCAGAAGTTGCGCCACGGCGTTGTCCGGATCGGGTGCGTTCCACAATGCCGCAACACTGTCGCCGATCTCGCCGAGGGTAAATCCCAGGCGCTGTGCTGTTTTGATATAGAGCACCAGTTGCACCATCTCCGGCGGATAGTCGCGGTAACCGTTAGCACTACGCTGCGCCGCAATCAACCCGCGCTGCTCATAGAAACGCAGGGTGTCACGGCTGACGGCGCTGGCGTGGGCTAATTCACCGATGCGCATGGCGACTCTCAAAAGGGCTATTGACCCTGGAGCATACTCCAGGCTTTACCGTGCTTGCTCCCTGAATTTCCGGAGCAAGGATGATGTGGACTTCAACGCAGTATCGCAATGTGGTGCGTGGCAGCGCCTGGTATGACCTGATCGTCACGGCAGCGTTTGCCACGCCGTGGAGTTTTACGGTTTTGCATGGATTTTTGACCGCGCTGAATTTGCCCGGCGAACTGCCGGCGTTTCAGCCTGTGCATCTGTTGATGGCGAATCTGTTGGGTTCGGTGGTGTGCGTGTGGGCGGTGCTGCGGATTCGCGATCCGCAGGCGCTTTATGGACGGTATGACGCGGTGGCCAGGTTTCTGTTTGCGGCTTGGCAGGCGTATGCCTTGCTGCATGGCGCCAGTTCGATATTGCTGGTTTTCCTGGTCCTCGAGTTAGCGTGGGGCATTGCTCAGGTGTTGCCTGTGCGGACGCCTTCGCGAGCAAGCTCGCTCCCACAGGGGATGTGAGTGAGCTCGGTCAACTGTGGGAGCGAGCTTGCTCGCGAAGAGGCCAGTAAATTCACCCCTTAATGCCCCGCCTGCCAAGGCTGCCCAAGCGACACCGGCGCATACAACCGCGTCCGCAACGCATCCCGCGACAACAGCACCAACACCACAATTGTCGCCACATACGGCAGCATCGCCAGCAAACTCGACGGAATCGCCAGCCCCAACCCCTGCGCCACCAGGTGCAGGATGCTGGCGAGGCCAAACAGATACGCCCCGAGCAACAACCGCCATACTCGCCAACTGGCAAACACCACCAGCGCCAGGGCGATCCAGCCACGCCCGGCGGTCATGTTTTCCGCCCACATCGGCGTGTACGCCAGCGACAAATACGCTCCGGCCAGCCCGGCCATCGCCCCGCCGAACAGCACCGCCAACGTGCGCACGGTCAACACCGGCAACCCCATCGCACTGGCCGCATCCGGATTCTCGCCGACCGCTTGAATGATCAACCCGACACGACTTTTGATGATCACCCACGCCACCAGCGCAAACAGCGCGAACGACAGATACACCAGCAGATCCTGAGCAAACAGCATCCGCCCGATCAGCGGAATCTCACTCAGATAAGGAATCGCCCACGGCTCAAAACCGGCCAGCGGTTTGCCCACCCAGGCCGCCCCAACAAACGTCGACAGCCCGACACCAAAAATCGTCAACGCCAAACCGGTCGCAACCTGATTGGCGTTGAACACCAACGCCACCAAGGCAAACAGCGACGACAACAGCATTCCGGCGAGCATCGCCAGCAACACGCCAAGCCACAGATTGCCGCTGTTCAGCGCGACGATAAAACCGATCACCGCGCCAAACAGCATCATCCCTTCCTGGCCAAGATTGAGCACGCCGCTCTTCTCGCAGATCAGTTCACCCAGCGCCACCAGCAACAGCGGCGTGCCGCAGCGCACCATGGCGTAGAAAATATTGCTCAACAGATCGATATCCATCACAGCGCTCCGGCGGTTACGGCAGTGGTCGACGTGCGCTTCACCCAGCGCAGGTTCAGGCGTGGCCGATAGAGGATCAGCACGTCACTGGCGAGCAGGAAAAACAGCATCATTCCCTGGAACAACTGGGTGATCGCTTGCGGCAGATTCATCGTCATCTGTGCGCTCTCGCCACCGATGTACAGCAGCGCCATCAGCAGGCTGGAAAACAGAATCCCGATCGGATTGAGGCGCCCAAGAAAAGCCACGGTAATCGCCGCATAGCCATACCCCGGCGAAACCTGCGGCACCAATTGCCCAATCGGTCCGGTGACTTCGCAGACACCCGCCAGCCCGGCCAAGCCACCACTGATCAACAGCGCCAGCCAGATCAAACGCTTCTCGCGAAAGCCGACGAACCCCGCCGCACGCTTGTCCAGCCCAAGCACTTTGATCTGAAAACCGACAAAGCTTTTCTGCAACAACACCCACACCGCAACCAGTGCGAGCAAGGCGAAATACACCCCGGCGTGCACGCGGCCATCCTCCATCAGCAGCGGCAAACGACTGGCGTCGCCGAACATCGCCGACTCGGGAAAGTTGAACCCGGCCGGATCCTTCAACGGCCCGTGCACGCAGAACAGCAGCAGGTTCAGGGCGATGTAATTGAGCATGATGCTGGTGAGGATTTCGTTGGCGTTGAAGCGTGTGCGCAACCAAGCGGTCAGCCCGGCCCACGCCGCACCAGCGACGGTGCCGGTGAGCAGAATAAATACCAGCGCCCAACGACTTTGCATGCCGATGATGTTCACCGCCAAGGCGCTGCCGGCAAGCGCGCCGAGGAGTAATTGGCCTTCGGCGCCGATGTTCCAGATTCGTGCCTGATACGCCACGGCCAGACCCAGTGCGCAGAGCAGAATCGGCAGCGCTTTGACCAGTAATTCGGAGACGCCATACAAATCGCTGACCGGCGCGACCAGCAGCGTGTGCAAGGTTTGCAGCGGGTCGTGGCCAAGGGCGATAAACAGCAGCGAGCCGCAGCCAAGCGTCAGCGCCGCCGCCAGTAATGGCGAGCACCACAGCATCAAGCGCGATTGCTGGCCACGGGGTTCGAGGAAAAGCAACATGTGGAAAACTCCGTTAAACCGTGGCGGCTGAAGGTGAATGATCGAACTGGCCGGCCATCCAGCCGCCGACGTCGCTGAGTTGGGTATCGGTGGTGTTGTGCAGCGCCGACAAACGTCCACCGCACAACGCGCCTAGGCGGTCGCTGATCTGGAACAGTTCGTCTAGGTCTTCGGAAATCACCAGAATCGCCGCGCCGGCATCGCGCAACGCGATCAATGCACGGTGAATGGTCGCGGCAGCGCCGACGTCCACGCCCCAGGTCGGGTGCGCGGCGATCAGCAGTTTCGGTTGCTGAAGGATTTCCCGGCCGAGGATGAATTTCTGCAGGTTGCCGCCGGACAAACTGCGCGCGGCGGTTTGCGTGTCTGGGGTTTTCACGCCGAAGCGCTGGATGATCTGTTGCGCGAGGGCTTGGACTTTGCCGCGTTCGATCAAGCCGTGGCTGACCAAGCCTTGCTGGAAAGCGGTGAGCAGGGCGTTGTCGGCCAGACTCAATTCCGGCACCGCGCCATGGCCGAGACGCTCGGCGGGGACGAACGCCAGGCCCAGTTTGCGTCGCGCATCCGGGCGCAGGTCGGCGACATGTTGCTCCGCGAATCGAATAGTCGCCGCTTCGGCGCGAGGCAGGATTTGCTCGCCGCTGAGCAGCGCAAGCAACTCATCCTGACCATTACCGGCGACCCCGGCGATGCCGACGATTTCACCGCTGCGCACTTCCAGGTCGATGTCTTTGAGCGAGCAGCCAAACGGGTCCGGATTGTGCCAACTCAATCCGCTAATCCGTAAAAACGTCGTGCCGCCACTGACCTTCGGGTAATCGCCAATCAACGCCGCTGCTTCGCCGACCATCAGCTGCGCCAACTGCTGATCCGAACATTCGGCTGGCACGCAATGTCCGGCAACTCGCCCGCCGCGCAAAACTGTCGCGCTGTGACACAGCGCCCGTACTTCGCCAAGTTTGTGGCTGATAAACAGAATACTGCAGCCTTCGGCAGCGAGGCGACGCAGGGTAATGAACAATTCCTCGGCCTCCTGCGGCGTCAGCACCGAAGTCGGTTCGTCGAGAATCAACAGGCGAATGTCCTGCATCAGGCAGCGAATAATCTCCACTCGTTGCCGCTCGCCGATCGACAGGCTGTGGACAAGTCTCTCGGGTTCCAGCGCCATGCCGTAGCGGCGCGACACTTCGCGAATCTTCGGTTCCAGTTGTTTCGGTGTGCCGGCCGCAGCACCCATCGCCAGCGCAATGTTCTGCGCCACGCTGAGGGTTTCGAACAGGGAGAAATGCTGGAACACCATGCCGATGCCCAACTGCCGCGCCTGTGCAGGGTTGCGGATATTGACCCGTTGCCCCTGCCAGAGCATCTCGCCCGAATCAGCCTGGGTGACGCCGTAGATAATCTTCATCAGGGTACTTTTGCCCGCACCGTTTTCACCGAGCAGGGCATGGATTTCCCCCGGCGCGATGCTCAGGTCAATGGCGTCATTGGCCAGACAGCCGGGGTAGCGTTTGCTGATATGGCGCAATTGCAGGCGCGGGAGGGGAGGGGCTATTGGCATGACAGGCTCGACTTGCTTGGAGTTGTGCCTGTGGATAAAGCAATTTCCTGGCCATTGGGTCAGGAACCCGAGCGGGCCGCGTGTGCAAGTGCCTGAAGCAGAGCATTGCCTTCAAAATTGGTTGGGCTCACGGCACCAATTCAGAGCAAAGCCGTTGATCGGGCTCCAGTTTTGCCCGTCGGCAACTGATCAAAAAACGAGCAAATCCGTGGGGGCTAGGAAGAACCTGCGACTGCGGCGGTCATGAACGGGTTATCCACAGGTTGCTCCACAGTTATTGTGCGCAAGCCGACAACCCGGGCATAAGCACTGCGGTGCTTTCTTCTAATGGTGATAAACCGAGCTAACTATCTGTTTCTGTTTGGAATTTTCGTTTCGTCGGGTGAATTGAACGAAAAGTGAACAAACCGCGCAAAGCCACGTGACAGAAGGGTTACAGCGTTATGTGCTCAGGTTATCCACAGTCGGGTGCACAGCAGATGTGGGCAAGTCCGGGGAAAAACGGAAAAGGGTGATGCCCTAAAAGATCGCAGCCTTCGGCAGCTCCTGCAGGGGAACGCATTTCGAGTGTAGGAGCTGCGGAACGCTCGGGCCGCGATCGGACGATCTTTTGATCTTGCTTCACCGCTGCAACAAAATCCGCCCACGACTCAAATCGGCTAGCTGCGTTTGCAAGATATCGATCTGCGCTTCCCCCACAGCCAACTTCAACTCAACGCCGTTTGCCGTGAAGTTTTCTTCGACAACCAATCCACCCAAGTCCGCAACCCGCAACTTCACCAACGCCAACTCGGCAAACCCGCAGGCACAGCTCAACGGCACCCGACTGATCAGTTCAACCTTCGCCGCGGTCTGCAGGCACTTGTTCGCACCACCGCCATAAGCCCGGGCCAAACCGCCCGTGCCGAGTTGAATACCACCGTACCAACGAATCACCAGCACCGCGACCTGATCGCAGTCCTGCGCTTCGATCGCCGCCAGAATCGGTCGACCCGCCGTGCCGCCCGGTTCGCCGTCGTCATTGCTGCGATATTGATCGCCGAGTTTCCACGCCCAGCAATTGTGCGAGGCGTTGAGATCGCTGTGTTGTTCGAAGAACGCCTGCGCCTCGGCAGGGCTGTTGATCCGCGTGGCGAAAGTGATAAAGCGGCTTTTGCGAATCTCTTCGCGGTACTCGCAAAAACCGCTGAGGGTGAAAGGCATAAACGTCTTATAGAGGAGGAGTGAGGCCGCAGCCTTTGAGAATGATGCGGATCAGGTTGTTGCCGGCGTCTTCCATGTCTTGCTTGGTCAACTTGCTGCGACCGCTGACGCGACAGATTTGCGTGGCAAAGTCAGCGTAATGTTGGGTGCTGCCCCACAACAGGAAGATCAGATGCACCGGATCGACCGGGTCCATTTTGCCCGCATCGATCCACGCCTGAAACACCGCTGCGCGGCCGGTGAACCAGGCGCGGTAATCCTGATTGAAATATTCGCTCAGACATTCGCCGCCGCTGATCACTTCCATCGCAAAGATCCGCGAGGCCTGTGGCTGGCGGCGGGAGAATTCCATTTTGGCGCGAATATAGCGGGTCAGCGCTTCGGCCGGATCGTCTTCGGCGGTAAGGGTGTTGAAGGTGCTGTCCCACAGCTCAATGATGTTGCTCAGCACCGCCACGTACAAACCGAGTTTGTTGGTGAAGTAGTAATGCAGGTTGGCCTTGGGCAACCCGGCATTCTGCGCGATGGTGTTCATGCTGGTGCCTTTGTACCCGTGACGGGCGAACTCGTCTTCGGCGGCTTTGAGGATGGTCTCTTCGTTTTTCTGACGAATGCGGCTGGCGGGTTTGCCGCCATGGGCTGGGACTTCAAAGGTCATAGGCACTTCCGGGTTTGTCTGTGGGTGCAACCAGTTGCGTTGATAGCGCACCCACAGGCATCCGACAAGTCTTTGCGCGATAAAACCGTTACGCCTGTTCGATCTTGTTCAGCGGCGCGTGCGCTTCAGCGGCCTCGGTTTTCGATTCCGGCAGCAACAGGCACAGGATAATTGCGGTCAGGCCGCCGCTGGTGATCGCCGAATCAAACAGGTTCTGCACCAGTTTCGGCAACAAGTGCAGCAGGTTCGGCTGCGCAGCAATGCCCAAGCCTACTCCGAACGAAGTGGCGATGATCAACATGCTGCGGCGATCCAGCGGCGACTGCGCGAGGATGCGCACGCCGGCAGCGGCCACCGCGCCGAACATCACCAGGGTCGCGCCACCGAGTACCGGTTTTGGAATCTGTTGCAGCACCGCGCCGATCATCGGGAACATTCCGAGACAAAACAGGATCGTGCCGATGTACAAACCGACATAGCGACTGGCAACGCCGGTCAGCTGGATCACGCCGTTGTTCTGCGCAAACGTGGTGTTGGGGAAGGCGCTGAAGGTCGCGGCGATCATGCAACTGACGCCATCGCCGAGGACGCCACCGCGCAGGCGGCTTATATAAGAAGGGCCACTAATCGGTTGGCGAGCGAGCATGCAATTGGCAGTGAGGTCGCCGACGGTTTCGATGGTGCTGATCAGATAAATCAGCGCGACCGGCAGGAAAGCCGTCCAGTCGAAGCTGAAGCCAAACTTGAACGGTGTAGGAAAACTCACCAGTGGCAAGTCAGGTAAAGGCTGCGGCACCAGTTTCCCACTGAACCACGCGGCCAGGCTGCCGAGCAGCAAACCGATGATGATTGCCGACAAGCGCACCCATGGCGTGTTCGAACGGTTGAGCAGAATGATGGTCAGCAACACAAACACGCCCAGCGCCAGATTGCCCGGCGCACCGAAGTCCGGCGCATTGAAGCCACCGCCCAGATCGGTGATGCCGACCTTGATCAGGCTGATACCGATCAGGGTGATGACGATACCGGTCACCAACGGCGTAACGACTCGACGCAATTGACCGATGAAACGGCTGAGGACGATCTGCACGATTGCGCCGAAAAAGCACACACCGAAGATCATCGCCAGAATGTCTTCCGGGCTGCCGCCGCGTTGCTTGACCAGAAACCCGGCCGACAGCACCGCACCAAGAAAAGCAAAACTGGTGCCTTGCAGACAGATCATTCCCGCCCCGATGCCGAACGGCCGCCGCGCCTGAATGAACGTGCCGACGCCCGAAACCATCAACGCCATGCTGATCAGATACGGCAAGTGCGCGGTCAGCCCCAATGCTGAACCAATCACCAGCGGCGGGGTGATGATGCCGACGAAACTGGCGAGCACGTGTTGTAGCGCCGCGAGAGTTGCGGCGAGTGGTTTGGGGCGGTCGTTGAGGCCGTAGATCAGGTCGCTGGATTGTTCGGAATCTGGCTGCATGGCTGAAGGCTTCTTGTTGAAGGATCGGAGTTGATCCTGCTTTGCAAAAAGCTGTCCACTTGCTCAGGTTATTCAAAGAATTTGTTGTTTAGGCCCAACCCCGCTGGGCCTTGCTGGATTTTTCAGCGCGTCGCGGCAAGGCTTTCCAGAAAGCTTTCCAGCACCAAATGAGTGCGCCGCCCCTTGCGCGTGACCGATGCCAGACTCAAGTCGTAAAACCGCGTTCCTGGTTTTAAAGCACGCAAGCGACCTTGCTGCACCCAGAGACTGGCGTAGTGATCCGGCAGATATCCAATGTAACGCCCGGTCAAAATCAGAAACGCCATGCCCTCACGGTCCGAGGCACTGGCGGTGCAATTGAGCGCCTGGTAATGCGCCTGAATATCCGCCGGCAGACGAAAGGTCGGGGCAATCGCGTCCTGACTGTTTAGACGTTCGTCATCCAGTTGCTTGTCATCGACATAAAACAACGGATGCCCCACTGCGCAATAGAGCAGCGAGCGCTCGCTGTACAGCGGTTGATATTCCAGTCCCGACAACGCACTGGCCTGCGGCACCACACCGACATGCAGTCGCCCATCGAGCACGCCTTGCTCGACTTCATTCGGCGCAATCATGCGTATCTGGATCTGCACATCCGGCCCGCGTTCCTTCAACTGGGCGAGGGCGTGAGTGATGCGCATGTGGGGCAGGGTGACGAGGTTGTCGGTCAGGCCGATGATCAGCTCACCGCGCAAATGCTGGTGCAGGCCGTTGACCTCAGTGCGGAAACTTTCCAGCGCACTTAATAGTTGCAGCGCCGATTGATACACCTCACGGCCTTCTTCGGTCAGCGAAAACCCGGCGCGGCCGCGCTGACACAAACGTAAACCGAGACGCTGCTCCAGATCGCTCATCTGCTGGCTGATCGCCGAGCGACCGATGCCGAGCACGGTTTCCGCCGCCGAGAAGCCGCCGCACTCCACCACGCTGCGGAATATCCGCAGCAGGCGAATATCAAAGTCACTGACCTGGGCCAGCGGATCGGGGCGACGGCTGCTCATATTGTTGTTCTCATTGTTTAGCAAAGTTCTAACTGAACGTTAGAAGAGTTGAATTTCACAGACTTTATCCGCGTGGCAATTTAGCTGCAACAACGCTTTTTATCTCCCTGACGCTTATGCCCTGCGAGGTTTTGCCCGATGAACATGCCTGAAAACGCTCAGTCGCCACTGGCCAGCCAACTGAAGCTGGACGCGCACTGGATGCCGTACACCGCCAACCGTAACTTCCAGCGCGACCCGCGTCTGATCGTTGGCGCCGAAGGCAGCTGGCTGATCGACGACAAGGGCCGCCGGGTATACGACTCGCTGTCCGGTCTGTGGACCTGCGGCGCTGGCCACACCCGCAAGGAAATTCAGGAAGCGGTTTCCAAGCAGTTGGGTACCCTCGATTACTCGCCGGGCTTCCAGTACGGCCACCCGTTGTCGTTCCAGTTGGCCGAGAAAATCACCGAGCTGACCCCGGGCAACCTCAATCACGTGTTCTTCACTGACTCGGGTTCCGAGTGCGCCGACACCGCGGTGAAAATGGTCCGTGCCTACTGGCGCCTAAAAGGTCAGGCGACCAAAACCAAAATGATCGGCCGTGCCCGTGGTTACCACGGCGTGAACATCGCCGGCACCAGCCTTGGCGGCGTCAATGGCAACCGCAAGCTGTTCGGTCAGGCGATGATGGACGTCGATCACCTGCCGCACACCCTGCTGGCGAGCAATGCGTTCTCCCGCGGCATGCCGGAGCAGGGCGGTATCGCTTTGGCCGATGAGCTGCTGAAGCTGATCGAATTGCACGATGCGTCGAACATCGCCGCCGTATTTGTAGAACCTATGGCCGGTTCCGCCGGCGTACTGGTGCCGCCGCAGGGTTACCTGAAGCGTCTGCGCGAAATCTGCGATCAGCACAGCATTCTGTTGGTGTTCGACGAAGTGATCACCGGTTTCGGCCGTACCGGCAACATGTTCGGTGCCGACACCTTTGGCGTTACTCCGGACCTGATGTGCATCGCCAAGCAAGTCACCAACGGCGCGATCCCGATGGGCGCGGTGATTGCCAGCTCCGAGATCTACCAGACCTTCATGAATCAGCCGACCCCGGAATACGCCGTGGAATTCCCGCACGGTTACACCTACTCGGCGCACCCGGTGGCTTGCGCCGCTGGCCTTGCGGCACTCGACCTGCTGCAAAAAGAAAACCTGGTGCAGAGCGTCGCGGAAGTCGCGCCGCATTTCGAAAACGCGCTGCATGGCCTGAAGGGCTCGAAGAACGTTATCGACATCCGTAACTTCGGCCTGGCCGGTGCCATTCAGATTGCCCCGCGTGACGGTGACGCCATCGTGCGTCCGTTCGAAGCGGGCATGGCCCTGTGGAAAGCCGGGTTCTACGTACGCTTCGGCGGCGACACCCTGCAGTTCGGCCCAACCTTCAACAGCAAGCCGCAAGACCTCGATCGTCTGTTCGACGCGGTCGGCGAAGTGCTGAACAAGCTCGACTGATTTTTCCTTCTATATAGCTATGCAAATAGCAGGCGCCTGTTGCGGGCGTCTGCGCACAAGAATTCAGGAGTTTTCGATGAGCGTTATCCCGCATTTGATCAATGGCGAACTGGTGACCGAGAACGGTCGCGCGGTTGATGTGTTCAATCCGTCCACCGGTCAGGCTATCCACAAGCTGCCACTGGCCAGCCAGGCAACCATCCAGAAAGCCATCGATGCCGCCAAAGCTGCGTTCCCGGCCTGGCGCAACACGCCACCGGCCAAACGTGCGCAGGTGATGTTCCGCTTCAAGCAACTGCTGGAGCAGAACGAAGCACGCATCTCGCAATTGATCAGTGAAGAACACGGTAAAACTCTGGAAGACGCCGCCGGTGAACTGAAGCGCGGTATCGAGAACGTCGAGTTCGCTTGCGCAGCGCCGGAAATCCTCAAGGGCGAGTACAGCCGCAACGTCGGCCCGAACATCGACGCATGGTCGGACTTCCAGCCGCTGGGCATTGTTGCCGGGATCACCCCTTTCAACTTCCCGGCCATGGTGCCGCTGTGGATGTACCCGCTGGCGATCGTCTGCGGCAACTGCTTCATCCTCAAACCGTCCGAGCGTGATCCAAGCTCGACACTGCTGATCGCTCAGCTGCTGCTGGAAGCCGGTCTGCCGAAAGGCGTGATGAGCGTGGTTCACGGTGACAAGACTGCAGTAGACGCGCTGATCGAAGCGCCGGAAGTCAAAGCGCTGAGCTTCGTTGGTTCGACGCCGATTGCTGAATACATCTACGCCGAAGGCACCAAGCGCGGCAAACGCGTTCAGGCACTGGGCGGCGCGAAGAACCACGCAGTGTTGATGCCGGATGCCGATCTGGATAACGCGGTCAGCGCACTGATGGGCGCGGCTTACGGTTCGTGCGGCGAGCGCTGCATGGCGATCTCGGTTGCTGTGTGTGTTGGCGATCAAGTGGCAGATGCGCTGGTGGCCAAACTGGTTCCACAGATCCAGGCACTGAAAATCGGTGCCGGCACTTCGTGCGGTCTGGACATGGGCCCACTGGTAACCGGTCAGGCGCGCGACAAAGTCAGCGGTTACGTGGATGACGGTGTGGCAGCGGGCGCGACCCTGGTGGTCGACGGTCGTGGTTTCAGCGTGGCCGGTCACGAAGAAGGTTTCTTCCTCGGTGGCTGCCTGTTCGACAACGTCACCCCGGAAATGCGCATCTATAAAGAAGAGATCTTCGGGCCGGTTCTGTGCATCGTTCGCGTGAACAGCCTGGAAGAGGCGATGCAACTGATCAACGATCACGAATACGGCAACGGCACCTGCATCTTCACCCGTGACGGTGAAGCGGCGCGTCTGTTCTGCGACGAGATCGAAGTCGGCATGGTTGGCGTCAACGTGCCGCTGCCGGTACCGGTGGCTTACCACAGCTTCGGCGGCTGGAAGCGTTCGTTGTTCGGCGACCTGCATGCCTATGGTCCGGATGGTGTGCGCTTCTATACCCGTCGCAAGGCAATCACCCAGCGCTGGCCACAGCGCGCGAGCCATGAGGCTTCGCAGTTCGCCTTCCCTAGCTTGTAAGTAGAAAGGCAGAAGGCCGACCTCATCGAGGTCGGCCTTCGTGTTTTCGGGGTTTTTTGACCGATGTGACAGAATTATGAAAATAGGTGTTGACGGCAGATTTCAGGTGTCTATAATTCGCCCCACTTCCGGCGCAGTCGAAACGGAAAACTCCTTGAGATTCAATGAGTTATGCAGGTTTCGGCAGCAGGGCGCTTCAGTTCATCGAAGCCAGAAAGGAAGTTGAAAAAGAGGTGTTGACAGCAGCGTGTAACGCTGTAGAATTCGCCTCCCGCTGACGAGAGATCGGAAGCGCAAGTGGTTGAAGTTGTTGAAGAATTCTTCGAAAACTTCTGAAAATAATCACTTGACAGCAAATGAGGCTGCTGTAGAATGCGCGCCTCGGTTGAGACGAAAGATCTTAACCAATCGCTCTTTAACAACTGAATCAAGCAATTCGTGTGGGTGCTTGTGGAGTCAGACTGATAGTCAACAAGATTATCAGCATCACAAGTTACTCCGCGAGAAATCAAAGATGTAACCAACGATTGCTGAGCCAAGTTTAGGGTTTCTTAAAAACCCAAAGATGTTTGAACTGAAGAGTTTGATCATGGCTCAGATTGAACGCTGGCGGCAGGCCTAACACATGCAAGTCGAGCGGATGAGAGGAGCTTGCTCCTGGATTCAGCGGCGGACGGGTGAGTAATGCCTAGGAATCTGCCTGGTAGTGGGGGACAACGTTTCGAAAGGAACGCTAATACCGCATACGTCCTACGGGAGAAAGCAGGGGACCTTCGGGCCTTGCGCTATCAGATGAGCCTAGGTCGGATTAGCTAGTTGGTGAGGTAATGGCTCACCAAGGCGACGATCCGTAACTGGTCTGAGAGGATGATCAGTCACACTGGAACTGAGACACGGTCCAGACTCCTACGGGAGGCAGCAGTGGGGAATATTGGACAATGGGCGAAAGCCTGATCCAGCCATGCCGCGTGTGTGAAGAAGGTCTTCGGATTGTAAAGCACTTTAAGTTGGGAGGAAGGGCAGTAAATTAATACTTTGCTGTTTTGACGTTACCGACAGAATAAGCACCGGCTAACTCTGTGCCAGCAGCCGCGGTAATACAGAGGGTGCAAGCGTTAATCGGAATTACTGGGCGTAAAGCGCGCGTAGGTGGTTCGTTAAGTTGGATGTGAAATCCCCGGGCTCAACCTGGGAACTGCATTCAAAACTGTCGAGCTAGAGTATGGTAGAGGGTGGTGGAATTTCCTGTGTAGCGGTGAAATGCGTAGATATAGGAAGGAACACCAGTGGCGAAGGCGACCACCTGGACTGATACTGACACTGAGGTGCGAAAGCGTGGGGAGCAAACAGGATTAGATACCCTGGTAGTCCACGCCGTAAACGATGTCAACTAGCCGTTGGGAGCCTTGAGCTCTTAGTGGCGCAGCTAACGCATTAAGTTGACCGCCTGGGGAGTACGGCCGCAAGGTTAAAACTCAAATGAATTGACGGGGGCCCGCACAAGCGGTGGAGCATGTGGTTTAATTCGAAGCAACGCGAAGAACCTTACCAGGCCTTGACATCCAATGAACTTTCCAGAGATGGATTGGTGCCTTCGGGAACATTGAGACAGGTGCTGCATGGCTGTCGTCAGCTCGTGTCGTGAGATGTTGGGTTAAGTCCCGTAACGAGCGCAACCCTTGTCCTTAGTTACCAGCACGTTATGGTGGGCACTCTAAGGAGACTGCCGGTGACAAACCGGAGGAAGGTGGGGATGACGTCAAGTCATCATGGCCCTTACGGCCTGGGCTACACACGTGCTACAATGGTCGGTACAAAGGGTTGCCAAGCCGCGAGGTGGAGCTAATCCCATAAAACCGATCGTAGTCCGGATCGCAGTCTGCAACTCGACTGCGTGAAGTCGGAATCGCTAGTAATCGTGAATCAGAATGTCACGGTGAATACGTTCCCGGGCCTTGTACACACCGCCCGTCACACCATGGGAGTGGGTTGCACCAGAAGTAGCTAGTCTAACCTTCGGGAGGACGGTTACCACGGTGTGATTCATGACTGGGGTGAAGTCGTAACAAGGTAGCCGTAGGGGAACCTGCGGCTGGATCACCTCCTTAATCGACGACATCAGCTGCTCCATAAGTTCCCACACGAATTGCTTGATTCATTGAAGAAGACGAAAGAAGCAGC
>NZ_CABVHJ010000024.1:0-3006 GCF_902497745.1 Pseudomonas fluorescens
CGGCGACTCCAGTCGGCCGCGGAATTGAAGTGGCGCCCGAAATCAGTACGCCCGCCATCGGTGAAATACACCGGGTTGCCAGTCCACGACGAACCCCGTGGTGTGGTGCTGGATTTATCGACGCCGAAGGTCAGCAAGGTGTCGTCGCTCATGTCGGCTTCGAGGATGCCGTAGAACAGGTCTTTGCGCTGGCTGTAGTGATCCAGGTAAGAGTTCTGATCGGAATAGGCACCGACGAAACGTCCGCGCACGTTGCCCGATTCAGTCAGCGGACCGGAAATATCACCGACGGTGCGGTAGGCATCCCACGAACCAACGGTGCCGCTGATCGAGGCTTTGAACTCTTTGGTCGGCTTCTTGCGGATCAGGTTGACCGTGGCCGACGGATCGCCGGAACCGGTCATCAGGCCGGTCGCGCCTTTGATGATTTCGATGCGATCGATGCTCGCGGCGTCGTCGCCATTGTTTGGGTTCTCGCCGTACACGCCGTCGTAGGGGATGTTGACGCCGTCGTACTGGAAGTTGGTGATCGCCAGGCCGCGGGCGGAAAATTCAGTACGGTCGCTGTCGTACTTCTGCATGGATATGCCGGGGGTATTGCGCAAGGCATCGCCGACACTTTGCACGCCGCGATCGTCCATTTGCTGACGGGTAATCACCGTCACCGACTGCGGTGTTTCGCGGATCGACAGCGGCAGGCCGGTGGCCGAGGACATGGCGCCGGTAGTGTAGGAACGGGTGTCTTCGGTGGTAGCGCCGAGGCCCTGGGCGGAAATATTGGTGGCGCCGAGTTGCAAGGTCTGCTCGGTTTTTTCAGCGGCGTTGGCAGAAATGCTCAGCAGGGCCAGTGCCAACGGGCACAGGGCAAAACGGAAACGGACGTGCGACATGGAGATCCCTTTGCATCGAATCGATCGGTAGTTGAAGTGCTTCTGAGGGGTTAACCGAACGAGTGCGGGAAAAGGGAACTGAACAGCTCAAAGATTTAATGCCCAATGGAGTTGGCAATGTGGGAGCGAGCTTGCTCGCGAAGGCGCTGTGTCAGTCGACGCAAATACTGACTGAAACGCCGCCTTCGCGAGCAAGCTCGCTCCCACAGGGATTTGTGTTTGCCATGGATCTATCGGGTCAAGCCGAGGCGTTCATGCCATTGGGCAATGGATTCTTCGGGATAGACGTCGAACTGTTGGTCTTTCGCTTTGGCCTCGACTTCGACCCAGGGTGCTTTCGAACCGAGCATCAAATGCGTGTGCTCTGGCGGCACCGGCAACGGTGTGTCGATGGCCGAGGCGAACGGGTGGATCAGCTCCGGCCACTCCGGGCTGAACAGCCACAAACCGCTGCCGCACAGTGAACAGAAATGCCGCTCGGCGGTGCTGCGATGAGCGCGCTGGTCGCCAGCGTCTTTCATCTTCGCGTGGTAAACGCTGATGTGTTTGCGTCCGCGCACCTTGAGGCTGGTCGCATCGCCTCCGAGGTTGATCGCATAACCGCCACCGCCCTGGGTCTTGCGGCAGATCGAGCAGTAGCAGCGTTGATAAGGGTAGGGGTGGGCGCTGGTGAGGCTGAACGTGACCTCGCCGCAATGGCAGGAGCCTTCGAGATACATGGGTGCTCTCCGGTTTCTGAATGTGCGGTTGAGCCTAGAACATTCAGTGCGATGCAGGCCGGTGTGATTCGACGGGCGGGCGCAGCGTCTAGCCCCAGTGTCCCCGCAATCCCATGGGGCGAGACTTCGGAACCCGGCATGCAAGCGCTGTTGAACGAGATTCTTGACGCTGTCCGCCCGCTGATCGGGCAGGGCAAGGTGGCTGACTACATTCCTGCCCTCGGCACCGTGCCGGCCAATCAGCTGGGCATCGCCGTGTACGGCAACGATGGCGAGATGTATTGCGCCGGTGACGCCGAGACGCCGTTCTCGGTGCAGAGTATTTCCAAGGTGTTCAGCCTGGTACAGGCGATCGATCATTCCGGCGAAGCGATCTGGGAACGCCTCGGTCACGAGCCGTCCGGGCAGCCGTTCAACTCGCTGGTGCAGCTGGAATTCGAGCGCGGTCGGCCACGCAATCCGTTCATCAATGCCGGTGCGCTGGTGATCTGCGACATCAACCAGTCACGCTTCGCCGCGCCAACCCTGTCGATGCGCGATTTCGTCCGGCGCCTGTCCGGCAATCCACAGATCATGATCGACGGCAAAGTCGCCGACTCCGAATATCAACACCGTGCGCGCAATGCGGCGATGGCGTATCTGATGCAGTCGTTCGGCAATTTTCACAACGATGTCGAAGCGGTGCTGCGCAGCTATTTCAGCCATTGTGCGTTGCGCATGAACTGCATTGATCTGGCCCGGGCGTTCTGCTTTCTGGCCAACGACGGTTTTTGCAAACACAGCGGCGAACAGATCCTGACGCGCCGGCAAACCCAGCAAGTCAACTCGATCATGGCCACCAGCGGGCTGTATGACGAAGCGGGCAACTTCGCCTATCGCGTCGGCTTGCCGGGCAAGAGCGGCGTCGGCGGCGGGATTGTTGCGGTGGTGCCGGGGCAGTTCACGGTGTGCGTGTGGTCGCCGGAGTTGAATGCGGCGGGGAACTCGCTGGCGGGGATGGCGGCGCTGGAGATGCTTAGCGCGCGGATTGGCTGGTCGGTGTTCTGAACCGATCACACAAACACCACAAAACCCTGTGGGAACGAGCTTGCTCGCGAAGGCGTCAGGTCAGCCATCATTGATGTATCAGATCCACCGCTTTCGCGAGCAAGCTCGCTCCCACAGGGTTAGCGGTTGCTTTGGAGGATTGTGTTCCTATACATTTTCCGGCCGCTCCCTGCATGGTGAATCCGCTTCATGTCTCTTGCGCTCGAACGTCTAGTCGCTGGCACGCCGATCCCTTTCGCTGGTAACCGCGTCACCGTGGTCAGCCCCGAACTGGCCGCGCGCTTTCAGCCCGGTGACCACCTCTTGGTGGAGCAGGTCAGTGGCGAGTTGTTGTTGATTCCCGTGGCGGA
>NZ_CABVHJ010000024.1:3067-109305 GCF_902497745.1 Pseudomonas fluorescens
GGTGATCGAACGTGCGGCAGCGGCATTCACCGCACTGTCGGCGGTGTCCGATGAGGCGATCAGCCAGTTTTTTGATCTCTTCGCACAACGTCTGGAAACCCCGGACTGCTGGGCGCACATCGAAACCGCCAACCTTGCCGATATCGAACGGGCCAAGGCGCGCGGCCGCTCCACCACCCGGCTGCTCGCCGACGAGCGCATGCGCCGCGACATGATCGCCGGCCTGCGCGCCTGGCGAGATGCCGCCGCCACGCGCGGCAAAGTCATCAGCAGTGTCGAGCACGACGGCTGGAAGGTCGAGCAAGTGGTTTCGCCGCTGGGCATCGTCGCGTTTGTCTTTGAAGGTCGGCCGAACGTGTTCGCCGACGCCGCCGGTGTTTTGCGCACCGGCAACACCGCTGTGCTGCGTATCGGCAGCGATGCGTTGGGCACCGCGCAAGCCATCGTCACTCACGCGTTAAACCCGGCGTTGGCCGACGCTGGTTTGCCGGCCGGTGCGGTGTCGTTGGTGGAAAGCGTCAATCATGCTGCCGGTTGGGCGATGTTCGCTGATCGACGTTTGTCGCTGGCGGTGGCGCGTGGTTCGGGTCGTGCGGTCAGTCAGTTGGGCAGCATTGCCCAGCAGGCTGGCACCGCGGTCAGTCTGCATGGCACGGGGGGCGCGTGGTTGATCGCCGATCGTGATGCCGATGCGCAGCGCTTTGCCGCAGTGGTGCGCAACTCGCTGGATCGCAAAGTGTGCAACACCCTCAACGTCTGTCTGATCCAGCGTGATCGCGCGGCGGAACTGGTGCCGTTGTTTCTCGATGCGCTGCAACAGGCCGGTACTGCGCGTGGCCAGGGCTGCAAGCTGCACATTGTCGAAGGCAGCGAAAGTTACCTGTCGAGTGAGTGGCAGAACGCGACGGTCGAGGTTTATCGGACCGAGGGTTATCAGACTGAAGCGTTGGCTGAACCTTTGGCGGAGTCGGCGTTGGGCCGCGAGTGGGAATGGGAAGAAACCCCGGAAGTCAGCCTGATGATCGTTGATGATCTGGATCAGGCGATTGCGCTCTTCAATCGTTACAGCCCGCAATTTACCGTGTCGTTGATCAGTGAAGATGCCGCCGTGCAAGAGCTTTTCTACAACGCGGTGAATGCGCCGTTCGTGGGCAATGGCATTACCCGTTGGGTCGATGGACAGTATGCGTTGAACAAGCCGGAGCTGGGGCTTTCGAACTGGGAGAGCGGGCGCTTGTTTGCGCGCAGTGCGATTCTTTCGGGGGATGGCGTGTTCACTGTGCGCAGCCGCATGAGCCAGATCGATCTCACAGTAAAACGCTGATCTGGCGGACAACGATCGTTCCCATGCTCCGGCGTGGGAACGATCAGTTGCTCAGGCTGCGTGGGTGGTCTGTGCGTGGATCGCGCAAGTCGCCGGTTGCTCGGCCAGCGGCACAAACGTACGGCGGTCCGAGGACAGCGCATCGACCGAGCCGGTCTCGATGTCATACACCCAGCCATGCAGGTTCAACAGGCCTTTCTCCTGAGCCAGACGCACGCTCGGGTGGGTCTGAATGTTCGCCAGTTGCGCGATCACGTTCTCGCGCACCATCGAGCTCAACTTCGCCGCGTCATTGGCATGTGGCCGCGCCTCGTTAACCACTTTCGCCGACTCGGCATGCTGCAGCCAGCCGCTGACCGCAGGTAAGTGATCCATGCATTTGCACTTCGCGATCGCGGTCATCGCGCCGCAGTCAGAATGCCCGCAGATGACAATGTCGGTCACGCCAAGCACCGCCACCGCATATTCCACCGTTGCCGAAACACCGCCCGGGTGCGGGCTGTAGGACGGCACGATATTGCCAGCGTTACGGATCACGAACAGCTCGCCGGGTTCTTGTTGGGTCAGCAGTTCCGGCACGACCCGGCTGTCGGAACAGGTGATGAACAAGGTGCCGGGCTGTTGCGTGGTCGCCAGGTGTTTGAACAATTCGGTGCGTTGCGGGAACGCTTCGCTCTGGAATTTCAGGAAGCCATCAATCAGGTTTTTCATGGTGTTGTCCTCTCAGTTCGAGCAACCGCTGCCGAATTCGCTGTATTGAAGAATGTGTTTGCCGCCGTGGCTGTCCAGATACGTCATCTCCACCGGCACCACGCCACACACATCGGCAACCGGGGTAATGCTCAGCACTTGGGCGATATCCAGTGGCATGCCGTAGCGGTAGGCGACGGCCTCGTCAGCGGCAGATGCCTGGGCGTAAACGCCGCCAAGCAGGGCCAGAATCAACAGAATTTTTTGCATGGGGCAGCCTCCAGATGTGTTGGGTGACGGGTAGCCATTTGAGGTGTGTTGGCCCGCACGCAGGGGGCGGGCCGCTGCGGATCAGAACGGACGCAGGGGCAGGAACTTGCCGTCGAGGGTGACTACAGCGCGGGAGCCGCCTTCCGGGTCTTCGACTTTCTTGATGTCGAGTTTGAAGTTGATCGCGCTGATGATGCCGTCGCCGAACTGCTCGTGAACCAGCGCTTTGAGGGTGGTGCCGTAGATCTGGATCATCTCGTGGAAGCGGTAGATGGTCGGGTCGGTCGGCACGCCGCTGAGGCTGCCACGCAGGGGGATGATCTGCATCGCCGCGACGTCGTCAGCGCTCAATTCCAGCTTGTCTCCGACCACTTGGGCAGCGCTTTCCGGCAGTGGATGCTGGCCGAGCAGGGCAGCGGTGACGTACGCCAGGCTCAGGCCGGTGCCGTCGGCCAGATCCTGCCATGACAGATCTTTGCGAGCCTTGGCGTCGAGAATGCGGGTGGTCAGGGCCAGGCTGGTGTCGTTGTAGGCGTGGGACTGTTGCATGGTGTCACTCCTTTCAGGGGTTGGCTTGCTGTGTGGGATTGATCTTCTGCCGATTCATTCATAGCGTCCAAGACCGATATACAATGCTTTGCATAAGTCCTGCCTATAGATGGTGATTCCCATGCTGCTGCGACATTTGCGTTATCTGCTGGCTGTTGCCGATCACGGCGGCTTCACCCGGGCTGCCGAAGCGTTGCATGTGTCGCAGCCGACCCTGTCGCAGCAGATTCGCCAGCTGGAAGAAACCCTGGGGGTGAACCTGTTTGATCGCACTTCGCGCACGGTCAAACCGACGGATGCCGGCGTGGCCTACATCGAATGTGCGCGGCGGGTGCTGGTTGAGCTGGAGGCGGGCAAGCGCGCGTTGCATGACGTGAAGGATTTGTCTCGCGGGACGTTGCGTCTGGCGATGACGCCGACATTCATGGCCTATCTGGTCGGGCCGTTGGTGCGCGACTTTGCCGCGCGGTACCCGGGGATTCATCTGCAGATTTTCGAGCTGTCGATGGATGACATTGAGGCGGGGCTGGCGGATGACTCGCTGGATATTGCGATTGCGTTTACGCCGGTACGCAGCGCCGATATCGAATGCATTCCGGCGTTTACCGAAACGCTGGGGATCATGGTCGGGCGTGAGCATCCGCTGTATGACAGTCGCTCAATGCTGACGCCGGAAGATATCGCGTCATTGGATTTCGCTTTGTTGGCGCCGGACTTCATCACGCGGTTATCGGTGGATGAGTATTTTCGCCAGCAAGGGATTACGCCGCAGGTGCGGATCGAGGTGAATTCGGTGAGTACGTTGCTGGAAGTGGTGCGTTGTTCGCCGATGGCGACGATGTTGCCGCAGGCGATTGCGACTGAGGACCGGGCGTTGCACCGATTGCGCGTGGAGAGTGAAGCGCCGCAGCGTGGGGCGGCGTTGTTGCGGCGGCGCAATAATTATCACAGTGCGGCGGCGGTGGCGTTTGTGGAATTGGTGTTGGACATGGGAAGCCCCTCACCCTAACCCTCTCCCAGTGGGAGAGGGGACTGACCGAGTTGCTTGGGCGATTTACGCCGACCTGAGAAACCTGAGCCAAACTCTGGTTCTGAAAACACTATAAATCGGCTCCCTATCCCTCGGCAGAGGGGACTGACCGAGGTGTTTGTGCAATTTACGCCGACCTGAAATTTTTGAGCCGAGCCAAAATTTTGAGCGCAGCACAAACCGGTTCCCTCTCCCTCGGCAGAGAGGAATGACCGAGGTGTTTGTGCAATTTACGCCGACCTGAAATTTTTGAGCCGAACTAAAATTTTGAGCGCAGCACAAATCGGCTCCCTCTCCCTCGGGAGAGGGCTGGGGTGAGGGGCTACAATTCCAGTCACGCCAAATCAATGCAAGCAAACAAAAAAAGGCCTGCTTCCGTTAAGGAAGCAGGCCTTTCAATTATTTAATGACTAACTCAGCAGAACCGATCAATCACCCGAACTTCATTGTTGTTCTGCATCGAATCCCACGCCTGTTTCAGCGTTTGCAGAACATTACCGATGAAGTCCTTGTCGGCCGCAGCCTTCTTGCCAACATAACCGTGGCCGCGACGGTACATCTTCAGGCGGGCCAGCAGGTTCTGATGGTTGCGGTCAAATTCGTCTTCGTCAGCATGGGTCGCCAGGCAGTCGATATGCACCTGCCCCGACTTGCTGATCCACAGAATGTGGCTGTCGTGGCTGTCTTTCTGCGCCGCGAACATACGAGCCAGTTCTTCGATAGTCGGTTGATTGTTCAGATTCATGATATTGCCCCTTGACCAGTCTGGTGATCTTTCAAAGTTGATTCGCTAATACAGGTAGCCCATCGGTTAGTTGATCCCTGGCACCGAAACCAGGACGTCAGCGCTCGCCCGTGGAAAGTACGGGGTCGTGCATCTGTTGCATGTAGTCGTGTTGAATAACTGCTACGCAATAGCGTCACAACGAGGAGAAGCAGCGAAAACCGGGAGGCTCCTTGACGACATTTACCGTGTCGACCACAAGCGTCTTGAGAATTTTCGCCAGCGCTTCTCGTCCTTGTACTGGACGTTCAGGCCAGGTCAGCTTCTTCAATCTGCCTTGTGGGCAGCGTGTATCCGGAAAAAACAACTCGGCGGTCAGACGAGTTTGCTCAAGCGTGTTACCGATGTTCCCGATCGGGGAACGTCTTCATCATGCAAAAGCAAAACGATGCCGTCAACGGTTTTGTAGTGATTATTTTTACTCACTACATATTGTCGGACAAAGCTGTTTTGGAATGAGAAAGAATCCGTTCAGGCAACGGAAAAAGGCGTGCGCAGCACGTAGAAGGTGCACGGATAACCGTCTACTTCGCGCTGCTGCAGGGTGAAGTGGCCGTCGCTCAATAACGGAATCAGCCTGGCCCAGAAGCGCTGCGCCGGCAGGTTGGCGTCGATATGGAAAATCTGCCATTGACCGGGGATCTGGCTCAAGAGGGCAGAGACGACAAACTGCGCGACGCCTTGGCCACGAAAGCGTCGTGCGATGAAGAAGTAGCCAATGTTGTGTTCGGCGCCGGCGACGTGGGTTTCGTTATCGACGGTCACGAAACCGGCCAGTTCGCCGTCGACCTGAATCAGAAATGGTTGGGTGGCCGGGTGGCGCCAGTAGTCGATTTTCGGCTGAATGGAGAAGAAACCATGCGGAGCGAGCTTCAGCGGCAGCCATTCGCTGAAGTCGTACATGTAGAACTGTATGAGGTTTTCGATGATCTCCAGCTCATCGCGCTGAGCGGGGTGCAGTTCGATATTGGCCATGCGCCGGGTTCCTGAAAGTGCTGAGCCTTGCAGAAACACTAGCGGGTTTTATTTGCCTGCCGGTTTCGCTGTGCGTTTTGTTGTGCCCGTGGTTTTGCTGCGGGTCGATTTACGTTTCTTCTTCCACGGTGCCGCGGCTTTACCGGCCGGTGGCGGGCCGCTGATGGTCAGGCTGAGGCTGGAGCAGCGCGTCACCTGTTTGCTCATCCATGCCGCTTGTTTGGTGACGAACTCTTCAAGACTCATTTCGCCGCTTTGCACCATGTCCAGCGCCTGCTCCCAGATCGCCGTGGTGCCGGGGTCGGCAATCGCCCGTGGCACCGCGTCGATCAGGCTGAACGCAGCCGGGGTGGCGGCGAGAGCCTTGCCGTTTTTCACCAGATAGCCACGGTCAATCAAACCCTGAATGATCGACGCGCGGGTGGCTTCGGTGCCGATGCCGGTGGTGTCCTTGAGTTTCTGTTTGAGCAGTGGATCCTCGACCAGTTTGGCGACGTTTTTCATCGCCTTGATCAGATCGCCCTCGGTGTAGGGTTTCGGTGGTTGCGTCCACAAATCCTTGAGCTTCACAGCGGCGATGGCGCATTCGACGCCTTGGCTAAGGGCCGGCAAGGTTTGCGGTGCGGGTGCTTCGCGGCCCTTCGCCGCTGCCAGCGCTTCGGGCAGAGCACGCTTCCACCCCGGTTCGATGATCTGCTTGCCCACTGCGCGCAAGGCTTCACCAGCGCAATCGAAATCAGCCTGGGTGCGATCGTATTCGTGATTGGGCAGGAACTGCGCCAGATAGCGTGCGCGGATCAGCGTATAGACCGCGCGATGCTTGCCGCTCAGGCGTTCAAGATTCTTCGCAGCAGCGGTAGGGATGATGCCGTGGTGCGCGCTGACCTTGGCGTCGTTCCATGCCCGGGATTTGCTTTGCGGCTCCAGAAACCCGTTGAGCGCTTCAAGGCCCGGATCTGCCTGCCGCAACGCGGCGAGAATCCCCGGCGCCTCGCTGTGCTGGCTCAGCGGCAAGTAGCCACAATCACTGCGCGGGTAAGTGATGACTTTGTAGGTTTCGTAGAGTGCCTGGGCGATGTCGAGGGTTTCCTGCGCGCCGAGGCCAAGTTTCTTCGAGCAGACTTCCTGCAAGGTGCCGAGATCGAAGGGCAGGGGCGCCACTTCGCGCATGCGCTCGGTTTTCAGCTTGACCACCCGGGCACTCGCAGCGCTGCTGATCGCAGCCGCCGCTTGCTGGGCCAGCGCCTGATTCAGACAGCGATCCTGATCGTCACAGACATCCGACGGCGCCCGCCACTGCGCGGTAAACGGGATGCCGTTGTGCAACAGATCGACATCGATCGCCCAAAACGGCACTGGCACGAAATCGGCGATGCTGCGGTCGCGATCCACCACCAGTCGCAAGGTCGGCGTCTGCACCCGGCCAACCGGCAACACCCCTTGATAACCCGATTGACGCCCCAGCAGCGTGAACAGCCGACTCATGTTCATGCCGATCAGCCAATCCGCCCGCGAGCGGCCCAGCGCCGAGTGATACAGGCTGAAGGTTTCGGCACCCGGTTTCAGCGCGGCCAGGGCCTTGCGGATCGAGGCTTCGTCCAGCGCCGACAGCCACAAGCGGCGGATCGGCCCGCGATAACGACAGTGTTCGACCAGTTCCCGGGCGATCATCTCGCCCTCACGGTCGGCGTCGGTGGCGATGATCAGTTCGCTGGCCTCGCCGAGCAGGCGCTTGACCGCTTTGTACTGGCTGGCGGTGCGCGGCTTGACGGTCATTTTCCACTTGTCCGGAATGATCGGCAGATCGGCCAGTACCCAGCGCTTGTAGCGCGCGTCATAGGCATCCGGCGGCGCGGTTTCGAGCAAGTGGCCGATGCACCAGGTCACCGTGACGTCCGTTCCCAGCCAGCAACCGTCGCCCCGACGCCTGGCGCCGAGCACGGCCGCAATGTCTTTGGCCTGGGAGGGTTTTTCACAGAGGTACAGCCGCATAACCACCATCGTCGATCAAGGTCGGAACAGGTGCACAGAATGGCCGCACTTGGCGTCAGGGGCAACTTTTATCTGTATGGATATACAGATAAAAAGCATTGCAGCAGGTGACGGGTAATACAGGGACGCAGGCCGGGCTATCGAGAAATTGATTAGCGCCCGGTATGCGCCTGTGTCAGGTTTTTCGGCGATTCACACACGCGAGTGACAGGACGGTCTCGCCAGAAGATCGCCGTGGTCTGTCGACACTGACTACTCAGAAACAAGGAAGTCCATCATGGCTCAAGCCAAATCCAAGACCAGCAGCGCCTTCGACGAAATCGATACGTTCAGCCACCTGTATGACCGTGGTGTCGGGCTGGTCAACGGCAAACCCTCATTCACTGCCGATCAGGCTGCGGATGAAATCCTGCGTAAAGGCCTGTCTTGGGGCGACAAGAACGCTGACGGCAAGATCGACCTCAGTTACACCTTCCTGACCGAGAAACCGGCGAACTACAACGTCAAACTGGGCAACTTCAGCGAGTTCAGCGCCCAGCAAAAGGCCCAGGCCGTGCTGGCCATGCAATCCTGGGCTGACGTCGCCAACGTCACCTTCACTGAAGGCAAGGGCGGCGATGGCCACATGACCTTCGGTAACTACGATGTCAGCACCGGCGGCGCTGCGTTCGCTTACCTGCCGAGCGGCGGCAGCTATGACGGTCAGTCGTGGTACCTGATCAACGATCAATATCAAGTCAACAAAACCCCGGACACCAACAACTACGGGCGCCAGACCCTGACCCACGAGATCGGTCACACCCTCGGCCTGTCGCACCCGGGTGCGTACAACGCCGGCAACGGCAACCCGACTTACAACGATGCCAAGTACGCTGAAGACACCCGTGGCTACAGCCTGATGAGCTACTGGAGCGAAGCCAACACCGACCAGAATTTCAGCAAGGACGGCAGCGGTGCGTACGCTTCGGCACCGTTGCTGGACGATATTGTCGCGGTGCAAAAACTGTATGGCGCCAACTACGCGACCCGCGCCGAGGACACCACCTACGGTTTCAACTCCAACGCCGAGCGCGATTTCTACAGCGCCACTTCGGCATCCTCCAAAGTGGTGTTTTCGGTGTGGGATGGCGGCGGTAATGACACGCTGGATTTCTCCGGTTTCAGCCAGAACCAGAAGATCAACCTCAATGAAGGCTCGTTCTCCGATGTTGGCGGCCTGGTCGGTAACGCGTCCATCGCGCACGGCGTGACCGTGGAAAATGCCATCGGCGGTTCAGGCAATGACCTGCTGATCGGAAATGCCGTTGCCAACGAACTGGTCGGCGGTGCCGGCAATGACATCCTTTACGGTGGTGGCGGTGGCGATACCTTGTGGGGCGGTGCAGGCGCAGACACCTTCGTGTTCGGTGCTGCCAGCGACTCGACCATGACCGCGCCGGACTGGATCATGGATTTCACCAGCGGCCTGGACAAGATCGACTTGTCGGGGATTGCCGGATTCGCCACGGGCGCGGCGTCGTTGAACTTTGTCAGCAGCTTCACCGGGCATGCGGGTGACGCGGTCCTGACCTACTTCGCGCAGACCAATCAGACCAGCCTGATGGTTGACCTGACGGGGCAGGGTTCGGTGGACTTTGCCGTGGGTGTGGTGGGGCAAGCGGTGGCGACTGATATCGTTGCGTGATGCCTGAGCAGCGGCCCTCACCCTAACCCTCTCCCAGAGGTAGAGGGGACTGACCGAGTTGTCTGGCGAAAGACACCGACCTGAAAAAACGAGTCGATTATGGATTCAAAGCGAATCGTTCAAGTCGGTAAATCTCGCCAATATCCCCCAATCAGTCCCCTCTCCCAGTGGGAGAGGGGACTGACCGAGTTGTCTGGCGAAATACATCGACCTGAAAAAACGAGTCGATTATGGATTCAAAGCGAATCGTTCAAGTCGGTAAATCTCGCCAATATCCCCCAATCAGTCCCCTCTCCCTCCGGGAGAGGGCTAGGGTGAGGGGATTTTGATGTTGAAGGGCCGTTCGGCTGCAAACCCACCCCAACCAGAACCAATGAGCTATACCTGAACCGGTCTCTTCGCCGTATCCAGGAGAAACCCCCATGAAAACCTCCGGCCCCAGTCCCGTCATTGCCCTCGAACAACTTCCCGGCTGCCTGATAGTTAAATTCCACGGTATCCAGGTTGCCGCTTCTTCCCACGTCATGATTCTCAACGAAGCCAACTACCCGCCGGTCTATTACATCCCCCGCGAAGACATCGACGAAAAGTACTTCGCCCGCACCGACCACACCAGTTATTGCCCGTACAAGGGCGATGCCAATTACTTCAGCCTGCAAGTGCCGGGGCATGAGGGCGCGAATGCGGTGTGGACTTACGAAAACCCGAAAGTGTCAGTAGCACCGATCCGTGATTACGTGGCGTTTTATCCGGATCAGGTGAAGTTCGAGGTGATCAAGGCTGATGCCTGAGCAAAAAAAACGGCGAGGGTAAAAGCCCTCGCCGATTGATGTGTCTGGTTGAGTTTCAGTTCTTGTCGAGATCGATATTCTTCGTCTCACGCAAACAGATCATCCCCACCACCAGGCTCACCCCGGTAATCAACACCGGATACCACAGCCCATAGAAAATGTCCCCGGTGTACACCACCAGCGCAAACGACACCGTCGGTAGAAACCCGCCAAACCAGCCGTTGCCGATGTGGTACGGCAGCGACATCGAGGTGTAGCGAATGCGCGTCGGGAACAGTTCGACCATCAGCGCCGCCAGTGGGCCGTAGCACATCGCCGAGATGATAATCAGCGCCACGATCAGGGCGACGATCATCGGTTTGTTGATCTGCTGCAGATCGGCCTGTTGCGGGTAGCCGGCGAGGGTGATCGCACCGCGCAGGGCGGCCTCGTCGAAGCCATCGAGTTTGACGTCGCCGACGCTCACCTGCACGGCGCTGCCAGCAGGCGCAGCGGCGCTGGAGTAGGGCAGGCCTTGCTTGACCAGGAAGGTTTTGACCTTGTCACACGGGCTGTCGAATTTGGCTTTGCCCACCGGGTCGAACTGGAAGGTGCAGGTCGCCGGATCCGCCAGCACGGTGATCGGCGCCTGACGGCTGGCCTGATCGATCGCCGGGTTGGCGTAATGCGCCAGGGATTTGAAGATCGGGAAGTACAGCGCCGTGGCCAGCAGTAAGCCGAGCATCAGCACCGGTTTGCGCCCGACCTTGTCCGACAGCCAGCCGAAAAAGATGAAGAACGGTGCGCCGATGACCACGCTGATGATCAGCAAGGTGTTGGCCACCGCCGGGTCCATTTTCAGGAATTGGGTCAGGAAGAACAGCACGTAAAATTGCGCGGCGTAGAAGGTCACCGCTTGGCCGGCGTTGATGCTGAACAGGGCGATCAACACGACTTTGAGGTTTTCCCATTTGCCGAAGGATTCGCGGATCGGCGCCTTCGAGGTTTTGCCTTCCTCTTTCATTTTCAGGTACGCCGGCGACTCGTGCAGGCTCAGGCGAATCCAGGTGGAAATACCCAGCAGTACGATCGACAGCAGGAACGGAATGCGCCAGCCCCAGACTTCAAACTGATCGCCAGTGAAATAGCGGCAACCGAGCACCACCAGCAGCGACAGCAACAGGCCGAGAGTCGCGGTGGATTGAATCCAGCTAGTGTGGAAACCACGTTTGCCAATCGGCGCGTGCTCGGCCACGTAGGTGGCTGCGCCGCCGTATTCACCGCCGAGCGCCAGGCCCTGGAGCATGCGCAGCACCACCAGAATGATCGGCGCGGCGATGCCGATGCTGGCGTAGGTCGGCAGCAGTCCGACGCAGAACGTCGCCACGCCCATCAGAATGATCGTCGCGAGAAAGGTGTATTTACGCCCGATCATGTCGCCCAACCGACCGAACACCAGCGCCCCGAACGGCCTCACGATAAAGCCTGCGGCGAAGGCCATCAGCGCAAAGATGAACGCCGTGGTGTCGTTGACCCCGGCGAAAAACTGCTTGCTGATCACTGCCGCGAGGGCGCCGTAGAGGAAGAAGTCATACCACTCGAACACCGTCCCCAGTGATGAAGCGAAGATGACTTTGCGTGTATCCGGGCTGGTCTCCGCGCTGCGCACGGCGTCCAGCGGCTGAACGTGTTCTGACATATCGGTATCCCTCACAGTGATTGTTTTTGTTGTTCCACTGGTGTTGCGTGTCCGGGTGATGCCTTGAATTAAACGCGGTCCCTTGTAGGAGCTGCCGCAGGCTGCGATCTTTTG
Organism: Pseudomonas fluorescens; assembly: GCF_902497745.1. GTDB lineage: Bacteria > Pseudomonadota > Gammaproteobacteria > Pseudomonadales > Pseudomonadaceae > Aquipseudomonas > Aquipseudomonas fluorescens_BM. The sequence continues at coordinate 14,949 of NZ_CABVHJ010000024.1, forward strand.
ATCTTGCTTTTGATCTGGAAAATCCAAAGTCAAAAGATCGCAGCCTTCGGCAGCTCCTACAGGGTTCGGGCCAGCTCCAATTTCGGGGTGCTGCTCCTGGTGTTGGGGTTGAGGATCAGTTGAGCAGCCTTTTCGGCAATCATCAGCGTAGGCGAACAGGTGTTGCCCGAGGTGATGCGCGGCATGATCGAGGCATCGGCGATGCGCAAACCGGGCACACCGTGCACGCGCAGCTGTGCATCGACCACCGCATTACCGTCATTGCCCATGCGGCAGGTGCCGACTGGATGGAAAATCGTCGTGCCGATCTTCGCCGCCGCTTCCTGCAATTCTTCTTCACTTTGCAGGCTGGCACCGGGCAGATATTCCACCGGTTTGAAGCCTTGCAGGGCAGGCGCGCTGACGATGCGGCGGGTCAGGCGAATCGCATCCGCCGCCACGCGCAGGTCTTCAGGATGGCTCAGATAGTTGGGTTGGATCAGCGGCGCTTCCTGTGGATCCGCCGAACGGATTTCAATCCGCCCACGACTCTGCGGACGCAGATCGCACACCGAAGCGGTAAACGCCGGGAAGCTGTGCAACGGCTCGCCAAAACGCTCCAGCGACAGGGGCTGCACGTGGTACTCAAGATTCGCCGAGGTCTGCTCCGGCCCCGACCGCGCAAACGCGCCCAACTGGCTCGGCGCCATCGACAGCGGCCCGCTACGGTCATAAAGATAACGCAGGCCCATGCCCATCTTGCCCCACACGCTGCCAGCGATCTGGTTCAGCGTGCGGGCGTTTTCCAGTTGGTAGATCAGGCGCAGTTGCAGGTGATCCTGCAGATTGCCGCCGACGCCCGGCAACTCATGAATCACGCCGATGCCCAAGCGTTCGAGCAACGGCCGAGGACCAATCCCGGAGCGTTGCAGAATGCTCGGCGATCCAACGGCACCGGCGCACAGGACGATTTCTTTGCGTGCCTTGAATTGCTTGGTCTGACCTTCGTGGCGCGCGCTGACTTTCGAGGCGCGACCGTCCTCCAGCAACACGCGATCCACCTCAACCCCGGTCAGCACCGTCAGATTCGCCCGGTTGCGCACCGGTTTCAAAAACGCCTTCGCCGCGTTCCAGCGCACGCCGGATTTCTGATTGACCTGGAAGTAGCCGCAACCTTCGTTGTCGCCCTGATTGAAGTCATCGATGCTGGCAATGCCGCTTTGCTCGGCGGCACTGCGAAACGCATCCAGAATCGGCCACGACAGCCGCTGCTGTTCCACCCGCCATTCCCCCTTGGCACCGTGAAACTCTGCCGCACCGGCAAAGTGGTTTTCGCTCTGTTTGAACAGCGGCAACACGTCATTCCAGGCCCAGCCCGGATTGCCCTCGGCTGCCCAGCCATCGTAGTCGTTGGCCTGGCCGCGCATGTAGATCATGCCGTTGATGGACGAACAACCGCCCAGCACTTTGCCGCGCGGATAACTTAGCGCGCGGCCGTTGAGGCCGGGTTGTTCTTCGGTCTTGAAGCACCAGTCGGTGCGCGGGTTACCGATGCAGAACAGGTAACCGACAGGAATGTGAATCCACGCATAGTTGTCGCGCCCGCCGGCTTCGAGCAACAGCACGCGCTGCTGCGGATCCGCCGACAGCCGATTGGCCAGCAAGCACCCGGCAGGGCCGGCGCCGACCACGATGTAGTCGTATTCATCGAGGGAAGTCTGCATTCCCTGACCTCGCTTTTTGTTTTTATTGTCGGACACTCTAGTTGTTAGCTTTCGTTAAAAGAATGTTAGTTTTTGCGCAGCCGCTGTGCGTTTTCAAACAGCCTGCATAGACCATAGCCGACAAGGACACGCCATGTTCGACTGGAACGACCTGCGGTTTTTTCTCGAACTGCAACGCAGCGGCCGCCTGCTCACCGCCGCCCGCCGCCTCAACACCACCCACGCCACCGTCGCCCGCCATATCGAAGCCATCGAAAAAAGCCTCGGCACCGCGCTGTTCGTCCAGCACGCGCAAGGTTACGAAATGACCCCGGCGGGGGAGGCGCTGCTTAAACACGCTGAAGCGATGGAAAACGTTGCGTTGCTGGCGCAGGAAGAAATCACCCAATCCACCGCGCCTCTGGGCAAAATTCGTGTCGGCGTCACCGAAGGGCTGGGCATCAAGTTTCTCGCCAGTCGCATGATCGGCTTGTTCGAACGCTATCCGGGATTGGAAGTGGAACTGGTCGCCGTGCCGCGCTTCGTCAGCATCCTTAACCGTGAAGCGGAAATCAGCATTCACCTCGAACGCCCGGCGGCGGACATGCTGGTGACGCGCAAACTCACCGACTATCGACTTGCGTTGTACGCCAGCCAACGCTATCTCGATAAGGCGCCGCCACTGCAAAGCCGCGAAGACCTCGGGCGGCATGCGTGGATCGGTTATGTCGATGATTTGCTGTTCAGCCAGGAACTGATGTTTCTCAACAGCTTCTGCCGCAGTCCGCGCGTGGTGTTTCACAGCACCAGCGTCATCGCCCAGCAGGAAGCGGCGCGGTCGGGATTAGGCATTGCGGTGTTGCCTTGCTACATGGCCGAATCAGATCCCGATCTGGTGCCGTTGCTGCCGGATGAAAGCATCGAGCGCAGCTACTGGATCAGCACCCGGCGCGAGTTGCACAAGTCGGTGCGGCTGCGGGTGGTCTGGGATTATGTGGTGGGGTTATGTGAGGCGGAGCAGGGGTTGCTGCTGGGCAGATCGCAGGCCGGCAGCCGTTAATCCTTTTGGCTGTGCTGCTGTTGGCGCCGCTTTTGCTTGAATAGCTTCAAAGCCTTTGGCAATGGAGAGCAGCAATGAGGGAATGGCTTAGCGTTCGCGACATCAATGCGGACACCTTGAAGGCCATCAGTGACGGTGTCTTACGGCATGGCCGAGCCTTGTCTGAGGCGCGCGGCGGACAAGCTGAAGCCATCGCCTGTGCGCTGATGGAGGAGGGAACACTGATCGGCGGCGCTACCGGCAGAACCGAATTCCGGCGCCTGTTTGTCAATTACCTGTGGATCGACGCGCAATGGCGCGGAACCGGGCTGGGTACTCAGGCGTTGCACAAGCTTGAGGCGTTAGCGGTTGAAAGGGCGTGCGTAGATGCGTTGATCGAAACGCTGGATGACGACGTCGCCCGTTGGTACATCCGCTGCGGATACAGATTGATTGCGCACGTGCCTGAGTACTGCGGCCCGTGGAGTCGTCATACGCTGTTGAAAGCCCTTGGCGCAACCCAAGGAAATGCCGCCGATGACCAATAGCGATCTGGGCAGTACATCCAAAACCGGCATGCTTCATCACGTTGAAATCAATGTCTCATCGCTGGAAGTCTCCCTGCGTTTTTGGCAGCCGTTGCTCTTGATGCTGGGTTATGCGCAGCATCAAAACTGGCCCGCCGGGCGCAGCTTTATTCTCAACGGCACCTACCTGGTGTTCGTTCAGGCCAGCGATCTGCAACAGGGCTTTAACCGCCGGGGCGTGGGCTTGAATCATCTTGCGTTCCAGGCGGGTTCGCAGGCGCAAGTGAATGAAATGGCGGACTGGCTGCGAGCGTCCGGTTTTCGTCTTCTCTACGAGAGCGCCTATCCCTACGCCGGCGGCCCGGAGCACTACGCCCTCTACTGTGAGGATCCGGACAAGATCAAAGTGGAGATCGTCGCGCCGGCGATATAGACCTGACGCTCCGTTCGCAGGTTGGCACTGTCTGGCGGAGGGTGACGACAGGTACTCACACAGGGCTCTTTGGCCGAGGGAATTTGCCGGGTTGATTTATATATGGATATCCGTATATTCGGATTTCCGTATGTGATGAGCCCGTCCCATGATCACCCCCACCGAAGTCTTCAAGAGCCTCGCCGACGAAACCCGCGTCCGCGCCATGCTGCTCATCGCCGATCAAGGTGAACTCTGCGTCTGCGAGCTGATGTGCGCACTCGGCGATAGCCAACCGAAAATCAGCCGCCATCTCGCGCAACTGCGCAGCAATGGTTTGCTGCTTGATCGCCGTCAGGGGCAATGGGTCTATTACCGCCTCAACCCTGATCTTCCTTCGTGGGTACGCGAAATCCTGCAAGTGACGTCCAAAGCCAACGCCGATTGGCTCAAGGACAATGCCGCGCGCCTGCAGAACATGGACGGTCGTCCGGTTCGCGAAACCGCCTGCTGCTGAGAAAGAAAAAACCATGCGAATTCTGTTTATGTGCACGGCCAACAGCTGCCGCAGCATCCTGTCCGAAGCCATGTTCAATCATCTGGCGCGCCCCGGATTCGAGGCCGTGAGTTCCGGAAGTTTCCCCAAAGGCCAAGTGTTGCCACGCAGCCTGTCGACGCTGCAACAGGCCGGCATTGCCATCGATGGCCTGTATAGCAAGGGCAATGACGCGTTCGAAGACAATCCGCCAGATATTGTCATCACCGTCTGCGACAAGGCCGCCGGTGAGAGCTGCCCGGTGTACTTCGGCCCCGCGCTCAAAGCCCATTGGGGCCTGGCAGATCCCTCGGATGTGACCGGCGACGATGCCGCCGTGGACGCGGCATTTGCTGCAACCCTGGCGATCATCGAGCGGCGCTGCGCGACCTTTCTCGGCCTGCCATTCAAAGCACTCAGCCGCGCTGAACTCCAGCGTGAGCTGGATCGTATCGGCTCGCTCTGAGCTGGAGGACATATGTCAGAACAACTGCCCCATCTTGATCATTCGCTGTTCGAAGGCTTACGGGCCTCTACTTTGCGCGAACACAAACCGCGCATCCTGCTGCTTTACGGCTCGACCCGCGAACGCTCGTTCAGCCGTTTGCTGGTAGAGGAGGCCGCACGCCTGCTCGAACACTTCGGCGCTGAAACGCGCATCTTCAACCCGTCCGGTTTGCCGCTGCCCGACGACGTTCCGGCCGACCATCCCAAGGTGCAGGAACTGCGTGATCTGGTGCTGTGGTCGGAGGGTCAGGTCTGGTGCTCGCCGGAGCGTCACGGTGCGATGTCCGCAGTGTTCAAGGCACAGATCGACTGGATCCCGCTGGAACTCGGCGCCTTGCGTCCGACCCAGGGCAAGACCCTCGCCGTGATGCAGGTCTGCGGCGGTTCGCAGTCGTTCAACGTGGTCAACCAGTTGCGCGTGTTGGGCCGCTGGATGCGCATGTTCACCATCCCTAATCAATCCTCGGTGCCGAAGGCCTACATGGAGTTCGACGATAACGGGCGTATGAAAGCGTCGCCGTTTTATGATCGTGTGGTGGATGTGATGGAAGAACTGGTGAAGTTCACCTTGCTGCTGCGCGATCAACAGGCGCATCTGGTCGACCGTTATTCCGAACGCAAGGAAGGTGCCGAGCAATTGATGGCGCGCGTGAATCAGCGTTCGATCTGAGACTGTCCCTCGGCGAGGGACGGCAGACTCAACGCTGCGGCGGCTCGCGGGTGCTGCGTTGCGAAGCGGGTCAGATATCGACAAGGTGGCGCGCAGGCCGCCCTCAGCGCGGTTCACCAGGGTGATTCGACCGCCCAACTGCGTGGCGATGGTGTTGATGATCTTGGCTGACAAACCGCCTTCGCGAGCAGGCTCGCTCCCACAGTTTTTTCTGGTGCTTTCGAGTAACCGACACTTCAGGTTTTGCGCCTGCCTGCCGATGAAATCTGCACGATTTCAACGGATGCCATTCATGAACAAGGTTGTTGCTGTACTGGCGCTTACTGCCCTCGTTGCAGGCTGCAAATCCCACCATCGCCCCAATCTTGCGGACGATGAATTCCCCAGCTTTCGTTGTGCGGCGTACTTCAAGCAAGCGTCGATCAGTGAGCAGCAGTTCGACGACATCCGCTATCTCAGCACCCAGAACGCCAACTGCAAGGTGATCCTCGGTGAGATGTACGAGCAGGGACATGGCGTGCCGAAAAACATCGAGAAGGCCAAAGACATCTATGAGTCGGTGGCCCGACGTGCGCCGAATGTCTACAGCCGCCTGGGCGATATGGCGGCAGCCGGTGTCGGCGGGCCGGTCGATCTGGTGGCTGCCCGGGACTTTTATGAGCGCTCCATCGCGGAACCCGGCAATACCGCAATGGAGCTCAAAGTCGCCGAGTTTCTGGAGAACGGCAAAGGCGGCCCGCAAGACCTTCCGGGGGCGCTGAAGCTGTATTTCAAAGCCGACTCATGGGACAACCTCCAACGCCTGCGCACCAAAGGCGTGGTGATGACGATCGAACAACAACAGCAGTACAACAAGGTTTATCTCAACCGGATGCAGTACGGCGTCAGGGCGAAGATTGAAGGTATCGAGAAAGTGCTGGCGCAAGAAAAGCTGTCGACCCCCGAGCGCAAGTCGGTGCAGCTGGAACTGACTTACACCCCCGGCTCGTTGGTGCCAGTGATTGCCTTGCGGCAAAGTTGCGGTAACAGTGCCATCGACCAAAAAGTCATGCAGGGTTTTAGCGATTACCGATACCCCGGCGAACCGATCCTTTCGCCGCAGCAGAAAAACCACACGACTGTCGCCAGCGTCAGAACCGATGGGCTGACCGATAGAGAGCGACTCAGAGCGCTATCGAAAAAATAAGGGGTGCCGTGTGGCCCGAACTGATCGGCGGGCCACTTGCCGGAACAGCGTCTCGCGTCCACTCTATGACCTGCCGACAAGGAGCGTCCGCCGACCCTCCGTCGTGACCACAGGGAGCTTGCAGCATGAGCGAAGACAACAAGGTAAAAGGCCCGGCGTCGTACTTTCCCTCCATCGAGAAAAAATACGGCCAGCCCATCGATCACTGGCTGAACTTGCTCGCCGGCATCAGCGACAAGAAACACATGGAACTGGTGGCGTGGCTCAAGGAGGAACACGGCATGGGCCACGGCCATGCCAACGCCTTGGTTGCGCATCATCTGGCGGGTAAAAAGTGAGGGCAGGGCAGCGATGAATTTCTCCCACCGGCCAGTGACGGCCGACGACGTCAACACCCTCTGCAGCTTTCCCCAAGGCGAACAAGAGCTGTTCTTCATGTTCCCGAAAGCCAACTTCCCGCTGACGGAAGAGCAGATGCACAGCGCAATCAGCCAGCGCTTCGATTCCACGGCTTTTCTGGCCAACGGCGAGTTCGTCGGCTTCGCCAATTTCTACCGCGCTGAGCACCATGGCATCTGCTGCATTGGCAACGTCATCGTCGCGCCCTACGCCCGTGGGCAAGGTGTGGCGCGGTACATTGTCGAAACCATGACCGCGTTGGGTTTCGAAAAATACCAGGCCAAGGAAGTGCAACTCTCCTGCTTCAACGAAAACACTGCAGGCCTGCTGCTCTACCCAAAACTCGGCTTCGTGCCGTTCTCCATCGAAGAACGCCCGGCGCCAAATGGTGGACGATCCGCCCTCATCAACATGACACGCCACCGACCCTAACCATCCCCCAATCTCTGTGGGAGCCGAGCTTGCCCGCGATGACGCCAGCCCGCCCGCCGCGAACCCCGAGCCCAACACAAAACCTGTGGGAGCGAGCCTGCTCGCGAAAACGCCAGCCCAATCACCCCAAATCCCAAGCCAGACTCAATCCCCTGTAGGAGTGAGCCTGCTCGCGATAACGCCAGCCCAGCCACCACAAGTCTCGCGCCAACCACAAACCCCCTGTGGGAGCGAGCCTGCTCGCGAAGACGTCCACCCCATCAACCACTGAGCGAAATAAACAGTAAAAACCACCACTGTTTAAACGAAGCCTCAAGTAACCACCTAAACCCTACAACGCCTTGCGCCGTTACCTACGACTAAGCCAGAATCCGCCGGCTTGTGCGTCTAGGGCAAGGGTTCTATCGTCTATCGGTCACTGAAAAACAGTGATCGGGTTTGGTAGCCCGGTGTTAGATGTACAGCTCCACCATCGCCGAAACTTCTTCGTTTCGAATTTATGGTGGTCATGTGCAGGGCGTCCTAGGGCGCGCCGGATCCTAACACCCGGTCTACCAACCTGCGCATGGCCGCCACCCTTCGTTTGGTAGCGAAAGGGTGAAGCCTCCTCTAAATGTGTTAGGAGCTTCATCTATGTTCAAAGTAACGCCGAACCCACCCGAAACCGACCCCACATCCCCCTACGAATCCCCCGATTCCAAGCGATTCCACGAAGCCGCCGAACGCGCCCTCGACCACTACCTCAAGCCCGCCAGCCAAATCATGGCCAGCACCCAACAACCCGAACGCATGTACCTCGCCAACCCGAAGTACAACAGCGAATCCCTGCTCGCCAACGCCAGCGAAACCCTCGGCTCCGCCAGCGAAATGCTCCTCAACTTCGCCGCCATGCTCGACACCCCGCACCGCAAAACCGCACTGGGCATCGCCCAAGTCGTGATGCTCGGCGAAATCGCCGTCAACCAAGCGCTGGATAACGTCGAAATCGCCAGCTAACCCCCACCCCGACGAGGGGAAACCCTCGTCGAACCCCGCTGTCACACCCCGGCTGGCACACGGCCACGGCTTGCGCCCCAAAGTCGCGGCTGTCACCCTTCGGGCCGTTCTCAAGGATCAGAACCAGGAAACATGGATGAATGGCTACGTACCCAACCCCCCGAAAAATTATCGTTACGAAGAAGCCAAACCCGTCGATATTCACGCCCAGCGTTGGGCGGAATATGAGAAGCACGGGAAAGAACCTGCGCGCGAACCTGAGAAAATCGGGATTGCGTTGAGGATTGGGGTGTTCTTTGATGGCACTGGGAATAATGCGAACAACACGGCGGCTGGATTGCTGTGTGGGGCGCAGCATCCCATAGCTCCCGAGGATATCCCCGCCAGTTGTCAGCCCTATATGAAGGATCCGGACAGCAGCTACGCCAATAGCACCACCAATGTTCAGAAACTAAGCGAACTGTACTTCGCACCTCAAAGGGCCGAAGGAGATAGTTTGCAGAAGCAAGCGTTCCGGATGATTTATATCGAGGGAATAGGAACTGAGTCAGGCAAGAAGGACAGTACGTTAGGTGGTGGTACTGGCCGAGGCGATACAGGCGTGGCAGGACGTGTTCAGTTGTCGTTCGCAGAGATCAAAACCCGTATCAAGGACGTGCTGGATAACAATCCCAATAGTGAAATTACGTCCCTGACCTTTGATGCATTCGGCTTCAGCCGTGGTGCTGCTGCAGCAAGACACTTTGCCAACGAGGTCGTACGTGGAAAGCAGGGGCCACTCGGGGAGGTTTTGCGAAGCAACGCCAATGCCCTCAGCCGGACCTTCATCGAAGAGTACAAAAGCAGCATCAACATGGGTTTTATTGGCCTTTTTGATACGGTGCCATCCATTGCTGGCTGGTCGAATCTGGGGGACATCAAAAGTCCCATCGCAACAGGAATCAAACTCTACCTCGACCGTCGCTTCTTCACAGATGTCGTGCAGCTATCCGCACGTGACGAATATCGGGCCAACTTCGCTCTGAGCCGCGTTAAAGCGGATCACTTGGAAATAACTCTGCCCGGGGTTCATTCTGACATCGGCGGTGGCTACCGCGATGAGGTCGAAGAGTGCGTGCTCGTCAGTCCGATGCAAACGCTTGAGGTGTCGCAATTTACCGATGTCTCCACTACGTCGATCTACCGTGATGCCGTGACGGTGAAGGCGCAGTGGCTTGCCAAAGGATGGCCAGAAGAGATGTTGGAGATCGTCACGCCTGACGCCCTTCCTCTGCCAATTGATCGGCAGGATCGGCTCAGCCCACGTATGAAGCGCGTGTATGCCGCAGTGCAGCTCAAGCGTCCTGTGAGTGGCTTGCTCTCCAGGGTATATCTACGAGTGATGCACCGATTGGCGAAAGAGAAGGGCGCTCGGTTTCAAGACATTCCCGATACGCCTGAGTTGGCAGTGCCCGCAGAGCTTCAAGCGCTGTGTGATCGATTTCTGGCGGGTAGTTACGACACCTCAATCCAAGAAGACCAATTGCTGAAGCTGAAGTACATTCACATGTCTGCAAATTGGAACCATCCTCTCGGGCGCAGAGATGGCAGTGGCGTCCACGCCGTTTACATCAATGCCCCGACGCCGGACTCGATACGCGTACAACACCCTCATGTAGCTGACTGGAAACTTTGGTGATGAAAGTATTTTTTGCCCTGCTATGCGCGCTGTTGATTACTGGGTGCCAGTCTGCGGATCCACTTTCAGCAAAAAATGACCCGAAATCCGAGTGGTGGGAGTTGGCGTTTACCGAGCCGGATTACATGAAAGTCTGGGTAGAGAACAGTTCTGTTCAAGACATTAACGGCAGGATTTTCTACAAAACCGGCGGCGGCACCGCAGCGGGGGGAGAACCTGAAGATGGAACGGAGTCCGCCCGAGGTTGGACAGGTGGGGTAGGCGGCAGCGGAAGGAGAGTGGTGGGAGCAGATTTACCTGTTCGCATCTGGGTCCGTTGGCAATCGATTGTCGAACAGAAAACGTGGCAGGCATGGGTAGAAATTCCAGAGGAAGCCAGGCAGTTGATGGTGGCGTCCGTCAGTCAACGCTGCCCGCAGACGCCTGATCAGGAAGCGAGATTTATGGCGTCGGTTTATTTAGGGTTGGCCCCCGGTGGTGTTGTGCAGGTTTGGGTAAGAGACTCTTGCCACCACCCGGTCAAAGTCGCTCGAGCGCAGGCTGAAATTGAGCCGCTAGGGCCGAGCCAAGGTAAGAACGAAGGGCGTTACGCTTATCCGGTGAGCGAAAAGGCAAAGCGGTATATCGATAAATATGGCATTCCATACGGAAGTTGGTAGTCGTGACACTTAACTGAATGGATCTTTTGTAATGAACGCAAGGATTGCGCTGCTGGGCGCTTTATTGTTGTCTGGCTGCCAAATCGCAGGCCCAGAAACCGGCGAAAATGACCCTAAATATCCATGGTGGGAGTTAGTGTTCGTTCAGCCGAATTACATGAAGGTCTGGGTAGAGGACAGCTCCGTCCAAGACGTCAACAACAGAATTTTCTTTCGCGCTGGCAAGAGCACTGCTGCTAGCGGTGAACCCGATATCCGCACAGAGTCTGCTCGTGGTTGGGGGGCAGTATCGGGGACCGGGAGACCTGTGACGGGCGCTGATCTTCCAAAACAGATCTTTGTCCGCTGGCAATCCATAACAGAGCAAAAAACCTACCAAGGTTTCATCGAAATTCCCGAAGATGGCAGGCAACTGATGATGAAGTCAACACACCGGCGTTGCCCGGAAACACCGGAGAAAACCGCGCGGTTTATGGCGTCACTCTACGTAGGGCTCGCTCCGGGCGGCGTACTCCAGGCATGGGTCAAAGATTCATGTCGAAATCCGGTTGAGGTCGCCCGAGGTAAAGGTGGGATAGAAGTTTTGGGGCCGGAACAAGGGAAGCACGGTGGTCGTTATGCATATCCGGTAAGTGAGAAGGCTAAGCGCTACGTCGAAAAGTACGGCATTCCGTACGGAAGTTGGTAGATAGGCAGAAGACACTTCTCCTGCTCGTCCTCGAGCACCTTTGTTTTGAGTCACCATCTTTGACAGCTGCCGCGTATAAGCTGGGTTCAACGAAGGTCCGTTTTCGGCCAGAAGCGGGCCTTCGTGAAGGGTAAATATCGACCCAATTCAGCCGGTCAGAACCGATAGATGCCAATCAATTGCAGTCAGTACCCCGTATCCGCCAAAGTGTTTCTTATCATATTACTGCTTCGCGGATTGACAGCTTCGGATCCGTAACCATGCAGCTTTCAGCCATCACCCCAAGTGCATTGACTGCCAATTCTAGGAGCGTTGATTGACGGATGATGCCCTGCGTCACAAGGGGATTGACAGTCTGTCCGACCACTTTCGAGATCCTAATGTCAATCCTCCGAATATCGTACGATAATTCTAATAACGAGGGGTTGCATACCCTCTACCTGTCTTGATATTAGTATCCACCTCGCACTATATCGCGCGCGAGTGTTCACAAGAAACTCAAGGATCGATGAACCAATGAACCTCCAAGAAATTTTGAAATCTCTGGAAAAGCCTGTTAAGCATAAAATTTTTGTTAGCTACCACCACAAACTAGATCAAGCTTATTACGACGCGTTCTCGAAACAATTTCATGATACCCATGAAGCAATACACGACGCTTCCTTGGATAATGAGATAGACAGCGACGACACTGAATATGTACTCCGGAGGATTCGCGAGGAATACATAACCGGCACTTCGTGCACAATAGTCTTGATTGGCGCAGAGACTTATCAAAGAAAGTATATTGACTGGGAGATAAAAGCAACCCTTGACAAGGAGCATGCTCTTCTCGGTATCTACCTCCCATCTGCACCAAGAAACGGAGTTAACATAACTGTACCAATCCGATTAGCTGACAACGTCCGAAGTGGATATGCGGTATTCACAAGCTGGGAGAATGCAACTGCGTCACCAGCATCTCTTGACAAGTACATCAGCGAAGCAAAGGGAAAATATAAATCACTTATAGACAATAGCCGCGACAAGAAGAAGCGCAATGGTTGAAGCAAACTGTAGCGATCTCGCAAAACCATTTTTCGTTATTTATGTCGTATGGCACCCAAGCTTTGAGTCAGGGGAGGAAATTGCCAATAAAATAATGCAACACTTTCGGCGTGATATTTACAAAAACATCGTAGGAGGTGCCGGAATTCCAGTGGTATTTCGCAGCGCCTGCATGCCTGACCATGAAAAGCCTATAACAATTAATACCGAGGACTCTCAGACATCCGCTATCATTGCGTTGGTGGACGAGAAACTCTGTGAATCGCAGCACTGGGTTGACTACCTTAAGACCCTCTCAATCACGACCGTAGAGTCTAATAAAACCGGATTCAATAGCCTTCTATTCCCTGTGTCCATAACTAAAGAAATTCTACATAGAGCTAGCTTAGCTGAGCAAGCACTAAGATGGGATTCATGGATAGGTGATGAAAAGGAAAAAACCAAACGTTTAATCAGCGAACTCACCTATGAATTTTGCCGAATACTCAGGCATCAGCTTGCGCAGCTCGAACACCCAGATATTAGGAATTTGGAAAACTATCTAAAGAAAGTACAAATATTCTTAAGCCACTCAAAACATGATAGCGATGGTACTGAAATAGCCTCAGCCATAAGAAAGAGAATACACGAAGGCCATGGCCTCTCTTCGTTCTTTGACGTTAACGACATTCCAGCAGGGCTCAGGTTTGATGAGGTCCTAATAGCGCAGGTGCGCGTCAGCGCGATGATAGCAATTCACACAGATTCCTACTCGTCAAGGGAGTGGTGCCGAAAGGAAATCATTGAAGCCAAGACTTGGAATGTCCCGCTTGTAGTTGCTAATAGCATAAACAACATGGACGAAAGAGGGTTCCCATACATGGGGAATGTGCCAGTGGTTCGTCTCGGCTATGATGCTACAGATGCTTCTCGCATAGACATTGTCATCAGCAGACTTCTTGACGAGGTTTTGAAAGACTTCCTCTGGCGCTGTCAGACCCACGAAATAAAAAAGCAGCTTCAAGGAAAAGCATTCCTCATTCCACGTCCGCCTGAGTTGATATCGCTCTCCTGTGTTCCTGAGGGACCTGAAGACCTCGAAGGCCAGCAAACAGAAATTTTACTAATATATCCAGATCCTCCATTGAGTACTGAGGAGGAGAGATTGATCAATAGGGTTGCGCCTAATGTGCAACTGAGAAGCCTAGCCGAATGGAAAGCGGGGGCTACCAGGTGAGTTACAAAGAAGTCTTAGACGGCTCGAAGATCTCTATATCGATTTCAGAGAGCGAGAACATGGCAGGACTGGGTCTAAGTGAGGCCCATCTCGTGGACGCAATGTGTGAAACTGCACGTCACATGCTCGCTCTAGGTGCAACAATAACCTACGGAGGCGACCTTCGAAATCATGGCTTTACAAAGATACTGTACGAGCTTGTATCCAGGTATCGTAAAGATTCTGATGATCAAAATAACTTGGCAAGCGTAATAAGCTTTCTTGCATGGCCAGTATTCGTACATTCCAAGCTTGACGAATTGCTCGCGTTGACGAGCGAAATGGATGGTACAGCCGAAATAAAGATTATTGACGAACAATCCAAGACGTTGTCACTTGAGGATGCTGGTCGTCTAATGCCTGGTGCAAAGTTTAATTGGTCCTCAGGGCTTACTGCAATGAGGAAAGCAATCACTGACGACTCGACAGCTAGGATTGTCCTTGGAGGGAAAACATCACAATTTAACGGCATCATGCCAGGTGTTGCCGAAGAAGTTTTTATATCCCTACAAAGCCATAAACCCGTTTTTCTGCTAGGGGGGTTTGGCGGCTGTAGTCGAGAAATCTTAGATCTAATGGGTGTCGAAAATCAGTTCGCTCCGTCGAGGCCAGTCTGGCCCCATGCTGATGTGTTCACACAATACCAACTAGAGGACCTGAAAAACGGTCTCACCACGGAGGAAAACGTCGCACTTGCCAACACTCCTCACATTGACCAAGCAATTGTTTTGGTTATCCGTGGGTTAATGAATCTAATCGCTCCTAGTTCCTAGACTTAATCAGGTTCTGCCAGCTTGCAGATAGTGTTGTGAGAGATGTTTCGGAGGGAGGGCATTCTAACAGGGCACCAATGATTCATGTGCTTATGAGGAGAATGCTTTTCTTCTTGAACAAGCCATGCAGGCTGCACAGAATCTTAAAATATTGCGAGAGAGGCAGTCAGTCGAGCGCTAGTATCGCCGCTACTGGAGAGTGATCACATGATTGCTGCATCGTAGCTGCGGGCTAGCGTTACGTAGGTAGAGGCGTCCTTCCGGATTGGCTAGGTATCTATCGATATCTGAAAAAAATAATGGGTGTTATATGAGTCGGATTGAGGTCATGTATGAGCGGAATTTTTTCCCGAATCAACATTGATGTTCTTGATTCGGTAAATCAGCGTCTTAAAAAGTGTCAGCCAAAAATTTATGAACGGCTGGTAGGGCCTCTTTATGAGCGTAAAAGAGATAAAAAATTCAGGTGTTACTGTAATAATCCGAAAAGCCTGCATGATATTTGTCAGGAAATAATAAATGATGAAGTGCATTTTCATTCGTTAATATGTGATGCTTGCTGGCAAAAAGATGTGGTAAAAACTTGGGGTTATTATGGTTGGGCAAGCAAATTAATTCCCTATAAAACGTGGGGCGCTTTGTGTGAAAAACGTGCGCATGCAAAATTTGTTCAGTAAGTTTGCTCTGTTTTAGTATTTTTTTGCATCTGGCCGGTGCATTCTTTGTCATTGATCGCTTCTGGCCGACTCCCGCCTGTCGTGACCGGTAGAGACCGGCCAAAGCTGTCTCTCATCACGGCAGCAATGGGTAGGCCAAAACTGCATCTTCTGAATAAGTATCGGTGCAAGTCAGCGGGGGGCTTCTTCATTGAGAGCCACAGTCGTTGCTATTCATTCATGAAAAAGGGGCGAATTTATTTTCAGAAGTGAACCTAAAAAACCTTCCCCTTTTTCTTGGAATATTAGTATTTGTTGAATTTAAAAAAAGTCCCAGTATAGATGATCATGATAGTGATCGACGCAAAGATGGGGATACGTTGCTGATTGAACAGTCTCCTCCGAGAAACCAAGTGACAGAGATTTTTTGTCGGCCCGCAAGAATCCTTAGAATATGCTCAATCAAGAATGACTTGGAATTAAGCTCGTTGTTTATTTGTGAAAGACTCGTGCAGCTATTATTTACAATGGCGGAAACGACTGAGCGAAACACGACGCCGTAGTTTTCCACATGTTCACTAGCATACAATTCAAATCCAGAGTCTGTTATTGAGACTGATGGAAATTCCCCTCCCAAAAAATGCTGAAGATAGAATGTCCCGTGTTCACCGAGCGCCTCAACTGATTCTCTTAATTGATGCTCTGGGATGGTCAATTTGCCATTTTTGCAAAAGGCCGAAATATTTACGTGTCTCGAACCTGTTTCCAGAGCGAACTCGCATGCCAGCTTGTACACTAGGCTGTCTATATTGTTGTGCCCGACGACACTGGGGCCAAAGTTATTGACATAAATCGGCGGTTTGCCAAGAGCCGGCTTGTCCGAAGCACCAAAAATCGAAGCAACGATACGTTCAAGGCTGGGCTGATACGAAGCTGTATCATGGATTTTCTCCCAAAGAGTGGCTTTTAAAACTTCAGGAACTTCGCAATCGTCGATAACAACGGGAATTAATTTACTCCCATTATTGATTCGCTTCACACAAGCTGCATCAAGCTCATGTTTGACCCAAGGCTTTTCAACGCTATTTTTCGACAGCACAACTATAACTGCTTGGGCGCCCTTAATCCCTTCTTCAAATATTTTGGTTATGAGGCTGTCACCAGGCAGCATTTCCCATTTATCAAGCCACGCATCAACTCCATTGGCCCGCAGCTGTTTTGCAAAATCCAAAACAAAGCGATCTTTGTCTTCACTCGCATGACTTACAAATACTTTGGGAGACATGTCCATTCTCGCGTAATTGTGGTGTCAGATTATGAGCAGCGCTGCAAAAAAATAGCTACCCGCATCGAAAGCTTCGAAGCGATTTCTAGCTGCATACGTCAGCAGGTTCTTAAGAACTGTCCAGAGCTTGGGATTTAGCCCCTCTAGGGTTGGCGCGAGGGATGGTGTTGACAGCTAGAAAAAATCTGAATCGTTCACGCCTCGGTAGCTTTTTTTGAACGACCGCTCTTGGCCGGAAGCGGCCCGTCATGAGCGGCACCAATCGGCCAGAAGCTGACACTTATCAGGACATGATGAATGATGTGCCTCGATCGCGCTTTAGGGGCCGTTTTATGGATACATCGCAGCTCTTCAATCGTCCTTTGCTAATGGATGGCGTAACGAAGTTTTAGCCCTCGCGGATACGATTAAGAATTTTAGGAATATCACCATACTCCTCATACCAAATCACCGTTACACCGAGCTCCCGCATGAGCTCTTCATTTGTGCTGTGGTGCCTGTCCAAGAAACGGTCAATCACCAAGCTTGGGATTTTCAGCTGATGTCCACGATCGCCACTCTTGAATTTTTTTGAGGTCAAACGACGCATAAATGCAAAATGCTTTGGTTTCTCAATGGATTTAGAAGCGATTTCTAACAAGCGTCGCAAATTCGGATCCGTGAGAGAAAGACCAATCATAAGGCACGATGTTTCCTTGAACCCGTTTAACTGCACCAAGTTTGACCAATGATAAGAATCGCGATAAATCAGATGGTAGCCTTCCTCTGAAAAAACCAAAGTGCATCGATCTAAATTAGAATACTTGTCTCTAGTCTCAGGCAAAAAACCGTGAACATGGTAAATCGGCAGCTCCTCAGCACTTGGAGTTTCAAACTCCTCAAAAATACTTTTATGGACAAGGCCGCGTCCTGATAGGGTGCGCTCAATGAAATCATCAAAGTTATAAGTAAGAATTGATTTTACCTTCGCACCTGTCCTGGTAGGCGTACAGAGACGAGCAATGGCCGTAATAAGTTCTGACTCTATTTGGAAGTCTTCGTTACGTAGGGAATATAGCTGATGAGTGATTGCTTCAATGAAGCTTTGCTGTTCAGTCGGCGATCCAACAGAAAGTCCCTTTCTGATATACCTAGCCAGCATCAGAGCGGAGGGTCCATCAACCTCCATAAGTCTAGAAACAATCTGAGAAACTTGGGCAGTATCGCTTTTGTCTCCTCCAATATTTTCTTGTGCCAACATAGAGACGAAAAGAGAATTTAGAAGAGTGTTCCAATCTGGCAAACCTGCGCTACTGGATACCCCCGCACCTAAAACTAACGAAAAACTCCCGGATCGATACTGCTCTGCTACTAGCTTAATGAGTTTGTCTCGCTCTTCCAGCCATGGTTTCGTTGGACGAGTCACGGCCATTTCCAAACGTAATGAAAACAAACTATCAGTGAGCTTGCTCACCTCATCTTTATGTTTGCGCATGAGGTCATTGATTTTTTTCTCCCCCCAGATAAACACGGAGGCACGGCCATGAGCATCAGGTTCATGGAGTATGTAACTCAGTGTTGACTCGGGCATCTTTGGCGCAATAATTAACAGCCCGAACCCCGGTTCGCCGTGCATTCGAAAAGAGTCCAGCAACGATTTAACTTTATCTTTAGTTGCCGTAAAAATATATTCAATGAAAATGGGAGTAGATAGATCCCCAATGCCTTTAGGGGCGACAGCTTCGAACAGTGATGTGTGAGTGTCGAGACTATTGACCTCTTGACCGTAATGAGCCGCTTCAATTTGAAGAAGCTTGGTAAGGAACGCCTCAAGAAACAGATATCCCCCAGAGCCGTAAGACCCCACGCGCTCTTCCAAAGCAAAAAAATCCATTATTTCCGATCTCAGTAGGTGACGGCGCCGGTGGTTAGGTGAGGTTACATGCCATATTTCAAAGTAATCACGCTATCACAATGCTATTGCGGTATTGAAGCTCTGCATCATGATCACTCTCCTGAGAGCCCATGACGGTGGCTACCGAGAGAAGCTTCGCCAGTTTAGAAGTAATAGAGTTCTAGTTTTTTTCGATGTCATTAAGCAGCCGACAATCGCGCGCTACTGATGGCAGCACCTGGTCGAAAGCAGCCCCATACGTAATTACCTATCAATCCGAGTACTGCCAGATCAACGAATCCACACACGACCTCATCCAGCAACGATGTCAAACGCAGCGCTACCCAAAACCTCCCCATTAACCATAACCCTCAACCCATGCCGCCCCACAAAATGCTTCCGCGTCGTAAAATCCTTAATCACCTGCCGCCTCCCCACAACCACACTCTCAAACCCCGCCAACACCACCGTCTTCAACTTAAAAACCTTCCCCGAAACCCCGCCATTCGCCTTCACATAGTCAATCGCATAATCAATCACCAACCGCTGTTCATGCGCCACCGTCGACTTCACCACAAACGACAACGTAATCGCTTCCCCCAACCTCACCACCGCCGGTTCAACCCGTACATCCAACAACTCAACCTCAGCCTTCGCCCCGGCACCAATCACCGTCAGCGCCCGCAAATCCCCCTGCTTGATCAAACTCCGCAACGCATGCTTGGCAATCCAGGCCGTGTGCTTGTTATCCAGCGACCATCCTTCAATCGTGTCCAGCACCCACCCCGGATGTACCTTCGTCACATCATTCAAATGATTCGCCACGGACTTGCGTACATACAAACTCTCATCCGCCTTCAACCGATCCAGTATCCCCGCTGCCAACTGCGGATCCGCCTGCACCGCTTCCAACCGAAACGACCAAGGCAGGCGAGGGCGGCTGCCTTCGCTGGCGAGTCGTCGGACGTGGTGGTTCTCATCGCGGGTCCAGTCGTGCATCAATTCCAGTGAGCGCTCGAGGTCGCTGCGCAGAAAGTGGCGGATGGCGAATTCGGAGGAGCCGAAGGTGGTGAAGTACTTCAGGGCGTCCATGGAGGTGTCGAAGGCGTGACCGCCGTAGCTCGCGACGTAATGCGGCAAACACATGCTGACGAATCCGCTGTTCAGCCTTGGTGCGAGTTCGAAAAGCACTTCCAAGGAATCTTCGTAGTCCAGCGGCAACACCGCATGCAGGCTTTCACTGACACGCGCCATGCGTTGCATAACTGATAATTCAGCGAGTCCGTCTTGGGCATGTTTGAGAAACGCCTTGGCCTTGAACGTCGGGTACACGGCGCTCATTTCGCTGGCGATGTGCTGCAAGCGCTCGGCGTTGAAGATTTCCTTTAGCGCCGGGGCGGCGGTGTCGGTGGTGCTCATGGTCAGGTCATCGGGGTGCTGACGAACGCTTCGAGGGTTTCGGCGTAGGCGGTGTATTGGGCGATGTGGGGGTAGCGGCGGGTGTCGATCTGGTCGGGGACGACGAGGTCGGTAAAGCTCCAGGCGACGGCGAGGCTGATGCCGGCCTGGGTGAGGGTGCCGTCGGTGGGCAGGCCGGTTTTTTCCAGTTCTTGCTCGAGGGCGGTGAAGGCGGCGGCGAGTTGGCCTTCGACGCGTTCGACCCACGGTTGGTATTGAATGTCGGCCGGGCGCAGGTTGCGTTCGTAATAGAGCTGCACGGCTTTTTCGCAGGCGGCGAGGCTGAGGCCGATCAGGCGCAGGGCTTGGGCGCGTTGTTTCAGGTCGGTCGGCAGCAGGCTTTTGCCGGAACTTGCTTCGAGGTAATCGAGGATGAGGGTCGAGTCCATCAGGACTACGCCGTCGTCGAGGATCAGTGTGGGGGCTTTGACCACCGGGTTGATCTGCTGGAATTGCTCGAAGTGGCGGAACACCGAGACCGACTCGTGTTCGAGGTCGATGCCTAGGCGTTTGGCGGAGATCGCCACGCGACGTACGTAAGGGGAGTCCAGCATGCCGATCAGTTTCATGACGCGTTCCTTCAAGTCAAACCGGTGGGAAGGCATAACCTAGCCGACGCTGAGGCAATTGTCAGTCGTCGAAGCCGGGTTGTTCGTGAATCTCATCGACATTCAGTTCCAGTCGATAGGCCACCGCCACAAACAACGCCTGACACAAACACAACGTCGCACTCAGCGAACGAAAGGCGAGGGCGCTGCCTTCGTTGACCAGCAATACGCTGTTGGCGAGTTTCGCCAGTGGCGAGAGCTGGCTGTCGGTGAGGATCAGGGTGTTGGCCTGCTGCTGGCGGGCGAAGCGCAGGCAGTGTTGGGTTTCTTTGGCGTAGGGCACGAAGCTGATGGCGATGACCAAGTCGCTTGCGCGCACGCTGCGCATTTGTTCTCGATAGCTACCGCCTAGCCCGGACACCAGGTGAATTTTTTTCTGAGTGTGTTGCAAGTTGTAAACGAGGTAGTCGGCGACGGCGAAGGAGCGGCGCACCCCGACGACATAAATGTTGTCGGCGTTGACGATCAGGTCGACGGCTTTTTCGAACGCGGCGTCGTCGAGTTCGCGGCCCAGGCGTTCGATGCCGGAGCGGGTGGCGTCGATGCATTCGCGGGCGAGGTCGCCGGCGCTGGCTTGCTGCGACTGGTTGGCGATCATGCTGCGGACGCGTTGCTGGTAGTTTTGCACCGGCGAGGCTTTGTGCGTGTAGGCACTGCGGAACAGCGCCTGCATTTCGCTGAAGCCGCTGAAACCGAAGCGTTGCGAGAAGCGCACGATGGCGGACGGGTGGACTTCGCACTCGCGGGCGATGTCGCTGATGCGGTCGACCATGATCCGGTCGCTCTGCTGGCTGATGTAGCTGGCGATGCGTTTGAGCTGGCGCGGCAGGGCGTCGTATTCGTCGGTGATCAGTTGCAGCAGGCGCTCGGCATTGATCGGGGGGCTGGCGAGTGAAACCTCGTCGGTGGCCGGCAGATCGGGGCGGGGCATAGGTCATCCTTCAGGCTGTTTGATCACACGGTGGGCCTGATAGTAGGGGGGCTTTTGCGGGTCTGCTTTGCTGAAACGATGCAGTGCGTGGTAAAAAATTGCGTCTGAGCGCTGCGTGGTTAGCCGTTTGTCTTCTATATACAGCCGCTCGACTGAATTTCTTGCTATAAACGCACTCCGATGGCCGTGTAATCGCTGTGTCAGAGCAGTTTCCGTACGTTGTCGGACAAATTCCCTGTATTTACAGTTGCTGAGGCCTCATTCGGGCCTTAGACTGCCGCCCCTCGTAAATTGAGTGCCGGGTGGCATTTGCAATAAACGATGCCTTTTCGCCGACCGCACACGGTTCGCCGAAACGCTCCCTAATTCGCCTTAATGCACGTTTTTTTATAGAGATATCAATGACAAAGGACAAGTTGCTGGCTATGCCGGCAGATGACTACATGAATGCAGAGCAGCACGCTTTCTTCACTGAGCTGCTGCAGAACATGAAAGTCGAAACCCACGAGCGCATTGAGCAAAATCGTATCGCCATCGAAAGCCTGGACACCCCGGCTGACCCGGCGGACGCGGCTTCGGTTGAAGAAGAGCGCACTTGGCTGGTGAACGCGATCGATCGCGACCAGCGCATGCTGCCACAACTGGAACAAGCCCTTGAGCGCATCAAGGAAGACAGTTTTGGCTGGTGCGATGACAGCGGCGAGGCCATTGGCCTGAAGCGCCTGCTGATCAGCCCGACCACCAAATACTGCATCGAAGCTCAAGAGCGTCACGAGCAGATCGACAAGCACCAGCGTCAGGCCTGATTTTTCCGGCGCTGTGATCGCGGGCAAGTCCGCCCCACAAGGTTCAACACCGAACCTGTGGGAGCCGGGCTTGCCCGCGAAGCTTTTTATCGTCCGCAATATTTCCGCGCGATTCCATTGACCTGCCACAGACCCCACGACTAACGGACCATGGATAATGGCGTTGTAGTGGCGTTTAATGCAGTCACAACAATGAGAACAAGCGTGGGGTGTTGATATGACGAGAGACGGATCTCTGGTTGGGGCTTTGCCTGCACCAGTGCTTTTGCCGAAAAACCGCTGGATCGCACCGACCTTGCAAAGCATCGCCCTGATGCTGTTGCTGGCCGGCATGTCCCTGGCCGAATGGTCGCTGTACATCGGCATGCCGCTGGCGGTGCTGATTGTCTGGCTGCCGCGCCTGCGCTCTCGCGCTATCCCCGATACCCAGCCTGCCGACAGCGGCAGCGCCATGTCCGAACTGACCCGCGACCTTTCCTACACCACCAGTCATAACGCCTTGTCGGCGGCGGGCGTGGCGTTTTCGGTCAAGGAACTGGCGAGCAAACTCGAATCGCAACTCGATGCGGCGGCGCAGATCGTCAGCAATGCCGAGGTGATGATCGCCACCGAACATGCGACTTCGCAGCTCAGCCGTGCAGCGCTTGAAGCGGCGAGTCAGGCGCATCACAGCAGCGCAGCAGGGCGCACGGAACTGCTGGACTCGATCGCGCGTATGCATCAGCTCAGTCAGCGCGCCAATGCTAGCCGTGAACTGATCGAAGCCTTGAGTGTGCGCAGCGATGATATTCAGCGCGTGACGTTGGTTATTCAGTCGATTGCCAGTCAAACCAATCTGCTCGCGTTGAACGCGGCGATCGAAGCGGCGCGGGCCGGTGAGCATGGTCGCGGTTTTGCGGTGGTTGCGGACGAAGTTCGCGGATTGGCGGCGCGCACGGCCTCGGCAACCGGTGAGGTCGGTGAGATGGTCGCGGACATTCAACAGCGTACAGCGCAGGTGGTGGAGCAGATTCGCGAGTTGTCGAGTGATCTGCAGATCGGTGTTGAACAGGTCGAACACACCGGTCAGCATCTGGAGAACATCGCGCGACTGGCGGCCGGGGTGGAAATCCAGGTCGGTGAAATCGCTCAGGGCGCGGAAACCAATCGCGAACAACTCGACAGCCTGTTCAAGGCCATCGAACAGATGCGCAGCGATCTGGCGATCAGCGATCAACAGACCCGCCGCCTCGCCGAAGCAGCGGTGCAGATGGAAGGGCAGGCGGAAACCATCAGCGAGCGTCTGGCTGAAGTCGGTCTGGATGACTATCACCAGCGCATCTACGATCTGGCCCGCGAAGGGGCGAGTCAGATTGCTGCGCGGTTCGAGGCGGATGTCGAGCAGGGCCGGATCAGCCTTGAGGACTTGTTCGATCGCCAGTATCAGCCGATCCCGAACACGCAACCGGCGAAATTTCAGACCCGTTTCGACCGTTACACCGATCAGGTGCTGCCGGCGATTCAGGAGCCGTTGTTGCCGCGTCACGAGGGGTTGGTGTTCGCCATTGCCTGTACGCAACAGGGTTATGTGCCGACGCACAATCAGCTGTTCAGTCAGCCGTTGACCGGCGATGCGCAGGTCGACGCGGTGAACAATCGCACCAAACGCAAGTTTGCTGACCGCACCGGTATTCGCTGCGGCAGCCATCAGCAACCGGTGTTGTTGCAAACCTACACCCGCGACACCGGTGAACTGATGCATGACCTGTCGGTGCCGATCATGATCAAGGGCCGGCACTGGGGTGGATTGCGTCTGGGTTATAAGCCGGAGAAGCCGCGTTGAGGGATTGTTACTTCCGGTGCAATGAATCTGTGCACGGAGCTTGCTGTTTCCACTCGAAAGAAACCATTAATCTGACCGCTTAGTTAGGTTGCTAATGATTTCGGGAGGGCTGCATGCAGTGCAGAGTTGATGTCGCGGTGATGATCGGCAGTGGCGTACCGGCCGGTTTGCGCGCAATGGGTCGAAGTGTCTGCTGGGTGGTGTTGCTCAATGGCGAGCGTCGCGGCACCGCGTTTGCAAGCCGCGACGAGGCCGAGGAGTGCAAGGCTGCGTGGCTCGCGCAATTGCATGCCGAGCCGAGTGACAGCCTTCACTGACCATTGACCACTGACCACTGACCACTGATTACTTGCCGTCGTGCAGGCGTACATTCAGTTCATCGACCACGATTGCTTCTTCACCGTCGGCTCTTAACCATTCCTTGAGCAATTGCGCCTGTTGCGGTGTCCAGAAGTCGGCGTCGATCAGTTTGACCTCGTCGGCCAATCGATTCTTTTCGATGAAATCGTCGATTGCGTTACCTTCTGAAGGCAACCCCAGTTGATCGAACAGGGTTTTCAGATCGTATGCTGGCAGTTCCATCGTGTACTCCTTCGGTGGGCGCCGGTATGGCGCGGTCGATCGCTCTCTTTATCTGAGGCAGCCGTTCGCCAGGAGTTCGATCTTCGATTCAAGTGAACGAGCGAGGGCGCACGCTTCGTTGTGATCTTCGCGGAAACCTCTTACACGGCCGGTCGATGTTTCTTTTATATGGAAAAAAGCATTGCCAGCAGGCACGACCTGGAAGCGCGGACAATGGTCATTGATATCGGTGACACGTAGTATCAGTGGCGATTCGATCCGTGCGTCAGCAGTCATGGCAAAGTGAGTCCGAGTGCACATGTGAAGTCCTTTTCATCAGTTGGCCGGTAATTACTGGCCGTTTCGGGTAGTCGGAATGAGCATCGCTGCTCTAGAATCGCCAGTACCTGTTGACGACAGGGCTTATCTAAAGCAATTTTTCGCCAGCGATATGTCGGAAAAGTGCTTTTTTTCGTGAGAATTTTCCCTAAAGTTCGTAGTCAGACTGCTCTTGCCAGCGGTGAGGAATTTTCCTTCAAGCTTTGGCGACATCGGGATGAGTTTCGCGAGTGACAATCCAGTAGTCTTACGGACCTCGCGTTGAATCAGCACTCTGCTCTATTAGGGTTTTATTGATTTATTTGCAGTGACATCGGCCTGGCCGTTTTTTTGCCGTGCGCGTTTTCCGTGTGCGGTTTTTTCAGATGTGGGGATGTTTCTTTGGCAGTCAGTAATCTCGATATGCATGCTTTGTTCGTGTTGGGTGATTTGCGTGCAAAGCTGGTCAAGCTGTTCCAGTCGCGTTTTGTTTACATCACCGAACAGAACGCCGAAGGCATTTACGTGGCCGAGATCGACACCGAAAGCGCCTTGGTGGTTGATGACAAGCCGGGGCTCAAGCTCAAGGTCGGCGATCATTTCAGTGCGTCGGTCTTGCCCAGCCGTGAAGGCGGCAAGATGGATATCCGTTTTCGCGAAATCAAACTCACGGTCTATGGACTGGGCGATTACGCTTTCGTCGACACCGCTGACGGGCACGCGATCCTGTTCAAGGAAGGCCACAGCGTGGTGACCGTGTTCGCTGCTCATCAGCAACTGCAGGAAGGCCTGACCAAAACCCTCAAAGCCGTTACCGCCAAAGCCGCCAAGTGGCGCAAAGGCGAACTGGTGACGTTCAAGGCCAGCGAGTGAGCCGCTCGGTTTTTCATTCGCAGAACCTCGACACGGCGCGCGAGGAGGCTCGGCGTTTGTTTACCGCCAAGGCCGAGTTGCAGGGCGCCTGGCTGAACTGGGTGGCTGCACAGATTTATCAATTGCGTCCCGCGGAATACGCCAGCATGGTCAGACGCGAGCTGCAAAGCCTGCAGGAAAAGTCTGATTCGTAACCTCGTCCGGGGCATGGCCCGGAAAAAACAGGAACCTCGGCTACAGTCAGTTGACTGAGTATTCAGAGGCTTGCGGTCTTCTGTCAGGCCATCCTGTCATTGCTGTGAACAGCACGAGGTGCAATGCATGAACGGATTTCGACGGTTATTGGCCGCCAGCGTGGCCACGTTCGGTTTGCTGACATCAGCGCCATCGGTGATGGCCGCCCAGGCGCCGATCCATTTCGCCGACCTGAATTGGGAAAGCGGCAGCCTGATTACCGATGTACTGCGGATCATCGTCGAGAAGGGCTATGGTTTGCCGACCGACACCTTGCCTGGCACCACCATTACTCTGGAAACCGCACTGGCCAATAATGACATCCAGGTCATTGGCGAAGAATGGGCCGGGCGCAGTCCGGTATGGGTCAAGGCCGAAGCCGAAGGCAAAGTCGTCAGCCTGGGCGATACGGTCAAGGGCGCGACCGAGGGTTGGTGGGTGCCGGAGTACGTGATCAAGGGCGACCCGGCCAAAGGCATTAAGCCGCTGGCGCCGGACTTGCGCAGTGTCAGTGACCTTAAAAAGTACAAGGATGTGTTTAAGGATCCGGAAAACCCTAGCAAGGGGCGCTTCCTCAACAGTCCAATTGGCTGGACTTCAGAAGTGGTCAACAAGCAGAAGTTGACCGCTTATGGTCTGCAGGACGATTACACCAACTTCCGTAGTGGCTCGGGCGCGGCGCTGGATGCCGAGATCAGCTCTTCGATTCGTCGTGGTAAACCGGTGCTGTTTTACTACTGGTCGCCGACGCCACTACTGGGCAAATTCAAACTGGTGCAGCTTGAGGAGCCGCCGTTTGATGCCGAGGCGTGGAAGACACTGACTGACGCTGATAACCCCAATCCGAAACCAACCCGGTCACTGGCCTCGAAGCTATCGATCGGTGTGTCTACGCCGTTCCAGAAGCAGTATCCGCAGATTGCCGAGTTCTTCAGCAAGGTGGATTTTCCGATCGAACCGTTGAACAAGGCGTTGGCCGAGATGAGCGAGAAGCACACGGCGCCGCGTGATGCGGCAGTGGCGTTCATGAAGGCCCAGCCGGATGTGTGGCAGGCCTGGTTGCCGAAGGATGTGGCGGAGAAGGTTTCGGCTGATTTGAAGTAAAGGTTGAGGCTGTTGGCCTCTTCGCGAGCAAGCTCGCTCCCACAATGGATATGTGTCGTTCACAACACTGTGGGAGCGAGCTTGCTCGCGATGCTTTTAAAACTTCGTCTGCACCGCCAGTTCGAAGGTACGCGGCGTGCCCAGGTAATACGCCGGCGAAACATGCGCAAACTCGGCATACACCTCATTGGTCAGGTTACGCACGCGCCCGGTCACAGTGGTGTGCGAATCAACCTTGTAGCTGAGGAAACTGCCGAACAAGGTGTACGACGGCACGGTCATGGTATTCGCAGTATCGGCATACACCGACGCCACATATCGTGCATCAACCCCACCTTGCCACTGCGGTGAAAAGTCATACGTCAGCCACAGATTGCCGACCCGATCTGGCACGTTGGTCGGCGTATTGCCCTTGCGTGACACCACCACGCCGGCAGCATTCTTTTCGGTGAAATCATCGTACTGCGCATCGACCCAAGCGAAGTTGCCTTCGGCTAGCAACTTGTCAGTGATACGCAACGAACTGGCGATTTCAAACCCTTTCGACGTCTGTTGACCGACCGGAATACTGCCGGCCGGATCCAGCGGGTCGGTCACCGCGAAGTCTTTTCGCTCAATGGTGTAAGCAGCAATCGTCGCCGAGCCGCGCCCGTTCAGATAATCAAATTTGCTGCCAATCTCCCACTGCTTGCCGGTCGAGACGTCGAAGTCCTGCGTGCCATTCGGTTGCTCGGCGGCGGTGCTGTATTGCACGTAGACGTTGGCCGACGAAATGAACTGGTAGGTCAGGCCGGCGCGGCCTGTGACTGGCTCCCAACTGCGCTTGAGGTGCTTGGGGTTAGCGGCGGTTACAGTGCGATGGTTGGTCACGTCGAGGTCAATGTCGTCATAGCGCAGCCCGGTGAGCAGCGACAGCTTGTCGGTCAACGCTAGCCGGTTTTCCACGAACAGTGCTTTGGTGGTGACCTCGTTGGTTTTGTCGCTGATCAATTTCGGGTTGGTGCCGGGAATGTCGTAGAAGTGCCCCGGACGGTAGTTGTTCGGGTCCACCGTGCTCGCACCTTTGATGTTCAGCGGCGAGTTGGTGGTCTGGTTGACCTTGTATTCGAAGCCCCCCGACCACGTCGTGTCGAGACCGAACAGCGTGTTGTCGTGGCGCAGTTCGAACTGGTTGCCGTTCTGCTCGCCCTGATGGCGCACCTGATACGCGGTGGAGCGATTCACCGCGGTGTTGTCGGCGTTGTACTGGTAGGTTTCGAGGTTGCGGTAATCGCGCTGGCTGTCGAGGTGATACAGCGTATTGCGCAGGGTGGTGCTGTCGTTGATCCGGTAGTCGATGATCGAACGGACCCAGATCGTTCGCTGCTCGTAACGACCGTCCTCGACGTTGTAGTTGTTGAAGCGGTTGTGTTTATCGATCTTCAACTCGCCGGCCTTGGGATTGAGCACGGGTGTGCCCCAGTACGGACTGTCTTCGTGTTCGTCCTGATATTCGAGGGCGAGGGTGTGCGACAGGTCGGGCGTCAGGTCGCTGAGCAGCGAGAACGCCACGCTCCAGGCATCACGCTCCTGGCGGTCGATGTAGCCGTTGCTGGTGTTGTGGCTGACGTCGAGTCGCGCGTAGTGCTGCACGTCGGCGCCCGGTTCGATCAAGGCGTGGTTGAGGCCGAACGCGGTTTCAGTGGTGTCGTAGGTTCCGTAACTGACCCGACCTTCAACGGCCTGTTCATCGCGTGTAGCCAGTTTGGTCACGTAGTTCAGCGAGCCGCCGACCGAGCCTGCGCCATTGATCAGCGATGACGGGCCGCCAACCAACTCCACACGGTCATAGATCCACGAATCGACGGGCCGCGCGAGGCCGCCGGAAACGTTGATGCCGTTGAACATCTGGGTGATCTGGCTGCTGGTGAAACCGCGATAGGAAACGAATCCACCAAAGCCCGGCGGCGCGCTGGCGTTGACCCCGGGCAAGGTGTTGGCGGCGTCCTGGAAGTTCTGCGCGCCGTGGCGCTCGATGTCGTTGCGCTTGGCGATGGCCACCGAGGCGGGCGTGTCACGCACGCTCAAACCGAGGCGCGAGGCCATGCCGCTGGATTGGTCGAGGCTCAGGCCCGGCTCCGTGCCGGACTCGCCGTCGATGGTGATCGGCGCCAGATCCACGGTGGATTGCGCCCAGACGTTAACGGACAGGCAGCCGCACAGGCTCGCCAGTAGAGTGAGTTGTTTCATCATTGAATCCTGAATGCTTGTCTAGGAGTCAGCGCACAGGCGAACGCCGCGCGTGGGCGCAGTGGGCTGACAAATCAAAAAGGCAGAGACATTCAGGCGAGCGGTGGGGCGCGAGGGTTGGCCGAAGGCCAGGTGAAGCGGGCAGGGAGGTCGGCGCTGACGATGGGCGCCAGCGGCGGACTGTGCTGTTCCGGCAGGATCGCCAGCGTGAGGCTGGAGTTGAACGCTGGGCCCATGCCGCCGCCAACCGAGCACAGCGGGCAGCCGAATGCCTTGGACAGGGTCGGCAGTTGTTCTTCTGTGGGGTTGCTGGCGAGCGGCGCTTGCGTGGCCGGGTCGACGGTACAGAACTGGCCGCCGATACCGTTCAGCTGCATGCCGACCATTTGTCCGTGACCGATGCTGCAGGCGAACACGTTGAACAGGACGCAGCAATAAAGCATCCAGGCCAGCAGTGAGCGATCGGAACGGGAGAATTTCATGGGGCGGCACTTTACCGTACCGCTGATCGGTCGTGCACTTGAAAAAAATCCGACTAGGATGATTTGTTCAAATCCCTTTCCAAGGATTTCAACCATGACCTTTGTGTTGGCTCAATGGCTGGTGACAACGTTTGCAGTGATCGCCTTGATGCACGTGTATTGGGCGTTGGGTGGGCAGTGGGCGGCGGCAGTGGTGGTGCCGCAGGTGCCGGTGCGCGGATTTGTCGCAACGGTGCGACCGGCATTCAAGCCGTCGGGCTGGCTCACGTTGATCGTGGCGGCGGCGTTGCTGGTGATTGCTGCGTTGGTGTGTATGCGGGTTGGCTGGGGAATGCCGGCGGTGACGCACAAGGCGCTGCAATGGGTGATCAGTGCGATTGCGCTGTTGATGTTTGCCCGGGCGATTGGTGATTCGAATCTGGTCGGGTTCTTCAAGGAAGTGAAGGATTCGCGGTTTGCGCGACTTGATACTTGGGTGTATTCGCCGTTGTGTGCGGTGTTGGGGGCGGGGTTGTTGGCGGTGGCTTGGGTTTGAAACTGATCTGAAATTTGTGATGACTTGGCTGGCCCCTTCGCGAGCAAGCTCGCTCCCAAAGTGATTTTGGGTGTTCACAGATGTGTGATTTCACCCAAAACCCTGTGGGAGCGAGCTTGCTCGCGAAGGGGCCAGACCAGACACCGAAAGCTCTGGACTAACTACCGCTTTCAGTCCGCCGGCTACTGACCTCGGCCGGCACATCATCCCCGGCCATGCGCTTACGAAACAACGCCGCCCGCGCGAGCAGCAATGTCGTCACCGGTACGGTGATCGCCAGCAGAATCGGAATCAGCCAGGCATGTATGACTGGCCCCGACTTCAGCGCTGAAAAGCAGATGATCGACGCCAATGCCACGCACCACGCCCCCAATGTCGAAGCCAGTGCCGGTGGGTGCATGCGCTGGAAGTAATCCTTCATGCGCAGTAACCCGATCGCGCCGATCAACGCGAACAGACCGCTGAGCACCAGCAGGATCGCCACCGGAATCTCGATCCATAGAGACAATTCAGCATTCATTCGATCACCTCGCCACGCAGCAGGAATTTCGCCAGGGCAAACGAGCCGACGAAGCCGAACAGCGCAATCAGCAGCGCCGCTTCGAAGTAAGTATCACTGGAATAGCGAATGCCCAGCGTCAGCATCATCAGCATGGCGACGATGTACAGGTAGTCCAGCGCCAATACCCGATCCTGCGCCGATGGCCCTTTGAACAGGCGTACCAGCGTCAGCACCATCGCCAGCGAAAACAGGAACAGCGTCAGCAGGATCGCGTTCGACAGTAATGGGCTCATTCGAAAATCTCCATCAGCGGCCGCTCGTAGGTGCTCTTGAAGTGCTCGATGAATTGCGCTTCGTCATCCAGACCCCAGACGTGCAGCAGCAGAATGCTGCGGTCCAGCGCCAGCTCTGACCACACTGTGCCGGGCACTACCGTGCAAATCATCGCCAGAGTCGCCAGGCCGTGGGCGTCGCGCAGGTCCAGCGGGACTTTGACAAAGCCCGAGCGCAGAGGGCGACGACCGGCATTCAGTACGCCCCAGGCGACGATCAGGTTGGACATCACCACATCACGGCCCACGACCAGGAACAGGCGCAGGATCGTTCCCGGTCGGCGAATGCGCGCTCGTTTCGGACGCAATTTGCGCATCATCAACGGTGCAGCAAAGCCCAGTATTGCGCCGAGCAGCAGATTGCCCGGGCTGACTGACAGGTTCAGGGTCAGCCACAAGGCACACAGTGCCAGCGACAACAACGGTGCAGGAAACACACGCTTCATGGCTGCACCTCCAGCATCGCCGATTTGGCTTCCGGGCTCGGTACGGCACGGGTGCCGAGCACCGCCATGACGTATTGCTGCGGGTGGTTCAGCGCCTCCGCGGTGGCCTGGGTGTAGCGCAGCAGCGGCTCAGCCTTGAAGGTCAGGACGATGCTCAGCCCGAGCAACAGGAAAATCGGTGCGCATTCGAGTTTGCGCAGCAGCGGCGAAGGGCGCTCTTCCGGCGTCCAGAAGCGCTGGATGCCGAGACGCGAGAACGCCATCAACGACGCCAGTCCGGTGAGGATCAGCAGCGCCAGCAATGCCCATGCTGCCGTGGAGATCGGCTCGCCAGTGCCCAGCCCCAGCGGATTGAGCAGCGCGCCGATCAGGCTGAGTTTGCCGATGAAGCCGGACAGCGGCGGCATGCCGATGATCAGCAGGGCGCAAGCAATGAAGCTCAGGCCGAGAAACGCCATGGTCCACGGGATGACCTGGCCGACCACGGCTTTTTGCTCGTCGTCGAGGTTGATGCCTTTGGGCGGTTGCAGGGATTCCTGCGGCCGCGGCAGCAGTTCGCTTTCGTCTTCCAGCGGAATTTCGTTGGCCGAGCGCGAACGTTCGATCAACTCGGCGAGCAGGAACAGCGCACTCAGCGCCAGAGTCGAGCTGACCAGATAGAACAGCGCCGCGCCGATCAGGTTTGGCTGGGCGAACCCGACGGCGGACAGCAGAATCCCCGCCGAGACCAGGATGCTCAGACTGGCCATGCGCTCCAGGCGTTGTGCGGCGAGAATCGCCAATGCCGCGCAAGCCATGGTTGCCATACCGCCGTAGATCAGCCAGTCACCGCCAAAGAACGCCGAGGCACCGGCTTGCCCAGAGAAAAGCAGGGTCCAAAGGCGCAGCAAGGTGTAGACGCCGACCTTGGTCATGATTGCGAACATCGCGGCCACCGGTGCACTGGCCGATGAATAGGCCGGCACCAGCCAGAAGTTCAGCGGCCACATGCCAGCCTTGGCCAGGAACGCGACGGCAAGAATCCCGGCACCGGCGTGCAGCAAGCCACGATCGGCTTCCGGCACCAGTGGAATCTTCAGCGCCAGATCGGCCATGTTCAACGTGCCCGTGACGCCGTAGATAAGTGCCGCGCCAATCAGAAACAGCGACGAGGCCAGCAGGTTGATCGAGATGTAATGCAGCCCCGATGAGACCCGTGCCCGACCCGATCCATGCAACAACAAACCATAAGAAGCCGCCAGCAACACTTCGAAGAACACGAAGAGGTTGAACAGGTCAGCGGTCAGGAAGGCGCCGTACAGGCCCATCAACTGAATCTGGAACAGCGCGTGGAAGCTTGAACCCGCACCGTCCCAGCGGGCCATGGCAAACAGCAGGGCGCTGACGCCGATGATCCCGGTCAGCACCAGCATCAACGCCGACAGGCGATCGACCACCAGCACAATGCCGAACGGCGCCTGCCAGTTCCCCGGCAGGTAAACACCGATGGAACCGGGCACGCCAGTGGTCTGCGTCCATTGCAGCAGCATCACCGAAATGAACAGGCCGACGAGGCTGGAGAACAGGTTGATTTTCGCCTTCAGCGGTCGGTGCCGTTCGCCGAGCATCAGCATGATGGCGGCGGTCAGCAGCGGCAACAGAATCGGTGCGGCGATCAGGTGAGTCATCGCCATCATTCTTTAGGCTCCCGGCCGTCGACGTGGTCAGTGCCGGTCAGGCCGCGCGAGGCGAGCAGAACGACGAGGAACAGCGCGGTCATGGCGAAGCTGATGACGATAGCGGTCAATACCAGTGCCTGTGGCAGCGGGTCGGTGTAGTGCAGCAAGTCCTGGGTGACGCCGTCCTTGATCACCGGCTCTTTGCCGATGAACAGGCTGCCCATGCTGAAGATGAACAGGTTGACGCCATACGACAGCAGGCACAGGCCCATGACCACCTGGAACGTCCGTGGGCGCAGGATCAGCCAGACGCCGGACGCGGCGAGCACGCCGATGGCGATTGCGATGACTTCTTCCATCAGACGGCTCCTTTGCTGGCGACGGACTTGGGCAACGATGCGGTCTTGTGTCCCCGCACCGATTGGTGGGCGAGGGCGGTGAGGATCAACAAGGTCGAACCGACCACCACGCCATACACGCCAATGTCGAAGAACAGCGCGCTGGCGATATGGATGTCACCCAGCACTGGCAAAGTGAAATGCCAGGTGTGCGTGGTGAGGAACGGATAGCCGACCAGCATTGCTCCCAGGCCGGTGGCGGTGGCGAACAGCAGTCCGGTGCCCATCCAGCGCAGCGGCCGCAGGCTCATTTGCGCCTCGACCCACTGCGTGCCGGCGACCATGTATTGCAGGATGAACGCCACCGACATCACCAGACCGGCGACGAAACCGCCACCCGGTTGGTTGTGCCCGCGCATGAACAGGTAGAACGACACCACCAGTGCAATCGGCAGCAGCAGACGCACCAGCACTGCCGGGATCATCATGAAACCGAGCGCGGTGTCGCTGGCCGAACGCGGGTTGACCAGATCGGTGACCACGTCCGGCGCCAGCAAGCGTTGCTGAGCGGGCAGTTGCAGGCTTTCTTTCGGTGGGCGGAAACGCCGCAGCAGGGCGAATACGGTCAGTGCCACGGCGACCAGTACGGTGATTTCACCGAGGGTGTCGAAGCCGCGGAAATCCACCAGCATCACGTTGACTACGTTGCTGCCACCGCCCTCGGGCATGGCGCGGCTGAGGTAGAACGAGGAAATGTCGTTCGGCGTCTGCCGCGTCAGCATGGCGTAGGACAGCAGCGCCATGCCACCGCCGACGGCAATCGACAGCAGCAAGTCGCGCAGGCGACGAATGCGTGCCTTGCGCAGGCTGCTTGGCAGTGGCGAGACTTCTTCGATGCGTCGTGGCAACCAGCGCAGACCGAGCAGGATCAGCACGGTGGTGACCACTTCGACCGCCAGTTGCGTCAGGGCCAGGTCGGGCGCGGAGAACCAGACGAAAGTTACACAGGTCATCAAGCCGCAGACGCTGACCATGGTCAAAGCGGCGAGACGGTGATATTTGGCCTGCCACGCGGCGCCGAGGGCACAGGCAATCGCCAGCAGCCACAAGGTCACAAAGACGATCGAGCCGGGAATCTTCGGCCGGTCGCCCCAGCTCAGGCTGCTATGCAGCATCGGGATCAGGCCGGCGAGCACAGCCGTCAACACCATCAGGAACAATTGCATTTGCAGGCGCTTGGTGCCGAGTCGCCGCTCCAGGCGTCGGGCCAGGCGCATCATCACCACCAGGCTGCGTTCAAACAGGCGCTTGCCGTTGAAGCGACCCACCAATGGCGGGTACTTGAAGCGACCGCGCTTGAGCTGATTGCGCAACAGCAAGTAGACGACGATGCCGCCGGACATGGCGATCAGGCTCATGATCATTGGCGCGTTGAGGCCGTGCCAGATTGCCAGGCTGTATTCCGGCAGCGTACCGCCAACCACCGGCAACGCGGCGGCAGCGAGCAACGGGCCGACGATCTGCGCCGGGAAAATCCCCACCAGCAAGCAAGTGAACACCAGCAACTCGACCGGCGCACGCATCCAGCGCGGCGGTTCGTGCGGGGTGTGCGGCAGGTCAGTGGCCGGCGGGCCGAAGAACACATCGACGGTGAAGCGCAGCGAGTAGGCAACGCTGAACGTACCGGCAATCGTCGCCACAATCGGCAGCGCCGCTTCGACCCACGCTGTGGCGTTGATGAACACGGTTTCGGCGAAGAACATCTCTTTCGACAGGAAGCCGTTGAGCAGTGGCACTCCCGCCATCGAAGCGCTGGCAACCATGGCCAGCGTCGCGGTGAACGGAATCAGTTTGATCAGGCCGCTGAGTTTGCGGATATCGCGAGTGCCACTTTCGTGGTCGATGATGCCCGCAGCCATAAACAGCGAGGCTTTGAACGTCGCGTGGTTGAGGATGTGGAACACCGCCGCCACGGCAGCCAGCGGGCTGTTCAGACCCAGCAGCAAAGTGATCAGGCCAAGGTGACTGATGGTCGAGTAGGCAAGCAGACCTTTGAGATCGTTCTGGAACATCGCGCAATACGCGCCGAGCAGCAGTGTGCACGCGCCGGCGCCGCTGACGATGTAGAACCATTCTTCACTGCCGGACAACGACGGCCACAGGCGCGCGAGCAGGAAAACCCCGGCCTTGACCATGGTGGCCGAGTGCAGATAAGCGGAGACCGGTGTTGGCGCCGCCATCGCATGGGGCAGCCAGAAGTGGAACGGGAACTGCGCACTTTTGCTGAGTGCGCCAATAAGAATGAGGGGTAAAAGAATAGGGTAGAGGGCGTGTGCACGAATCATGTCGCCGGCGGCCAGGACCTTGTCGAGGTCATAGCTGCCGACGACATGGCCGAGAATCATGACCCCCGCCAACAGGCACAATCCGCCCGCACCGGTGACCATCAGTGCCATATAAGCGCCGCGACGGGCATCCGCGCGGTGGTGCCAATAGCCTATCAACAGGAACGAGAAGAGGCTGGTCAGTTCCCAGAAAAACACGATCTGAATCAGATTGCCGGAAATCACCAGTCCGAGCATGGCGCCCATGAACGCCAGAAAAAACGCGAAAAAGCGCGGCACCGGATCGTCCGGCGACATGTAATAACGCGCATAAAGAGAAACGAGCGTGCCGATGCCGAGCACCAGCATCGAGAATAGCCAGGCGAAGCCGTCCATGCGCAGGACGAAGTTCAGACCGAGGCTGGGCAGCCACATGAATTCTTCGCGGATCACGCCGCCGTGGGCAATTTGCGGGTACAACATCGCGACCTGGACGGTGCCGATCAGAGCGACCAGACCTGCCAACAGGGATTCGGTATTGCGCGCATTGTGTGGCAGCACCGCTGCCAGACAGCTGCCAATGAATGGCAGAAGCAGTAGAACTATCAGGGACATAGGCTTCTAATCTGCGGAAGTTTGTGAAGCATCATACGTGCCAGCTCCCCGATCACCAAACGCCAGGATGTCTCAGAATCCTACAAAGTAGTCTGGAATTTTCTGTTTGGCATTGTTTCAGGTAGATGGATGTTGCTTGGAATGGCCTCATCGCGAGCAGGCTCACTCCTACAGGTGGAACGCATTTCAATTGTAGGAGTGAGCCTGCTCGCGATAGCTACAGTCCAGGCACTAAAGATATTGCAGATTAACCTTGGGTTTCCCGCTCCAGCTCAGCTTCGGCTTCTGCAACCTTACCCTTGGTCCTCAACTCACTGACAATCACCGCCGCCACAATCAACCCGGCGCCCACCAGCGCAATCGCCGGCAACCGTTCCCCGGCAATCCGCCCGACAATTCCCGCCCACACCGGCTCACCCGCATAGATCAATGTTGCCCGGGTTGGCGAGACACTCTTCTGCGCCCAGTTCATCGCCACCTGAATCGCTGCACTCGCTGCGCCCAATCCCAGCGCAGTCACCAGCAGGGTCCAGGAAAAGTCCGGAATCATTTCCCCGGTCGGCACCACCAGCAGGAACGACAGCACGGAGGTGGTTGCCAGTTGCACAACGGTCACTCGGCGCACATCGACCTGACCGGCATAGGTGCTGATCAGAATGATCTCGGCGGCTATGGCGATGGCACTGATCAAAGTGGCTATTTCACCGGGACTGAAATTCAGCGCAGCCCCGGACGGCCCCGACAACAACATCAACCCGGTGAACGCCAGCATGATGCCGATGCTGGGCATCAGCCCCGGGCGTCGCCCCAGCACCAGCCATTGCAGCAAAGGCACGAACGGCACATACAACGCGGTGATGAACGCCGACTGACTGCTCGGGATCGTTTGCAAACCGACCGTCTGCAAGCCATAACCGAGCATGATCGCCACGCCGATGAAGGCGCCAGCCTTGAGTTCGAAAAGGGTCAGTTCGCGCAGATGGCGCCATGAGAACAGCGCGACGATAGCCGCTGCAGCGGCGAAGCGCAGGCCGACAAAAAACATCGGGCCGCTGACGGTCATCGCATGCTGAACCAGCAGGAAAGTACCGCCCCAGATCATGGTGATCAGCACCAGCACGCACTCGGCTTTGCTGAAACGAGAGAAACGGAGGGGAGTGGGGGAGCTGTTCTGCGACGTCATGACCTTGCGCACTATAAAAAGGAGGCCGCACAATGCGTCCAACGTTGCGCAGTATACTGCCCAACCTCACTGAGTGAGCAATATAGTGCACAAAGATTCAACGCAACGGGCGTCCGTCCTGCAGCACGTCAGCCTGAATGTGCGGCGTCTACGGCATGCCGCCGACATGAGCCAGACCGCGCTGGCGGAAAAATCCGGTGTCAGCCGGCGCATGCTGGTGGCGATCGAGGCGGGCGAAAAGAATGTCAGCCTGACCACCCTTGATCGCGTCGCCGAGGCACTTGATGTGGCGTTCAGCGATCTGATCCAGGCACCGGACGCTCGTGATCCAAGCCGCATCAACGAGGTGGCCTGGGCGGGCACGATCCCGGGCAGCAAAGCGGTGCTGCTCTCCAAAGCCACGGCGACCCGCGAAGTCGAGCAATGGGAATGGTGCCTGCAACCGGGCGAGGTCTACCCGTCGCAAGCGGATGCCGAGGGCTGGAGCGAGCAGATTTTTGTGTTTGAGGGTTGCCTGACGCTGATGCTCGGCGATCAGCCGCAAAAGATCGGCACTGGGGAGTTTTTCATGTTTGCCAGTAACCAGCCG
Source organism: Pseudomonas fluorescens (assembly GCF_902497745.1). Lineage (GTDB taxonomy): Bacteria > Pseudomonadota > Gammaproteobacteria > Pseudomonadales > Pseudomonadaceae > Aquipseudomonas > Aquipseudomonas fluorescens_BM. The sequence goes on from NZ_CABVHJ010000024.1 coordinate 53,196, forward strand.
CACTCCTATCGCAACGATGGCGATGTGCCGGCGCGGTTTGTTCGTAACGTGGTGATTTGAATGAGTCAGAGCGCAGACATCCTGATTATCGGCGGTGGCCTCAGCGGCACGATGCTGGCGGTGCAGTTGTTGCGTCTGCCGGGTCGGCGCAAGCTTCTGATCGTTGAACCGCGTGCGGAACTGGGACGGGGCGAGGCGTACAGCGCGGTCGAACTGGGTCACACACTCAATGGCAACGCCGCACGCATGAGCGTCGATCCGGATAATCCGGATGACCTGACGCAATGGCTGACCGAGCACATTGCCCGTGGCGGCTGGCCGGAGTCTGCCGAGCAGAATGTGCCGATCAGTGAACTGTTTCCGCCGCGTGGATTGTTTGGCGTCTATGTTCAGCAGCGCCTGGATGAAGCGCGCAGTGTCGGTGCGCAAAATGGCTCGAGCGCTGAGCACATCCGCGCGGAGGCCGTCGATCTGCAAGTCGATACCGACTCGGTGCAGCTAACACTGAGCAATGGTCAGGCGCTGCGCGGTGGCTACGCGGTCTTGGCGACTGGCATGTTCCCTGCCGCACGAACCCCGCAGAAAACCTCCAGCGGTCTCAACGCCGCCGCGCTCGATCCTTGGGATGTCGCTGCCATGCGCCAGCTCGATCCGCAATCGACCGTGCTGATCATAGGCTCCGGCCTGACCATGGTCGATGCCGTGGTATCGCTGGAGCAAGCCGGGCATCGCGGGCCGATTGAAGTGTTTTCCCGCCATGGTTTGTTGCCCCATGTACGTCGACAACCGCCGGCTTGGGTGGATTTTCTTGGCAACGATCACACCCTGCGCTCGCCGCGCCAGTTATTACGAGAACTGCGTCGGCAATGCCAGGCCGCCATCGCCCAAGGCATCGATTGGCAGGCGCCTCTGGACACTGTTCGCGTGCACATCGCCCGGTTATGGAGTCAGGCGACTGATATGCAACGTCGACAATTCGTACGGCATGTGCGGCCGTGGTGGGAAAGCCATCATCACCGTTCACCGCCATTGAGCGCGAAGCTGGTTGAGCGATTGCACAAAGAAGGGCGATTGCGGATTCAGGCGGCGTCGTTCAAGGGACTGGAGCCGAATGTGGAAGGTGGTGTGAGTATTCGCATTCGACGTCGCGGTGAGCCTGAAACCTGCGTGGTGCAGGGCGCCGCGCTGATCAACTCCAGTGGCATCGAATACGACTGGAGCCGCGTGGCGCGACCGTTGCCGCAGCAGGTGCTGGCGCGTGGTCTGGTGCAGCCGGGGCCGTTGGCGTTGGGGATTGCGGCGGCGGTGGATGGCGCGGTGCTGGATGCCGAGGGATGTGCGGCTGAGCAGTTTTTTGCTATGGGGCCGCCATTGCGCGGGATGTGGTGGGAGAGTACGGCGGTGACGGATGTGGCATTGCAGGCCAAGGCTTTGGCATTGCGCTTGTCAGGCCTTGGTTGAGGCAGTTCTGCTTGTAGTACACCGCGACATGAATTTTCGAAGAGGCGATTTCTCAGGTATTCAATTGAAGGGATGCATAGAAATCATCCGCCGGTTTTTGTTGGAAGTGCACGGTATCGAGAAATTTATGAAGTTGGCTGAAGTCCAGTTCATTGCACTGTTGCTGTGCACGTTGGAGAAAGCCTGGCAGGATTGCATAGCTGTCTTCCATAATCTTCAAGGCTTTGCAGAATACATCAGCGTTTCCCCAATTAATTATTATCTGCCGTTTCTGTATTTCGCTTCTATTGCTCTTGGGTAATGGCTGGTTTGCAATAATCATCAGGAACGATTTGGGGCCTGCTTCAAGATCGGGCGCAAACCCTTTTTTTGCATAATGCGGAATGTGATTGATGTCGCAGTAATCGTTAACAAAGCGATAGTAGACGGCAAGTTCAAGCAGCATTGATTTCAGCGATCGGTAACATTGCTGGGGTAGGGGCTTGAGTTGTTGGCAGGCTCTAAGAATGAATATGAAAAAACACCCGGTATTCAGTTGAGCAACATAGCGGTATTGCTCCATGGTGGGTAAGTCCGCTCCCTCGCTGAGCAAGGTGTCGAGGTACTGGCCGATGTGCAATTCCTCCAGGCTATCGAGGCCTGCTTGAACCAATGTCATGCGTCCTGATTCACTGAGCGATTTCAACCCTTGAATGTAACCATACATTCCTGAAATCAGTGCTGCGGCCACTCCGTATCTGACCCACACGGAGTCGGCTCCACGACGAATCCGGTCTTGATCGATAATGTCATCGTGTATCAGCGAGGCCGTGTTGAAACGTTCGACACAGTCACAAATTATTCGGGTTTTATCGGAAGAGAGTCGATATACATTCGCCAAGGCCCGTGTCAGGTCTGTTCTGACCTTCATGCCCGCATGCTGCTCCTGATACTCGAACGCAACAACCCAGCTTTTTTTGGCAGCCGCATATTGCTGAGGGTTTGAAGGGAACATGGCAGTTTACTCCCGGTGTCAATCAGAGCGGCGTTTGAATACCTGGTTGCCAGGGTGTCACAGTCAGCGTCTCTAGAAAGTAGCGTAAAGAGTGTTGGGTGTTTGGTTTTTTTAGGACTTATTAATTATAAAGTTTTCGCGATTGCGTTCTATATCAGGTTGGCCGTGATAGTCGATGGACGGTAAAACGGAGAGTTGAAACCTTGTTTTGCTGAGCTAGGGTTAGTGGGACTGTCTGAGCTCGCTGCGCCTGGAACAATGTTGTTTCTCTAATATGACGTTATGTTTATTCCGGTCTTCTTCAGCACGCTGCGTGATATTTCACTCGATAATCATGGAGTTGCCGCATGAGTTACTCACTGCCACCGGCCTTGCAATTGATTGATGTCGCACCAAGTCCTATGGCCGACGAGGCCGAACAACAGACGCGTGCCTGGCTTGAAAGTCTGGGGCTGACAGATTCCGAACGGGCGATACACCAGTTGGATATTTATCTACCAGGCAAATACGCTGCCTTCATGTGGCCCCATGCGAACGCGCAAACGCTGAATGTACTCTCTGATCTGACCGGGTGGTTCAGTTGTCAGGATGATTTGGCCGATGAGGATCTGAGTTGCTCTCCTGATGCTTTGGAGAGGGCGTTGCGACAAGTGCACGAAGTTGCGAGCGAGCGTGGCGCAGGTCAGTGCGCAGGACTGCCCGGGGGATTGAGAGACATTATACGTCGCGCAGGGGCGTCAATGCCTGAGCAGTGGGTACGAAGAACACTGGATCAATACAGCAGCTATCTGTTTTGCTGCGTCAGTGCTTCGACGCATCGCCTCGGCGGAACCCAGCCTGGACTGGCCGATTATGAAAGTGTGTGGCGCAATGCCGGAGGTTTTCAGGTGTGCTTTGAGTTTACGTACTTTGCCCATCAGATAAATCTTCCCGCAACGGTTTATTACTGTTCGCTATGGCAGGAATTGCGCAGGCTATCACTGAATTTAATGAAAGCGGTCAACGATGTGCTGTCGTTCTGCATCTTGGCTAATCCAGATGAGGACGTTTACAACCTCCTGACTCACCTTCGACATCATCATGGACTGAGTCCGGATCAGGCAGCGACTGAAGTGAATCAGAGAATTGAGGTGTGGATGCGACAGTTTCTCGAACTGCAGGCGCGACTACCCGACGAGCTTGATCAAATTGGGTGTGAAACCGACGTGCGCGAGCAAGCATTGCGCTGCGCCGAGGCATTCAGAGTGCAATGGCTTGGCAACGTCGGCTGGCATCTGTCGGTACCGCGCTATCGGGAAATACGTTTCAGGCCAAATTGAACAGGTCGAACCGCCACGAAGACCCGAAGCATCATCTTCGGATCTTCATGCTTGTAGGTTACGCCACCACCCGATAACACGGCACATACGCCGCGCCACCCGGCAGTTTCATCCGGTGCTGGGCGACGAAGGCTTTGAGCAGGGCATCGAGCGGTTGCATGATCGCGGCGTCGCCGCGGATCTGGTACGGCCCGTGCTCTTCGATCAGGCGAATGCCCTTGTCCTTGACGTTGCCAGCGACTATCCCGGAAAACGCCCGCCGCAGGTTGGCTGCGAGTTCGTGCGGTGGCTGGTCGCGGTGCAGTTTCAGGTTGGCCATGTTTTCGTGGGTCGGATCGAACGGGCGCTGGAAGCCTTCGTCGATTTTCAGCAGCCAGTTGAAATGGAACGCATCGTTGCGCTCGCGGCGGAACTGCTTCACTGCTTTCAGGCCTTGGGTCATCTGCCGTGCCACTTCGGCCGGGTCGTCGATGATGATTTCGTAGTGTTGCTTGGCTGCTTCACCCAGGGTGGCGGTGACGAAGGCGTCGAGCTGTTCCAGATACGGCGCCGCATGTTTCGGTCCGGTGAGGACCACCGGGAACGGCAGCCCTTTATTTTCAGGGTGCATCAGTATGCCCAGCAGGTAGAGGAACTCTTCCGCCGTACCGGCACCGCCCGGGAAGATGATGATGCCGTGGCCGACACGCACGAAGGCTTCCAGACGTTTTTCGATGTCCGGCAGAATCACCAGCTCGTTGACGATCGGGTTCGGCGCTTCGGCAGCGATGATGCCCGGCTCGGTCAAACCCAGATAACGCCCGCCATGAATACGCTGTTTGGCGTGAGCGATGGTCGCGCCTTTCATCGGGCCTTTCATCACACCCGGGCCGCAACCGGTGCAGATGTCGAGGCTGCGCAGGCCCAGTTCGTGGCCGACTTTCTTGGTGTATTTGTATTCTTCGGTGTTGATCGAGTGACCGCCCCAGCACACGACGATTTTCGGCTCGACGCCGGGACGCAAAGTGCGCGCGTTGCGCAGCAGGTGGAATACGTAGTCGCTGATGCCTTGCGAGGTGCTGAGGTCGATGCGTTGGCTGTCGAGTTCGTTTTCGGTGTAGACGATATCGCGCAGGGCGCTGAAGAGCATTTCGCGGGTGCTGGCGATCATTTCGCCGTCGACGAACGCGTCGGCCGGAGCGTTCAGCAGCTCCAGGCGCACACCGCGATCCTGTTGGTGAATGCGGATTTCGAAGTCCTTGTAGGCTTCAAGGATGGTCTTGGCGTTATCGACATGGGCGCCGGTGTTGAGGATGGCCAGGGCGCACTGGCGGAAGAGGGTATAGGTGCTGCCGGATCCGGCTTCGCTCAGTTGCTGAACTTCACGTTGAGAAAGGGTTTCCAGGCTGCCTTTCGGGCTGACCGAGGCGTTGATTACGTGTCGTTGGGTCATGCAATGATCCTTAAAACGATGTCATCACGAAGCTGAGCAATGGCATCCGAATAGTGTGTATCCATGAATGAAGATGGCACGATCTGCGCTATACCGCCATGTCCCCTTTGGACGCTGAAAAGATGAAGAGGAGCCCCAGCATAGCTAAATCCGTCGTAGAGGCGATAATGCGCCGGCCGGTTTTTTCAGTTACCCCTTTTGTCGCTCAAGGAAGTCATTTGTGATGTTCGAGATTCAGCCAATGGATGCCGCCACCTTTCGCCAGCAGACGCGACGCAGCACGATCATCATCGCCGTGCTGTTTCTAGTGCTGGCGATGTTGTTCTCGAGCGTGGCGGTGGCGCTGTTCGGCGAGCCTGGCGGCGATAACCTGCGCTTCAATGTCGGTGGGGTGTTTGTCGCGTTTCTGCTGACGGCTGCGCTGCTGCGCGGGCGCTTCTGGAATCAGAGCTGGATGGCGCCGGCGGTGTACAGCTGGCGACTCAAGCGCAACCTGATGAGCATCACCAATGTGATGCATCAGGTGACGGCGGCGGTGGAGCAGAACGATCCGGTGGCGATGAAGGTTCTGCGTTTCTACCACTTGGGGTTGACGCAAATGCACGAACTGGACGGTAACTCCAGCGATCATGGGCAGCTGTGGCGGGAAGTTGAGGCGCACAAGGAACGGATGCTGGCGCTGGGGCTTGATACCGAGCAAACGCGCCTGGATCCGGCCTGGCTCGAAGCCTTGAAGCAGACGCCACGCTAGGCATCTGCTGCCGCCAATCAACCGAAGATCAGTGAGCGGTGAGTGCCGGCGCCGGCACGCGCCCCATCACCCACCGCCAGCGCCACTGAACCGGCCGCCAGCGCCGCATCGCCGCAGGCAAACACAGCGGGCACGCTGGTCTGTTGTGTGGCATCGGTCTGAATGAACGGCCCCATCGGGCCATCTTCGAATGCGCATCCCAATTGCTCGGCCAGCGGACTCGCCATGCGTGTACGTGGCATGGCAAACAGGCCCGGTGGTGGTGCGGCGCACCATGGGGCTACTCAAGGAGCAGGGCTTTGTCACGTCGGAAAAGGGCCATCAGGGCGGTTGGGCACTGGCCAAACCGCTGACGCAGATCACTTTGCTGGAGATTCACCACGCACTGGGCACGCAGTCGATATTTTCCATCGGTCTGTCGACGGATCACCCGCAATGCCTGGTCGAGCAGGCTGTGAATGCCGCGTTGACCCGCACCTTCGATGAGGCCCAGGCGCTGTTGATGGCGCGCCTGGGCGGTATCACTCTGGCGGATCTGGCGGCGGATTTTGATGCACGCTTCAAAGCCGTGCGCGAGGGCGTTTAAGAGTGTGAAGCGGCTCTACGCAGCTTCCACGAGCGGATCAAGCGGCCGTACACCAGCAGGTTGACCGCCAGCACCACGCTGCCGAGCGCCAGTTGAATCTGTGGTGTGAGCCCGGCCGGGTAGATGATCGGCCAGATGTAATGCTCGATGAAGCCGCCGGCATATTCAGTCTGCCCGGCGGCGTGGCGCATGAGGTTTTCCCAGTAGGTCAGCGGGCAGGTCAGGTGCAACACTTCGACCGCCACGCCCCAGGCGGCAGCCGGCAAATGCAGCCACATCACCCGTGGCCATTTGAGTACCAGCAGCCCGCCAAACAGCACGAACAGAATGAATGACAAATGAAACAGCACCAGCCCGTCGGCTGCGATTCGGTACAGCATGTCGTCTCCCTGACGCGGTTGTGAATGGCGCTATGTTACGCCGCTCAGGGCATTAGAGGTCAGTGCGAAAATCAGCGAATTGCGCGCGCATCCGGTCCATTTCCTACAAGTGCGCAAGATTGTTCAAGCCAAAAAGACGAAATGGCTGGCACAGTCTTCGACCGTTTCCTGGTTGAAGAACGTTTATGTCTGATTCACTTATGCCGCGCAGTGCGTTCCTTCGCGGCGCTGTGGCGATCATGCCGTTGTCTCTGGCCACTGCGCCGTGGGGGCTGCTGGCCGGTTCCATGGCGATCGAGGCCAACCTCACGCCGCTGCAAGGTCAAGGTTTATCGAGCATCGTGTTTGCCGGTGCCGCGCAATTGGTGGCGATCGGCATGCTCAAGGGTGGTGCGGGGATTTTCTCGATTCTGCTGACCACGCTGCTGCTGACGTCGCAGCACTTGCTGTATGGCATGAGCATGCGTTCAGTGATTGCGCCGCTGCCTGGGCGTTGGCGCATAGGTCTGGGCTTTTTGCTCACCGACGAGTTGTTTGCGTTGACCAGTCAGCATGACCGCCAGCAGTTCAACCGCTGGTATGCGCTGGGCGTCGGCCTGACGTTCTACATCGCGTGGAACCTGTTCACCCTCGCCGGCATTGTTCTCGGCAGCAGCATTCCTGGGCTTGAGCATCTGGGGCTGGACTTCTCGATTGCCGCCACGTTTATCGCGTTGATCACACCGGTGGTGCGTAACGTGCCGACGGTGGTGTGTGTGGCGGTGTCACTGTTTTGTTCGGTGTTGTTCAGTTACTGGCAGTGGGGCTCGGCATTGGTGTTGTCTGGTCTGGCCGGAATGACTGCCGGATTTATCTGCAACAAGCTTTATCGGGAGCGCACATGATGGTTTGGGCGGTGATTTTTGGCATGGGGCTTCTGGTGTTTCTCAATCGCTACGTGTTTCTCGAGCCGCGCTTGCCGGTGCGTCTGAGCAGCAATGCGCGGCAGTTCCTCGGTTTTGCAGTACCGGGGATGCTTACCGCGATCTGTGGGCCGATTGTCTTCATGCCCGACAAACAGCTGAATCTGCAGTGGGACAATCCGTACCTGCTCAGTTCGCTGGTGGCGATCGCCCTGGTGATCTACACGCGCAGTACTTTGCTCAGCATGTTGTTGAGCATGGCGTTCTTCTTTTTGCTGCGCTGGTGGCTGTAAGTTGTCTGTTCTACGCTTTAAGGATGAAGGGTTACTGATAACGGGAGGTGCACATGGCGACTGAGCAGAAGCTTTCGGAGACGGATGAGCAAGAGACGGATGAGCCAACAGAAGAGGAAATAGAGCGGGAGAAGCACAAGGAACAAACCTGGAAGCACGATGACAGCAGAGAGCTTTCAGACCCTGACCGCAAGTTTTGAGTGATTTCTACGAAAAAGCCCCGCAAACGCAGGGCTTTTTTACGGTTTCAAAGATCGTCCAACTGCGTGAAATCGGGGTGTGTGGCCCGATATCCCAAGGTTCGATCAATCCACGCATTAAGCTCGTTGACCATCACCGGCGCATGGCCGGGATACCCTTCAAGCGTGGTGCGCAGAACGCGCTCGATATCGGGTACGCCACGCAGGTTTCGGGTCTTGATGTAGTGGCCGATAAAACAGTCGAGTTCAAAGCGCTCTGTCATGGACAGATAAATACACTCCAGGCCGCTGACCTGTTTGATTGCAAAATCGTCGCGCAACTTATTTCTCTGCAAGGCTTGTAGACGTTAGGGGGTTCCTGGTTTGTTGACTCTTTGGTCAACTGGTATACCAAATGGAAATGCGGCGCGCATGCTAGCCGTAGTGCATCTAAATGTATGTATGACGGTTGAAATGTCAGACAGGCGGTTAGTTCATTCGAACGTGTGTTTTATTTGCAGCGTCTCAAAAATGAAACAGAGTTTGTAACTGCAGTGATTCGCTTTTATGAGTTGTTGAAGGTTGCAATAGATTTATTCTTATAACGCTGCGTCAAAAGATCGCAGTCTTCGGCAACTCCGACATTTGCTAAACGCATGACGGCGATAAATGCTTAAGTCTGCTCAATAATCAAACTGGCCCCCTGATTGCGCACGTTACCGACAGCTTTGCCGACTTTGTACCACTCGAAAGTTTCGCTACCTTCGCCTTCGAACAGCAACATTTGCTCTGCGCGCTCAACCGGCGTCGCCGGATCCAGCCATTCATCCACCAATCCAGCGGGCAACACCACCGGACGGCGATCATGGATATCGAGCATGCCGCCGACGGCATTGGCGGTGATGATCACGAAACCGTCGTCATCCCGGACAGCTGTTTCAGTTGTCGGAAATTGTCCGATAGCGGCGCAGAAAACCGTTCCGCGGTCCGCGCGACGGATCAGCCACGGTTGTCGGGTTTTGTCTGCGCTATCGACCCATTCAAACCAGTTATCCACGGGCACAATCAAACGATGGCGCCAGATCGCCCGGAAGAACGGGCCGTGGGCGACTTTCTCCACCCGGGCATTGATCGGTGCGGGGCGATCCTTGGCCCAGTGCGGCCGCCAGCCCCAGCGCAGATTGTCGGCATGCAGTTGCTGTCCCTGTTGATGAAGAACGGCCAGCGCGGTGGTCGGCGCCGCGTTGTAGCGATCAAGCGGCGCATCGCCGACGTGATTGATCAACGCGTCGGGAATGCTCAGCACCGCGACAAAGTCGTGAATGCCACGGTACTGCGAAAGTCTTCCGCACATGGGCCGATCTCCGGTTGGAGATTTCAGCTTAGTCGCTGGCATCCTGACCGGTGAAGGTGTCACGCCATTTCAACCAGCGACGTTCGAGCATGGCCAGCAAGCCGTCACTGAGTTTGCCGAGCAAGGCGAGCACGATGATTGCAGCCAGCACGATGTCTGGTCGCGAGGTTTCCCGGCCGTCACTGAGCAGATAACCCAGGCCCTTGGTCGCCGCGATCAATTCCGCCGCGACGAGAAACATCCACGCCAGGCTCATGCCGCTGCGCAACCCGGTAAACAGGCCGGGCAGGGCGGCCGGCAGCAAGATCCGTCGTACCAGTTGCAAGCGGCTGAAGCCATAGATGCGCCCGACTTCCACCAGTTTGCGATCAATGTTGCGAATGGCTGCAACGACGTTGACGTACACCGGAAAGAACGCGCCGATAGCGATCAAGACAATTTTCGACGTCTCGTCGATGCCCAGCCACAACAACAGCAGCGGCACCCAGGCCAGGCTCGGAATGGAACGCACGGCGGCAAACGTTGGCTCCAGATAGGCCTCGGCTTCGCGGCTCAAACCGACCCAGGCAGCAAACACGAGCGCTAGACTGGCGCCAATGGCAAAACCCAGCAACACGCGAATCAGACTGGCGCCAATATGCTTCCACAATGCGCCTTCGGCGAGGTCGGTGAGGGTCAGGGCGATCTCGCTCGGCGCCGGCATCTGGTAGGACGGCAACCAACCGATGCGTACGATAATTTCCAGCGCGACGATGATCAGCAGGGGCAGGGCCAGGCCTTTGCAGCGGCGCTGCCACGTCGGATTCAAACTCGCAGGACGCTGGCGCGGTACGGCAAGTGGCGCGGGCAAGTCTTTGCTGTGGGTGGTCATGGTTTTGGCTCCGCTCACGACAAATCCGCGCCGGGCGCGGATTTATTGTGAGATTGATCGATTACTGGTGGGCGACGGCTTGCTGCACACCGCTGTCGAGCAATTGATCGATGACTTGATCGACGTTCACCCCACGGCGCACCAGTTCCTCGGAGACCAGAATTGGTGCCGCAGCCTTGGATGCATTGATGTCCTGATTGGTCAGTTGCGGACTGCTCAGGTCGGTGCGCGACAGCTGCAACCTGGCCACGTCCAGTGGCAAACCGGACTCCTTGGCCAACAGGGCGGCGAATTCGTCGGGGTTTTTCAATGCCCAGTCGCGGGCCTGTTCGTAAGCCTTGATGACGGTGTCGATGGTCTGCGGGTGTTCCTTGGCGTACTGCTCGGTGACGCTGACCACGCCGTAACTGTTGAACGCCGGGTTGCGATAGAGCAGGCGCGAACCGGCCTGCACCTGACTGGCGGCCATGTGCGGATCGAGTCCGGCCCAGGCGTCGACATCGCCTTTTTCCAGCGCGGTACGACCATCCGGGTGTTGCAGATGGACCAGTTCGACATCATCTTTTTTCAGCCCGGCCTGCTGCAGACTGCGCAGGGTGAACAGATACGGGTCGGTGCCTTTGGTGGCGGCAATCTTTTTGCCCTTCAGGTCAGCGACAGTCTGGTACGGCGAATCCTTGCGTACCACCAGCGCTGTCCATTCGGCGCGGCTATAGACGTAGACGGATTTGATCGGGCTGCCATTGGCCCGACTCAGAACAGCGGCCAGGCTAGCACTGGAAGCGAAATCCACGCCGCCACTGTTGAGGTATTCCAGCGAGCGGTTGCTGCCTTGGCTCAATACCCAGCTGACTTTGGTTTGCGGCAAGGCCTTTTCGAGGAAGCCGAAGTGCTTGAGCACCAGACTGACCGGCGAGTAATAGGCGTAGTCGAGATGCACTTCCGCCGGCGCGGTCTCAGTTGCATGGGCGAATGGTTGCAGGCTCAGCACCATGGCGCTGGCGGCCAGCAGTGGTTTGAAATGAGAGAAGAACGATGTCATGGGGCGCTCCGGCAAAGGCACAGGTTTCTTATGTCCAAAAAGATATTTTTGTCGAATGCTTCCTGCATGAAAGGAATATTGCAGGCTCTGTGCCATGTGCTTGGAGGTACCGATTTATAAGGGGCTGAAGGCCGGAAGCAGGATTTTCGCTGTTGCATGGGCAACAGTGTGGTTCGCCACTGTTGCCACGCGAACAGCAGGCATCAAGCGTGATGAGCTTATGCGTTAATCGAATTTCAACACCGAGAAATAACAGCGTTATGGTCTATGCAATTTCCCTTTGCAGGACAGGCCATGATGCTTTCTCGTTTCCTACGCAGTGCGTTATTCACAGCACTGTTCACCTCGCCGCTTTCCTACGCAGCCGACCCATTGGTCCTGCATGTCGGCGATCAGAACTACTACAACATTCGCGCTTCAGTAGAGGCGTCCGGCGTATTGAAAGACGCGCCTTACACTGTCGACTGGAAACACTTCCAAGCCGCAGCACCCTTGGCGGAAGCCTTGCAGACCGGCTCGCTGGATCTGGGTTTTCTCGGTGATTCCGGCTTTCTGTTTCTGGCCGCCAAGCAGGCGCCAGTGAAGTTGATCGGCGTCTCGCGGCAGAATCCCGACACCATCGCGTTGCTGGTGCCGAAGGATTCTCCGGTGAAAACCATCGCCGACCTGAAAGGCAAGAAAGTCGCTTACTGGCCCGGTGCGTGGAGTCAGCAGTTGACCTTGCGCGCCCTCGAGCAGAGCGGTCTGCCGGAAAACTATGTCGACTTCGTCAAGCTGATGCCGATCGATGCCGCCGCCGCGTTGCCACAGGGCAGTATTGACGCCTTTCCGGTGTGGGAACCGTACATTTCCCAGCAGATCGTGTTCTCCGGCGCGCGGCCAATCCTGACCGCAAAAAACCTGATGCCGGGGCTCAGCGCTATCGCCGCGTCGACGCCGTCCATCGACAGCAAGCGTGCCGCCATCGCGGATTTCCTCGGCCGTTTGAAACAGGCGCGAGCCTGGGTCGACAGCCACACCGATGAGTACGCCGATCTGTGGGCAAAGAAAGCCAATCTCGATCAGCAGGTGTCACGGCACTGGTTGCGTCAGGCGCACATGACGGTCGGGCCGGTGGATCAGCAGGCTGCGACGGACCTGCAAAGCACTGCTGACTTCCTGTTCAAAGTGAAAGCGCTGCCGGCGCCGTTGGCCACCGCCGCCATTATCGACACGTCTTTTCAAAAGGCATTGACGCACTGAGCGAGCGCCGGAACCAAACCCTGTGTACCTTATCCAACCTCCGCTCGTGTATCGGAGCGCAGGGATGGATAAGGGCGAGGGAGTTTTGCCAATCGACAACATGACGGCCGTCGCCGTGCTCAAGGCAAAACATGACATCCGGATTCAAGCTTCTTTGTGCTGCGCTGATTGCGCTTGGGTTGGCCGGTTGCATCGCCGCGCCGATAGAAATGACCGCGCAAACCGAAACGCGCCTGAAGACCCAGCCCCCGGTGCGTTTTCTGTTGACGTTCGACGATGGCCCCAGCGCTTCGAGTTTGTGGAATCCGTCGGCCACAGTGCTCGACAGTCTCAAGGACAATCCGCTGCAGCCAGACATCAAAGCGGTGTTCTTCGTGCAGACGCGTGCGCCACGAGCGGGCAACAGTGACATTGGTCGCAGCATCATGCGTCGTGAACATGATGAGGGGCACATTCTCGCGTTCCACACCGCGACCCACTGGCACACCAATCATCGTTTGCTCGACCCGCTAGAACTCGAAGAGTCGCTGCGCAACGGCACAGCCGATATCGCCGCCATCACCGGGGCGCCGCCGACACTGTTGCGTCCGCCGTTCTGGAACTACGACAAACGCACCTTTGCCGCCTATCAGCAGCACGGTTTGCATGTGTTGCTTACGGACTTGAGCGCCAACGACGGCAAGATCTGGGGCTTCAATGCCAGCCCGCGGCGCCGGGCAAACATGCTGCGACAGTTATCGGAGGTTCGTGAACGTATTGCCCTTGGCGAATTGCCAACCGTGGACGGGGTCATTCCGGTGGTGGTGACGTTCCATGATCTCAACCGCTATACCGCGCGGCACACGCGCGAATACCTGCAGATTTTGCTGGATAGCGCCGCCGCCACGGGCGTGAGGCTGGCGGACAAGCCTTTTTATGACGATCACGTCGCGCTGGAGAAAGCGGCGCTGGCGCGCACGGTGGAAAAAAGCTCGGAAGCGGTGAGTTTGCCGGGGATGTGGAACTGGATCTGGGATCATGACGCGCACTGAGAAAGTTGTGACGCGCTTGGCATTTTTGTGTCGAGCAAGACACAAATTGCTCATCTATGCTCTACGGATTCAGCGAACCATCGCCTGCGAGGCGTCCACCCATGCTTGTCATTGCCGATATTTGCCGCATTGTCGAGTCTGGCTTTCCGGCACGTAAATGTGACTGCACCCCATCAGCGCATGGGCTCCTGCAGATCAAGGTTTATGACCCGGAAAGCGGACGGGTGGATTTATTGCTCAATGGCGTTTCGCCCGAGCATCTCGTCACTGTCCGTGACATTTCCAACTTCATCGGTGAATTACGCACCGAAATGAGCGCCGGTCGTCGCGCGTTCGCTGGCTAAGCCCTCATAAACGTCGTTGAAACGCTTGAACAATGCGCAGCGTCGCTTCGCTGGTGTTCAGATTGCGCACCGCATCCAGCGGATGCCAGATGCAATCGATGATCTCGTTTTGCGGGCGCACCTGCTCAAAGTCCTGCACGGACGCCTCGTAGACATGATGCCGCGTGCTGCCGCTCTGCAGTTCCATCAGATACAACACCTCGTCGGCATCCAGGCCGGTTTCTTCCTGCAATTCGCGCACGGCAGCCTCCGCCCGGGTTTCCCCTGGCTCGACCTTACCGCCGGGCAATGTCCAGCGGCAGCGGTGTTTGCGCACCAGGAGAATGTGGCGATCCTGTTCGCATATAACGGTTGCACGTACTTTCATCTGTTACCTGTTTTAACGTTTGTCATAAGACAGAAATAAAACTGCAATATTTGAGCCGGGCCTTGAGGTAAAGGTTTCATGAGGTATTGGAGCGATCGCTCCGGGGAAAAGTGCCAGATCCTTGACTGCCGGGGCTGGCGACACCCGGTCGGCCATTCGTGCGAATGCGGGTGTAAGGTAAACGCGTGAGCTGGATCTGACCGTTAGCAAAAATGGAGGTGTCCATGAGCATGCCGATGTTGAACAAGATGCACATGAACGGCTATGACGTGCTTAGCGTGAACAATGGCCCATGGCGGGTTTGCACCCAGGGTGATCGGCTGGCGTCGTTTGGCAGCAGGGAGGAGGCGCTGGCCTACGCTGCTGCCTTGCCCGGCTACAAAAAACGCTCGACGCGCGCGCAAAGTCACAAAAATCACTGACGTGTTGTAACGAAAGAGCCCCGGCATGTGTCGGGGCTTTTATATGGGGGAAAGGGCGGGGCGGTCAGTGGACCTTGGTACGGCTGATGGCGCGGGCCTTCACTTCCCTGGCATAGAGTTGCAGCCGTTCTTCATCGCTTTGCAGCACCTCGCAGGATCTCAGCACAGTTTGCGCATCCGCCTCGTTGCCGGATTTGCGCAGTTGTTCCGCGATACGTTTCAGGTCGACCGCCGACCATCGCAGGTCCGATGCAACGCTTTGCAGGTCGCGTTGAAGTTCGTGTTCGTATTCATTGAGCCGCATGATCACCTCCAGAACATTCTCGGTAGAAAAGAGTAGTCGCATTTTTCGTCGATGGGCAAAGCGCGTTCGTCAGCACGCCGAGCGGTTGTGAAAAGTTGTGCAGATTATGCTGAGGGCGCGGTGCCACGATGGATGTGCGCCGGGTTACGCGCTACATTCACTTTTTTCAGATCAGGAAAACACTATGCGGATATGGATCGGGACGTTGGCGTTGGCCCTGTTGGCGGGTTGCTCGTTGCCGGCGTCGTTGGTGCCGGGTGAGCCGAATGTCAACAAGACCAGTGACAAGGCACCCAAGGACTATGCCGCGTGTGTATTACCGTTGTGGCAGAAGGATGTCGCCAAAACCTCGCAGACATCGATTTCCAACGGCTATCGCATCACCGCGCCAAGCATCATCACGGCCGATGAGATTCTCGACATCGTCAAGTACAAGAATGGCAGCCGGGTTTCGTTGTATCAGGGGCCGCCGTGGGCGAAGTCCGGTTCGTTGCGCCAATCGGTACGTGATTGCCTGTAACGATGCCTGCAGAGACAAAAAAAGCAGAAGCCGTATCGTCGGTTTCTGTTTTTTTTTGCTTGCCTGGAGACTGATGAGGTGGGATCTGATTCGCGAAATGAACGGTGACAGTTGCGCACGAGGGTTTGCAGTTGTGTGCACTAGGCTTTTGAGGGCTGGTGGATAGTCAGGCCGGTACGACCTTTCAAGGAGTCTCGGATCATGGATGATCTGGTCAAAGAAGTTATTCCGCTGTTGCAGTACCTGATTCCCGGCTTTTTGTCGGCGTGGATTTTTTACTCGCTGACGGCGTTCAAGCGGCCTGATACGTTCGGGCAGATTGTGCAGGCGCTGATTTTTACGTTTGTGATTCAGGGAGCGGTTTGGGGAATCGGAGCTCTGAGTTTGTGGGTGGGGTCGAAAGGATTTTCTCTGGGCCGATGGGATGCCAAAGCGGAAACGATATGGGCATTCGTTGTGTCGGTGACGCTCGGGTTGCTGTCCTGCTATCTGGCTACGAATGACAAATTGCATGGCTGGTTACGCAGTCGAAATGTCACGAAACAAACTTCCTATCCCAGCGAATGGTTCAGCGTTTTTGCCCAGCATCATCGTTTGGTCACGCTGCATTTGAACGACGAAAGGCGCGTTTTTGGCTGGCCCGTGGAGTGGCCGCCGGAATCCAGCAGTGGCCAGTTCGTGATGCAGAATCCCTGTTGGCTGGATGCCGAAGGGGCAGAAGTGCCTTTTGGCGCTGAGTTTTTGCTGATAGATTCCGGCAAGGTCAAGTGGGTCGAATTCGGCCCGAAATCGGAGGTTTCGTTATGACAGCCAGAGCACCGCAACCAATGCCAGAATGGGTGGCGCGCCGCTACACGAAAGATGGCAAGCCAGTGGCAAATGCGCAGCCCAAGGCACCCAGTGCTCCACCACCGCTGAAGAGCTAGTATTTCCTTAGCCCCAACCCTCAGCCACCGCCCGGCGAATCGCTTCCAGCAACATCGCAAACGCCGGGTTGTCGTTGTTCTCCCGCCAGATCAGATGCAATTCGCTCTGCACCCCTTCGCCCAGATCGATATCGCGAAATACCACATTCTTGAACACCACACTGGTAGCGCAACGCGGCACCAGTGCCAGGCCCATGCCGGCGTTGACCAGAGCCAGAATCGTCAACGATGACCCCAGCCACTGCACATAATCCGGCGCGACCCGAGCCGAGCGCAGCATGCCGGTCAGCAGTTCATTGAACGGCGGATACGCGGCGTGGGAATACATCAGGAAAGGTTGTTTATCCAGATCACTGACCGCCACTTCAGCCGCTGTCGCCAATGGATGTGCGCTCGGGACTGCCAGTACAAACGGCTCGCGCACCAGACATTCGGTGGCGTAGCCCGGTTCCAATAACGGCGCACGGGCGATGCCCAGATCGATGCGGCGGGCGCGCAGGGCTTCGTGTTGCTGGTAAGTGTTCATTTCCGACAGATCGATTTTCACCTGCGGCTGTTTCAGTCGCGCCTCGGCGATCACCTTGGGCAGAAACTCATACACCGCGCTGCCGACAAAACTGATGTTCACCGAGCCGATATCGCCCTCGGCAAACCGTCGGGCGGTGACGGCTGCCTGCTGCGCGCGCTCCAGCAAGTTCTGTGCTTCGATGAAAAATGCACGGCCAGCAGCGGTCAGCGCGACGCTGCGGGTGCTACGGGTGAACAGCTCGACGCCGAGGTGATGCTCGAGCAACTGGATCTGCCGGCTGAGCGGCGGCTGCGTCATGTTCAGTCGCTCGGCGGCGCGGCGAAAGTTGAGTTCGGTGGCGACGGTGGTGAAGCAGCGTAGCTGGGTCAGTTCGAACATTGATCTAATCCGGGTATCAATCGAATGCCAAGTTAGATTAGACGGGATCAATGATCGCCGTCCATGATCGGTCCATCGCATTACGCCATCCCTAAAAAAACAAGATCGGGAGTCGCCCCTTGAAAACCCTCCAGAGTCCGCTGGACGTCACGGTTCTCGCCCGTGCCGCCGCCAAGGTCAAGCGCCACGTGCTGCCGCTGTTCGTGGTGATGTTCATCGTCAACTACATCGATCGGGTCAACATCGGTTTCGTGCGCAGCCACATGGAAACCGATCTGGGCATCGGCGCGGCGGCTTATGGTCTCGGCGCCGGTTTGTTCTTTGTTGGCTACGCACTGTTCGAAGTGCCGTCCAACATGCTTCTGCAGCGTTATGGTGCGCGGGTCTGGCTGACGCGGATCATGTTCACCTGGGGTGCCGCCGCCATGGCCATGGCATTCGTCAAAGGTGAAACCAGTTTCTACGTGCTGCGCTTTATTCTCGGTGCGGCGGAGGCGGGTTTCTTTCCGGGGATCATTTATTACTTCACCCAATGGCTGCCGGCCTCCGAGCGCGGCAAGACCATGGCGGTGTTTCTCAGCGGTTCGGCGATTGCCTCGGTGATCTCCGGCCCGGTCTCCGGTGCGTTGCTGCACATCAGCGGCCTGGGCCTGCATGGCTGGCAGTGGATGTTTTTGATTGAGGGCGCAGCTTCAGTGGTGCTTTGCGCGTTTGTCTGGTTCTGGCTGCAATCGCATCCGCGTCAGGCCAAGTGGCTGAGCGAAGAAGAGCGCGAAGCGCTGGCGGCGGCGATTGTCGAAGAGCAGCGCGCTCGTGAGGCGTCGCAGGTGGCCAAACCGTCGATGTTCAGGCTGTTGGCGGATCGGCAGATTGCGCTGTTCTGCTTCATCTACTTCTCCATTGCCCTGACCATTTACGGCGCGACGTTCTGGCTGCCAAGCATGATCAAGAAGATGGGTAACCTCGGCGACTTTCAGGTCGGCCTGCTCAACTCGATCCCGTGGATCATTTCAATTGTCGCCATGTACGGCTTCGCGGCAATGGCCGGCAAATGGAAATTCCAGCAAGCCTGGGTCGCGCTGACGCTAGTGATTGCGGCGATCGGCATGTTCATGTCGACCACTGGCGGGCCGATCTTCGCCTTCGTCGCGATCTGCTTCGCCGCCATCGGTTTCAAGGCCGCGTCGGCGTTGTTCTGGCCGATCCCGCAAAGCTATCTGGATGCGCGTATCGCCGCTGCGGTGATCGCCCTGATCAACTCCATCGGCAACCTCGGCGGTTTCGTTGCGCCGACCGCGTTCGGCTTCCTCGAAGAAACCACCGGCTCGATCGAGGGCGGACTTTATGGCCTGGCGGCGACGTCACTGATCGCTGCGGTGGTGATCTTCTTCGCCCGCACAGCGCCAGGAGCCAAAGGCAAAGCCCCGGCAAAGCCACATGAGGTCACCGCCGTTGTCGCGACGGCCAGCCCGGCCGCGAGCCATTGAATTGATTGTTGATCTGTCAGGAGCGTTATCTTGAAAATCACCCGTGTCACCGTGACTCCGATTGCCTTCCGCGATCCGCCGCTGCTCAACGCCAGCGGTATCCACGAACCCTTCGCCCTGCGTTCGATCATTGAAATCGAAAGCGACAACGGCTACATAGGCCTCGGCGAAAGCTACGGCGATGCGCCAGCGCTGGCGATCCAGCAGCAGTTGCAGGCGCAACTGATCGGTCTCGATCCGTTCAACCTCAACCAGTTACGCGCGATCGTGCAGGCCACCGTTGCTGCGAACAAACCTGCGAGCCTTGCCGGTGCCGAACTGGCCCCCGGTTCCCATGCCAGTAAAGCGGTGAGCAACGCCTATTCGGCATTCGAAGTGGCGTTCCTCGATTTGCAGGCGCATTACCTCAATGTGCCGCTGGTGGATCTGCTCGGCGGTGCGATTCGTGATGAAGTGCCGTTCAGCGCCTACCTGTTTTTCAAGTACGCGCAACATGTCGACTCGCCGTACAAACCGGACAACTGGGGTGAAGCACTCAGCGAGCAGCAAATCGTCGCGCAGGCTGCACGGATGATCGAGGCGTACGGCTTCAAGAGCATCAAGCTCAAGGCCGGTACGTTGCCGCCGGAGCATGAAGTGGCGTGCATCAAGGCGCTGAAAAAGGCCTTTCCCGGCTACCCGTTACGCATCGATCCGAATGGTAACTGGTCACTGGAAACCTCGATTCGCATGGCCGAGTTGCTTGGCGATGACCTGCAATATTACGAAGACCCGACCCCTGGCCTCGACGGCATGGCCGAACTGCATAAACGCACTGGTCTGCCG
Source organism: Pseudomonas fluorescens (assembly GCF_902497745.1). GTDB lineage: Bacteria > Pseudomonadota > Gammaproteobacteria > Pseudomonadales > Pseudomonadaceae > Aquipseudomonas > Aquipseudomonas fluorescens_BM. The sequence goes on from NZ_CABVHJ010000024.1 coordinate 73,135, forward strand.
CTGGCGACCAATATGGTGGTCACCGATTTCGATGAATTCCGCCGCAGCATCGCGCAAAACAGCGTGCAGATTGTTCTCGCCGACCACCATTACTGGGGCGGCCTGCGCGACACGCAGACCCTGGCGAAGATGTGCGACGTGTTTGGCCTCGGCGTGTCGATGCATTCCAATTCACACCTGGGCATCAGCCTGATGGCAATGGCCCATGTCGCGGCGGCGGTGCCGAATCTGGACTATGCCTGCGATACGCATTACCCGTGGCAGGAGCCAGATGAAGAAGTGATCAAGGGCGGCAAGCTGCCGATTGTTGATGGCTGCGTGAAGATTACTCGCGCACCGGGGCTTGGGCTGGAGCTGGATCATGAGCAGTTGGGCAAGCTGCATGATCAGTATCTGACCTGCGGGATTCGTCAGCGTGATGATGTGCGGCAGATGCAGCGGTACAAGCCGGATTGGAAGGCAGTTAAACCGAGGTTTTGATGTCGTTCTCGCTGGCCTCTTCGCGAGCAAGCTCGCTCCCACAGGGAAATGTATTCCAATGTGTGGGAGCGGGCTTGCTCGCGAAGGGGGCGACTCATTCTTCAGAGTGTATGCACCAGCCAATCCCGAAACGCTTTCAGCGACGGCAAATTCTCATTACGCGGCGGATACACCAGGTAATAGCTGCGGCGACTGGTAATTGGCTCACCCAGTTGCAGCAGTTCACCATTCAACAACTCATCTTCGACCAGAATTCGCGGCACCAACCCCACACCAATATTCGCCCGCACCGCTTGAATCAGGTGCGAGGTCATCTCGAAGCTCGGCCCGATGCGCATGCTGCGGTGCGGCAGACCCTGATGGCTGAACCATTCCGCCCACGCCTGAGCATTGCTGCTGACATTGAGCAGCAGTTGCCCGGCGATGTGCTGCTCGGCGTCATTGCGCTCGGCGCTGGACAGCTGCGCACTGGCAATCACCACCAGTTCCTCGGTGTGCAAGGGCAGGGCGGTCAGTCCCGGCCACTCCCCGCCGCCAACACAGATCGCCGCATCGATTTCGCTGGTATCAAAGTCGATCGCTTCGATCCGCGAATGCAAATGCACGGTCATACCTGGGTGCGCGGTGTAGAAGTCCTTCAACCGTGGCAGCAGCCATTTCGAGCCGAAGGTCGGCAGCGTTGCCAGACGCAGACTGTGAATGCCCGAACCAAACGCCATCGCCTGCAATGTCGCACTGCGAATCTGCCCGAGCGCTTCGGCGAGTTCGCGTTGATACATGCGCCCGACATCGGTCAGCACCACTTGCCGGCCTTCGCGAGTGAACAAACGCATGCCGAGCATCTTCTCGAGTATCTGCACCTGACGGCTGACCGCACTCTGCGTCAGCGACAGTTCGTGGGCGGCGCGGGTGTAGCTTTCATGGCGCGCGGCGGCCTCGAAAGCCAGCAACAACGACATGGAAGGGGTGAGCGTGCGAGGATTCATTCGTAAAAGTCATCAATAGCGGGTCGAATTTACGGTTGTCCCGGCGTTCGTCAGCAATGAACATGGGCACCATGAGATGGCGGAGCCTGACGCAATCATTCGTTGCGTACAACTGTTCACCGCCGCACGGCCCGATTTGAATGAGATAACCTGACCGATGATTGCCCAGCTGTCCCCCGCCAAAGCCTTGAACAGCGATTACCAGCAGTTTCTCAAAGCCCTGAAGAGCAGTGGCTTTCGCGGTGAAATCAGCGCCGATTACGCCAGCCGCGTGGTGCTGGCGACCGACAACTCGATCTATCAGCGCCTGCCGCAAGCGGCGGTGTTTCCGATGGATGCCGAGGACGTGGCGCGGGTCGCACGGTTGATTGCAGAGCCTGCCTATCAGCAAGTAGTGATCACCCCGCGCGGCGGTGGCACCGGCACCAACGGCCAATCACTGACTGACGGCATCGTCGTCGACCTGTCGCGGCACATGAACCGCATCCTCGAAATCAACGTCGAGGAACGCTGGGTGCGTGTGCAGGCCGGTGTGGTCAAGGATCAGCTCAACGCTGCGCTGAAATCCGCCGGGCTGTTTTTCGCCCCGGAACTGTCGACCTCCAACCGCGCCACCGTCGGCGGCATGATCAACACCGATGCCAGTGGTCAGGGCAGTTGCACCTACGGCAAGACCCGCGACCATGTACTCGAACTCGACATGGTCTTGCGCGGTGGCGAGCGCCTGCACGGTTTGCCTCTTGAGGAAAGCGAACTTGAAGCCCTGTGCGCCCGCGAAGATCGCGTCGGTGAAGTCTATCGCTGTGCGCGGCAGATCATTGATGAGCAGGGTGAACTGATCAAACAGCGCTTCCCCGATCTCAACCGCTGCCTGACCGGTTATGACCTCGCGCACCTGCGTGAGGCGGACAACCGTTTCAACCTCAACAGCGTGCTGTGCGGCGCTGAGGGCTCGCTGGGTTTTGTGGTTGAAGCGCGGCTGAATGTGTTGCCGATTCCCAAGCACACGATGCTGGTGAACATCCGCTACGCCGGGTTCATGGACGCCTTGCGCGATGCGCGGGCCTTGATGGCGCTCAAGCCGCTGTCGATCGAAACCGTGGACTCGAAAGTCTTGCTGCTGGCGATGCAGGACATCGTCTGGCACGGCGTTGCGGAGTATTTCCCGGAAAGCGCCAAGCGGCCGACCTTGGGCATCAATCTGGTGGAGTTCTGCGGCGACGATCCGGAGGACTTGCAGCGCCGGGTCGAAGCATTCGTCGAACATCTGAGCCGCGATCAAACCGTTGAACGCTTGGGCCACACGCTGGCGGTCGGACACGCGGCAGTGAACAAGGTCTACGGCATGCGCAAACGCGCAGTAGGCCTGCTCGGTAACGTCGCCGGCGAAGCGCGGCCGCAGCCGTTCGTTGAAGACACGGCGGTGCCGCCACAGCACCTGGCCGAATACATCGCCGAGTTGCGAGACCTGCTCGACAGTCATGGTTTGCAGTACGGCATGTTCGGTCACGTCGATGCGGGCGTGCTGCACGTACGGCCGATTCTCGACATGAAAGACCCGCAGCAAGCCGCGCTGGTGCGGCCGGTGTCCGATGGCGTCGCCGCGCTGACTCAGCGCTACGGCGGCTTGCTATGGGGCGAGCACGGCAAAGGCTTGCGCTCGGAATATGCCCCGGCGTTTTTCGGCGAACTGTATCCGGCGCTGCAAGCCCTGAAGGCCGCGTTCGACCCGTTCAACCAGTTCAACCCGGGCAAGATCGCCACCCCGGCGAACACCGGCGCTGCGCTGCTGAAAATCGACGAAATCACTTTGCGTGGCGAACTGGATCGGCAGATCGACGAAAAAGTCTGGCAGAGCTACGGCGCCGCCATGCATTGCAACGGCAACGGCGCCTGCTACAACTTCGATCCCGATGACGCCATGTGCCCGTCGTGGAAAGCCACCCGCGAACGTGCGCAGTCGCCCAAGGGCCGCGCCTCATTGATTCGTGAGTGGCTGCGTTTGCAGGGCGAGGCGGGCGTTGACGTATTGTCCGATGTGATTCGCCAACCGGCATTTTTCAGCTCGTTGTGGCAGCGCTGGCGTAACAGTCGTTCGGCTTCTGCAGACTTTTCCCATGAAGTCTACGACGCCATGGCCGGTTGCCTAGCGTGCAAATCCTGTGCGGGGCAGTGCCCGGTGAAGGTCAATGTGCCGGAGTTTCGTTCGCGCTTTCTTGAGCTGTATCACAGCCGTTATCTGCGTCCGGCGCGGGATTATCTGATTGCCTCGCTGGAATACAGCATCCCGCACATGGCGCGGATTCCGGCGCTGTACAACGGTTTGATGGGCGCTTCGTGGGTCCGTGGTCTGCTGGAGCGGATCGGTGGCATGGTCGATGTGCCGCTGCTCAGTCGTTTTGATTTCCATGCGGCGATGCGCCGTTGGCAGGTGCAACCGGCGAAGGTTTTGACCTTGTCGGCGCTGACCGAGGCGCAACGCGAGCGCAGTGTGGTCATCGTGCAGGACGCCTTTACGCGCTACTTCGAAGCGCCGCTGCTGGCTGATCTGGTCGAGTTGATTTCGCGCCTCGGCTATCAGGTATATCTGGCACCGTTCAGCGCCAACGGCAAGCCTTTGCATGTGCAGGGCTTCCTCTCGGCGTTCAATCGCGCGGCGTTGCGCAACGCTCGGCAACTGCGTGAATTGGCGGATGTGGGCGTGCCGTTGCTGGGCCTCGATCCGGCGATGACGCTGGTGTATCGCCAGGAGTACCTGAAAGTCCCCGGTATGCAGTGCCCGGAAGTGGCGTTGGTGCAGGAGTGGTTGCTTAAGGTGATGCCGGAGCAAACGAAACAGGACAACTCCGCATCGTTCCGACTGCTCGCCCATTGCACCGAGAAAACCAACGCCCCGGCCGCAACCCGGCAGTGGGAGCAAGTGTTCGAACGTGCGGGTTTGAAGCTGGCCACGCAGGCTACCGGTTGCTGCGGCATGTCCGGCACTTACGGTCACGAGGCGCGCAATCGCCAGACGTCAGCAGTGATCTACGAACAGTCCTGGGCGCGTCAGGTCGATGCGCCGGCAGAGCAGGGCGAAGCCTTGGCGACCGGTTATTCCTGCCGCAGTCAGGTCAAGCGCCAGTCGGATCAGGCACTGCGTCATCCGTTGCAGGTGCTGCTTGAGGTTCAACGTCGCTGAGGTCGTCGCCCGTGTCCTTGTCCCAGATCAGGCGCGGATCGAAACTCATCGCCGCGAGCATGGTGAACACCACGACCAGGCCAAAAAACAGAATGCCCGGTCGTGGCTCGATATCGCCCAGCGCCTGAAACTTCACCAGGGCCGCGACCAGCGCCACCACCAAAACGTCGAGCATCGACCAATAGCCGATCAGCTCGACGAAACGGTACAGCTTCGAGCGCTCCTTGCGCGCCCAGGCGCTGTCACGCTTTACCGTAATCAACAGCAGCGACAGGGCGACGAACTTGACCCCCGGCACTGCGATGCTGGCGATGAAAATGATCAGGGCGATGTCCCACGCACCGTGCTCCCAAAACTCCAGCACGCCGCTCATGATCGTGCTGTCGGCGCCATTGCCGAGCATCACCGTATTCATGACCGGCAGCAGATTGGCTGGCACGTAAAACGCCAGTGCGGCGAACATGTAAGCCCAGGTGCGCGTCAGCGAATTGGTCTTGCGCCGATGCAGCGGTGCGTCGCAGCGTGGGCATTCGTGTGGCGAGTCGGTCATGTCGCAGGCCAGCCCGCAGCTGTGGCACAGGCACAGATTGAGCTCGCTGGCGGTCGGTGGTCGCTTCATAGAATGTCCCAAAGGTCGCGGATGTCGCGGCCGGCAATCCTGATCATCATCAAACTCAGTACCGCCAGCGCAAACAGGCCGATGCCGGGCAACACATCGAGCAGCCCCGCGAGTTTGAACACCGCGACCATCGCCCCCAGCAGGCACACTTCGAGCATGCTCCACGGCCGCAGGGTCTCCAGCCAGCGCATGCACAGCTTGAAGCTCGGCGCGCGTCGGGAGGACAAGGCGAAGCTGAGCACCCAGATCAGCAGCACCAGTTGAAACGCCGGGGCAATGATGATTGCAATGGCTGCGACCATGGCGATGAAAGTAATCGGCCCCTGACTCAGCGCCAGCACCGAATCCCACAGCGTCGCGCTGTTTTTCAGGCCCTTCATGCTGATGCTCATCACCGGATAGAAATTGGCGAACAGCCACAGCACTGCCGCTGTGAATGTCAGGGCCAGACGCTGTTCAACAGTCAAACCGTTGAAGCGCTGCAGCACGCCACCGCAGCGCACGCAGGAGGTCTTCTGGTGTTTGGCCAGCACGGCTTTTTCGTACACGCAATCGCAGTGCTCGCAGATGATCAGGTGTTCGGTGTTGACCATGGACAACGCTCGACAGCAGGCCGCGAGGGCGGGGTAGATCTGATCACTATAGAAGCCTGAGCCTGTTGGGCAACGTGTGTTGTCGAAGTTTTTCTGAGAATTACTATCGTTTGAGCGTGGTTATTTATTGTTTGATGTTATAAGGTAACGCAAATTTCAAGGTGCCCCTTGCAGGCATCTGCTGTTATCCCTTCGATTGCGAAACGCTCATGACGATTGTGCTTCCTCGTTCTGCCCCGTTGGCCACTGGCCGGCTGCTGTCCATCGATGCCCTCAGAGGCCTGGTGATTCTGTTCATGCTGCTGGACCACGTGCGCGAAACCTTTTTGCTGCATCGCCAAGTCAGCGACCCGATGGACATTGCCAGCACCGAGCCAGCGCTGTTTTTCAGCCGCACGTGGGCGCATCTGTGTGCGCCGGTGTTTGTGCTGCTGACCGGATTATCGGCGTGGTTGTTTGGCGAAAAGTACGCGGGCAAGTCTGATGTCAGTGCGTTTCTGTTCAAGCGTGGTCTGTTTCTGGTGCTGCTGGAGTTCACCTTGGTGAACTTCGCGTGGACCTTCCAGCTGCCGCCGAGCGTGATTTATCTGCAAGTGATCTGGGCGATCGGTTTGAGCATGATCGCCTTGTCGCTGCTGGTGTGGCTGCCGCGCTGGCTGTTGCTGACGTTGAGCCTGATGATCATCGCCGGCCACAACCTGCTCGACGCGGTGCACTTTCCGGTGGAGTCGGCGCTGCATGTGCCGTGGGCGATTTTGCATGATCGCGGCTGGATCGAAGTTAGCGACAACCTTCGTCTGCGCACTTCCTATCCGTTGTTGCCATGGATCGGTGTAATCGGTCTGGGTTATGCGCTGGGGCCGTGGTTTGCTCGCGGCGTTGAAGCGGGTTTGCGTCAGTGGCAACTGCTGATCGCGGGTAGCGCCGGGCTGCTGGGTTTTGTCGGGCTGCGGCTGATCAATGGCTATGGCGAAAAACCGTGGGCCGTGGGCGATACGTCGGTGCAAACCCTGATGAGTTTTTTCAACATCACCAAGTACCCGCCGTCGTTGCTGTTTATCGCGCTGACCGTGAGCGTCGGGCTGTTGCTGCTACTGGCCTTCGAGCGTGTGCAGGGCCGTCGCTGGATTCGCTGGCTGACCGTGTTCGGTTCGGCGCCGATGTTTTTCTATCTGCTGCATTTGTACGCGTTGAAGCTGTTGTACCTGATCGGCGTGGCCCTGTTCGGGCTGAATCAGGGCAGCTATTTCGGCTTCTCGTCAGTGGCGGCGATCTGGCTGGCGGCAGCGCTTCTGTCGATTGCGCTGTACCCGGCCGTACGCTGGTTCTCGGCATTGAAGGCGCGTCGTCGCGACATTGCCTGGCTGAAGTATTTGTAAGCGCCTAACGCCGGTTGCGCACAAAGTCGACAAAGGCTTTGAGCGGGGCCGGCACATGGCGCCGGCTCGGGTAGTACAGGTGCAGGCCCGGATAGAACGGGCACCAGTCTGCCAGCACTTGCACCAGACGCTCGCTGGCGAGGTGTTCGCTGACCATGTCTTCGAACACATAGGCCAAGCCCAGCCCCTGCAGCGCGGGGCCGACCATCAGGCTGACATCGCCGAGGGTCAGCGGGCCGTTGACTTCGATTTCCTGGGCAATGCCGCCGCGCTCGAACTCCCAGCGATACATCGAACCACTGGGGTAGCGGTGACGGATGCACGGCAGTCCGTGCAGGTCCTCGGGCTTTTGCGGTGCCGCGTGGCGCTCGAAAAATGCCGGTGAACCGACCACCACCGAGCGCATCGTCGGGCCGATCGGCAGAGACACCATGTCGGCCTCCAGGCGATCGCCGAAGCGCACGCCGGCATCAAAGCCGCCCGCGACAATATCCAGCAGCGCATCGCTCTCGACCACTTCCAGGCGAATGTCCGGATAAACCTGCAAAAACTCGCTGGCAATCGGCAGCAGCACCAGCTCACAGGCTTGCCGCCCGCAGGTGATGCGCAGGTTGCCTGAGGGTTTGTCGCGGAAATGGTTGAGGTCTTCCAGCGCATCGTCAATATCACGGAACGCCGGTTTCAACCGTGCATACAGACGCTCGCCAGCCTCGGTCAGTGCCACGCTGCGGGTGGTGCGATTGAACAGGCGCACGCCGAGGCGGTTTTCCAGCGCCTTCACCGAATGGCTCAGGGCGGAGGGCGTCAGACCGAGTTCGATGGCGGCTTTGCTGAAGTTCAGGCACTGCGCGGTGCAGAGGAAAACGCTGAGATCCGCCGCCGAAGGTGATTTCATCTGTGAATGCCTTTCACAAAGTCATGCAAAATTGTTGGGATTATCGCATCAGTAGCACGGCTTTAAAGTCGCATCAACTTCGACCAGGTTTGAGGCCGCTCGCTGTCATTTTCATCGTCTGCAAACTTCGGTGGATTTTTTCCGGTTTTTCACGCCTTATTCGCTGCGCAGTGCAGCTTTTTGATTCTCAAAGGATGGAATGATGAACGCTATGACTCAGCCGCACGGAGCGCGCGACAAGTTGCTCATACTGGCGGCCGTTTGCCTCTCGGCACTGGTCCTGCCGTTAAGTTTTACTGGCGGCGCGGTAGCGACACCGGCCATCGGCCGCGACTTGGGCGGCAGTCCGGTGGCGCTGACCTGGATCACCAACGCATTCATGTTGACGTTCGGCAGTTTGCTGATGGCCGCCGGCGCATTGGCTGATGTGTATGGACGCAAACGCCTGTTCACCTTTGGCATGTTGCTGTTTACCGCCGCCTCGATCGCGCAGAGCCTGGCGCCTTCGGTGTTCTGGCTGGATGTGTTGCGGGCCGTTCAAGGTGTGGCGGGGGCAGCGGCGCTGGCCAGCGGTTCGGCGGCGTTGGCTCAAGAGTTCGAAGGCCATGCCCGGACCCGGGCGTATAGCGTGCTCGGCACGACGTTCGGTATTGGTCTGGCATTCGGGCCGTTGGTGGCGGGTGCGCTGATCGAGGCCTTCAACTGGCGGGCGATTTTTGTCTTTACCGCGTTGATTGGAATCATCGCGTTGGTTTTCGGGGTGCCGCGCATGCGCGAAACCCGCGACCCCGATGCCAAAGGGCTGGACTGGCCGGGTACGCTGCTGTTCAGCGCAATGCTGGCGCTGTTCACGTTTGGCCTGATCCAGGCACCGGACAGTGGTTGGGACAGTCCGCTGGTGATCGGTTTGCTGGGCGCTTCGGCCGTGTTGCTGGCAGCTTTTGTGGTCGTCGAAATGCGTGTCGAACGGCCGATGCTCGATCTGACCCTGTTCCGTTATCCGCGATTCATTGGCGTGCAGATGCTGCCGATCGGCACCTGTTTTTGCTACATCGTACTGGTGGTGATGTTGCCGCTGCGCTTCATCGGCGTTGAGGGTCTGAGCGAGATCGACGCCGGTCTGCTGTTGCTGGCGTTGTCGGCACCGATGCTGGTGGTGCCGATGCTAGCCGCATCGATGGCGCGCTTCGTTTCCGCCGGTATCTTGTCCGGTGCAGGCTTCCTGATTGCCGCTGTGGGCCTGCATTGGCTGAGCCTGTACAACGTCGGTGAGGCGAAATTTGCGCTGGTGGTGCCGATGCTGCTGATCGGTATTGGCGCCGGTTTGCCGTGGGGGCTGATGGATGGTTTGTCGGTCAGTGTCGTGCCGAAAGAGCGCGCCGGCATGGCAGCGGGCATCTTCAGCACCGTGCGCGTGGCGGGTGAGGGCATTGCCCTGGCGATTGTCGCGGCAGTGCTGGCGTCATTGCTGCAAGCTGATCTGTCGAATGCGGTGCACGCGGTGACGGGTAGCACTGAGGCCTCGTTGATTGCCGAGACCGCGCACCGGGTGACCACCGGCGATATGGCGCATGCAATCAACACCGTTCCAGGGCTGGCCAACGAACGTTTAGTGCAAGGTTATGCGTCGGCGTTTCAGTATCTGCTGCACATCCTGACGGTCATCACGCTGGTGTCGGCGACGGGGGTACTGGGATTGTTAAGCAAGGATCGCAGCGTCGCGGAGCCGCAACAGGCTGCCGCATAAACCCAATGTGGGAGCGAGCCTGCTCGCGAAAGCGATGTGTCAGCAACTGATGTGTTGGATGACATTGCCTCTTCGCGAGCAGGCTCGCTCCCACTTTGGATTGTGCCAAGCCACCTGTTTTCAATCTGTCCGCGAATCCCTGTGGGAGCGAGCCTGCTCGCGAAAGCGATGTGTCAGCAACTGATGTGTTGGCTGACATTGCCTCATCGCGAGCAGGCTCACTCGCACAGGGTTTTGTGGTGTGTGGATTATTTGCGATCCAGCCACACAGTCTGGGCGTTGCAGAACTCGCGTACGCCGAAGTGCGACAGTTCACGACCGAAACCACTCTTCTTCACGCCGCCAAAGGTCACGCGCGGGTCGCTGGCGGAGTAGCCGTTGATGAATACGCCGCCGGTATCCAGTTCGCTGGTTAGTTGCTGAGCCAGTGCCACGTTGGCGGTGTAGATCGTTGCCGTCAGGCCGAACTCGCTGTCGTTGGCCAAGGCCACGGCATGCGCGCAATCGCGGGCGGTGATGATCGACGCGACCGGGCCGAACAGTTCCTGTTTGAACGAGGTCATGCGGTCGGTGACATCGGCCAGCACGGTCGGCTCGTAGTAGTTGCCCGGGCCTTCGGACTTGCCGCCGCCGAGCAGCAGGGTGGCGCCTTCTTCCAGGGTGTCACGCACTTGCTGGTCGAGCTCGTCACGCAGATCGAAACGCGCCATTGGACCGATGTAAGTTTCGGCGGATAGCGGATCACCCACCTTTAACTTGCGCGTGGCTTCGACGAACTTGCGGGTGAATTTTTCGACCACGCCTTCTTCGATGATCAGACGTTTGGCTGCCGCGCAGACCTGACCGGAGTTCTGGTAGCGACCGATGACCGCGGCTTGCACGGCTTCGTCGATATCAGCATCGTTGAGCACGATAAACGGATCGGAACCGCCCAGTTCCAGCACGCATTTCTTCAGCGCAGCACCGGCCTGAGCGCCGATGGCCATGCCGGCACGGACACTGCCGGTCAGGGTCACGGCGGCGATGCGTTGGTCAGCGATGGCGGTGGAAACACCTTCCGGAGTGACGTTGATCACTTCAAATACGCCATCGGCGAAACCGGCGCGGGTAAAGGCGTCGCGCAGCAGGTAGGCGCTGCCCATCACGTTCGGCGCGTGCTTGAGCACGTAGGTGTTGCCGGCGATCAGCGCCGGAACGGCACCGCGCAATACCTGCCAGATCGGGAAGTTCCACGGCATCACCGCGAGAATCGAGCCGAGCGGACGGTACTCGATGCGCGCCTTGCCACCTTCAACCTGCGTCGGCTCAGCGTCGAGCATCGCCGGGCCGTGTTCGGCGTACCACTCGCAGAGCTTGGCGCATTTCTCGATTTCGCCGCGAGCCTGGGCGATTGGCTTACCCATTTCCAGGGTGATCATGGTGGCCATGGCCTCGCTGGTTTCACGCAACGCGCCAGCGAGGGCGGTCAGCAAACGCGAGCGATCTTGCAGCGGCTTGCGCTTCCACTTGCCAAAGCCATAGGCCGCGCGGGTCAGCGCGGCGTCGAGGGCAGCGGCGGATTCAAACGCGTAATGACCGATCTGCTCGCCAGTGGCGGGGTTGATCGAGATGGCGTGGGTCTGGCTGGAAATCTGGCTCATGGCGTCGTCCTGCAGGTTCGTCGGATGGACCTAGAGTAGGGTGGTGTTTGTTTTCTGGAAACTGAATAATAAAGATCGTTTCTTTCACGATTGGAGAATGACTGTGGATCTGGTGCAGCTGGAAATCTTCAAAGCCGTTGCCGAACACGGCAGCATCAGCGCCGCCGCCGCGCAGATCCATCGCGTGCCGTCGAACCTGACTACGCGGATCAAGCAGCTTGAGCAGGATCTCGGTGTTGATCTGTTTATCCGCGAGAAAAGCCGTCTGCGTTTGTCCCCGGCCGGGTGGAGTTTTCTTGAGTACGCGCGACGGATTCTCGACCTGGTGCAGGAGGCTCGGGCGACGGTGGCGGGGGAGGAACCGCAGGGCGCGTTTCCATTGGGTTCGCTGGAAAGTACAGCCGCGGTGCGCATTCCCGAATTGCTCGCGGCGTACAATCAACTGCACCCGAAAGTCGACCTCGACCTGTCCACCGGGCCGTCCGGCACGATGATCGATGGCGTGCTGTCCGGGCGCCTCGCCGCAGCGTTTGTCGACGGCCCGGTGTTGCATCCGACCCTGGAAGGCGTGCCGGCGTTCGAGGAAGAAATGGTCATCATCGCCCCGATCAATCACGCGCCCGTCCAGCGCGCGGCGGACGTAAATGGCGAGAATATTTACGCCTTCCGTTCCAACTGCTCCTACCGTCACCACTTTGAAAAATGGTTCAGTACCGACGCTGCCGTGCCGGGCAAGATCTTCGAAATGGAGTCGTACCACGGCATGCTCGCCTGTGTCAGCGCGGGCGCCGGGTTAGCCCTGATGCCGCGCAAAATGCTGCAGAGCATGCCCGGCAGCGCCACCGTCAGTGTCTGGCCATTGGCGGCGGATTTTCGTTACCTGACCACCTGGCTGGTGTGGCGACGGGGCACGGTATCGCGCAGTTTGAGCATGTTTGTGCGGTTGCTTGAAGAGCGCGGAGTGGTGCGCGCAGATGCATGATCGCGTCTGTCGCGCACTGGGTCACCGTTATTGCCCGTCGATGCTGCGCGGCACATTCAGCGGATTGGCTTCACGCAGCGCCTCTGGCAACAACTCATCCGGAAAACCCTGATACGCCACCGGCCGCAGGAATCGCTCGATTGACGTCATGCCGACCGAGGTGAAACGGCTGTCCGACGTCGCCGGAAACGGCCCGCCGTGCACCGTGGCGTACGTCACTTCCTGTGGATGCGCGAAGGCGTTGACCACGATGCGTCCGGTGCGGCGTTCGAGGATCGGCAGCAGGCGCCGCGCCAATTCGAGGTCGGCATCTTCAAGGTGAATGGCCGCGCTGAGCTGTCCCCTGAACGAGCGGGCGACCGCCAGCAGCTCCTCGGCATCACTGACCGCCACCAGCAGCGCCGACGGGCCGAACACTTCATGGGCCAGCGTCGGTTCGTTGAGCAATTGGTCTCCCTCGACTTCCAGCAAGCTCGCACGCCCGGCGAATGTGGCATCGGCCGGATTGCCCACGGCGATCACCTGCGCCCCGGCGCTTTCAATCGCCACCAGACCCTTGACGTAGGCGCCATGAATCCCGGGTGTCAGCATCGTCCGCGCCGGGGCCTCGCTGACCCGTTTGCCCATGGCGTCGCGCAGTTCATCAAACCCCGCACCGCGAATGGCGATCAGGATCGATGGGCACAAGCAGGCCTGACCGACGTTGACCAGCATCCGTTCGATAAAGCCGTCACCGATCTCGGCGCCGCGAGCCGCCATGGCCTCGGGCAGGATGAAGGTCGGGTTGACGCTGGTCATTTCGGTGAACACCGGGATTGGCTCGGGGCGCAGTTGCGCACGGCGATACAGCGCCATGCCACCCGGTTCGGAGCCGGTGAAGGTCACAGCCTTGATCAACGGATGATCGACCAGCGCTTCGCCAATGGCATTGCCGCCACCACGCACCATCGAGAAAACACCTTCAGGCAAGCCATGCGCCTGCACGGCTTTACGAATGGCCCGCGCCTGGATTTCCGAAGCGCCGGGATGCGCGTTGTGCGCCTTGAGAATCACCGGCGCCCCGGCCGCCAATGCCGACGCGGTATCGCCGCCCGCCACCGAATAGGCAATCGGGAAGTTGCTCGCGCCGAAAATCGCCACCGGGCCGATGGCGATTTTTTGCAGGCGATGATCCATCCGTGGCCGTGGCTGACGCTCGGGTTGGGCCGGGTCGATGGCCAGGTGCAGAAAGCGGCCCCGGCGCACCACCTCGGCGAATTGGCGGAACTGGGTCGCGGCTCGCAAAGCTTCGCCCTCAAGCTGAGCTTCGGGCAGTCCGGTTTCCAGTGCCGCGCGTGCGGCCAAGTCGCTGCGTACTTCATCGAGGTTGTCAGCGATGCTCTCGAGAAACGCGGCACGCTCGGCCAGCGAGGTGTGGCTGTAGCGGTCGAATGCCGTGTCGGCGAGAGTGACTGCCTGATCAACCTGTGCCGCACCGCCGAAAGCGAAGTCCGGTTCGATCAGTTGATCAGTCGCCGGGTTCAGCGCTTTCATCGTGCCTTCGGTGGCGGCGACATCCGCCGCGCCAATCAGCAAATGGCCGGTCAGACTCATTGCGCTTCACCCTGTGATTTGAGGTTGGCAATCAGTTCGTCCGTGCTGGCAATCACGTGAGCGAACGTCGGGCCGTTCAGTTCGTGGGCGGCGTGCATCATTTCCGCTTTGAAGGCTGCTGTCGCATCGCGGACCAGAGTGACGTGGTAGCCCAGTTCCGCGGCATAGCGCGCGGTGGCTTCGATGCAGGTATTGGCCAGCAGACCGACGATGATCACGTGGGTGACGCCTTGCTGCTTCAGGCGAAAATCCAGGTCGGTGTTGGCGAAACCACTGGAACCCCAGTGTTCCTGAACCACGATGTCGCCGTCCTTCGGCGCAAAATCCGGGTGCCATTCGCCGCCCCATTCGCCCCGGGCAAAATGATGCATGTGCATGATTTTGCATTGGGTCGGGGTCGGGTGATCCCAGTTTTCGTAGTCGCCTTTTTCCCAGCGGTGATGCGGTACGATGACCACCGGAATTTTCAGGTCGCGCACCGTTTGGTCGAGTTTGCGCAGGTTGTCCAGCAGGCCGTTCTGCTCGGCCATGGGTTTGATCAAAGGGAAAATCTTGCCGCCGTCCGACAGAAAATCGTTGTACGGATCGACCAACAGATAGGCGATTCTGTCCAGCGGATAGGGGGTATTCGACATGGCTGCATGCTCCGGCAATGAGATTATCGGTGCACGGGGCTTGTCCCGGCATCGTGTAGATATGATAATCATAGTAACTGTGAAAGAGGCAAGCCCTGATGGCAGTAAACGATAGTCTTCCTGACACGCTGTGCCCGATATCCCGGGCCGAGACGATTGTCGGCGACCGTTGGACAGTGCTGGTTTTACGCGAGTTGTTCATGGCCAATCATCGCTATGACGAGATCCAGGCGCAGACCGGCGGTACGCCGCAAATGGTCGCCGCGCGTCTGAAATGTCTGGAAGCGGATGGGCTGGTCGAACGCCGCTTGTACAACGAACGACCGAAACGCTATGAGTATCACCTCACGGAAAAAGGTGAGGCGTTCTACCCGGTGATCATTGCGTTGCGGGCGTGGGGAGAAACCTGGTGCAAAACACCGGAAGAGGGGCTGGCAGTGAACATGACCCACAAAACCTGCAACCACAGCGCCGGCCTCGGGCCGCTGTGCGAACACTGCGGCGAACCATTGCGTCGACAAGATTTGATCAGCCAGCCACAAGCAGCCTACGCCGCTGAACGACAGGCGCGGCGTGAGGCGTTCAAAGGCAAATAACCTCGATCACGGCGTGCCGTTGCGACCGTGCAGCAAGTAGCCTGGGCGCAGGCTCAAACGTTCGTAATAGGCTTTCACCGCGGCAAAATCCGGGTGAGCCAGCGGCGTTTCGAACCAGCGGTTCACCGACAGTCCGATGGGTATGTCCGCGAGGGAAAACTGTTCGCCGCTGACGTAGGCGCCGGTCTTTTCCAATTGTCGGTCGAGGATGGCCATGGTCTTCGACCATTGCTCAATGCCGTTCGCCAGCGCGGCATTGTCCTGATAGTCGGGCGACTGGCGCACCAGCGACAAAAACGCGTACGACCACGAGCGATTCAGCTCCGACGCCTGCCAATCAATCCACTGATCCACCCGCGCCCGAGCCATCGGCTCCGTCGGATAAAACTGCGCGCCGTCGTAGCGCGATACCAGATAACGAATGATCGTGTTCGACTCCCACAACGTGAAATCACCGTCCTGAATCACCGGCACCATGGCGCAGGGATTCAACGCCAGGAACTCAGGCGTGTCTGTCGACTTGAACCCCGAACCCCAATCTTCACGGGTGAAGGGAATCTGCAATTCAGCGCACGTCCATAGCACTTTGCGCACGTTGATCGATGAGGCTTTACCGAGTATTCGCAGCACTGGATGTCCCTTTCCCAATAATCATCAGGCGTAAAGAAATACCACACCGCAACGGAGAAGGCCCGCACTTGGCGGGCCTTCCATTCTTAACCAATCAATCTCAGAGGCTGCCCGCCAGTTTGCCGCCCATCATCCGCCGACGATAGGACGTATCCCGATTCGCCAGCCAGAAATACAACGGCGAGGTCACCAGCAAGCCCACCAGCCACGACAGATCCGCGCCATTGATGTGCGCCGACACCGGGCCGACGTACAGCGGCGTGTTCATGAACGGGATCTGCACGGCGATGCCGATCGCGTAGGCCAGCAGCGCCTGCGGGTTGTAGCGCCCGTAGATGCCGCCGTCGACCTGGAAGATCGACTGGATATCGTACTGGCCTTTGTGGATCGCATAGAAGTCGATCAGGTTGATCGCCGTCCACGGCACCAGCACCACCAGCAACACCAGCACCATGTCGACGAAGTGGCCGATGAAGTCTTTCGAGGCGCCGACGGCGGCAAAGCAGCAGGCCAGCAAGACGATGATCGAGATCACCGCGCGGCTCTTGGCGGTGGGGATCCAGCGGTAGGCGAAGGTTTGCACCAGAGTAATCAACGACAGCACCGCGCCGTAGAGGTTGAGGGCGTTGTGGCTGATTACGCTGAGCAGAAACAGCACCAGCATCAGCGGGCCAATCGAGCCGGTGGCGAGTTTGACCGCGTCCATGGTGTCCATGCCCACCGGTGTTGCCAGCACGGCAACGGCACCGAAGATGAACGCCAGACTCGAACCCAGCGCCGAACCCAGATAGGTGGTCCAGAAGGTCGAAGAAACCTTCACGTCGGCCGGCAAGTAACGCGAATAGTCGGACACGTAAGGTGCAAACGCGATCTGCCACAACGCCGCCAGCGACACGGTGGCCAGCCAGCCGGACAGGTTGAAGCTGCCACGGGTGAGGAAGTCGTCAGTCTGAATGTGAGTGAAGATGTAGCCGAAACCGACGACGATGCCGATCCCCAGCACCCAGGTGCCGATGCGATTGAGCACGTGAATGAAGCGGTAGCCGATGATGCCGATGATGCCCGAACCGAACGCACCGATGACGATGCCGACCGGCACGGGAACGCTGTCGACCACGCCATGCAATGACTTGCCGGCGAGCACGATGTTGGAGGCGAAAAAGCCGATGTACATGACGCCGGCAATCAACACCACCAGCAATGCACCGAGGGAGCCGAACTGCGCGCGGCTCTGGATCATTTGCGGGATGCCCATCTGCGGGCCTTGTGCCGAGTGCAGCGCCATCAGCACGCCGCCGACCAGATGGCCGACGAGAATCGCGACGATGCCCCAGAGCAGATTCAAGTGAAACAACTGCACGCCCAGCGCACCGGTGACGATGGGCAACGGCGCGATGTTGCCGCCGAACCAGAGCGTGAACAGATCCCTGACCTTTCCGTGGCGATCTTCGGGGGGCACGTATCCTATCGTGTGTTTTTCAATCAGCGGAGCGGAGGATGCTGCAGGGGTAGCCATGACGAACTCCAAGGCAAGGATGAGTACGTGGACGTACTTCGGCAAGCGCCGGCACGGGCGGCGCATTTCTTGTTGAAGTGATCATGTGCAAAGCGTCGGGATAGATAAATTAGTAAGTTTGTTGCTTCAGACCTTAAAAAAAATATGCTTCGGATGGCGCGGGCGTCCGGTATGTTCAAACCTGATCGTGCGCCAGGGAAACAGGGCGAACACCCGCGCTCTTTGGGAGACTCACATGGCCGCCTACAACCTGCGCCAGCTCAAGTACTTCGTCACCACCGCCGACTGCGGCAGCGTTGCCGAGGCCTCGCGCAAGCTCTACATCGCGCAACCGTCGGTATCGACCGCGATCAAACATCTGGAAGAAAGCTTTGGGGTGCAGTTATTTATCCGCCATCACGCCCAAGGGGTTTCGCTGACGCCCAGTGGTTCGCGCTTCTATCGCAAGGCGCTGGAGCTTTTGCGGGTGGCTCACGAGTTCGAGCAGAACGCGCTGGCCGACAATGATGTGGTCGCGGGGCAGATCGATGTCGGCTGTTTCGAAACCGTCGCGCCGCTCTATCTGCCGCGCCTGATCGCCGGGTTCAAGGCGCGTTGGCCGGGGGTGGAAATCCGCATTCGCGACGGTGAGCAACAGGAGTTGGTGCAAGCGCTGACCGCCGGTAGCATCGACGTGGCAATGATGTTCGAACACGATCTGGACAGCACCATCGAAACCGCGCCGCTGATGCCGCCGCAACAGCCTTATGCGTTGTTGCCGGCCAGCCATCGCTTCGCGCAACAGGCGAAAGTTTCGCTGCATGATCTGGTGCTGGAACCGATGATCCTGCTCGATGTAGTGCCGAGCCGCACCTATTTCGTGAGCATCTTCGAAGAGCGCGGGCTGACGCCGAATATCGTCTTCAGCTCACCGTCGATCGAAATGGTGCGTGGCATGGTCGGCAACGGTTTCGGCTTTTCGATTCTGGTGACCAAACCGTTCAGCGACTACACCTACGACGGTCAGCAAGTCGTCTGTGTGCCGCTGGCGGAAAACGTCACCGGATCGGGATTGTCCGCAGCCTGGTTGCGTCGTGTGCAACTGACCAAACCGGTGCAGTTGTTTGTCGATCATTGCCGCGAAGAGTTGGCCCGACTGCACCCGTGAGTGCCGTCGGGCCGATAGTCAGAGGCTGATAAACGCCAGCATTCGTTGCAGCATGGCATCGCAGGCTTGCAGTTGATCGAGGCTGACAAACTCATCGGGTTTATGGCCCTGGTCCATGCTGCCGGGACCGCAGACCACTGTGGGAATGCCCACCGCATCAAACAACCCGCCTTCAGTGCCGAACGCCACGGTGCCGAAATCCTTCGAGCCGCAAAAAGCCGAAATCAACTCGGCTGCCTGACTCTGCGCATCTGTGGCCAGCCCCGGATACGCCGACAAGGCGCTGAAGCGGATTTCACTCTGCGCACTGACCGCACGCATACGCGGCAGTACTTCGCGCTCGGCGTAGGCTTTCAGTGCCTCGGCAACCAGCGCCGGATCCTGCGAGGGCAGGGCGCGGATTTCGAAATCGAAGCGGCAATCGGCCGGGACGATGTTCAAGGCCTTGCCGCCGCTGATCACACCGGTCTGCACCGTGCTGTAAGGCGGATCGAAGCGCGCATCGCGTTGCTCCGGCGCTTTCAGCTGCTGGCCGAGGCGGCCCAGTTCGCCGATCAGTTCGGCGGCGTATTCAATCGCATTGACTCCAAGCGGCGCATAGGCCGAATGACAAGGGTGGCCGTGCACATCGCAGCGCATTGCCAGTTTGCCCTTGTGGCCGAGCACCGGTTTCAGCTCAGTCGGCTCGCCGATGATGCACAGCAACGGTTTGATCGGGCGTTGCTGCAAAACCTCAAGCAACGAGCGCACGCCGAGGCAGCCGACTTCTTCGTCATAGGACAAGGCAATGTGCACCGGCATGCGCAGCGGCATTTTAACCAGCGACGGCACCAGGGCCAGCACGCAGGCGATGTAGCCCTTCATGTCCGCCGTGCCACGGCCGTACAGTTTGCCGTCGCGCTCGGTCAATTCGAACGGCGGCAGCGTCCACGGCTGACCGTCGACCGGCACCACATCGGTGTGCCCGGACAGCACGATGCCCGGTTGATCCACCGGGCCGATCGTGGCGAACAGGTTGGCTTTGCTGCGCTCATCGTTGTAGATCAGCGCGCACGGTACGTCGAAACCTTCGAGGTAATCGCGAACGAATTCGATCAGTTGCAAGTTGGATTCACGGCTGGTGGTATCGAACCCCACCAGCGCCTTAAGCAACTCGACGCTATTCATCGGTCATCACCGGCCACCCCATAACCCGGCGCCTTGGCCGGATCGAGGGCGCGGTCGATGTAGTCCTGAAGCTGCGGCTCGTAAGCGTCCCAGAGTTTTTGCAACTGGCCGATCGGGTCTTCATCAGCCCAGTCGACGCGCAGGTTGACGATCGGCCAGGTCTGCTCGCCGACCACCACGACAGCGGCCGAATGCACCGGGCCGGCTTCGCCACCGAGCGCTTGTGCAGCGTGCAGGGCCTTGAGCAAACGATCGGCGAGTTGACCTTCACCCTCCTCAAAGGCGCTGACCATGGCTTCGATCACCGAACGCCCGGCAAGCATGTTGCCGGCGGCAACGCACTGTTCACCGCTGACGGCGTTGTGCACGCCGAGGGTTTGCGCACCGCTGAAATGCGCGGTCTGGCCGAGGTGGTTGATCGCCGTGATCTGGCGGTACTGGCTGTAGCCGTTGCGGGTGAGGACTTTATCCAGCGCATCATCGGGGGCCAGGCCTTGCTCCATCAGCGCAAGGACTTCCGGGCCGAGGGAGGGCAGGGTGATGTTCTGGCTCGACACCGCGCCAACGCCTGGCAGCAGCCACGGGCAACGGGCACCCACGGCGATGCTGGAGGAACTGATGGCGACCCCGAACTGGCCGGTTTCGGCGCAGCGGGCTGCGATTGAAAAGGTCATCTATTGAACTCCTTGTGTGTCTGGACTGGCCTCTTCGCGAGCAGGCTCGCTCCCACAATGAAATGCATTCCAAATGTGGGAGCGAGCTTGCTCGCGAAGGCCGCGACTCGGTGTGATGCCTTACTCAGGAATCACCGCAATCACATCAATCTCCATCAGCCACTGCGGCTGCCCCAGCGCCGACACCACCAGCCCGGTGGAAATCGGGAACACGCCCTTTAGCCACTTGCCGACTTCGCCATACACCGCCTCGCGGTAACGCGGGTCGATCAGGTAGGTGGTGGTTTTAACGATGTGGCTCATGTCGCTGCCGGCTTCTTCGAGCAGTTGCTTGACGTTACGCATGGCTTGTTCAGCCTGCGCACGCGGATCACCCAGACCGATCAGATTGCCGTCGAAATCGGTGCCGACCTGACCGCGCACATAAACGGTGTTGCCCGCGCGAACGGCCTGGCACAAATCGTTGTCCAGCGTCTGGTTCGGGTAGGTGTCTTTGGTGTTGAACATGCGGATGCGAGTGTGGGTTGGCTTGCTCATGTGCAGCTCCTGAAAGAGGGGTTGCCCGGCGCAATCGGCGCCGGAGCGAAAAGGACATCAAGCGTCGACAGTGTCAGCGGCCTTGTTGTGGGCGTTCGAATGCAGGGCGGCTTCACGCTGCTCGGCATCGCGGTAGTCCAGATATTTGCGCTGGGTGGCGATGTGATCGGCAACATGCTTGGCGTCGTGCCACACACCCCAGATAAACGACGAACCGCGACGCGACTGCCACGGCAAACCAAGGAAATACACGCCCGGCTCACTCGACACGCCGCGTTGGTGCACAGGCTTGCCCTTGTCATCGAACGCCGCGACCTGCAGCCACGAATAATCCACGGCAAACCCGGTGGCCCAGATGATCGAGGTCACGCCAGCCTTGGCCAGATCCAGATCGGCCAGCGGATTTTTCACGCACTCGGGATCCGGATAGGTTTCGCGTGCCTCCGGTTCTTCCGGCAGATCCAGCCCGTTGCGCTCGATGTAGGCATCGGCGGCGTCCAGCAGCGCCAGGTAGTTTTCGTCGCCGCGAGTGAGATTGCCGACGAGGTCCTGCTTAAAGGTCACCACGCCGTTATTGAACGACTCGGTAACGCCGACCAGGGTCATGCCGCGATGGGCCAGACCACGGAAATCAATGGTGCGACCGCCATGGGCGCCGCTGACCGCGATGGTCACGTGCTCGCGTCCCGGCTTCATCGCCGCTTGATCCCACTCGCCGAGCACACCCAGCCACCAGCAGAAATCACGGTTGCGATAGGCGCGAGGCGGGCGATCATGGGCGCCAACGGAGAGGTAAACCTGCTTGCCGGAGCGTTGCAGCTCATCGGCGATCTGCACGCCGGAAGAGCCGGCACCGACCACCAGCACGGCGCCCGCCGGCAATTGCTGCGGGTTGCGATAGTCAGCGGAATGGATCTGCAACAGACGTTCGTCTTGCGGGGCAATCGCCGGGATCACCGGTTTCTGAAACGGTCCGGTAGCGGCGACCACACGGTTGGCTTCGATCACACCTTCGGAGGTCTCGATCGTGAAACCCGGGCGTCCGACATTGCGCACCACGCTTTTCACTTCCACACCGGTGCGGATCGGCGCATTGAATTTCTTCGCGTAGGCTTCGAAATAGTCGGCCACGCGCTCTTTCGGGGCGAAACCGTCAGGGTCGACGTCATCGAATTCCAGGCCGGGAAAGCGGTCGTGCCACGCCGGGCCGTTGGCAACCAGCGAGTCCCAACGCCCGGTGCGCCAGCGTTCGGCAATGCGATTGCGCTCCAGCACCAGGTGCGGCACGCCGAGTTTGCTCAGGTGCTCGCTCATCGCCACGCCCGCTTGGCCGGCACCCACGATCAGCGTGTCTGTTTTTATTATTTCAGGGGTCATCTTTACATCCTTCCTAGCAAGGCAGTGGGATTCGGGCCGCTGTTGGCTTGTCCGTTTGGCTTGAGGTCAGACTAGGGAGAGGGGGGGTATCGGTAAAATATTATTAAGCTGGGATGTGAAGATAAAATTCTGATGCAGAAAGCCGAAAGCCTTTAAAAATGCGGGCTGCAGCTCGGTAGGCGGGAAGGTCGGGGTGAACCTGACTCTTAAATTTCACGTTTGCGTTGTGGCGCCAGCCCATGACCGGTGAGGAGTTTTTTCGCCGTCTCGGGCTCATCCGGCAATTGGCCGCTGAGATCCCAGATCTCGAGCATTTTGGCGTACTCGAAAGCGTGGCGCGGGTCGCGCTCTATCCAGCGCTGGAAATCCTCGCGTTCAGCCGGCGGACAATCGTCATCGTGCAGACGCATGCACCAATCGGCGGCTTGCAGAGAGATGTCTTCGTCCATTTCGTTGCGGTCGGAAGGGGTCATTGAACGAGGGTAACAAAAAAGTCCGTCAAGCCGATGCCGACGGACTTTTTTAATGCCGAATTTTCAGCGTTTGAGAAACGCTAGCAAATCCTCATTCAATGCCTGTGCATGCGTCACCGCAAAGCCATGGGGCGCCCCGGCGTAAACTTTCAACTCGGCGCCTTTGATTTGTGCAGCAGCCTGTTTGCCGGTGGTTTCGAACGGCACAATCTGGTCGCCGTCGCCATGGATCACCAACGTCGGCACGTCGATTTTCGCCATGTCCGGACGGAAGTCGGTTTCCGAGAATGCGGTCACGCAATCCACGGTGCCTTTGAGCGAAGCCAGCAGGGCGATATTCAGCGTTTGCGTGAGCACGCCGTCGGAGACTTTCTGGCCCTGATTGGTGCCGTAGAACGGCGCGGCGAAATCGGCGATGAACTGCGCACGATCTTGCAGCAAGCCAGCCTTGATGCCATCGAATACTGAGGTGTCGACGCCCTGTGGGAAGTCGGCTTTCTTGCCGAACAGCGGCGTCACCGCACCCAATAGCACCAGACCTGCAACCCGCTCGCTGCCATGCCGGGCGATGTAGCGGCTGACGTCGCCACCGCCCATCGAGAAGCCCACAAGTGTCACGTCGCGCAAGTCCAGATGGTTGATCAGTTGCGCGATGTCATCGGCGAAGGTGTCGTAGTCGTAACCGGTCCACGGCTGATCGGAACGGCCGAAACCACGGCGGTCGAAGGCGATGGTGCGGTAACCACGGCTGCTCAGGTATTCCATCTGGTATTCCCACATGTCGGCATCCAGTGGCCAGCCATGGCTGAACAGCACGGGTTTACCGCTGCCCCAGTCTTTGTAATAGATCTCGGTGCCGTCTTGCGTGGTGAAAGTGCTCATGGAAACTCCTGCTTCAGGGTTCGCTGCCGAAATGGCGGCATTCACTATCAGCGCAAAGCGATCCGGCTACTTGTATGCAGGTGCTGGTTTTGCGCAGTTCAGCCGTCGAACGGCGATAGAGTTGTATGATGCAACCCTGAACCGCGCAGCCGCCCACTGATTCGAGGGAGCACATTTACGTGAAACGCAAAAGTTTGCAGGGCAATGCCTGCCCGGTCGCCCGCACGCTGGACCTGATCGGTGACTGGTGGTCGCTGCTGATCATTCGTGATGCGCTGGATGGCATCCGGCGTTTCAATGATTTCCAGAAGAGTCTGGATATCGCGAAAAACATGCTCAGCGCACGCCTCAAGGGGCTGGTGGAGCAGGGGATTCTGCAAGCGCTGCCAGCCGCTGACGGCGGGGCCTATAAGGAATACGTGCTGACAGAACGTGGCAAAGCCTTGCAGACCGTGATCGTCGCGCTGTCGCAGTGGGGCGGTGAATTCATGTACGCGCCGGGTGAGCCGGGGTCGGTGATGGTTGATGCAAAGGATCGTCAGCCGATTCGCAAGCTGGAATTGATCTCGGCCGATGGTCGCGCGCTGGCACCGGAGGACGTCGCGACGCGACTGGGTGTTGAACACTGATGAACAAAGGTTTGACGCCAAAATGATGGCCAACTAATATCGCGCCACTATTTTGATGTCATTCCTGGCGCCCGTCCTTAATCGAGAAAATTCGTCCGTGAATAAACGCGCATTATTGCCTCTGGCTGTGATTTTTACGCTGGCAGGCTGCCATTCCAATGTTCGGGATTCTTCTCCAAGCCTGCTGAAAGATGGTGTTCAACTGGGCCAGAACAAAGTGGCAACGGATGACCAGCACGCCAAGGTCATCATGAAAGCCTCCGGTGGCACCCATCCGGTGGAGTTTTCCATCCGGCGCGCGGATGATCCTGACCGTCGAATGGAGGTCCTTGGCACCGTCGTCGATTCAGGTCGGGGCCATGTTTTCGGCTGGATCGCCAAACTCAATGAAGTGGCGAACAGCGCCACGGTCAAGCGCTTCCCGCAAGTGGAGGCACAAGCGGATGCCGACAAGCCCTTTGAGGTTTCGGGGTATTCGAACAGCCGGGTTACGGGAGGTATTTATACCTGCGGGCCGCTGACCACTGTTTTCACTCCCGAGCGTGGCAAGGTCTACCAGGTGGAGTTCCAGTTCAGCGGTGAGCATTGCGAACAGCATGTTTATGACGTTACTCAGCCTCGGCAGCGCACGCTCGTAAAAAGTTGAGTCGGCATGCACAGCGCACTGAATTTATCGAAAAAAGGAAACACCCTGTGAAACGGAATCTCTCCCTGGCACTTATTATTCTGGCCGCGACATTGTCTGGCTGCGCCACTAATAAGCCGGTCGTTGACCCATCGCTGGTCGGTTCATGGAAAGGTCAGCGCGACGAAAACGGCAAATGCCAGTTCATGTCCTGGAAAAACCAGTTCAACGCCGACGGTACTTTCTCCATCACCTTTTTCCGCGACGCCGAGCAGACACAGAGGGTGCAAACCGAGCATGGCACCTGGGCAGCTACCAATGGCAAGAGTGTGCTGAGAACCAATGGCGTCGCTGCGCCTGATGTTTACACCTACAAGCTTACTGATGCTGACACGGTGCATTACGTCAATGTGGAGAAAGGCCCTTCGGCGGATTGCCAGGAAGATTATGCCTTTGATGAGCACCGTGTTCGCGGGTAAGCCAGTCAGAAACATTGCGGGGCTGCAACGGCCCCGTTTGTTCAATCCTTGATACAAAACCGACAAAAGGTTTAAACGATAGTTTGACGTCAAAATGATGGCCATCTAATATCGCGCCACTATTTTGATGTCACTTTCGTCTCGAGGGATCGAACATGTCCTCACCCGCCCTCGTGGCGAGGTTGTGCGTAGCTTTGCTGTGCCTGTCTCCACTTCAGATTGCCGTCGCCGCACCGACTCCTGGTGACACAGACCTTATCCGTGACCGCCAGAACCGCCTGCTCGAAGAGCAGCAGCGGCGCCTCGAAGAACTCAAGGATTTGCCTGGCAAGGACGCCAAGCCTGCGCAACCGGTAGCCCCCACCGATACCCGCTGTTTCCCGATCAAAGACATCGAACTCAAAGGGGCCGACAGTCTTTCCGAGCGCGACAAGACTCGTCTGCTCAAACCCTATATCGGTGAATGCCTCGGTGTGCCGCAGCTCAACGAACTGCTCAAAGTCATCACCGATCACTACATCGAGAAAGGCCTGGTCACCAGCCGCGCCTACCTGCCGCAGCAGGATCTGTCCACCGGGCATCTGCAAGTGCTGGTGGTCGAAGGCAAGCTCGAAGGCATGAAAGGCGCGGAAAACAGCCAGCTCTCGGAGCGCGAACTGGCCATGGCCTTTCCCGGCAAAACCGGTGACCTGGTCAACCTGCGCGAGATCGAGCAAATGGTCGATCAGCTCAATCGTCTACCATCCAATCAGGCAAAAATGGAGCTGGCGCCCGGCCAGAACGTCGGTGGCAGTGCAGTGCTGGTCAACAATACCCCGCAGAAGCCATGGCGAGTCGGGTTGTCGCGCAACAACGACGGCCAGCGCAGCACCGGTGAGCAACAGTGGGGCACCACGTTTGACTGGGACAGCCCGCTTGGCCTGGCCGATCAGTTGAGCCTGCGTGGCGGTCACGATGCGATGACCGACCATCAGCACACCTCCCGTAACGCCATGCTCAATTACAGCCTGCCGTGGGGCTGGTGGACGTTCAGCTACACCTACAGCCAGAGCGAATACCGCTCGCAAATCGCCGCCAACCTCTACAACTTCAAACAGACCGGCGACAGCGAAAACCATCAGTTGCGCGCCGAGCGGGTGATCCACCGCGACGCTGTCAGCAAGACTTCGCTCAGCGCTGGTCTGTCGTACCTGCGCACCAACAACTTCATCGAAGACAGCAAACTCAAACTGAGCAGCAACCGCATCAGTGAAGCGCAGTTCGGCTTCAACCACGGTCGCCGTGTCGGCAGTGCCTTCGTCAACTTTGACGCCGGCATGCAGGAGGGCATTGGCGCCTTCGACGCTCAAGGCAGTCATGATCCGGGACCGGGTGAGCCGAATGCACGCTATCGCAAATACACCGCCACCCTGAGCTACCTGCAGCCGTTCAAACTGTGGGGCGAGTCCTTCAGCTTCAGCAGCCTGATGACCGGCCAGCGTAGTGAAGACGTGCTGTTCAGTCCGCAGCGCACCAGCCTTGGCGGCTCGTCGTCGATCCGTGGCTACAAGGATCAGTCGCTGTCCGGCGACAGTGGTGGTTACTGGCGCAATGACCTGCGCTGGACGCGTCCGGTGACCATCGAATGGCTGCAACCGGTGTTCTCCGAATACGGCACCAGCCTCGGTTACGACCAGGGTGTGATCCAGAACGGTCGCTACAACGGCGATCAGCACGGGCGCATGTCGAGCAATTCGCTGGACCTGTTTGCCCGTGGCAAATACCTGTCCGCCGGCGTGACCTTTGCGCACTCTCTGGAACGCCCGGATGCGCTGACCGAGCGTGAAGCGCCGATCTACTTCCGTCTGGATTTCTTCATTTAATTTTTGCCTGCCCCGAGATTCTGATATGGACATTCGCCACCTGACCTTCATGGCCGGCCAACCTTCTGCGGCCGTCAAACCGCGCGAGCACTTCTGGGGCATGCCTAAACGCGGCCTGGCGTTCCTGCTGGCCAACGTCATGTTCTGGCAACCGATGTGGGCGCAGGCGGATGGCATCGTGGTCAATGCGCCGGGCACCAGTCTGGATCGCGCGGGCAATGGCGTGCCGATCGTCAACATCGCCGCACCCAATGCCAGTGGGCTGTCGCATAACCAGTTTCACGATTACAACGTCGGCGCGCAGGGCGTCATCCTCAACAACGCCACAGCGCGCACGCAACCAACGCAACTGGGCGGGATCATCCTCGGCAATCCGAACCTGCGCGGTGCGGCGGCACAAACCATCCTCAACGAAGTCAATGGCGGTAGCCCGAGCCAGTTGCGCGGTTACACCGAAGTGGCAGGGCAGTCGGCGCGGGTGATCGTCGCTAACCCTTATGGCATCAGTTGCAACGGCTGCGGCTTCATCAACACCCCGCGTGTGACGCTGACCACCGGTAAACCGGTGCTCGACAACGGTCGACTGGATCACTTTCAGGTGGATCAGGGCAGCATCTCCATCGATGGCGCCGGCCTCGATGCGAGCAGCGTCGACAGCTTCGAAATCATCACCCGCAGTGCGCAGATCAACGCGCAGATCCACGCCAAGCACCTCAACATCACCACCGGCCGCAATGACGTCAACGCCGAGACCCTCGCCGCCACCGCGCGCGCCGACGATGGCAGCGCCAAACCGCAACTGGCCATCGACTCCTCGGCGCTCGGCGGCATGTATGCCGGTGCGATCAAACTGGTGGGCACCGAACAGGGCGTCGGCGTGAAGCTGGCGGGCGATCTCGCTGCCAGCGCCGGTGATATCCAGATCGACGTCAATGGCCAGTTGAGCATGGCCAAAGTCACGGCCAGCAACGCCGTCGCCATCAGAGCGAAAAGCCTCGATGCTCAAGGGTCGGTGTACGCCGGCACGCAACTGAACGTGCAAACCACCGAGCAACTGATCAACCGCCAAAGCCTGGCCGCCCGCGACGGCGTCAGCCTGAGCAGCGGCGGCAAGCTGACCAACAACGGCGTGATCGAAGCCGGGGTGAATGCCGACAACAGTCGCAATGCCTCCGGTGATCTGTCGATCAACAGCGCCACCGTGAGCAACACTGGCAGTGTCTTGGCCAGCCGCACCCTGAATGCCACGGCAGCGACTGTGTTGGACAACCAGAACGGCATCGTCCAGGCAAAAACCGTCACGCTCAACGCTGCGCGACTGGTCAACCAAGGGGTCAATGCACGCATTTACGGTGAGAATCGCCTGGCGTTGAGCGCTCCGGCCATCGTCAACCTCAACGGTCTGATTCGCTTCGCCGATGGGCAAGCGGCGAGCCTGGTCGTCGACAGCCTGGACAACCGTCACGGGCGTATTGAAATCGCTGGTGGCAGTCTCAAGCTCAATGCCCGAGATGTGAAAAACACCGACGGCAAAATCATTGCCGGGCGCCTGGACATCGATGCCCGCCAACTCGACAACAGCAGCGGCCTGATCGGCGCCAGCCAGAGCGACGCCAAAGTGGTCGCCCGTGAGCGTCTGGACAACGGCAAAGGCAAGCTTCAGGCGAAAACCACACTGGCAGTGTCTGGCGGCGAATTGCTCAATCAGGGCGGTACGCTGGCGGCTGACCAGATCAAGGTCACCGCGGCGCGCCTCGATAACAGCGACAAAGGTGACATCAGTGCCGAAAACGGTACAGCCGAACTGACGCTGACGCAGGATCTGGATAACCACGACGGCAAAGTGCAGGCGTCGGAACGCCTGACGGTGGCCGCGCAGAGCATCAACAACCGCAACGCCAGCCTGACCGGCAAGACCCTTGAGGTGACCAGCGTTGGCGCGCTCGACAACGCCCAAGGCACGATTTCCTCCGCTGACACTTTGATCACCAGCGCAGATCTGGACAACAGCCAGGGTCTGATTCAAGGCACTGATCGCCTCAATCTGACCGCGCAGGATCTGCAAAACGCCAGCGGCAAACTGCTCGGTGGCGTAGTCGATGCAAACCTGCGCAATCTTACTGGCAACAATGACGGCACGATCAGCGCCGAAACCGGCCAGCTTACGCTAGTCGTCCAGCAACACCTGAACAGCGCCTTGGGTCGCTTGCAATCCAGTCAGGCTGACATCGACATTCAGGCCGGCTCGGTCGATAACCGTGGCGGTATCGTTGCCGCAAAACAGCTGTGGATGGTGGCGAAAGACGGCCACATCGACAACCGTGGCGGGCGCATGATCGCCGACGGTCTGGAGCTGCACGCCGCCAGCCTCGATAACAGTGACAGCGGCCTTTTGGCGGCGGGTGCCGATGGCGCGCGATTGCTCCTCACGCAAACCGCGCCGGGCCAATCGCAACTGCTCAACCACAAGGGCCGGATCCAGAGCGACGCCGACCTGCACATCGAAAGCGATGTCGTCGATAACCGCGCCGGAGTCCTGCTCGGCAAAACCATCGACATCAACGCCACTCAACTTAGCAACAATGAAAAGGGCGGCATCGTCGGCAACGGCGGTGATGTTGTCCTCAACATTGCCGGTGTATTCAGCAACCTGACCGGTGTGGTCGATGCCGGCGATCAGCGTCTGCTGCTCGATCAGCTCACTTCGCTGGACAACCGTGGCGGCACCCTACAAGGCAAGCGTCTGGACATCACCAGCGCGGCGATCAATAACAGCGCGGCCGGACAAATCATCGCTGGCAGCGACGGCCTGAAAATCACCGGCAAGACCCTGCTCAATCAGCAGGGCATCATCCTCGCCAGCGGCAGCCACGCCGAATTGGCGCTGGGTACCGGCAGTCTGCAGAACCAGGGCGGCACCCTGCAAGCCGACTCGCTGAATATCACCAGCGCCGACCTCGACAACAGCGCAGTCAACGGTAAGGCCGGGCTGATTTCCAGCCTGATCAATGACCTGACGCTGACCGTAACCCGTCTGACCAACCGCGCCGGCAAACTGTTCGGCAAGGATCACCTGATCTTCACCGGCACCAGCCTGGACAACAGCGGCGGCGAGATCAGTGGCAATCAACTGGGCCTCGAAGCGGTCGGGCAGATTCTCAATCAGGGCGGCCTGATCGAATCGGCCACCAACCTCAAACTCACTGCCGGCGGCTTGGATAACAGCGCAGGCGGCCAGATCCGTGCGCTAGGTGGCGCCGCAAGTCAGATCAAACTGACCGGGAACCTGAACAATCAGAGCGGCGTGATTGAAATCGGCAGCCAGGATTTGGTGCTGTCCGGCGCGCAACTGAATAACCTCAGCGGCAACGTGCGCCACGCGGCGCAGGGTCTGTTCGATCTGGACCTGAGCCAACTGACCGGCACCCAAGGCAGCCTCACCGGTCTGGGCAAGGGCGTGTGGGATGTCGGCGCGGTCAATGGCGTCGGCACTTGGCAGCTCAACGGCGGGCTGACTTACACCAGCGCGCAGGACCTGACGCTCAACGCCGGCGACCGGATCGCCAGTGCTTCGACACTGAATCTGAATGTCGCCAACCTGAACAACGCCGGGCAATTGGCAAGCGATGGTGACCTGACGCTGAACCTGGGGGGGAACCTGCTCAACAGCGGCAAAGTCTCGACGCAGCAAAAGCTTACGATCAACGCCAACGACGTGATTCAACAGGACGGTCGACTAGTCAGCGGTGGCGATACCGTCATGACCCTGCGCGGCACGCTGGACAACCTCGGCCGCCTCATCGCTAACCAGAACCTCATGGTGACGGCGGCGCAGATCAACAACGAAGGCACCCTC
The DNA here is from genome assembly GCF_902497745.1 of Pseudomonas fluorescens. GTDB lineage: Bacteria > Pseudomonadota > Gammaproteobacteria > Pseudomonadales > Pseudomonadaceae > Aquipseudomonas > Aquipseudomonas fluorescens_BM. The sequence continues at coordinate 104,315 of NZ_CABVHJ010000024.1, forward strand.
GGCGCCCAAGGTAACCTCGAATTCACCGCCGCCAACGGCATTTACAACGGTGCCGATACGCTGCTGTTCAGCGGCGGCACGATGAAGCTGCACGGCAACAGCCTGAACAACTTCTATGGCGACATCTACAGCCGCGGCAACCTGACATTCGATGCGGTCGGTGGTGGTCGTGCTGCAGTCTTCAGCAACCTGTCGGGCACCGTCGAAGGCGAGGGTGATATCGACATCAACGCGGTCTCGGTGGAAAACGCCAAGGCGGAATTCGAGATGACCTCAGGGCAGTCGTCCGGCAGCCTCAGTTGGGTCTGCGGTCAGCATTGCGGCGGCGGTGACGGCTGGAAACGCGGCTACATCACCATCACCACCGACTTCGACGACCGGGTTCTCAAAGACTCCCGTGCGGCGCGTTTCGTCGCCGGCAAGAACTTGACCATTCACGCCAATCAGGTGGAAAACCGTTACAGCCTGCTGGCAGCGAATGGTGATCTGAGCATTACGGCCGACAGCCTGCTGAACAAAGGCGCGGTGTCGCGTTCGGGCCATCGCGTGGTGCAGATCGGCACGCCGGGGCACATCGACAACAGCCTGTGGGATCAGATGGAGTTCATCGATATCCCGGCCTTCAACGCGGCGACTGCGGCGGGTAATTTCGATGAAGCTCGTTTCGAAGAACTGGTCAGCCGCTCCAGCGATTCGCGCTTTGCTCAAACCAGCGACGACACCACATGGAATGACAACGGCAACAACGTTTACGCGGCGGTGCTCCAGGCCGGGGGCAAGGTCAAGCTGGATGTGACCAACAGCATTCAGAACGGCACGCTGTACGAGAACACTTATGGCCAACTGACCGGCTCGTTGTCCAGCGACCAGACCGATGCGGTCGGTGGCATCAACATCAATCTGGGCAAGCGCAGCACTGATGCCAGTGTCCAGGCACCGACTGCCGTGACTCGCATCGAGCATGTCGATGCCGACGGCGTGAAGCAGATCAGCTTTGTTCCGGTCGACTTCAAAGGTGTGCCGTTTGCGGCGGTTGATCCGACGGCGTCTTCGACGTTCCGACTGCCGAAAGGCCCATACGGCATGTTCGTGCAGAGCAGCAATCCGCAGAGCCGTTACCTGATCGAAACCAACCCGGAGCTGACCCAGACCACGGCGTTCATGAGTTCCGACTACCTGCTCGGCAAACTCGATTTCAGCGCCGATGAAGCCGCACGCCGCCTCGGCGATGGTCGCTACGAATCGCGTCTGATCAGTGATGCGGTGATGGCCCAGACGGGCCAGCGTTTCCTCGCCAATGGCCTGGAGAACGACTACGAGCAATTCCGTTACCTGATGGATAACGCGCTCGCCAGCAAGAACGAACTGAACCTGTCGGTCGGCGTTAGCCTGACCTCCGCGCAGGTTGCCGCACTGACCCACGACATCGTCTGGATGGAAGAACGTATCGTCGACGGCCAGAAAGTGCTGGTGCCTGTGCTCTACCTGGCCCAGGCCGAATCGCGCAACGTGCGTGGCGGCAGCCTGATTCAGGGCCGCGATCTGGAACTGCTGGCGGGTAACGATCTGGTCAACGTCGGTACCTTGAGCGCGAGCAAAGACGTTTCTGTCGATGTGAAGGGCAGCCTCTATCAGGGCGGTCTGGTCGAAGCCAATGAGCGCATCAAGCTGATGGCCACCGACAGCATTCGCAACGCACTGGCCGGCGAAATCCGTGGCAACCAGGTCGAACTGACCAGCCTCAAGGGCGACATCGTCAACGATCGTACCGCCATCGCGGTGCGTGACGGCAATGGCATGCGCACCCTCGTCGATGAGGGCGGCAACATCACTGCGCGCGACAGCCTGACCATTAAGTCCGGCAACGATCTGGTCAATTCGTCCTCAATCAGCAGCGGCGGCGACGCCAGCCTGAGCGCTACCCGCGACATCAACCTGCTGGCGACGCGCAACGAAAACGAACTGCACGAAGTGTTCAATGGCGGCCATCGCTCCGTCATCACCACCACCGTGGAAAACCTTGCGTCGACGGTGAAAAGCGGTGGCAACCTGACTATGGACGCTGGACGTGACATTAATGTCATCGCCAGCACCGCTGAGGCCAAAGGCAATCTTATAGCCGACGCAATACGTGACCTGAATCTGGTTTCGGCCGGCGATGAACACAACGTCGAAACCCGCAGCAAGGACGGCAGGGAACGCGTTCACCAAGAGGACAACCACACCGTCCAGAAAGCCGCTAAATTCATCGCTGGCGGCGACGTAAAAACCAACTCCGGCCGCGACACCACACTGGTCGCGAGCAAGATCAGCGCGAGCAACGAAGCCTACGTCTACGCGGGCAACGACCTGAACCTTCTGGCCGCGCAGAACAAGGATTACACCCTTTACGATATGAAGGAGAAGGGTGGTTTCGGCGCAAATAAGATGCAGCGTGACGAAGTCACCCAGATCACTCATGTGGGGAGCCAGATCAAGGCGGGTGGTGACGTGACACTCGTCAGTGAAGGAGACCAGCGGTATCAGGCCGCGAAGATAGAAAGCGGCAAAGACATAACGCTGGATAGTGGGGGAGAGATTTACTTTCAGGGGGTAAAGGACCTCCATGATGAAAGTCATACCAAGAGCAAAGGCGATGCGTTCTGGACTGCTTCGAAAGGACAGGGGAATACCGACGAAACACTGCGACAAAGCAGTTTGTTTGCTGCTGGCGAACTTACTATCAACGCGGTTGAAGGCCTGAAAATTGACATTAAACAGGTCGATCAGCAAAGCGTTAGCCAAACCATTGATGCGATGGTAAAGGCGGACCCTCAGCTTCAATGGCTAAAGGATGCGGAAGCGCGTGGCGATGTAGATTGGCGTCAGGTCAAAGAAATTCATGACTCGTTTAAGTACGAAACGTCGGGTTTGGGGCCGGCATCGCAGTTGATCATCGCTATCGCGATGGCCGCAGTTCTCGGTCCGATGATGGCGGGCATGAATACGATGCTGCAGGGTTTAGCGATCACGGCAGCGACAAAGGCAACTGTCAGTACAATTGATAATCGGGGCAACCTGGGCGAAGTGCTGAAGGATGTTACCTCGAAAGATGCATTAAAAAGTTACGTCGTAGCGGCTGCGACGGCAGGCGTTGCCGATGGGCTGAACTACGATCCAGGGGCGCTAGGGTTCGATTCTAATAGCTTCAAACTGATCGCCATCAAAGTAACCGCCGATGCTCTGATAAGAACCGCAGTTTATGGTGGTAGCTTGCAGGATAATCTCGCAGCTTCGGCTGCAGGTACGGCGGCCAGTATTGGTGGGGCGGTTGGTGCGGGGAAGATTGGAGACCTTCCTCTCGTCGATGGAAGTTTCGAAAAGATAATTCTTCACGCGGCATTAGGTGGCTTGCTGGCTGAAGCCATGGGTGGGGATTTCCGAACCGGGGCAATTGCTGGCGGAGCCAACGAGGTGCTCGTTGGGTTGTTGGGTGACAAGTTACTACCTTCGAACCTCGTTCAAGGAACGCCGGAATATAACCAAGCATCAGCCAATCTTTTAGCACTTTCACAAATTGTGGGTGTGCTCGGCGCTACTCTTTCAGGTGGTGATGCGGGGATTGCCTCGACCGTGGCGGGCAATGCTACAACCTACAACTACCAAGCTCATTGGGATGACTTTGGAAAGGACTACGATGCGTGTCGAGCCAATCCTTCCGGATTCGGTTGCTCCACTATCCTTAAAATGGCCGGGGTCACTTCGCGAAGTATTGGGGAGGGCGTAGTCGAGAATATCGACGCTTCCGGCGTGGCGGTGGGGTATACGATCCTCGGGCCGGACAATCAGCCCAGGGTGATTATGGAACCTGCTGAGTATGCGATTTTCAGCAAGCTACCCCCGGCTTGGAAGGAAAACTACCTCTCGCAACCTTCTTGGAGCCTAGACGTTGCGTCATCAATACAACGAGTGCAAACCGGTGATTTCTCGGGTGCAATGGATCATTATGGCTACATGCTGGGTGAGCCAAGCTATTGGGCTGACCTTACGCTGAATATGGCGCTGGCACTTGGTGGCTATGTGTTGAAGCTCGCCCCAGCCGTAACTGCTGAAGGGAGGATCGGCGGGGAGATATTCAAGGATACAAATCAGACTGCTCGTCCACCATCATTAGCAAATGCCAATGAACCGACGCTAATTTCTAATCGAGTCACGACCAAAGCGACGTCCACCAAGAAAGTTCTCCCAAATGGCAATATGGCTGATGCACATGCAGAAATTGGTGTGATCCAGCAGGCGTTCACTGCAGGGAAAACGGTCGGGGCGAGCATGGAGCTCAGGGTATCTGGAAAGGCAGTATGTGGGTTCTGCCGTGGAGACATTGCTGCAATGGCTAACGAGTCTGGCCTGTCCTCACTTACCATCAAAGAGCTTGCGACAGGTAAAACGCTTTATTGGCGCCCTGGAATGAAATCAGTAAAAGAGGTGAAATAATATGAAGCGCTCTCTCTCCTGGACGGTCGGTTTTGGCAGAACCTGTGAAGGTGGCACGCAAAGAGATCCATCTTGGAATGATGTCGTTGCGCACCTTGAAGAGTCCTGCCGAAATTTGGGGAGTGTAACCCTGGATATTGAAGAATTAGCAGGCTTCGAACTCTTGACATTGCAGGTTGTTGCAGAGACAGGCAAGTACGCACTGACTCTCGGCGTTGATGATGGCGATGACTACGATGTCAAAGTATTTTGCGGTGATAAAAATCGTGGCGGAATCATGCATATCCAAGGCGACGCCGTTGCTGGTTCAGCCATCTGCTCAAATTTTGAGATTGTCGTGGAGATATTCAAGCAGCTCTTCGACAGTGGCCGAGTGTCGCCCGCGCTCATGAACTGACGTTTAACTCGAGCGACTCCGGCCAAAACAAAAAACGCCCCAAATCACCCGGGGCGTTTTTCATTTATCGAACACTAAATTTCGGACGCTCACCGAAACGCCGGCACCACATGCTTGATAA
>NZ_CABVHJ010000025.1 GCF_902497745.1 Pseudomonas fluorescens
GAGCGAGAAGGGCAATCGACATGGCGACGTGTGGCGAAGTACTGGTCAAGTTACTCGAAGGTTATGGGGTCGGGCAGGTGTTCGGCATTCCCGGCGTACACACCGTGGAGCTGTATCGCGGGCTGGCGCGTTCGAGCATTCGCCACGTCACGCCTCGGCATGAGCAGGGCGCCGGTTTCATGGCTGACGGCTATGCGCGCACCAGCGGCAAACCGGGAGTGTGCTTCATCATCACCGGGCCGGGCATGACCAACATCACCACCGCCATGGGCCAGGCCTACGCCGATTCGATCCCGATGCTGGTGATCTCCAGTGTGCAATCGCGCAGTCAGTTGGGCGGCGGGCGCGGCAAGCTGCATGAGTTGCCGAATCAGAGCGCACTGGTCGCAGGTGTTGCGGCGTTCTCGCATACCTTGATGTCCGCTGCTGAATTGCCGGTGGTGCTGGCGCGTGCTTTTGCGTTGTTTAAGGCCGGTCGTCCGCGTCCGGTACACATCGAAATTCCTTTGGACGTGCTGGTCGAAAACGCTGATGACTTGCTCGCCAGTGTGCCGGTCAATATCGACCGCGCCGGCGCTGCGCCTGCGGCCGTCAAACGCATGAGCGAGCTGCTGGCTGAAGCCAGACGTCCGCTGATTCTGGCCGGTGGCGGTGCCATCGACGCAGCGCCGGAGCTGACTAAACTTGCCGAGTTGCTCGACGCTCCAGTGGCGCTGACGATTAATGCCAAAGGCATGCTGCCGGGTACCCATCCGCTGTTGATCGGCTCGACCCAGACGCTGGTCGCCACCCGCGCGCTGGTCGCTGATGCCGATGTGGTTCTAGCCATCGGCACTGAATTGGCCGAGACCGATTACGACGTGACCTTCGCTGGCGGTTTCGAGATTCCCGGCAAACTGCTGCGCATCGATATCGACGCCGACCAGACCGTGCGTAACTACCCGCCGCACCTGGCGCTGGTGGCCGATGCGCGCAATGCCGCGCAAGCCTTGCTGAACTCGCTGTCGCAGGAAAAACTTGCCGCGCGCAGCCGCGATTGGGGTCAGGCCCGTGCCGGTAAACTGCGCGCCGAACTGGCCGCGAGCTGGGACGCGCCGACCCTCGCACAAACCCGTTTCCTCGACATCGTGCTCGATGAATTGCCGAACGCCGTATTCGTCGGCGATTCCACGCAACCGGTGTACACCGGCAACCTGACGTTCAACCCGGATCACCCGAGCCGTTGGTTCAATGCCTCGACCGGTTACGGCACCCTCGGCTACGCCTTGCCGGCAGCGATTGGTGCTTGGCTCGGCGGCCAGATCGATCAGGGCGCGCGGCCACCGGTGGTGTGCCTGATCGGCGACGGCGGTTTGCAATTCACCCTGCCGGAACTGGCCAGCGCCGTCGAAGCGCGGGTGCCGGTGATCGTCCTGTTGTGGAATAACCAGGGCTACGAAGAGATCAAGAAATACATGGTCAGCCGCGCCATCGAGCCGGTCGGCGTGGACATCTACACCCCGGATTTTGTCGCTGTGGCGAAGGGCCTCGGCTGCGCGGCTGAAGCGATCAGCAGCATCGAACAACTGCGCAGCGCGCTGCGTTGTGCAAGCGATCGTCAGGGCCCGACCCTGATCGAAATCGATCAGAGCCAATGGATGAAGGCGGTGGCGCAATGATCAGTTTCCCGACCACACTCGACGGTCTCTACATCAACGGCCTATGGTCGGCCGGCCGCGAACATCTGCGGGTGATCAACCCGGCCACCGAGGCGCTGCTGACCACGGTCAATGGCGGTGACGAGCAGGCGGTTGATCAAGCGGTCACCGCTGCCACTGCAGCGTTCAAGGACTGGTCGCAAACCAGTGGTGCCGAGCGTGGGGCGATCCTGCGCAACATTGCCAATGGTGTGCGCAACGGTCGCGAGCACTTGATGAAACTGCAATCGAGCAACAACGGCAAACCGCAGTTCGAAGCAGGCATCGACGTCGACGACGTGATCGCCACGTTCGAGTATTACGCCGAACTCGCCGAAGGCCTGGACGCCGGGCAAGACAGCAACGTGCCGCTGCCCAGCGATGATTTCAGCGCACGCTTGCGCCGCGAACCGTGTGGTGTGGTCGGGTTGATCGTGCCGTGGAATTTCCCCATGGTCACCACGGCGTGGAAGCTTGCACCGGCGTTGGCGGCCGGTTGCTGCGTCGTCCTGAAACCTTCGGAAGTGACGCCACTGCCGGAGCTGGAACTGGCGGCGATCATTGCCGAATCGGGACTGCCGAACGGTGTGTTCAATCTTGTCTGCGGCACAGGGCTGGCGGTCGGTGCACCGTTGTCGGCGGACCCGCGTATCGCCAAGATTTCCTTCACCGGCAGCAATACCGTCGGCGTGCAAGTGATGCAGCGCGCAGCGGAAACAGTGAAGGGCGTGAGCCTGGAATTGGGCGGCAAATCTTCGCTGCTGGTGTTGGCGGATGCTGATATCGATCTGGCGGTCGAGCTGGCTTGTGGCGGCGCGTTTTTCAATGCCGGGCAGATGTGTTCGGCGACCAGCCGCGTGCTGGTTGCGGATGAGCTGGAAGAGGAATTCCTTCGGCGCTTGCAGAAACGTGCGCAGGCCATTCGTGTGGCCGATCCGTTCGATGCGGACGTGGAAATGGGTGCACTGGTCAATCAGGCGCAGTATCAGCGAGTGCTTGGGCACATTGATCGTGGCTTGAGCGCGGGTGCGCGATTGATCTGCGGCGGCAATCGCCCGGCGGAACTGCCGCGCGGCTATTTCTTGCAGCCGACCGTGTTTACCGATGTGCCACTGGACAGCGCGCTGTGGTGTGAAGAAATTTTCGGGCCGGTGCTGTGCGTGCGCAGTTTCGCCACTGAAGCACAGGCGATTGCCTTGGCCAACGACACGCCGTTTGGCTTGGTAGCCAGTGTGGTGACGAGCGATGCCGCGGCGGCGGACCGCGTGGCCAATGCCTTGCAGGCGGGGATGGTGTGGATCAATGCACCGCAAGTGATTTTCCCGCAGGCGGCGTGGGGCGGGTACAAGCAGAGCAGTATTGGTCGTGAGCTGGGGCCTTGGGGGTTGGCGGCGTTTCAGGAGATCAAGCATGTGATCCGGGCGGTGTAAAAGCCAACCCTCACCCCAGCCCTCTCCCAGAGGGAGAGGGGGCCGACCGAGGTGTCTGGCGTTTTTCATCGACCTGAAAAAACCGGTCGATTATGGATTCAAAGGTAATCGTTCAAGTCGGTGAACCTCTTCAATATCCCCCATTCAGTCCCCTCTCCCTCTGGGAGAGGGCTAGGGTGAGGGGCTCTTAACGGTCACACCGAAAGCCGCAACCGCGCCAGATCCCGCAACGGCGGTGCACCAAACAAGCGGCTGTACTCTCGGCTGAACTGCGACGGACTTTCATACCCCACCCGATACCCCGCCGCCGACGCCTCCAACCCCTCAGCCAGCATCAAGCGCCGCGCCTCTTGCAGGCGTAACTGCTTCTGATACTGCAGCGGACTCATCGCCGTCATCGCCTTGAAGCGGTGATGCAAGGTCGAAACGCTGAGGTTCACCTCCTTGGCCAGATCATCAATACGCAGCGGCTGCTCGAAGTTGCCGTTGAGCCACTTGATCGCCTGGCTGATGCGATGGCTCTGACTGTTGGCAATCGCGATTTCATACAAACGATGCCCCTGCGGACTGCGCAGCAGGCGATAAAGAATCTCCCGGCGAATCAGCGGCGCGAGCATGGCGATGTCTTTCGGCGCATCGAGCAGACGCGCCAGCCGCAACACTGCATCGAGCATCGAACTGTCGATCTGCTCTACATACAATCCACGTCCGGTCGGCCGGGTCGGCACGCCCATGGGGCCGGCGTCGGCGATCAGTGCGGTGATTTCTGTCGGGTCGATATCCAGGCGCACGGCGAGGATCGGCTCGTCCGGCGAGACATTGACCACGCGCCCGCTCAACGGCATCGAAACCGACACCACCAGATAATTCAGCGGGTCGTAATTGAAGTACTCATCGGCCAGCCGCACCTCTTTGCGTCCTTGCGCCATGATGCACAGCGCCGGTTGCGCGAGCACCGGGGCAAAGTCGTGGGATTTTGTGTGGCGCGACATGAACAGCGAGCCGATGGCGGTCTCGTAGCTGCCATCGTCAGTGGTGTTGCGGCGGATGATCGCCGCCAGTTCCGCGCGCTGTTTTTCCATGTCAGCGCTGGGTTCGGCTTGAAAACGATCGAATGACGTCATGCACGGCATCCTCGGCAGGAGAGGTGGAATGGAGCAGAGCATATGTTTGTGCAAGCGCCAGCGGTAGACACATCCTGCGAAATGCTTGCCTGATTCTGCCCCGGGGTGTTTCTGCGCCTGCCGCGATCCAACCCTGTAGGAGCTGCCGAAGGCTGCGATCTGTTGATCTTCAAGGCAAAATCAAAAGATCGCAGCCTTCGGCAGCTCCTACACAAAACGCGCATGACAGACGTGTGACGCTGATTTACAGGTTGTTACAGCTTCTCTGTGCAGTCTCGCAGGATTGTGCAACGCGGCGGCAGGAATCGACTAACGGCGGCGGGCGTCAGGCCCTTAACCTTTGATCCTGTCGCAGCCCTTCCCCCGGCTGCCACGCGACTCCCTGGGAGGGTTGAACATGTCCAAGCAGATTCCCGTCAGTCATATGGCCTTCGTTCGAGCGCGCGCCGGGCGTTCGGCGGAACTCGGTGTACGCCTCAGTGCGTTGATCGATCCGTCCCGCGCCGCCCCCGGTTGCCTGAGCTTTGCCTTGCAGCATTCGCAGTGTGATCCCGAGTTGTGGCTGATCTCCGGGTTCTGGAGCAGTCAGCAAATGATGACCAACTATTTCAACAGCCCGTCGATGGAAATCTTCGCCGAGCTGGTGCAGGAACTGGTGGTCAACAGCCTAGACTTCCACACCTTCAAGGACGTATCGGCGGCGCAAGCCATCGGTCAATGCGCGGCACCGGTACACAAACTCGTCGGTTGAGGGTTTAATGTCCGGCTTATTTGTCTGAGCCGGGATGTGTGACATGGCACGTAAAGAGTTCGAACACTTCGAAGCAGTTTCCGCAGTCGTCCCCGTCGAGCTGGGCGGCAACAAGGGCTATCACGCGGCAATCGCGGTCAAGGCCCTGGTCGATGGCGGTGCACCACGCTTTCACAAACTGCTGAATGATCAGGTCTTCCCCGGTGCTATCGCCGCCGACGAGGCTGCCATCAATGAGCTGGATAACCTCAAGGGCGTCACTGAAGACGCCGAGTTGATCTGGTAAGGCGTTATTTGTTGGCGCCCGGACGCCACATCTTGAACAGGGCCTCAGGCCCCAGCTGGAAGTAATCCGCCGGCCCGCCGCCGCGCAGAATCGGTTCTGCCGCGGCGGTGTCGTAGATGCCGTCCTTCAACAGCCACTTGGCAATGTGCACGGCGACCACTTCGCCGAGGACCAGCCAGCTCGGCACCGTCTCGCCATCGGCGCGCTGCAACTGAATGATCTGTGTGACCTTGCATTCGAAGGACACCGGACTTTCGGCGACCCGTGGCACCGAAATCACTTTTGACGCCACCGTCGTCAATCCCGCCAATTCGAATTCATTGACCTCAGGCGCGACCATCGCGCAGCTCTGATTCATCTGCTCGGCCAGCGGGCGGGTGGCGAGGTTCCAGACGAATTCGCCGGTCTGTTCGATGTTGTTCAGGCTGTCTTTTCGCCCGACGCTGGAAAAACCAATGATCGGCGGAATGTAGTTGAAGGCATTGAAGAAGCTGTATGGCGCCAGGTTCAACTGGCCAGTGGCATCCTGCGAGGAAATCCAGCCGATCGGGCGCGGGCCGACGATAGCGTTGAACGGATCGTGGGGCAGGCCGTGGCCGTTGGCGGGTTCGTAGAAGTGGATGTCATCGGGCATGGCGGGTGGTCCTGGAGAGTGCTGAGTCAGGTGGCCAATAGTGCAAGCACGCAACGCATATTTCCAGCCAGACACCGGAATTCCAGGCTTTGAAATTCCCCTGTGGGAGCGAGCTTGCTCGCGAAAGCGTCGGGTCAGTTGCATTGATATCGCCTGACATGGCGTCTTCGCGAGCAGGCTCGCTCCCACAGGGTTCGGTGTGAACTCATGAAAGGGGCATGTCCCAAAATGACTAAGCCCGGCCAAGGCCGGGCTGTGGGAGGACTGCGGATACTTAGCTGATGGCAGCGGCAGTACCAGTTTTGTCGAAGCCGTCAGCCGCGACGGTTTTACCCAGATTGGTCTTGTCGAAACCATCAGCAGCAACCGCTTTGCCAATATTGGTTTTATCAAAACCGTCAGCGGCATAAGTGCCGGTGTGGCTGGTTTCGATGGCGGCGCTGGCGCCGTTGATGAAGTCTGCGGATTTGGTTTTGTCCGAGCCGTCGGCAGCGAAGGTGTTGGCGGCCAGTACGGACAGGGTCAGGGCGAGGATCAGTTTGGTTTTCATGTTCGTTACTCCAGATTCGTTGGCGGTATGTCTTGCATGGGTTTCATGCTACGCCAACTAAATTGATTAAAAAGCGCAAATTAATGCTAAAAACAATCGATTAACTTGATATTAAGGGCGGCGCATTCAATTCGCTTTCGTCGTCGCAGCGAGCGTCGCGCAGGTCATCGATCAGGTGATTGCAGAATGCAGGGCCAGCATTAATTAGCGATTAATCGCTGTTTTGTGCTGCGTGACAGATTTTTCATACTTTGCCGACCGCTTTTTCACCGTTGCAACGCCAGTCTGCCCGTGGCCAGAAAACCAAGAACCGGCCGTCACACACTGGAGCGTTGCCTGCGATGAATAAACTTCCTCAAATCACCCTGGCCTTCTGGGTCATGAAAATCTGCGCGACGACCCTGGGGGAAACCGCGGGAGATTTGCTGTCGATGACCCTCAACGTCGGTTACGCCATGAGCTCGTTGATCCTGATCAGTGTGTTCGTGATGACGCTGATCACGCAGTTGATGGCCAAGACTTACAAGCCATTGCTGTACTGGCTGGTGATCCTGTCGACCAGCACCGCCGGCACGACCATGTCGGACTTCATGGATCGCACCCTCGGACTGGGTTACGCCACCGGCTCGATGATCCTTATCGCGATATTGCTGGCGATCTTTGCCGCGTGGCGCCTGAGCGGTGACTCGCTCAATGTCAGCAAGGTGCAGACCTTCCGTGGCGAGATGTTCTACTGGATGGCGATTCTGTTTTCCAACACCCTCGGCACCGCGCTGGGCGACTACCTGGCCGACGATTCAGGGCTGGGTTTTGCCGGTGGCGCGCTGCTGATTGGCTCGACCATCGCGGCAGTCGTGCTGCTGAAATACTTCACCAGGATTTCGACGGTGGTGTTGTTCTGGGTGGCGTTCGTGCTGACCCGGCCGTTTGGCGCGACGTTGGGCGACTTGATGACCAAGCCCCATGAGAAGGGTGGGCTGGACTTCGGCACCATCGGTTCATCGGCGGTGCTGGCGGGAATTCTGCTGGTGATGATTGTCGGTGCTTCGTATGCGCAGAAGCGGTATGGCAAGCCGCAGGTTGCCGAGTTGACTTGATACCGGGTCGCCCTCATTCGCGAGCAAGCTCGCTCCCACAGGGGAGTGTGGTGAACACAGAATATGTGAACACCACCGACCATTGTGGGAGCGAGCCTGCTCGCGAAGAGTCCATCACAGCCACCGTTGCAGTGGCTGTGAAACCCGATCAGTCAGTCACAATGCGCGAATGCTTCTGGGTGTCTTTCATGGTGATGTACACCAGCAGCGACACCGCAATGCACGCCGTCACATACCAGTAGTAACCGGTTTCCATGCCGATGCTCTTGAACCAAAGTGCGATGTATTCAGCGGTACCGCCGAAGATCGACACGGTCAGTGCGTACGGCAGGCCGACGCCCAGGGCGCGGATTTCAGTCGGGAACAGCTCGGCTTTCACCACTGCGTTGATCGAGGTGTAGCCGCTGACGATGATCAGCGCCGCCATGATCAGGAAGAACGCACCCCACCAGGTTTGAATGGTGTGCAGGGTCATCAGGATCGGCACGGTGAAGATCGTGCCCAACACGCCGAAGGCAATCAGGATCGGACGACGGCCGATCTTGTCCGAGAGGCCACCAATGATCGGTTGCAGGCACATGAACAGGAACAGCGTGGCGGCAGAAATGGTCGTCGAGTCGGAGATGCTCATGCCGACCGTGTTCACCAGATACTTCTGCATGTAGGTGGTGTAGGTGTAGAACGCCAGGGTGCCGCCCATGGTCAGGCCGACCACGGTCAACAGCTCTTTGGGGTGGCGCATCAAGGTGCGCATCGCGCTTTCCTTGGACTTTTCTTTCTTGGTGAACGACTCGGTTTCTTCCATGCCGCGACGCAGGTACAGCGCCACGACTGCACACAGCGCGCCGATGGCGAACGGAATACGCCAGCCCCACGCGTACAGCTGTTCAGTGGTCAGCACGTTCTGCAGCACGATCAGTACGCCGAGGGCGATGAGCTGGCCGGAGATCAGAGTTACGTACTGGAAGCTGGAGAAGAAGCCGCGACGTTCCTTGGTCGCCATCTCCGAGAGATAGGTCGCCGAGGTGCCGTATTCGCCGCCGACCGACAGACCTTGCAGCAGGCGGGCGAACACCAGCAGGATCGGCGCGCCGATGCCGATGGTTTCGTAGTTCGGGCTGAGGGCGATCAGCAGCGAACCGAAGCACATCAGGTATACCGAGGCCATCAGGGCTTTTTTGCGTCCGACCTTGTCGGCGTACATCCCCATCAGCCAGCCACCGATCGGGCGCATCAGAAAGCCCACAGCGAAAATCGCGGCGGTGTTCATCAGTTGGGCGGTGGTGGAACCGGCAGGGAAGAAGGTTTTCGCGAAGTACAGGGAGAAGGCGGCATACACATACCAGTCGTACCACTCGACCATGTTGCCGACGGAACCGCTGAAGATCGATTTGATCCGGCTGGCGGTGGTTCTTTCTTTGGCCGGCACGGCAGCCGACCCAAGAGGCAGGGCGTTGGAGTTATCCATTGAAGGATCCTTCGTTTAATTGTTTTTGTGGAGCGCGTCGGAACGCAGCCTGCGAGGGCTATAGCAGGAGGTGTGCCAACGGCGGGAGGGCCGGTTTAGAAGGGGGGGCGGGATTGGGTGAGCGGTTTTGTGCCGATGGAACGGATTGTGTGAGCGGATTTCCGCTTATTGGAGCTGAGATCAAAAGCCCCTCACCCTAGCCCTCTCCCGGGGGGAGAGGGGACTGACCGCGGTGTTTATTCAAGATTCACCGACCTGCAATTTCGGCGTCGAACTCAGGCTCTAAATCCAACAACGATCGGCCCCCTTTCCCCCTCGCCCCCTTGGGGGCGGTCCGACGTTTCGGGAGGGCTGGGGTGAGGGGGAGAAGATCTCAGCCACACAGAAAATCCCAAGCCCGACTCACTCGCTCAGAAACATCTCCCGACTCAACCCATGCCGCTGCATTTTTTCATTGAACGTGCGGCGCGGCAGTTGCAGTTCTTCAAGCACCGCTTTCACATCGCCCTTGTGCCGGGTCAGCGCCGCCCGCAAACACTGCGCCTCAAATGCTTCCTGCTGCGCCGCCAGCGATTGCCCCGGATCAATCCCCGGCGCCGGCTCATCCAGCCCCAACACCTGGCGTTCGGCAACGTTCGCCAGTTCGCGCACGTTGCCCGGCCAGTCGTGGCTGAGCAGATGACTCAACTGCGCACCACTCAAGGGTGGAAAGGTACGCCCCAAGCGTTCAGCGGCATTGTGGGCGAAGGTTTCGAACAGCAACGGAATGTCTTCACGACGATCGCGCAACGGCGGCAAACGTAGTTCGGCAACGTTGAGGCGATACGCCAGATCCTCGCGAAAGCGTCCGGCCCGAGCCTCGTCGAGCAGATCCGGTTTGGTCGCCGCGACAATGCGCAGGTCGACACGAATGCTCTGGTTCGAACCCAGCCGTTCAAGCTTCTGCTCCTGCAACACCCGCAGCATTTTCACCTGTTGGGCCAGCGGCATGCTTTCGATTTCATCAAGAAACAAGGTGCCGCCATCGGCGTATTCCAGCTTGCCGATGCGCTTGCCTGAGGCACCGGTAAACGCGCCGCTCTCATGACCGAACAACTCCGCCTCAAACAGCTGTTCAGGGATCGCCGCGCAGTTCAACGCCACGAACGGTTTGTCCGCGCGCGGTCCAAAATCATGCAGGCAACGCGCGACCAGTTCCTTGCCGCTGCCGGTTTCGCCACGAATCAACACATTGACCGGCAACGCCGCCAGATCCAGTACTTGCCGCCGCAACGTCTGCAAACCACGGGACACCCCGAGCAACGTCGCATCGAGTTTCGCGCGGTTGTCGGCCTGTTCGTGCAGGGCGCGGTTCTCCAGAATCAGACGTCGTTTGTCCAGCGCCCGGCGCAAGCTGCCGAGCAGGGTTTCCGGGCTGAACGGTTTTTCCAGAAAGTCGTAGGCACCGTCGCGCATCGCCTCGACGGCCATCGGTACATCGCCATGGCCGGTGAGCAGAATCACCGGCAGATCAGCGTCGCGTTTCTGCACCTCGGCCAACAGCGCCAGGCCACCCATGCCGGGCATGCGCACGTCGCTGAGGATCACCCCGGCAAAGTGCGCGGGCAGGGCGGCGAGGCAGTCTTCGGCGCGGCTGAACAACTGCACCTCGAAGCCCGACAGGCTCAGCCACTGCTCGACGGCGCTGCGAATGCTGCTTTCGTCATCGACCATCATTACCGAGTTGAGCATCAGATGTGTGCCTCCAGATCGATCGGCAAAGTCAGGCTGAATACCGCGCCGCTGTCGCCATTTTCGGCGCTCAGACGTCCGCCGGATTCATGCACGATGGCGAAGGATACCGCCAAGCCGAGGCCCAGGCCGTCACCCACCGGTTTAGTGGTGAAAAACGGGTCGAAGACCTGGCCCAAATGGTCTTCGGCAATCCCGCCGCCATTGTCGCTGACGCTCAGGCGCCACAGTTGCTCATCGGCATCCAGACGGATCTCCAGACGTTTGCACGCTTTTCCTTGCATCGCATCAAGGGCGTTGCGCAGCAGGTTGATCAGCACCTGCTCCAGGCGAATCGCATCACCGCGCACCCACGCCGGACGCGTCAGGTGCAGCACCAGACTGACCTGTTCGTCGCGCAGCCGCGCATCGAGCAACTGCAAGGATTGATCGACCACCGTCGCCAGATCCAGCCGCTCACGCAAGCCGCTGGGACTTTTGCGTGCGAAGGTCTTGAGGTGGCCGGTGAGGGCGGCCATGCGCGTGAGCATTTCGTCGACCGGTTTCAACGCTTTATAGGCATCGTCGACGCGGCCATGCTCGAGCAATAGGCGCAGGGTCGCCAGTTGCATGCGCTGAGCGGTCAGCGGTTGGTTGATTTCATGGGCGAGCGCGGCGGACATCTGACCGAGCGCGGCGAGTTTCGCCGACTGCACCAGGCCGTCCTGCGCTGTGCGCAGATCGCGGGTGCGCTCCTCGACCAGTTGCTCCAGTTCTTCGCGGTTGCGCTGGCGGATTTTCGACAGACGCCAGCGCTGGTTGAGAAACAGCAACAGAAACACCAGCGCCAGCCACACGCCGGCGGCGGCCAGCCCGGCGTTGCGCAGGTCTTCGAACGCCACTTGCGGGCGGCGCAACAGATGCAGCGTCCAGCCTTCGGCCGTCAGGGGCAGCGACTCCCACAAATAATCCGCCGTGCCTTGCGGGCCTTCGACGCGGCGCAGATCGCTGTTGTCGTCGAAGCGGCGCAGCGACAAGTGGGTCAACGGCACCAGCGACTGTTTGTCGTACTGCCGGGTGGCTTTTATATCGGCCATGTCACTGGCGCTCAACGGCCGCAGCGCGCGATAACGCCAGCCGGGCTGATTGGCAATGAAGATGATGCCGCGCGCGTCGCTGACCAACAGGGTGTCGCTGCCCTGGCTCCATTCGCGTTCCAGCTCGGGGAATTCCAGCTTGACCACCATCGCACCGAGGAACTCGTCGTTGTCACCAAGTACCGCGCTGGAGAGGAAATAACCGGGAATGCCGCTGGTCACACCCACCGCGTAAAAACGCCCGGTGCCCTGGGTGCGGGTCTGGCTGAAATAGGGGCGAAAACCATAATTGTGGCCGACGTAACTGCTCGGCAGACGCCAGTTGCTCGCGGCCACGGCGAGGCCTGTGTGATCGAGCAGTTCAAGGGTCGAGGATTGCGCCGCGCCGTTGATTTTTTCCAGCTTCAGATTCAGTGCTGCCTGCTCTTCGGCATCGACTGAACCTGCCAGCGCCGAGCGCAATTGCGGATCCAGCGCCAGCACGGCGGGCAAGGCGCGATAACGGTCGATCAGGGTGTGCAACGAGTTGGCGTACAGCGCCAGTTGCTGATTGGCGCGCGCCGCATCTTCCTCCAGCGCCTGACGTTCGGCGTGGCGGATCGCAAGGGTCGCGGCAACGGCCGCACCGGCGACGATCAGCAGGGTATACAACGACAGACGCAAGGTACGGGAAGTCGGCAGCATGCTGGGCAGATGGGTGGCAGGTCGGGCGGGCACGATAGCATGGGCAAGCACGCCGTCCCACGGTTGTCCCGGTACCCGATTCGTAGTTGCCGAGTCCGTGTGTCAGACAAATGTCTCTTTTATTTCTTTGGACTGCGAATCTCGCCACACTGGATTTGGAACGAATTGGTTCGCACCAGAGGATCCCGCTTCATTGGGCCGCGAAGCAACAGGGTTAGTCGCTTCGTTCGCGGGAGGCGCTATGACCTCGGCTTGATGGGACACCTCGTCGATGGCGATCGCTACGTCCGAAATTCGATTTTCTATTTCCAGGAACCTTTGTATCCATTCGTCTGCGGTCGAATCGGCTGTCAGGCCTTTCATGAAGTCCCATTGATTCTTCACTGACCAGGTGCTGACTGTCTCTTTCACGTTATTCAGAAGGGCTTCGTGCATGATTGGCAGTTGGTTTACGACACTCTCCGGCACCTTGCCGTTAGACACGTCATCGAGCGCCTGGGTGACGGCTTTGACTTTTCTCGAATGCAGGGCGGTCGCAAGGCGAACATCGCTTCTGAAGAATCTGTATCGAATATAGGACAACGCACCTCCTGCAATCAGGCTGATAGCTGGACCTAGGGTTGCCCCTAACACTTCGACACTCACTTCAGGCACGTATTGGTTAATCGCGTAGGCGATCCCAGTTCCTGCTATTCCACCGAACGTTGCGCCTTGGCCAAGTGCCCAAGCGCCGTGTCCTTTTTTCAGATACTCGAGGTAGGTAGTGTTCTTTCTTTGCTCTGGTGTCATTGAGTTTTTTTGATTATCAAACTCTTCGGCAAATCTATCCGTTTCAGAGGCGAAGCCTGAAATTTTGGCAATGAGCCTCGTGAACTTGTTATTCGCTCGCCCATCCGGGTCGATGTACAACAGCGGATTATTCCCCACCATCACATACAAATTCAGCCCATCCACATCCCCCGCCGGGTCCGCACTCACCCAGCGCTGCAACCACGGTGCGTAATACCGCGCGCCGTAGTAATACAGTCCGCTGACATCCATTTCCTTGCCTGAATAACGCACAGTCTTGTAATCCACTGCGCTGCTGGAAGCGGGCAGCCAGATTGCCGTGCCACCGAAGGGATAGTAGGTTTCCTGACTGATCACGTGCGCGTCCTGATCGAGTTCAGTGGTGCCCGAACCCAAGTGATCGTCGAGGCTGTAGCGCATCTGGTTGTTCTCGACCTGCGCCGGTGGTGCGCTGCGCCAATGCAGGTAGCGGACGTTGCCGGGCAGGGTGATCACGTGCAGTTCTTCGCCGTTGTCCCGGGTGCGGATTTCCAGGTCTGGCAGGTAGCGCACCTGATGAAAGTGCGAAGCGGCGGGGTTATGGGTTTCATGACGTTTGGACACGCGCATGCCCTGGCTATAAAGGTAGCTCTCGTGATCATCGGGCAGATCGTTGTTGTGCGTGAGCAAGGTCACCCGACGCAGTTGGTCGCGGGCATTCCACAGCAGTTCCGGGCCGTGGCGAAGTTTGATCTGATTGCCATGAGCATCGAAGGTGGCGGCGAAATCCGGTGGCGGGTCGCCGGCCTCCCAGCGCAGCGCATGATTGCTGGCAGGCGCGACCTTCATCTGGCGGGTGTACCCCGTCGTCTCGCGGCCATGCACCAGTTCGATGAGGTTGCCGGCCCGGTCGTATTGGTAATGCTGGGTGTAGTTGTGCAGATTACTCGGGTCGCTTGGCGCAGGGCGCCCCGGCGTGTCAGTGGCGGTCGCGGCTTCATGACCGCTGGCAGCGGTGAGTCGATAGAGCGAGTCATAGCTGAACGCCCGATGACCATCGATGCGCCGGTTGGCGAAAAACACCGGTTCAAAGGTGTGGTCGTCGATGCGCAGGACATTGCCGACAGGGTCGTAGGCATATTCGAGATTCTGCAGCAGCGCTTGTCCGGTAACGCCGGCCTGGGCGGTAATCGGCCAGTCGTTGGCAGGGTCGTAGCGCCAACGGTTGATGACTAGATTGCCGGCACGCTGTTCGACCCGCTGTCCGGCCGCGTTGTATTGCAGGCTCGCGACAATGGGTTTTGCAACGTTTTCACCCTGGCGCAGCAGAGCAACCTGCGTGAGCTGGCCGACAACGCTGTACAGGAAGTCCTGGCGATGACCGCCGGCGTCGGTGTGCGTCAGGCGCTGGTTCAGCGGGCCGAACGTTTGGCGACTGGTATGGGCCTCGCTGTCGTCAAAGGTGCGGGTCTGTACAAGCACCTGGCCGAGCAAGGAAAAACCCTGCAGGTTCAGCGTCCCCGCAGGGTCCTTGAGCGTTGTCATCTGTCCGCACAGATTAAAGTCGACGTCGGCCGAGGCATCGGCGTAGGTGAAGGTTTCGACGCTGCTCTGATCGGCGCTGGCCTCGCTGAGTATTCGCAGTTGTTCATCGTGCAGGATTCGCCAATGGTTGCCGCGCGCATCCCAGCGCTCCACGACCTGTCCGGCCTCTCCCGGCAGGCTCAGCCGCCAGCCGGCGTCGACACTGTCGACACTCACCGGTAGGCCCGACAGGCTGTAGACATGAGCGAGGTTGGGCTGGGGGCTGGTGCTGAACAGGCGCGGATCCCACTGCTCGGTCAAACGACCAACAGCATCGTGCCCATGGCGGGTGATCCGGGATTCAGCATCAGCGCGGGCCACTTTGCACAAATAGCCGACGTTTCTGACGGGCAGCCCCCTGGGGTCATGAACGTGCAGCGTCGGCGTATGCCAATGCACTGACTGATTCATACCCGCTCACCCGCGCAGTCGGTCATCTCAGGCGGCCTTTTTCTTGTTGGTACGCGCCTGCTTCAGCAGAAACTGGTTGTCGGTGGTGCCCATTTCCTTGTACCAGGCCATCGCGTTGTAATACTGGCGAGCGATAAGAGGCTCTACAGCGGCGTCGCTGGGTTGACGCAGATAGGCGATCTGTCTGACAGGCAGTCCCCTGCCGTCCTTTGCGACTACGTCTGGGGTGCGAGTCAGGGCGCGCGATTTCATCATTGTTTCGCCGCGCTTTTCTTTTGTATGTGTGCCGAGACTCTTGGCAGTAACTCGATAGTACGATTCATTTTGCCCAGCACGGCAGTTTCAATATTAGCGAGACTGTATCGAGTGCCCTGCGCAATTGCGATGTGTTCCCCGCCGAGACCTTCCAGCTCTTCCAGTGCCTGGTCGTACCCCTCCTTCTGAAAGGCGAGGTAATCGGCAACCAATTCGATACCTTGTTTTACCAGATCCAGATCGCGCTGCCCCAGCGAATCATTGAGTGTCTCGGTCACTTCGACACTGAGTCGGAAAAAGGCCAGCCACTTTTCCAGATGAGTGCCACCCGTTAGCACATCAGCGGTTCCGATGGTCCCTGCGATCAATACTTCCTTGTTTCCGTCAGTGGTGCGCGGGTCATATTTTGAGAGATACGATTTGATTTTCGTCTTCCAGTTTTTCGGTTTGGCTTCTTCAGCCAAGCGACCCACGTCGTAATCTGCGCTATCGGGCAAAAGTTTATAACCGAAGGGATTGTCTACGCCGAGCTTGTCAATCTGTGTGCCGGTAACATCAGCGGCGATTGCTGCTGTACCGATGCCAATAATCACCCCTGTGACCGGATTGAAAGTGAGCGCTGTCCCTGCGGCCGCACCTACGGTAAACGCCGCACCCGCTGTGATGGCAGAGGCCAGAACGTTGAGCAAGGTCAGGGCTGCCCGCTTTCCGCTGGAACGGTAGATATCCTTTGTGGAATTCAAGTGGTTGAGTTGATAGATCGATTTGTCCAGTTTGCGTGTCACAACAGCAAGCAGGTTTTCATAGTCTTTCGCCACTGTCAGTAATTCAGAAGATGTTCGCTGTTGTCCCTGAGCATCGAAATACCGCAGCGGATTGTTCCCGACGAATCCGTACAGATTCAGCCCGTCCACATCCCCCGCCGGATCCGCACTGACCCAACGCTGCAACCACGCTGCGTAATAGCGTGCGCCGTAGTAATACATGCCGCTGACATCCATCTCCTTGCCCGAATAACGTATGAACTTGTAGCTGACCTCAATCTCCGAGCGTGCGCTCGTCCACGCCGTGGCGCCGAACGGGTAGTAGCCTTCCTGGCTGATCAGTTGTGCCTGTTGATCGAGTTCCATCACGCAGGAACCGAGGTGATCTTCGAGGCTGTAACGCAGTTGATCGGTGTCGATTCCATCGGGTTTGTTCTCTGCCCAATGCAGGCAGCGCGCGTTGCCGAGAATGATGACGTGCAGTTCTTCGCCGTTGTCGCGGGTACGGATTTCCAGCCCCGGCAAGTAGCGCACCTGATGAAAGTGTTCGGCGTTGGCCGCCAAGGTCTCGTAGCGTTTGAACACGCGCATGCCCTGGCTGTAGCGGTAGTACTCGGCATCATTGGGGGCCGTTGCGCGCTGGACCAGGGTCACACTCTCCAGCTCATCGCGAGCGTTCCAGTGCAGCGGTTGTCCGGGTTGTTCCGGTTGTACGGTCAGTTGATTGCCATGCTGATCGAACAGATCGTCGAACACCGGCTCCGGCTCGCCTGTATTCCAGCGCACCCCGCGATTACTCTTCGGGTCGATGAACATGTGCTGGGTGGAGTTGTTGCCGGCCCGTACATGGCACAGTTCGATCAGGTTGCCACCGTGATCGTACTGATAGGTCTGGGTGTAATTGAGGCGATTGTTCGGGTCGCCCGGTTGCGGCAGGCCGGGAATATCTGACGGCGGCGCGTCGTCGTGGCCGGTGGCGCTGGTCAGCCGATAGAGCGAGTCGTAAGTGAAATCGCGATGGCCGTCGACCCGTTGATTGGCAAAATATCGCGGCTGAAAAGCGTGGTCTTCGATGCGGGTGATATTGCCGACGCGGTCGTAGAAGTATTCGAGGTCTTGCAGGACGCCGCCATTCTTGTGGCTGGACTGGGTGTGCAAACGACCGTCCGCCGGGTCATACGTCCAGGTGCTGCGTACCCGATTCCCGGCCAGTTGTTCGATGATCTGGTCGTGGGCGTTGTACTGCGCATCGAGCAACACCGGCTGCCAGTCAGACGTGCCGCTGATCAGCAGTTGCGCTTGTTTGAGTTGCCCGGCCAGACCGTAGCGCGAGCGTCGCCGATGGCCGCCGGCGTCGACCTGTTCCAGCAGCGCGCCGAGCGGGCTGAACACATGGTGGCTGGTGAAAGCTTCACCATCGTGGAACGTGCGGGTTTCGCGCAGCGGCGGGCCAGTCAGAGAAAAACTGTCCGTGAGCAGCGAACCGGCGCGATCTTTCTGCTCCCGCAACTGGCCGCGCTGGTTGTACCCGGCCTCGACCGTGGCGTCGGCGTAGATAAATTGATCCACATCGGGTTCGCCATTTTCCTCGAGCGCGACGGCGCGCAGTTGCTGATCGAAGGTTGTGCGCCAACGATGTTCACGCTGATCCCAACGCTGCAACGGCTCACCGGCCAGCCCCGGCAAAGTCAGACGCCAGCCGGCATCGACGCTGTCGGACTTCAATACCGCACCGTTCAGGTTGTAAACCGTAGTCAGGCAAGGTGCCGACAGGCGCGGGTCCCATTGTTCGACCAGACGTCCGGCGTAGTCGTGCCGCTGACGGGTGACCAGAGCTTCGGGGGTGTCGGCCGTCACAGTGCGCAAATACCCGATCTGCCGCACTGGCAAGCCACGCGCATCGCTCACCGCCAGCGCGGGAGTACGCCGATGCACGTTGGCAGTCATGACCGTGGTGCCTTTGTTGGTGACGACGATTCAGCTGTGTCATTGAAGTCTTCGCTGGCGTGATACCAAGGGTGGTAGGACTCTCGGGAGAAGTCGCCTTTGGCATTGACCACTTGGATCTGCCGGCTCTGGACGTCGTAGTAAACCCGATCGTGATGACCCAGTGTGCGCAGGGACTGATCGTTGACGTAAGCATAGGTGTCGGCGAAAAACGCGCGGTACTGACGAACCGGCATACCCTTGTTGTTGAATTCGACACGTTCACTGATACGCCAGCGCGGGTTGGCATCGACTTCCTTGATCTGGCCATTCTCGACGATCAGCGAGCCGTCGGCGTCCACGGCATAGGCCTTGCCCGGGTCAACCTTTTGCTGGGTTTGCAGCGCCCGGCCAAAGCCGTCGACGCAGGCTTTGATGATCTGGATCTGCACCTCCGGATCGCCCGGGTAGCGATCGGCACTGAGGATTACGCTGTGAACCGGTTCTCGATGCACGGCTGCGATGACGGCTTGCAGTGCCTGTTCATCAGGCGTCAAGGCGCTACTGCGCCGGGCCAGTTGTCGGCGTGTGCTGGCCTTGATATGCCCGCTGGGCAGCAGATAACCTTGGGCAATCCATGCGAGGGCGGCGCCGCTGTCGTTGGCGATCTGCCCCATCCAGCTGAACAGGTCCTTGCGCAGGGTACTCGCGGCTTCTTGTATGGCGGCAGGCGGGTTGGCAATCGCCGTTGCCGGACGCCGATCTTCCGCAGGTATGAAGTCGCTCAGCGGCTTGAAACCCACTGGCTTGTTGTTTTCGGTGCCGTAAAAACTGGTGGCCAACGGCTGACCGGAAGGCTCGTAGATCGCTTCGTGAATGTTGTCGTTGGCATCGATGATTTTCACCGGCTGCAGCGCGTGGTAGTCGTAATCGATTCGCGTGGTGCAGCCATCCGGTAGTTCCACGCGTTTGACCGCTAGCGCATACGTGTCGTATTCGGCGCGTGTGTAGCCATGGCTGAGGGTTTCGCGATAGCGCAGTACCTTGTAGAACCCGTCGAGACTGGCATATTCGGCGTAACCGAAATTCGCCGACCACAGATCCTGTTCTGTGCCGCCCAAAGGGTGAATCCAGAACAGAAACGGCATCGGTATGTAACCAATCGCTGCCAGTTCAGCTCTCACGTCGAAATTCGACAGTACGCTGTAAGCGTCCAGCGCGGTCTTGTCCAGTTGTGCCATTTCCAGTGGGCCGGCCAGCGCCTCGAAGCCGGCAACGCCATCGTCCAGCAGCTTGCCGTCGGTACTAACGTAACGCTGTACGGACTGCGTAGTCAGCACCCGTTCGGTATTCCAGTGCGCCGAATCCTCATGCTCCATCAGGTGCTCATAGGACACCAATGCAGGGGTAAGCCCAATGGGCAGGCTGCCTTTGGCCAGGACCAGCGCATTGCCGCGCTGCTGATAGGGCAATCCCAGGCGCCAATGCTGCAGGTCCGTGTCCAGATTGATAAACGCTGCACGGCTTTCATCCAGGTAATTATCTTGCTGGGCCATGTCATGGGCGTCATACCACCACTGCTGTTCATCAGGATCGTCGAAGGGGGGCGAATCATTTTTGGTGAGCCGCCGGGCGTAGCTCACCATGATGGAGTGAGTAGGCTGGCCGTAAAGGTTGTAGCGCAGATTCAGTTCATGTCTACACAGGGGATCATCGACGAAACCGTCGTAGTGATAGCTGATATTTTCCACCACCAGCGGCAGCAATACGGCGGCAGCATAAGCGCCTTGCTTGCGCACCTCACGTACCCGATAACGCATCTCTTCGACCGTGTAAGGCGTGGCGATCGGGGGGCTGTCCTCGCCGGTATCGGCATAAGTTTCAATGCGTGTGACCGAGCCGACCAACGCCCGCGAGATCTGGTAGCGAGTGTCTGCGTCGGGGGCATCGAGCGGCTCTTCGAAGTCGTCCGCCGGGTGATATCGACTGAACAGCGTATCGCCCAGCGCCACCGCTTGTGCATCGTGATTGAAATAGTCGTCGCGCGATCGGTCCATCGATTGCCCGGTGTGAAACCAGGTGAACACCCGCATCGGCTTGCTGAAGCCGTCGCCCGCGTCGTCGCTGGCGCTTTCACTGTCGGTTTGCTGCAACAGGCCGAAACCGCGGAATTCGCGATCACGGCTGTCGTAGAAACCCTCCCGCCATGTGAACGTCTGCGTCAGGCAGTTGCCGGTGATCTCATCCAGTTGCTGTTGTTTTTTGACCACCGCCACCGGGAACGGCAGGTGGCAAGCCGGAAAACGTCTAAGGGTGGGCAAACGGCGTTTTTCATCCAGCCATTCCTGCGCCGAGCTGCGGTAGATCACGTTGGCACTGCAACCCATGTTGTTGTTACTGCTGGTCAGCAGATACGGCTTGGCCGAAACGAAATCGTAGCGCCAATACTGCGGCTGCATGTGCGGCACCGTCAGAATCAGGCTGGCGCAGCCCAACCCCTGAAGGTCGGCAAAACTCACCTGGCTGAAACGGTCGTAACGTACGCCGTCGGGCCATGGCACGCTGATCGGCATCTGTTCCAGGCCGTTGCCACCATGGTTCAGGTAGATATCGAAAGTGTCTGAATTCAGATAAATCAGCGATGCGGCACCGGAGCCGTCGAGGTCGGCAAGGCGTACGCATGACGAATCGAATTGCTCGTAGTTGAAGGGCAACTCGCTGATCTTGCGACCTTTGCCAAAACGGCCGTGACCCAGGTTCGGCCAGCAGCGAATTTCATCGTGGCGTATCCGGCACAGCTCGGGCATGTCGCTGCCCAGCAGGTTGCCCAACAACACCAGTTCTGTTGGGGAATTGCTGAACAATGGCAAGCGGTCATCGGCGGGTTCGTGCCGCACCTCTTCAGGCGCAGCAAAGCCCTGATCGCGCTCGTTGGCATAGAGCCGCACCGAGTTCGGCCCGATCAACGCCAGGCTGCTCAAGCCATCTCCACTCAAGTCGCCGAGTGTCGACAGGGTGTTGAAAAACTCCGGTGGGAATTTGCCGAAGGGCACGAAGTCGGCAAACCTGCGTTGTTCTGTCAGGGTGCGGAAACCACTGATACCCGGTTGTGCGGTGACCCAGTCGAGGCGACCGTCACCCGTCAGGTCGGTCAACAGTTGCTGTACCGGACGGTTGCGATCAGCGACTGGTATTTTGGTCAGCTCGATCCAGGGCCCGTAGCCGATTTCATCGGTGCCCTCGGTCGCACGCCGTGGTTCGCGGTAGTACCAGGCCTGATCATAGCGACACAGAAAACCCGGTACACCCTCGCCATAAAGATCCACACACTGGTAAAAACCACCGTCCTCGATACCCGGCTGTACATCGAGTTCGAAGAAGCGGGCCGGGGTTTTACTGATCTCGAAGGAGGCGTAGTCGAACTCGACTGGCGGTGTGTTTTCGACAACGCCCTTGGCATCGAATGCCTGATAGTGCGCCGCGCTGATCTGGCTGTAAGACCACTGCCCGATATTCTGCGGTGAGTGATATTCCAACAGCAGGCGGCGCACCAGTTTCGGTTGTTCAGTCGACTGCGCGGGAAAGTGATGAAACAGCAATGCTTGCTGGCAGAGTCGGCGAGTGCCCAGTTCAAAGCCACGACCATGGGTTGAAAAACGGTCGGGGCGGACTGTCCAGGGGCTCAGGGTGTCACCGTCATACGCCGGGATGTCGGTCAGCGACGTGCTGCGCTCGCCGTAATCGAACAGCAAGTGAAAGTGCCAGTCCAGGTCGGTGGGATTATCTGTTGTCCAGCTGTACAGATCGCTGCTGGCCGTGAAGTTGCCATAGCACACGCGGCGCAGATAACGCTGGGCGCGGTAGTCATGTGTCGGGTCCAGTTCCTGATCATCGGCCTTGTACTCAAAACAGATATGTTCGCCACGGGCGTTCATGCTTTCGCAGATCAGCCATGTGGCGACGCGTCCAGGTGCATCGGGATCGACAATTCGTGTGGCTTCGGTTTTGCCGTAAAGGTGCAGTGAGCCGTCGGCACCATGGATCAGCCAGAACACTGGTGCATCTGCGTCTTCGGTCTGTTGCTGCCAGCGTTCACGCAAAGCAAAGTCGCTTTCGACTTGCGGCCAGTAACGCACCACCCTGTGCGAGCCGATGTCGACGCCGTTGTAGGCGTTCTCTACACGAAATTTGAGTTCGCCATTTTCGTCCAGCTCCGGCATCCATACTTCGCCATCCACGCCGATGATTTCGTCCTGCTCGGTATAACGTGGCACGCCTCTGTTGGTTCGGCGGCTGATCTGACCCACACCACTCAGATTCCAGGAAAGGCCGAACGGACCGTTGCCGCTCTGACTGCTATAGCTCAACGAAAACTGCGGATCCCAGCCCCGCCCGGCGGAAGTCGGAATGGGCAGTTCGAACGTTGCCGCTCCGGTCGGGCCCACAGAGCCCCAGCTTTTGCCGATGGTAGCGATCGATGCGCTTTTGGCGATCGAGGGTGTGGTGATGCTCAGCTCTTGTTGATCAGGCATGCTCGAATCCATTGCGCGCGGGGTGGGCGTGAATGGACTGACGCTAACAAGAACCGCGATTAAATGAACCTGTCAGATCTGACAGGTGCGCAAGATCATTTTGTGTGCATTGACGACGTTTTTATCGCGATTGGTTTGCACAAACGAAAACGGCCGGATCATCCAAGGGATGAACCGGCCGCTTTTATGAGGGCGAAGGGCTTACTGCACTTCTACCGCCAGGCTTTCGCTGATCTTCTGTTGCCAGATCGCAGGACCGGTGATGTGTACCGACTCACCTTTGCTGTCCACCGCAACGGTGACCGGCATGTCCTTGACCTCGAACTCGTAGATCGCTTCCATGCCCAGTTCGGCAAACGCCAGCACTTTCGACTTCTTGATCGCCTGAGCCACCAGGTAAGCAGCGCCGCCGACGGCCATCAGGTACACGGCTTTGTTGTCCTTGATCGCTTCGATCGCGGTCGGGCCGCGCTCGGATTTGCCGATCATGCCCAACAGGCCGGTCTGCTCAAGGATCTGACGGGTGAACTTGTCCATCCGCGTCGCGGTGGTCGGGCCCGCCGGGCCAACCACTTCGTCACCGACCGGATCAACCGGGCCGACGTAGTAGATGAAGCGACCTTTCAGATCGACCGGCAGGGTTTCACCCTTGTTGAGCATCTCGACCATGCGCTTGTGCGCAGCGTCGCGACCGGTGAGCATTTTGCCGTTGAGCAGGACGGTTTCGCCCGGCTTCCAGCTCTGCACGTCTTCCGGGGTCAGGGTGTCGAGGTTGACGCGACGGGCCGACGGGCCGGCTTCCCAGACGATTTCCGGGTAGGCGTCCAGCGGTGGCGCTTCCAGCGAGGCCGGGCCGGAACCGTCGAGCACGAAGTGTGCGTGACGGGTGGCGGCGCAGTTGGGGATCATGCACACCGGCAGCGAGGCGGCGTGGGTCGGGTAGTCCATGATCTTCACGTCGAGCACGGTGGTCAGGCCACCGAGGCCCTGGGCGCCGATGCCCAACTGATTGACCTTCTCGAACAGCTCCAGACGCATTTCTTCGATGCGGTTCTGCGGGCCACGGGCTTTCAGCTCGTGAATGTCGATGGATTCCATCAACACTTCCTTGGCCATGACCGCAGCTTTCTCGGCGGTGCCGCCGATGCCGATGCCGAGCATGCCCGGCGGGCACCAGCCGGCACCCATGGTCGGAACGGTCTTCAGCACCCAGTCAACGATCGAGTCGGACGGGTTGAGCATGGCCATTTTCGACTTGTTCTCGGAACCGCCGCCCTTGGCCGCCACGTCCACTTCCACGGTGTTGCCCGGGACGATGGAGTAGTGGATGACCGCAGGGGTATTGTCCTTGGTGTTTTTCCGAGCGCCCGCCGGGTCGGCGAGGATCGAGGCACGCAGGACGTTTTCCGGCAGGTTGTAGGCGCGACGCACGCCTTCGTTGATCATGTCGTCCAGGCCCATGGTGGCGCCATCCCAACGCACGTCCATGCCGACGCGCACGAACACGGTGACGATACCGGTGTCCTGGCAGATCGGGCGGTGGCCGGTGGCGCACATGCGCGAGTTGATCAGGATCTGCGCCATCGAGTCACGGGCCGCTGGCGATTCTTCGCGCAGGTAGGCTTCGTGCATCGCCTGGATGAAATCCACGGGGTGGTAATAGGAAATGAACTGCAGGGCGTCGGCAACGCTCTGAATCAGGTCGTCTTGCTTGATCACGGTCATGAGTCGCGCTCCTCTAAAAGACGGGAACATTCAATAAGGTGCCTGCGGCTTGGGTGCATCGGTCGGTCGCAAGCACCTTTCAAGGCACGCCGGGGCTGCTGGCGCGACGCTAAAAAGGCGCGGCAGTATACCGCGCCTCGATGGGGCGTACACGCGCCGGCAGTCATTCGTTGGTCGCATGGGTGGGCGAATATCGGACAGCGGGTTGCACTTCAAGAGCTACCCCCTCACCCCAGCCCTCTCCCCCAAGGGGGGCGAGGGGGAAAGGGAGCCGATTTTCGTGGTATTTAAAAACTCGGTTCGGCTGAGGGAAAGGGAGCTGATTTGTGCCGTTTCCAAACCAGAGTTCGACGCGATGCTTCAGGTCGGTGTAACTCGGAAAAACAATTCGGTCAGTCCCCTTTCCCTCAAGGGGGGCGAGGGGGAAAGGGAGCCGATTTTCGTGGTATTCAAAAACTCGGTTCGGCTGAGGGAAAGGGAGCTGATTTGTGCCGTTTCCAAACCAGAGTTCGACGCAATGCTTCAGGTCGGTGTAACTCGAAAAAACAACTCGGTCAGTCCCCTCTCCCTTTGGGAGAGGGCTAGGGTGAGGGGCTTTTCAGGTCATGCATTTGACGTCAAATTTCGAGCCCGAAAATCGGTGGTCATTTATCGACTACGCCTCTAAAGTGGCAGCCGGTCTGTAGAGTAGGACACTCGGTCAGCCTCTTATCGCACGGTGAGTCAACGATTGACCCATAACGCCATTCAACGCCTTTTGCTTAAACGCTTTGCCCTCGCTGCAGCCACCTATGGATTGGCTTTGTTGCTGCTGTGGCTGGCGTTTTTCACGGGGCATTACGAGCAGTCCCTGACTTCTGTCGCCGTTGGCAGTGCGCTGGTCGTCATCAGTCAGTCGGCGCTGTTCGCGCTGTTCTGGAGCGGGCGCAACCTGCGCTTTGCCGACCCCAGCCTGACCGAAGTGCAAGTGCTGCTCGGCCTCGGCTGGCAGACCTGGCTGATCGCCCATCTGGATGAAGCCCGTGGCGCCTTTGTGGTGTTCTACGTGTTGATCCTGCTGTTCGGCCTGTTCCACCTCAGCCGACGGGCGTTCGTGCGTTGCGCACTGCTGGTGTTCTTCAGTTTCTGCGCGATCACGTTATGGGACGGTTACCACTTCCGATTGCGCGAGCCAGCGCTTGCAGCCTTGCAGGTGTGCATTCTGGCGATGGTGCTGGCGTGGCTGGTGCTCTATGCGCGTTTCGTCCAGGTATCGCGACAACGCCAGCGGCAAAGAAGGTTTGCCTTGCAAGCGCATCAGGACACCCTGCGCGGGATGATGCGTCAGCTCGAAGATCTGGTCGCCACCGATGAGCTGACCGGGCTGTTCAATCGTCGGCACTTTCTGCGGCTGGCCTCGCGAGAGCTGAATGCGATGGACGACGACGTCGTGCATGGCCTGGCGCTGATCGACCTCGACCACTTCAAACGCATCAACGACCTGCACGGCCATGCCGCCGGCGATCAGGTGTTGCAGGCTTTCGCCGGTGTCGCGCAGGCATGCCTGCGCGACGGCGATGTGCTGGCGCGTTATGGTGGTGAGGAGTTCGTCGTGCTGTTGCCCGATTGCGACGCCGAACGGCTGACCGCTTGCTGCGAGCGTCTGCGCATCGCCTTCACCGATGTCGAATTGGTAGGCCTGAATGTGCGCAACCTCAGCCTGTCGGCGGGTATGACGCTGCTGGCGTTGGGCGATGATCTGGACGACGCCTTGCAGCGCGCCGATCAGGCCTTGTATCGGGCCAAGCGTGACGGGCGCAATCGTTGTGCGGCTGCGTGGGAGAACGTCGATGCCTGAACTTCGCGTCGGTGAACGACAGTGGTCAGTCACCACGGGCAGCAATCTGCTCGATGCCCTCAATCAGAACGGCGTCGCTGTGCCTTACAGTTGCCGCGCCGGTAGCTGTCATGCCTGTCTGGTGCAATGCGTGCAAGGCCTGCCCGCCGACAATCGCCCGGACGCCTTGAGCGCTGAACAGCGTCAGCAAGGCTGGCGCCTGGCGTGTCAGTGTCAGGTGACCGAAGACTTGCAGGTGCACACCTTCGACCCGCTCACCGATGGGCGCCCGGCAGTGGTCGAAGCGCTGGATTGGCTCAGCGACAACGTCCTGCGCTTGCGTCTGACTCCGCAACGGCCCCTGCGCTACAGCGCCGGGCAACATCTGGTGCTATGGATTGACCACATCGCCCGGCCGTATTCGCTGGCGAGCCTGCCGGAAGAAGACCGCTTTCTCGAATTTCACCTCGATTGCCGTCAGCCCGGCGAGTTCAGCGATGCTGCGCGGCGTTTGCAGATCGGCGACCCGATCCGCCTTGGCGAACTGCGTGGCGGGGCGCTGCATTACGACCCGGACTGGCACAGCCGCCCGCTGTGGCTGCTGGCTGCTGGTACGGGGTTGGGCCCGTTGTTCGGCGTGCTGCGCGAAGCCTTGCGCCAGGATCACCAAGGCGCAATCCGCGTCATTCACGTGGCCCATGATGCGGGCGAGCATTATCTGGCCAAACCCCTTGCCGCACTGGCCGCGCAGCGCGAAAACCTCAGCGTCGAGTTGTGGACGGCGGCCGAGTCAGCCGCCGCTTTGGCGCAACTGCGGCTTGTTTCCCGGCAAACCCTGGCCTTAGTCTGCGGCTCGACGGCCAGTGTCGACGCCTTCGCAAGGCGTCTGTACCTGGCCGGATTGCCGCGCAATCAACTGCTGGCCGACGTGTTTTTGAGTCGTGGTTGAGCGCGGACTTTCAGACGCGAGAGATGCCATGACCGAAGCCATCCTGCTGGAACGCGAACGCGGTTTATTGACCCTGCGACTCAACCGTCCGGACAAGAAAAACGCCCTGACCCGGGCCATGTACAGCCGCCTCGCCGAGGCGCTGAGGCAAGCCGATGGCGATCCTGAGATCAACGCCGTACTGATCACCGGCAGCGCCGAATGCTTCACCGCCGGTAACGACATCGCCGACTTTATCCAGCAACCGCCGAGCGATCTCGACAGCCCGGTGTTTCACTTCATGCTCAATTTGCTTGAGTGCCGCAAACCGGTGATTGCTGCTGTAGCTGGAGCAGCGGTGGGCATTGGCACCACGCTGTTGCTGCATTGCGATCTGGTCTACGTGGCCCGTGATGCGCGGTTGCGTATGCCCTTCGTCAATCTTGGATTGTGTCCGGAATTCGGTTCCAGCCTGATTCTGCCGCGTTTGCTCGGGCAGGCCAAAGCGGCGGAGCTTCTGTTACTGGGCGAAGGCTTTACCGGTGAACAAGCCGCGGCGTGGGGCATTGCCACCGAAGCGTTGGGCAGTGGCGATGCGGCGTTGCGCAAGGCGCGGGAAGTGGCGTTGCGTTTCGACGAACTTCCGGCCGAAGCGGTGCGTATCAGCAAGCAATTGATGAAGGCGCCGGATCGCGAGTTGATTCGTAAGGTGATCGAGGAGGAGGGCGCATTGTTCACTCAAAGACTGCGCTCGCCGGAAGCATTGGCGGCGTTGACCGGGTTTATCAAACGGCATTGAAAAGCCAACCCTCATCGGAACGCCGCCCGCCCAGCCCTCTCCCAGAGGGAGAGGGAGCCGACCGGGATGTAATGCGTTATACATCGACTTGAAAGAACCGGTCGGATTCAGCGCAGAGCTATCAGGTCGGTGCAATTCTGCAATATCCCTCAATCGGTTCCCTCTCCCTCTGGGAGAGGGCTAGGGTGAGGGGCTTTCGATTCAACGCAGAAAACAAAAAGCCCCGGCACTCACATGCCGGGGCTCTTGTTTTTCAGCGCGTCACTCAGACCTGCGGGTCGCCCACGTGCAGGATCTTCATGCCGTTGGTGCCACCGGTGGTGTGGTAGCTGTCGCCCTTGGTCAGGATGACCCAGTCGCCTTTTTCCACAACGCCGCGCTTGACCAGCTCGTCGATGGCTTTCTGGCTGACTTCGTGCGGTTCCAGCGAGGCCGGATCGAACGGAATGGTGTACACGCCACGGAACATCGCTGCGCGCGCCTGGGTTTCACGGTGCGGCGAGAACGCGTAGATCGGCACCGAAGAACGGATACGCGACATGATCAGCGGGGTGTAGCCACTTTCGGTCAGGGCGATGATCGCTTTGAC
Source organism: Pseudomonas fluorescens (assembly GCF_902497745.1). Taxonomy (GTDB): domain Bacteria; phylum Pseudomonadota; class Gammaproteobacteria; order Pseudomonadales; family Pseudomonadaceae; genus Aquipseudomonas; species Aquipseudomonas fluorescens_BM. Next base: position 28,605 of record NZ_CABVHJ010000025.1, read on the forward strand.
GCCCGGGAAGTGGTTGGCGGTGTACATGGTCGCCAGCGCGATGCTTTCGTCGCAGCGGGTGAATTCCTTGCCGATGCGATGGCTGGAAGTTTTACCGGTCGGGTGCTTTTCAGCGCCGACGCAGATGCGCGCCATTGCCTGCACAGCTTCCAGCGGGTACTGGCCAGCGGCGGATTCGGCCGAGAGCATCACGGCGTCGGTGTAGTCGAGCACGGCGTTGGCCACGTCGGACACTTCGGCGCGGGTCGGCATCGGGTTCTGGATCATCGACTCCATCATCTGGGTCGCGACGATCACAGCCTTGTTGTGGCGGCGTGCGTGCAGAATGATTTTCTTCTGAATGCCCACCAGCTCGGCATCGCCGATTTCCACACCCAAGTCACCACGGGCAACCATCACCGCGTCGGACGCCTTGATCAGACCGTCGAGGGTTTCGTCGTCAGCCACGGCTTCGGCGCGTTCGATCTTCGCTACCAGCCAGGCAGTACCGCCGGCTTCGTCGCGCAGTTGACGGGCGTATTCCATGTCGGCAGCGTCACGCGGGAAGGACACCGCGAGGTAGTCGACTTCCATTTCTGCGGCGAGCTTGATGTCGGCCTTGTCTTTTTCAGTCAGGGCCGGTGCGGTCAGGCCGCCACCGCGACGGTTGATGCCTTTGTGGTCGGACAGCGGGCCGCCGATGGTCACGGTGCAATGCAATTCTGTTGCGGTGGCGGTATCGACGCGCATCACCACGCGGCCGTCGTCGAGCAGCAGCTCGTCGCCCACGCCACAGTCCTTGACCAGATCCGGGTAGTCGATACCGACCACTTGCTGGTTGCCTTCGGTCAACGGATGGCTGGTGGAGAAGGTGAATTGATCACCGATCTTCAGCTCGATCTTCTTGTTGGCGAATTTGGCGATACGGATTTTCGGGCCTTGCAGGTCACCGAGCAGGGCGACAAAGCGGCCGTGCTTGGCAGCGAGGTCACGCACCAGCTTCGCGCGAGCCTTGTGCTCGTCGGGGGTGCCGTGGGAGAAGTTCAGACGGGCAACGTCCAGACCAGCCAGAATCAGCTGTTCGAGAACTTCCGGCGAGTTACTGGCCGGGCCAAGGGTAGCGACGATTTTGGTACGACGGACGGACATGCAAAGACTCCTGAGTTCAAGCGCTAGCGAAGGCTACTATGCTCGAAGGGTGTAGTCATTGTTCGTTTGCACTACTTTCTATTTTCTTTATTGAACGCGGCAACTTTGGGACAAACGCGCCTGAAGATTTCCGACCATGGGTCGATACATTGCTCAAGACAGGAGAACCCTCATGCGATTCGTACCCATTGCCGCCCTTGCCCTCAGCGTCCTCGCCGTCACGGGTTGCACCCGTTGGTCGATGAACCATCATTTGAACAACGCCTACAGCGCCTATGATCGCGGCAACTGCGAGCAGGTCATGCTCGAGCTGTCCAAAGTCGAACGCGCCAGCCGCGCCCGCCCGTACGTGTGGCCGGAAGTGTCGATGATGCGCGGCCAGTGCCTGGAACGGCAGAAGATGTTTGTCGACGCGGCGCAGACCTACCAGTTCATCATCGCATCGTACCCCAACAGCGAATACGCCTACCGCGCCCGCGCGCGTCTGGAAACCTTGCAGAGCCTGGGCCATTACCCGACCCGCAGCGCTGCTGCGGTGGTGCGCCCGACCCGCTTCTGATGACAGTTGTCATACAAAATCTGGCCGTGTGTACAAGCTGAGCTATAGTCGAAGAACCCGGATTCAGCGCCTGCTGAATCCGGAGCAACACCTGCGACTGGCAGTTGTAAGGTGACGGCGACGTAGTGACCGTCACACCGGAAGCGGGGAGAGCGGGCCTGCGATACAGGCACGTTCCGAAGCAAAGGTGCGGCTCTGTGATGGAGCCTTGCATGGCGAACTGCGCATGTTTACCGACCGCCGGATCGAACGGCATCAGCTGCCGTATTTCCTCAGAGTGTTCAATACCGTCACCGACAAACCGATCGGCTTTCTGGGCAACGTCTCCGAAGACGGGCTGATGCTGATCAGCCAGTTGCCGATGATGATCGGGGTGGACTTCCAGTTACGCCTGAAAATCCCCGCCAGCGATGGCTGCCAGCAAGTCATCGACTTCACCGCGTGTTGCGTGTGGTGCCATGAAGACGCCACGCCGCTGCATTACGACGCCGGGTTCATCCTGATACAACCACCGCCGGAATTTGGCCAGTTGGTGCAGGCGTTGCAGCAGTATTTCAGTTTTCAATCGTTGCCGGCTTCGGCTTGATTCGATAGCGCGAAAAGCTTCGATAGGGCTGTGCTCAGTGCTGCCCTGCGCACAGCCGCCGTCGTGGGGACTACACGGCTATTTGACGCTAGCGCTCCTTCGTGTCACTCACAGGCCACTAAATCGACCACTGATTGGCGACGCGACGGATCACGTTGCGAGCATCTTCAACATGCCGGCGAGTTCCCAGCGATGTAGACGCAACAGCGCGCCCGCTGCTGTTGTTCACGTCAAAGGGCATCAGCCTATTGGAAAGATTACCGCTCGTCGGGACTGTCAGAATTTACAGGTGTCGGATTTTAAGGCAGTCGATTTAATTGCAGCGGCAGCTCTTGCATCCATTCATTGAGGCACCGTGTCATGGAAAATGAACTGAACGACGACGATAAAGCGGCCGGTGAGCAACTTGATAATGGAAATAAAGAGCTCGCAAAACCTGGGCGGGAGGAAACTCCAAGTATTCTTGTTCCCATCAAGGAATTTCGCAAACCGATATCAAGACATGTACTTGACATTAAGGAAGATTTTATTGCGCCAGCAATTGGCGATGTGCACGCAATAGAGGCACATATTTACGATGGTGCTACTGGTAATTACTATGGTAAACATCATCGTTGGACGACGCCAGGGCAAGTAATTAAAGATCCAATACATTTATGGTATGAATTAGGGCCTCGAAAAGTTGGGGCCAACTATCTTCACTACCAGTACAGAATCAATAATTGGTGGAGCGGTTGGTTCGATTCTGGTACGTTTTTCTTAATGGAACCTCCGGTTATCAGTTCAGAGAAATTCAAAGTTTATACATCGAATGTTGTAATAATTGAAGGCTCTGCCGCTCCAGGCGCGGAGGTGCAGTTGTTTCTTTCTACAGGCGAGCCGTGTAGTTCCAGAATAGCGGTTTCCGATAAAGGTTTATTCAAGATCGTGGCAAGTTTTACTGAAGGTATTAAACTTGTTTATGTTAAGTGTACAGTCAACGGTTATGTCAATGGCCTGGACTCGATTTCCCACCCTTTCGCGGTGATGTGGTCTGGTCCGGTAATTACTTCAGTCGGTAGTGGGCGGCGTCCACGTATCAGTGGTGAAAAGGCAATATATGGTGCAATAGTTGAGGTATATATAAAGAATACGGATACGAAGGTGCTTGAGGTGTCCGATGATGACTTGGATGGCAGATGGAGTGATACTAGTGACTATGTTTTTGAGGCATCTGGCAGGTATACACTTGTTGCTCGTCAGCGTGTGTACGATATCCTTTCTGTAGAAGGCCCAAACTACGATTTTGTTTTCCTGGGCCCGCCCAATATCCTGAAACCACTACCGTCTTCATTACACGAACAGTCTTTCCTGTTGGAAGGTAACAACGGTGCGCCCGGCGCCCGGCTGGAGGTTCTGCCCCCCGTGGGCAACACTCCGCTTTATGGCTGGGACACCGTGCCCGCGGGCAATGGTGCCTGGAGTATTCCGCTCACTGGAGTGCCGTCGGGTAAGCTCAGTCTGGTCGTCGAACAGATTTTCAATAACATCCGCTCCGGCCGTAGCGAACCGCTGACGCTGCATATTCGGCATCCCGTGCTGCTGATCTCCGGGCCTCCTGCAGCAAGCCTACAAAACACATCGTTCACCCTTACCGGGAATGGCGCGGTGGCAAACGCGACCATCAAGATTTTCAAGGATCTGGCCGGCGATCCGCCGTTGATCAGTATTCCCGGCGCGGCGGCCGGAATTTGGAACGCAGCACTGACAGGCCTGGACCCAGGAGTGCTGTCACTCGTAGCGGTGCAGGAAGTGGATGGCATTCCATCCACGCCCAGCGCTGCCCGCGCCTTCAAAATCCGCCCGCCAAAGTTGACCGCCCCTGTCGTCACCTATCCCACTGCCACCACAGTAAAATTCGCTGGAGCGGGGCATGACCGCGCCACAGTGCAGATCACTGTCGACAGTGGCCCGATTACAACACCCCCGCCCTCTGCTGTGGTGGCGAATGGCACATGGGAAACCATCGCGACGAACTGGCCGGTGGGTACATACACGCTGACCATTGTTCAGAGGCTGTCCGATGGCGCCGGCGGCTGGATCGACTCACTGCCCCTGCAATTCACTCTGAACAAAGCGCTGCCTGATGTCAGCGGTTTGGAGCACACCGTGGAATACCGGCCGATCTTCAGGGGCAAAGGTTTCAATGGCGCCACGGTGCACGTTCGTTATCCCAACAGTCCATACCTGGCCGCGCCAGAGAAGGTTGTTGTCGGTGATGAATGGTCAACCTTAGCATCGGCAGAGTGGGGACCTTCAAACGATCGGGAAGTCCACATCAAACAAATTTTGAATGGTCAGTGGTCTCCCACCTGGTGCGTCCTCAAAGTCACTATTCCTCCCTTGGCGCCCGGACTCAACGTACCTTCCGAAGACGGTCTTTCCCCGGTATTCAGCGGCACCGGTTGGTCGGGAGCCAAGGTGCGCATCAAATTCAGCGGTGATTCAAAGACGTATGAAGTGACTGTCGTTGCAGAGGTCTGGACGTTTCAGCGACCCACCCCTTTTAGCGAGAATATCTCTCACAAGATCGAAGTGCAGCAGATTGCCGCAGGGCTGGATTCACCGAAAGTGGACAAGACTTTCACGGTTTATCCAGTGATAGAAAAACCGGTCATCACTTATCCGCTGGAAGGCAGTGAAGTACCCCGTGACATATCCGTCACCGGCACGGGCGGCATGAAGGGTGCCATGATGCGATTGTGGGATGATCGATTCCGCAAGTATCTGACTGAAGAACAACTCGTGCCCACTGATGGCGAATGGTCAATCGCCCTCACGGGGCTGACGTTTGATGAGCATGTCATCCAGGCTGAGCAAACCATCTACGCGCGGCCTTTCAAGCGAAGTGAGCGACGCATATTCAAGGCGGTTGTACCCCCTCCGGAGATTACCTCGCCGAACGGCGGACAAAAGTTGCCACGCACTTCGGAGCTCTCCGGGAAGGGTATGCCGTCCGCACGGGTCGAGGTGTGGATGCTCGGCGATAATTCTGCGCCACTCACCGAAGCGGATGTAAATAGTTCGGGCATCTGGAAGGCCGAGGTGACCTTGCCGGTGGGTCATAAAACCATCTGGGCCCTGCAAATTTACGACAATGACGGTGACCCTCAAACGTCGAGGGACAGTGATCGGGTGACCTATCAGGTCGTCCCGAAAGCACCCGATATCGAAACCCCGACGACAGATGATCATGCCGGGCGGGTATTGGTGGTGTCCGGTTTCGGTGTGTCGGGCGACACAGTCACGGTCAAGGTGGGCAGTACACAGCAAAGTGCGCCTGTGAGGGCCGATCGCACTTGGTGGGTGAGGCTGGAACTCGACCAGCCTGGTGGCGATTCTTTGCTGGAGGTGGTCTCGGCGCTCGGCGAATTCGAATCGGAGCCGGCGACGCGCCCGATTGTGCTGGGCACTTACTTGCCCACCATTGAGGTGCCGGCACCGGGGAGTTGGGTGGCTAACCCGGTGTCCCTGGCAGGCAACGGTCGCCAAGGCGTCGGAGCAGTCGTGAGCTGGTTCAACCCGGATCTGGTATTGACCGCGAACATTCCCGTCGATCCCTTGAATGGCTGGCAAGCGCAGGCCGGACCGTCACTGATGACGGGAGGGCAATGGTCTCGATTCAGGCAAAGCCTCAACGATGCTGAGAAAGGCTCTGACTGGGTTGATAGCAAGCGTTTTGAGGTCGAGCCTGGTTCTTCGAAACGCTCATAACCCTATTTCCCGATGAGTGGTCATGAATACTGTCAGATCTGACAGTAGGCGGATGTCACTCAAAAGCGCTAAATCCTTACACACCGACCGGCAATCTGATGGTGACGTCAGATTGCCGGAACCCGCTATCGTCTCAAGGATATGGATCATGACTGCTGCGTCCCGCCCCGTTGTGCAAATGTTCGAGCAAATATTTGGCGAAGCACAGATCGCAGAAGACGCCGGGCTGGGGAAGCTGAGGTCCTATCTTGAGCAGGGCGGTTCGATTTTTCCGCTGGTGGAAAAAGGCGCTCAGGCCTTGGTCAGTGAGCACCAGCTCAGTGTGGGCGACGCCCAACAGCTCATCCGGCGGGCCAACAGTTATGTCACGTATATCCGGCGTGAGTTTATCGAGCACACTTTGAAGGGCGATAAAACCACACAGACCGATCCGTCGAGCGGGTTGCTGTCGATGGTTGATGGCCCGAAATACGAGCTTATCTTCGGAACCCCATTCGATGACATGTGCCCTCCCGAGGCGTTGGAATCATGCATCTCGCCCGTGGCATACCTGATCGATCTGCTGCGCTGGGTTCTACTGCGTATCGAGCCAAATGGTGACGCGGAAGAAAAGCTCCTGCTGCATGACCGCCGTACCGACTTGAAGTTGCTGTCTGTCGACGGGCCAGCGGTGCATCAGGCAGTGTCTTCGGTCGACATTATCATTGCGGTGCTGGAGAAATTCATCACGGCAGAGCAACCAGGGTCGATCGAAGATGCCTTGATCACCGCGCGCTATCCCAATGGCCTGCCTTACTATCAGCATTGGGTCACGATTGACGGTGTGGCGCGCTCCAAAGGGCTTTCGGTGGGGGATTTCGGCCGCACCATCGATCTGTCCTACCCCTATTTCCTGCCGTCGGTTGTCAGTGCTGCCCGTAACACTCGGGCGCTGGCGCATGCCTCGCGGCTCGGCCCGTATCAGCGAAATCTGCTGACTGAGCCTATGTACGCTCTTTCGCATGCTGACGAGTTTTATCGAGACAACTTCGATACTGTCCGGCCCTCCTGGGCGAACCTCAATCAAGTCAGTTATTTTGGTGAAGCAACCAAACTCGGAGCAGTGGAGATCGAACGGTTGTTATCGGTGGGGGATTTTGCACCGGTGCGCTCGGCGAACATCGACTATGTCGAAGATCCGGACGTATTTGCGGAAAGTGCGCGTTCTGGCTCCGTTTATATCAACGCCAATGTGCACCCCGGTATCCGGATCAACTACGCAGAACAGGGTTTTCTCAACAGGCTGACAATTCAACCCGAGACCCAGGCAGGTCTGACTGCAATCGACCGGATGAACCGCAAACTGCGCCTGGACAACTGGCTCGAGTTGCCAAGCGACCAGGTGGATACTCTGTTGTCGGCGGCAATCAGAGCTGAAGCTCGTAGCACTGACAGTGCGCCGACATGGAAGATATCGGCCAACGTCGTGCATGCCCTGGGGTTGTTCCAGCATTTGCGCGAACGCTATCGCTGCACGGCGGCGGATTTCGCTGTCATTGTTGACCAATTGTCGATCTATGGTCGTGGCGAAACCCTTTCGCAATTCGATCAGATCTTCAATGGTCAGGGGGCATATCGCGAACCCTTGAAGCTCGGTGAAGGATTATTCCCGGTGACGCCGGTACCCGGTGAGGCCGATCTGACGATCAGTCAGCTGTGCAATGGCTTGGGCATCGATCTGCAGACCTATCATTATCTGGCGCTGGCGGTCGCCGGCGCATACAAGCGTGAAGACACCTTGCTACTCACCCCGGCGATCGTTTCCAGTTTCTGTCGCCTGGTCATACTGCCACGGCTGTTTAACATGACACCGGTCGAAGGTGTATTGATGCTGACGTTGTTGGGCGGGCAGCAATGGCTTGACGGTTTGGCGGGCGTGCCGTTGATCAACGCCTCGGCGAGCAGCAAACCGGATGTGCTCAGTCTGGTCGAAGCCATGGACACCTGTGTGCAATGGTGCGAGCAAAGCAATCTGCCGGTGCTCTGGGTGTTGCAACACATTGCCGTACCGCAGCGTGTAAGCATTGCGAGCGAGTCGGACCTGCAGTTTTTCGATCAGATCACTAACCTCCTGCCAGCTGCGCGGCTGTCCAATGATGCCTTTTTGTCGGCAGGCGTTCCTTCTATTGGCTCGGCCTCCCTGATGGACTTCCTGTCGACCATCAGGGATGGGCGCGGGCTCGTTGATCATTACGGGCTGGTGTTGCCCTACGCCGGAACGCTAGAGGAGTACGAGGCTTTCGCGCGCTCGAAACTCCTGTGGGTTGTGGAAAATGCTTTTGGTGGGCTCGATAAGTCTGTGCATGACTCCCTCTTGAACACCATGCTCGCAGTGATATTGCAGGCCCGGGATGCTCAGGTATCACTGTTGAAGGAGACGTTGGCCGTCTATGCCGGCATCCCGGCCGGGCACACCATACCGATATTGAGTTGGGCGAAGGCAACGACTCACTTTTTGCTGGATCAGGTGGTTTCCCATATTGCACAGGGACGTCGTGACGCTGGCGGTCCATTGTTCGATTTATTGGCCGAAGTGCGGCGGCGCAGTGAAGTGGCCATGACACTGAACCTCAGTGCCGAGTTATTGCAGGACTACCTGGATTACGGCCACAAGGTCTGGTTTGGCAAGGACCCGAACGCCGAGCCTGAACTCTCGGTGCGCACTCTGTACTACTTGAGCACGCTGACGCGCGCTTTCGATCTTGGCCGGCAACCGCCACAAAAGCTGCTGGATTACCTGCGCCAGGTCAATGCCCTGCCTGAGGTCACAGGGAATGGACTGAGGCTGGCGCAACAGGCTTCGGCCATCAGACTGGCCGAGTTTTTCGGTTGGAGCACGCAGGACGTGCGCGACAGTCTGAAGCTTATCGACAAGTCTGGAAATCTGGTGCTCGGAGATCTCATCGAACTCGATCTGTTGATGCGCGTACGCGTGCTGTCAGGCAAAACCGGCATGGACGCCTCGACGATTTTCCAGATCGGCAATCTGCCTGAGACGGTTGACAAGGAGGCCTATGCCAAAGCAGCTGAGCTTGCCTTGCTGAACGAGTCCCGAGCGCAGGCACCACTGGTGCATGCACCGGGAGACCTCAAGGCATTGGTCAAAACCAGGTCTCAAATCATCGACAGCAACAGTTTGATTGCTAAAAAACCGGGTGAAAAAGCTACCTACAGAGTGACTGTCACAGATGCTGCTGACATTCCCCTTTCGGGTGTCAACGTCTACTGGCAGACCACATTAGGGACCATGAGAAACAAAGCAACCGATATAAAGGGTCAGGTCGAGGTTGAATACAGGCCTGGCGAGGTCATGGGAACAGACCAGGTCTTGTACTGGCTGGACTTGTTCGAGCCCGAGCCTGCCGGCCCCATCGATATCGTCTCTGATGCCCAGAGCATGGGATTCCCGGGTGAGCTCAAATCCCCGATACCGCTGGGGATTGTTCCCCGAGGGCAGGAGGTCGAGCTTTACGCAACGGCGGAAGACAGATACGGCAACCTCGGGAAAGACGTATTTCTGAAATGGTTCGCGGTAAGCGGGGCGCCAGCGAACGCCAATCAAGCGATCATCCGCCCACCGGATGGATCCACCAATCAGGAAGGGCAGACGCGCGTGGTCGTTTCCAGCCCCACCGGCGGGACATTCATCTTCAGCGTGCGTACCGATGGTAACGGAAGTGAAGCCTATTTCGAACCCATCACCTTTGCCGGCGATGAGGCCGGGCAATGAACGGCGTGGCCTCACGGCCATTCGACTCAGGATTTAGTCCCAGGGAGCACGGATCATGGATTTGAACACCACCGGTGATTTGCTGGAAAAACGTCGTTCGGCTTTGCTCGATTACTGCATTGGAAAGATCAACAGGCAAAAGTACCCGTTCCTGAAAACGCCCGAAGATCTGTTTGAATTGCTGCGTATCGATCCACTGGACACTTATGCCAGGCAAAGCTCATGGGTCGCTGAAGCGATCAGTTGCGTACAGCAGTATATAAACGCGGTGCATCGCAAACTGGAACCGGGTTTCACCCATTACCAGGTGCCTGCAGAACATCTGGCGCAGTGGGACCTCTACAGCAACTATCCGGACTGGGCGGCAGTACAACTGATCAGTCTCTACCCGGAAAACTACATCTACCCGTGTGTCCGCCTGGGCAAGACCAGCCTGTTCAAAAAACTTGAAAACGACCTCAATCAAACGCGTTTGAGTGTGGATTCGGTTCAGGCAGCGATACGCGGATATTTGCAAACGTTCGAGCAAACCTGCGATCTGGATGTCCTCAGTTGCTACATGGACGGAGATACGCCTGAACGTGCCGATTACTACTTCATCGGGCGCCAGCGTGTGCAACCGTGCCAGTATTTCTGGCGCAGGGCACAGATCGAGCTGACGCCGACCTGTACGGCGGTCAACCCGGCGGCGTGGAGCGAATGGCAAGCCATGGACGTCCAGCCCGCCAATCAGGTTCTGGACATACGCCCGGTGTTCTGGAATGGCCGATTGTGTCTGGTCTGGGCAGAGTGGCGAGACCCGGTCGCTGGTAAAGACGACGGCGAGTTCATAGATGGCAAGCTGGATATCAATCTGGCTTTCATGACGCAGAACGGGCAATGGTCGGCACCGTTGATTGTGCACAGTTCCCCGTACCCGATGAGTAGTCCTGCAGGTGCCCGGTTTTCTTTGACTGCCATGGTGGTGACGGTGCGCACCGATCATGTGGAGCGCAAAGGGGTGCTGGGCATCCTGCTCGAAGGGGTCTATGGCGCTCGGAAAGTGTCGGCGCGCACGGTTCACGATGTACTGATGCGCCCCGTGACGTATGACGATGGCGCGTGGCTGGACAAAGCCTGGAAGACACGCTTCAAAACCCCCGAGACCGTTCAGCATCGGCTGCCCAGTCAGGTTGAGATTGTCAGCCGGGTAGTAACAGGCGGTACGATGGCGCCGTTTCTGGGGTTGCGCGTCACGGCACGACGTGAAGGTAGCGGTGCGGCGGGTCAGGATGTACTGGTGGTGCAGGGATTTTGTATGCCAACGGGCCAGTCGGCTATCGATACGAAGAGCATTACATTGAGCTTGTTGATCCGAACAAATGATGACCCACGAGACGTCACTGCGGATCAACCGATCGCAGGTGACTGGTACATGAACGCTGGGGGGGAGTTCAGTCGGGCGAAAGGAACCTGGTCGAAGGAAACCACTTTCTCTCTCGACGCCGGGGAGTACGGCGTCAAGCAATTCAAACTGAATGTTGCCAGTTTGCTGGATTTCACCCCGCCCACTCTGGTGAAGAACACCGTCGATGCCGCCCAGTTTCTCTCATTCAACCAATCGTCGCTAAAGTTGCAATACACCCGTCTGAATTCGCTGTTTGGTCCGGAACTGGTCTGGCGCGCCAATATCTCGGTGGAGGCGGTGTTGCACTGGGACACCCAGTTCATACATGAACCGCCGCCCACAGGGAGTGATTTCATCGAGCCAAACGGTGCTTTTGATGGTGCCAACGGGCTGTTTTTCTGGGAGTTGTTTGTTCATTTGGCGCACCTTGTGGCGGTACGTCTGCGCGATGAGGAACGTTATCTTGAGGCGCAACAGTGGCTGCATTACATTTTTGACCCGCAGGCGATCAAAGAGGACGCCTCGCTGCCGGCTAAACCGCGCTATTGGCGCAGCCGACCTTTGGGGATGGATCAAGGCAATGCCGGTTGTGAAGCGCTGGCTCCGGCCGACCCGGATGCCATTGGCTATTCGAAGCCAGTGCACTTCAGAATACTGATGTTTACCGAGTACGTGAAAAATCTGATGGCGTGGGGGGATTGGCATTACCGCCAACTGACGCGAGACAGCCTGGTGGCGGCCAAACTGTGTTACGTGCAGGCTGGCTTTCTGATGGGCAAGGCGCCTGATGCTCGGGTGGTGAGTCATTGGCAAACCGATACGGTCGGCAACCTGCTGTTGCAGTGTGGCACGCGTCCGGCTCTGGAAGCATTCGAACAGACATTCAACTTCAGCCTGGCCGATATCCCGTCCGGCTCGGATACGGCGCCCATGCTTGGGCTATTGGCTTGCGGGCCATTCAAGATTCCCGTCAATCAATCGTTGCTCGACCTGTTTGCCGCGCCGCAGCAGCGCATTTACAACCTGCGTAACAACCTCACGCTGGACGGCAAGCCTCTGGACATTCCCTTGTTCAGCCCGGCGACTGATCCGAATCAATTGCTGCGCGATCTCGCGGCGGCCGGTGCCGCCGGCCCGAGGCCTTTGGGAGGGCGGTTGGTGGTCAACGCATTCCGTTGGCGCGTTACATTCGAGATCGCATTGCGGGCCGTGCAAGCACTGCAGGATTACGGCAGTCAGGTGCTCAGTCTGCTTGAGCGTCGTGACCGCGCCGAGCAGGAAGAACTGCAGCAAAACCATCTGGTGGAACTGGGCAGCTACGCACAGACAGTACAAGAGCAATCCATCGCGCAACTGGAGGCGAGCGTAACGGCTCTTGAGCAGAGTCGTACGGTGGCACAGCAGCGCGCTGATGCGTATGCACAGCGCTATGACGAAAACGTGTCGGCCGTTGAATATCAGGTTATGGCCAGCCTGGATCAGTCGAAGGTATTTGCGTTGACCGCAAAGGTCATCAAGCCTGTAGGGGCAGTTCTGGCGGCGTTGCCAAACGTTTTTGGCCTGGCCAACGGCGGCCATCGTATTGAAAAAGTGGCCGATGCCGTGTGTTTCGGACTGGAAGTCGCCTCGTCGCTGTTGCAAATCGATGCCGATAAACAGTCGACCACTGAAGGCTATCGTCGTCGTCGGAATGAATGGGGGCTGCAACGCGATCAGGCGCTGGCGGAGGTCGGTGCGATCAATGCACAAATCGAGGCGCAACGGCATGCGGTGGAGGCTGCCCGTTCCAGCCTGGCGCAAACGTTGCGGGCCAACGGCCAGGCATTGGCGGTGTACAACTTTCTGCAAAAGCGTGCGACCAATGCTGAGCTGTACGGCTGGATGATCGGTCAGCTCAAGGCGTTGCATTACCAGGCCTACGATGCGGTACTCAGTTTGTGCTTCAGTGCCCAGGCGTCGTTGAGTGCCGAAACCGGTGATTACGAAACACAGTGGCCGTTGCAGCAGTTCTGGCTGGATCAGCGTCATGGTTTGACGGCCGGCGAGCATTTGCGCGCGTACCTCCTGCGTATGGAAAGAGAGTACCTGCAACGCAACGAGCGACGGCTGGAGCTTGTCAAGACCGTTTCGCTGCGCCAATTGTTCGATGATGAAATTGACCCTCAGCCGGGTATTGACAGCTGGGCGGAAGCTTTGACGGATCTGCAAACCAATGGCTCGCTGGAATTCAGACTCACACAGTTGCTGTTCGACCGCGATCATCCTGGACATTACTGCCGACAGATCAGCGCGATAGAGATTGATCTGCCGGTTCTCACCGGGCCTTACGAAGATGTGCGCGCCACTCTGGTTCAGCTCGGTAGCATGACGGCCACCAAGGCAACGTCACAGTCGGTCAAGTACTTGCATGACGTTAAGGCCGGTGGGGCTCCTGTCGAGGTGCAATTCAACCTGCGCAGCGGTCAACAGATCGTCCTTTCCAAGGGCATTGCCGACAATGGTCTGACGGCAATGAAACCTGATGAGGGCTTGCTCAATCCGTTCGAAAATACCGGCGCGGTCTCCAGCTGGAGATTGAATTTCCCTTGGGTCGCGCAAGATTCGCAGGCGGCAATGCTGCGCTCCCTTTCGGATGTCGTGGTGCGCGTCTACTACATGGCCAAAGCGGGTGATCCTGCTTTCGGGCGACACGTGGAAGACTTGGTCACCACGGCTAAAACAGCTGGCGCAAAGCGTCAACGTCAAGGAGCGAGCCGCCATGAGTAACCCAGGGGTTTACGCCAACGAAAGTCTGATTCGTAACGGTAAGTTTTTTCTAGGACTGACTCAGTGGAATACGTGGGGGGCGGTCTTCAGAGAGGGAGAGTCGTGGCAAGGCGTCCAGACGTCCTTTATGGCCATCAAGAATGGTGGTCGGGCAAGTCAGGACTTGTGGATACCGCAGACTCCCGGTGAAGACGCGCGTTATACGTTGAGTTTCTTGTGCGAAACGAGACACGAAAAATCGGGCTGGGTGTTCATCTTCAAGGGTGAGGAGAAATTGCACGAGATCGAGCTCAAACCGCACAACCCGCTTGGCCACGCCCAAGGCCAGGCCCATCGCGAAGCCGGGCGACCCTTGGAGCTGGAGCTGAAAGAATACATATTGCCTTTGGGAGGGGCGTTCGCTCGCGATGACACGCTGCGTATCGAGATTCACAGCCCGCTGAATAACGAGAATGATCGTTACTCGAAAATCTGCATTACCCACCTGGACATCCAGCTGCAACTGGATGACTTGAAGCTGCAAGCGGTGCGTCTGGATCAAGAACACCTGACGCCAGAACAGAAGGTGTATCTGTGTGTGGGAGCATGGTTGGGCGAGGAACAAAACCCATTGCCGATGATCATGCCTCACCAGTTGTCGTTTGAGCCCGAGCCAGGCAATGCATGGCTGGGTACCAAAGCCGCTTTGCTCAGCACCGGCAATCCGCAGGAGGCGGTCCGAGTGGAGCCCGATTGGGGCGTCGATCAACTTTTGACGTCAGCGTGGTCGATCCATGTCCCTTATAAGCCCGATGTTCCCCTGCCCTACGAGTTTTCGCTGAGCGTGCATAACCAGTACCGCGCTGAAGCCTTTCCGATCTGCATATCACTGGGGCATCACCGTCTGGTCTTCAAGGATAAACGCGAAGCGCCGTATTACCCGGTGCTGGGACTAAAACAATGTGTGCGACTGGGTGTGCAAGTTGTTTCTTTCTACACCTCGCAGACCATCGAGGGCTGCACGGTGAACTGGTCGGTGGCGGGGGGCACAGTCAAAGCTGCTTCCAATACCGATGAACAGGGCTGGGCCTACTACGACTTCGAGCCGACGGAGGCGGGGCTGGCGGTTATCGACGCGTCAGTCGAAAGTCTTTATTACGCCAGTGGAGTATGGACTGAAAATATCGAAGTGCCGGTACTGGCCAACGACCCCTGGAAAGACCTGCGGGCCGTGGTCGAAGGTGTCGAGACGGCGTGGGACGCGCAAGGTTATCCGAATCGTGGCACCTCCCATGACCTGCGAGTGCGCCTGCCGCTACCGTCTGGCAGTCCATTGTTGGAGACCGGGTTTTCTTTGCGCTGGAGTGGCGACAGCCCTGAGCAGTTGGGTGTCGATGTCAGCCCTGCGCTTGAGGTTCCGATAAAAGGCACCGGGGCCGATATGGTCTGGACACTGAGCAGTGAGGATAAGCGCGACGGTTCCTTCAAGCTGTCGCTGGTCTGTTCGAAACTGTTGTCGCCGTCGCCTCCCAAACCGATGTCGCTGGCGCGTAATCGGGTCAGGATCGGTGAGGTGCGCGAAGCCAACAGATACCCGATTGTGGACGAAGCCGAAAGTGTGCTGCTGCGGCTGCAGGCCGTGCATGAGACGGTTAGCGGTGACGGTGATCCGGTCACCAACGCGTTGGTCGAGTGGATCATTCCGGAGGGTGAACCGGTGCGCGATGTCACCGGATCCGGTGGTTGGGCGAGTCTGCTGTATACGCCAAAGACCGCCGGCGAACAGACTGTCAAAGCTGTTCTCCGGGCGCATGATGATGCGGTATCGACCGAGCATGACTTCAGCGTCAAGGCCATCGACACGAGCCCTTGGAAAAGCCAGGTCAGCATCTGGCTCGACGATACCGATGTGCAAGGCAATCCGCTTGGTGTGCTTTGTCTGCGTGGTAAAACCCACACGCTGAAAGTCCTGCCCATTGCCGGCAGTGAGTGGTTCGGTCGGAACATCAGTCTGCACTGGCGCAATAACGCGGATCCTGGAATCGGATTGAAACCTGCAGACCTGACAATATCCAAACCGTTGATAGCGCAAGGAGTGCAGTGGGAGCTTGTTTCAGATAGAGCCGACAGTCACAGCAGTTTGTTTGAGCTTGAACTGCGCCTTGAACATCTGCCGAGTGTACGTGAATTGTCAGGACGCCTGCTCGCCGAGGATCTGAAGGAGGAAGTAACGCTGATGCTCGATCAGGTGCAGTCCTCGTTGGACGAACGCAGTCTGTACCCCTGTCTCAAGGCTGTTCACCGCTTCAAGGTTTTACCCCATGCACTGAGTCCCTTGGTCGGGCTCGAGGCATCGCTGATCTGGACGGGCGCATCCGCTGACTCATTGAATGCGAAGGTTGATCCGCGCTGGGATGATCCGCAGACATTGAGCGACGGCGGTGCGACCTGGACGCTGGACTTTGGAGGGAGCGAGAAACCTGCCGAATTTGCCTTGGCGCTGGTCTTGCCGCATTTGCAATTCGAAGCGGTCGCCAAGCCGATGGTGCTGGACCACAACAAACTCAGGATTGAGGCGTGGCGTGAATCGGCGGTGGATCCGGTCATGAACCAGGATGCGGCGTGGATGTGGGTGCAGGTCTACTCGCCTCACACTGAAAAGCCCGTGGATCAGGCGCCCGTAAGCTGGACAATCGATGCCGAACCGCGAGAAATCCACACGACGGTGGATGGCTGGAGCGGTTTCGAATTCAAGCCGCAAGAAGCCGGCGAGCAGTCGGTGATCGCGACCGTACTCAGTCGCTTTGACGGCTTTGAAGAGCATCGTCCGATGACGGTCAACGCGCTGGCAAGCGATCCCTGGGATGAGCTGAAGGTGAGTTTCGACCTTCAGGACGAACAGCCGGTGGGTACGCAAACGTACTTCCCCCGGCACAATCTCCAACATGTATTGAACGTCATCGCACCGAGCGACAGTGCCTTGGTGGGCAAGGAGCTGACGTTGGGAATGACGGGCACCGGACCGGCAGCACTGGGCTTGCAATTTGAGGAACCAAGGCTGGGTGATCCGCGATATTTTTCAAATCTTGGACTGACCTATGCGTTCAAGGCGCACGGCACCACGGACGCAAGTTTTGGCTTGCGCTTTGCCGCCACTCGGCTGGCCCGCCTGTCTCCCATCATTGCGATGTCGCTGGGGCCGGGTGAACACGTGCTGAAAATCGCTGAACGCCAGCGCGTCAACCAGACATTGCTCTGGGGGGCTGAGGTATCGGAGCAAGTCGAAGTGGTCTCGGTGATCAGCGGCAGGCCGATGGCCGGGGTGACTGTGACGTGGCGCAGCCCGGATCTTGGCGAAGTGACAACCACCACCAATTATTACGGCGTGGCACGCGTGCGGTTTGTACCGACGACCCCTGGTGCAGTGCAATTGACAGCCACAGTGGGCGACAGCCTGTATTCAGAGTCGATTGCGTTGCCTTATTTCCTGCATCAACCGCGGGAAATCCAGTCGCTGCAAAGTGCAGAACCCAGTGGGCATCCGGGCCAGGAGGTTTCAGCACATGTGATTGTGATTTCCGCGCAGACGGGTGAACCGTTGGTTGATGTCGAGGTGGAGTGGGAATATCCGGGCATCAAGATTGCCTCGACGAAAACGGATGCTACCGGCAAAGCCGAGGTCAAGTTCAGGCTTCCCCCGGTCAGGGAGGGTTGGTTGCTCGCCACTGTCAAAGGTGGTTATGCCGGATGGGAGGTCAAATCGCTGATGTTTACCGCGATTCCAAACGCGGATACCTGGCTGCAGGAGTTCACGCTTTGGCTCAAAGGCGAAGAGGTGAGTCTTGAGGACGGACAGCTGGTGTTATCGCGGGGGCTGACTTATGACCTGGAACTCAGAGTCAGAAAGCACAGTTGGCTGATTGGTTGGGCACAAATAGCACTGGATTTTTTGACTGAGGCAGAAGAGTTGGGAATAAAATTTGAACCTGAGCCGGGAACGCTCCGTTTAGTGGACGGAGAGCCCATTCGTTGGGGGATCTCCAGCGAGATGATAGGGCCTGTTGGTGATTTTGCGTGGCGTTTGATCAGTCCAGCGCTTCCAGATCGACCGTTGTCCGGCCGCCTGTCCCGCTCAGAAATAAACGAAGAAATCGAAGTGAAATGCAACGGAAACCTGACAGCATTCGGCGGAACGGCCTATCCCTGCCTTGGTGCCAGCAATGCTTTCCTCGTGCGGGTAAAAAATGACAGTCCGTTGCTGGGCAGTCTGGTGACGTTGGTATGGGAGGGTGAAAGTCCGGAAACTCTCGAGATCGAAGTAACCCCCAAGCTGAGTCAGACACTTGGTGCAGAGTTCATCCGCTGGTCTCTGGACAGTAATGGTATTAAAAACGGCCAATTTTCCTTGGGGTTGAGCGATTCCCGTGGTTGGTGGAGTACGACTTTGCCTGTTTCCATGTCGTTGGGTCATCACTTGGTATCTGCTGAACGGTGGTCAGAAATACATGATGGTCCCATATATTTTTACGAGAAATACGGAATCAGAGCCACTTCCAATTTTTTGAAAATTCCGGCTCCAAACGTTGAAGTGGCTGTCTATCGAAACCATTCTCCGTCACCCGAGTTTTATCGTACCGACTCGAAAGGCGAGTACGTAATCACTGTGACGGGGGACCATATTGCAATGAGTATCACAAACCGGTACGACGGCACCGTGGTCTAGTTCATTTGCTAGCGAGCGATGCCTCCTCAGGTTGTTAACGACATTTCATCCTTCAAAATGCCCTCGTTCTCTTGAGTTCGAGGTAATGGGTCAGCAAATTGTCCCCAAGCTCGATCGGCCGAACATCCACCACAGCAACTCCATGAGCACTCAACCGCTCATGGAGTTCGCCCCGATCATTCAGATAACTCACCGCCCCGCAGTAAGCCATTGCCTCGGGCAACGTTTGCACCGGCGTGTTGCGCAACACATCGAGCGTATCTTCGCGCAGACTTGCCACTAGCACCCTGTGTTGTGCACTCAGGCGTTTGACCGCGCTCAGCAGTTCCTCATCGTCCTCATCACGCAGGTTGGTCACCAGCACCACCAGTGCCCGGCGTTTTTGTCGGGCCAGCAGCTGGTTCACCGCTGCCTGGTAGTCGGCCGGCCGTTGCGTGCTTTGAAGGTCATAAACAGCATTGAGCAATACACTCAGTTGCCCACTGCCTTTGACCGGTGCCACATAACGCTGATCACCGGCAAAGGTGCTCAGGCCTACGGCGTCGCCCTGACGCAATGCCACATAACTGAGCAGCAAACAGGCATTGAGTGCGTGATCGAAGTGCGACAGTTCATCGTCCTGACTGCGCATGCGCCGGCCGCAGTCGAGCATGAAAATGATCTGCTGATCGCGCTCGTCCTGATACTCGCGGGCAATCGGTGTGCGCTGGCGCGCGGTGGCTTTCCAGTCGATCTGGCGCAGGCTGTCGCCCTCACGGAATTCGCGCAGTTGGTGAAATTCCAGACCCTGACCGCGACGTTGCCGCTGGCGTACGCCGAGCTGGCTGAGCCAGTTGTCCACAGCCAGCAGTTCACCGCCGTAGAGCCGGGCGAAGTCGGGATAGACGCGGGTCTGGTCGCTGACAGTGAGCAGGCGTTTGCCTGACCATAATCCCAAGGGGCTGGGCAGGTTGACTTCACAGTGGGCGAAACTGAAATGCCCGCGTTTGATCGGACGCAGGCGATAGCCGAGCAGGCTGCGCTGACCCGGTTGCAATTGAGTCGCCAGCGGCAGGTTTTCGAAACTCAAGCCTTCTGGCGGGTGGTCGAACAGTTGAATGTGCATCGGCTCGCTGAAGTCATGTTCGACTTCCAGGCGCACTTCACCCCAGCGGCCGAGCGCAAGACTGCCGGGCATCTGCCGTGTGATGCGCGGTGTTGGCAGGCGTTGCAGGCGCAACGCATCCAGTATCGCCAGGGCCAACAGCGCCAGCAGCAGGCCCCAGTTGATCGATATCAGGCTGGCAGGGATGTCGACTTCCAGCGCCCGCAATGTACCCAGAACGATGCCGATGACCAGCAGCAAGGCGAGCCAGATCAACAGCAGGCGCGAGGGTTTCACAGTCGCGGCGCCGCAATCTGGTCGAGCAGTTGCTGGAGCACCTGATCGACCTGCAAACCTTCGATGTCCAGCTCCGGGGCGATACGCACCCGATGACGCAGCACGGCCAGCGCGCAACCCTTGATGTCGTCGGGAATCACGAACTCACCGCCGCGCAACAACGCACGGGCACGGGCGCAACGCACCAACGCAATCGAGGCGCGTGGTCCGGCGCCAAGGGT
Organism: Pseudomonas fluorescens; assembly: GCF_902497745.1. Lineage (GTDB taxonomy): Bacteria > Pseudomonadota > Gammaproteobacteria > Pseudomonadales > Pseudomonadaceae > Aquipseudomonas > Aquipseudomonas fluorescens_BM. The sequence continues at coordinate 48,857 of NZ_CABVHJ010000025.1, forward strand.
CAGCCCCGGCCAGGTGCGGGTGCTGCGCGCCAGACGCACGGCGTAGTCGAGGACCTGGTCGTCCAGTGGCAAGTCACTGGCAATCCGTTGCAAGGCTTGCACATCCTTGGCTTGCAACACGGTGCGCAACGGCTGCACATCGAGCATGTCGGCGCGGGTCGAACGACAGACCTGGCGCACCATGTTCAGCTCCTGATCGGCGTCAGGGTAGTCCATGCGCACCTTGAGCATGAACCGGTCGAGCTCAGCTTCCGGCAGGGGATAGGTGCCCTCCTGCTCGATCGGGTTCTGCGTGGCCAGGACCATGAACGGTTGCGCGATCGGCAGGGCGCGACCTTCGAGCGTGACCTGACGCTCCTGCATCGCTTCGAGCAGGGCGGCCTGGGTTTTCGCCGGGGCGCGGTTGATCTCGTCGGCCAGCAACAGATTGGTGAACAACGGGCCTTTGCGCAGTTTGAACTGCTCGGTTTGCAAGTCGTACACCGCGTGGCCGGTGACGTCGCTGGGCATCAGATCCGGAGTGAATTGAATTCGCGCGAATTCGCCTCCGAAGCAGCGGGCCAGTGCACGTACCAACAAGGTCTTGCCCAGCCCCGGCACGCCTTCGAGCAGCACGTGGCCACCGGCGATGAGCGCTGTCAGCACGTCGTCGATCACCTGATTCTGGCCGATCAAGGCCTTCTGCAATTCGCCGCGTACCGCTTGCGCCAACTGACTGGCACGCTGGCGTTGCTGGGCGGCGTGGCTGGCGCTGCCGGGCTCGATCTGTTCGGTCATAGCGTGTTCCTCAAGGTTTGCAGGTGGGCGACCTGGCGGCAGAAATCGGCGCTGGAGATCCGCCGGTTCGGCACCGGGCTCAAGGCCTGGCTGATAGCGCGAGTGGATTGCCGGGTCAGGCGCGACAACGCCAGCCATTGTTCGGCAACGTTCAATTGATCAAAGCCGGGATGGCGGCGGCGGGCGCGGCGCAGTACATCCTGTTGCAGGGCTTGCAGCAGCGCCTGCTGGCCGTTGTGGCGCAACAGGAAATCGGCGCTGGCGCGCAGGTGTTCCTGCAACTGTCGCCGCCCGCGCGGGGCCGGCATCTGAAGTGGACCGTGGCGCACACCGACATGCCACAGCCACAGACCAATCAACGCCAGCAGGGCAACGATGGCTTGCGGGAAGTAGCGCCAGAGCAAGGTCAACAGGCCATCGTGCGCGGTGTTGTAGATCAAGGTCACGTCGGTGTCGGCGCTCAGATACCAGAGCAGCCAGGCGTTGTCGTATTGGCTGATGCTTTTGTTCTTCCACAATTCGGCATCGGTGACCACGGTGATCGAGCCGAGTCTGTAGGGCAGTTGCATCATGTGCGTGGCCTTGGCGCTGTTGGCCCAGGCTTGCGCCAGATTCTTCGGGTCGTCGAGATGGAAATCGGTGTCGAAGCCGGCGTAGGCCGGTGCGTCTTCGTCTTCCAGATAGAGTCGGGTCAGTTTCGGAAAGCGTTCTGGTTCGACGTCTGCAGGCAAGTCTTTCAGATCCTTGCTCAGGGATTGATGCAGTTGCACCCGGTCGAGCAACAGGTCGTTGCTCTGCTTCGTCTGCTCATCCCACAGCGATTCGGCGACGAACACCAGTCGCCCGCCGGCCCGTGCCCAGTTCAATACCTGATCGACCTGACGCGGGGTCATTTGCGAGCGGTCGTTGAACAGCAGCAATGTATGACGGCGAGGATCAATGTCGGGGAGCACCGCGAGGCTTTCGGCATGGCCGACATTCAGGCCGCGTTCGCGCAAAAACAGCTCGGCTGCCAGATAAGGATTGGCTTGCACGGCAGGCGCAGGGCCGTGATCGATTTCTTCCTGATAAGGCGTGGCCTTGAGGTAGAGGAAAATGCTCAACGCGCCCAGCAGCAGCGCGACCAACGCAGCGACCGACCACCCCGTGCGGCGATTCATCGGACGGCTCCGGGGCCGAACAAGGCGCGCCAGCCATCACACAATTCCCGCTGCAGAGGCGCCGCCGGTACGCGATGACCGTAAGCCATGTTCTGCCAGTGGACAGTCAGATTGCGGCTGAAGGCGAGCAGTTCGGGACGTTGTAATTGCTCGACTTGCGCGAGCACCTGGAGTTCGGTGTCGGCGGGCTTCAGGGTCAGATCGAAATCGTGGAGCAGATGGCTGAGCAGCCCTCGATAGAGCAGGCCCAACGCTGCGCGGGGTTGGCTTTGCCACAGTTGTTCGGCGCTGGCAGCGATGTCGTCAGGCAAGGTGTCGCGGTTCAAGTCCAGACCGAACGCCTGTTGTGGCAACGCTCGTTTCGCCTTGGCAGGCAGCCTCGGACGGCGGCTGACGAAGGCTTGCAGAAACTCGCGATAACGCCAGAGCAGCCAGCCGATTGCTGCCAGGACCGCGCCCCACAACAACACTTCAATGATCTTCGCCAGCAGATTGAGGTGTTGCCCGTCGAGCCAGCCCAGCAGGGTTTTCAGCCACTGCGGCGCTTCACCCGGTGTTTGCGCTTCGGCAGGTTTCGCCGGGTCTTCGCCGAAGCGATAGCGGGTGACGTATTCCTTGTTCTTGAACGGCGGTTGTTCGAGCAACGCCTTGATGCTGTCCCGGGATGCCTGACTGGTGAGCGGCTGATTCAACAGTCGCGCTGCCTGTGGACTGTCATCAGGCTCGGTTGCCCACGCTGAAGGCACATTCGGCAGCACCAGACAGACCGCCAGCAGCAACCCCAACACACTGTTGTTCAGGCGCTGACGCAGGCGGCGGAACACCAGCTCGATATCCCATGCTTCCAGCTGTGTGCGGCGGTTCAGATAAAGGCTGAAGCCACAGGCGACGTAAATCGGTTCCCACACCACCAGCACCAGCGCATAGAAAACATTGGTCAGGTGTTCGAGCCAGCGCCAATCGTGATCCGCCGCGAATATCAGCGACTGCCAGTCCCAATCCGTTTCGATCTGCTGCGGCAACAGCATGTAGAACAACACCATCAGGCCGATCCACAATGCGCTCTCCAGATGCACGCCGATGAGGGTCAGCCATTGCGCGGCGCCGGCGTTGCGTTGCAGCAGAACCTGCAGGCGTTGTTGCCGAGCATTGCCGTCGAGGCCTTCGAGTTGCACCACTGGCAGCAGAAAGCTGCGGCTCAAACTCAGGCGGCGCCAGGTCAGGCTGGCCAGCAGTTGCGGTTTGAGCAGGCGCGGCCATTGGCGCAAGGCTTGTTTAAGTGTCGGCGTTTCGCCGAACAGCGCTTTCGACAGGATGTACAGCGGCAGGCGTTCATACGCCGGTTTCAGCCACCAGAAGAAAAACACCGCCAGTGACGGCGAATCCCAGAACAACAGGCTGAGCAAGGCGAACAGCGGCAGCGTGACGATCGCCCAACTGGTCATCAGCAGACGGCGATGTTGCTGGCTCATCAGCACGCCGAGGTCCATGGCTTCCCATGACGTGCGCGGACGTATCACCACGGTGGCGTCACTCAGGCGCATGGCGTGTCCTTCCGGCGAACAACAGATAGAGCGCGACCAATGCCCATAGCCCGGCGCCAACCAGATATTTGGTCAGTGGCGTGACACTGGTTTTCGATGACCAATAGGCTTCGATGAAGGCGGCAATCAACAGGAACAACATCACGCCGCAGACCAGCAACACGCTTTTGCGCGCCGCCCGTTGCAGCGCTTCGCTGCGGCTCAGCCGTCCGGGGGCGATCAGGGCCCAGCCGAGTTCCAGGCCGGCCGCCCCGGCGAGGGCAATAGCGGTGAGTTCAAAGGCGCCATGAGCGATGACGAATGGCCAGAAGGTCTGGCCGAAACCGATCTCGCTCAGATGCCCGGCGACCGCGCCGATGACCATGCCGTTGTAGAACAGAAAGAACGCACTGCCCACGCCCATCAGCAAACCGCTGGCGAAGGTCTGAAAGGCGATGCCGATGTTGTGCATCACGTAGTAACCGAACATCACCCAGTCTTCGCTGGCCGCGCGTTCGGCGGGGCGCCCGAGGTGGCCGGCGACCGGGTCATACATGCCTTGCATCTCACGCACCTGATCGGCGGGGATCAGGTTGTAGACCAGTTCGGGAAACACATACACCAACACGCCGACGCTGATCAGGCTGCCGAAGAACAGCAAAGCTGCGACCAGCACAAACGGCCACTCTGCGCGTACCAGACGCGGAAAGTCGGCAAGGATGAAACTCAGCAGGTTGGCGCCGAGGCGGCTGCGATGACGGTATAACTGCTGATGCCCGCGCAGCACGTGTTGTTGCAACGAATCAATGAGGAAACTGCTGTAGCCACGCTCCTGGGCCAATGCCAGATGCTGGCAAAGCCTGCGATAGGCCTTGGGAAAACCGCCGACTTGCGAGGTGTCCTTACCGCGTTCGAGGCGTTCGAGGGCCAGCGCAAAACGCTCCCATTCGGCCTTGTGACGCGTCTCGAAAAGGCTTTGCTTCATGACGTACCCAACAAACCGCGGGCGATGCCGTTGAGTTCAACGACCGCTTTGGGCGCGGAAATGTGCAGTGGTTGCGCGAGCAAGGCAGCCAGCTCATTGACCCGCGCTGGCGATAATTCACCTTGGCGCTCGGCAAAACCAAGCACGGCGCGTTGTTCTGCGAGAGTCAGGGTGACCGGCGAGCGCCGGGGTTCGGCATCAGGCAGTTGCGGTCGGGTCAACGGGCGTTCGCTGTAGACCACCAGTGTGCCGGCGGCGATGTCGCCGAGGCGTTTGAAGGTCGGGTGTTGCAGGCAACTGAGCGCGCCGAGGAAGTAGCCGAAGGGCAGCAGATCGACAAAGCGCAGCAAGTTGCGCAGCAGCGAGGCCGACCAGCCAACCGGTGTGCCGTCGTCGTGCACCACACGCAGCCCCATCCATTGTTTGCCCGGCGAGCGGCCCTGACGCAGCACTTCGAACAGCACCATGTACCACCAGCTGATCGCAAACAGCAGCAGCGAACCAAGACCCATGCCGAGCTTGCCGAGAAACGCCAGGGCGATGAACAGCATACTCATGATCACGCCGCGGATGGCCAGATCGATCGCGAAGGCCACGGCACGCACCATCAGCCCGGCCGGCCGCAACGGCAGGTCGATGCCTTCCGGCGTTTCGACCTGATGCCGCGTATCCAGCGGCGGGGCCAGCGGTGCTTTCCTTGGCGGTGCTGTGGGCTCGAGCATGGGCTACCTGATGTTCGCCTGTTCGGGGTGCAAGTGAGGCCGATGCTAGCAGCCTCTCGGGGGGAAACGACATAACTATGTATTGCACAGCGAGTGACACTAGGTGTTTGAATGTTTCAAGGCTGGCCGCGACAGCGGTCGAGCGCCTAGACTTCGCCGATCTTCAGTTCAGGAACCGCCCGTGACTTCAATCTTCTGGTACGACTACGAAACCACTGGCATCAATCCGCGCAACGATCGCCCGTTGCAGGTGGCCGGGATTCGCACCGACCATGCGCTCAACGAAATCGACGAGCCGGTGAATCTCTACTGCCAGCCCAGCGAAGACATCCTGCCGCATCCGGCGGCGTGCGCGATCACCGGTATCACCCCGGGTCAGCTCGCCGAAAAGGGTTTGAGCGAGGCGGATTTCATGACGCGGGTTCACGCTCAGCTGGCCGCCCCCGGCACCTGCGGCGCGGGATACAACACGCTGCGTTTCGACGACGAGATGACCCGCTACAGCCTGTATCGCAACTTCTTCGACCCCTACGCGCGGGAGTGGCAGGGCGGCAACAGTCGCTGGGATCTGATCGATGTGGTGCGCGCTGCTTACGCGCTGCGTCCTGACGGTCTGGTCTGGCCGACCGATGACGAAGGCCGGGTGACGCTCAAGCTCGAACGCCTGACGGCAGCGAACAATATCGATCATGGTCACGCCCACGAAGCCTTGTCAGACGTGCGCGCCACCATCGCACTGGCGCGGTTGATCCGCGAAAAACAGCCGAAGCTGTATGACTGGCTGTTTCAGTTGCGCAGCAAGCAGAAAGTCATGGACCAGATTCGCCTGTTGCAGCCACTGGTGCATATTTCAGGGCGTTTCTCGGCGGCACGCAGTTATGTCGGCGTGGTGCTGCCACTGGCATGGCACCCGAAAAACCGTAATGCACTGATCGTCTGTGACCTGCACCTCGACCCACAGGGCTTGCTCGATCTGGACGCGCAAACCCTGCGTCAGCGTTTGTACACGCGTCGCGATGATTTGCTGGAAGGCGAGTTGCCGGTGCCGCTCAAGCTGATTCATATCAACCGTTGCCCGGTGGTGGCACCGCTTGCGGTTTTGCGCGAGCAGGATCAGCAGCGTCTGGGGCTGGACATGGCGCTGTATCAACAGCGAGCACTGCGGCTAACTGACGCACAACAAGTTTGGAAAGATAAAGTTGCGGCAATTTATGCCAGCGAAGATTTCGCACCGAGCGAGGATCCCGAACAACAGTTGTACGACGGATTTATCGGTGACCGTGATCGACGTCTATGTGAGCAAGTGAGGAGCGCCGATCCGGCACAACTAGCGCAAGAGCAATGGCCTTTCGATGACGAACGTTTGCCCGAATTACTCTTTCGATATCGCGCGCGTAACTTTCCCGAGACGTTGAATTTCGAAGAGCAAGAACGCTGGAGATTATTTTGTCAGCAGCGGTTGTCCGCACCTGAATACGGCGCGCCGAATACCTTGAAGACTTTTAGCGAGGCGGCAGAGCAATGGTCACTTAATGCCACGCCGCTGCAGAGTGAGGTGCTCAATGAATGGCAGAATTATGTCCAGGCATTGCGCAAACGTTTGAATCTTTGAAATCGAACATGACCGGGCTTAAATGCCGTGCATAAAAAAACGCCAGCATTCGCTGGCGTTTGTTTTTTCGCGGATCGCTCTGCGAAAGCGTTGCGGCTTAGCCCAGCAGGGTAGCCCAGCCTTCAACCACGTCACCGCCCCACTTGGCTTTCCACTCTTTCAGAGTCTTGTGGTTGCCACCTTTGGTTTCGATGACTTCGCCGTTGTGCGGGTTTTTGTATTGTTTAACTTTGCGGGCACGCTTGGTGCCGGTAGTTTTTACTGCGCCGCCGCGTACTGCTTTGGTTTTTGCTTCCGGGTCCAGCAGCGCGATGATGTCACGCAGGGACTTGGAGTATTCGCCCATCAGGGTGCGCAGTTTGCCTTCGAATTCCAGCTCGGCTTGCAGTTTGTCGTCTTGCGACAGGTTCTTCAAACGGGCTTGCAGCTCTTTGATAGCTTCTTCGGTGGCGCGGTATTCGTTGATCAAGGACATGATTACTACCTTAGTAGAGTGCTGAATGGCAGGGGGACAGTGCCGCAATAATAGTCAGGCTGTTTCATCAAGTAAACATTTAACCGGAGTTTTTATTTAAATTAGTTACGAGAAACTGCCATCTATTGAATATTCAGTTAAATAGTGTGACCCAGTCATCACAGATATTCACAGTTGTCTGATCAAGCGATACCACGGGATCACTGTGAGGTGGACGATCACCCCGTCAAGCATCCGTAGCGCCGAGCCTCACCGGGGCCGTGCTGATCAATACTGCAGTTTTCCCGCGCAGCCGCTAGAATGGCGGCCTTTGCGAAGTTCTGGAGTTTCCCCCTCATGCGCACTTTTCGGCTGGTGATTTCTTGCCCGGACCGCGTTGGCATTGTTGCCAAAGTCAGTAATTTTCTGGCAGCCCACAACGGCTGGATCACCGAAGCGAGCCACCACTCGGACAATCAAGTGGGTTGGTTCTTCATGCGTCACGAAATTCGTGCCGATTCGCTGCCTTTCGGTATTGAAGTGTTGCGCGAGAAGTTTGCGCCGATCGCCGAAGAGTTCTCGATGGACTGGCGCATCACCGACACCGAGCAGAAAAAGCGTGTTGTGCTGATGGCCAGCCGCGAATCCCACTGCCTCGCTGACTTGCTGCACCGCTGGCACAGCGACGAACTGGACTGCGAAATTTCCTGTGTGATTTCCAACCATGACGACCTGCGCAGCATGGTCGAGTGGCACGGCATTCCTTATTACCACGTCCCGGTCAATCCGCAGGACAAGCAACCAGCCTTCGATGAAGTGTCGCGGCTGGTCAAACAGCACGATGCCGAAGTGGTGGTGCTGGCGCGCTACATGCAAATCCTGCCGCCAGACATGTGCCGTGAATATGCACATAAAGTCATCAACATTCACCACAGCTTCCTGCCGTCGTTCGTTGGCGCCAAGCCGTATCACCAGGCGTCGTTGCGTGGCGTGAAACTGATCGGCGCGACCTGCCACTACGTGACCGAAGAGCTGGACGCCGGCCCGATCATCGAGCAGGACGTGGTCCGCGTCAGCCACAGTGACAGCATCGAAGACATGGTGCGTTTCGGCCGTGACGTCGAGAAGATGGTGCTTGCTCGTGGCCTGCGCTATCACCTCGAAGACCGCGTGCTGGTGCACGGCAACAAGACTGTGGTGTTCTGATTCAAATCACACAGGCTTGAAAAAACCAAGGCCTGGGCGTTCAATCGCTCAGGCCTTTTTTTATTCAAGTCCGAGGAAAAGTTCATGAGCGATCCACTGGACAAAGCCACATCCAAAGCCCCGGCGACCCTCGGTGAAGGTTGTCTGAGCCGTTATGACCCGGAGGACATGAGCCCTGAAGATGGCACCGAGTTTCCCGGCGCCGCCGAGTTGTGGGAACAGCTCAAAGAGGATCAGGACGAAGCTAAGAAGCCTGCCTGACATTCATCAGTTTCTTCAGCAACGGTCGCCCGAGCATCAACAGAAACACCGGGCCACCCACCAATAGATAGAAGTAGTAGGTCACCACCCGCCAGATCAGAATCGCCGCCGCTGCGGTGGATTTCCCGATCATCGGCGCCAACAGTGCCGCCGATGTCAGTTCCGCCGCCCCCGCACCGCCGGGCAGCAGGCTGAATTGTCCGGCGCCCAGCGACAGCATCTGCACCAGAAAGCTCCAGGCCCACTGCAAGTCTGCGCCCAGACCGCGTACCGCCAGATACAACACGCTGTAGCGCAGCAGCCAATGCACGCACGTCAGCGCAAAAACCTTGACCAGTGTCTGCCAGGGCAACTTCAGCGTGTCGGTAAAAGCCGCGAGAAAGTGCAGCAACTTGCGCGCCCAGCGACGCCGGGTGCTGACCTTGACGTTGGCCCTTGCCAATAGACGCCCGCTCAGTCGAATCAACGCGCGATGGTAGCGCGCGACCAACACGCAACTGAACAGACCGCCAAACAACGACACGGCGCTGACGGTCAGGAGCCACTCCAGTCGATCGCTCAGATGCTGAAACAGCGCATAAATCAGAATCCCGCTCAGGGCGCAGAGAAAGAACAGCAAGTCGCTGAGCTGATCCATGGCAAACACCGCGCTGCCCCGCGCCGGGCGCACGCCCGATCGGGCCAGCAGGGCCATGATCGTCAGCGGCCCGCCACTGCCACCGGGTGTCGCGCAATAGGCGAATTCGGCGGCCATGACCACGCCAAGACTTTTCAGCGGCGTGACGCGGTCGCGTTGATCGCCGAGCAACAAACGCAAACGCAGGGTATTGATGCCCCAGCACAGCAGGATCATGCCGAACATCACCAGCAACCATTGCAACGGAAAGCTTTGCAGGCGCACCCAGGTTTCGCTGCCGCCGAGCACCACCGGGATCAGCACTGCCGCGAGCAGGCCGATCAATAACAGGATGCCGCGGCTCATGCCACGCGTTCCAATAGACCGCGCTGTTGAGCGAGCCAGTGCACTTTGGTCATCGGTACGCGTCCTTCCGCCAGCAATCGTTCAAGGGTGTGCAACCAGTAATCACGAGAGAATCTATGGCGCATGTCCACCGGGTGCAAGCCTAGCCGAATGACCGGCGCCTGACGCCAGCGCTGCTCCCGCTGCTCGCTGACAATTTTTGACAAGCCACGGCGCCAGGCGCTGCGGGCACTCCAGACCAGGCCCGGAGCGTTGATGGCGGTGAAATCCGGCAAGCGATAGAGATGCTGCGGATCACTGGTGTAGCTCAGCGGCAATTGGCGCAGTGCCTGGCGTGTGCCGTCGCTCATCAACCACGCCGGGGCGACGAAGCCGTGCAGTGGCCAGTCGTAGCGCCGAAACAACTCGATGCCAGCGCGCAGGCGGGCGAGGGCGGTTTCAGGGGGCAAACCGTAGAACTCGCCTTCGTGGGTGTAGATCCGGCGCATGAACCAGTCACGCGGGGTCGTCGGGCCGGGCTCCTGGTCATCATGGAAATAGCCGTGCAGAGCCAGTTCATCGCCACGGGCGACGCGCTCATCGAGCATTCGACGAAACGACGGGTGAGCCTGCAGGGCGTTGCGTCGATGGAAGTCCGGCACCACCAGCCAGGTCATCGGCACATGGCCCATTGCGTCGACGGCCTCGACAAACGGCTGGTAATCCGCCCATGTCGAGGGCGCCACATCGTGCAGCACCAGCAACACGGCAGGGTGATTCATCGACTCAGCCATTGACCACCCGTGGCAGTGCGTGGCCGAGGACGGCGTGATAGTGACTGAGCAGGCTGTCGACCACCGCATCCCACGCGTAATGTTGCTCGACATGTTCGCGCGCCTGTTGGCCAAGTCCCACGCAGCCACGACTGAACAGCTCGCGCACGGCATTGGCCATCGCCTGCGGGTTGTTCGGCGCACAGAGCAGGCCGCATGACTCGGTAACGATTTCTTCAAAGGCTCCCGCTGCCACGGCGACCACGGGAATGCCGCAGGCCATGGCTTCAAGAATCACCAGTCCGAAAGTCTCCTGATCACCGGCATGCACCAGTGCGTCGGCACTGGCCATCAACTGCGCGACTCGCCAGGCAGGGCAGAACTCGTCGATCACACTGACGTTTTCCGGCACCACGGCGGGCATCGATGAGCCGACCAGCAGCAGGTGATAACGCGGGCCGAGGCGTTTCATGCAGTTGAGCAGCACTGGCAGGTTTTTCTCTTTCGAGCCACGTCCGGCGAAAATCAGCAGGCGTGTGTCCTCGGCGATGCCCAGTTCTGCGCGCAGATTGCGGTCCTGCGCTTCAGGATGAAAGGTTTGCAGGTCCACGCCCAAGGGCTGCACGAAGACATTGCGCACGCCAAGTCCGCTGAGTTTGTCAGCCATCACCTGGCTGGGTGCCAGTACGCGGTCGAAGTTGCCGTAGAGCCGGGTGACATACGCCTCGATATTCGGCGTGACCCAATGCCCCATACGATTGCCGATCAGCAGTGGCAGGTCCGAATGATAAAAACCGATCACCGGCACATCCAGTTGTCGCCGCGCATCCAGTGCGGCCCAGGCCGTCAGGTAAGGGTCGCCGACTTCGATCAGATCGGGCTGCAAATCCTGCAGGACATTTCGCCAAGGCGCGAGGCGCAGCGGGAAGCGATACCCTTTGCCGAAGGGCAGGGCGGGGGCGGGAACCGTATAAACGCCATCGTGTTCACCGAAGTGCGCGCCGGGAATCAGCAGGCTGTGACGAATGCCGGGTTTGACTCCCAGCCGGCGATGCTTGGCATCCAGATAAGTGCGCACGCCACCGCTGGCCGGGGCGTAGAACATGGTGATGTCGGCGATATGCACGGTGATCATCCCTCCGCTGCGTGGTTCTCCCTTGGTTGACCTTTATCAATAATAGATGTTCGGTCGGGATTGCGCGGTGGGGCTGAAGAGCTGAAGAGCCCCTCACCCTAGCCCTCTCCCAAAGGGAGAGGGGACTGACCGAGGTGGGTGTTGAAAGTACATCGACCTGAGGGGCCTGAGTCGAACTCAGGTCTGGAAAATCCCCCGATCGGCTCCCTTCCCCCTTCGCCCCCCTGGGGGAGAGGGCTGGGGTGAGGGGGTAAGGCTCTTGATCTTCAGATGCGGAAGCTGCCAACCAACTGCTTCAGACGCGAAGCCTGTTGCTCCAGATCCGAACAAGCCCGCAACGTTGCCTGCAAGTTCTCCACGCCTTCCTGGTTCAGCGTGTTGATCTCGGTGATATCGACGTTGATCGACTCAACCACGGCGGTCTGCTCCTCGGTTGCGGTGGCCACCGACTGGTTCATCCCGTCGATCTCGCCAATGCGCTGCGTCACGCTGTTCAAACGCTCTCCGGCGAGGTTGGCAATCTCGACGCTGTCCTGACTGTGGCGCTGGCTGTCGCTCATGGTGCCTACCGATTCACGGGCGCCGACTTGCAGCTCCTCGATCATCGTCTGCACTTGCTGCGCCGATTCTTGCGTGCGGTGCGCCAGGTTGCGCACTTCATCGGCCACCACGGCGAAACCTCGGCCAGCCTCACCGGCACGCGCCGCTTCAATCGCCGCGTTGAGCGCCAGCAGATTGGTCTGCTGGGAGATGCTGGTGATCACTTCAAGAATCTGGCCGATGTTCACGGTTTTGCTGTTCAGCGACTCGATGTTGCTGCTCGACGCGCTGAGCATGCTCGACAGCTGATTCATCGCTTTGATGCTGCGATCCACCACTTGCTGGCCGTCTTCGGCGAGGCCGCGTGCATCACTGGCCTGATTCGACGCTTGTGCTGCATTGCGGGCGATTTCCTGCGCGGCGGCGCCGAGCTGGTTGATCGCGGCGGCTACGCTGCTGGTGCGCGAAGCTTGCTGATCGGAGTTGTACATCGACGAGTTCGACGCAGCGACCACGCGCAGGGCGACTTCGTTGACTTGTCCGGTCGCCGAAGAGACTTCACGGATCGAACCGTGAATACGCTCGACGAAACGGTTGAACGCGGTACCGAGGATGCCGAATTCATCGTTATTGACGATCGTCAGGCGTTTGGTCAGATCACCTTCGCCATCGGCAATGTCTTCCATGGCGCGGGTCATCACATGCAACGGCTGGATCAGCAGGCGGATCAGCATGCCGAGCAGGGCAATGATGATCGCCACGGCAATTACGGTCGCGATCACTGCCGAGGTGCGGAATTCGCTGAGCATCGCAAAGGCCTGATCCTTGTCCACCGACAGACCGATGTACCAGTTCACCGACGGCAGGCCTTTGATCGGCGCGAAGGTGACGATGCGGGTTTTGCCGTCGACGGTGACTTCACTGAAGTCGCTGCTGATGCGTGGGGTGTCCTGCGGATAGGCTTCCTTGAGTGATTTCATCACCAGCGCCTTGTCCGGGTGCACGAGGATCTTGCCGTCGGCGCTGACCAGGAACACATAACCCATGCCGTCGAAATCCCGCGCTGCGAGGGTGTCGACCAGCGATTGCAGACTCAGGTCACCGCCAACCACACCGACGCTCTGACCGGCCTTTTTCGAGGCGGTGGCGATGGAAATGATCAACTGGCCGGTGGCAGCGTCGATGTACGGTTCGGTCAGGGTCGAGGTGCTGCTGCTCTCGGCACCTTTATACCAAGGGCGCACGCGTGGATCGAAACCGTCCGGCATCTTCGCATCCGGGCGGATGGTGAAGTGGCCGGTGGCATCACCGAGGTAGGACGCCATGAACGTCGACGTCAGGGCTTTCTGTTCCAGCAGGCTGGCGACATTGGCCGGTTCCGGGTTGATGGCGATGTTCTGGGCGGCGTTCTCGATCAGCAGAATGCGACCGGTGAGCCAGGTCTGGATATTGCCGGCAGTGACTTCGCCCATCTCGTTGAGATAGTTGTTCAGGTCATCGCGGATCGCATTGCGCTGTAGCCAGTCGTTGTACAAGGTAAACGAGGCGAAGGCAGCAATGACGATAAGGGCGGCGGCAAGCAAAATTTTATGGCTGAAGCGCAGATTTTTGTTCATGGCTTGGGGTTCCGCTAAGGTCTTAATGTCCAGGGCGTGCTTTTATAGAGGCGCGCGAAATGGGCAAGGGTGAAAACAAGCTGATATTTCCGTCTCTCCTTAGGGAAATGTCCGGCCTGACTTGTGGTCGGGTCTCTCACTCTTCTTTATCGGCCATGCAGAATCAAAGATTAACCATTGGGTGACAAAATGCCTGACTCCTCGCAACTCGTAATCGGCGCCGATCTCGCAGGCCAACAGATTGCTCAGGCCATGCGCCTGGCGAACCGCCACGGATTGGTCGCCGGCGCCACCGGTACCGGTAAAACCGTCACCTTGCAGCGTTTGGCCGAGGCGTTCAGCGACGCTGGCGTCGCGGTGTTTGCCGCTGATATCAAGGGTGATCTGTGCGGACTCGGTGCGGCCGGCAACCCGCAAGGCAAGGTTGCCGAGCGCATCGCCGGGATGCCGTGGCTCAACCACAAGCCGCAGGCTTATCCGGTGACCTTGTGGGATATCCACGGTGAGTCCGGTCATCCGCTGCGCACCACGCTGAGCGAAATGGGCCCGCTGCTGATCGGCAGCCTGCTGGAGCTGACCGACAGTCAGCAGTCGGCGCTCTACGCAGCCTTTAAGGTCGCCGATCGCGAAGGTCTGTTGCTGCTGGATCTGAAAGATCTGAAGGCGCTGCTCAATCACCTCAAGGACAACCCGCAACTGTTGGGCGAAGACGCGGCGTTGATGACCACCGGTTCCAGTCAGGCGCTGTTGCGCCGCCTGGCGATTCTTGAGCAGCAGGGCGCCGAAGCCTTGTTTGGCGAACCGGCACTGCAACTCGAAGACATTCTGCAGCCGACCGCCGATGGCCGTGGGCGCATTCACTTGCTCGACGCCAGCCGTCTGGTGCACGAGGCGCCGAAGGTCTACGCGACGTTCCTGTTGTGGCTGCTGGCGGAGCTGTTCGAGCAGTTGCCGGAGCGCGGCGATGCCGATAAACCGCTGCTGGCGCTGTTTTTCGATGAGGCGCATTTGCTCTTTGGTGATACGCCCAAGGCTCTGCAGGAGCGGCTGGAACAAGTGGTGCGCTTGATTCGTTCCAAAGGTGTGGGCGTGTATTTCGTCACGCAGTCACCGGCGGACTTGCCGGATGACGTGCTGGCGCAACTGGGCCTGCGCATCCAGCATGGCTTGCGCGCCTTTACCGCCAAAGAGCAGAAATCCCTGCGCGCGGTGGCGGACGGCTTCCGGCCGAATCCGGCGTTTGACAGTTTGTCGGTGCTGACCGAGCTGGGGATTGGCGAAGCACTGGTCGGCACGCTGACGGAAAAAGGCACGCCGGAAATGGTCCAGCGCGTACTCGTGGCACCGCCGCAATCGCGGATCGGGCCGTTGACCGAGACCGAGCGCACGCTGTTGATTGCGGGTTCGCCGTTCAAGGGGCGCTATGACAAGCCGGTTGATCGGGAGTCGGCGTACGAAATTCTCATGGGCCGTAAAGGCCTGGCGCCTGAGGCCGAGGCACCCGCCGGCAAGCCAGCGGTTGAAGAGCCAAGCCTTGCCGACAGGGCAGGGGAGTTTCTCGGGACGGCAGCCGGGCAGGCACTGAAGTCAGCCATGCGCCAGGCTGCCAACAATCTCGGCAAACAACTGGTGCGCGGCCTGATGGGCTCTTTATTAGGCGGCAGCAAACGCCGCTAAAAGCAAAGATCGCAGCCTGCGGCAGCTCCTACAGGAGAATTGCGTTTCATCTGTAGGAGCTGCCGCAGGCTGCGATCTTTTGATTTTGCTTCAGGTTTTGGCCTTGGCGTGTGCCGCCAGGCGCTCCAGCGCCGCGCGCAAACCCGGATCACTGATCCCGTCCGCTGTAGCCTGAATTGTTGCCGCTGCATCCGTCGACAAGTCCATCGTGTGCCCGGTTGCCCCGCGTTGAACCGTCGGCGGCTGCACCTTGAATAGAATTCGCGTCAGACTGGCGAACTCGTCGAACATCTGCAATTGCCGCTGCAGGCGTTTTTGCTGGTAGCGCAAGCGTGTGGCCCAGTGGCCATCGGTGACAATCAGCAACAGACTGCCTTCGCGCCACGAGGCCACATGGCAGTGTTCGCGGGCGGCGGGTTGTAGTTGGCTTTCGAGCAGGCGTTGCAAATGACCCAGGCGCTGGGCGTGGCCGAGGATGGCTTTGAGCGGCTTGGCTTCGCGCAGTAGAACGGCGGGTGCTCTGGCCGTAAGAGGGCGAAATGCCATGATCGAACACCTGAAGTAACAGAAACGCCATGGTAGCAGAAAGGCCGAAATCACTCGCCCATTGCTTTTGCCCCCGCTTTACCCATTAAATCAACGACTAACTTCTGCCTTGTATGACTTGAAGTTGAGCAAAACGCCCCTATTTTAAGTGAGCCCCGTCAAAGCGCAGTGCCAGCATCGTGGAACATCGCCACTTTCCTCACTTCCGTTTCCGGGTAGAATGCTCGTTCGCATGCGGCCATGAGGGCTGCACGGGCGACGCTCACGGGGCCGCCCTCCATCCCTTTAGTGTGGAAGATCCTGCCGATATGTTTGCGCCTTTGTTAAAGAAACTTTTTGGAAGCAAGAACGAGCGTGAAGTCAAACGCATGCTCAAGACGGTGCAGCTCGTCAATGCCTTCGAAGAGCAAATGGTGGCCCTTTCGGACGATCAATTGCGCGCCAAGACCGATGAGTTCAAGGCCCGCATCGCCAAAGGGGAAACCCTCGACAAGCTGTTGCCAGAAGCCTTTGCGGTCGCCCGCGAAGCCGGCAAGCGCATCATGGGTATGCGCCACTTCGACGTGCAACTCGTCGGTGGCATGACCTTGCACGAAGGCAAGATCGCCGAAATGCGCACCGGTGAGGGTAAAACCCTCGTGGCAACGCTGGGCGTTTACCTCAATGCACTGTCCGGCAAGGGCGTGCACGTTGTGACGGTGAACGACTACCTGGCCCGCCGCGACGCCAACTGGATGCGCCCGCTGTATGAATTCCTCGGCCTGACCGTTGGCGTCGTGACGCCGTTCCAGCCGCCGGAAGAGAAACGTCAGGCGTATGCCGCCGACATCACCTACGGCACCAACAACGAATTCGGTTTCGACTACCTGCGCGACAACATGGCGTTCAGCATGGAAGAAAAATTCCAGCGCGAACTCAACTTTGCCGTGATCGACGAAGTCGACTCCATCCTCATCGACGAAGCGCGTACCCCGCTGATCATTTCCGGTCAGGCCGAGGACAGCTCCAAGCTGTACATGGAGATCAATAAACTGATCCCGCAGCTGGAACTGCACGTTGAAGAAGTCGAGGGTGAAGTCACCAAGGCTGGCCACTACACCGTTGACGAGAAGACCCGTCAGGTCGAACTCAACGAAGCCGGTCACCAGTTCATCGAAGACATGCTCACCCGCGTCGGCCTCCTGGCTGAAGGCGAGAGCCTGTACTCGGCGCATAATCTGGGCCTGTTGACCCACGTGTATGCCGGTCTGCGTGCGCACAAACTGTTCAATCGCAACATCGAATACATCGTGCAGGACGGCCAGGTCGTACTGGTTGACGAACACACCGGCCGTACCATGCCGGGCCGCCGTCTGTCCGAAGGCCTGCACCAGGCCATCGAAGCCAAAGAAGGCCTGAACATCCAGGCCGAGAGTCAGACCCTGGCCTCGACCACGTTCCAGAACTACTTCCGTCTGTACACCAAGCTGTCCGGCATGACCGGTACCGCTGACACCGAAGCGTTCGAATTCCACCAGATCTATGGTCTGGAAGTCATGGTCATTCCGCCGAACAAACCATTGGCGCGTAAAGACTTCAACGACCTGGTGTTCCTGACCGCCGAAGAGAAATACGCGGCGATCGTTACGGACATCAAGGAAAGCATGGCTGCCGGCCGTCCGGTGCTGGTAGGTACTGCCACCATCGAAACCTCCGAGCACATGTCCGCATTGCTCGTGAAGGAAGGCATCGAACACAAGGTTCTCAACGCCAAGTTCCACGAAAAAGAAGCCGAGATCATTGCGCAGGCCGGTCGTCCGGGCGCCCTGACCATCGCCACCAACATGGCCGGTCGTGGTACCGACATCCTGTTGGGCGGTAACTGGGAAGTTGAAGTTGCGTCGCTGGAAAACCCGACCCCTGAGCAGATTGCCCAGATCAAGGCCGACTGGCAGAAACGTCACCAGCAAGTGCTGGAATCCGGCGGTTTGCAGGTGATCGCGTCCGAGCGTCACGAATCCCGTCGTATCGACAACCAGCTGCGTGGCCGTGCCGGTCGTCAGGGTGACGCTGGTTCGAGCCGCTTCTACCTGTCGCTGGAAGACAGCCTGATGCGCATTTTCGCCTCTGATCGGGTGAAGAACTTCATGAAAGCTTTGGGCATGCAGCCGGGCGAAGCGATCGAACACCGCATGGTGACCAACGCGATCGAGAAGGCGCAGCGCAAGGTTGAAGGCCGCAACTTCGACATCCGTAAGCAACTGCTCGAGTTCGACGACGTCAACAACGAACAGCGTAAAGTGATCTATCACATGCGTAACACGTTGCTGGCCGCCGACAACATCGGTGAAACCATCGCCGATTTCCGTCAGGACGTGCTCAACGCCACCGTCAGCGCGCACATTCCGCCGCAATCGCTGCCAGAGCAGTGGGACGTGGCCGGTCTGGAAGCGTCGATTGCCAGCGATTTCGGCGTGACACTGCCGATCCAGCAATGGCTCGACGAAGACGATCACCTGTACGAAGAAACCCTGCGCGAGAAGCTCATGACCGAGCTGATGGCGGCGTACAACGAGAAAGAAGACCAAGCCGGTGCCGACGCACTGCGCTCCTTCGAGAAACAAATCGTGCTGCGCGTACTGGACGACCTGTGGAAAGACCACCTGTCGACCATGGATCACCTGCGTCACGGTATCCACCTGCGCGGTTACGCTCAGAAGAATCCGAAGCAGGAATACAAGCGCGAGTCGTTCACGCTGTTCTCCGAGCTGCTCGATTCGATCAAGCGCGACTCGATCCGCGTGCTCTCGCACGTTCAGGTTCGCCGCGAAGATCCGGAAGCCGAAGAGCAACGCCTGCGTCAGGAAGCCGAAGCACTGGCCGCCCGCATGCAGTTCGAACACGCCGAAGCGCCAGGTCTGGAGCAGCCGGAAGTACTGGGTGAAGAGGTCGATGTCGCCCTCGCCACCGCCCCGGTTCGCAACGAGCAGAAGCTGGGCCGCAACGAACTGTGCTACTGCGGTTCGGGCAAGAAATTCAAGCATTGCCACGGGCAGATCCAGTAAAACCCGTTTCAACTGCTGAAATACCCGCGCCGCGACCGGCTCCTGCCGTCGCGGCGTTTTGCCATTTAAACCACCGTCACTGCGCGTGGCGGTGCTGACATCATTGAGTAAGGAGCGCATTCATGGCTGTTGGTCTTGGTCCTTTGCCAACGTTGCACCCGGTTGCCGGTTTTGAACTCGGTATCGCCTCGGCCGGCATCAAGCGCCCCGGGCGCAAAGATGTTGTCGTGATGCGCTGCGCCGAAGGCTCGACCGTGGCGGGTGTGTTCACGTTGAACGCCTTTTGTGCCGCACCGGTGATCCTGGCGAAGAAACGCGTACAGAATGCGGTGCGTTACCTGCTGACCAATACTGGCAACGCCAACGCTGGCACTGGCGAGCCGGGCCTGGCCGCCGCCGAGCGCACCACCGCCAGACTGGCCGAGCTGACCGGCGTTGCTGCCGAGCAGATTCTGCCGTACTCCACCGGCGTGATCGGCGAGCCACTGCCGGTCGAGAAGATCGAAGGCGCGCTGCAAGCCGCGCTGGACGACCTGTCGGAAAACAACTGGGAAGCCGCTGCTACCGGGATCATGACCACCGACACCCTGCCGAAGGGCGCCAGCCGCCAGTTCGAGCATGACGGCGTGACCATCACCGTCACCGGTATCAGCAAAGGCGCGGGCATGATCCGTCCGAACATGGCGACCATGCTGGGTTACATCGCCACTGACGCCAAAGTCTCCCGCGAAGTCCTGCACAACTTGATGCTCGACGGTGCCAACAAGTCGTTCAACCGCATCACCATCGACGGCGACACCTCGACCAACGACTGCTGCATGCTGATCGCCACGGGCAAGGCTGCGCTGCCGGAAATCACCCGCGCCGAAGGCGAGCTCTTCGCCAAGTTGAAGCAAGCGGTGTTCGAAGTGTGCATGGACGTGGCCCAGGCCATCGTGCGTGACGGCGAAGGCGCGACCAAGTTTGTCACCGTGGAAGTGAATGGCGGCGGCAACCATCAGGAATGCCTCGACGTTGGCTACACCGTGGCGCATTCACCGCTGATCAAGACCGCGCTGTTCGCCTCCGACCCGAACTGGGGCCGCATTCTGGCTGCCGTCGGCCGTGCCGGCGTGCCGGATCTGGACGTAAGCAAGATCGACGTGTTCCTCGGTGACGTGTGCATCGCCAGCCGTGGCGCCCGTGCGGCGACCTACACTGAAGCCCAGGGTTCGGCGGTGATGCAGCAGGAAGAGATCACCATCCGCATCGAGCTGGGTCGCGGCAATTGCAGCGAAACCATCTGGACCACCGACCTGTCGCATGAATACGTGAAGATCAACGCCGAATACCGCACCTGATCCAAAAGGTGGGAGCGGGCCGCAGGCCTCTTCGCGAGCAAGCTCGCTCCCACAGTGGTTTCGGCCGTTCACACATGTTGTGTACACCCAAGAACCTGTGGGAGCGAGCTTGCTCGCGAAAGCGATGGTTCAGACACGACAAGTTTAGAAACTTCCTCTGACGAAAAGGCGCCACACCCATGTCCCTGCACCTGATCATCGGCGACAAACTGCTTTCCTCCTGGTCCCTGCGTGCTGCATTGGCACTCGAGCTGACCGGCGCACCCTACAGCGAAGAACTGATCAAACTCGGCAAGCCCGACACCCGCGAACTGCTGCTCAAGCATTCGCCGACCGCCAAAGTCCCGCTGCTGCAAACGGCGCGCGGCACCATCGCCGATTCGCTGGCCATCGCTGAATACCTCGCCGAGACGTTTCCGTCCGAACAGCTCTGGCCGAGCGATATTTTCGCCCGCGCCCAAGCCCGATCCGCCTGTGCACAAATGCACAGCGGCTTCTTCGCCATGCGCAATCACATGCCGTTCAACCTCAACCATGACGCGCCGCTGAACCCGGTGCCGCCAGAAGTGAAGGTCGACATCGAGCGCATGCTCGCGCTGTGGGCCGAATGCCGTGCCGCCGCGACCGAGAGCGGGCCGTACCTGTTCGGTCGGGTGAGTCTGGCCGACGCCTTCTTCGCACCGATTGCCGTGCGTCTGCGCACTTACCAAGTGCAGCTGCCGGCCGCCGACCAAGCCTATGTTGAAACCGTCTACCAATGGCCCGCCTTCAAAGCGTGGCAAAAGGCTGGACTGGAGGAGTTGATTCCGTGAAACGCGTACACGTCGCCGCTGCCGTCATCCGTGACGACAGCGGCAAGATCCTCATCGCCCGCCGCGCCGACACCCAGCATCAAGGCGGCTTGTGGGAGTTTCCCGGCGGCAAGGTCGAGGCCGACGAGTCGGTCGAAAGCGCGCTGTCTCGTGAGTTGCACGAAGAGCTGGGCATCGTCGTTGGCGCTGCACGGCCGTTGATCAAAGTCCGTCACGACTATCCGGACAAGCAGGTGTTGCTGGATGTCTGGGAAGTCTCGGCATTCACCGGCGAGCCGCACGGTGCCGAAGGCCAGCCATTGGCCTGGGTGACTGCGAAGGAATTGGCGAACTACGAGTTCCCGGCCGCCAACCAGCCGATCCTTGCGGCGGCGCGTTTGCCGGCGGAGTACCTGATTACCCCTGAGGATCTGGAAACCCCGGCTCTGCTGCGCGGTATCCAGAAGGCGATTGCCGGTGGGATCAAATTGATCCAGCTGCGCGCGCCGAACGGCTATGACCCCAAGTATCGCGATCTGGCTGTCGATGCCGCTGGTCTTTGCGCGGGCAAGGCGCAACTGATGATCAAGGGGCCGTTCGAATGGCTCGGCGATTTCCCGTCTGCCGGTTGGCACATCACCTCTGCACAGTTGCGTAAGTACGCGGCGGCGGGGCGGCCGTTGCCGGCGGAGCGCTGGTTGGCGGCGTCGTGCCACAACGCTGAAGAGTTGGCGCTGGCAGAGCAGATGGGTGTGGATTTCGTCACGCTGTCGCCAGTGCAGCCGACCCTGACCCACCCGGATGCGCAGCCGCTGGGCTGGGAGCAGGCTGAGGCGTTGATCGAAGGCTTTAGTAAGCCGGTTTTTCTGTTGGGTGGGGTTGGCCCGGCGGAGCGCGAAAAAGCCTGGGGCCACGGCGCTCAAGGTGTGGCGGGGATTCGCGCGTTCTGGCCTGATTCTCTGTAAAGGCTGCTGGCCTCTTCGCGAGCAGGCTCGCTCCCACATTTGACTGCATTCCAACTGGATGAACCCAATCAACTGTGGGAGCGAGCCTGCTCGCGAAGGCGACCTTTCATGCGCTAGATTTCTGCAGGTTTTACCGCCGGTTGCCAAAGAATCTCCGCAATCCCCTGCCGCCGCGCAATCAACCGCGCCGCGACAAACAACAAATCCGACAACCGATTGATATACGCCAGCCCAACCCCGGCCAACGGTTCCAGCGCATTCAAATGCTGACAACGCCGCTCGGCACTCCTGGCCAGACTCCGGCACACATGCGCCTGCGCAATCAGCATCGAGCCGCCCGGCAGAATGAAATTCTCCAGCGGCCCCAACTCCTCGTTCCACACATCGATTGCCGCTTCCAGCCGCTCGATCTCCGCCGCATTCAACGCCTGATACTCCGGCATTGCCAGCTCGCCACCCAGATCGAACAAGCGATGCTGACAAGGCGCCAACACTTCGATCAATTCATTCAGTCCCGGATACGTCTCGCGCTCGGCCATCAACCCGGCCAGTAACACGCCGACCTGACTGTTCAGCGTATCGACTTCGCCAATCGCCTCGATGCGCGGATGATCCTTGGGCACACGGCGGCCATCGCCCAGGCCGGTTTCGCCTTTGTCACCGGTGCGGGTGTAGATTTTCGACAGGCGAAAGCCCATGGGTTACCTCGATAATTGATTGGTTTCGGCAGCGATGGGCAGCGGTTGCGTCAGCGGCAGGCGCAGGGTGAAACACGTGCCCTGGCCCGGTGCTGACTGCACCTCCATCTGCCCTTTGTGATTGTTGGTAATGATGAAATACGACACCGACAAGCCCAGCCCGGTGCCCTGACCGATTTCCTTGGTGGTGAAGAACGGCTCGAAGGTGCGTTTGCGCACGTTCTCGCTCATGCCGATGCCGTTGTCTTCGACCTGGATTTCAGCCCATGGCGGATTGAGCTTGGTGCGCAGGATGATTCGCCCCGGCTCGCTATCGTCTTCACGCTGGTGAATGGCTTGCGCGGCATTTTTCAACAGGTTGAGCAGCACTTGCTCGAGTTCGTTGGCGGTGCCCGGCACCGGGCCGAGCGCCGGGTCGAACTGACGGATGATCGCCTGGCCCTTGAAGTCGAAGCCGATGGCCAGGTCGAAGTCGTTGCCAGCGATTTCCACGGCTTGATCGATCAGCGCCGGCAGATCGCACGGCGCCATTTGTCGGGTGCTGCGACGGCTGAAGCTGAGCATGTGCGTGACGATTTTCGCTGCCCGAGCGCCGGCCTGTTGAATGCCATCGAGCAATTGCGGCACTTCGCGGCCCTGCAGGTAGCTATTCACCGTGTCCAGCTCGATGCCCAGTTGTTCGGCGGTTTCGAGGTTCTTCGGCAGATCGGCGGACAGGCGTCGCCGGATGTTTTGCACGTTATGCAGGATCGCGCCCAGCGGGTTGTTGATCTCGTGGGCCATGCCAGCGGCGAGACCGCCGACCGAGAGCATTTTCTCTGACTGCACCATCATTTCTTCCAGCGACAGACGCTGGGTGATGTCGTCGATGCGGATCACCACGCCACGCCCGGCACCGCCCATCAATGGATAGAACGTCAGCGCGTAATGCTTGGGTTCTTCATCCTTGAACCACGTTACCCGCTCGATTTTCGCTACGGTGTGTTGTTCGACGGTCTGCTTGAGTTGCGGCAGAAACGGCTTGAGCGGTTCGAAGGCGAGAAAGATCGGCTGGTTCAGCGCTTCGTCCAGACGTGTGCCGGAAAGGGCGCTGGCCTCCTGATTCCATTGGGTGACGTAAAGTTGCTCGTCGAGGGCGATCAGCGCCGAGGGCATCGAGTCGATGATGCTGTTGAGGTAGTTCTGGAAACCGGTGAGCTTCTTCTCGATCTTGCTGCGCACCTGGACTTCGAGTTCCAGTTTGCGGTTGGTGTGGCGGGTTTCTTCGGCCAGCCCCTGGGCCTGATCGTAGGCGGCTTGCGAGTCATCGCGGGCGCGCTTGAGTTGCTGCTCGCGGGCTTCGATGCGCGACAGCATGGTATTGAACGCCTCGGCGAGACTGCCGATTTCGTCATGGTTGCCGCGTGAGGCGCGCAGGGCGTAGTTCTCTTCCCGAGTGACTTGACGCGAGAGCTCTTCCAACTGATGAATCGGCCGGGTAATCAGACGTTTGATCTGCCGGGCAATCACCAGCCACAGCAACACACTGAAAATCAGAATGCCGAGGCTGGCGGTCAGCGTGCCGGTGTAGAAGGCCATCGGCAGTTCGCTGCTGGCCACCAGCAACAAGTGGCCCGGTGCGGTGCCGGGGCGGGGCAGGGTGATCAACTGGTTGCTGCGAAACTCGGTCAGTTGCCACGCTTCGACATGCCGATAGCGTTCCGGCAGGTTGAGTTTGTCGCCGCGCTGGACTTGCGCAAGGCGTTCGCCCTTGCCGTCATACAGCGCGGCAGCGCGCAGTGGCGAGTAGCTGTCGAGTTCCTTGAGCAGGCGTTCGGCGCTCTGCGGCGATTGCAGGGCTTCGCTGACCAGACTGGGGTTGGCAATCAATCGGCCGATGGTCTGCAAGGCCTGCGGCGCCATGCTTTCCTGGGAGATGTAATAGGCGGCGCTGATAAAGGTCAGGTTGGCGACCAGCAGAACAGTGGTCAACAGCACCAGCAGGGCGGCCAGCAGTTTCTGGCCGACCGGCAGGTTTTCGAGACGCTGGCGCAATGGCATCAGGTTTATCGCAGCAAAGGAACAAGTGGCCAGCGTAGCCGCTGCTCAGTCGCTGGGCAATCCACGGCTGTGCAGATGCGCGATCAGCCGCTGCTGCAATTGATTGAGGTGCGGCAGGTTCAACTGGTGGCGGGCGGCGACTTTGCAGGCGTGGCCCAATAGATAGCTGATTTCGGTGCGGCGCTGGTTGGCGACGTCCTGAAACATCGATGAGTAATTGGCGGCGGTGGCGTGGATGACCCTCTCGACTTCCTGTTGCAGATTGTCGGCGGCGGCCGGCTGGCCGCAACGCTCCAGCAACTCAGCGAGTTCGGCGCACAGGGTGGCGACTTCGCAATGGTGTTCCTGCAAACCACCGTTGTGGCAATTGTGCAGCACGGTCAACGGATTGATCGCACAGTTGAGTGCCAGTTTGCGCCACAAGCGCGTGAGGATGTCGGTGCTCCATTCGTGGGGGATTTTCGCGGCGTCGAGATCGTCCAGCCAGATCGGTGCGACCGGATGGCCGGCGTCGCCCAGCCAAGTAAAGCCGTGGCCGGCAAACACTACGCGCCAGTCGCCATCACGAAAGGCACCCTCGGTGCTTGAAGCGCTGATGCAGCGTGCCAGTGGCACACGGTTGGCGACGGCGTCCTGACTGCCGAGGCCGTTTTGCAGAAGGATCAGTTCGGCGTCCGCTGTCAGTCGTGGGGCGAGGCGGGCGACGGCGCTTTCGGCGTCGTAGGCCTTGCACGCGACCAGCAAGCGGCGGATTGGCTCGGGATTGTCGGGTGTTTCGCCGGGAACCGCATAGCTGCTCGCCACACCTTGCTCCACCAGCGTCAAGCCGCCCGCGGCCTTATAGCTTTGCAAGCGTTCGGCATCACGCACGATCAGTCTGACCGGCAGGCCGGCGCGAGCCAGACGTGTGGCCCACAGTGTGCCGAGACTGCCAGCGCCGAGAATATGCCAGGGGATGGCCATCAGTTTTTTGCTCGATTGCGTACAGGCATGTGCGGCTCGCCGTATCGGTGGGAAAAGACCCGTTATAATGAGCCCGATTTTAACCGCAAGCCAAGCGCGCTCCATCCACATCGAGCGCGCCTTTTTATTGGAGAGATTACATGCCGTCGTTCGACGTGGTATCCGAACTGGACAAACACGAACTCACCAACGCGGTCGAGAACGCCGTGAAGGAACTCGATCGTCGTTATGACCTGAAAGGCAAAGGCAGCTTCGAGTTCAAGGAAAAGGACCTCACCGTCAGCCTGACCGCTGAAGCCGGGTTCCAGCTCGAAGCGATGATCGAAATCCTCAAGCTGGCGCTGGTCAAGCGCAAGATCGACGTGCAGTGCCTTGAAGTCAAAGACGCCTACGCATCGGGCAAGCTGATGAAGCAGGACGCCATCCTCAAGGAAGGCATCGACAAGGAACTGGCGAAGAAGATCGTCGGCCACATCAAGGACGCCAAACTCAAAGTGCAGGCCGCCATTCAGGGCGAGCAAGTGCGCGTGACCGGCAAGAAGCGTGACGACCTGCAAGAGGCCATCGCGGCGCTGCGGGCCAAGGAATTCGGCATGCCACTGCAGTTCAACAACTTCCGCGACTAAGCTCGGTCAGATGACCTGTGGGAGCGAGCCTGCTCGCGAAGGCGCCGTGTCATTCAGTAATGAGTTGACTGACACACCGCCTTCGCGAGCAGGCTCGCTCCCACATTGTTTTGTGTACACCCGGCGGGTTTCTGCCGCTTATTTTTCGCGTGCCGAATGGCCGGAAATCAGGAGATAGAACATGGATTTGAATGCTGAGGTGGACAACCTGGTCAAGGCATCCCAGGCGTGGATTCCAATGATCATGGAATACGGCAGCCGCGTGCTGCTGGCAGTGATTACTCTGGCCATCGGCTGGTGGCTGATCAACAAGGTCACGCAAAAGCTCGGCGGTCTGCTGGCCTTGCGCAATGCCGATCTGGCGCTGCAAGGCTTTATCAGCAGCCTGGCGAACATCATTCTCAAAGTGCTGCTGATTGTCAGCGTCGCTTCGATGATCGGTGTTGAAACCACCTCGTTCGTTGCTGCCATCGGTGCGGCCGGCCTGGCTATCGGTCTGGCGTTGCAGGGCAGCCTGGCGAACTTCGCTGGCGGCGTGCTGATTCTGCTGTTCCGTCCGTTCCGGATCGGTGACTGGATCGAAGCGCAAGGCGTATCGGGTACGGTCGACAGCATCCAGATCTTCCACACCGTGCTGCGTACCGGTGACAACAAAACCATCATCGTGCCAAACGGCAACCTGTCTAACGGCATTATCACCAACACCAACCGTCAGCCGACTCGCAAAGTTGTGTTTGATGTCGGTGTGGATTACGAAGCTGACCTGCAGAAGGCGCGTCAGGTGCTGCTGGATCTGGCCAAGGATGAACGCGTGTTGCAGGATCCTGCCCCGCAGGCAGTGATTTCGACCTTGGGCGACAGTTCGATCACTGTTTCCCTGCGTGTGTGGGTTAAAACTGCAGACTACTGGGACGTGATGTTCATGTTTAACGAACAGTCGCGTGATCGTTTAAAGACTGCCGGCATTGATATTCCTTTTCCGCAACGCGTGATTCGCGTGGTGCAGGAATCGGCAACACAATGATAGGTTGCTAATTAATTGCCTGACTTGTCGGTCAGGCAACTATTGCAAGTGACAGGCAATAAAAAAGGCCCATCGCAAGATGGGCCTTTTTTTATGCTTCCAAACTAACCACTGACGATTACAAGATGTTCAGTGGGTATTCGGTGATCAGACGGAACTCTTTGACATCGCCTTCGCCCTGATCGGAGTTGGCAACGTGCCAAGCCTGACGAATGCGGAAGGACAGATCTTTCGCCGGGCCAGACTGAACAACATATTTGGCTTCGAAGTTGGTTTCGTGGTGTTCGCCGTCTTCACCGTACAGCGGAGCGCCAGTGTTGGTGCGGTATTGGCTGTTTGCAGACAGGCCGGTACCGTCGATGTCCCAACCTTTAACGTAACGAACCATGAAGCTCAGGCCTGGAACGCCGTACTCGGCCATTTTCAGGTCGTAACGGGCTTGCACGGATTTCTCGCCAGGACCGTTGAAGTCAGAGTACTGGATGGAGTTGGCGAGGAAGATCGAGTCGCCACCACGGTTGTTTTTACCCACGCCGATGTAGTCGAACGGAGTATCGCCGTTGACCTTCTGGAAGGCCAGGGTGAAGGTGTGTGCTTTCAGGAACGACAGCGCGGTTGCCAGGGAGAAGGTCGTGTTGCTGATGTCGCCTGCCAGCTTGTCACCGGTGTCGGTGGTGCGGTAGATGTTGAAGTCAGTGTTCAGCGAAGTGTCACCACCGAATGGCGTGGTGAGGTTCACGTTGGCGTAGTACTGGTTCCAGATGTCTTCCAGCTTGGCGCCGTAGAGCGATGCGCTCAGGTTTTCGGTGATGCCGTACTTGCCGCCGAAATAGTCGATCGAGTCGGCTTCTACGCCAGAGTAGTTGGAGTACAGGCCGCCGTTACGGGCGTTCTTGTCCTGGCTGGTCGCCGAGTAGAAGTGACCGGCTTCGAGGTCAAGGTCTTTGATCTCGCTGCTCTGCAGCTGGAAGCCGCTGGCAGTTTGCGGAAGGATACGGGAACCGCCGATAGCGAACACTGGAGCAGTGCTTGGCTGTTGGTCGCCGACTTTCAGCTCTGTTTTGGAGATGCGGAATTTAATGGCTGCGCCGGCTTTGCCTTGGCTGTCATTAACGTCGCGGGAGTCATTCAGTGGATCAGTGTGGTCGCTACGGCTCATGTTACCCGAACCGGAAGTACCGTCACCGCCATCGAGTTTCAAGGCCAGGTAGCCGAATGCATCAATACCGACACCAACGGTACCTTGGGTGTAACCCGAGGTGAAATTGGTCAGGAAACCCTGAGTCCAGTCCTTTACATCAGCGCCGCCGTTCTTGTTGTCGCGGTTGAAGTAGTAGTTCTTCAACGTCTCGGTGAGTTTCGCGTCTTCAACAAAACCTTTGGCTTCAGACTGGTCACTTACAAACGGTGCGGCCGTAGCCACTTGAGTACTGGCGGCTGCAGCAACTGCCAGTGCGATCATGCTCCACTTCATCACGCGCATCGTGATTTGCTCCTTTGGTTTTAGAAGAGTACTGCCGTCCCACCTGTTTTATTATCTGGGCGGCTCTTTCTTTTTGTGTCGGCGCAAACTTATATCACGCCGACAATGTTGGCGATACTTGCTGATCCAACCTTTCAGCATCTTTACGACGGTGTCGCAAATGGCGTGGTGGATGTCGCAAATTCACAGTACCGACGCAGCCGGACTGACAACTTTCTCGCTGTTTATGGGCCTTTTTGCATCGGTAAAAAAGAGTCCCTGGCAAAACACTTGAATCTCCATCGGGCAACCCTGCCACTGTTCTTATGGGGCTTAAGGCATCCACTTCCCGTGGTGCGCTTATAGTCCATATGGGTACGAATGCAACAAGCGTGCACAAACCGCAATTTCGTTTCGGTTATTTTTCTGAACGTCCGCCTGTCACTGTAAAAACCTCATAAATGCTGGACGCCAAGCCCCTTTTTATCAGGGCTTGACGCCATTCCTTCTATGGTGTTGCCACACGCAGGATCGAGCATGACAACCAAAAACGTTACCGGTTCACCCCGCCAGTGAGTATTTGGCGGATGCCTGACGCAGTGAGCGTAGACGTACTGTGCGTTTTTGGTGCAAAAAATTTTACAGCTGTTCGGTATTCATACAGTTGAGAGCTGGCTGGATGCTGAACGAGTCAGCCTTTCTCGGTCATTTCTCCACGTTAGAAGTGTGTCCGGGTACTGTGTTGGTGCGTGGCGCGAGTAAATGTCCCATCCGGGGGCGTTTGCAGCGGTTCGTAATCAAGCCTTCGTGAAGGCTGGCGCATTCGCAGGTATGCTGCCGTCCTGTCGCTTGGTTGCGCCGTTCGCGAGGAGGGCCGCTAAGCTGAATAATGAAGATCAGCCGGGAGTGCGCGCAGTGTTTGCTTTAGATTCACGACTTCAACAGGACACGCTGACGATCGGTGATTTCCCTCTTTGCCGACTGCTGCTGTCCAATGACGCCAATTACCCTTGGTTTATCCTGGTGCCTCGTCGCGACGATATCAGTGAGTTGTTTCAGTTGGATGTCGCCGATCAACAGCAGTTGTGGCAGGAAACCACCGCACTGGCTGAGTTGCTCAAGGATCTGTTCGACGCCGACAAGCTGAACGTCGCAACCCTGGGTAACGTCGTCAGCCAGTTACACATGCATGTGATTGTGCGTAAACGCGATGACGCGGCCTGGCCAGCGCCGGTCTGGGGCAAGCACCCGGCCAGGCCTTACAATGTCGAGCAGGTCGCCGCCATTCGCGAGCGGTTGCGACTGGTCCTGACCGAGCATTTCACCTTTGTGGAGGGCTGAGTCATGAGCCTGGAAGAACGCGTTACCGATCTGGAAAGCCGTCTGGCGTTTCAGGATGACACCATTCAGGCATTGAACGACGTGCTGGTAGCCCAACAGCGCGTGGTTGAGCGCCTGCAATTGCAGATGGCAGCCCTGCTCAAGCGCCAGGAAGAGATGGTCGGCCAGTTCGAGTCCTTCGAAGACGAGGCGCCACCGCCGCACTACTGACGCGGGTACTTTTCACCCGGCGTAAAAAAACCGCGAACAGCAGGCTGCTCGCGGTTTTTTTATGCCTGGATCAGCGTCGCGGCAGAGCGGCGATCACGTCCTCGGCTTGCAGGCCCTTGTCCCGATTCATCACCGAGAATTCCACACGCTGGCCTTCGACCAGTACGCGGTGACCTTCACCACGGATCGCGCGAAAGTGCACGAAAATATCATCGCCGGAATCCCGGGAGATAAAGCCGAAGCCTTTGGAGGTGTTGAACCACTTGACGGTACCGGTATCACGATTGGTCATGTCATAGCTGGTTGGAGCGGCGGCCGGTGAAGAACGATAGAAGCTCACCGCCAGGTGCAAGACCACGGCAACCAGCGCAATCACCAAAGTGAACAGCACGGCTGGTTGGCCGGCGATGACGGGCATCGGGGCGATCAGGGTCAAGGTTTGCAGGACGACAGTCAGCACCAGAAGAGCGCTGACCAGATTTTGCAGATGCTGACGAGGGCCTTTGTTCCAGAAAGGAATCACTGGAGCAATCACCAGGTTAAGCAGGCCGAAAAAGGCCAGGTAAAGTGCATCGGGTTGTTGCAGGTAGGGAACGGCTTCGGATTTCAAGCTGGGTATGAACGACAGCAGCAAGGCTGCTGCGCCCATTAGCAGGTGGACGATTTTCAACATTTTGATTGGCTCACGTTTATGACGGCTCACAAGGAAGAGCTGAAGGCGCACGGTTCGCTTCGGAACAAAATAAGAGGCGGTGGACACGTTCACGGCATCAGCCTATGCGCAACGCCCCGAAAAATGGGGCATGGCGACACACTGCCTATTTAACAGCAAAGCCTGCGGCTACTCAAATCAGCCCGGCCAGCGGCATGGCGTCGGTCGATTTGTCGCAGCGTTTGCAGCCAATCAGGGCTGCGGGGTGTCGGTTGCCTTGCTAGAGTGGGTCTGCACCTGTTGGATGAATTCAATCGCCGTTAGGGGGTAAACATGGCAATCGATATCGGTATCAGTGAAGAAGATCGCAAGTCCATCGTCGAAGGACTATCCCGTCTGTTGTCGGACACCTACGTGCTGTATCTGAAAACCCACAACTTCCACTGGAACGTCACCGGCCCGATGTTTCGCACGCTGCACTTGATGTTCGAAGAGCAATACAACGAACTGGCGCTGGCCGTGGATTCGATCGCCGAGCGTATTCGCGCCTTGGGCTTTCCAGCGCCGGGCGCCTACGCCACGTACGCACGCCTTTCTTCTATCAAGGAAGAAGTGGGTGTGCCGAGTGCCGAAGACATGATCAAACAATTGGTTGATGGTCAGGAAGCCGTTACGCGCACGGCGCGCGGCATTTTTCCGCTGCTCGACAAGGTCAGCGATGAGCCGACCGCAGACCTGCTGACCCAGCGCATGCAGGTGCACGAGAAAACCGCGTGGATGCTGCGCGCGTTGCTGGAAGCATAATCATCCGGGCGCACGAGCCAGTCGGTCGGGGGGCGTGCGCTGTCCGGAATCTTACTTGTATCGTTGGCTTATCCTACGGAGATGGTCAATAAGTCGTCTGGATATAACTTTGTGTCTGCGCTTTTATGAAAGCCACAGGATGTGACTTTTCAAACAAGCAGAGATGGCAAAGGAGTGTCACCGATATGGTAGAGGGAGACAGGCGGGGCGACAGGATTGTCGGCTTGCCACATGAATTGAAAGTCGATCCGTTCGTCGACGAATTCGACATGGCGCTGGTTCAGCCATCGTCGCGATCCGTGCGTCTGAACGGTTATGCAACCTGCCTGCGGCTTGAGCAGGTTTACTGGAACATCCTCGGCACGATGGCCGCGCAAAATTGCTGTTCGGTCAGCTCGCTGTTGTCTCATGTCGACCGTGAAGTGCATCTGCGGCATGGCGGGGTGAAGAATTTCAGCGCGCTTGTACGGGTGGTGTGCGTCATGAACGGCATCAAGGAAGCTGCATCGACCGAATCGCTCTGAAACGGCGATTGCAAACGAGGTCGCGGCCTGTGCAGTCTTACGGCTGCACAGGCCGCATTTAATCGATATAATCCCGCTCTTTCGCCGCAAAGCCCTGCGCGCGGTGGCAATCTGATCGCCGAGACACCCCCATGCCGATGTACGATTATCAATGTGCTTCCTGTGGTCATCAGTTGGAAGCCATTCAAAAGATCAGCGATGCACCGCTGGTCGACTGCCCTGCCTGCCAGGCACCAGAGCTCAAGAAACAGCTGTCCATGCCGGGTTTTCGCCTGAGCGGCGGCGGCTGGTACGAAACCGACTTCAAGACCGGCGCCAAGAAGAATCTGGCCGGTGGCGACAAATCTGACTAGGGTTCAGGCCCAGGTCGAACGACACGCGTGAGTTTTCCGATGCCGCACCCAGCTTGTGTGCGACGGGATCTCTAACGAATTTCGAATTACGAGAAGCGAACCACTACCATGATGCGCAGCCACTATTGCGGCCAACTGAACGAAAGCCTGGAAGGTCAGGAAATTACCCTTTGCGGATGGGTTCACCGTCGTCGCGACCACGGCGGGGTGATTTTCCTCGATATCCGTGATCGTGACGGTCTCGCCCAAGTGGTATTCGATCCGGATCGCGCCGAGAGCTTCGCCGCTGCCGATCGCGTGCGCAGCGAATACGTCGTGAAGATCACCGGTAAGGTGCGTCTGCGTCCGGCCGGTGCGACCAACGCCAACATGGCGTCGGGCATGATCGAAGTGCTGGGCTACGAACTGGAAGTGCTGAACGAGTCGGAAACTCCGCCGTTCCCGCTGAACGAGTTCTCCGACGTTGGCGAAGAAACCCGCCTGCGCTATCGCTTCCTCGACCTGCGTCGTCCGGAAATGGCCGAGAAGCTGCGTCTGCGTTCGCGCATGACCACCAGCATCCGTCGCTTCCTCGACGAGAACGGCTTCCTCGACGTCGAAACGCCGATCCTGACCCGCGCCACTCCTGAAGGTGCGCGTGACTATCTGGTGCCAAGCCGCACCCACGCCGGTTCGTTCTTCGCTCTGCCGCAATCGCCGCAGCTGTTCAAGCAACTGCTGATGGTTGCCGGTTTCGACCGTTACTACCAGATCGCCAAGTGCTTCCGCGACGAAGACCTGCGCGCTGACCGCCAGCCAGAATTCACCCAGATCGACATCGAGACCAGCTTCCTCGATGAAAAAGAGATCATGGGTCTGACCGAAGAAATGATCCGCAACCTGTTCAAGGAAGTGCTGGGTCTGGAATTCGGCGATTTCCCGCACATGACCTTCGAAGAAGCCATGCGCCGTTACGGCTCCGACAAGCCAGACCTGCGTAACCCGCTGGAACTGGTCGACGTTGCCGATCAACTCAAAGAAGTCGATTTCAAAGTGTTCAGCGGCCCGGCCAACGATCCGAAATGCCGTATCGCCGCACTGCGCGTTCCAGGCGGGGCGAGTATGCCGCGCAAGCAGATCGACGACTACACCAAGTTCGTCGGCATCTACGGTGCCAAGGGCCTGGCGTACATCAAGGTCAACGAGCGTGCTGCCGGTGTTGAAGGTCTGCAATCGCCGATCGTGAAAAACATCCCAGAAGACAAGCTGAACGTGATCCTTGATCGCGTTGGCGCAGTCGATGGCGACATCGTGTTCTTCGGCGCCGACAAGGCCAAGATCGTCAGCGAAGCCTTGGGCGCACTGCGCATCAAGCTCGGTCACGACCTGAAGCTGCTGACCTGCGAGTGGGCACCGATGTGGGTTGTAGACTTCCCGATGTTCGAAGAGAACGACGACGGCAGCTTCTCGGCGCTGCACCACCCGTTCACCGCGCCAAAGTGCACGCCGCAAGAGCTCGAAGCCAACCCGGCTGGCGCTCTGTCCCGTGCGTACGACATGGTGCTGAACGGCACTGAGCTGGGTGGCGGTTCGATCCGTATTCACCGCAAAGAGATGCAACAGTCGGTCTTCCGTCTGTTGGGTATCGATGAAGCGGAACAGGAAGAGAAGTTCGGCTTCCTGCTCGACGCGCTGAAGTACGGTGCACCGCCGCACGGTGGTCTGGCCTTCGGTCTCGACCGTCTGGTGATGCTGATGACCGGCGCCCAGTCGATCCGTGAAGTGATTGCCTTCCCGAAAACCCAGAGTGCTGCCGACGTAATGACGCAAGCGCCGGGTGTGGTGGATGCCAAGGCACTGCGTGAATTGCACATTCGTTTGCGCGAAACGCCAAAGGCTGAGTAAGACGGGCCTGAAGGCGCATCTTCGGATGCGCCTTTTTTCTATCTATAGAGAGCAG
Organism: Pseudomonas fluorescens; assembly: GCF_902497745.1. Taxonomy (GTDB): domain Bacteria; phylum Pseudomonadota; class Gammaproteobacteria; order Pseudomonadales; family Pseudomonadaceae; genus Aquipseudomonas; species Aquipseudomonas fluorescens_BM. The sequence goes on from NZ_CABVHJ010000025.1 coordinate 83,581, forward strand.
GTCGAGATTTTTTGTTTGCTGGCCGCTGCATGTGCAGGGCGGGCAACGTTTCAAAGAGAATTCGGAGCGAGTTATGGCAGGTCATTCCAAGTGGGCGAACATCAAGCACCGCAAAGAACGTCAGGATGCCAAGAGAGGCAAGATCTTCACCAAGTGGATCCGCGAACTGACCGTTGCGGCCCGTCAGGGCGGCGGTGATCCGGGCTCCAACCCGCGTCTGCGTCTGGCGCTGGACAAGGCACTGAGCGCGAACATGAGCCGCGACATCATCGACCGCGCCGTCGCGCGTGGCGCCGGTGCCACCGAAGCGGACAACGTTGAAGAGCTGACCTATGAAGGTTACGGCCCGGGCGGCGTGGCGGTGATGGTCGAGTGCATGACCGACAACCGCAACCGTACCGCAGCCGCTGTGCGTCATGCGTTCAGCAAGTGTGGTGGCAACCTCGGCACCGACGGTTCGGTGGCTTACCTGTTCGAGCGCAAAGGCCAGATCAGCTTCGCACCGGGCGTTGATGAGGACGCACTGACCGAAGCGGCGCTGGAAGCCGATGCCGATGACGTGGTCAGCCACGAAGACGGCTCGATCGATGTGTTCACCTCGTTCACCAGTTTCTATGCGGTGCGTAACGCGCTGGAAGCGGCAGGCTTCAAAGGTGATGACGCAGAAATTGTCATGCAGCCGACCACCAGCGCCGAACTGGATCTGGAAGGGGCGGAGAAGGTGCTCAAGCTGATCGACATGCTTGAGGATCTGGATGACGTGCAGAACGTCTATTCCAATGCGGACATTCCGGAAGACGTGGCCGCTCAGCTCGGTTAAGAGCGACTACGATTCAATGTGGGAGCGAGCCTGCTCGCGAAGGCGGATTTTCAGGCAACATCGTTGCTGATGATGAAACCTCTTTCGCGAGCAGGCTCGCTCCCACATTTGTTATGGGTTGATATGAAAATCGTGCTTTTACCGAATCTGCAGGCGTTATGACTTTAATTCTTGGTATCGACCCCGGTTCGCGCATTACCGGTTACGGGATTGTTCGTGATACCGGGCGTGGCGGCTGCATTTATGTGGCCTCGGGCTGTATTCGCACCGGTGCGGGCGAGCTGCACGAGCGTCTGCAAATCGTCTATCGCGGCGTACGCGAGATTATTCAGACCTACGGACCGGTGACCATGGGCATCGAAAAAGTGTTCATGGCGAAAAACGCCGATTCGGCGTTGAAGCTTGGGCAAGCCCGTGGCGCAGCGATTGTCGCCGGTGCTGAAGAATGCCTGGAGATTGCCGAGTACACGGCCACTCAGGTCAAGCAGGCTGTGGTCGGCACCGGCGCCGCCAATAAAGAACAAGTGCAGATGATGGTCATGCACATGCTCAAGCTCACCAGCAAACCGCAAATCGATGCCTCGGACGCTCTGGCCATTGCCATTTGTCATGCGCACACACGCTCCAGTCTGCTGCCGCACGGTTTGGGAACGGCACGCAGTCGTGGCGGGCGCCTGCGTCTCTGATAGCATCAGCATCAATTTTCCTGAAAGCGGATTTCTTGCGCCTGGGTCGTCGGCCCGAAATCCGCCTTTCGACAGTCGCCAGCCCACGGCTGGCCAACGCTCAAGGATCTGAAACGTGATTGGACGCTTGCGCGGCACCTTGGCTGAGAAACAGCCGCCGCACCTGATTCTGGATGTAAACGGCCTCGGGTATGAGCTGGAAGTGCCCATGACCACCCTTTATCGTCTGCCGTCGGTCGGTGAACCGCTGACCTTGCACACCCATTTGGTCGTACGCGAAGACGCGCAATTACTCTATGGTTTCGCCGGCAAGCGTGAGCGAGACTTTTTTCGCGAGTTGATTCGTCTCAATGGTGTCGGGCCAAAATTGGCCCTGGCGTTGATGTCGAGCCTGGAAGTCGACGAACTGATCCGCTGTGTGCAATCTCAGGACACCTCGGCGTTGACCAAAGTACCGGGTGTCGGCAAGAAAACCGCCGAACGCCTGCTGGTCGAGCTGAAAGACCGCTTCAAGGCCTGGGAAACCTCGCCAGCCATGTTCGCGCTCGTGCCGAATCAGCCGGATGGTCCGGCGCCGGTCAACACCGCCGAGAACGATGCGGTCAGCGCGCTGATTTCCCTGGGCTACAAGCCGCAGGAAGCGAGCAAGGCGATTACCGCCATCAAGGACAAGAATTTGAGCAGTGAAGACCTGATCCGCCGTGCCCTGAAGGGAATGATTTAAGTGATTGAAGCTGATCGTCTGATCGCCGCCGCGCACAGCCCGCGCGAGCGCGAAGAAGTCCAGGACCGCGCGATTCGTCCGGTCAGTCTGGCCGACTATATTGGTCAGCCGACCGTGCGCGAGCAGATGGAACTGTTCATCCAGGCGGCCCGTGGTCGTAGTGAATCCCTTGACCACACGCTGATCTTCGGCCCGCCGGGTCTGGGCAAGACCACGCTGGCCAACATCATTGCCCAGGAAATGGGCGTGTCGATCAAGAGCACATCCGGGCCCGTGCTTGAGCGTCCGGGTGATCTGGCGGCGTTGCTGACCAATCTTGAGCCGCATGATGTGCTGTTCATCGACGAAATCCATCGTTTGTCGCCGATCGTTGAAGAAGTGCTATATCCAGCGATGGAAGACTTTCAGCTCGACATCATGATTGGCGAAGGGCCGGCAGCGCGTTCGATCAAACTTGATCTGCCACCGTTCACCCTGGTGGGCGCAACGACTCGCGCCGGTATGCTGACCAATCCGTTGCGTGACCGCTTCGGTATCGTCCAGCGCCTTGAGTTCTACAGCACGGCCGATCTGGCGACGATCGTCAGTCGTTCGGCGGCCATCCTCGGTTTGCCACTGGATCCGGAAGGTTCTTTCGAAATCGCTCGTCGCGCCCGTGGCACCCCGCGTATTGCCAACCGCCTGCTGCGCCGGGTGCGCGATTTCGCCGAAGTGCGTGCCAAGGGCCATATCACCAAAGCGGTGGCGGATCTGGCGCTGAACCTGCTGGATGTCGACGAACACGGTTTCGATCATCAGGACCGGCGTCTGCTGCTGACCATGATCGAGAAGTTCGATGGCGGCCCGGTCGGTATCGACAGCCTCGCCGCTGCGATCAGTGAAGAACGCCACACCATTGAGGATGTGCTGGAGCCGTATCTGATTCAGCAGGGCTACATCATGCGCACACCGCGGGGCAGGGTGGTGACGCGGCATGCGTACCTGCACTTCGGTTTAAACATTCCGTCACGAATGGGTGAAATGCCCGTGGCAGACGAGTTTCTCGATGCCGTGGACGACTAATACACATTTGTTGTCGATTTATTCAGGGTTTGTACTGTCAGAGGACGGTACTTTTACGGTAAAGCTCTGAAACCATGAAAAACAGTTGCCTGGCCGGATTGGCAACCTGAGGAGTAAGCACTAGAGTATGCGCGCGCAAAACGGGCTTGAGCCGTTCGCACATCGTTGTCGCGTTTATTACGAGGACACCGATGCGGGCGGCATCGTGTATTACGTTAATTACCTCAAGTTTATGGAACGGGCTCGAACCGAGCGGCTTCGCGAGCTGGGCTTTGCCCAATCTGCGCTTGCCGGGGAGGACCTGTTGTTTGTCGTGCACTCCAGCGAAGCGCGCTATCACGCGCCGGCGCGACTGGACGATGAACTGCTGGTAAGCGCTGAAGTAATCGAATTGAACCGTGCCAGCCTGCGCTTCAAACAGCAGGTCAGGCGGGCTACGGATAATGTGCTGCTCTGCGAGGGGCAGTTTTTGGTGGCCTGTGTGCGCACTAACAGTTTGAAACCCCGGGCCCTTCCCGAAGACTTGCGTGCGGCCTTTGCCGACGCGGTCAGCCCGGGTACACACTCAAAGCAGGAGATAAAGCGTGGAAGCTAACGTCGTCGACCATTCCTCCATGTGGAGCCTGGTCAGCAATGCCAGCATCGTGGTGCAGTTGGTAATGTTGACCCTGGTAGCCGCATCGGTGACCTCATGGATCATGATCTTTCAGCGCAGCAATCTGCTGCGTGCCGGTCGACGCGCTCTGGAGAGCTTCGAAGAGCGCTTCTGGTCGGGTATCGACCTGTCCAAGCTGTACCGTCAGGCGGGCAGCAACCCGGATCCGGATTCGGGCGTGGAGCAGATTTTCCGTGCCGGCTTCAAGGAATTCTCCCGTCTGCGTCAGCAGCCAGGCGTCGACCCTGAAGCGGTCATGGAAGGCGTGGCCCGTGCCATGCGCGTCGCCATCTCCCGCGAAGAAGAGAAACTGGAGCAGAGCCTGCCGTTTCTCGCCACTGTCGGTTCGGTCAGCCCGTACATCGGTCTGTTCGGTACCGTGTGGGGCATCATGAACTCCTTCCGCGGTCTGGCCAGCGCCCAGCAAGCAACCCTGGCCACTGTGGCCCCGGGTATCGCTGAAGCCCTGATCGCCACCGCGATCGGTCTGTTCGCCGCGATCCCTGCGGTTATCGCTTACAACCGTTTCGCCGCTCGCAGCGAAACCTTGCTGGGCCGCTACTACACCTTCGCCGATGAATTCCAGGCGATCCTGCACCGCAAAGTGCACACCAGCGAAGAATAAGCAGGTAATTTCCAATGGCTTTAATCGCTCGAGCTCGCAAAAAGCGCAAGCCGGTCGCCGAGATGAACGTGGTGCCCTACATCGACGTGATGTTGGTGCTGCTGGTCATCTTCATGGTGACCGCGCCGATGCTCAATCAGGGCGTGAAAGTTGATCTGCCCAAGGTTTCCAGCGAAGCCTTGCCGCAGGACAACAACACACAGGTCCTGACCATTTCGATCAAGGCTGACAAGACCTATTACTGGAACCTTGGCAGCGAAGTCGATACCGAGAAGCAACAGGACAGGGCCATGACCCTGCCGCAAATGACCGACGCGGTGACCAAGATCATTCGTGCCGGCACTGAAGGCGGCAAGCGTACCCAGGTCTTCATCCGCGGTGACAAGACCGTCGACTACGGTTCCGTCATGGGCGCCATGGGCGGGTTGCAGAAAGCCGGGGTCGGTAATGTTGGTTTGATTACCGAGGCCCCCTGATGCAGCAACAGCGAGAGCCGTCCGCCTCGGAAAGCTACTTCTGGCCTAGTGTTCTGGCAATTGTCCTGCACGTGCTGGTGTTCGGCATGCTGTTCGTCAGTTTTGCCTTTACACCAGAGCTGCCGCCGGCCAAACCGATTGTCCAGGCGACCCTCTACCAACTGAAATCGAAAAGTCAGGCAACCACCCAGACCAATCAGAAGATTGCGGGTGAGGCGAAGAAATCCGCCGCGCGCCAGACCGAAGTCGAGCAGATGGAGCAGAAGAAGGTCGAGCAGGAAGAGATCAAGGCCGCTGCGGAACAAAAGAAAGAAGAAGCGGCTCAAAAAGCCGAGGAAGCCAAGAAGGCCGATGAGTCGAAAAAAGCAGACGAGGCGAAAAAGGCTGACGAAGCCAAAAAAGCCGACGAAGCCAAGAAGACCGCCGAAGCCAAGAAGGCTGAAGAGAAAAAATTGGCTGATATAGCCAAGAAGAAATCTGAAGAAGAAGCGAAAAAGGCTGCTGAAGAAGAGGCCAAGAAAGCCGCTGCTGAAGAAGCCAAGAAGAAGATCGTCGAAGACGCGAAGAAGAAAGCCGCCGAAGACGCCAAGAAGAAAGCTGAAGCTGAAGAGGCGAAGAAGAAAATCGCCGACGAAGCGAAGAAGAAAGCTGCTGCCGATGCTGCGAAGAAGAAAGCGCAGGATGCGGCACGTAAATCGACCGAAGACAAAAAGGCTCAGGCCTTGGCCGATCTGCTTTCCGACACGCCGCAGCGTCAGCAGGCCTTGGCCGATGAGCAGGGTGACGAAGTCGCGGGCAGTTTCGATGACCTGATTCGTGCGCGAGCGGCAGAAGGTTGGGCCCGTCCACCTTCGGCACGCAAAGGCATGACTGTTGTGCTGCAGATCGGCATGTTGCCGGACGGTACGGTGACTTCGGTCAGCGTGGCCAAGTCCAGTGGTGACGGTCCGTTCGATGCGTCGGCAGTCGCGGCAGTGAAGAATATTGGACGTTTGACAGAAATGCAGGGAATGAAGCCGAGCGATTTCGCTCCGTATCGTTCATTCAAGATGACATTCACACCTGAGGATCTAGCCTTGTGAGAAACCTTCTTCGAGGAATGCTGGTCGTGATCTGCTGCATGGCAGGGATCGCGATGGCGGATGAGAAAAACATTCTGGTTACCAGCGGCAGCGATCGGGCTACCCCGATCGCCGTTGTACCGTTCGGCATGCAGGGCGGTGCCGTGCTGCCGGATGACATGGCTGAAATCATTGGTAACGATTTGCGTAACTCGGGCTACTACTCGCCGATTCCAAAGCAAAACATGATCAGCCAGCCAAGCCAGCCGAGCGAAATCATCTTCCGTGACTGGAAGGCGGTGGGTGCTCAATACATGATGGTCGGCAGCATTGCGCCAGCCGGCGGTCGCCTGCAAGTGCAGTGGGCACTGTTCAACGTGGCCACCGAACAGAAAGTGGCAGACGGCAGTGTTTCCGGTACCACCGATCAACTGCGTGACATGGCGCACTTCATCTCTGACCAGTCGTTCCAGAAGCTGACCGGTATTGAAGGTGCGTTCTCGACGCGTCTGCTGTACGTGACGGCTGAGCGCTTCTCCGAGAAGAACACCCGTTACACCCTGCAGCGCTCGGACTATGACGGTGCTCGTGCGGTAACTCTGCTGCAATCGCGTGAGCCGATCCTGTCGCCGCGCTTTGCGCCGGATGGCAAGCGCATTGCCTACGTGTCGTTCGAGCAGAAGCGTCCGCGTATCTTCATGCAGAACATCGACACCGGTCGCCGTGAGCAGATCACCAACTTCGAGGGCCTGAACGGCGCGCCAGCCTGGTCGCCGAACGGTGATCGCCTGGCGTTCGTACTGTCGAAGGACGGTAACCCGGATATCTACGTGATGAATCTGGCTTCGCGCCAGATCACCCGTGTGACCGCAGGTCCTGGCATCAACACCGAACCGTACTGGGGCAAGGATGGTTCGACCATCTACTTCACCTCGGACCGCGGCGGCAAGCCTCAGATCTACAAAACCAGTGCCAGTGGCGGTGGTGCCGAGCGTGTGACGTTTGTAGGTAACTACAACGCCAACCCTAAGCTTTCGGCAGATGAAAAGACTTTGGTGATGATCCATCGTCAGGATGGCTTCACCAATTTCAAGGTGGCAGCTCAGGATCTGCAGCGAGGGAGTGTAAAGATCCTCACTGATAGCACTCTGGACGAGTCACCTACTGTTGCGCCCAACGGCACCATGGTAATCTACGCCACCCGCCAACAGGGCCGGGGAGTCTTGATGCTCGTGTCCATTAATGGACGCGTTAGGCTCCCGCTTCCTACCGCTCAAGGCGAAGTCAGAGAACCGTCCTGGTCCCCTTACCTGAAGTGAGCGGGCGCTACACGTTTTACTTAACACACTGGGGTTCATTAGGAGTTTCACGATGGAAATGCTGAAGTTTGGTAAATTTGCTGCGCTGGCTCTGGCCATGGCTGTAGCTGTAGGTTGCTCGTCCAAAGGCGGCGACAACGCCGGTGAAGGCGCTGTTGATCCAAACGCTGGTTACGGCGCAAACACTGGTGCCGTTGACGGTTCCCTGAGCGAAGAAGCTGCTCTGCGCGCAATCACCACCTTCTACTTCGAATACGACAGCTCGGACCTGAAGCCAGAAGCCATGCGCGCTCTGGACGTTCACGCCAAAGACCTGAAAGCAAACGGCGCTCGCGTTGTTCTGGAAGGCAACACCGACGAACGTGGTACTCGTGAGTACAACATGGCACTGGGCGAGCGTCGTGCGAAAGCCGTTCAGCGCTACCTGGTACTGCAAGGTGTTTCCCCAGCTCAGCTGGAACTGGTTTCCTACGGCGAAGAGCGTCCAGTTGCTACCGGCAACGACGAGCAGTCCTGGGCTCAAAACCGTCGCGTCGAACTGCGTAAGTAATTCGATATGCGAACGTGCCGTCGTGCTGTAACTGTTCTGGCTCTCAGCCTTGCGCCGCTTGCGGCGTGGGCTGCGGTTCCTGTGGTCGATGACAACTCCGGTTATAACAATAGCGGGAGCAGTTATCCGCCTGCAGGTTACGGTACGAACGGCGCCTATGCCGGGGGAGCGGCTTCGGCCCCTGCCTCGGCACAAGGCATGCTGTTCAACCAATTGCAACAGATGCAGGATCAGATTTCTCGCCAGCAAGGCGTGATCGAAGAACTGCAGAATCAGGTTGCGCGCATGAAGCAGGAATCCCTGGAGCGATACCAGGATCTTGATCGGCGCATAGGATCCGGTGCTGCACCTGCCGCGACTCCTGAGAATTCTTCTGCCGGTGGCGATGCAAGTGCTGCTGCCGGTGCTGCCGCTGGCGCCGGGGCTGCTGCCCAAGCACCTGCTGCAAGTAGCGAACCGGGTGATCCGGCCAAGGAAAAGCTGTATTACGATGCCGCTTTCGACCTGATCAAAGCCAAGGATTTCGACAAGGCCAGCCAGGCTTTTGCCGCTTTCCTGCGCAAATACCCGAACAGCCAGTACGCGGGCAACGCCCAGTACTGGTTGGGCGAAGTCAATCTGGCCAAAGGCGATCTGCAAGGTGCAGGTCAGGCTTTCGCCAAGGTTTCGCAGCTGTATCCCAAGCACGCCAAAGTGCCGGATTCGCTGTACAAGCTGGCTGATGTAGAGCGCCGCCTCGGTCATACCGACAAGGTCAAAGGCATTCTGCAGCAGGTGGTGGCCCAATACCCGGGCACGTCCGCCGCTCAGTTGGCGCAACGCGATCTGCAACGCATGTAAGCACGCTTGACCCGTTTGGAAGAAACCCGCGCTTGTCGCGGGTTTTTTCGTTAGAATTCACGCCCTTTTTCTGAAACACGCTTCTTGCGGTCTACGCGTTGGCGGGATTGCCTGAAGTGCCTGACGGAGGCGGACAGCCTGTTTAGCTGTTACGCCCGTGGCGACTATGCAAGACACATTGAGAATCACCGAAGTTTTCTACTCGTTGCAGGGGGAAACGCGGACTGCCGGGCTGCCCACGGTTTTTGTGCGCCTGACCGGTTGCCCACTGCGTTGCCAATACTGCGACAGCGCCTATGCGTTCAGTGGCGGCACTGTGCGCACCCTCGACGATATCCTCGAGCAAGTGGCCGGATTTCGTCCGCGCTATGTCTGTGTCACCGGCGGTGAACCGCTGGCACAGCCGAATGCCATTCCTTTGCTCAGGCAGTTGTGTGACGCCGGTTACGAGGTCTCGCTGGAAACCAGCGGCGCCCTCGATGTCTCGGCTGTCGATCCTCGCGTCAGTCGCGTTGTCGACCTGAAGACGCCGGATTCGAAAGAAGCCCATCGCAACCGTTACGAGAACATCGAACTGCTGACGCCCAACGATCAGGTGAAGTTTGTTATTTGCTCGCGGGACGACTATGACTGGGCCGTCTCCAAACTGATTCAGTACGGTCTCGATCGACGTGCCGGCGAAGTGCTGTTTTCCCCAAGTCACCATGACCTCAATGCCCGCGATCTGGCGGATTGGGTGGTGGCGGACAACCTGCCAGTGCGCTTGCAATTGCAGCTGCATAAATACCTTTGGAATGACGAGCCGGGGCGCTGATATGACCGAACAACTGAACACCACTGAAAAACGTGCGGTCATCCTGCTGTCCGGCGGCCTGGATTCGGCGACCGTTGTAGCCATGGCTCGCGCCGAAGGTTACAGCTGCTACACCATGAGTTTCGATTACGGTCAGCGTTCTCACGCTGAATTGCACGCCGCTGCCCGCGTCGCCCGCGACCTGGGCGTGGTTGAGCACAAAGTCATTGGACTCAACTTGAACGGCATGGGCGGTTCGGCCCTGACCGACAGCAGCATCGATATTCCGGAGGAGTTGGGCGAAGGCATTCCAGTGACGTACGTGCCGGCGCGTAACACGGTATTCCTCTCGCTGGCGCTGGGCTGGGCAGAAGTGCTGGGTGCGCGTGACATCTTTATTGGTGTCAACGCCGTGGACTATTCCGGTTACCCGGATTGCCGTCCGGAGTTCATCGAGTCGTTCGAGCGCATGGCCAATCTGGCGACCAAGGCCGGTGTGGAAGGCAATGGCTTCCGCATCCAGGCGCCGCTGCAGAACCTGAGCAAGGCGCAGATCGTCGAGGCGGGCGTGAAGCTTGGCGTTGATTATGGCCTCACCGTTTCCTGCTATCAGGCCGACGATGACGGCCGCGCGTGCGGTAAATGCGACAGCTGCCGCCTGCGCGCAGAGGGCTTCGCGGCAGCTGGTGTGGACGACCCGACACCTTATTTTTGATTATTTTCAAAAAGGTGTTGAATAGTCCTTAAAAATCAGTATTATACGCGCCACCACACAGCGGGTCGTTAGCTCAGTTGGTAGAGCAGTTGGCTTTTAACCAATTGGTCGTAGGTTCGAATCCCACACGACCCACCATATTTGGCGGTTTAGAAAATCCGGAAGGCCCACGAAAGTGAGGATTTCCGGGTTTTTTTTTTGCCTGCAATTTCGCTATGCGTTATTTCAATACCCGCAGCGCTGACGCAGGTCAGAATCATCTTTTGTATCAACGGGATATTCTGTAGCCTTGCGCAGCTTCAATGCTGTCCGTGCCTGATAATACTCACTCTCCCGGCGGTACCCTCAAGCGGTCCGGAGCCGGGTGTATACTCGACTTTCGCGCGAACGCGCCTGCAGGTCTTGCGAACATGACGCAGATTTCCGAACGCCTTCTGGTTCAAGCCCACCTCGATGCCAAACAGCCCAAACCGCTGACGGCTGAGGAAGAGGCTTATTACCGTTCCGCTATCGCCGCCGAGCTCAAGGCTCAGGACGCGGTGCTGGTGGCCCACTTTTATTGCGACCCGGTGATTCAGGCTCTGGCGGAAGAAACCGGTGGCTGTGTCTCTGACTCCCTGGAAATGGCCCGCTTCGGCAACGCTCACCCGGCCAAAACCGTTGTGGTGGCCGGCGTGAAGTTCATGGGCGAGACCGCGAAGATTCTCAACCCGGAAAAACGCGTGCTGATGCCAACCCTGGACGCGACCTGCTCGCTGGACCTGGGGTGCCCGGTCGACGAGTTCTCGGCGTTCTGCGATCAGCACCCGGAGCGTACGGTGGTGGTCTACGCCAACACTTCAGCCGCTGTGAAGGCTCGGGCTGACTGGGTGGTGACATCGAGTTGTGCGCTGGAAATCGTCGAAAGCCTGATGGACAACGGCGAGACAATCATCTGGGGGCCGGACAAGCACCTCGGTACCTACATCCAGCGCAAGACCGGCGCCGACATGCTGCTCTGGGACGGTGCCTGCATCGTTCACGAAGAGTTCAAGTCCAAGCAGCTCGAGGACATGAAAGCGCTGTATCCGGACGCTGCGATTCTGGTGCACCCGGAATCGCCAACGTCGGTGATCGAGCTGGCGGATGCCGTCGGTTCCACCAGCCAGTTGATCGCTGCCGCGCAGAGCCTGCCGAACAAGACCCTGATCGTGGCTACCGACCGCGGCATCTTCTACAAGATGCAGCAGCTGTGCCCGGACAAGGTCTTCATCGAGGCGCCAACCGCCGGTAACGGCGCCGCCTGCCGCAGTTGCGCGCATTGCCCTTGGATGGCCATGAACACCCTTGAGCGGACGCTGAAGAGCTTGAAGGAAGGCACGAACGAGATCTTTGTCGACCCGGCGTTGATTCCGCAGGCGATTCGGCCGTTGAAGCGCATGCTGGATTTCACCCAGGCTGCGCGTATGAAGCTGGCCGGTAACGCCTAAGCTCTAAAGGCATTACACAAAACCTGTGGGAGCGAGCTAGCTCGCGAAAGCGGTGTATCAGTCACCAATAGAATCGACTGATACGACGCCTTCGCGAGCAAGCTCGCTCCCACAGTAGTTTTTGGTGTCTGGAAGTTATTTGGTCTTCTTCGGGATGCGTACGAGGCGGGTATCCGAATAGATGTCATGCCACGTGCGCTTCTGCTTGTCGTACAGCGACCAGAAGAATCCCAGCCCCACGCACAGCCACGACGCAATCGACACCATAAAGCGCAACAGCGCCTGCCACAGGCTGATCGCGGTGCCATTGGCGTTCTGTACGCGAATGCCCCACACCTGCATGCCCAGTGTCTGCCCGCCATGGGTCCAGAATTTTGCAAAGAACGCGAACAGCACCAACACCAGCACCGTCGAGTAGAGCGGATCACCATCCAGTTGCCCGGCATCGGTCATCACTCGCAGACGCTCTTCGCCGATGATCGCTGCCTGGATCAACTTGTAAACGAATCCGGTGACGATCAGCAGAGCAGTGCACAGCAGAAAGTCATAGAACATCGCAGCCAGACGCCGGCCAAGGCCAACGGCAGGAAAATCGCCCTGTGGGGTGAGCAGGTTTTTCGACATGGCAGCCTCTGGACGCAAAGTGAAGCGCCATTTTACGGATTCGCGCGCACAAAAAAGCCCCTGATATCAATATCAGGGGCTTTTTCGTAACAGAAATCAGGCTTCTGCTTGTACTTCGTCAGCCTGCATGCCTTTCTGGCCCTGCACAGCAACGAAGGTCACTTTCTGGCCTTCTTTCAGGCTTTTGAAGCCGTTGCCCTGAATGGCGCGGAAATGCACGAACAGATCCGGACCGCTTTCTGGAGTGATAAAACCAAAACCTTTCTCGTCGTTAAACCACTTGACGGTACCGCTCTGACGTGTGGACATTTCTTATTTCCTTTGACGCAAAAATTAATGACAGTCTCCTTCTCATGAAAGAGTACTGGGGCTGGTTGCAGGAGAGTAAGAAGACGTCGAACGGGATGTAGCTAACTTGTAGGCTACTGCCCAGGTCACGATTCCAAGCTGACCCATGCAAACACAGTGGACAAACTCTACGCCAACTACGGGAGAAAAAACAAGCCCCTGCGAAGCCCCGGTTTTATTGAGCTTGAGCAAGTTAATCCATTCACTAGTGCGGGCTTAGACGATTCGCTTGTTCAATTGTTTTCGAACGTTATAAGCAAAGTTCATATTCGAATCGATTGTTAGAAAATGCACTTTTTTGTGGCGATTGCGTTACACATTAGTGCACGCATAACGCAATCGCGTTACTTATAGAAACAGTCAATCAACCGCGATAGTAGCGTTGTGGAACAAATGGCATTTTGCTTACAAGCATTTGCACCTTTTTCCCACGGACGATTGCCCAAACCGGTGTATCGATGGCGACATAGCCGCTGTCGAGGTAACCCATTGCCAACGGCCCACCCAGCGTTGGTCCGAAGCCGCCACTGCACACGCTGCCGATGATTTCGCCGGCCTCGTTGACGATTTCTGCGCCTTCACGCACGGGTGTGCGCTCCTGCGGCAGCAGGCCGACGCGTTTGCGCGCGACGCCGTTCTGTTGCTGCGCGAAAACGTTCTCCGCGCCCGGGAAACCGCCGGCCCGTGCGCCATCGGCGCGGCGTGGCTTGGAGATTGCCCACAGCAGGCTAGCTTCGATTGGCGTGGTCTCGGTGTTCATGTCGTGGCCGTACAGGCACAGGCCGGCTTCCAGGCGCAGCGAGTCGCGAGCACCGAGGCCGATCGCCTGAACTTCCGGTTCGGCGAGCAGGGCACGCGCGAGTTTTTCGGCATCTGCAGCTGGAACGGAGATTTCGAAACCGTCTTCACCGGTGTAGCCCGAACGGCTGACAAAGCAATCCAGGCCCAACAACGACACGCGGGCGAACTGCATGAAGGTCATCTTCGCTACTTCCGGTGCCAGACGCGCCAGTACGGTAACGGCGGCCGGACCTTGCAACGCCAACAGGGCGCGCTCTTCGAACAGCGCCGTAATGGTGCACTGATCGCCGATGTGTTTTTGCAGGTGGGCCAGGTCCTGATCCTTACACGCGGCGTTGACCACCAGGAACAATTCGTCATTACCGAGGTTGGCCACCATCAGGTCATCGAGAATGCCGCCGTTGTCGTTGGTGAACATCGCGTAACGCTGCATGCCCACCGGCAGGTCGATGATGTCTACCGGCACCAGGCTTTCCAGGGCTTTGGCGGCATTGGCGCCGGTCAGGCGAATCTGGCCCATGTGCGAGACGTCGAACAGCCCGGCGTGTTCACGGGTGTGTTGATGTTCTTTCATTACGCCGAGCGGGTATTGCACCGGCATGTCGTAGCCGGCGAATGGCACCATGCGGGCGCCGAGTTCGAGGTGCAGAGCGTGCAGCGGGGTTTTCGACAGTTGTTCGGTGGACATGCGTGGCTCCTTGAAAATTTGAGTTGGGGGGTAAGCGGCAAGATCAAGATCAAAAGCCCCTCACCCCAGCCCTCTCCCGGAGGGAGAGGGAGTCAGGTACGTTTCTCTCCCGGAGGGAGAGGGGGCTAATTACGTTTCTCTCCCTGGGGGAGAGGTGGTCAATTTCGTTTGGCTTGGTTCTTGATCAGCATTCGATGATGTTGACCGCCAGACCGCCGCGGGCGGTCTCTTTGTATTTGCTTTTCATGTCGGCGCCGGTCTGGCGCATGGTGCGGATGACTTTGTCGAGGGAGACGAAATGCTGGCCGTCGCCTCTCATGGCCATGCGTACCGCGTTGATGGCTTTCACCGAACCCATCGCATTGCGCTCGATGCACGGCACTTGCACCAGCCCGCCAATCGGGTCGCAGGTCAGGCCGAGGTTATGTTCCATGCCGATTTCTGCGGCGTTTTCGACTTGCTGAACACTGCCGCCGAGCACCTCACACAACGCGCCAGCCGCCATCGAACAAGCGACGCCGACTTCACCCTGACAACCGACTTCGGCTCCGGAGATCGAGGCGTTTTCCTTGTAGAGAATGCCGATGGCTGCAGCGGTCAGCAGAAACCGAACGACGCCGTCGTCATTCGCGCCGGGGATAAAACGCATGTAGTAATGCAGCACTGCTGGAACGATCCCGGCCGCGCCGTTGGTTGGTGCGGTGACCACGCGGCCGCCGTTGGCGTTTTCTTCATTCACCGCCAAGGCGTACAGGTTGACCCAGTCGAGCACCGACAACGGATCGCGCAAGGCCGATTCCGGGTTCTTGCACAATTGTCGATGCAGCACCGCCGCCCGGCGTTTGACCTTCAAGCCGCCGGGCAAAATGCCTTCGTTACGGCAACCGGCAGCGACGCAGTCCTGCATCACCTGCCAGATGTTCAGCAGTCCAGCGCGGGTTTCCGCTTCCGGGCGCCAGGCGCTTTCATTGGTCAGCATCACCTGACTGATCGACAGACCGTAGGTTGCGCAATGACCGAGCAAGTCCTTAGCACTTTTGAATGGAAAGGTCAGCGGTGTGGCGTCTTCAACGATGCGATCGGCGCCGGCTGCGTCTTCATCGACGACAAAACCGCCACCGACCGAGTAGTACTCGCGGCTGCGGACCTGAATCCCCGCCGCATCGAAGGCGCGAAAAATCATCCCGTTGGGGTGATAGGCCAGCGGCTTGCGGATCATCGCCAGGTGTTCTTTCTCGTTGAACACGATGCTGTGTTCGCCGAGCAGATTCAGTCGGCCGTTCCCGCGAATTTCTTGCAGGCGCGCGGCGACGGTTTCGGTATCAACGGTGTCCGGGTGTTCGCCTTCCAGGCCGAGCAGCACGGCTTTGTCGCTGCCGTGACCTTTACCGGTTGCGCCGAGGGAGCCGTAGAGTTCGACGCGAACGCTGGCGGTGGCCGTTAGCAGGTTTTCACGGCGTAAACCTTCGGCGAAGCGCGCAGCAGCACGCATCGGGCCGACGGTGTGGGAACTGGAGGGGCCGATGCCAATCTTGAACAGGTCGAACACGCTTAACGACATGAGTGGTTCTCCGGTTTCTTGTTATAGGAATTGGCGGTATATCAGGCTGGTTACATCCCCCCTGTGGGAGCGAGCTTGCTCGCGAAGGCGGAGTGTCAGTCACCCTCTATGTTGGCTGACCTACCGCATTCGCGAGCAAGCTCGCTCCCACAGGGATTCGTGGTGTTCTGGAGAAAGAGGCAGGTATTCCTGCCCCTCATTCCTTTAAGCGTAGCTTTCGATCGACGGGCAGGCGCACACCAGGTTGCGATCACCGAAGACGTTGTCGACGCGACCGACCGGTGGCCAGTATTTGCCTTCGATCAGCGACGCTACCGGGTAAACGGCCTGCTCGCGGCTGTACGGATGAGTCCACTCGCCAACCAGTTCCGCTGCAGTGTGCGGAGCGTTTTTCAGCGGGTTGTCGTCCTTGTCCAGCGTGCCGTTTTCCACCGCGCGGATTTCTTCGCGGATGCGGATCATGGCGTCGCAGAAGCGGTCTAGTTCTTCCTTGGATTCGCTTTCGGTCGGCTCGATCATCAGCGTGCCGGCGACCGGGAACGACATGGTTGGCGCGTGGAAGCCGAAGTCGATCAGGCGCTTGGCGACGTCATCAACGCTGATGCCGCTACTGTCTTTCAGCGGACGCAGATCAAGGATGCACTCGTGTGCCACCAGACCGTTGCTGCCGGTGTACAGCACTGGGTAGTGCTCTTCGAGACGACGGGAAATGTAGTTGGCATTGAGGATCGCCAACTGCGAAGCGCGCTTCAGACCGGCGCCGCCCATCATGCGAATGTACATCCAGGTGATCGGCAGAATGCTCGCGCTGCCGAACGGTGCTGCGCAAACCGCGCCTTCCTTGCGTTCCATCTGGCCGTGGCCGGGCAGGAACGGGGTCAGGTGCGACTTGACGCCAATCGGGCCAACACCCGGGCCGCCACCGCCGTGCGGGATGCAGAAGGTTTTGTGCAGGTTCAGGTGCGAGACGTCGCCGCCGAACTTGCCCGGTGCGCAGAGGCCAACCATCGCGTTCATGTTGGCGCCGTCGATGTACACCTGGCCGCCGTTGTCATGAATGATCCCGCAGATTTCGCGGATGCCTTCTTCGAACACGCCGTGGGTCGACGGGTAAGTGATCATGAGCGCGGCGAGGTGTTCGCGGTGCTCGATGGCTTTGGCACGCAGGTCTTCGATGTCGACGTTGCCGCGCGCATCGCAGGCAGTCACGACCACGCGCATGCCAGCCATGTTGGCGGTGGCCGGGTTGGTGCCGTGGGCGGACGACGGGATCAGGCAGATGTCGCGACGCTCATCGCCACGGCTCTGGTGATAGGCGCGGATCGCCAAGAGGCCTGCGTATTCACCTTGCGAACCGGCGTTCGGTTGCAGCGAGATCGCGTCGTAACCAGTGGCGGCACAAAGCATCGCTTCCAGCTCATCGGTCAGTTGCTGGTAACCGGCGCTCTGTGCGGCTGGGGCGAACGGGTGCAGCGCACCGAATTCAGCCCAGGTCACCGGGATCATTTCGCTGGCAGCGTTGAGTTTCATGGTGCACGAGCCCAGCGGGATCATGGTGCGATCCAGTGCCAGATCCTTGTCGGCCAGTTTGCGCAGGTAGCGCATCAGCTCGGTTTCCGAGTGATAACGGTTGAACACCGGGTGGCTGAGGATTGGCGACTGGCGTACCAGCGAAGCAGGGATAGTGCTTTGAACCGAAGCGGCGAGGGCGGCGAAGTCCGGCAGGGTCTTGCCGTCGGCGAACAGGCTCCACAGGGTTTCGATATCTGCCTGGGTGGTGGTTTCGTCAACCGACAATCCCAGACGCTGAGCGTCGATCACGCGCAGGTTGATCTGCGCAGCGTGCGCCTTGTCGTGCAGCGCGGCGGTTTGCGCGCCGGTGGCCACTGTGAGGGTGTCGAAGAAGTTCGCTTGTTCGACGTTATCGCCCAGCGCGGTCAGGCCCTTGGCCAGAATCGCGGTCAGGTGATGCACGCGGTTGGCGATCTGCGTCAGGCCTTTCGGGCCATGGTAAACGGCGTACATGCTGGCGATGTTGGCCAGCAGCACCTGCGCGGTGCAGATGTTCGACGTGGCCTTCTCGCGACGGATGTGTTGTTCGCGGGTCTGCATCGCCAGACGCAGGGCCGGCTTGCCGAAACGGTCAACCGAAACGCCGACCAGACGGCCCGGCATGTCGCGCTTGAACGCATCTTTGGTGGAGAAGTAAGCCGCGTGCGGGCCACCGAAGCCCAGCGGCACGCCGAAGCGTTGTGCCGAACCGATGGCGACGTCGGCGCCGAACTCGCCCGGGGCGGTCAACAGCGTCAGGGCGAGCAGGTCAGCGGCCACGGCCACCAGTGCGTTGGCGGCGTGGAAGCGTTCGGTCAGTTCGCGGTAGTCGAACACATCACCGTTGCTCGCCGGGTATTGCAGCAGCGCGCCGAAGAACGGCGTCACGTCAGTCAGTTCACGCTCATCGCCCACGACCACTTCAATGCCCAGCGGCTCGGCACGGGTGCGCAGCACGTCGAGGGTTTGCGGGTGGCTGTGGATCGAGGCGAAGAATTGGTGGCTGCCCTTGTTCTTGCTCAGGCGTTTGCAGAAGGTCATGGCTTCGGCAGCAGCGGTGGCTTCGTCGAGCAGGGAGGCGTTGGCGATCGGTAGGCCGGTGAGGTCGCTGATCATGGTCTGGAAGTTCAGCAGCGCTTCGAGACGACCCTGGGAAATTTCTGGCTGGTACGGGGTGTAAGCGGTGTACCAGGCCGGGTTTTCCAGCAGGTTACGCAGGATCGGCGACGGCGTGTGGCAGTTGTAGTAGCCCTGGCCGATGTAGGTCTTGAACAGCTGATTCTTGCCGGCGATGGATTTGATCATCGCCAGTGCATCGGCTTCGCTCAAACCGTCGTCCAGGCCGAGCACGCTGGTGCCCTTGATGCTTTCCGGGATGACGCTGGCGCTCAGCGCTTCGAGGGAATCGAAGCCGAGGCTGTTGAGCATGGCTTGCTCGTCACCGGCGCGCGGGCCGATGTGACGGGCGATGAATTCGTTGGCGGTGCCAAGGTTTACTTGAGTCATGTCGGTGTTCCTCAGGCTTCGGCTTGGGCTTTGATCAGACGGTCGTACGCGTCCTGATCGAGCAGTTTGCCGACAGCGGCGGCGTCGCTTGGCTGGAAGCGGAAGAACCAGCCTTCGCCCAGCGGATCTTCGTTGACCAGCTCCGGGCTGTCTTCCAGTGCCGGGTTGATCGCCAGTACTTCACCGTCCAGAGGCATGTACACGCCGCTGGCGGCTTTTACCGATTCCACGGTGGCGGCTTCGGCGCCTTTTTCGTAAGCCTGCAGCTCAGGCAGTTGCACGAACACCACGTCGCCCAGGGCGTTCTGCGCGAAAGCGGTGATGCCGACAGTAACGCTGCCGTCAGCTTCGGTGCGCAGCCATTCGTGATCTTCAGTGAAACGCAACTCGCTCATGGAAACTCCTCAGGGGCCAGACTCGTCTGGTGGACGCGGTGGAATAGTCGGGCGCGAAGGCCCTTATTTATGAGGGATTGATTAGCAAGAACGCGGCCAATGTTGATTTATCTATATAAATCAAAAAGTTATATGTTTGGATGAGATGGCTTGAATTGGAGTGTGTAGCGAAATCGCTACAGGCTGGAGCGAGGAGAAAAGCTGAACGGGATCAAAGCCTTGCACAGCGGTGATCGGAGGCGCGTGTAGCGATATCGTTCCGCTGTAGCGCTTTCAGTACAGGTGGAGGTCGTTTTTGAACGGATTTCGAATCCACCCTCTAACCCCTGTGGGAGCGAGCCTGCTCGCGAAGAGGGTGTGTCAGTCACCAATGATTCTGCTGATATACCGCTTTCGCGAGCAGGCTCGCTCCCACAGTGGGGGTATTTCCCACAGGAGGATTCGTGGTGGGTTCAGGGTTTGTTGGGGATGCCGTATTTGCGCAGGCGATGGGCGATCGCGGTGTGCGAAGTTTGCAGGCGGCTGGCCAGTTGGCGGGTCGAGGGGTAGCTGACGTAGAGTTTTTCCAGCAGCGTTTTTTCGAAGGACTCGACCGCTTGTTCGAGGCTGTCGACATCGCTGTCGGTTTGCCGTGCGACCGAGGTGCCGGCAATGTCGAGGTCGCCGATATCCACCAGGCTGCTCTCGCAAATCGCCGCCGCGCGGAAGATCACGTTCTGCAATTGCCGCACGTTACCCGGCCAGCGGTTGCCGAGCAGCGCTGGGTATGTCCCCGGCGCGAGGCGGCAAACCGGGCGCTGGATCTGCGCACAAGCCTGCTGCATGAAATAGCGCGCTAACAACAGAATGTCCTGCCCGCGCTCACGCAGCGGCGGCACTTCAACGTTGAGCACGTTGAGGCGATAGAACAGGTCTTCGCGGAACAAGCCTTCGCTGACCATTTTTTCCAGATCGCGGTGAGTCGCGCTGAGGATGCGCACGTTCACCTTCACTTCGCGATCACCGCCGACGCGGCGGAAGCTGCCGTCGTTCAAAAAGCGCAGCAGTTTGGCCTGCAAGTACGGCGACATTTCGCCGATTTCATCGAGAAACACCGTGCCCTGGTTGGCCAGTTCCATCAGCCCCGGTTTGCCACCGCGCGCCGCACCGGTGAAGGCACCGGGGGCGTAGCCGAACAGTTCGCTTTCGGCGAGGTTTTCCGGCAGCGCGGCGCAGTTCAGGGCGAGGAAAGGTGCACTGTGGCGAGTGCTGATCGCGTGGCAGGCGCGGGCGACCAGTTCTTTACCGGTGCCGGTTTCGCCTTGAATCAACAGCGGTGCATCAAGAGCGGCGACTCTTTGTGCGCGTGCCTTGAGAGTGCGGATTGCCGGGGATTCACCGAGCAGCGCGTCAAAGCCTTCGGCATGGTCGTGGTGCAGTGCCGAGAGTTGTTCGCCGATGCGGTTCGGTTGATACAAGGTCAATAGCGCGCCAGCGTCGGTGATCGGCGTGGCGTCGAGCAGCAGGGTCTGGCCGTTGACGGTGATTTCGCGCAGCGGCAAACGGAAGCCGTGTTCGAGCAAGGTGTCGAGCAGGGCCGGATCGTTGAACAGTTCAGAGACACTTTCACCGGCGGGTTCGCGACCGTACAACGCGATCAACGCCGGGTTGGCCAGCAGCACCTTGCCGGCACTGTCGAGGGCGAGCACCGGGTCGGTCATCGCCGCGAGCAGTGCATCAAGCTGCAAATGCCGACGCTGGCCCGGGAGGATGTCGACCACTGTCACCGCTTCCACGCCGAGCACGCGAAACAGCGCATCTTTCAGTTCTTCGAGCACTTGCGGGCTGAGGGTCGGCGCGTCGATGTAGACGTTCGGCGGGATCATCTCCACCGCATCCAGATTGAGATTGCGCCCACCGAGGATAGCCAGGACTTCCTGGGTGATGCCGACGCGGTCGATGAAGCTGACGTGGATACGCATGGGGCGGTTCAGTGATCTGCAGAGCGGAGGGTGGCAAGTATGCCTTGGGCTTGGAGAGAGGTGAAAGCAAAAGCACCCTCACCCCAGCCCTCTCCCGGAGGGAGAGGGGGCTGACCGAGGTGTCTGGCGCTACACGTCGACCTGAAAAATCGAGTCGATTATGGATTCAGTGATGCAGGATCAGGTAGGCGTAATACTGCAATATCTCCCAATCATTCCCCTCAACCCAGCCCTCTCCCGGAGGTAGAGGGGGCTGACCGAGGTGTCTGGCGCTACACGTCGACCTGAAATATCGAGTCGATTATGGATTCAGTGATGCAGGATCAGGTAGGCGTAATACTGCAATATCTCCCAATCAGTCCCCTCACCCCAGCCCTCTCCCGGAGGGAGAGGGCTGGGGTGAGGTGTCTGAGGTTTGACATCGACCTGAAAGAACCAGTCGATTATGGATTCGGTAGAGCTGGATCAAGTCGGCGTAACTCTGAAGCATCCCCCAATCAGTCCCCTCTCCCTTTGGGAGAGGGCTAGGGTGAGGGGCTTTTGCGGGTTACTCAAAATGCTCAGGATTGACCGGATCCCCGGATTGCATATTCAACTTCTGCCGAATGTCTTCAAACATCAGGTCGTAATGTTTGTGCACCGAACCGATCTGGCTGTGAGCCTTGGGAATCCCGTATTTTTCGGCGATCCGCGTCACGTCGCGGGCGAAGTTGTAGGCCTCTTCCTTGGGCAGGAAAAACGTTTCCTTCATGTCCTTGCCCTGCATGCTGCCATGCAGCGTGAACTGTATCCCTTTGCCTTTGTGCGGATCGGTGAACACTTCATAGTCAAGGTGCACGTTGTAACTGACGTCATCCGGCGTCAACGCGTGCCGCTCAATATGCAGATGACCGGGTTCAAACTGGGCCATGGTTTTCTCCTTTCAAGGCATGGGAGAAGGGCAGGCCTCGGGCCTGCCCCCGGAGTTTCTGATTATCGGTAAGTGATGCCCGGCTTCGCCGTGGTTACTCGAGTACCGGCAGTACCCTGGACAATCGCTTCGATATCCGCCAGCGAACCGATCACCGCGACCTTGCCAGTATGGCGCGCAAATTCGCAGGCTGCCTGCACCTTAGGCCCCATCGAGCCGGCGGCGAAACCGAGGCGTTCGAGTTCGTCCGGGTGCGCTTCGGCAATGGCTTTCTGCGTCGGTTTACCGTAGTCGATGAACGCCGCGTTGACGTCCGTGGCAATCACCAGCAGATCGGCTTCCAGTTGCTCGGCGAGCAGCGACGAGCACAGGTCCTTGTCGATCACTGCCTCGATACCTTTGAGATTACGGTTCTCGTCGTACATGGTCGGAATCCCGCCGCCACCGGCGCAGATCACGATGCTGCCCTTGTCCAGCAGCCATTTGATCGGGCGGATTTCGAAGATGCGTTTTGGCCGTGGGCTGGCGACCACACGGCGGAACTTGTCGCCATCCGGAGCAATCGCCCAGCCTTTTTCAGCAGCGAGTTTTTCCGCTTCGGCCTTGTCGTAGACGGGGCCGATCGGCTTGGTCGGGTTCTGGAAGGCCGGATCCTTGGCGTCGACTTCAACCTGGGTGAGCAGGGTGGCGAACGGCACTTCGAAGTCGAGCAGATTGCCCAGTTCCTGTTCGATGATGTAGCCGATCATGCCTTCGGTTTCGGCACCGAGCACGTCCAGCGGGTAAGGGGTGACGGAGGTGTAGGCCGCCGCTTGCAACGACAGCAGGCCGACTTGCGGGCCATTGCCGTGGGCGATGACCAGTTGGTTGCCGGGATGGATCTTGGCGATTTGCTCGGTGGCGATGCGGATGTTGGCGCGCTGATTGTCAGCGGTCATCGGTTCACCACGGCGGAGCAGGGCGTTACCGCCCAGAGCTACGACGATACGCATGGTGCATGTCCTTCTAATCAGAGGAGAGGCAAACAACTCGATCTTCCTGTCGGAACCGGGATCCCCTGTGGGAGCGAGCCTGCTCGCGAAGGCGTCAGATCAGTCGACATCTCTGTTGAA
>NZ_CABVHJ010000026.1:0-67367 GCF_902497745.1 Pseudomonas fluorescens
AGTGAGGCAAATACAGGTCGAAATCGATTATGGATTCAGTGAGGCAAATACAGGTCGAGGTCGATTATGGATTCAGTGAGGCAAATACAGGTCGAAATCGATTATGGATTCAGTGAGGCAAATACAGGTCGAAATCGATTACGGATTCAGTGAAGCAGGTTCAGGTCGGCGTACTTCTCCAATATCCCCCAATCAGTTCCCTCTCCCTCGGGGAGAGGGCTAGGGTGAGGGGCTCTTAGAAGGACACCTCCGCCGGCTGCGACAACCGCAGCACCGACAAATCCCCGGTAATACGCTTGTAAGCCAAACGAATCGCTTCGATGTTGGCCACATTCTTCTCACTGTTCTCATGCAAAATCACAATCACCTTGGTACTCAACCGCTCAGGCGCCTGAGCGCCCTTATCCCGCCATTGCCCATAAGCATCGAACACACTGAAACCATCAGGAAACCGCGACGTGACTTCCTGATCAAGAAACTCACGCCAGCGCGCCGGGCTGACCGCACCTTCCTTGCCATCAATCGAACCCACGGAGAAGTACAACTCAGTACGAATCCATTGCGCCTGCGCCGGCCGCGAAGCATCGCCTTGCAAGGTCGAACTGGCAGGATCATGGGTATGAACGGACGCAGGAGGAAGGCTGGCACAACCGGCGACGGCCAGGAACAAGGCCGCCAGGAAAAGACGTTGAGGCATGGAACATCCTTATTGAACGATGAGTAAACCGCTCGAGTATAAGGTTGCTGTCTGACCGCCAATAAAGACCTAAAAAGCAGGCATTTAGGCGCTTCGGGAATAACCCTTCACCGCGCAAAAAATGTGGGAGCGAGCCTGCTCGCGAAAGCGATTTTTCAGACAGCGAAAATATTCCATGCCAGAGCCTCACCGATTCATTACGCACTCGCCGGTGGTTTCGCCAACGCAATCTCTGCCGCTCCCAGCCGCTTGAGAATTTCAAACAGCAAATCACTTTTGGTCACCCCGACAATCCTCGGACTGCCCACATAACCGGTCACCGACAAGGTAATCCCATCCGGCGACAACTTGCTGAAACGCACAAACGGCGCCGGTTTATCGAGGATGGTTTCGTTCTCCCGGTAGGTGTTGAGCAGCAGCTCTTTGACCTCTTCAGGATCGATGTCCAGCGGGAACACCAGCTCCAGTCCCGCCACGCCTTGAGCGCTGCCGCCCAACGTCACGTTGCGCAGGTTCTGCGAGATCAGTTGCGAGTTGGGCACGATGACGATCGAGCGATCACTGAGCTGGATTTCCGTGGCGCGCACGTTGATGCGGCGGATGTCGCCTTCCACACCACTGATGCTGATCAAGTCGCCGACCTTCACCGGTCGTTCCGTCAGCAGAATCAGACCCGAGACAAAGTTCTTCACGATCTCCTGCAAACCAAAGCCGATGCCCACCGACAGCGCACTGACAATCCACGCCAGATTCGTCCACTGCACACCCAGCGATGACAGTGTCAGCAGAATCACAAAGGCATAACCGATGTTGGAAAACAGCGTGCTCAGCGACGCACACATGCCCGGGTCCATGTCGGTCTTGGGCAGGAATTCATTGTCGAGCCAGCGGCGCAGGGCGCGGATCAGCCAGATACCGATCATCAACGCCAGCACGGCATTGAGCAGGTGGCCGGGGACAATGTTCAGCTTGCGCAACCCGGCACCGCCGAGGATGGCCATGATGTTGCTCGCCAATTGCCCGAGGGTGGTGCCAATGCCGCCGACAAACAGAGCGATGACTGCCAGCAACAGCAGCGCAGCCCGACTGAAACCCGACAGCAGAATCTCGATCTGATCAAGCCGTCGATCACCAATACCGAGCAACTGTTTAAGTGCCTTGCCGCTCGCGTGCCTGGGTGAAAACACGTGTTCGCAGACGTCCTTGACCAATTGAATCAGCAAATAGAAACCCGATAACACGATGTACGCCCACACCAACTCATAACTGATGAACCGTGCCAGTGATACGTAGCCGGTGAGCAGGGCAATCGCCGAGACAAACATCGAGATGCTCGCGATGGTGTAAATCACCCCGGCAAATGTGCTGTTGGCCGCCGAGGCATCATTGGCCGCGACCAGTGCCTTGCGCACTTTGCCGACGCGCAACAGCAGGACCGTCACGATTGCCAGCACGACGATCGAAATGACCCCGCGCCCGGCGATCACGATCTGGCTGCTCATGCCGGTGGCATTGCTGACCTGCACCAGCGTCACCAGCATCAGTAACGTGCAGGACAACAGGCGTGGGTAGGGTTTGAGTGCCTGCGCCACCGGGTCGGCGATCGCCGGCAAACGCCATGAGGGATGTTCGGTCGACAGCAACGCGCGGCTAAGCCCGGTGATCAGCACGCAGGCATATACAACCTTCTCGAACTCTTCGGAAAACGTTTCCAGCACAGGGGGTAACGGTTGGTGGCGGGTGCAGGCATAGAACAGCACCTGCAAGGCAATGCCGGTGGTGGCAATGGTCGCCAGCGCCGAGGCGAACGCCAGCGCACTGCGGCGCAGACGTCCCTCGGGCATGCGGTAAATGCACACCCAGGTCAGGCCCCGTTCGGCCAACCGGCGTCCGAATGTCCAGATGATCAGCGCCAACGCCATCAACAAACTGGTGTAGACGCGTTCGCCCGGGGCCCACACGGTGGCCCATGTGTCACGCACCTGCGTGACGAAAAAACGCAGACGCTGACGATCATCCTCGGTCGGATTCACCAGTGGCGACCAGAAACTTGGACTCAACACGCTGTCGGTGCCAAGTGTCAGTTCGCTTTCCAGCAACGTGCGACGGATGCCGGCGATCTGCGTAATCAGATCCGCCGCACTCTGCTTCAATGCCGCCAGGCTTTTCAGCGTGCCGTCGACCTTGCTCTTCTGTTCCGCCAGCGACGCCCGTTGCGCGACGATATCCGCCTGTTCCGCCGCCACCTCGGCATCTGGCGCCGCTCCCAACACCCCTAACTGCACGGCCAGTTGCGCCTGCTGCGGCAACAACGCCGCCGACAACCGGTCGACATCCAGAATGAATGCCTGCACGCGATCCTGCGGGCCTTCGAGCTGGTTGTAGTTGTTCGCGGCGGAAATCTGTTGTTTGAGGCCATCGAGGCGTTGTTGCAAGGCTTGCAGATCGCTTTGCGAAATCACCGGCAACGGCGCGGCAGCGGTGGTTACCGGCGCCGGCAAGTCGGCAGCCAATAGCGTCGGACTACCGCCAACCAGCAGCATGAACGTGACAAAAAACAACGACTTCAATGTGTTGCGCATGGGTGAGGCGGCTCGAATGGATCACACAGTCTATGAGGTTAGGTGATCGAGCCGATCAGGGAGGAAAACTTTCGGGCACAGCAGGGCCGGTGAGCAGAGTTTCAAAACGAAAAAAGCCCGACGGGTGAGGTCGGGCCTTTCTTCGGTGACGGCGTTGAAGCGCAGCATTCAGACGGCACGGCGTTCAATCAAACGGTCTGAACCACCTTCGGCTACTGCGTCGCTGAATAGCGGATCGGTTTCGGTTGCGGCGGCTACTGCGTCGCTGAACAGCAGATCGGTCTGGGTTGCGGCGGCTACGGCATCGCTGAACAGTGGATCGGTCTGAGTGGCGGCGGCTACGGCATCGCTGAACAGTGGATCAGTCTGGGTGGCAGATTCAGCAGCAAAAGCGTTCAGGGCGAAGAGCGAGAAAGCGATGCTGACAAGGGCTTGGCGTTTCATGAGTGTGTGCTCCGTGGGGTAGTGGTTGGGTCTGGAGCCGATCTTACGCCGCGAGCCTGATAAGAGAACTTTATTGAATCAATGGTCGTTATTGATACAGTTAATGGTTGTTTGTTGAAGGGCATCAACAATCAAAGCCATGATTTATTCATACCCCATCTTCACCTGAGCACTGATCAGTTCAGCCAACATCCGCACAGGCTCGGTGAAGGTCTGGCGAGAGCGGTGCACCAGCCCGATATCTCGGTGGAAGGTGTGCTGCCCGAGGTCGAGTACCCTTACACCGGCAGGCCATGCAAAATCGGGCGCCGTTTGCGGCACCAACGCCACCCCGACACCGTTTTCGACCAGTTTGATAATTGCTTCCAGCTCATCCAGTTCGCAGACCTCACGCAGTGTGAAATGCATCTGCCGCAAAAAGCGGTCGACCTGCCTGCCGCCAAAGGAAGATCGGTCATATCGAATGAACGGCTGGCTGCACAGCAACTGGGACCAGTCATCGCCCGGCACATCGCGTGGCACGATCAACCGGTAAGGCTCCAGCGCCAAGGTTGTCCAGCGCAGATCACTCTGCAGTGAAAAGGGCGGGCGGATGATCACGGCCATGTCGATCTCGCCAGCATCCACCAGGTTGACCAGTTCCATCGACAAGCCCGGCACTACCCGGGATCGGCATTGCGGGCAATGTTGGTGAAACTTTGCCAGCGCGTCAGGCAAGTAAGAGCGCTGCACCGAAGCAATCGCGCCGATGTTGACCAGCACGCTGGGCGGCAACCCCACCGTCGTCGAGCCGAGGCTGTCGTAGAGCCTGAGCAGTTCTTGCGCCTGCAGGAGGATCTGCTGGCCCATTTTGTTGAGGTGTGCCGAGCGCCCCTTTCTGTCGAAAAGCTCGAAGCCGAGTTCAGCTTCCAGACGCTGGATCTGGGCGCTGACGGCGGCCTGCGTGAGGCCGATTTTGTTGCCTGCTGCAGCGAAAGTACCTTCGCGCGCAACGGCGATGAGTGTTTTCAGTTCTTTGATCATTCACAAATATTAATTGTGTTTCTAAGAAATATATATTGATTTTTATGTTTTGTTTTCCGTCCTAGGATGTTTCCCATCCCCCGGCAGCGGCTGAACCCAAGGCGCCGATGACGGCAGGAATGTTCACCCACCCACAACAATATGATCGGAGTTCTGATGAGCCTCTCGCCTTTCCACCTCGCTATCCCCGTTTACGATCTGGCTGCAGCGCGCACCTTTTACGGTGAAGTTTTTGGTCTTGAAGAAGGGCGCTCCAGTACTCAGTGGGTCGACTTCGACTTTTATGGCCACCAACTGGTCATTCACGAACACCCGAAAACCGCGTCCCAGGAAAGCGTTCACAGCAACCCGGTCGACGGTCATGACGTTCCAGTTCCGCACTTCGGCATCATTTTGGGATGGCAGCAGTGGGAAGCGTTGGCCGAACGCCTGAAGTCTTTTGGCACCGAGTTTGTGATCGAACCGTACATTCGCTTTCAGGGGCAGGTTGGCGAGCAAGCCACCATGTTTCTCTTTGATCCCTGCGGCAACGCTCTGGAATTCAAGGCTTTCAAGGATATGAGCCAGCTCTTCGCCAAGTGACAAACGTCATGGCACAACCCGGTTGTGCCATTCGGTCTCAAGTGAGCTGGAAGCTCATGACTCTAGCAACTGCCCTTAGCGCAGACCTTTCATTCCAACAAAAAGGCTAGACATGAAACGTATTCCCCTGGTGTGGCAAATCGTTGCCGGGCTGCTGCTTGGCGTGCTCGTCGGTTGGTATTTCAATACCCATCCGCAGTATCAAACATGGGTCAGCGCGGAGATTCTGAAGCCTCTGGGTGACATCTTTATCAAGATGATGAAGATGGTGGTGGTACCGATTGTGTTCTGCTGCATGATCCTGGGCATTGCCGGCGGTGGCGATAACAAGTCGTTTGGCCGCATGGGCATCAAGTCGCTGGGGTATTTCTTTGCGATTACCGCGCTGGCGATTGTTGTCGGCCTGTGTTTCGCAAATATCTTCGAGCCGGGTACCGGCACCGATATTTCCGGCCTGTCCCACGGCACGGCGTCAATCAACATGGAGCCGTCAAAAGGCGCGCTGGTGATCCTGCAGAACATCGTCCCGGACAATGTTCTGGTGGCGATGTCGGAAGCGAAATTGCTCTCGGTGCTGTTCTTCGCCGTGCTGTTCGGCCTCGCCCTGAATGCGCTGCCGAGAGAAAAGAGTGCACCGGCCATTGCGCTGGTTCAGAGCCTTTCCGATGCGATGTTCAAGGTCGTCTCAATGGTTATGGCCTACGCGCCGATTGGTGTCTTCGGCATGATCGGCGCGACTGTCGCAACGTTTGGTTTCGCCTCGCTCTTGCCGTTGCTCAAGTTGATCGGCGTGGTTTACCTGGCGCTGGTGGTCTTCGCCTTGGTGATACTCGGTGGCATTTGCTACTTGATTGGCGAGAACATTTTCAAATTGATCCGCTACTTCCGCAGTGAATTGATTCTGGCGTTCTCAAGTGCCGCATCCGCCGCCGTCATGCCGCAGTTGATGAGCCGTTTGGAGAGCTACGGCGTGCCGCGTCGGATCGTCAGTTTCGTGGTGCCGGTCGGGTATGCCTTCAATCTGGACGGTGCATCGATTTTCCTCGGCGTGGCGACGATCTTCGTGGCGCAACTCTATGGCATCGACCTGTCGCTGTCGCAGCAAATCCTGCTGGTGGTGACGATGGTGCTGACCTCGAAAGGCGCGGCGGGGGTGCCTGGGTTTGCCATCATCATCCTCTCCGCAACGTTGGCTTCGGCCGGTCTTCCTTTAGAGGGTGTGGCGTTGATCGCAGGTATTTTCAGGATCATCGACAGCGGCACGACCACGCTGAACGTCTTGGGCAATGCCATCGCGCCGCTGGTGATTGCCAAGTGGGAAAGAGCAACGCTTGAACCTGCAAGCGTTCGTCCAGCGGCCGAAGTGTGAGTCTTTAACCGCGAGTCGGTACGACGCATATCTGTTGTTTGAACCGCACTGATAACGAGTGCACGCCCGCTTAGAAAGGGGCGTTTTTTTGGGTCTTTTTACTAGACGACTGGTCTATTGTTTTGGAGTGCTTATGATTGATAACGCTGTGGATACCGACCTTTTTTCGCCCATGACCATGGGCGCGCTGCAATTGGCCAATCGAATTGTCATGGCGCCTGTGACGCGCAGCCGGATGGCTGACGACGGTGTGCCGAATGAAATGCACGCGACGTATTACGCCCAACGCGCCAGTGCCGGTTTGATCATCGCCGAAGCGACGAACATTTCCGCTCAGGGGCGCGGCTATGCGATGACCCCGGGAATCTGGTCGCAAGAGCAAGTCGCCGGGTGGAAAAAAGTCACCGATGCCGTACACGCCGCGGGCGGAAAAATCGTCAGCCAGTTGTGGCACGTCGGGCGTTTCTCCAGTGTCGAGTTGCAGCCCAATGGCCAAGCACCGGTCGCGCCTTCGGCGATCAAGGCTGAGGGCAGCACTTACACCGAAAAAGGCTTCGTCGAAGTGTCGATGCCGCGAGCGCTTGAGACCTCGGAAATTCCAGGAATCATCGAGCAGTACAAACTGGCTGCCGAGAACGCCAAGCGCGCCGGGTTCGATGGCGTGGAAGTGCATTCTGCCAACAGTTATCTGCTCGACCAGTTTCTGCGCGATTCGACCAATCAGCGCACCGATCAGTACGGCGGCTCCATCGAAAACCGTGCGCGGCTGACGCTGGAAGTCACCGAAGCGGTGGTGTCCATCTGGGGCAGCGACCGCGTCGGTATCCGACTCTCACCTGTAACCCCCGATGCCGGGAATACGCCGCCCGACAGCAACGTCATGGCGACTTACGGCTACCTGATCCAACAACTCAATCGATTCAATCTGGCTTATCTGCATTTCGTCGAAGGCGCTACCGCCACGTCGCGCACCGTGCCGGTGGGCGTGGATCTGGACGCGTTGAGTGGGCAGTTCGAAGGCGCGTTCATTGGCAACAACAATTACGACTTGGCGATGGCGCTTGAACGGCGGGCGCAGGGCCGTATCGATGCGGTGGCGTTTGGTCGCTTGTTTATTGCCAACCCCGACCTGGTGGCGCGTCTGCAGCGCGGTCTCGAACTGACCATTGCGCCGCGTGAGAGTTACTACGGTGGGGGCGCCAAAGGCTACATCGATTGGCCCACCGCTAACGCCTGAATACCCACCCGGACGCAATCGCATTCACTGTAAAGAGGAGCGGAACATGAATTATCTACACAACAAAGTCGCCATCGTCACCGGCGCATCTTCCGGTATCGGGGCGGCCACGACGCGCGCGCTGGCGGCACAAGGGGTTCGCGTGGTTGCCGCTGCTCTGGACGCAACGGGTCTGCAGGCTTTCGTCGCCGAGTTGCGTGATGCCGGTCACGACGTGGCCGCTTTTACCACTGATGTAACCCGACTGGATCAAACACGGGCGCTCGCCAGATTCGCGCAGGACACTTATGGCGCTGTCGACATTCTAGTGAACAACGCAGGGCTGATGCTGTTCTCCAACTGGGTCGACCTGGCCGTGGCGGATTGGGACAAGATGATCGACGTGAACATCAAAGGCTATCTCAATGCCACAGCGGCCGTACTTCCAAAGATGCTGGAGCAGAAGTCCGGGCAGATCCTCAACATGGACTCAGTGGCCGGCCATCAGGTCGGGCCAGCGGCGGGTGTTTACAGCGCTACCAAATTTTTCGTGCAGGCCATGACCGAGTCCATGCGCAAGGAGTTGGGCGTGCAGCACGGCATCCGCGTCAATACGGTCAGCCCCGGCGTCATCAATACCGGCTGGGCGGACAAGGTCATTGACCCAGAGGGGCGCAAGGCCGCCCAAGAACTGAACCGCATCGCCATCGCACCTGACGATATCGCGCGTGCCGTGATCTACGCGCTCAACCAGCCGGAAAACGTCACCGTCAACGATCTGATCATTTCGCCGACGCGCCAGGATTGGTAACCGTCGGCTGTTCCTGCTGCCGGGTGCCAATCCTGGCTCCCGGCAGCCTTTGTCACTCACCTCCAACGATAGGAAACAACCATGTCCAGGAACATCAAAGCCGTGCCGACTGCTGAATACAACGCTGTGATCGCCACCGCCAATCAATACGTAGAAGGCCTTCGCATGGGTAGCGCGCAAGGCGTCGCTCAAGCCTTCCATAAAGAGGCAGTGATGTACGGTTTCACCAACGGCGAACTGCTCGGCGGCCCGATCAAGAACCTGTTCGATTTTGTCGAGAAGAACGGTGCAGCTCCCGAGATCCGTACGCGACTCGACGTGCTGGCGATCACACCGACCACTGCGGTGGTGCGTGTGGATATGGAAACGGATGCAATTGGCGCCGACTACAACGACTACCTGACCCTGATCAAAATCGACGGTGCCTGGAAGGTCATCGCCAAGGTGTATCACCAGTTCGAGGGCTGAGTACCCATCGATCCCGGCAGTCTGCTGCCGGGATCGGCGAACATCCATTTCAAGGGTTTATGCCATGTCGATGGTTGAGTTTTCCGCTGTCATGGACGGCGATGCACAAAAGATCTGGAACGTAGTGAGGCAGTTTGGCGAAATTCAGGCCTGGCATCCTTCGATTGCGAGCAGCCATATCGAGGGCGGGGGGGCTGAAAGGCCAGGTTGCATTCGCACACTCTCGCTGACCGATGGGGCAGTTGTCAGAGAGCGTCTGTTGTCGGTTGATGAATCAACGTTAACGTTGTCCTACCGCTTTGAAGAGGCGCCTTTGCCGCTCGACAATTATGTGGCCAGCGTGAAGCTGGTCGCTTTGACCGGGCAAGACAAAACGCTCCTCAGTTGGTCGGCGAGTTTCGATCTTCAAGAGCCGAATGACGCTGAGCACTATCAGGCACTGATCCGCAGCCTGATCGTCGACGGTCACAATGGGCTGCAGGCATTACTGGCTGAGTAACACAGCACACAACGTTTACACGCCCGCATTCCTGCGAGGAA
Organism: Pseudomonas fluorescens; assembly: GCF_902497745.1. Taxonomy (GTDB): domain Bacteria; phylum Pseudomonadota; class Gammaproteobacteria; order Pseudomonadales; family Pseudomonadaceae; genus Aquipseudomonas; species Aquipseudomonas fluorescens_BM. The sequence continues at coordinate 9,733 of NZ_CABVHJ010000026.1, forward strand.
TGCAGGGCATGAGACGAATGAATTTTTCCTCGCGCTCACTTCGGCGTAGCGTGCTCAAAAACAAGGAGCATTGCCGTGAGCCAAACCTCGACCTCTCCCGCAGAAAAATTCGACACCTTGCGCGCCAGCGAATACGCCCGACAAAGCCGCATCGCCCTGGCCGGCTACGACACCTGTCACGATCTGGCGGCCTGCATGTTGGCCGCCAGTCTCGGTTCGCGTCCGGCCAACATACTGGTGGTCGGCGCTGGCGGTACGGCGCAGGAAATCATTGCAATGGCGGCGCTGGAACCGCAGTGGCGTTTCATCGCCGTTGATCCTTCCGCGCCGATGCTTGAAGCCGCCGTGCAGCATTTGGAGGTCAACGACTTGCTGCACCGGACGCAAGTGCACCTCGGGGATGTCGAGGACTTGCCGGCGGATGCATCATTCGACGCGGCGACGTTGATCGGCGTGCTCCATCATTTGAACGGTGATGAACCCAAGCGCCAGATCCTGCAATCGATTCACGCACGTCTCAAGCCGGGCGCGCCGCTGATTGTCGCGGGCAACCATTACGCCTATGCCAGTCAGCCATTGTTGCTGGAAGCGTGGGGCCAGCGTTGGCGACAGCAGGGCGCCAGCGCAGAAGAGGTGAAGGCCAAGCTGGGCAAGATTCTGCAAGGCGCCGATCCACCGCATTCCGAGGCGGCGGTTCAGGCGCTGTTGCACGAGGCGGGATTTGGTGAAGCGACGCGGTTCTTCAGCAGTTTGTTCTGGGGCGCGTGGCTGACGTGTAAAACGGACGCCTCTAAAAGTAGCGACTCGGCACTTCTCCCAACACTTGCTTGAACACCGTCGCAAACGCACTGGAGCTGCTGTAACCCAAGTCCATGGCGACCTGTGTGACCGACTGACCTTTGCCCAGCATGACAATCGCCGCCAGCAGACTGGCTTGCTGCCGCCATTCGATATAGCTGATCCCGGTGTGCAGCCGAAAGTGTCGGGTAAAGGTGCATCGGCTCATGCCCGCACGGTGCGCCATTTCATCAATACCGACCTGCAAAGAAGGTTGTTGCAGAAACGCACGGCATACCGTCGCCAATCGAGGTTCTGCCGGCAACGGCGCGTTGAGCGAAAGCGCAGGCATGCTGGCGATTTCATGCAGCAGCGACCCCATTAAATGGCCTTCATGCCCTTGAGTGGAATAGCGCGGGGACATCGATGGCTTTTCACAGCAGGTGGCGCAACAACGGCGACATCTCCAGCACCTGGCATTGCCCCGGCAGTCCGAGGCGCTGCGCCGCTTGTTTACTGGTGATCCCCTTGGGGTCAGGGCACGTGCACGCAATGCTGCTACGCCTGCGGGTTCGCCAGCCACTGTGCTCTGGATAATCCGTAGCACTTGCACAGGGCGGGTGCCCCGGAAAGGTTCAGTTCGGCGTCATATAAGTGCCCGGCGCCGATTTTCAACAGCGCTTTTTGCGAACGAATGTTGGCGGGGCCAATGTGGAAATAGACGATGTCGTAGGTCTTGAAGGCATGCTCCAGCATCAATCGCTTCAACTCACGATTGGCATCGCCACCCCATTTCGCCCGCACCAGAAAGGTGTAGCCGATGGCGATATTTTCGGGTTGATCAGGCGGGGAGTAGTAGCTGGACATTCCCACGATCTGCCCCGACTCGATATCGATGACGGCGAGTGCTTTTGCGCTGGCCAGTCGTGCCGCGAAGTACGCTTCAAATACCTGCCGTTCATAGCGATCGCTGGCGGGGTGGCCGGCCCAGATGAGAGGGTCACTGGCGGCTAGAAACATTGCTTCAACATCACTGGCGGTCAACGCCCTGAGTGTCAGCGTGCTTCCGTACAGAGCGGGTTGGCAGTCGAATTTGTTTACAGGCATGGTGTCCGTTCCTGGTCGATCCGGGGGGTGCGGCCAGTTTAGGGCGGGGAACGGTCAAGGAAAGATCCAATTCGAGGGGGATTCGTGGGGCCACTCGGTCTTAGAGCTTGCTTTGATGATTCGGGTTTTTATCCGGCAAGTAATTTGCCTTATATCATTCTAAGCAACGCCGCTTTGATAATGGCTTCTGAACGTGTTGAAGAATTCATTTTTCGGGTGAACTGTTTGACGTGAAAGTATACGGTCGCACGCGTGACGTTGATGGTGTCGGCCACTTGCTTGGATGTCAGGCCATCAGCGAGCAGGCGCATTATGCGTACTTCACGAATATTTAGCTGACTGCTCGCCACGGATTGGCTGCATTTCGACAGGTGACTTATTTTTTTGGCGACCATTCGTGATTCCGAGAACAATGTTTCGTATGTTTCATTGAAGTCAATGTCGGGTCGGTCTGCGTTCGCCCAAATCAGAGTCAATGACGCCACGCTGCCGTTACGCATGGGATAAATTAAAGTCGAAGCATCTGCCAGGCGATTGGCTGCGGACGTTTTTACCAATGTGACAATGCTCGGTGACGACAGGGGCAGCCCGTTGCTCCAGTGATGTATTTCTACGTCACTGGCTATATCCAGAACCGGGTCCATCATCCAGATTTTTTCCTGGTCGTAGATAACCCGACAGGAAAAGTCAAAGTTGTCAGTGAGATAGACTTTCGGAAGTGATACGGGGACTGCCGCCTTGTAGAAAATTGCATAATGGCTGCAGTTTGTCTTTAGCAGGATCCTCCTTGTCAGTTCCTTTTGAAACGTGCCCGCGAATGAAACTCGCGCGTAGTCAAATGCTTGTCGAAAATCAACGTTATGTTTAGCCACGACCATATCTATCCTTGATTCGGTATCAGGGGCGAACCGTCAGGCTAGCTAGAGGTTGCAGAGTTTTCAACCAGACAGGCGCAAGTCGACTCAGAGATAAGGTCGCGTAGCACATGAATATGTTGAAAAACTATCAACATTAGTAGTTATAGGGCGTTTTTTTCAACCACGCTGATCGTGGCTGCCATTGATGGGCAGCCGAGTACGGTGAAGAATCTGCCTGAAATAATGGAGAAAACTATCATGAATGATATCGACACGATCACTAACGCATGGGGGCGCTGGAAAACTGCTCAATACGGAACAACCTGCTGGTTTACTGAAAGCACACAATATGCCCGTAACAAAGACACCAAGAATTACATGCAATATCAAACCAATGTGACGCCACCGAGAGATCTGGTGTACTCGAGTTTTGTGCAAAAAGATGGTGGCAGCGCTCTGTTAGGTAAATACGACACTGTCAATGACGGCGGTCAGGTCATAGAACATGTGGTGAGTTTGCAACAAGGCTTGACGGATACCTTTACCTGGAGCGTTACGGAACAACTCAAAGTCGGCGTCACGGTAAAAGCCAACGCGGGCATTCCACTAGTAGGTGGCGCGGAAACAAGCAGTACCGTTGAAATGACCCTGTCTTCAACGCAGGGCGCGAGCGAGTCCAAGGCCTCCAATTATGGTGCGTCGACCAAAGTGCCAATTTCTCCCCACACCCACGGATGGGGTGAGGTCGACTTGAGCTTCACCGAACTGAATACCCAGTGGGTCGGGAACGTCTGGCTGCAAGGATACGTTGCCATCTGGTTCAATAATAAAGTGGCAATCAACAATAACGGTGATTACCACTATTTGTGGTTCATCCCGGTTCAACAGGTTTTCTCCGAGTGTATTCAACATAACATCATCAGCACTTCCGGCTACATCGTACAGGGCGGCGGGGTGACTGCTCAGGCCAGCGGGACGTTCCACAGCAGCATGGGCCTGAGCTTGAAAACCATCGCCCATGAACAGCCATATCCCGGAAAATCAGAAGCGGTCAAAACCTATTACGGTTATGTAAGTACTCGACCGGAAGTAGAATTTAAAACCATCTCAGCTATCAATGAATCGAGAGATAACGTGGATTGACGGTCGTCTCTGATTAATCAGTCGACCCGGCCAGCACTTCTGAAAAAAGAAGGGCTGGCCAGGTTCAAAGTCTGTTTCCGGCCATTCAAGGGGAATGCTGGGTTCAGTTAGGCAAACAGGCAGCATAGATCAGCCGCGCCACTGCTCAATAAACAGTACCAGCGCAATGATGATCATGATCAACCCAGACGCTCTGCTGACCTCGACGCTGGTGATGAAAAGGGTGGTGCAGGATCGGCCGTTGCCGTTGTAGCTGAGGGGGATTTCAGCTTTCGCTGGTTTCGACTGGCTCTGCGGCTTCAGCTTCCAGTTTCGCCCGGTCAGCCTTGCTGATGTACTTGGGTTTTTTCGGCGCGAGTTTGGCGCTGGCCTTTTTGGCCTTTTCCTTGAACAACTGCTTGAGTTTCTTTTGGCGATTCATGTTTCTACCCGGTCTGCAAGTTTGAATATCGGTTAGCGAAGGGCGTAAACGTACGCATCAATGGCTGCGCCGTCGGTCGACGTCCGGTCCATTATCTCCACGTTTGCGCTTTGCCCTCGAAAAGGGGCGAATCCTGACGTAAGCCTCGGGCCAAGGCAATGCCAATTCCTCACATGGCGATAAAGTCGCGTACAGCCTTGATGGTCGGCGCCGGGGCTTCCTCCATCAACCAATGTCCCGCTGCTGGAATGACCACCTCGGTCACGTTGTCTGCAGCATTGCGCATGACGATCGCTTCATTGTTGCCGAAGGACTTTTCACCGCCCACGGCCAGCACCGGCATGCTCAAGTGTTTCTGCAGAACCGGAGCATTGTCGAGGGCGTCCTGACGGATGCTGCGGAAGTGGGCGAATGCGGCGCGCATGGCGCCAGGGCGGGCGTAAAGCTTGGCGTAGTGCTGACGGGTGCCTTCATCGACTTTGGCCGGTGTGCCGGCGAACTCGTTCCAGAAACGGTCGAGGTAGATGCGCTCACGTCCGGCCACCAGACGCTCCATGTCCGCACCGCCAAAATCGAAGTGCCAGAGCATCGGCGAACGAACGATGTCGTTCCACGGTGTGATACCGGGCACGGGCGCATCCATCACCACCAGCCGCTCGGTCAGTTCGGGATAACGCGCGGCATAGGCGAACGCGACCATGGTGCCGATGTCATGCCCGATAACCACCGAATGCTCGATCTTCAGTGCGCTCAACACCTGACGAATGTCGCCGGCCTGGGTCTTCTTGTCGTAGCCGCCCTCCGGGATCGACGACAACCCCATGCCACGCAGATCCGGCACCACTACGGTGTGGTCACGGGCCAGATCCGCCGCCAGCGGTGCCCACATATCGCCGGTATCGCCGAAGCCATGCAACAGCACCACGGCCGGCCCCTTGCCACCGACCCGCACGTGCAGGGTGGCGCCTTCGACCTTGATGTCCTGAGTGTGGAATGTCGGCGGGAAGGAGACGATGTCGGCAAAAGCCTGGAAACTCAGGGCCATAAAGGCGAGGGCGGCCAATAGCGGACGAGTCATGACGAAGTCTCCAAGCGTGGGGGGATGGAGAGAGCGTAGACGTATCGATCAGGGCCGGCGGAGTTTCATCTGCAAGCAAACGCCGCCTCGATAAACGCCCCCAGCGCCTGCTCTTCAAGAATTTCGATCGAGAAATGTCCTAAGCGTTTCGGCAGCCAGATGATGCGCGTTCCGGACGGGTGTCGATGGGCTGGGCTGTAATCGATGGTCGGTCAGCCGGAATAAACTAAGCTGATGTGTAACGTCAAGTTGACACAGGAGCATCCCACCATGAAGGCACGCCCGATGATCAAGTCACGCACGTTGATTGCAACGATTTCTTCCCTGGCCCTGGTTTTCAGTTCGGCGATGACATTGGCTGATCCCGGTAATGGAAAAGGCCAAGGCAATGGCAAGGGCAATTCGCAGGACGTGCAGGGACACGGTAACCAGAAAGGCAATGGCGGCAACAAGGGCAACAACTCCGGTGATAACTGGAGTCATGGCCCAAGCATTGATCGCGGCAATGTGCTCGGGATTGTCGGCGGCTACCGTGACTACTGGAGTCCGGGGCCTGCGCTGCCACCGGGCATTCAAAAGAATCTTGCACGCGGCAAACCGTTGCCGCCCGGTATCGCGAAAAAACTCGATGGACGTCTGGTCGGTCATCTGCCGCATTACGATGGTTATGAATGGCAGCAGGTGGGCACGGACCTGCTCCTCGTTGCGCTCGCAACCGGGCTGATTTATGAGGTCCTCAACGGGGCGTTTGATTAAGACGCCCCTTGGGAAATGCTGCAGTGGCCAGGTTTTTTTTGCCTGCCGGCAGTGGTCTGTGCTGATGGCGCGAGTGGCAGTAGATTTGCCTGCAACACGGCGCGCCACCCACTTTGATCAGACGATTTTCAAAGCACTCAGCACGATCAGTGATTGCTCGGCAAACGCCTGGGCCTGTTCGGTCAGCGCGGCGATGTTGGCATCGGCGGTGGTCAGCGCTTTGCCGTCCTTGACCAACACTTCGTTTTGTTCGGCAATGACGCTCCACGCCAGTTGCGCCCACTCCGCCGGGTGCTGCTTACCTTGGCGGATCGCAATCAGGAACAGTTGCTGGAAACGACTGACCGTGACGCCACCCCCGGTGACCGGACTGCTCAACACCTGAATGTCGGCATTGAACAGCGCGCGCTTGCACAGTTGCAGGTTGAACGCGGCGCAGCGTTCGTACACCAGCGCCTCGGCGGCTTCGCTCTGACAAGGCGCTACCGCGCCCATGCTGACCAGGATGGCGATGGCCTGTTCCAGATCGTCGTAGGCCATTGGTGACACCGCATCGAGCACCTGCTGCATCGTTTTGGCTTCGTAGGTCTGGCCGGCGAGTGCATTGAGGACCGGGCCGTAAATTTCCGCTTGCAGTGACGCTTCGCCAGCGGGGCCGGTGACGCTGGACGCTATGTTTTCTGTCGGTTGCATCAGCACAAATCGCGTACTGAGCATGCGCGACCGGCGCTCGGTCGCGCTGAGTCGGTTGGCACCGCGCACGTACAGATCGCGACGGAAAGCCTGGTTGACGAAGTAGTCACGCGCCTGCTCGCGCATTATCGGGTGCTCGATACCGTCGAGAAAGGCCAGGCCTTCAGCGCTCAGGTTGAGTACGTCGACCGAATCCAGCGGCACCGCCGTCGTGACGTAATCGAGCTTGGCCGGGGCCAGTGCATCCACCATGTCGGCGAAATACATGCAGTTCCAGTCGCGATTGAAATATTCGTGAGCGACGTATTGGCGGTCCTGACCTTTGATGGTATGCAGCCGGGCACCCAGACTCGGCGCGGCGATGGCGTACTTGGGGTTGGCTGCCAGCAGCGCTTCGGAAAACTGCAACGCGGCATCGATGCGTTGATCCGGCCGCGTCGAGTGACTGGCAAAGCGGTCGTGCAGGCTGAACAACTGGCGCAACGGCGCTGAAGGCGACCAGCCCGGGAAGGCGTTGTAACTGACGTAGAGATGACCACCCGGTTTAAGGTGGCGGCGGGCGAATTCGACGATCAGTTTCTGGTTGTCGCGGCTGACCCAGGTCCAGATGCCATGCAGGCTGATGCTGTCGAATTGCGGCAAATCATGGCGCGCCAGCAATTGCTCGAAGCTGTCGTCATAGAGTCTTGCGCCGTTGTTGCTGAGTTCCGCCAGCGCAATGGCGTGAGCCGCCTGACCGGGGTGGAAGTCCGTACCGACGAAACCGGCAGGGCTGGCTGTGGCGTGAATATTGATTGACACACCCTGACCGAAACCGAGTTCGCAGTGGTAACCGTCGGGATTGTCCAGGCCGGCAAAGCCGCGCAACAACAAGCAGTAACGCTGGAAAACCGGATTGATTTCCCGGCTATAGCTGTAGGTGTAGCCTTCGTCGGTGAAATAACCTTCGTTCCAGGCATTGCTCATGGGTGCAGCCTCTTGAATCGTAATGGAAAGTGGCACTTACAGGGAGGTGGACTTGCGTCGTGACAACCGCTCGGTGTCCATCAGCATGTTGTCGGCAGGATGGCACCATTCGATAGGGTTTATGCGGATTTTTCGCAGGGGTTATTCAAGATCGTCAAATGGCTCGTTCACCCAAGCGCTCTACCAGTCTGACCAGATAACCATCGGGATCCTGAACGATGAACTCGCGCTGGCCGACTTCGATATTGTCTGCGCGATACCAAGTGTCCTGGCAGTCACGGTAAAGCGAAAAACCGGCCTGCCCGAGATGACCGATGATCGGCGCGACTGCCTCAACGTCGATCTGCAGGTTGATGCCTCGTCCAAATGGCTTGCTCAGCGATGCGGTCAACCACTGGCCGGCCTGCGGATCAATCTGTTCGAGCATGACCTGTGCGCCATTCAGATTCAGATAGGCAAAGCCGTCTTCGGGCCGCTGATAAGCAATGCTGAATCCCAGGCATGACACCCAAAACCCCAGGCTTTTTTGCAGGTCGGTCACCATCAATTCCGGGACCAGTTTGTTGCGTTCGAACATGCGGTGACTTCCGTTTCGACGTGTGGCCCGAGATCAAATTCGATGAATTGGGCGCTGAATTTTCTTCGTATCCTGCTTCAAACGACGAAATAAAGCATACCGGCGCCAATCGGCATTTGAATACACGGGATGCAACTGGGTCGCTTTTTCAGGCAAATCTGTGCATTGAATGTTCTGGCGTTAAACGAATAATCGAGCGCTCGAATCCTTTGGAATTGGGCACTGTATGGAAGCGTTACGCATTCAATCTGGCGACATTTATCGTTCACGGACGCAAGCCTCGGAGGTTCGCCCATGAGCCTGCATACCCGCACCAAACGCCTGACCGTGCCGCAACTGGTCGCCATGAAAGGCCAACAGAAAATCGTTTCGCTGACGGCGTACTCCAGCAGTATCGCCAAGCTGATCGACCCCATCGTCGACTTCATTCTGGTCGGCGACTCCACGGCCATGGTCGGTTATGGCCGCGCCTCGACACTGAGCATGCAGCTCGAAGAAATCATCGGCCACACGCGGGCTGTGGTCGATAGCACGCGTCTGGCCTGTGTGGTGGCCGACATGCCGTTCGGCAGTTATCAGGAGTCCAATGAGCAAGCCTTTCGTAATTGCGCTCAGGTATTGGCGCGCACCGGTTGCGACGCGGTCAAGCTGGAGGCCAACAAGGCCTTGGCGCCGACGGTCGAGTTTCTCGTGGCGCGTGGGATTCCGGTCATGGCCCATGTCGGCTTGATGCCGCAGTTCGTCAATGTCATGGGCGGTTTCAAGGCTCAGGGCCTGACCGCTGAAACCGGTGCAGTGATTGCCGAAGATGCCCGGGCCAATCTCGACGCGGGCGCCTTCAGCCTGTTGCTCGAAGGCGTGGCGGAGGGCGTGGCGCGGCAGATTACCCTGGAGTCGAAAATGCCCACCATCGGCATTGGCGCCTCACCGGCCTGCGACGGGCAGGTGCTGGTCACCGAAGATGTACTCGGCCTGGGCGGTGAGCATCTGCCGCGTTTCGTCAAACGCTACGCCGATGTCGGCGCGGTGATCAGCGAGGCTTGTGCGCAGTTTGCTGACGATGTGCGCCATGGCCGGTTTCCTGAAGCGCGGCATTGTTATGGACTCTAGTTACGTCGGATGTTCTGCGCCGATAGCTTGCGCCAGTTGTCTCACCGCGTGGCCGATGTCTTTGTCCCAGTCGAGGCTGTAGCTCAGGCGCAGATGCTGTTTCCAGTCACCTTGCTGGCTGAAGATTTCGCCGGGGGCGATGACGATCCGCTCGGCCAGCAGGCGTTCGAACACCCGTTGCATGTCGATCGGACGCACAGCCTTGAGCCAGAAGCTCGCACCACCTTGCGGGGCGACGACCTGCCACTGGTCGTTGCCGTGCTCTTCCAGCAAGGTCTGCAGCTGTTGCCTGCGCTTGAGCAACAGCGCGCGCAGCATAGTCAGGTGCTGGTCAATGCGCCTGGAGTTGTAGAGTCTGGCAATCGCTTTCTGCCGCATCGGCGAGAGGCGAAATCCGCGCTGCATAAACAGTCGATGAAATTGCGCGGCCTGCTGGCGACACAGCACGTAGCCGTACGGCGCTTCGCCGCCAATAATCTTGTCGAATGTCGAGAACACCACCAGCTTGTCCGGATCGGCAAAGTCGCGATAGCGCGCGGGTGAATCGGAGAAACACAATTCGCCCCACGTATCGTTTTCAAACAGCCATATATCCCGCTCGGCCAGCCAGCGACAGATCTGCTGTTTATCCTGTGCTGGCATCAACTGGCCCTGAGGAATATTCACCGTGGAGGAAAACACCGCCAGGCGCACCGGTTCGCGCATCAGTAACGCCTTCAATGCAGGCAGGTTGAAGCGGCCCTCATCGTCGAGGGGCATTTCGATGACGCGGATATTGGCCGCCTGCAACTGGCGCAGAATTGCCCACGAGCAGGGCGACTCCACCAGCGCCACAGTGCCACCGAGATTCAAGGCACTGAGCGACAACTCCAATACGCTACGCAGGTCCGCGCCGATATACACCTGCTCGGCCTGCCAGTGATTGCGAGCGGAACGGGTGTAGCGTTCCGCCAGGGCCGCGCGCAATTCCGGCTCGCCAAGAGGCTGATAGAGCGGTGCATTCGAGGGCGGGTATTGGCGAGTCAGCTCACGCTCCATCATCAACAACGGCCCCTGCAGCGACAGCAGCATCGCCGGCGCATCGCTGCTCAGGGCCAGCATGCCGGGCTGACGGGCGCTGGCGAAGACGTGGTCGAGAAGGTTGCCGGAGTGGGTCTTCACAGGCGCCGCCGGTATTGACCGGGTGAAATAACCGAACCTGGCTTTGGCGTGAATTCTGCCTTCGTCCTCGAGCAATGCGTAGGCGTATTTGGTCGTCGACACCGAAACGCCGAGGCGCAGGGCCAGTTGTCGCAGGGACGGCAGCTTCTGCTCAGTCGTGCCACTGGCTACCTCAATCAGGCCGACGATGTAGTGATAGACCGTTTGATAGGCGAACGCGGTGTGCTTGGGGACCGGCAATGTTGTTCTCCTGTTCACTGCGATTTTTCGCTGTCCGAGTTGCGCAAAATGACCATGCGTTGCCGGTGCGCATTCCTTGCTGCAAGACGTCGGCGAGTCTAAATCAAGCGTCGCCTGAGTTCTGAAAAAAGCGCTGAGGACGGCACGGCACAAGGGCCGCAGATGACTGGCGATCCAGCAGCTCTTCACTGGCGAGGCGCCCGACGATTGCCGCGAGCGTCACACCGGGATGCATCGCGCAAACGTAGATCCCGCCGACACCTGGCAAGTAACCGACCACGGGGATGCCATCAGCGGGCATCGGCCGGATTCCGACGGCGACGGTTTGCGGCGCAATGAAAGACACCCCGTGAAGTTCTTTGCGTATGGCTTCGGCGGTTTGCCGGGCGATGTCTGTCGGCGAGTTGCCCGACGCCTCTCCCAGATAATCTTCAGCGGCCAGCAACGTGCCGTCGGCAGTTTGCCGAACTTCCATTTCGGGGCTGGAGATGATGCCTTTGACGAGGCCCGGTTGGGTCTTGTAGCGGATGAAAATGGCCGGCGAGGCGTCGATGGGCAGGGAGACGTTAAGCATCTGTGTTAATTGCCGGGTGCCAGTCCCTGCGGCGAGCACAACAAGGTCGGCATCAAACGTGCCCGCTGTGGTTTCAACGCCGGTGACATCTACGTTGCAGGTTTTGAAAGCGGTCACTCGGGTGTGCGTGAGCAATTGCGCGCCCCGCGCCTGGGCGCCGGCAATCAAGGCGTGGGTGGCCTGCACGGCGTCGAGTGCGCCTTCTTCCGCGCGATACAACGCGCACGGCGGGGGAATTTTCAGATTGGGTTCGCGGGCAAGCACCTCGTCAGACGATAACAATGTCGCCGACGCCGGATACTCTGCTGATTCGTTGTACGACAAAGCTCCGGTCCAGCGAATCTGCAAATCCGGCAGCTCGGTTTCGAGTCGTCGGTATGCTTCTATGGCCATACCGCGCAACGGCGCAATCGGATCAGCGCCGGCGTGCGTGGCATTGAGCCAGGCGAAGGAGCTTGCCGTCACGCCGCTCGCGATCTCGTCAGCCTCGATCAGCGTGACGTGCGCCCCTTTGCCTGACAAATGGTACGCAAGTGAGGCGCCGACGATGCCCGCACCAACCACCACGATTCGCTCACGCACTTTCTGATCCATTTCAACATTCCCTGTTGTCGATCGACTGATCCTGCAGCAGGAAGACGCTGCGAGCAACCAGAAAAAGCCCGGCCATAGCCGGGCTCGTCCGCTTGCAACACGTTAAGCGGCCATATTCCCGGCAGCCATTTCCTTCTTGTAGCTGGCCTTCATGGCCTCCATCTGCGCGCCCAACTCTTCGAGTTTTTCCTTGCCCAGAAGCTTTTTCGCCTGAGGAAACATTTCCGTTTCCTCTTCTTCGATATGGTGCTCCAGTAGTTCCTTGACCACTTTCACCCGACCGGAAAACTCCGGGGTGCCCGGGTCGGTGAGTTTCAGATCGGGCAGCACCAGTGAGTCCACGGTGCGGTGTTCTTCCTTGGCTTCGAAGTACATGACGTCCTGTTCCTTGCTGCCGGCGGCCTTGAACGCCGGATAGAGGATTTCCTCTTCGAGCCGGGTATGGATGGTGATTTCCATTTCCAGTTTGCCCAACAGCTCGACACGTTTTTTCAGTGCACGCTCGGTTGAGTCGCTCAGTTGGCTGAGGATGTCTTTGACTTTTGCATGATCGGCTTTGAGAAGGTCGATGGCGTTCATGGCGTTGCCTCTGCTGTCACGGAGTGAACACAGACCGTTGTCTCACGGCGCTGTGAATGCTCTGAATCCACAGCATTTGGCGTGCCAGTCCCTGACAGATGTTCAATCGCGCTGGATCTAGGACTTGCTACGGCACAGGCAAAAAGCCTTCGTGCAGCCTGCATGAAAAGCGCGTTGCGGACATTGCAGATCACGGTTTAGTCCCGGTCACGGGCCGCTGATCCGAATGTACAAAAGCGTTCTGAACTCGTTTTGAGATTGCCCTGCCGTATGGGAAACAGCAGCCATTTCAATCAAGCGATCGAGGAACTCACCATGCGAGCAATGACCTATCACGGCGCCCATGACGTCAGAGTCGAAACCGTGCCAGATCCAAAGCTGGAAGCCGCCGACGATATTATTTTGCGAGTGACGGCCACCGCCATCTGCGGCTCGGACCTGCACCTGTATCGGGGCAAGATACCGACGGTCGAGCATGGCGATATCTTTGGCCATGAATTCATGGGCATTGTCGAGGAAACCGGGCCAGGTGTGACTGCTGTGCAGCGCGGTGACCGGGTGGTGATCCCGTTCGTGATCGCCTGTGGTGACTGTTTTTTCTGCCAGCAAGAACTTTACGCCGCGTGCGAAACCACCAACACCGGCGCCGGTGCGGCCATGAACAAGAAGCGCATACCACCGCCGGCCGCGCTGTTCGGCTACAGCCGGATGTATGGCGGCATTCCCGGTGGGCAAGCGGAGCTGGTGCGGGTGCCCAAGGCCAATACCGGGCCTTTCATCGTCCCCGGCACGCTGTCGGACGAGAAAGTCCTGTTTCTGTCCGACATTCTGCCAACCGCGTGGCAAGCGGTGCTCAATGCGCAGATCGGTCAGGGCTCGAACGTGGCCATTTACGGCGCCGGACCAGTCGGATTACTCAGTGCTGCCTGCGCGAAAATGCTTGGCGCTGAGCGCTTCTTCATGGTCGATCATCATCCCTATCGGCTGGAATACGCGCAGCGCACCTATGGCGTGATACCGATCAATTTCGATGACGACGATGATCCGGCGGACACGATTATTGGCCAGACGCCGGGCAGTCGTGGCGTCGATGCGGTCATTGATGCGGTCGGGTTCGAAGCCAAGGGCAGCACCACGGAAACGGTACTGGCCACGCTCAAACTCGAAGGCAGCAGCGGTAAGGCCCTGCGTCAGTGCATTGCGGCGGTACGCCGTGGCGGGGTGGTCAGTGTGCCGGGTGTCTATGCCGGATTTATCCATGGTTTCCTGTTTGGCGATGCGTTCGACAAGGGCCTGACGTTCAAGATGGGCCAGACCCATGTGCAGCGTTATCTGCCCGAATTGCTCGGATACATCGAGACCGGTGCACTGCAACCCGACGCGATCATCACCCACAGGCTGTCGCTTGAGCAGGCCGCCGAGGGTTACAAGATCTTCGACAAGAAGCAGGAGAACTGTCGCAAAGTGATCCTGACGCCGGGTGGCAGTGATGTGCCGTTGGCGGAAACGGCCGAGATGCCGCCGTTGGTACCCGCGAGTTGATCAACGTTGACCAGCGGGGCGTTGCCGATGGCACGCCCCGCGCGACGGCTGATGAGTTGTCTTACGACGCCGAATGCTGACTGACATGCTTGGGCCCCGCCAACGCCCAGGCAATCAAGCCGAACAACGGCACAAACACGATCAGCACGATCCACACGCCTTTATTGCTCGCTTTCCCCTCGCTCTTGCGCACCCGATTGATGGCCCAGAGTTCGATAAGCAGAAGAACTGCCGCCAGTACGATCCACACGGTTTCGATTTGCATTGGCTACCTCCTGATGGTCTGTTCGTTAGGTGGCGTGGAGGGCGGCGGGTTCATTTATTTTTGTTCAGGGCGTTGAGCTGGCGGGCCAGTTCCAAGGCGACGCGGCCGCTGTTGAAGGTCGGCAGCAGGTGGGTGAAGGGGATTTCGATGATGCGGTTGTCGCGCACCGCGCGCAGTTGCGAGAGGACCGGGTCGTGGGTCAACAGGTAGCGTTTGCGGCGGGCGGGCGACCATTCGGCGTCGGCCAGCAGGATCACGTCCGGGTCGCTGGCCAGCAGGGTTTCGCGGTTGACGGTGACTCGATAGAGGTCGATGTCGGCGAACACATTGCGCGCACCGACGGCGGCCAACAGCGGCGTGACAAAACCACGCTGCCCCTCGCTGTCGAGGCCTTTGACCTCGCTGTCGAGATAGAACACGGACAATGGTTTACCCGTACCGGCCAAGGCTCGGGCCCTGGCAAGGTCCTTTTCCATGGAGTCGATCAACGCTTGGGCTTTTTGCTGCTGGTGCAGCAGCTTGCCCAGCGTCAGCAAGTCATTGCGCACATGCGCGAAGTAATCCAGCGAGTGCCCGTTGCAGGCCGATTCCAGCAGATACGAACCCACGCCATTGCGCGCCAGTCCCGAGCGTGAGGTCACCCCGTCGCCGAACGCCGTGGCAAAACCGCCGATCACCAGATCCGGCTTCGCAGCGTAAAGCACTTCGCTGGCCGGGTATTGCCGCGCGATCACCGGCACACCGAAATACTCGGCTTGGCGCTGCCCGGCTCCGGTGTCATCCAGATACGCCACGCCGACCAGCGCTGGCCCGGCACCCAGTGCCAGCACGAGATCCGCCGCATGCTGATTGAGCGCGACGATGCGTGATGGCTGAAAGGCGTGCCAGTCCTCGCCGCAGTTACGGTAACTGTCGGCGAGAGCCGGTGCCGCGCAGAGCAGGGCACTCAGCAACAGCCACAACCTGCTCATGGCCGCACCTTGATCAGCAAATCCGCAACCACTTCACCGCCTACCAGATGCCCCTCGACCAGCCGCTGCACATCTTCATGGCTGCGCACGCCATACCAGCAGCGCTCCGGGTACACCGTCACGATCGGCCCCTGATTGCACGGAAACTGGCAGTGCGTGCGCGTCAGCAAAACACCGCCCGGTGTCTCGATGCGATCATGCGCGAGTAAATGCCGGCGCAAGGTTTTCCATAACTGCAAGGCGCCGCGCTGGGTGCAACGCGGGCCGGTGCAGAGGAACACATGGCGTGCGTGCTCGGGCACGTGCGACCAGTCCGGGTGCGTGTCGACGCCGTCCACGGTTTTTATGTCACTCATCAGAAGCGGTACGTGTAGCGCACTTCGGAGGTGAACGGCCGGCCGAGGTTATCGACGTTGCTCGAACGGCTGGTGACGTAATCGCGGTCGAAGAGGTTTTCCACCAGCAGGCTTACGCGGTGTTGATGGGCGTTGTCGAGGTAGCGATAAGCGTCGACGTCGACCACTGAATAGTTGCCGTATGCGACCTGCTTCGAGCTTTTGATGTCACGAATGTAGCGGATCGCACCGCCGGCACCCCACAGATGGTTTTCCGACTCATAACCCACCCGCGAACGGGCGAAGAAACTCGGGATGTCGTTGATCGTCACACCGGTGCGCGACTCGGTGAGGTTACGAGTCATGTCCGCTTGCAGGCTCCACCGATCGTTGAGCGCCAGTTTGGCGTCGGCCTCGAAGCCGCGCATCTGGATCGTGCCTTCACCGTTTACCCACTGAATGTCATCGAGGGTGATCAGGTCGTCGATCTTGCGTTTGAACAGGGTCACGCTGGCGCTGAACTCGCGGTCGAGCAGGAAGCCTTTGTAGTCGACACCCAGTTCGGCGTTGCGGCTTTTTTCTGGTTTCAGGTTGCGGTTGCCGATCTCGTCGCCCGGCTCGTTGACGAACAGTTGCTCGGCGTTCGGCAGTTTGTAGGCGCTGCCGTACTGACCGCGCACCGACCAGTTGTCGTTGAGGTCATACAGAGAAGTGAGCATGCCCACCGTGGCACTGTCGCCGCCGCTCATGGCTTCGTGACGCACGCCAATGCTCGGGTGCCAGTCGGGCAGGGCGTCGATCTGCGGGCGCAGTTGCGTGTAGAACGCATGGGCTTCGGCCTTGTCGTTGTCGATGATCAGCACATCGTCCTGGCCTTTGAACCATTGGTTGTCGCTGCCGAACACCAGCACATGGCCACCGGGCAGTTCAGCCTTGCCTTCGGCCTGCACGCCCCAGTCGGTGAAACCCCAATAGTCGTTGTGGTTGATGACTTTTTTGCCACCGCCGGCGACGTTGTTGACCCGCGTGTAGCGCGTGTCCCAGTCGTTGATATGGCCTTTGATGAAGTAGCTCAGGCGCTCATTGATGGCCTGCTCGAACGTTGCCGTGGCGATCTGCTGCACGCGGTCGTTGGTGGTTTTGTGGTTGTCGACCGGGCGGGCGAAATCGAGGTTGGCGTCGGCGTATTGGTAGAACAGTTCCAGCCGCGCATCCTCGCCAAACGACTGAATCGCTTTGCCGCCGAAGGTGGTGACTTCGTAGGCGCGGTTCTTCTCGCTGACGTTTTTCATGTCGTGGTTGCGATAGGGCTGGTAACCGTCGGAGACGTTGTGGCTGACGTACGCGAGCAAACCGAGATCGCCGAAACCGTTGCTGAAGATGTTTTCGACCCGAGCGTCTTCGCTGGTGCCGCCGAAGCTGTCGACGCCCAGATTCACTTCGCCGGCGGCTTTGCGCGATTGCGGGCTGCGGGTGACGATGTTGATCACGCCCGACACTGCCTGGGTGCCGAATAACAGGCTCTGGCCACCCTTGAGCACTTCGATGCGTTCGATGGCGTTGGCCGGCAGGGTGTCCAGATAGAGACCGCCGTACAGACGATTGTTCAGGCGCACGCCGTCGAGCAGGATCAGCGTGTCATCGTTGCGCCCGCCGAGCAGCGAATAGGTGCCGTAGTCGAACGGGCCGTTTTTCGGCGCGACATACAGGCCGGGAATAAACATCTGCATCACGCGGCTGACATCGGCGCTGGGGCCGGCGCGTTCGATCTGCTCGCGGGTAACAATCTCGACTTTGCTGCCGAACTTCGCCATGTCGGCGACGGTGGTGGATTCCACTGACGGTGCAGAAACGATTTGTTGATTGAGCTCCAGTGGCGCGTCATCGGCCAGCAGCAGCGGACTGAACAGGCAGCCAAGGAACAGGGTTGGAGCACAAGTGTTGAAAGGTCGAATCATTGTCTTCTCGAAAAGGATCTTCGCAGAAGAGCATGCAGGAGAAGGCATCGCGCACAGCCAATACCGGCCCATGCCCGCCCACCGCAGGATTTTGCCAAACGAAATTCCAGGCCGGTCTCCGGGCTCGCGCGTATCGAGGCTTTCACCTTCCCATGGCCGAGTGGCCACAGTGGTCTATCGAAAGCATCACGCGCATACCGTTGCGGGGGCAGCACCGGACTTGTTCGAAAAGAACGTACCGGTTTCCCGTTTCACCCCATGCACGGCGGCATGGGACACCTGAAACTGGGCGGCATCTGAACATTCGACAGACCGTTCGTCAACTTGCCGGCGCCGACTCCCGGTCCGCGAATTACCAACTTTCGAAATAACTACTAAGGTCTATAGCGGTCATCACAACGTAATATCGCGCGGCGTCGACAGGCGTGAGGGATACGCCAGGCACGCTGAACAAGGAGGTTTTCATGCACGTTGCCAGCGGCCATCCTCACGGTGGGCACGCCCCGCATTTCATTCGCAACGCATTACTGGTCGCCATGGCCAACACCCCGATGCTCGCAGACGTTCAGGCCGCGTGCGGGCCTTTGGCGGCGGGTGCCTACAACGTCTCGCAAACCTGTTTACCGGCGGCCGGCGTCGATGCGTCGATCAGCACCCAGACGGGCACCACCATCACCACGACGGCGGGTTCCTCGTTGAACAGTCGTGGCAACAATGCCAACGCGCTTACGGCGTCGGCGCCTACTGGACGCACTTCGGCCCCTCCGGCTGGTATCTGGACGGCGTGTTGCAGGTCAACCGCTTCGACATCGAAGCCAAACCCAACGACCTGGCCAAACTGAAAACCCGTGGTTGGGGCTACACCGCCTCGCTGGAAAACGGCTACCCGTTCGAAGTCGACAAAGACTGGTACATCGAGCCGCAATTGCAGGCGATCTACAGCTCTGTCGATCTGGACAGCAGTGATGACGTCGGCGCGAAAATTCGTTTCAAGGATGTCGACTCACTGATCGGCCGCGCCGGCGTGCGCATCGCCAAGGACTGGGACACCGAGGGTGTCGACAAGAGCGCACGGCGCACCAATGGCTGGATCCGGCCGAGCATCTGGCATGAATTCAAGGGGCAGCCGAAAACCGAGTTTTCCTCAGAGTCGGGGTACATCCCGTTCGAGTCGGACATTCAGGGCACGTGGGGCGAGGTCAATGTGGGGGTGGATTACCAGGCCAACCGGCGCACCACGTTCACCGCTTCGGCTGGCTATCGGCAGGGCTTTGATGGCGACAGCCATGGGTATGACGCGATGTTGGGGTTCAAGATCAATTTCTAGCGCACTCGGGTACACCGCATAACCCTGCAGGCGAAGGCCTACAGTGGATGGCTTGCTGACGTTCGGCCCTATATCCTGCACGCCTGTTTGATGGATTGATTTAGGGAAGAATTGCATGCCGTTCAGGGTGATGGTGGTCGGTGGTTACGGAAACTTCGGCAGCATTGTGTGCCGGCATCTGGCGCTGATGCCGGACATCGGTCTGGTGCTTTCGGGTCGTGACTCGCGCAAATTGCAGCGCAAACTCGATGACCTGAACAGCCAATCGGGCAACGTCTGCGAAGGCTGGTGTGGCGACGCCATGGGCGAAGAGTTCGAAGCCGCATTGCGTGCGCTGAACATTCAGTTGGTCGTGCATACCGGCGGGCCGTTTCAGGGGCAATCCTATGCGGTCGCCGAAAGCTGCATCGACGCTGGCGTGAACTACTGCGATCTGGCGGACTGCCGCACGTTCGTCAATGGCATCGACGTTCTCGACACACGGGCGAAGCAGGCCGGCGTGGCGATCCTCAGTGGTTGCAGCTCGGTGCCGACGCTGTCGTCCGCGATCATCGATGAACAGCGCCAGCGTTTTTCGCGTATCGATTCGATCGAACATGGTATTTCTTCGTCGGCGAAAATGCCGGGGCTGTCGACCATTGAAGGCGTACTCGCTTACGCCGGCAAACCGATCAAACAACTGAAAAACGGCAAGGTGCACGAAGTGTCGGGGTGGCTGGACCTGACCTTGCGCAAAATGCCGCAGATGGGCATGCGGCTGCTGGCCAACGTCGATGTGCCGGACATGGATATCTTCGCCGCGCGGTATGGTGCGCAGACCTTGAGTTTCAAGGCAGGTGCCGGTCTCAAGCTCGGCGGCATCGCCAACGGTCTGCTGGCTCAGGCGCTGAAAATCGGGCTGGTGCGCGACCATGCCTTGTGGGCCGGTAGACTGCATCGCCTGGGCACGCATTTCGAGCGTTTCGGCGATGGCAAAAGTGCGATGTACATCGACGTGCAGGGCCTTGGCGTTGACGGCAAACCGCTGTCGATGACCGCGCAACTCACCGCCCTGAACGACAAAGGCCCGGAAATCCCCAGCTGCGCCGCAGTAGCATTGGCGACGAAAATGGCGCAAGGCTACGTGCCGCCACCCGGCGCCCGACCTTGCGTGGGCGAGATCAGCGTCGCCGAGTACATGGCCGCGATCAACGACCCGGCCAACCTGAGCCTGGCCGTGAACTTCTCGGACGGGCAGCGCTGACATGCTCTATCTGTGCCTTAAGTACCTGCACATCATCGCCGCAATCTTCCTGTTCGGTTTCGGCATGGGCTCCTACCTCTACCTGATTGCCGCCAGCCGCACGCGCAATCCACAAGTGATTGCCCACGTCGCGCGCATGGTCGTGGGCTTCGACACCTGGATCACCACACCGGCCGGGTTTGTGCAGATCATCAGCGGTTATCTGTTGATGCGGCTTTCAGGCTTGACCATGAGCACCGAGTGGGTGCTGACGTCGTTGATCATTTTCCTCTGCGTCGGCTCGCTGTGGCTGCCGGTGTTGCTGTTGCAGAAGCGGCTGTATGTGATGGCGACAAGTGCGAGCGAGGCGGGGGCGGGGCTTGATGAGCAATATCAAGCGGTTTACCGCAAATGGTTCTGGATGGGCGTGCTCGGTTTTTCCGGGATGTTCGTCATCGTGCTGATGATGGTGACGAAGATGACACCCGTGCAGTTGTTCAGCTTTCTGGTGTAGACGCCGTTGCTTTCAGGAAGCGCTGTTCGTGGTCTGGAGTGGGCAGCAGGCAGGTGTCGTATTTGCCGAACAGGCGATAGCGGTTCAGCGCGATGCGGTCGTAAGCCCAATCGCGCAGGCCGCGAGGGAATACGCGTAGCAGGCGCAATGGCTGCCAGCGGGCGGGTAATTGGCGGATGACTTCTAGAAAAGCGTCGGAACGTTCCCAGTAGTGGCGGTCACGGATGACGGCCATGGTGTCGAATTGGTCGATGGGCAGACCGGCCCATGCCAGAAGCTCCTGACCCTCGGGCGATTGCACGGCGGCCAGACGCACGCGGCGTTGGTGGTCGTGGCGGATAAGGAAACGTGCCCAGCCGTTGCAGAGTTTGCACACGCCGTCGAACAGGACCACGGATTCGCCGGGGTTGAGGAGCGGGGCGGGGGTTGGGCGAAGCTTTGGGGTTGGCATCGTTATAAGTCTGAGAGCTGGATGTTGCGATCATAGCTCTGGAAGCAGCTGTTCGCGAATGACTGAGTTCGGACAGAAGCAGACCTTCGCGACGAACTTTTTTGATCTATTTCGTTGAAAAAACCTGGTTCACCTGAACCTACAGTCCAGCAGATGCAATCTTTTAGTATGCTATCCATCGAGATTTGAGTAAGAAAATGTGATCTGAAAGTTAAGATTTTAATCCCGAAGCGTACTCTTATGATGCGCCAAGTACGGCCGAATTTTTTAACACTACTTTCCAAAGTAGCCATTTTAATTTTTTGGCCTTAGGGAGTTCATTGAAAGGGAGAGCGAGTTGAGTCGAAAAAAAAGAAATTCTAAGCAAAAAGAAAAAATGCAAATAGGCGATCAAAAAAACAGGAGATTTTTAAAGTAGCAGCGTTTCTGGTTGACTGCGTCTCAAAGCAATACTTTGAAAGCGTAAAGAAAACAAAAGAGCTGATACCAGCACTTTTGGAGTCAACAAGGTTAGAGGCAGGGAATAAGACCTTTAAGTATAACCCTGGCGAGTTAGATGAAAGAGATCTTTACTGCCTTCAAGAGATAAATAGGCAGACGATTTACGAGCATTACGGGCAGCACCAGAGGATTTTGTCAAACGCAATATTGATATCAACATACAGCGCGTTAGAGTATCTATTATCAACAGTTGCTCGCTATATTGGTCGGCAGTTAAATGAGGTTATGTCAAAAAACTTATATCTGAGCGAGTCGTTAGAAATAATCGCGAGGATGGAATTGCAATTTGATAAAGGACTCATTGGGAAAATTCATACACTTCGCAAGGTGAGAAATATTCTTGTTCATGCAAATGGTGAATGTGCAGAACAATCTGGCTCGGAAGTCGATAGTATATTAAGATCTACTGTTAACATTAAAAAAGATCCATTTGGAAGGCTTGATATTCGAACTGGGTACTTGGATGAGTCCCTAGATTGCGTAGATACAATCGTCTCCAGTCTTAAGGCCCAGCTTGACAATAAAATTCCTTTGTGGAGCAATAGGGAGCAATAGGGGGCAAACCACGTTTTTAAATTGGTTCTGTCCCCGAAGTTGCTGTCCCGAAGTTGAAAAGGGAAAAAACTTTTAATCCACCGGCACAACTTTATCCAGTGCTTGATTCACCGCCAGTTCCCCCAGCATTACCACTTGCGCAATCCCCAGCGCAGTTTTGCGGTGGCCTGGGTCCAGGAGGGCGGCGAAGTTGCAGAGCATTTCGGTGGCTGAGCTTAGGGACTCGCTGGCGTTGACGAGCAGGGACTCGCTGTCGTAGTCGGCGTTGGCTAGAAACATGGGGGCGTGTTTCTGGTCGCTGCCCATGATGCGCTGGGTTGGCGTTAGGTAGTAGTCAAGGGCGCGTTCGGCTGCGTCGTTGAGGGTTCGGGAGTCCGGGAATTTGTAGGGTGAAACTGGATCGGTTTCTGGTGGATTCGGCGTTGGTTTGAACATAGATGAAGCTCCATATGGGACTTAAGGAGCCATCACCTTCGCTACCAAACGAAAGGTGGTGGCCATACGAAGGTTGGTAGACCGGCCCATATGGAAAATCCGGCGCGCCCGAGGACGCCCTGCGCATGGCCACCATAAGACAAATGCTGAAAAAGCATCTGCGTACGGTGACGTTATGCGTCATATGGAAGCGGGCTACCAAACCCCATCACTGTTGTTCAGTGACCCGGAAACGATAAAACCTGCATCCCAGACGCACAAGCCGGCGGATTCTGGCGTAGTCGTAGGCAACGGCGCAAGACGTTGTAGCCTTGAGCCGGTAACGCGACGTGTCTTTTAAACAGCTACGAAAAACACCTAAACACGCCTCATCCACACTCCGTTCAAGATGACATTCGTCGGCCCGCCCTCCAGCTCAGACAATGGCCTGGAACCCTCACGCCCGCGCGCGCACCAACACTAGGTTGCAACCCAAAAAGACGAGGAAGGATACCCATGTCAGTTCATCCGATTTTGTTTCTGGGCGGCTCCGGCGCCATCGGCCATCGTTCTGCCGAAGCGTTGCGCGCCGCCCATCCCGACGTCCCGTTGCTGATCGGCGGTCGCGACCTGGCCAAAGCTCAACAAGCCGCCGAGGAAATGGGCGGGGCGCAGGGGGTGGTCATTGATCCTGCGGCAGATGACCTGGGATTGGACAATCGCCCGATCAGCGCCGTGGCGGTTTTCTATATGGATCATTCTCTTGCCGGGTTGCGTTTCGCGCAGCAGCGCAAGGTGCCGCACCTGAGTATTTCGTCCGGCATTTTCGAGATTGCGCCGCAAATCGCCAGTTACATCCATCGCCCTGACGCATCCGCCATCGTGCTGGGTTACGAATGGATGGTGGGTGCAACGACGGTGACGGCGCTGCACCTTGCCGAGGCCTTTGCCCGGGTGCGCGATATTCGCATCGATGCGTTGGTCGACGAGGAGGACGGCGGCGGACCCACGGTGGCCAAGGATTTTGAACACCTGAACAAAATGCTGCCCGCCGCCCTGACTCGGCGCGAGGGGGATTACATCTGGCGCGAAGGGTCGGAAAAGAACGTCAGCTTCCATGCGCTGGACGGTACGCCGATGCAAGCCAGCGGTTTCTCGTCGATTGATGTCACTGGGCTGGCGGCGGCCACCGATGCGGCGAATGTGCAGTTCAATCTCGCCAGCGGGGTCAGTTCTTCGCGACGCGCGGGTCGGCCGATGTCGACCGAGATCCTCATCGAAATGGTCGGTGAGGATCATCAAGGGCGATCGTTGCACACCCGGCATGCCCTCGTTCACCCGGCAGGCGCCGCGGCACTTACGGGGCTGAGCGTCGCCATGCTGCTGGAGCGATTGCTTGGGCTGGATGGTCAACCGCCGACTCCGGCAGGTCTTTACTTTCCTTATCAGTTGCTCGACGCCGGTTCATATCTGCAGCGTCTGAACAAAGAGGGGGGTGAACTGCTGGAACTGCGAGTGCAGTAACCGTTCTGCGCAGCACCGCCGACGTGCCGCTCATTCAGGTCGGCGGTGCTGCGCATTCACTCAACTGTTGAAACGTAAAACCGTTTTGGCAAGCGTGAACGACTCAGCGAATTATTCCGAGAGCAACTTTTTACAGTCCAATAGCAAGTCATCCAGCAATGGATGGATTTCCGTCGAATCCATTAAAGCCATCAACTCGTTGGCGCGTGTCCTGATGGGCATCCATTCTTCATGCTCAAAGATCAGGCGATCATGGCAATGAAATGCGGCCTCGGTAAGGCTATTGCATCGCTGCCAAATGTCTTCCAGCCGGCTCTTCACGTCCTCCGGTAGCCCGCTGCCGCAGATTGAAAGTACCTTCTCTATCGGAAGAATCATCTCGGACCAGACTTCACAGGCGGGGCAATCCGGGATAGTTGCCTGCTGTATGTCCGAGGGTTGGGCGAGAAACCCAAGCGCTTCGATTACTTCGCACGCGGCAAGAACCTGCTTGTACTCATTCTGGCCGTACCAAGCCCAAAGCGTGGAGGAGAACCCCATATCAAACTCCAGAAAAATCCAGCCCCCGAGACCTCACATTTTCTATCGCTTCGAGAAGCTGGCCGTCGAAGTACTCGGAGCCATCTCTTTCGCGAACTTCGATGCGCTCTTTTGCCTCGATCAACAGCTGTTCGGGAGCGATATTCTGATTCAAGAAAGTAGCGACCATCAGATCGCTCAAATGCATTAGCGGTGTATCCCATGACTCCTGGCAGCGTTGCATCAGCCCGGTATGGACATCCCCGTGCCAAGGCCCTAAAAGATTCGAGATTGCCAATTTTGAGGTCATAAACTTCCTGAAGTCAGACTATCGGGCCAGGCGATTCGCTCTGCTCGGAGGAGATGAAACTCACCCCTCAATCAAATGAGCTTAACTCAGTCACATTAACCACAGGAATCTCACGGCGACTGCCAAGCCCCTCCATCCGCCACCGGCACCTCACCCAGATCGTAAGGATTAACCCCTTCAAGACACCCCACATTGAAACCAAACTCATGCGGATTGGTACTACGTCGGTGATGGGTGTAAATGCCGCAATTCCCGCAGAAGAAGTGCTCTGCCACTTGCTGGCCAAAGCTGTACTTCAACAACGCAGACTTACCGCGGATCACTTTCAGGTCAGCCGCCGGCACTGCGGCGACAATTGCGCCTCGGCGTTTGCAGAACGAGCAGTCGCAGCGGTGGGGCGTGGGCAGGCCTTCGGGCAGGTGGATTTCGAGAATGACGGCGCCGCAATGGCAACTCGCGCGGTGGTCTCGGCGGATCAGCGTGTTGCCTATCTGTTTGAGCACGACTAAGCCTCCATCCAGTCCACCGTTGCCGTTTCGCGCCATTTCACCTCGGTGATGCCGAAACGCTCGGCCTGGGGTTTGGAGATGACTTTCAACGGTGGCTTGCCGGGTTTGGGAATCGGCGCGATGCCGGCATCGCAACTCGCCCAATGCCATGCGTCAGTGTTGCGCATGGTTTTTGCGCGGATGACGAACGATTTTGGCTGGCCGTGAAGTTTGTATTCGATGACGAAGATGTCGACGTTGCTCATGCGTTCCTCCTTACGCTCATACGCAAATGAGTTTTGCCGACGAAAAAAATTCAAAGGATTTTCGGGGTTTGTTTCAGGCTGCTGACAATTGTTTTGCTTTGAACGGTTGGAACCGGCGGTGACCTAAAGATCAAGCCTCTGCCACGCAGACAGAGCATGAAAAATCCTCACGATTTCACCCCGGAGGTACTCGGTGAACAAGACGATCAGCGCCAGGGATTTGAACATTCACCTCCAGCACAACGATGACGGCGGCCTGTTCAAATGGTTACTTGCCAGTTTTCTGATGGGCAAGCGGATACAGGCCGAAATCGCCGCCGAAGCCTATCGGGTGATTGCCGATAAACACGGGCGCGATACTCCGCGCAAACTCGCTGCGTGCAGCCATCGTGAGCTGGTTGCGATGCTCGGGGAGGCGCATTACGTGCGTTACGACGAGACCACCGCCGTACGGCTGCACGCCTTGGCACGCAGGTTAAACGACGAGTACGCGGGCAAGATCAGCCATATGGTCGAGGCCAGCGCTGATCGTCCGGCGTTTGAGAAACGCCTGGCGGAGTTCGACGGCATCGGTCCGAAAACCGTGGAAATCTTTATGCGCGAGGCAAGCGCTGTGATCAGCTTTTGATCGTGGGCCGTGACGAAAAGCGCTCACCGCCCAGATCGCGCAAAGCCTATTTGACTCGACGGCCAGAACGATTGATCGCCAACAGGCACAGGCCAACCAGCAGTGCAGCGCCTGCAACCAGGAGCGCCGAAGGTTGCATTGGCTGTCGAAAACCAGTGGCTGTACGCCGCTGAGGTAACGCCAGTGGTCGGGTTTCCATGATCACTTCGTCAGGCGCCTGGAATGGCGCAACGGCTTCTGCCTGAAACGGTATTTCCTCGATGCTCATACGCAGGCCATCTGAGAGTTCCAGTGTCCGCGCGGTGATCGTGCCGACGATTCTGTCCGGATAAACCGGTTCGCCATTGGGATCGAGTTGGTCATACAGGAAATTCTGCCCTTCGAGCCAGCCGACGGCCGTCTGCAACTCGGGGCCCAGGTAATACTTGCCGTCGAGAAAAAATCCAGGAAATTGCGGCGCGCGCTCGACGCTTTCAATGCGATAGCGCTCACCCGGTTTCATACCGGTTTCAGGGGCAATCATGGTCAATCCCTCCGCTGTAGGTTCAGCGGTAGAGAACAAGGATCGACCGTCGTTCCATGTAAAAGAGGAAAGGTAGCGGTTGTCCCGGAACGGATCTGTAACAGGCGAAAACAACTTCGCCCGACCAAGGCCGGGCGAAGCGGTGTGGCGCTAGCTCAATCAGTAATCCCAGATTGCCGGAATCCAGCGGAACGCCTCGCCATTGACGGCAACGCGGCCGACCGACGGGAAGGGCAGGTGCGTGGCGACAAACAGTTCGCCACTGGCGGCGGCTTCCTGCAGCAGGCGCACGCGCACGCGGACCGCTTCATCCGGGTCGTGCTCGAAGCCGTTGTGCCAGTCCGGGTGGTCGAAGGCCACCGGGAACAGGGCGTCGCCGGCGAAAGTCAGACGTTCGGCGCCGGAGGTCACGTAGACCACGCAGTGGCCCGGGGTGTGGCCACCGGTGATTTTGGCGACTACGCCGGGGGCGACTTCGAACGCGTCTTCGAAGATGCGCAGCTTGCTTTGGTACTGCTGGATGAACGCATTGGCGGTCGAGCGCAGCACGTCCGGCACCGGCGCGGGCATGTCGGTGCTGGTGAAGTCCGGCGAGGTCCAGAAATCGACTTCGGTGGCGGTGACGTGGATGCGCACGTCGTCGCGCAAGCGGTTTTTCACCGTGTCGACGAGCAGTCCGCCGATGTGGTCCATGTGCATGTGGGTGATGACGATATCGGTGACGTCTGCGAGGTCGATGCCGGCCGCCGCGAGGCGTTTGGGAAACTGCCCGGCGCGGGGGAAGCCGGGGAACTGGCCGCCAAGTCCGGCGTCGACGAGGATGACCTGCTCGCCGCTGCGTATCACCAGCACATTGAGTGCCCAGTCGAACGCGTCGGGGCCCAGATGCATCTCTTTGAACCACTCAGCGCGGTCGGCGGGATCGGCGTTGGTCGACATGGTCTGGGTCGGCAGCGGCAGAACGCCGTCGCTGATTACCATCACGTCGATGTCACCGAGGCGCAGCGCGTAGCGCGACGGCACCAGCTCTTCGGTCGGGGTTTGCAGGGTGGCGCTGTTGGCGGTGAAGGAATCCAGATGCATGGTCATGGTGTTCTCCTTTTTATCAGGCAAGACATCGGTTCTTGGGCGCTCGGGGCAGATCAGGCCACGGGAATCGCAGGGTCGGCAGCGGCCAGAGCGGCGCTACGCTCGGCGACCGGCGGGTAGATCCATACGCTGTTGATTTGCGTCTTCAGTTCCTTGGCTTCGTCTTTCACCAGTTTCAGCTGGCGATCCCAGCCCTCGGTGTACACCGCGCCCCAGGCGCCCAGGTCGAGGCAGGTCACGTATTTCGGCTGACGGTAGGTGGTCGGTGCCACGCCGAGCAGATCGGCGACGGCGTTGTTGCCGGCGTGACGGCCGAGGCTGATCGCGTGCTGGCAGGACATCACCGAAAAATTACCGACGTCGTCGGTGGCGGCGCGGGCGACATCACCGGCGGCGAACACGTGTTCAAGGCCTTGCACTTTGAGGTTGCCGTCGACGTGCAGACGACCCTGGCCATCGCGCTCGGCATTGAGCTGTTCAGTCAGCGGGCTGGCGCGGAAACCCACGGTCCAGATCACCGTGTTGCTCTCGATGTGGCGGCCGTCGGCGAGGGTGACGCCGTTGGCATCCACGGCGGCAACGCTGGCGTCGACGATCCATTCGATGCCCAGTTCTTTTGATGCTTCGATGATGGACGGGCGAATGCCGTCGCCCATGGTTGCAGCGATGTCTTTGCTGCGGTCGACGATGATCACCCGGACGTCTTGATCGTCACCGAGAATGGCGCGCAGACGGCTCGGCATTTCGGTCGCGGTTTCGATACCGGTGAAGCCACCCCCGGCGATGACCACGGTATTGCGGGCCTTGCTGACCGGTTGACTGGCCAGCGAATGGAGGTGGCGTTCCAGGCGCGCCGACGATTCGATCTGGTCTACGTCGAACGCATGCTCTTTCAGCCCCGGCACCGGCGGACGGGCCAGTTGGCTGCCGCTGGCCAGCACCAGTCGATCGTAAGAAAGCTCACCCGGACGACCGCTTTCATCACGATAACCAACGCGACGTGCCTGGCCGTCGATGCTCTCGGCGGTGCCTTTGACGAAACGCACACCGACGGCAGCGAACAGTGCATCCAGCGGCGCGTACATGCTGTGCACATCGGGTTCGTAGAAACGCGGACGGATGCGCAGTTCGGCTTGCGGGGCGAGCAGTGTGATTTCCACATCGTTGCGGTCATGCATATCCAGCAAACGCGCGGCGCTCAACGTGCTCCATAGCCCACCGAACCCTGCACCGATCACCAATAATTGCTGTTTCATAATGTGCTCCCTGACGCTGATGGATGAATAAACCCGGGTCGTTTCGACCTTGGCGTGACGATCACTGGCCGCCGCAAACTGCTTGCCGTACTGCATGGCACTTAATCGCCCGCTGTCGAAAGCAATGCTATGGCGTGGGAGGCGCGGGCGCAGTTGTCCATCGGTGTGCGTGGATTACGCATGGGTCGAAGGGAGGTATACGAAGGTATCGAACACACTACCGGGCAAGGTTCAGGGCCGTGTCGATGTGACTGAGCAGAATTTCCGGGGAGCAGGGTTTGGCCAGGCAAGCGATGACGCCGGGGGCGCGGGTGTGCATTTCATCGGGATCGGCGGTGACGAAAATCACCGGAATGCGCCATCCTTGCGCGCATAACTCTTTATAAAGTTGGGTGCCGCTGATGCCGGGCATCTGGATATCGGAGATCAGGCAATGCGTCTGTGCCGGGCCTTCTGAGTCAAGGAACGCCTGGGCGCCCGGATAGCTGAGCACCCGATAACCGCTGGCGCGCAACAAGCTTTCCAGCGCAC
This sequence comes from Pseudomonas fluorescens, assembly GCF_902497745.1. Lineage (GTDB taxonomy): Bacteria > Pseudomonadota > Gammaproteobacteria > Pseudomonadales > Pseudomonadaceae > Aquipseudomonas > Aquipseudomonas fluorescens_BM. Next base: position 39,555 of record NZ_CABVHJ010000026.1, read on the forward strand.
TGCGAATGGCCTCGTCGTCGTCAACCACTGCAATGACAACCGTGTTGTGCATAGGGCTCCCTGACCGGATGGGCAAGCGTGACGACTCCTGTCGTTCTTGCACCATACGCCGTCCGCGCTGGCGCAAAACTATACCTAGGTATAGCGCGTCGAGACCCTTTGATAGTCAGCGCTTCCGGCGATCAGCCTTCACGAGTGAAGCGACTACGGTAATCACGCGGAGAAATCGACAGGTGACGCTGGAAGCAGGCGCGCAGACGCTCTTCATCACCGAAACCGCAGAGACGCGCGACCTTGTCGATGTTGTGCGCCGAGTTTTCCAGCAGACGCTTGGCCGCTTCGAGGCGGAACAGTTCGATGGCTTTGGATGGCGTGCGGCCGGTGTTCTGTTTGTAGACCCGGGTGAAATTGCGCAGGCTCATTCTGGCCTGCTCGGCGAGACGCTCCACACTCAGTCTGGGATCGCCGAGGTTGTCCATCAGCCACAGGTGCAGCGGGTCGAACAACGGGCTGTCCTGCACCTGCGCTTGCAGCAACGTGCTGTATTGCGCCTGACCACCGGGGCGTTTGAGGTACACGACCAGTTCGCGGGCGACCTGCAAGGCCACTTCGCGGCCGGCATCCGCCTCGACCAGCGCCAGCGCCAGATCGATACCGGCCGTGACGCCCGCCGATGTCCACACCGCCCCTTGCTGGATGAAAATCGCATCGGCATCCACTTCGATCGTCGGGAAGCGTTCGCGCAACGTCTCGCACATGGCCCAGTGCGTTGCGGCGCGACAGCCGTCGAGCAGGCCAGCCTTGGCCAGCAGGAACGCGCCACTGCACACCGAGACCACGCGTTGCGCACTCGCAGCCTCGCGCCGCAGCCAGTCGGTCAGTTGGCCATGCTCGTCTAGGGTCTGGCAGATGTCCGGGGCACCGGGGACGACGAGGGTATCCAGTGTGGCCATGTTCAGATCGCGTAGCGCGCGGGTGTCGACGGCCAAACCTTCGACGGTGTGCACCAACCCGCCTTCAAGGCTGGCGGTGTGCAGTTGATAGCCCGCTTGACTGCGTTCGGACATTGCTTTGCTCGCGGCCCAGAACACCGTTTGTGCACCGCTGAGGTCGAGCAGGCTCATTCGCGGGTAGGCGATGAAAACCACGTCGCGTGATTGCGCGGTTGAAGTGCCGGGCTGCGGGGAAACGCTGGGCATCGAAATCTGCCTGTTCAATCGGCTGAAGTGGGACGGTTACGGCATGGCCGATATTCAGGGTTTTCTGGCCTGTCGGCAACGTGCGCCGACTGCTAGCCTGCTGCGCGACCGTTTGGCTGGCATCTGGCTGCGTTTGCCATCATGGACTAGATTATTCACCTGCACATCGCACGCGTTGCGATCTCGTCGAGGACTCACGATGACTCTGTGGTCGCATTCCAGCCCCAGCGCAAGCCCGCCCGTGCTGAGGGAACCGGTGGTTTATGTGGTCGACGACGACGCCTCCATGCGTCAGGCTCTCGACGGTTTGCTGCGTTCGATCGGCCTGCAGGTGCAGACCTTCGAAACCTCCCAGGATTTTCTTGCATCGGCCAAACGCGATGTCCCCGGTTGTCTGGTGCTCGATGTGCGCCTGCGGGGTGAAAGCGGCCTGACCTTTCAGGAGCAGATGGAAAAGACCGGCGTGCGCATTCCCATCGTATTCATGACCGGTCATGGCGATATCGCCATGACCGTCAAGGCGATGAAGGCCGGTGCAGTGGACTTTCTCGCCAAGCCGTTTCGCGATCAGGACATGCTCGACGCCGTGGCCAGCGCGCTGGCCCGGGACAGTGCGCGGTTGATTGCCGAGCAATCTGGCGCGGTTATGCGCCTGGCCTACGAGACGCTGACCGTGCGTGAGCGCGAGGTGCTCAGCTTCGTCATCGGTGGGCTGATGAACAAGCAGATCGCGGCGCAGCTCAACCTCAGCGAAGTGACGGTGAAAGTCCATCGCGGCCAGGTGATGAAAAAACTGTCAGCCCGCTCAGTGGCGGATCTGGTGCGTATAGCCGAAACCCTGGGCATCGAGCCCGCGCGCCGCAACGGTTGAGCAGCAACCCATTGACGGTGTCGACACAGATGGCCAGCAAAAAGCAGATGTTGTGGGACGACGGCGAACGGGTGTTTGCTCGCGAACGCGACCAGAGGGAGAGCAGTCACAGTGTTCTGGTGATGCGCCCGGCCCTCGCTCAGCCGCTGCCTGCGACCCTTGATCGCCTGGCGCATGAATACAGCCTCAAGGACTATCTCAACGCTGAATGGGCGCTGCAACCGCGAGTCCTTGAACGCGCAGGCGCAACGACATGCCTGGTGTTCGACGACCCCGGCGGTGAGCCGCTGTCGCGCTTGCTGACCGCTCCGCTGGACACCGAGACCGGCCTGCTGCTGGCAATCAATATCGCCGTGGCGCTGGGCCGGCTGCACCAGTGCGGTCTGGTGCACAAAGACCTCAAGCCGCAACACATTCTGGTCAATTGCAGCGACGGCCAGGCACGGCTGACCGGCTTCGGTCTCGCCTCACGTCTGCCCCGTGAACGGCAGGCGCCGGAGCCACCGGAAACCATCGCCGGCACCCTGGCCTACATGGCGCCAGAACAAACCGGGCGGATGAATCGCTCGATCGATTCGCGCAGTGATCTGTATGCCTTTGGCGTGACCCTTTATCAAATGCTCACCGGCTCGCTGCCGTTCAGCGCCAATGACCCGATGGAGTGGGTGCATTGCCATATCGCGCGGTTGCCGATGCCGGCCTGTCAACGAGTGGCCACCGTGCCGGTGATGCTCTCGCGGGTGGTCATGAAGTTGCTCGCCAAGACCGCTGAAGAGCGCTATCAAACCGCTGCCGGTGTCGAGCATGACCTGCGCCGTTGCCTGGACGACTGGCGCCGCGCCCGGCACATCGAGACATTCACGCTGAACGAGCAGGGCGCCATCGATCGCCTGCTGATCCCGGAAAAGCTCTACGGTCGCGAGCGCGAAGTGCAAACGCTGATCGATGCGTTCGCCCACGTGGTACAAACCCAATCGCCGAAAATGGTGCTGGTCTCCGGTTATTCCGGCATCGGCAAGTCCTCGGTGGTCAGCGAGTTGCATAAAGTGCTGGTGCCGTCGCGGGGGCTGTTCGCCTCCGGCAAGTTCGACCAGTACAAGCGCGATATTCCCTATGCGACGCTGGTTCAGGCCTTTCAAGGACTGGTGCGCACGCTGCTGGGCAAGCGCCGCGAAGTGCTCGTTGAATGGCGCGCGGCGCTGTTGCAGGCACTGTCACCGAACGCGCGGCTGATGACCGAACTGATCCCCGAATTGAAACTGATTATCGGCGAGCCGCCACCGGTGCCGGAACTTGAACCGCAACAAGCTCAGCAGCGGTTCATGCGGGTGCTACAGCGCTTTATCAGCGTCTTCGCCCGACCTGAACACCCGTTAGCGCTGTTCCTCGATGACCTGCAATGGCTGGATGCGGCGACACTGGATCTGCTCGAAGATCTGCTGACCCGCGCGGAGGTTGGCTATCTGCTGCTGGTTGGCGCCTACCGCAATAACGAGGTCGATGCCGACCATCCGCTCAGCAGCAAACTCAAAGCCATTCGTAGTGCCGGCGCGCACATCAACGAGATTCGCCTGACCCCGCTCGCCGGTGTGCACATCGAACAACTGATCGCCGAATCCTTGCGCTGCCCACCCGCGAGCATCGTCACTCTGGCGCGGCTGGTACTGGACAAGACCGGCGGCAATCCGTTTTTCGTTATCCAGTTTCTCCAGGCTCTCGCCGAGGAAGAACTGCTGATTTACGACCATCAATTCAGCCGTTGGCGCTGGGATCTGGAGTTGATCAACGGCAAAGGTTACACCGACAACGTTGTCGATCTGATGGTCGGCAAGCTGGCGCGTTTGCCGTTGGAAACCCGCCAGGCCCTGCAACAACTGGCGTGCCTGGGGAACGTCGCGCGGATCGACACGCTGGCCACTGTCCTCGATCTGTCCACGGCTCGCGTGCACGCGGCGCTGTGGCCGGCGGTGCGCCAGGATCTGGTTGAACGGCTGGACGGCGCCTGTGCGTTTGCACACGACCGTGTGCACGAGGCGGCTTACTCGCTGATTGCCGAAGCCGAGCGTGCGCAGACGCATTTGCGCATCGGCCGGCTGTTGGCGCTGCAAACGCCGGGCGAGGGCCGCGAAGAGGCAATCTTTGAAATCGTCGGCCAGCTCAATCGCGGCGCCAGCCTGATCAGCGCCCGGTCCGAGCGTGAGCAGTTGGCCGAATTCAACCTGCTCGCCGGTCAGCGTGCCAAGGCTTCGACCGCTTACACCTCCGCGTTGACCTATTTGGGCGCGGGCGCGACGGTGCTTGGTGAACAAGGCTATGACAGCCGCCATGAGTTGGCGTTTGCCCTGGAGCTGAACCGCGCCGAGTGCGAATTTCTTACCGGACAATTGGCGCTGGCCGACGCCCGACTGCAGGTTCTGGCCGAGCGCGCGGCAACCACAGTGGAGCGCGCCGCGGTGACGTGTCTGCACATGGATGTCTACCTTTTGCTCGATCGCAGCGACCGCGCGGTTGCCGTCTGCCTGGCCTATCTGCGCCAGGTTGGCATCGACTGGACGGCACATCCGGACGATCAGCAAGTGCGCCGGGAATACCAGCAGATCTGGGTGCAACTGGGTGAGCGCAGCATAGAACAACTGATCGACCTGCCGTTGATGGAGGATCCGGCCTCACTGGTGACGCTGGATGCGTTGAGCAAGCTGTTCGCACCGGCGTTGCAGTCGGATGCCAACCTTGCCTGCCTGACCATTTGCAAAGCCGTCAGCCTGAGCCTGCAACATGGCAATTGCGATGCCTCTTGCGTGCTCTACGCCAACGTTGCCCGTGTCGCCGGGCGGCGCTTCGGTGACTATGCCGCTGGCTACCACTTTGGCCGTTTGGGGTGTGATCTGGTCGACCGCCGCGGCCTGACACGCTACGAGGCGAGCACTTATCTGTGCTTCTCGATCTTCGTGGTGCGCTGGATGCGCCCGGTGCGCGAGTGCCGCGAATTGCTGCGCCGTGCACTCAGCGCCGCGAACCGCATCGGCGATTTGCCCTACGCGGCCTATGCCGGCAACAGCCTGATTTCTGACCTGCTGTTTATTGGCGAGCCGCTGGCGGAGGTGCAGGTTCAGGCCGAGGCGGGGCTGGCCTACGCGCAGAAAATCCGCTTCGGGTTGGTGGTGAGCTTCATGAGTTGCCAACGAGCATTGATCCGCATGCTGCGCGGGCAGACTGTGGAATTTGGCTGTTTCAACGATGAACAATTTGATGAAACGCGCTTCGAGACGAACCTCGCTGCGCCTGATCTGGCGTTGGCCCGGGGCAAATACTGGGTGCGCAAGTTGCAGGCGCGCTATCTGGCCGGGGATTACGCGGCGGCCGCTGAATGCGCGGCCCAGGCCCGGGAATTGATGTGGGTAATTTCTTCGTTTTTCGAGGAGGCCGAATACCACTTCTACGCAGCGCTGACGTTGGCTGTTCACGGCGACGCCGATACCGATCCACTGCAACGCTTGGCAGAGCACCACGATCAACTGCAAATCTGGGCACAACAGTGTGCCGAAACCTTCGCCAGTCATGTAGCGCTGGTCGGCGCCGAAATCGCGCGGGTTGCGGGGCAAATGATCGAGGCAGAGTTGCTGTACGAGCGAGCGATTCAATTGGCGGTGGATAGCGGTTTCGTTCACATCGAGGCTTTGGCCAATGAACTGGCGGCGCGTTTCTACGGTGCTCGCGGTCTGGCGAAAATCGCCCGCGTCTACCTGCAAGACGCGCGCTACGGTTACTTGCGTTGGGGCGCCGATGGCAAGGTGCGGCAACTGGAGCGGCGGCACCGTTTTCTGCGCCAGGAAGACGCGCCGCCGAGCGCGACTGCGACCATCATCACCGCCGTTGAGCATCTGGATCTGGCCACAGTGCTCAAGGTGTCCCAGGCCGTGTCTGGCGAAATTGTTCTCGACCGGTTGATTGAAACGGTCATGCGCACCGCCATCGAACAGGCCGGCGCCGAGCAGGGTGTGCTGATTCTCACCGAAGGCGAGACGCCGTATATCGCCGCGCGAACCCGCATTGGCGACAGCAGCACATTACTCTGCAATGAGCCGATCAACGCAACCGCGCTGGCCGAATCGGTGCTCTACCAGACCCTGCGCACCGGCGAAACCCTATGTCTGGACGATGCCGTCGCCGATCCGGCATTCGCCGCTGATCCGTACATGCAACAGCACGGTGCCCGCTCGATCCTGTGCCTGCCATTGATGAATCAAGGTCGGGTCGCTGGGGCGCTGTACCTGGAAAACAATCTGTCGGCCGGCGTGTTCAGCCCGGCGCGCATTGCCGTTTTGCGGCTGGTCGCTTCACAAGCGGCAATCTCGCTGGACAACGCGCGGCTGTATCGCGACGTCGCCGAGCGTGAAGCAAAGATTCGCCGGCTGGTCGACGCCAACATCATCGGCATCATTGTCTGGAGTGTCGAAGGAGAAATCATCGAGGCCAATGACGCTTTCCTGCGCATGGTCGGTTACCAACGCGATGATCTGCTCTCGGGAAACGTGCATTGGCGCGACATGACCCCGCCGGCACGACGCGCCGAAAGCGAAGCGGCGCTGGCGACGGCGATCCGCACCGGGCGCGCCCAGCCGTTCGAGAAGGAATACATCCGCAAGGACGGCAGTCGGATGCCAGTGATTGTCGGTCTGGCCGCGTTCGAAGCCAGTCAGCAGCAGGGCGTGGCATTCGTGCTTGATTTAAGCGAACGCAAACAGGCGGAAGAACAAGTGCGCGAAGGCGAACGCCGGTATCGCGAGGTGCAAGCGGAATTGGCCCACGCCAACCGCGTGGCGACCATGGGCCAGCTGGCGGCGTCCATCGCTCACGAAGTCAACCAGCCGATCGCCGCCACCGTGACCAATGCCAACGCCGCGTTGCGCTGGCTCGGCGCACAACCGCCGAACACCGATGAAGTCGAACTGGGGCTCAAGCGCATCATCAACGATGGCAACCGCGCAGCCGACGTGCTCGGTCGCATCCGCGCGCTGATCCGCAAGACACCACCGCAACGGCATGCGCTGGATCTCAATGCGGTGGTGGATGAGATGGTCGGGTTTACGCGCAGTGAGGCGACTCGATATGGGGTCGTGGTGTCCGTGCAACTGGCCAGCGACTTGCCGGCGGTATTGGCCGACCGGGTTGAGTTGCAACAGGTTCTGCTCAACCTGATCGTCAATGGTTTGGAGGCCATGGCGGTGATGGAGGAGGGCGAGCGTCGGCTGTCTATCACCAGCGATCGTGCCGGTGGAAACGTGCGGATTACCGTCAGCGACTCCGGGCCGGGATTTGCCTGCGAGCGCGCGGAAGAAGTCTTCACCGCGTTCTACACCACCAAACCCACCGGACTGGGGATGGGGCTGTCGATCTGCCGCACGATCATTGAGGCGCATGGCGGACGCTTGTGGGCGGAGGTGAATGCGCCCTGTGGGGCGCGGGTTGTGTTGGCGTTGCCGATGGGGGAGGGAGAGATGTAGATCTGAAAATCCCATCTGTCTCAAGATCTGATGTTTATGACAGATCAACAGCAGAGAAATAGTTGGGGTTCGATTATCGTCATGCTGGTGCACAGCAGGACTTCAACGGAATAAATTCCTGGAGGAGCAGCTCCGAAGGCGAGACTGTCAGTCTTACTGTCAATGCGTATGCATACTCGCCTTCCGTTCTACAGGTCATCCAGGGAAAGGACGTTGGCTCCGCTAGCTCTGGATGAGCGGTGCGGAACATTGGATTGCGGTGCCGTGGCATGGCGCGCTTAGAGCTCCGGGGGGAGAATCCCACCCGATCAATGCACCGCCGCGCGCAGTTACGATTGTATGCTCACAGGTCGCCAAAATATCGCCTCTGGGAATACGGTCGCCGGGAGTTATCAAACTCCAGAAATAGTGATCCCAGTCCGCATGGTTGTGAAGTGTCACACCTTGCGATGTCGGATGCCGGACTGCCGCTTTGCCGTGTTTGTTTCCCGGGCCGAACGAGTATGCCAGCCGCTTGTAATTCACGTTGCTTGGTGGTTTGGGGATGGGGCTCTTGCTGTCCAGATCGGCGCCATGATGCGGTGCAACCATACCCACGGGTGGTAACGGGCTCAGTTGTTTAACGAAGTGCAGATAGTCGCAATCACCAGTAAGCAGCCAGCTTCTTGCAGGGATATTGTCAGGCTCTTCCACTGCCATGACGATCCCGGTGCCATTGCGGTCTCTGCCTTGACCGCACATAAATCTGATACGCCGTTGTTTCGATAGCTTGGCGTTACCGATCTGCCCGGGAAGCGGGGAGTAGATGAGAAATTCTCCACCGTTATTGATGACGTCGTGGGCAAACGCGATGTGCAGAGGACCGACCTCTTGAAGTGGTGCAATCCACTTGCGCTTGAGCGCGGGATAATTGTTGTTGATGTTAAGCGCGTAGGCTCCAGCCCAATGATCGGCGTCCCAATGGGAAAGTATGATCGACGGCGATTGGGTGAAACAAAACGCTAGCGGGTGAGGCGTTGTGTGCTTGTTTCTGTAAACGCCAGCGCCAAGGTCGTAATAGTGTGTCGGTAACCCAGCAGAGAAATGTTCAGTCGACATCAGCGCATTTGCATTGCCTTGCCCCACGTCATACACCGCTAAAAGATCGGCAGTGGCGTTGGAAAGCTCAATTTCCAACTGGCCCGTGGAGATGGTCGGCAGACGGTTCAGGGAAAAAACGGTGGACAGGGATTTACTCTTTCGCGCCTTTGGCATTTTTCCCTTTATATATACTTGGACGGGGTTAGCGAAGAGTCCGGGATAAAGCTGTGCCACTTCGAGTCCCTGTCCGCGCTGATTGTAAATTTCCAGCTCAAACCACAGCCTCTCAATATCTCCCGCCGCGTTGCGTAGGGCGCGTAGATCATTTGTCGAGGGGAGTGGTGGTAATCCAAAAAATCCACGTCCGTCAGACAGTTCGAATTCCAGCCGATACATTGGCATGGCTTCGAACGGATTGGGGGCTTGGTGCAAAGGAAGTTGTTTCCAGTTACTCCACGCCTTTGCAACCTCGTTGGGTTGCTCGACATTGAGTAACGGGTTTTTTTGTCCTTCCTGGTCCAGCCATTCTCCATCGACCAAGTCGAATGCCAGCAGGACAGAGTTGGTATCCGAGATGACCTCGAGGTGATCGAAGCGGGCGTATGCACGAGTGGGAAGCCTGGTAACTGGATAATCTTCGTTGGGAGGGGTATTACGGCGAAAATGATTGTTCATTGTTACGGTCCTTTGGATTCCGCGACAGACATGTCATATGTCTGAATGGTTTCTACTCTTGCAATGCGCTATTGGCGTTCCTGAAATACATGCTGTAAGTGAACAGAATCTGATTTCCAAATACGTTCTGCCCCTTGAAATCTTTCCACTCGGCCTCAAGCGGAGACTGGATATCTAACCACAAGTCCCATTCGTTACGGGCGTTTCCTCGAACACGCGACAAACTACGCAGCAGGCATCGTAAAGCAGCCTTTGTTACGCTGGCACCTCAATTGCTTCAGGACCTCCGGCACATGGAAATTGCCCCGAATTTCATCATTCATGAAACCGAACACTGGATCATCAATCACCATCTGGCGAACACGCTTCCCGGCTATCTGATGCTGGGGACAAAGGTCGAAACCACATCGCTGGCCGAGTTGTCCTCCGATGCCTTGGCCGAATTGGGCGGTTTGCTTGCCAAAACCCAGCAAGTCATTGAGCGACAACTCAAGCCAAAACACCTCTACATTGGTCGCTACGGGCATCAGCCGGGTTTACCGATCCACTTCCATTTCATTCCGGTTTATCACTGGGTCGAAGCGCTGTTCTGGCAGGACACGCGATATCGGCTCCTCGAAACGTTTGCCCACGCTGAAGGTGCCGCGTCAGCGACTGACGGTGCAGAGCTGACGTTGTTCGTCTGGCGGGAGTTTGGTGAAAACCCGATACCACCGCAGGCGCAAGGCCCTTCCATTGAAGAAGTGATCAAACATCTGCGTATTGCGTTTGGCTGATTGTTGGAACAAGGGACAACGAACCCGCGAACTATTCTGCGACTTCTTGCTGACTGATTGGTGTCGATCTCGACTGTTCGGTCTTTGCATGTCGATATCAGACACAATCATGGCGCAATCAGGCTATTGAGTCGTCCGGCAGGCCGGGTAAGGTGACGTGTCTTCACATCAAAATAACCCCATCAGATCATGGGGTTGATAAGAACTGCGGCGGTTGAACGGGCTTCTTTCGAGGTTCAGCAGGCAACGATCGTGCTCGTTTGCCCAGTCAACTCGCTTGAATGTCGATCAGCAGAGAATAAAAAAACCAATGATCAGCCCGAACTCCATGGATTCGAGTAGCCAATTGGCGCAGGGCTTCAAGCCTCGTCACGTCACCATGCTGTCCATCGCCGGGATTATCGGCGCCGGATTGTTCGTCGGCTCGGGGCATGCCATTGCGGCGGCGGGGCCGGCGGTTCTTCTGGCTTATCTGTTCTCCGGTTTGCTGGTGGTGCTGGTCATGCGCATGCTCGGTGAGATGGCGGTGGCCAATCCGGACACCGGTTCGTTTTCGACCTATGCCGACCAGGCAATCGGACGCTGGGCGGGCTTCACCATTGGTTGGCTTTACTGGTGGTTCTGGGTGTTGGTGATTCCCATCGAAGCATTGGCGGCCGGGCATGTGTTGAACCAGTGGTTTCCCCACGTCGATGCCTGGCTGTTCGCGTTGGGCTCGATCATTGCGCTGGTGGTGACCAACCTGTTCAGCGTGTCCAAGTACGGTGAGTTCGAATTCTGGTTCGCCATGGCCAAGGTCGTGGCGATCATTGGTTTCATTGGTGTCGGTTTTGCCGTGTTGATGGGCTGGGTGCCCGATCGCGAAGTAAGCGGCTTGAGCGGGCTGATGGCCGAGCACGGTGGGTTTGCGCCCAACGGCTTGTCGGCGGTGGTCGGCGCGTTCATCACCATCATGTTCAGTTTCATCGGTACCGAAGCGGTGACCATCGCCGCTGCCGAATCGAATGACCCGTCGCGCAACATTGCCAAGGCCACGCGCTCGGTGATCTGGCGCATCGGCGTGTTTTACCTGCTGTCGATCTTCGTGGTGATCTCCGTGGTGCCCTGGAATGATCCGTTGCTGGCCTCGGTCGGGTCTTATCAGCGCGCGCTGGAAATCATGAACATCCCCCACGCCAAGTTCATGGTCGACGTAGTCGTGCTGATTGCCGTGGCCAGTTGCATGAACTCCTCGATCTACATTGCCTCACGCATGTTGTTCTCGCTGGGTCGTCGTGGCGATGCGCCGAAGATGCTCAAGGCAACCTCCTCGGAAGGTGTGCCGCGCGCCGCGGTCATCGCCAGCACGGTGATCGGTGCGTCAATCACCGTGTGGAGCTACTTCATGCCCGCCGGGCTGTTTCAATTCCTGCTGGCCAGCTCCGGCGCGATTGCCTTGCTGGTGTACCTGGCCATCGCGGTATCGCAGTTGCGCATGCGGCGGATTTTGCAACAGCGCAACGTCGAACTGACCTTTCGCATGTGGCTATTCCCCTGGCTGACCTGGCTGGTGATCGTGTTCATTTGTGCCGCGCTGGCGGTGATGATGATCACCCCGGAACACCGTACCGAAGTCACCACCACCATCGGCTTGGCGCTGGCGATTTCCTTTATTGGTCTTTTGACGTCGCGGCATCCTGCGCCGGCGGCGAGGGTCACGTCGGCGGGGTAGGTGTTTAACCCTAACCTGATGCTGCATCTCAGCCTGATCCTTATGAGGAAATGATGTCATCGACCCCCACCGCGGCCGACGGTAAGACACAAACCGTTGGTTTTCTGCTGCTGGACAAATTTACCCTGATGTCGCTGGCGTCCGCCGTCGAGCCATTGCGCATGGCCAATCAACTGACGGGGCGAACGCTGTATCGCTGGCATACCTTCAGCCCCGGTGGCGCGGCGGTCTGGGCCAGCGACGGCGTGCCGATCACGCCGGATGGAGCGTGGAGCAATCCCGCTGTGGCGGACACGGTCATCGTCTGCGGTGGCGTCGGCATCCAGAGTTCGATTACCCGCGAGCACACGACTTGGTTACAAGCCTTGGCGCGTCAATCGAAACGCTTGGGCGGGGTGTGCACCGGCAGCTGGGCACTGGCCAAAGCCGGGTTGCTCGACGGCTACGAGTGCAGCGTGCATTGGGAATTTCTGGCGGCCATGCAAGAAGCTTTCCCGCGCGTGAGCGTCAGCACCAGCCTCTTTACCCTCGATCGCAACCGTTTCACCAGCTCCGGCGGCACCGCGCCGCTGGACATGATGCTGCACCTGATTGCGCGCGATCATGGTCGTGAACTGGCCACCGCCATCTCCGAGATGTTTGTCTACGAACGCATCCGCAACGAGCAGGACCAGCAGCGCGTGCCGCTCAAGCACGTGGTCGGTACGCATCAGCCCAAGCTACAAGAAGTGGTGGCGTTGATGGAGGCCAATGTCGAGGAGCCGATCGACCTGGACAACCTCGCCGAATACGTCGACCTGTCACGGCGACAGCTGGAGCGGCTGTTTCAGAAATACCTGCAATGCACGCCGTCGCGTTACTACTTGAGGTTGCGGCTGATTCGAGCGCGGCAACTGCTCAAGCAGACGTCCTTGTCGATCGTTGAGCTGGCATATGTCTGCGGTTTCGTCTCCACTCCGCATTTCTCCAAATGCTATCGCGAGCACTTTGGCGTGCCGCCGAGCGACGAGCGATCCGGTTCTGAGATGAGCCGTAAACCGGTAGCGCAGCCGTCAATGATCAAGCCGCTGACGACGTTTGATCAGGCACGCAACGAATCGACGTTTGCCAGCGTTCGGATGGTGGAGGGTGGCGATCTGGCGTCGACGGGCTGATCGTTCTGGTTCCCGCGATCACGACAAAGCCTGAATGACATCCGCAGCCATTTTTTCAGTACTTCTCATGCCGTCAACTCGCAACACCGGGGCTGTTTGCGCTGATAACCACGACTCGTGCCACGCTCGATTGCGTCCTGAAAAGTCTGGATTGTCGTATTGCGAGGCCCATTCTCGAAAGGCCACATGTATCTCATGCATATCGCCACCGGGTGCAATCCGCTCTCCAAAGCGTTGCTTTTCCCGTGCCGCCAGCCGCTCAAGGCGAACGGGCGTAGGTGTGACAACGAACACAATCAGATCGGCATGGGCAATCAGCGCATCTCCCCAATTGATACACGAGCCGGTCAACACCCAATCGTCGTCGCCGAGTTCTCGCTGCATCAATGAAACGCGTTCATCGGGTAGTCGTTTAGTCGTGAACGGAGGATTGGTGGGCAGCCAGTAATAATCATCGACATCGACGTGTTGCAGGTCGAGCAAAAGGGCGAGGTTCTGCCCCAATGTCGTCACGCCTGCACACGAAGCGCCTGTAATGTAGATACGCAATTTTCCTCCTTGAACAAGTGCCTGTTTCGGGTTCGGCAAGGTATCAAGATAGCTCCCCGGGTGTCAGTACCGTTCATTCTGGACGCACGTTTTATCGCTGCAGATTCCGCATCCGTATAGTGCTTGCCCCGTTACATGATTCCCCATAAACCTTGCGACTGAATCGAAGTATTCAGCTCAATGACGCCGGTGAGTCGCCGGCACACGGAGGGATCATGGACGCCACCGCAATTCCCGAGGGTTACACCCCATTTACCCGCAGCAGTCCGCTGCTTGATCTGCTTGGTCCGATCTACGCGAAGGGTAGTGGGCTGCAACTGGAACTGGGATTGCTGACCGACTCACGCCATGCCAATGGCCGGGGCACCTTGCATGGCGGTGTACTGGCGACGTTGGCCGATGTCGGTATGGGGTACGCCATGGCATTTTCCAGCGACCCTCCGCAGCCATTGATCACTGCGAGCATGACCCTGGATTATCTCGGTGCCGTAAAAATGAACGAGTGGCTGGAAGTGCGCCTCGAGTACTCGAAAAAAGGACGCCAACTGGCGTTTGCCGCTGTTGGTTTATATGTTGGTGAGCGAACCGTTGCGCGGGCCAGTGCGGTGTTTGCGGTGCCAATGGGTTGAGCTGTGCCTGCCTATTACGGCATTGGCAGTCGGTAGAGCGCATCTTGATGCACAGCGAGTAGTTGAAGGTTAATTCGTCCGGGGGCCAGTGTTGAAAACGCTGATTTGCGACACCAGGCTTCGCTATTCCGGCCCTGGGCGCAGACGCAAAGGAGCCTGACTAACCTCGCCTGCTGTGCACTGCGTTTTTCTTGGCAACCTGGAGGCGACTAACTTACCTCAAAGAGCTGGGAGTGAAATTTAGGATAGAGAATTAAGCCGTGATTGGAGTAGGTGATTTGCCTAGGTGGGTCGCTGGGAACGTTATAAATATTCTTTGTTGGTTTCGATGCCTTCCAGACGCCAAACATAATGATCTCTGTGCCAGCAGGGAATGCTCTCAACCAAGCTAATTCCCGGGCGCCAACACTGATTGAAAACGAGTTCGCAACGTTTTTTGCGTTCGGCTTGTCCCGTTCCGATCTAAATTTTAGCCAGCCAATCGGGTGCTCCGCTCCGTCGGCGGGTGCGCGGAACTGTTCCACTGTTCCCATTACTGCGAAAGGGTGACATGCATCCCCTTGTTTATTTGCCATCTTCCACGCGTCTTCGTAACGGCCATGCTCAAAATAAAAATCACTCCAAGAAATTTTTTGCTGCCCAAAACGCAAGATGAGGGTCTGCGCAAGCAGTTTGTCGTCCTCACAGAGCTTACGTAATTTGAGAATATCGGCAGTCGTTCGCAGGTAGCTATCCAGTTGAGTACTGGTAGGTTTGTAGTTGTTTGATTTACGTTGCGCGGAGCGCCCGTCAGCCGTTGAATCTGCTCCTGTAATTGCTGGCTGATTCTCCCCCCCGATTTTATTGTGCATCAGCAATAGACGCAGTTCCTTCGCTCCTTTGTCCAGCGCGCCGATGAAGTTAGGATCCGACTGAGCGGCCAGAATGGCATTGAGCTGCGCGAGAGCATTGTATTGACAGGTCACGGTGTGATCTGACGATACACTTGCCGTCAACCCTATGTAGGCCGACCTCACCGAATTCTCTTTTTTCGGGTCTATGCGCTGCGGCACGAACCGAACGGGCGTCAGGCAACTTTTCCCGTCGCACCGGAGCGGGGGGACTAGTTGGTTAGTGTCAATCAATTGCTGCAGGGACTGGAGTGATTGCGGCCGGTTGGCAGCATCCAGTGCGGACAGCATCTTGATACCTCTGCTCATTCGCAAAAAAACCTTATGTGGCGAAATCGGACTTATATCTTAGCTGCAGATTGCCCCAAGCCAGCATTGAAATTGTCGGCCTTGAGCCTTCGCCGCGCAGCGCGATGATGAGCATCAGTGTCAACCATATCGTTGGAAGTTTTGAGAGTCGGGAGGCTACGGGAAGCAGTCGCTCTTGTACGACCGCTCCCATTCGGGCTCAGCCCCATCAAGCCTGATCCATCGCCGCCGCCACGCCCTGATCCTCACCCAGAAACCCACCACTCTGATGCTGCCAGAGTCGCGCATAAATGCCGTTTCTGTTGAGCAGTTCAGTGTGCGTCCCTTGCTCGATAATCCGCCCCTCATCCATGACAATCAGTCGATCCATCGCCGCAATCGTCGACAGCCGATGGGCAATGGCGATCACGGTTTTACCCTGCATCATTTCATCGAGGCTTTCCTGAATGGCCACTTCGACTTCAGAGTCCAGCGCGCTGGTGGCTTCGTCGAGCAACAGGATCGGCGCGTTCTTCAGCATCACGCGAGCGATGGCGATGCGTTGGCGCTGGCCGCCTGAAAGCTTGATGCCGCGCTCACCGACCAGGGTGTCGTAGCCGCTGTGGCCTTGCTTGTCGCTGAGCTGGCTGATGAAACCGTCGGCTTGGGCATTGGCGGCGGCGCGGCGGATATCTTCGTCGGTGGCGTCCGGGCGACCGTAGGCGATGTTGTCGCGTATCGAGCGGTGCAGCAGCGACGTGTCCTGAGTGACCATGCCGATTGCGCTGCGCAGACTGTCTTGCGTCACGTGCGCGATGTTTTGCCCGTCGATGCGGATCTCACCGCTGTCGACATCGTAAAACCGCAGCAGCAGATTGATCAGCGTCGATTTGCCCGCACCGGAGCGGCCGACCAAGCCGATTTTCTCGCCAGCGCGGATGCTCAGGCTCAAATTGTCGAGGACCTGACGTTCGCCGTTGTAGTTGAAATTCACCTTGTCGAACGTCACCGCGCCGCCAGCCGGCACCAGCACGCTGGCGTTCGGCGCATCCTGCACCTTGGGGCCGCGGGTGAGGGTGGCCATGCCATCCTGCACAGTGCCGATGTTTTCGAACAGAGACGTCATCTGCCACATGATCCAGTGCGACATGCCGTTGATGCGCAACGCCATGGCGGTAATCGCCGCCACCGCACCGGTGCCGACCTGGCCCAGATGCCACAGCCACAGGGCATAGCCGCCGGCGCCGATAATCAGCCCGACCACCAGCGCTTGATTGACGATTTCGAACTGGCTGACCAGACGCATCTGGCGAAAACCGGTGAGCTTGAAATCTTCCATCGCCGCGCGGGCGAAATGCGCTTCACGCTTGGAGTGCGAGAACAGTTTCACCGTGGTGATGTTGGTGTAGGCGTCGGCAATGCGCCCGGTCATCGATGATCGAGCGTCGGCCTGTTCCTGGCCGACCTTCCCCAAGCGCGGCACAAAATAAACCATGGCCAGCCCGAACAATGCGAGCCAGGCAATGAACGGCAGCATCAGTTTCAGGGCAAAGCCGCCGGCCAGGGCGATAATCGCAATGAAGTAAACGCCGATGCCCGGTGCGATTTCGATAAGCGTGAACAACACTTCGCGCACGGCCAGCGCGGTCTGCATGACCTTGGTCGTGACTCGCCCAGAAAACTCATCGGAAAAGAAAGAAAGGCTTTGCCGCAGCATCAGCCGGTGGAAGTCCCAGCGCAGCCGCAGCGGCAGATTGATCGCCAATATCTGGTGCTGGACCATGGTCCGCAGCGCCACCAGCCCGATGCTGATGAACAACACAATGCCGATGCCCCACAGCACGCGACTTTCCTGCGCGTTGACACCGCCACCGGCCTGCCACGTCGAGAGCAGGTCGACGACCTGGCCGAGAAAGGAAAACAGCCAGGCTTCATAGATCGACACACCGGCACTGAGCAGCGCCAGCGCGAGGATATAACCGCGTGCACCGCGTGTGCAGGCCCACAGGAACCGCATCAGGCCGACGGGCGGAGGTGGTGCTTCGTCGGGAGGAAATGGGTCGAGCCGTTGTTCAAACACGCGAAGCATTGTGGTCTCCGAAATGATCAATGTCGGGGGATTTTGCCACTTAATGGCGGCTTTGAGGGATCGCACGTCACCGACTTGTCCCCACTAAGTGTTATTGCCCGGGATCACTATGTGGCAGAACCCCAAGGATCCCGGGTACATGCCGATCAGCTAAGCTGTCTGCTCAGACGACTTGAGCAGTGCACGATGCAGCGAACAAATCCGGTTTCATGTTGGGAGTCGACGGGCAAAGGAAATGTTTAATTTCTTTTTGACGTTTTTGTTCGTGTTGATCCCCACTGCGTCACTTTCACTCGACAGTTATCTCCGTTACCGAGTGGCAAAAAACCGACCAGTGAGCAAGACGTGGAGGGGGTGTAATCATTTGCTTTCCATCCTGCTGCTCATGCAGTTGCTTGGCTTGGCGCTGTACTTCTTCTACATCGCCTGAGCGCTGTGATTGTCGGCCTTCCAGGGAGAGGAAACGCACGTGATCCCGAATTATCGAATTCGCTTCTACTCGCTCATCGGTGCGCTGTTATGTCTGCTCGGGGCGTGGGCCAGTGCTGATGCGATACACAGCGCCGCGACCCTTTGGCAGTTCGACGTCACGACGGGGCGAGGCGTTTCCAAAGTCCGCGAACACTTGGTCTTCGATCAACAGCCGTGGCGCTTCGGTTTTTATCTGCTGGTGACCATTGCTGTTTTTATTGCCTCGACTGGCGCCGGGCTGTGGTTCTGCTGGGGCGTTTTGCGCGGGCGGCAGGCGTTCAAGCGTTGGAGTGGGAAGTTCCGTTAGGCGCTGTTCATGCTTGACCGCGCTTGCCTGAAAACCGGCGCCTATCGTTGTGCGAGCACTTCACGCCTGACCTGCAACGCGATCACCGCAAACCCTTTGCCAGTGCCGCGTTGGGAAACCGTATGGTTCTGATGCGCCGAGACATTCTCCCATTGGCTTACGAACTCAACGTGTTGATGGTCACTGTCGGTGTCAATTTGAAACGCTATGAAGCGTTCCGTTTGATCGAGGATCAAGCCATACAGGCGTGGCATTCCAGGGAAGTCGACTTCAAGATCGAGTACGACGGTTTTTGACCAATCAATACCTTGGCGCTCGCCGAAACGTGTCAAGGCCTCGGGAATATTGGTATCACGCCAGAATCGAGCGGTTTCCGTCAGGCGATGGGCAGTCACCGCATTCTGTTCCTGCACATTGAGTTGCCGCTTCTTGAGCAGACGATCTATTTCCATATTGCGCCCCCAGTATTGTTCACGCCCAAAAGCTCCCTTTTTGGATTCGTCGCTGATGTCAGCGCCAGGTGTAGCGACTAACGCGCCCCTGCGAACGTGGCGTCCATGGCCGAGCGGTCATAGTCCAGCAGGTATTGATTGTGCCGCTCGTACAGTTGCGAAAGCAGCGGTGCATTAGGGCCGACGACATCCATGCCTCTGTCGTCGTAGGGAAAAACCATGACCTGTTTCGGCAGATTGAACAGATACACATCAACGTGGGGATTGGACTCGATAACACCAAAATCTTTAGCCAACGCGCACCAGAGAAATGCTTGCAGGCTTGCGATCGGCGCTTCGAACGCGATGTTGATCCAGTACTCAGGCTCTTCTTCGCAATACCATTCTTCGACATCTATCTCCTCACTCCAGACTGAGCGTTCAGGAGGAATATCAACGCCGGCAGATCGAAATGCCTGAATCGTGGCCCGATGCATAAATCCATGGCTGCCTGAGTGAGTGCGCAGACACACCACAAACGTTTCTGCATCAGAAAAGATATCGCCGCAGATCGTTGTCGATTTTCGTAGGGCGGTCAGGAACTGCTCGATGATCCCGCCCGTTTCGGAGAGCTCGAAGCGCAGTCCTCCGGGGTAGGAATAGTAAAGCGGTCTGGCGAAGGCTTTGCCCTCAAAAATCCTCTCGATTTCTTCTCTTAGGTTCACGTTATCCCTTCGTATTCAAGAGCCTGTCTCCTTGGGCAAGGAGGTGCGGACAGATCTTACTGTAACCGTGACACCTGAGCTAAGTCGGTGAACTCAACGAGACGCTGAAGCTGCTGGCGTTTGGCGAACCAACGGCCTCGATGCGCGACGAAATCCACTTCCGACTATAGGCCAGCACACCTTGCGCGATGGCCGTGGGAAAGTGGATAAAACCGTGGGGTGAGGAGGGCAGCAGGTACATCTCGACCGGCGCTGATTGCGCCCAGCGCTTGGCGATGTCGAGGGTGTCGTCGCGTAGCGGATCGAGCTCACCGGCAAACAGTAGCGCAGGCGGGAAACCGCTGAAGTCCCCGTACAGGGGTGATAACGGTGGCTGGCGGCGTTGTTCGTCGGTCAGCTCCGGCGTGAGCAAGCGCAACGCCTCGACCATGCCGGGGCCGTCCAGCACCAGTGTGTCGGCAGGCGCGCTGCGTACGCTTGGCGTTCCGGTCAGGTCGTAGACGCCGTAATACAGCAGCGCGCCGCTGATGCGTTGCAGCAACTCCGGCCACTGCTTCAGCGCCAGTAACGTCGCCGCCGCCAGATGACCGCCCGCCGATTCACCGACCACCACTACAGGCAGACCGGCAAATTCGGCATCACTCAATACTCCGCGAGTAGCGTTCAGGCAGTCTTGCAGCAGACCTTCAATCGGCGTCGAAACCGCTAATCGATAGTCGACCGAAACCACCGTCACCTCGCAGGTATCGACGATGGCCGCGTTGAAGTTGTCGTCCATCTGCGCATTGCCGATCACCCAGCCGCCGCCGTGAAAATCCAGCACCACGCCTTTCGCCGGGCCATTGGGGCGGATGATCCGCACGGGCACGTTATCAATCAGCTTGCGCTCGGCCTTCAGGCCAAACTTGCGCAGTGCGCCTGAGCCGCCGATCTGGCTGACGCGTAACAGCGCCTGAATCAAACGCGGCGTCAGGCGATTGCGGATCTTGAAGCGCGGCAGCCAGGCCAACTTCCTGTTGAAGGCCCGCACCTCATTCAACTCGCGCTCGCCCTGCGGCCACGGTGTTGCAGTACCCCAATTGGCATTGCTCATCAGCGGTTCTTGATCAGGATGGAAAAATTCAACGCTGCCGCCACGCACAACCACGCCAGATAAGGAAACAGGATCAACCCCGTGATCAGGTCCAGTTGTATCGCCAGCACCACCATCGCCGCGACCACCAGCCACAACACGGTGAGAATCACCATCGCCGCCAGCACCTGATGCGCGCCGAAGAACACCGGCGTCCACAGCGTGTTCAGTGCAATCTGTGCCGCCCATAGAGCCAGCACAGTCTGGCTGCCGGGGATCAGGCTCAAGCGATAACCTGCCCAGGCCAGAAGCAGATAGATAATCGTCCAGGCCACGGGGAACGCCCAATTGGGCGGGGTGAACGAAGGTTTGTTCAGCCCTTCGTACCACGGCCCCGGTTTGAACATCACGCCGGTGGTTGCCGCTGCTGCGCAGGCTAGAAGAAAAATGAAGAAGGTCATCGCCATTCCTTGGCTGAACTCAGCCGGTAAGGGGTTTAAGAAAAGGACGCCCCAGCGCGCGAAAAGTTTGCCATGAATTCCAGATTGATCTGAGAGGCGATTCAATTTGAACTAAAAACTGACCATCGCGTCAGGATATTCAGTTGCCTTTTCCTACTGAAGCGGATGACATCATGTACACCTATCACATCGAATATCGATTCAACGGCGAGCCCCGGACTTTTCTGCTTGAACTCAAGGAACAGCAGTTGTCCGAGCACGAAGCCGCGATGCATCTGCTGGAACTGCACTTGGGCGACGCGGAAAACGGCCTGCTCATGCCCACCGCAGATTCAACGCCCGAGCAGATCCTCGAACATGCCGAGCGAGTAGGGATCACGGACATCAACGTCGTCAGCCAGACCAACTGACACCCGTCATTGTGGGAGCGAGCCTGCTCGCGAAAGCGCAGTGTCATCCTCACATCGGTTGGCTGACACACCGCTATCGCGAGCAGGCTCACTCCTACAGTGGTTCTGCCGCTTCGGTCACAATCGCTTTTGCATGATGATCGTGCGTTCGGCACCGTGATATTCGTCGCGAATCCTGTCGAATCCAAGCGATCGATAAAAACCTTCAGCCGTGATCGAAGAGGGCACGTGCAGCTTTGTGTAACCCTGACTAACAGCGACCGACTCAAGCTTTTCCATCAGCCGCTTGCCCAGCCCTTTGCCCTGGCAGCCCGGCTCGACAAACACGCTGCGAACCACATCCTGATCAAGACTGGCGGTGGCCACTATGTGCTGATTCAAAGTCGCCACATAAACCTGACGTTTGTCCAGCAAGCCCGGAATTGCCTGCGGCGAAAAGCTGCGCTGAACCTGCGCTATAACATCTGGCGAATAGTCGCGGCCATTGGACTCACGCAAAGTCCTCACGATGAGCTCACTGATTATGGCGGCATCTTCGCCTGTTGCGATCCGAATCTGATCATCCATTTTCGTTAGTCCCTGAGACTTTCCCTGCCGGTGGATGGACCAATCACGCACCCCACGGCCCATTCGCGCAGCCATTTCCCTTCAAAGCAAAACTGTCATATTCAGTATCACTTGCCTACCCATAGTGAACAGCCCAACGCTTAAACAATGAGGCTGCACCGTGTTTCAACGTCTTCTGTGTTCGCTGTCCGTACTGAGCCTGTCCATCGCCGCCGCCCATGCTGCCGAGTCTGTGCCGCTCGACACGCCGCGCCTGCAAGGCATCGACAACTTCCGCGACGTCGCCGGCATCACCACCGCGTACACCACGGCCCACGACGGCACGATGCGCGCCGGGGTGTTCTACCGTTCCAACGCGCTGACGCCGACCGCGGCCGATCTGGCGATTCTCAACGGCCTCGGCATCAAAGCCGTTTACGACTTGCGTACCCCCAGCGAAATCGCCGCCACCCCCGACACGATGATCAGCGGCGCAACCTGGCAGAACATCGACATCATCGGCAGCACCACCTCCGGCTCGAACATCACCAATATCTCCTTCAAAAGCGCCGCCGACGCCATCGCGATGATGGAGCAGACCAACCGTGCGTTCGTCAGCGACGCCGGCATGCGCAGCCAGTTCGGCAACTTGTTCAACGCACTCGCCAGCGTCGACGCCGCGCAGTTGTTCCACTGCACCGCCGGCAAGGATCGCACCGGCTGGACCGCCGCCGTGTTGCAAAGTATCGCCGGGGTCGACAACGCCACCATCATGGCCAACTATCTGGCGACCAACGACTACACCGCCGCTCGCGTCGCAGCCACGCTGAAAGCACTGCCGCCGAGCATGGCCGCCATCTACGAGCCGCTGCTCGGTGTGCAGGCCAGCTACCTTCAGGCCGGCCTCGACGAAGTCACCGCGCAATACGGCAGCATGGACAATTACCTCAAACAAGGCCTCGGCCTGTCGCAGGAAACGATCTATGTGCTGCGCGGCAAACTGGTCGAATACAACAGCCTGCCGGGTCAGGCCGGGCTGATCGGCAACGCCGCCGCTGGCGCCGAACTGCTTCGCCAATTGCAGAACACCAACCTGTCCGGCACCTACAGCGCCTATAACTATTACCTGCAATCGGCGATCGACGCCGGCACCCTCGGCGGCGTCGAATCGCAGGTCGGCGGCCAGGTCCACGCCGACGCCGCCAGCTACCTGCTGCGCCAAAACGCGATGATCGAACAAGCCGCCGCGCCGTTCGCCAGCGGCACTGACCTCAAGGTTGGCCAATACCGCCTCTGGACCACCGCGCTCGCCGGCTACCTCGGCACCGACGGCTCGGCCCACGCCGAAAGCAGTAATGAGCACAGCCAAGGCCTGATGGTCGGCATCACACAACGCTTCAGCGAACAACTCAGCGCACGCGGCGGTTTCGGTTACAGCAAGGGCAGCGTCGGAGGCGCGGGTGGTGAAGCAGATACCGACTTCACCTTCCTCAACATCGGCGCCCGCTACGGCTTCACCAGCCTTGAACAAGGCCTGTTCCTCGACGCCAATGCCAGCGCCGGCTACATCGACTACGACAGCAAACGCGACCTCGGCGGCGGCCTCGGCACCGCGAAAGGCAACAGCCACGGCAACCTCACCGGTGCCACGCTAGCTCTCGGCTACCGCGCCCCGGTCAACGGCATGACTTTCGAGCCGAGCCTCGGTTTGCGCATCAGTCACCTCGACCTCAACGGCTTCAAAGAGAAGGGCAGCGAACTCTCCCTCGACGTCGACGACAACAGCGCCACCCGCCGCAGTGCCGTCGCTAACCTCAATGTCGCTTTCGCCCCAGTGGCGATGGGCGCATGGCAATTGGTGCCGGGCGTGCAAGTCGGTTACGAACGCGCACTGGGCGACAACCAGGTCGACAGCCAAAGCCACCTGCTCGGCCTCGACATCGAACAACGTGCGGCCTTCGACAACCGCGACCAGTTCAGCGGCGGCGTCAACGTCATGGCCAGCCTCGGCGCCCTGAGTCTTGGCGCAGA
This sequence comes from Pseudomonas fluorescens, assembly GCF_902497745.1. Lineage (GTDB taxonomy): Bacteria > Pseudomonadota > Gammaproteobacteria > Pseudomonadales > Pseudomonadaceae > Aquipseudomonas > Aquipseudomonas fluorescens_BM. The sequence goes on from NZ_CABVHJ010000026.1 coordinate 63,424, forward strand.
AATCGGCGCCAATGGCGGCGGCGACAGCCACGGCTTCAACGGCGGCCTCAAGGCCAGCTACGCGTTCTAAAAGAAAACGGGGTCAAGGAAGACCCCAATCCAACAAACACCCCAAAACCACTGTGGGAGCGAGCTTGCTCGCGAAAGCACCAGACCAGTCAACATCAAATCGACTGACCCACCGCCTTCGCGAGCAAGCTCGCTCCCACAAATTTGATTCCATCCAATAGCAGCCAATCAAAAGCCCCTCACCCTAACCCTCTCCCGAAGGGAGAGGGGACTGACCGAGGCGTCTTGCGTCATGCATCGACCTGAAAGATCGAGGCGATTATGGATTCAAAGCAAGACTCTCAAGTCGGTGTAGATCTTCAATATCCCCGGCTCGGTTCCCTCTCCTTGGGGAGAGGGCTAGGGTGAGGGGAAAGCAGTCACCGCAAAATCAACTGGCCAACTCGGTCAAACGCACCCGCGCCCACTCCTCAATCAACCGCGCCGGCGTGCCATCCCCACGCTTAGCGACCCATCGGCGCGGTGCGACGTTTAGCTAAATCTTCTCACCACACGTTACCTTGCAAACCTGTTACCCAATCACCCCCGAGCCCGAAACTCCGCCGGACTCACCCCATAAGCCCCCTGAAAATACCGACAAAACCGCCCCACATTACTAAACCCGAATCGCAACGCCACCTCAGTCACCGACCCCGAGCCCCGCTGCTTCAATACCTCATAAGCCCGCTCCAGCCGCACCTGCCGCTGATAAGCCACAATCGACATCCCGACAAACCGCCGAAACCCTTCCTGCAACGCGCGCTGACTGACATGGCTCGACCGCGCCAGATCCACACCACTGACCAACTGCTCCGGATGCGCCTGAATAAACTCCACCGCCAACTTCACATGCCGCGGGGCAACCATCGCCGTCGGCCGCCGCAACGCCTCGGAAAAGTTATGCGGCCAAGCCTCCAGCACCGCATCAACCAACATCTCGCGCAAGCGCGACGGCATCAACGTCCCGCTGTTGATCAACAGATCAAACTCGGTGCCTGTGGCTAGATCGATCAATGCCTTGATCCCCTGAAACGCCGCCGAATTCAGATCCACGCTGGGTTCAAAAACAATCTTCTGCAGAATCGGTTTATCCAACAGCGTCGACAGTCGCTCGGTGAGCTGAAGACGATTGATCGACATCCCGTGATGCGCGTGATCATCAAAGAAGCGCATCGAACGGATATCTGCCTTATCGATTGCCAGCCCCACGTGCGACACACCGATGGACTCAGTAGCGTGGTTGAAAACGATCTTGCCGGCAGTGGGAATGACGAACGTGATCTCATCCTGTGGATCAGGGAAAGCGACGGTGAAATCACCGTTATAATGCATCCGCCGAAAACTCACGCCATCGTGCCGACCGTAAACGCCGCCGATAATGATGTTCGACGGCAGCGGCGGGTTGTCCGCGTAGCGGTTGCCAAACAATTTCGAAAACATTGCACCGAAATCGTCCGAACGGAGGTTGTCGGAGCGCAGGATGATTTGTTGGCGAACGGGAGTCGGAAACACCTTGGCGGCACCTTCTTTTGGGGCTCTAGGACAGGGGTGTAGGGTAGGGCGCAGAGGAGATTAGCAGAGGAAATATGACGGGTTTGTGACGGTCGGAAACATGCCGTAACACCGCCGTGCCATGTTTAAGCGAAGGACACTCGGCAGGCCATTGCCGACATGGCAACCTGCTAGCGACTTTACTCAGCGAACAAACAGAGGCACCGCGCCGAACGCCAGCCCCTGTTTACTGCGACCTGAAAGCTTTCGAATTAATGGAGCGGCAATGCAAGCCAACACACAAACACTTCCCATCACCCTGACCCCGGAACTCGACTTCGACCAAAACGCTGCCAGCGCTTTCGGCGAATCGCTGACCAGCGAATACACCCAAGCCACGCCATTCCCGCACATCATCATCGACAACTTCCTGCAAGCAGACGTCATCGCGAGCATCCGCGAACACTTCCCGGTCGAACCGACCAGCAACGAACAGACCTACGAGCGCGGCTACAAAGGCCAACTCAAACGCCAGATCAGCCCCAACGCCTGCAGCCCGTACCTGAAGAACGTCTTCAACACCTTCAACTCCGCACCGATGCTCGAATTCCTCGAAAAACTCACCGGCATTCAAGGGCTGATTCCAGACCCTTATTTCGCGGGTGGTGGCTTACACGAAACCAAAACCGGCGGCTTCCTCGGCGTGCACTCGGATTTTCGGTTGAACAAAAAGCTCAACGTGGAGCGGCGGCTGAACGTGATCATTTACCTGACCGAGGACTGGCAGGAGGCGTACGGCGGCAACCTGGAGCTTTGGGATGTGGGGATGAAGAAGTGTCTGAAGAAGGTGCTGCCGATTTATAACCGGTGTGTGATTTTTAATACGGATAAAGATAGCAACCATGGGCATCCGGAGCCGTTGACTACGCCGGAACACATTACTCGGCGGTCGATTGCGCTTTATTACTACACGGCGAGTGGGGTGGGCGGGGAGCCGGGGCAGAGGAATAAAACGCACTATAAGCCGCGGCCGAAGGATCGGTGGAGTTTGAGGTATTACTTGAATAAGGTGTTTAAGAAGAGGGATTAAGGTGACATAGGGCGGAAATAATTAGGCTGCCTTTTATTAAATCTCTTTTTTGAAACTATGAGGATGATTGCAGGCAGCTTGGGATCTGAAATGCTTCGGGCGAGGGCGATCGGTAAAAAAGTTGAGCTAGAAGAGAACTCACAAGGGCAGAGATGGTGTGTGTGCCTCCTGCTGTCGGGTCGGTTAGCAGAAAAGAAAATTCGCAGGCGTTTACTTGCAAAGCCAGCCGGGACGCCTAGGCTGGATAGCTAATCGCCAGTACGCGATTGAGGTGTGGGCAGACCGCTATCCGTGCGGTCACGACCCTCGATATTTAAGTGAGCGCCGCCAGCCTAGCTCTGCTTCCTGCATGGGTACGAAGAATGATCGAGTCGATTAGCCTTTCTAATATCGCCACCTACAGCCCCGATAAATCCGAAGAAATTGTTGACCTAAAACCAATTAATTTCTTCTACGGAGCAAACGGCGCGGGCAAGACCACAATCAGCCGGTTAATCGGGAATCCCGCCATTTCGGTACATTCTCAAATCAAGTGGCTGAGGAACATCCAGATCCCAGCAATGATCTACAACAATGATTTTATTACCTCTAACTTTACTGACTCGAAAGAGCTTCAAGGTGTTTTCACGCTTGGGAAGGCAGAGCAAAACCAGCTTGATCGCTTGGCGTTACTTAAGGATGAAAAAAAACGCCACGAACAGATGAAGACGAAGTCAACCATTCTTCTTGACGGTGAGGATAGTAAAACAGGAAAGAATGCCGAACTCGTTTCTTTAGAGGCAAAACTGGTCGTTCGGTGCTGGGAGCAAAAAACAAAACATGACGAGCTTTTCAAGGGTGCTTTCACCGGTTTGAGAAACAATAAAGAGGCGTTCAAAGCGAGGGTTCTTAAAGAGCATGCGAGTAATACTTCGCCATTGGTCGACTTGGCCGACCTGCAAGCACGAGCCTTGGTGCTATATGGTGAGGAGCCTTCGATAATTTCTTCTGTTCCAAATTTGGACTTGGGACGGTTAATTGTGTTTGAAGATAGTCCGGTTTTAATAAGGAAGATAATTGGTAAAGACGATGTCAGTATCTCAGCTATTATTCAGAGGTTGGGTAATAGCGACTGGGTTCTGCAGGGTGTGAAGTTTCTGGAGCATACAGACGAAAAGTGTCCGTTTTGCCAACAGAATATCCCCCATGATTTCGAAAAAAATCTTACTGACTATTTTGATGAAACCTTTGAAGCTGATTCCAGAGCAGTTGCGACTTTGCGCTCGAGCTATTTCCAGATTGCTGAAGAGATATTGGTTCAGGCCCGTGCTTTATT
>NZ_CABVHJ010000026.1:67478-91077 GCF_902497745.1 Pseudomonas fluorescens
TCATCTTGATAAAGAAAGGCTCGGTCTTGAGATTAAATCGCTTGAAGCTGTGATCCTTGTCAACAAGGATAGAGTGGATAAAAAACTTTCTAATCCGAGCTCTGAGGTTGTACTAGAGGGACTGGGGAGGATTCGGGATGGTTTAGCATTGATTGTCGATGCTGCCAATGTGAAAGTCTCTGAGCACAATCGTCTTGTAGCGAGCTTCGCAGCTGAACAAAGCAAACTCACTGGAGAAGTGTGGAAGTACATCGTTGAAGCTGAGCTTAAAAGTACGTTAACCGACTACACGTCCGCGAAGGATAGTTTGCAAAAGTCCATTGTTGGCATCGCTTTAAGTCGGGACAAGGCACAGGATAATATCAGCGCTGCTGAGGTCGAGATTGACAAGATTGAAACAGAACTGACAAGTGTGAAGCCGACAGTAATTGCAATAAATAGAATCCTAAGAAATTTCGGGTTTCGTAGTTTTTCACTCGATCCGGCCTGCTTAGGTAACTCCTACAGGCTAATCCGAAGTGATGGTAAAGACGCCAAGCAAACTCTTAGCGAAGGAGAAAAAACCTTTGTAACCTTCCTTTATTTCTACCATCTGCTTAGAGGCAGTACCACGGCATCAGGCATTACGAGTGATCGGGTTGTAGTTATTGATGATCCAGTTTCAAGTCTCGATAGTGATGTGCTTTTTATTGTCAGTAGTCTGATTAAAGAGTTGTTTTCGGAGGTCAGAAAAAAGAGCAGTCATCTCAAACAGATTTTTGTGTTGACCCATAACGTCCATTTTCACAAAGAAATAACCTACGATCAAAGGAGGAAGTCAGAGACCTCTCTCAGTGATGAAACCTTCTGGATCGTCCGTAAACCTGGAAATTACTCTATAGTCGAATTTCATCCGAGCAACCCCATCAGAACGTCCTATCAATTGCTTTGGGCAGAGTTGAAGAAAACTCCTGTTCCAGCGCTTACGTTACAAAACACCATGCGAAGGATTTTGGAGAATTATTTCAAAATCTTGGGGGGTGTCGATACTTACGTTCTAGTCGAAAAATTTGAAGGTATCGAAAAAGTACAGTGTCAGTCCTTAATTAGCTGGGTCAATGACGGCTCGCACTACGCTCCTGATGAGCTATATGTGGCTATCGGTGAAAACATGGCAGCCAACTATATGAGGATTTTCTTTAAGATCTTCAAGGCCGCTCAGCATGACGCACACTACAAAATGATGATGGGCGATGATTATGTAGATCTAGAACCGGATGAACTTTCGGAGGATGCTCAAGATGGCATTAGCATAAATGGCGATGGTGATTTTGTCGTTAGCACTGCTGATGCCCAAGTCCTACCCATACACGTCCCGGTCTTATTCGATATCCCTGCCGACGAACAGGTTTCTATATCGAATGCTCCTGTATCGGTTGGGGGCAATCCAAAGATTGATCCGGATATACCCTTCTGAATACTATGAAGATTCGAAAAAAGAGGTGAAGCTACTTTTAGAAATAGGCCTCACCTTTCATGGAGCTAAAAGCGCCAGACCACCATAATCTAAAATGGTCTGGCGATATTCCCAAGTGGTTGATAATTAGAAAAGTGTTCGTCGGCGGGGGCGGGGGCGGGGGCGATGCGGTTGCGAGTTAATTGGATAAAGGACGGATGGGGTTTTTGTATTGCGGCATCTTCTGAGTGAACCACAACTGATCAAGATCCTAGCGGCACTTTCAGAGCCATTCAACGACTTCCCGGTCGAGTATGATTTTGTCGCGGATAAGGTAAGAGGCGTCGACCCTGACGTCCTATACGAAATTCTTTATGCAGAGGTCGCGCCGGTGTGTTTCACCAATCTTGTGGCCGCTGTACCTTCGGTGTGGACAGGCTTCGACCCCGAAACTCTCAGAGAGTCGATTGAGGAAAGGTTGGCTGCGAGAGAGCGTAATTGGTTTCGTCGGCAGTTCGACAAGGTGCTGGTGCGTTGGTTGAAATACAACTACGCCTACATCTGGAAGGAGATCGCCAGTAGGCTGTAGCTTGCAGAACAATGTGGGTTCACAGAGGCATTGTCTCGATGCCAAACATAGTTAAGAAATGGTCCTGTTCCGAATTTTCAGTATTCCATCTGTGTCTATTTTTTGGTGTTATCGCTTTGCGCATGTTTCGATGTCGGCTTGAGTGGTTATCTCTGAGTCGATGCCTAATCTGTATTTACAATAATCGATGATGTCTTGTCGCTGCTCGTTCGTGAGTTTTTCTATACGTCGATAATTTCCGTCATTCGCATGAATGTTGAAAAACTGCATTCGAAAGGTCGGATGCTTTTTGATGAAATATATTCGAGTGATTTCGCTGTCTGAAACTTCGTTGTAGAAGCCTGTATTCAGAATAAGCAAAAGCGAAATTAGAGAAGCGAACATCAAATATCTCATACCGGCCTTGGCTTGAGTGGTGGTAATCATTCTGTCTTCGTGCGTATGTCTGATCAACCTCCATGACGGCATCCCAACCGTCATGGAGGATTTTTCGTTACTCCGTCGGCACTACGTTATCCAACGCCCGATTCACCGCCAACTCCCCAAGCATTACCACCTGCGCAATGCCTTGCAGTGTCTTGCGTGCCGGTCCGTGAACAAGTCCGATTACATCCCCAAGCATCACCGATGCCGAGCCGAGTGACTCACTGGCATTCACCAGCAATTCCTCAGTCTTGGTTTTCGGGTTGGCGATAAACATTGTGTTGGTTTGGTACGGAGTGAGCATGATTTCCGGGGCAGGGCCGAGGTAGTGGGAGAGGGCGCGGTCGACGGCTTCGTTGAATTTCTTGGCGTCTGGGGATTCGTCGCCCGCAATCGGATCGGTTTCTGGCGGATTCGGTGTGATCTTGAACATGATGTAACTCCCTTGTGTCGCTTAAAAGGAGCCATCACCCACTCGCTACCAAACGATGGGTGGCGGCCATGCACAGGTTGGTAGACCGGGACACAAGGAAAACCGGCGCGCTCGAAAGCGCCCTGCGCATGACCACCATAAAAGCCAGGCGAAGACTTTCGCCAATAGTGAAATTGCGCACCTTGTATACACGGGCTACCAAACCCGATCACTGCTATTCAGTGACCGACCCACAATAGAACCCGCATCCAAGGCGCACAAGCCGGCGGATTCTGGCGTAGTCGTAGGCAACGGCGCAAGGCGTTGTAGGTTGGGACGACGTAACTTGGGGTGTCTTTAAACAAAGTCCAGGAATTGCTTCAACAGGGCAGTTTGAGTTGTTTTTGCGATGTCTTCGGAGAGTGGATGAGCGGGGGCCGTTTCGCGATCCATCGGGGGCAAGTCCTCTCGCTACAGGGGGGACTTAATTCGCCAGCGAAATCAGCGTGTCGATGATATTGATCGGCACATAAATCAGCGTAACCCCCGCATACGCTTTACGCGACCGAGCCACAAACGCGCCAATCGGCAACACAATCATGATCACATCCAGCAAACCCCAAAGCGCCACCGGCGATGCCTCAAACAGCGTGACATTGACGATCAGCCCCAGGCACAGATACGTGGACAGCGACAGCAATGCATAGCGCCCATCCTGTTCGAAGTACACGCGCAAACCGTTCTGCTCATCCTCACTGCGGCTCGGCAGCAGCAACGCCGCCGTGACGAACAGCGACAGTGTCAGCATCACCAACAGTAGAAATTCGAGAAACGAGAAGGTCTGTTTCACCGCCGACAGTGCGTTGACGGCCCACCAGAATTGCAGCTGCATGGTAAACAGCATCACCGCCCAGACCAGTGCCACCCAATCTGGCTTGGCGACGCGGCGGATGCGGAACACCGTTAATGCACCGAGCAGGAGGCGGGTGACGGAGAGCCCGAGGATCATTGAGAGGACGGTGGCGACGATTGGAAAGTTGCTCATCTTGCCTCTCGTGAACTCGGTTTTGGCTGTCAGGGTGTTTTGGGCAGACTAGGTGCGGCGGGTAGGACCGTCAAACGGGGCTGTGCAGTTAGGTTGGCGGAAAACGGCTGTAGAGCCTTGCTGCGCGGAGGTAATGGATTAGGATGCGCGAAGGCTGGAATGGATCTTCTCGACTAAGGATGTGTGTTTATGGAATCTGCTTTTTCGCAAGTCACGGAGCGTTTGAACAACCGCCAGTTTTCCGTGGCGAATAACGCTCAGGGCTTGTCCGATGCGCGCACGGTGTTTCATTACTTCGTGGAAGGCGCGGCGGTTTGGGGGACTTATGCGGGTGGGCATATTCGCATAGGTAACCAGGTCGGGCGGGTGACCGGGCCGGACAGTATCGAGCTGCTTTATCAGTGCATCACCACGGATGGCGAGATCCGCGCGGGTTGGTCGCGAGGCGTGGTGGGAATTGATGAGGCGGGGCGGACGACGTTGCGGTTTGTGTGGGGGTGGTTGTCGGGGGCCGAGGGTGGCGGGGAGTCGAGTTATGTTGAGGTGGTCGCGTAGCGCTCAAGGTTTCTTGCTTGTTCAGCATTGAACGCATCTTGAGATTCAATCACGCCGTGGTTCTGCTTTCTTCCGGAAAGCAAAACGCCCAAGGGTTTGGCGTGTCCTGGATGGTTAGGACCGCTTACTGCCTTGGGCGAGATGGGCGCAGATTAAGTGGGGGCAATGTAGACGTCAACTCTTCGCCATCACATCCCACGTCCGCATCACCTGCGTAATCGCCGCATCAATACTCTCAATCGGCGTGTTATCCCGAGCAAGGATGGAAATCCCCTGCAGGAAACTGTCGAACACGGTCGCCATGGCGGCGGCGTTCGTGTCCTCCGCTAACAATCCCTCACTCACACCACGCTCGACACACGCCACAATCCCGGCGCGGGTTCGTGCGCGGGAGTGGGTGAGGGCTTGAGCGACGTGGGCGTTTTCCGGGCTCGGGGCGCTCATGACGCCGAGGGTTACCATGCAGCCTTTCGGGTGGCCGTCGTCGCATTGCATGCGTGCCGATTGGCGCAGGGCGGTTTCGATGGCTTGGCGTGGCGGCAGGTTTTCATCCCATAGGCATTCGGTGACTTGGGCGAAGGTCGTGAGGTAACGCTGCACGCACTCATCGAACAAGGCTTCCTTGGAGCCGAAAGCAGCGTAAAAGCTTGGCGCGGAAATGCCGCCACCCAGTTCAGCCTTCAACAGTGAAAGGGACGTCGAGTCGTAGCCGTGTTGCCAGAACAATTGCATGGCCTGGTCGACGGCGTCGTCGCGATCGAATGCGCGGGGGCGGCCGGTTCTGGCCATAGCTGAAACTCCTCGGAAAGTGATCTGGATACTAGTCGATACATAAGTCGTTGACAACGTGCCTCGGCTGCCGCCAGTATTTTATATCGATCGGTACGCAAGTCTGTATTTCCAAACTCAAGGAGTTTCCCGTGACACCCTCAATGACTCTATCGGCAGCGCCAAAACGCCTGCCCATCGGCGCCTTGCTGGCGCTGGCCATGACCGGTTTTATCTGCATCGTCACCGAAACCTTGCCCGCCGGGCTGTTGCCGCTGATCAGCGACGGCTTGGCGATTTCGCCTTCGATGGCCGGGCAGATGGTCACCGCGTATGCGCTGGGCTCGGTGCTGGCGGTGATTCCGATGACCATCGCCACGCGCGGCTGGCGTCGGCGCAATGTGCTGTTGCTGACCATCGTGGGTTTTCTGCTGTTCAATTCGATCACGGCGTTGTCGTCCCACTACGGCGTGACGCTGGTGGCGCGGTTCTTTGCCGGGGTTGCGGCGGGTCTGGCGTGGAGTCTGTTGGCTGGTTATGCGCGGCGGATGGTCGAGCCGGATCAGCAGGGTAAGGCGTTGGCACTGGCGATGGTCGGTACGCCGATTGCCTTGTCACTGGGCGTGCCGCTCGGCACTTGGCTGGGTGGCCTCGTCGGGTGGCGCACGACGTTCGGATTGATGTCGGCCCTGACTTTGATGCTGATCGTTTGGGTGTTGGTGAAGGTGCCGGACTATCCACCACAGCCTGCGCATCAGCGCCTGTCGTTACGCAAAGTGCTGACGACGCCGGGCGTCCGGCCGGTGCTGGCAGTGGTAATCAGCTGGATGCTGGCGCACAACATTCTCTACACCTACATCGCACCGTTTGTGGCGCCGGCGGGGCTGGCGGATCGAGTGGACCTGGTGTTGTTGGTGTTTGGTCTCGCGGCGTTGGCGGGGATCTGGCTGACCGCGAAACTGGTTGAGCCGCTGCTGCGCAAAACGGTGTTGGTGAGCCTGGCGATGTTTGCACTGGTTTGCGTGGTGTTTGGCTTTTTCGGGCGTATGCCGGAGGTGATTTACCTAGGCGTGGCGGTGTGGGGATTGAGTTTTGGCGGTGCGGCGACCTTGTTGCAGACGGCACTGGCAGATGCCGCCGGTGATGGCGCCGATGTCGCGCTGTCGTTGAATGTGGTGGCGTGGAACAGCGCGATTGCCGGTAGCGGGGTGGTCGGCGGGGTGTTGCTCGACCGCTGGGGCGTCGCCTCGTTTCCCTGGGCCATGGTGGTGCTGGTGAGCGTGGGGTTTGCCATTGCCTCCGGCGCTCGGGTGCATGGGTTCAGATCGGGGCCGCGTGTTGCTGGAGCGGTTGGGGTTGCCGGGCACTGATGCCCGGATGCGCGCACTGCGTGAGCCTCGAGGGCGACCATGGCACGCTTAGCGATTTTGACCTGAATCTGAATGTCGTCAACGTCGGCAACTAGCCAGAAGCGTCTCATCTGAAACCGTGGCTTTGCAGCCATGTTATGGTCTCGAAACCAAAAGAAAGCCCACGGAATTCAATCATGGAACTGGTTCGACTCACTCCAGCGGAATATCACACCAACGACAGCTACTGGCGACTTTTCAAGGCTGAAGATGGTTCTGTCTACATCCTCGTTGAATGTGAAGCGTCTTTTGTGGGGTACCAGTCCATGATCAAGCTCAACGCCGAGGAAATGCGTGACTACCACGGTTTGGGCTGGTTATCGATTCAGCATCTGGCTAACCGGATCAATTATTTTGTCAGTGATTACAGCGGCCGAAGGATTACGGGTGTGTTGCTCGATGAAGCCAATCAGGTTTCAGCGCGTCAGTAGTTCTATTGGCTCAGCCCCTTGGAATCCGCCAACCCGCCCTCATAACCATCGCTATACCCAACACCCCGAAGAGGAACGACACGCCATGACCACTCAAACCGAAACCGCCATCCTCGCCGGCGGCTGCTTCTGGGGCATGCAGGATCTGCTGCGGCGCTATCCCGGCGTGTTGCAGACTCGCGTCGGTTACACCGGCGGCGACGTGCCGAACGCTACTTATCGCAACCATGGCGACCACGCCGAGGCCATCGAAATCACCTTCGATCCTGCGGTGATCAGCTATCGACAGATCCTCGAGTTTTTCTTCCAGATTCACGACCCAAGCACGCCAAACCGTCAGGGCAACGACCTCGGTCGCAGCTACCGTTCGGCGATTTACTACCTCAGCGAAGAACAACGCGACATCGCCGAGGACACGGCTGCCGATGTCGACGCCTCAAAACTGTGGCCGGGTCGCGTGGTCACCGAGATCGAACCGGCGGGGCCGTTCTGGGAAGCGGAGCCGGAACACCAGGATTACCTCGAGCGCATTCCGAATGGCTACACCTGCCATTTCATTCGCCCGAACTGGAAGCTGCCGAAGCGCGCGTGAGAGGTGCACGCCGCTCATTTCGCGCCACTTCAGTGGTTGCGAGGCTGAATGAGTTTCCGACTTCGCGGGCAAGCCCGCGAAGAGGCGAGTGCCCATGGCGCCGTTTTAACCCTGCGCTTGATTCTTCAAATCATCCAGCGCATCGATGATCGCCTCATCGCTGTCGGCCATTGCATCTCGCATATCTTTAGCGAGGGTGCTCTGGATGGGGACGTGATCGAGCAGTGTCGCCATTAATGCCGGCTGACCTGCTTGAGCCAGTTCCAGAAGGGGTCGTTCGATTCGCTCACATCCATGCACGCTGTACCGCGGACCAGATCCGCTGCGCGCGCCGGTATGCTCAGCCCGAGCGTTCGCTCGACGTGGCTTCGCAACAGAAGAGGCGGAGGAGGGTAATCGTCTTCGGCGTATTCTTTTTCGCGTACTTCATCCGGGGTCAGTTGAAACTGCTCCGGCCAGCAGAGCTCGTCGTAACCGATAGCCAGCAGCCTCAACAAGTCTTCAATCGTGTCGGTCAGGACGCAAAGCATCGTTGACCCGGATCCTGATCCCAGATGGACGAATCGCTGTTGCCCGCTGTCGTCCAGCCACAGCCCGGCCCATGAGCCGTCCCCACCGGTTCTGAGGAACAGGGTCAGGCGCTGGTTTACGTCAGGATCATCGCTGTTAGTCCAGCGGGCGGTGTCGGCAGGTACTGGCAGGTAAAAAGCGGTTGTCGCCACATCGCTGTGTGCAGGGTCCGGATGCAGCGTCATATAGCGCGTGCCATCGCGGTGACTGCGCACGCAGCCATGTTCTTCCAACAACTCAATTGCTTGGCGAAGGCGTGCGGGCAGCGGATTGCCCGCAGGAAAAGCGGCCGCCATTTCATCGCTGAAGTTCATTCATTTCCTGACTTGGTGGGCATTGGAGAGGGTTGTGTTCCGGTTCAAACGTCGTCGTTTTAGCAAATCACCGACTCTCTGAAATCACACGACTCATGTATTGATTCAAGTCGCGAAAGTCCTGAACGCTCCAGGCGTGCGGCGCGATTTTTATGCCGTTGTCCCGCAGGGTTCTTGGAATCAGGTCGCCATTGGGACGAAGAATGATCGAGGAGACGATGACGCCTGGATAATCATGCAGTCGCTTTTTGAAGATGGCTGTTGTCAGGTCAGGTGTCGGCGGTTGGCTTTTATTCGCCAAGGGGCCTGTTGCCTTGATATCTGCTCCATGGCACACCGCACATCGCTGTAAAAAAAGATTTTTGCCATTGGCGTTATCGGCGAAGGACAAAGATGTTTGAGTTATCGACAAAATTGCAAGCGAAGCGATGAGCAATACTTTCATTTTTCACGTTCCTTGTGGCGGACCGGTCAACCCGGTCCACATTTTACGATCACTCAGTTTTCAAGCGTGAATCCGTGTTTCCAACCCGAACTCATGGGATTTGCGATCGCTCGGTTTTGGCAATCGCCGCGATCAAGTCAGCAAGTCCGGCCGTGACCTCGGCGGTCTCGTCCAGAACCCAGGGTCCCGGTTTATGTTCAATCACGCTTTACCAAACCCCAGAAAAGAACGCAGTTTATTGCCCCACTTGCGCTCATAGAAGGGCTTGGTTTCCCTGAGAAAGTAATCACTCAGGCCGGCTTCACCTTGGGATACCCGGCACAAATCAACCGGCTCGCCCTGCGGTGCGGTATCCCCGGCAACATTGCCCGCCTCACGCATAACCCGCTCAATATCGCCGTCCGCCTCGATGCCCACGATCAAGTGCGGTTTTTCGTCCACCGAGGTGTCATGCATCAATGCCAGAAACCCGCGCTTCACATTGGAATGTTTGGCGAGCAGTTGCGTGAGCGAGTGGACCATTTGTGACGGGTATTCGGCAGGCTGGCCGAGCAGCACGTTGGTTTCTTTCTCGACCGTGCGTTGCGTGGCGGTCTGGCCAACGGCATCGGCGAGCAAATTGTGCACCTCTTGCGGGACGAACTCTTTGCCGTACGGCGACTTCGGATTCAGACAGAGCAGGGCGCCCAGTGTGATTTCGAACAACGATCGGGCGGGTATTTCGAGGTAGGTCTGCTCGCTGTCGATGGACTGTTGCAGGGTTTGCAGTGACGAGAAAAACGGGATGACCGGGGTGCCGTCCGGTTTTTGCCAATGGGCGATGCTGATGTTGCTGCCGGCTTGGAGATTGCCGTGGCCGTCTGCCTCTCCGGCGGTGCCGAGAATGTAAACGTTCGAATTCAACAGGGTGTTGAAAAACTCCGGACGATGTGCCGGTTCGTCGGCCGCCCGTTTGAGGCTTTTTTCCAGCAGGTTTTCTGGTTGGGAATCCATGGTGTTCATCCGTGACTCGTTCTGAAACAGGGCATAGAACATTTACATCGACGCGTGTTCGGCTGACGCCTTCGCGGGCAAACCTGTTGCCAAAGGTTTGTGTATAGATCACAAAATTCGGGTATAGCGCAAATTACTGTGGGAGCTTGCCTGCAAGCGATGACGGTAGGTCAGTTAGCTTCTTTGTGACAGATTCGCCGCCATCGCCAGCAGGGCAGGTGTCAGAGCAAACTCCACGAAACCCCGACATAAACCCCCATCCCTTCACCCGGCGTAGACCGCGCCGCATCCAGCCCTTTGTCGTCATACCCCGGCGTTACCGTGGCGGCATAGTGCTTGTTGGTCAGATTGCGCATATCCACCCAACCCTGCCAGTCACCCTTCGGCGCGTTATAACCCAGCGTCGCGCCAAACAGTGCGTAAGGATCGGCGTAGTAGCTGTTGGCATAATCCACGGCAACCTTGGAAACCAATTGCGTATTCACTGCCGCAAAGAACCCCTGCGGCCAGTCGTAACGTAATTCGCCCTGGTAGTAATGCATTGGCAGACCGGGCAGGCGGTTGTCGCCAAAGCGATCATCATCGCGATAGTGGAAATCGCTGAAGGTATACGCCTGACGCAAGCTCAATTGGCGGCCATCATTAGCCGACCAGAGTGTGCTGTTGAGGCTGGCTTCGATGCCTTGGTGCACGGTCGGGCTTGCATTCAACTCATACGGCGTAACAGCCGTGGCATCCGGCAGCACCGACAGCAATTCATGCCGCACCTGCGTGTAGTACCACGCCAGACTCCATTCGCCGACAGCGCTCTCACCACGTCCGCCCAGCTCCAGTGTGGTTGCGGTCTGGTTCTGCAGTTTGATCGGGTCTTTCTGCGTGCCGGTCGCGGCGCCGCTGCCAGTCGGGAAGCGCACGTTGGAGCTGTAGATCAGCGACCACGGGTGCGGCGCCTCAACCGAGCGGCTGAGGTTGCCGAACACTTGCAGGTCCGGGCTGATCTGATAGCGCAGGCCGAGGCGCGGTGCGTAGTCCCAGTCGTTCATGCTGGTTTTACCGCCGCTTTGCGGGTAGGTCACGGCGCTTTCGCGGCGGGTGTAGATAGCGGCGAGGCCGGTGGTCAGCCATAGGTCGTCGGCGATTTCCAGGTCATTGCCGAAGTGCAGGACGGTGTCCGAACCCTGATAGGTGAAGTTGCGCATGCGCGTGCCGGGCACGTAGCTGGCGGTGTTGCCGGAAGGGACACGCACGAATTCGCTGGCGCCGTCGTTGGGCAGGTGTTTGGTCACGCGCAGGCCGACGTTGCTGCGGCTTTCCATGCCGAAAATCGTGTCACGGCGTTTGTAATCGAAGGTGCCGCTGACGTCGGTGTAGGCGACTTTCAAGCGGTTCGGGCCTTCGCGCAGGTCCATCGGATAATCGTGGTAGACGAGGCCGGTCTGGATGCTCGAATCGTCGTCGATGTACCAGGTGGTCTTGTTGCCGATGAAGGTACTGCCCGGCTGTTTGCGGCTATCGTCGCGCGCCACATAGGACGGATTGGCTGCCCGGGGCGAGTGTTCGATGGAGTGCTTGGTCACACGGCCGGCGAGGTCGTTGTCGGTCTCGCGGTAGCGGATATAGAAGCGGGTTTCCAGGTTCGGGTTGAAGCGATAGCCGAAGTTGGCGATCACGCCTTTGCTCTCGCTGGCGGTGTGATCCTGATAGCCGTCGGCGTTGGAGTCGGTCAGCGACACGTAGTAATCGAAGTCGCCGAGCACTTGCCCGGAACTGACCTGACGCTGCTGATAGCCGTGGCTGCCGGTGGCGTAGCGCACTTGCAGTTTCGGCGCGTTGTAGCCGGTGTGGCTGACGTAATCGATGGCGCCGCCGAGTGCCAGCGAGCCGCGATCAAAACCATTGGCGCCGCGCAAAACTTCAACGTGCTCGACCCACAGCGGCTCGAGCAATTCGTAAGGCGTGCCGCCCGGGCCGGTCAACGGCAGACCGTCGAGCATCGTGTACAGCCCCGACGCATGGGCGCCCGGCGCGCGGTTGATGCCCGAGCCACGCACCGAGATTTTCACGCCTTCGTTGCCCGCCGACTGCGCATAAACCCCCGGTTGATACGCCAGCACATCCTGATTGCTGGCCACGCGACCCTGCAACGGGTGACGCATGTCGACCACGCTGGTGCCGCCGGGCACCTGACCGAGGCGGGCCTTGGCTTCCTCAACAGAAACATCACTGCCGTTGCGATCCTCGGCCGAAATCAGTACTTGCCCCAATTCCATACCTTGAGTCTCGGCCATCGCCGGGCAGGCGAGCGCCAGGCCGAGCAGGGCGGTGGGCAGGGATTTGGACGCGGGCATCGAAAAACTCCAGGCAGGCAAGAACGGGCAATGAACAGTGCGACGTAACAAAGAACGAACGAAACACATGGCAATTTGGCTTTTTGCCCGGCCATGGCAAACGGCACGTCATGAACTAACCTCACGTGTCTGGTGTATCCCGTCAATCAACACTCTGTTTCTGCATTTATTGGAGAGAGGCCAAGGTCATGGCAAAAGGCAAAAAGAAGGCCGCCACGGCGCCTGAAAGTCCGAAATTGAAAAACAAGGATTACCTCGAGCATTTGCGCAAACTGCACGTCGAACTGGTCAAGTTGCAGGAATGGGTGATTGCCAAGGGCGTCAAGGTCTGCATCGTTTTCGAAGGCCGCGACGGCGCTGGCAAGGGCGGGACCATCAAGGCGTTGACCGAGCGCGTCAGCCCGCGTGTCTTTCGCGTGGTGGCGCTGCCGGCGCCGACCGATCGCGAGAAAAGCCAGATGCACGTGCAACGTTATCTGCCTTATCTACCGGCGGCAGGCGAAGTGGTGATCTTCGATCGCAGTTGGTACAACCGCGCCGGTGTCGAGCGAGTGATGGGCTTCTGCACCGACGAGCAGGCCGACAAATTCCTCAAATCGATTCCCTGGGTCGAACACGCCATCGTCCAATCGGGAGTGATCCTGCTCAAGTACTGGCTGGAAGTAAGCCCTGAAGAGCAGACCCGCCGGCTTGAGGCGCGAATCAACGACGGGCGCAAGACCTGGAAACTTACACCGATGGACCTCAAGTCCTACAGCCGCTGGTACGACTACTCACGGGCGCGGGACGAAATGTTCAAATACTCCGACACTGAACATGCGCCGTGGCTGGTGGCCGACTCCAACGACAAACGCCGCGCACGGCTGAACATCATCACTGATGTGCTCAGCCGCATTCCGTATGAGGATGTGAAGCGCGAGAAGGTCGAGTTGCCGAAACGGCAGAAGCCGGGCAAGTACCGCGATCCGGATTATCCATACCGGCGCGTGGCCGAGAAGTTCTGAAAAACCACCCCAATTCCTGTAGGAGTGAGCCTGCTCGCGATAGCGGTGTGTCAGCCAATATCTTCGGCGCAGACAAACCGCTTTCGCGAGCAGGCTCGCTCCCACAGTATTCGGTGGTGTATCCATGTTTACTGATCAGCGCAAACCCTGTGGGAGCTGGCTTGCCAGCGATGAGGCCAGCCCAGTCAGCATCTGTATGACTGACCCACCGCCATCGCTGGCAAGCCAGCTCCCACAATGATCACCAATGCTCCACTGTTTCTGACCAGCACCGATCCCTGTGGGAGCTTGCCTGCAAGCGATGGCGGTGGGTCAGCCAATAGCTTCGGCGCAGACAAACCGCTTTCGCGAGCAGGCTCGCTCCCACAGTATTCGGTGGTGTATCCATCATTGTTGATCGGCAAAGCGCTTTAGAAGCAAACAGTCCATCCGTCGACTGCGCTGAACCACTGGGATCTCACGTCTTTCTATCAAGGAAGTCCTTCACGAGATCTTTCCCCGATGTTCGATCACCGCAAACAAGAAAAACTGGCGGCATGGCGAAAACTGGCGACGCAAGCGCAGATGCGTCTGGACCCGGAAGAACAGTACGACGAACTGCTCACGGCCGCCGATGAAATGGAGGAGCAGGGGCTGATCACCAGCGCCGAGTGGCGGCAGCTGGTGCGGGATGCGGGCAATGTGTTTACCGGGGACACGCGGCGAACAAACGGTTGACGGCGCTACGAACGGCGTCAGCGCTTGATCCGCCCTGTAGCCGTTCAGGTCACACGACCTTTCTTCGCTTTCAATTGTACGCCTCTGGAGTCCTGCAACAGCCGCGCAAACGCGACTTTGTCGATCGGCCGACTCATGAAATAACCCTGCACCTCATTGCACTGATCGACCCCGAGAATATCCAGTTGCTCCTCGGTCTCGACCCCTTCGGCGGTCACCGTCAGGCCCATGGCTTTGCCCAGACCGATGATCGCCTGCACCACCGCGCGATCATTGGTACCGCTGCTGATCGAGGCAATGAAGCGCTTGTCGATCTTGATCCCGTCGAAGGGATAGGCGCGCAGGTAACCGAGGGACGAGTAGCCGGTGCCGAAGTCGTCCATGTTCAGGCGCACGCCGAGTTCTTTCAGGGCATTCATCGTGGTCAACGCGCCGTCGGTGTCGTTGAGCATCACGTTCTCGGTGATCTCCAGTTCCAGGCGACTGGCCGGGAAACGGGTTTGCACCAGTACTTCGCGAACATCCTCGACCACATCGCTGACGGCAAACTGCGCGGGCGACAGATTCACCGACAGCAGGATGTCTTCCGGCCAGCCCAGCGCGGTTTCGCAGGCTTCACGCAACACCCAACGGCCGAGCGGGACGATCAGATCGGTCTGCTCCGCCAATGGAATGAACAGGTCCGGGCCGAGCAGGCCTTTGGTCGGGTGTTGCCAGCGCACCAGCGCTTCGACCGAAACGATGTGCTTGCCATCGACCTTGTAGCGCGGCTGATAGTGCAGGATGAATTCGTTGTGCTTGAGCGCATGGCGCAGGTCATCTTCCATTTGCCGGCGGGTCTGGATCTGGTCGCTCATGTGCGCTTCGAAATAGCACCAGGTGTTCTTGCCCTCGGACTTGGCCTGATACAGGGCGATGTCGGCATAACGGATCAGATCGCTCGGCGCATAACCGTGGCGCCGGCTAAGCGCAATGCCGATGCTGGCGCCGATGTGCAGCGGATGATGTTCGAAGACCACCGGCTGATGCAGGCTGCCGATCAGGCGGGTGCAGAACTTGTCGATTTCGTGATGGCTGTCCATGCCATTGAGTACCACGATGAATTCGTCGCCGCCCAGACGCGCGACGATGTCCAGTTCGCGGGTGCATTCACGCAAGCGCACGGCGACTTCCTGCAGCACAGCGTCACCCGCCGGGTGGCCGAGTGAATCGTTGATCGGTTTGAAGTTGTCGAGGTCGATCATCAGCAGCGACAGCGGTGGCGCGTGTTCCTTGAGCAGCAGCGCTTCATCCAGATAACGCGCAAGCTTGTTGCGGTTGGGCAGGCCGGTGAGGGCATCGTGCATCGACAAATGCTGAATCTGCGCATGGGCGGCAACTTCGTCAGTGATGTCGCTGGCGGTGCCGCGATAACCGACGACTGCATGCTGCTGGTAAATCGGCCGGGCCGACAGTCGACAGTGGCGTTGCTGGCCGGCGTGGTCACGGTAGGTGCAACGCAAGTCACAGGCGCTGTCTTGCTCGGTGAGATTCCTCAGCCACAGTTCCAGTGGTGTGGTGTCGCAAAACAGCAATTGGCCGATGTCCTGGCCCAGCCACAGGGTTTGCGGGTAACCGGTCACTGCGCTGAAGCGCGCCGACAGATACGTCAGCGCCAGGGCGCGATCGACCTCCCAGATCCAGTCCGACGCGGCTTCGGCCACTGCGCGAAAGCGTTCTTCGCTCGCTTCGAGCTCACGGTTGGCGTTTTCCAGCGCTTGATTGGAGGTTTGCATGACGGCAAAACTCTGGTCGACGTACTGCGATGAACGCAAGGCGTGACGAAAGAAGTACGCGGTCAGCAGCATCAGCACCACAATCGTCGCGCCGAGTGGCGGCAGCAATGACCACAGTAAATGTTGTCCGGGCCGTTCCAGATCAGCGATCAGGCTGTAACCGGTGCTGTCCAGCGGCACGCGAGGGCGTTTCGGGTCGAGCGTATCGTCCAGTGCCAGGGACAGGTTATTCAAGCCGTAACCGCTGCCGATCAGGCGCAATTTGGTCGGCGTGAGTTTGTCGACGAACACCAGCACCGAAGAAGTCTGCGGATCGCCGAGTGGCCGTTCATCGTTGGGAATGATCGCCGCCGCCGACACCAGCGCCGGCCAGCCTTCGAAAAGTGAATAGCGGCTGACCGGCTTGGTCAGATCACCTTGGCCCAACACTTGATCCAGTAACTCCGTGGCGCTTACCTGAACGAACGCAGACAGCTCGGCATCGACCATTTGCCCGCGCACCACCGCGTAACGGGTGCCTTCGCGGTTGAGGACGAACACGCCGTCATAGCCGTCACTGGTGAACAGGGTTTTGCCGAGGTTCTGCTCGGTGTAGGCCCAATCGGTATCGACCTGACCGCTCAGATGCTCGTAGGCGGTGGTCCAGTAGGCGTAGCTGGTGATGTAGTTTTTCGATGCGGTGATGCGATTTTCTAGCGCACGAGCGGAGTAAAAGCGGGTTTTGTTGATCTCGTCGTTGTCGAGGCGTTCGGCAATGCCGAGCAAGGCCACGGTCGCGGCAATCACGCCGCTGACAAACAGCGCTCCGACTGCGAAGGCCAGGCGCCGGGTGACCGCGCTCTGGCGTGGTGGAAGCGGGGCTGCATAGCTGGAAAGGTCCATGTGCTCGTCCTTGATCCGCTGTCTTCTGAATCTAGAACCACGGCGTGGGCGCAATGTTCAGATTCTTCTCGGCGACTGCTCTGAAAGCGTAGTGAACCCCGCGTGATTTGTCTTCCCAAGTGCAGGACGCCGATCAGCGGCGATTCCCGAAAGGGCAAGACTTCCCGCGCAAAAACCGGATAATGGCCGCCATTCGTTTAGCCGTATTCTGGTAATCCCGCATGGAAATCAAGGTCAACTTTCTCGACAACCTTCGACTTGAAGCCAAGTTCGACGACTTCACGGTGATCGCCGATCAGCCCATCCGCTACAAGGGCGATGGTTCGGCACCGGGGCCTTTCGACTACTTTCTGGCGTCGTCGGCGTTGTGTGCGGCTTACTTTGTGAAGTTGTACTGCGACACCCGCAGCATTCCGACTGAGAACATTCGTCTGTCGCAGAACAACATCGTCGACCCGGAAAACCGCTACAACCAGATCTTCAAGATCCAGGTCGAATTGCCGGCCGATATCTCCGAGAAGGATCGTTTGGGCATCCTGCGTTCCATTGATCGCTGCACGGTAAAGAAGGTTGTGCAGACCGGGCCGGAATTCATCATCGAAGAAGTCGACAACCTCGACGCCGATGCCCAGGCGCTGTTGATGCCGGTTGCCGGTTCGGACGCGGGCACCTTCATCGCCGGCAAGGACCTGCCACTGGAGCAGACCATCGCCAACATGTCGGGCATTCTGGCCGATCTGGGCATGAAGATTGAAATCGCCTCGTGGCGCAACATCGTGCCTAACGTCTGGTCGCTGCACATTCGCGATGCGCATTCGCCGATGTGCTTCACCAATGGCAAGGGCGCGACCAAAGAGGGTGCACTGGCCTCGGCATTGGGCGAGTTCATCGAGCGCCTGAACTGCAATTTCTTCTACAACGACCAGTTCTGGGGCGAAGAGATCGCTAACGCCGAGTTCGTCCACTATCCGGACGAGCAATGGTTCAAGCCGGGCCCGAAAGACGAGTTGCCGAGCGAGATTCTCGACGACTACACCCGGAAGATTTACAACCGTGACGGCGAATTGCGTGGCTCGAACCTGTTCGACACCAACTCCGGCAACACCCAGCGCGGTATCTGCTCGCTGCCGTTTGTGCGCCAGTCGGACAATGAAGTGGTGTACTTCCCGTCCAACCTGATCGAAAACCTTTACCTCAGCAACGGCATGAGCGCCGGCAACACCTTGGCCGAAGCGCAGGTGCAGTGCCTGTCGGAGATCTTCGAGCGCGCGGTCAAACGCGAAATCCTCGAAGGCGAAATGGCCCTGCCGGACGTGCCGCAAGAAGTACTGGAGAAATACCCGAGCATCCTCGCTGGGATCAAAGGCCTGGAAGAGCAGGGCTTTCCGGTGCTGGTCAAAGATGCGTCGCTGGGCGGTGAATTCCCGGTGATGTGCGTGACCCTGATGAACCCGCGCACCGGCGGCGTGTTCGCCTCGTTCGGCGCACACCCGAGCCTGGAAGTGGCGCTGGAACGCAGCCTCACCGAGCTGTTGCAGGGCCGCAGTTTCGAAGGCCTCAACGACTTGCCGCAGCCGACCTTCTCCGGCCAGGCCGTGACCGAACCGAACAACTTTGTTGAGCACTTCATCGACTCCAGCGGTGTGGTGTCGTGGCGTTTCTTCAGTGCCAGACCGGACTTCGAATTCGTCGAGTGGGACTTCTCAGGCCAAGGCGAAAACTCCAACGCCGAAGAAGCCGCGACGCTGTTCGGCATCCTCGAAGACATGGGCAAAGAGGTCTACATGGCGGTCTACGAGCACATCGGTGCCAAGGCCTGCCGCATCCTCGTGCCGGACTACTCGGAAATCTACCCGGTCGAAGACCTGATCTGGGACAACACCAACAAAGCCCTGCAATTCCGTGCCGACATTCTCAATCTGCACAACCTGAGCAAAGTCGGCCTGCGCAACCTCGCCCAAGGCCTGGAAAACAGCGAGCAGGACGATTACACCGAGATCACCACGCTGATCGGCGTCGAGTTCGACGACAACACGCCGTGGGGCAAGCTGACCATTCTGGAACTGCGCCTGCTGATCTGTCTCGCGTTGCAGAAATACGAGCAGGCCAAAGACCTGGTGGAAGCGTTCCTGCAGTACAACGACAACACCGTCGAGCGCGGCTTGTTCTATCAAGCGGTCAACGTCGTGCTGGAGATGGAGCTGGACGAAGATCTGGAACTGGAAGACTACGAGGCTAACTTCCGCCGCATGTTTGGTGACGAGCGTATGGACGCAGCGATTGGTTCGGTTAACGGCAGCGTGCGTTTCTACGGTTTGACGCCGACCAGCATGAAGCTGGAAGGACTGGATCGGCATTTGCGTTTGATTGAGAGCTATAAGAAGTTGCATACGGCGCGGGCGAATGTGAAACAGGGCTAAGACTGTTTCACATTGAGTTTGGCGGTGGATTCACCCCTCATCGGAACGCCGCCCGCCCAGCCCTCTCCCCGAGGAGAGGGAGCTGATCTGTGAGCTTTTCAAACCAGAGTTCGACTCGATATTTCAGGTCGGCGTATTTCAACCAAACACCTCGGTCAGTCCCCTCTCCCTCTGGGAGAGGGCTAGGGTGAGGGGCTTTTGCTTTTTCGCCCATGCGCCGAATCCGCCAGTTGCCCTGTATCGACTCGCACAAACACCGAGTCACCCACCGCCGTCAGCACTTCCCCGGCAAACACCTCACAGATCACCCGCGTTTTGCGCCCGATCTCACCCTCGACTTTCGCGCGCAGAGTCAGCGTCACGCCCATCGGTGTCGGCTTGATGAACTTGATCCCAAGGTTACCGGTTACACAGTCGATGCGCGGCAGGCTGTCGGGTTCGCGGTTTTCCGCTCGGTAGTGGTACGCCATCGCCGTCCAGTTGGAATGGCAATCAACCAGCATCGCAATCAGACCGCCGTAGACCAGATCCGGCCAGCCGCAGTAATTGGCGTCGGGCAGGTGTTCGGCGATCACGTGCACGCCGTCTTCGTGCCAGTGGCTTTTGACGTGAAGGCCGTGCGGGTTGCGGCCGCCGCAGCCATAGCAGACGCCTTCGGGGGCGGCGAGGTCTTGCAGAGGCGTATCGAGGCTGGACATGGTTTTTATTATCCTGGAGTGGTGAGTCCGGTCAGGCGCAGGCGATTGCGCCCGCCGCGTTTCGATTCGTAGAGGGCGGTGTCGCCTTGTTCGATCAGTGCCGTCAGGCTGGCGGGCGGGTTGTCGAACAGGCTGGCGCCGATGCTCAGGGTCACGGCAGCGGTGGTGGGGAATGTCTGTGTGGTCATGCTCAGAAACTGCTCGCGTAAAGCGTTACCCAACTCCATGACGCGCTCACTCGATGCGTCGTTGAGCAGAATGACAAACTCATCGCCGCCCAGGCGCGCCGTCAGCGCATTACGCGGCAGCACCGAGCGGATCATCTCGCTCAGGGCGATCAGCAAACGGTCGCCGGCGGTGTGACCGTAATGGTCGTTGACCAGTTTGAAGTTGTCGATGTCGATCAGTAGCAAGGCGCCGGGATGCTCCGGCGAAACGTGTTCGAGCAGGCGCGGCGCACGCTTTTCCAGAGCGCGGCGGTTGTAGAGGGCGGTCAGTGGATCGCGCTCGGCAAGCCGGGCGATCTGTTTTTCCCGGCGGTAACGTTCAGTACCGGTCATCGACAAGGCGATCAACATGATAGCCATCGCGCCCTCGACCAGAGAAATCTGGATGATCTCGCCACGAAACGCCGCCAGATCGATCAACGTGCCCGGGATCACCACGGTCAGGGCTTTGGCCACGTAGAAAATCCCGTGACCGAGCAGCACGTAACGCAGTTGCACCGCACCGACGCTCAACGATTTGCCGTGGGGGCGCAGCAGCGAACTGGCCTTGAGGGTCGACAGCGCCACCAGCAGCGAATTGGCCGCGAGCATGACCTTGGACCACAACGGCCCGTCCGGCAACAACAGCATGACCAGCCAGGTGACGAAGATCAGGTACCAGGCCGGCGACAGGCGTATCTGGGTGAAGCGCGCCACACCGAGCAGGAACAGGAAATGCGCGGTCACCAGCAAGCCGTTGGCGAACCAGATGCCGATCAGCAGAAAGCCGCTACTGCGCAGCAAGGCCAGGGTGGAACCGACGGTGATGGTGGCGAAACCGGCGCTCCAGAACAGTAGCGAAGGCTCACGAATGCTGCGCCACTCGATCGCCAGATACAGCGCAGCGGCGGCTGCGAGGGCGATGGAAATGGTCAACATCGTAGGTGGGTCGAGCGGCATTTCTTGATGAGCCTGTCTGATTGGCAGTTAGACCGGCGATTGTAAGCGTTCGGGCGGTTTTTTCGCAGAGGTCGCGTTGCCGCGCAGACCATTGGCAGCGGGGAGGGCGCGGTTGCTCGCCGCCACCCTGACCACTGCGCCGATCGGTCATTGCTCCGGTGCGAGCCAGGTGTCGACGACTCGACGATCCAGTTCTTCCCAATAAGCCATACCCAGCACGCGGGTGGTGTTGAGCCCGCGCAGGTAACCGCGCAACTGATTGGCGGTGTCTGTGATCAGTTGCGGGTCGGTGAGGTTTTTGTCCAGCAAGATGCTTTCGTACTGGACCAGGTACTCGGCCACGCGCTCGCGGAAGTCGGGCAGAACGGCGTCTCGGATCAGGTCAAACGTTCTCAAGGAAGGTTCCTCATTGGTCTTTTTCTACTTGTATTGAGTGTGTATCAGTCTGCACGTCGCGCAACTATTGCTAGAAGTAATAGTGACCATCAAGAAACGCAAGTTCTGCTTTGTCGGCAATCGGCGGAAAATCGCCTCCATCGAACACGCCGCTCAAGGAATCTGCGCGATGAAGACAATGACCCGACTGGCTTTGGTCGCCCTGCTGGCAGGCGGCGCACTGTTCACAGCACCGACTTACGCAGCCGAAACCGGGTCGTGTCACTTCCAGACCCTCACCGGCAGCAGCGCGACGTTGCAGCATTCGCAAACCGTCGGCGTGTTGCTCAGCGAGAATACCCTGGACAACCTGCAATACCTTGAGCGTTACCACGACATGGCGGTCAACGGCGCGAAAGATGCGCTCGACTCGCGGATTCGTGAAGCCTTTGTCAGCAGTTCCGATCCGGAACTGGCCATCGACTGGCTGGTGAGTTCGCTGCAACAACAGTTCTTGTCGGTGACCGTTTACGACAACCTGGATGCGCTGGTGCAGGCCCATCCGGACGTGGTGGTGAAGCTCGACACCTTCAATCGGCTGCTGACCCAGCGTAACAGTCTGGTCGAAGCGCGGTTCACCGCGCGTTTCTACGACGCCGACCTGCAATACATCGGCAAGGCTGAAGGCGCCGTCGAGAAACAGCTGCCTTCGGTGTGGGTGCATAACCAGGCGGCGCCGGCCATTGCTGCGCAGATCGACAGGCAGCGTGACTTGCAACTCAACGCCTTGAAGCAATTTGATGTGTCGCTCAAGGCGCTGGTGGCGTCGAGCTGAACACTTAAAACATAAATGGCGACGGCGGCTCCGTGAGGCTGAACCGTTGCCGGTTGAACCGAACCTTTATTTTCAGGATTTTACCGATGCGTCTTTTATTCGTGCCTGCCATGGCTGTCGCTTCTTTGTTGCTCGCCGGTTGCGCTTCGGCGCCGAACAATCCGAGCCTGACTTTGCAGACCAGCAAGACGCCTGCGCAGTACGCTGACTGTGTTGTGCCGAAGCTGCAGGGCAGTGCGTTGAACCCGACGGTTTCGCAGACTCAGCGTAGTTATCGGATTGTGGTGCCGAGCAAGGTTTCGGCTGACAACGTGCTTGAGGCTTACAAGGCGGGTAGTGGCGGCAAGGTGTTTATCTACGAGCGGCATTTGTTGGCTTCGAATCTTTTGCCTTCGAGTTTTGAGCGGGCTGCGCAGGATTGCATCTGATTTTGGCTTTTGTACGTATTTGACTGAGCTCCTTTGGTTGGCCGCAACCAACCAATTTTTTGCCTCGCGCCCTTATGTGGTTGCGGGGCTTTTTTTTGGCTGTTTTTTGGGCTTGGCGGCCTTTGGGCCGACCATGCTCGGGGTGTTCTTTGTGAATATCCGTTGGTGCGGTGATGGCTTATTACGGTTTCGCCCTTACGGCGACTCACTTTTTTTCAAACGCCAAAAAAAGTAAGCAAAAAACGCTTGCTCCTACGTGCGGCCCGCTCGCTGGGGCTCGGGGTTCCTTCGCTGCGGGATCGATCCGGGCGCAGCGCCTACGGTTTGCTTCGCTGCACCTCCTCTCGCTGTGTTTGGCTTCGCCAAACGGTCGCTGCGCTCCCACGCCCGGATCAATCCCTCCACTCAGCCTTCCGACGTCGCCCGTGGATCAAGATCAAAAGCTGCAGCCGAGCTAACGCTCATCCTGTTGAGTGGTGAGAAGCGAGGGCGGGTGCGGCTTTTGATTTGTTTCTGTGTTTGAGTATGCCTCGGTATTCCACGTCGGTGTACCTCTACCAATCACCTCGGTCAGTTCCCTCTCCCTCTGGGAGAGGGCCAGGGTGAGGGGCTTTTGATTTGTTTGAGAGTTCGAGTGCGGCTCGATATTCCACGTCGGTGTATTTCTATATATCACCTCGGTCAGTTCCCTCTCCCTCCGGGAGAGGGCCAGGGTGAGGGGCTTTTGATTTGTTTGAGAGTTCGAGTGCGGCTCGATATTCCACGTCGGTGTATTTCTATAAATCACCTCGGTCAGTTCCCTCTCCCTCTGGGAGAGGGCCAGGGTGAGGGGCTTTTGATTTGTTTGAGAGTTCGAGTGCGGCTCGATATTCCACGTCGGTGTATTTCTATAAATCACCTCGGTCAGTTCCCTCTCCCTCCGGGAGAGGGCCAGGGTGATGGGCTTTTGATTTGTTTGAGAGTTCGAGTG
>NZ_CABVHJ010000027.1 GCF_902497745.1 Pseudomonas fluorescens
TCGCACGTCGGCGTAGCTCTCCCAAACACCACGATCAGTCCCCTATCCCTCCGGGAGAGGGCTAGGGTGAGGGGCTTTTGATCTGTTTCAGAATCTGAGCTCGGCTCGGTATTTCACGTCGGCGTAATTCTACCAAACAACTCGGTCAGTCCCCTCTCCCCCCGGGAGAGGGTTAGGGTGAGGGGCTTTTGATTTGTTTCGGAATCTGAATTCGGCTCGGTATTTCACGTCGGCGTACTTCTACCAAACACCTCGGTCAGTCCCCTCTCCCTCTGGGAGAGGGCTAGGGTGAGGGTTGGCTTTTGGCTGTTTAAATTTGTGTCAAATAACCAGAACCTTCCCACAAGGTTTTCAGGTTGTCCGTCGGACGTGCGCTCTCTAGTCTTTGGTTGTCGCCGAAAACTCGGTGATCGGGTGTGAGAACCCTGAAAAATTAGTGATTCAGTCCATCAGTCCGCATAATTGCCGGCGGCTTGTCCGCTGCTTGCAAGTGCTTCATGGCGGCTATGTGCGGGCAGACTTCGGTCTGGCCGGTTTCCTATTTTTCCGGTTTCTCACCCCGCACATAGCTGCCACCCACTTCGCCGCGTGAGAAACGGCAAGGGATGGCTCCCATTTGCAAAATAGGGTTTCCAATGACTAAGCCAGTTCCAGATCCACCCATCGATCCCACAACCCCACTCGAAGACGCCATCCGCGCCGACGACCAGATCAAAACCCGCGAAGCCATCAAGCGCGCCCTCGATTTTTACCTCTGTCCCGAACCGGTCAAACCGCGTCAGCCCAGTACGATGTTCCTCATCCACCCGGACATCGACACCGAAAGCCTGCTCGCCCACGCCTGCGAATCGCTGGCTTCAGCCAATGTCATGGCCGGTGATCTGGCTGATCAGCTCAGTCGCCCGCAGCGCAGTACGGCGCTGGCGATCCAGCAGATCGTCATGCTCGCCGAGTTGGCGGTAAACCGGGCGCTGGACCGGGTTGATCCGCAAACGTAATCCGTCCCAACACCGCGTCATCGTGCTTCGCGAGCAGGCTCGCTCCCACAGTTTGAAACGCAGTCCCCCTGTGGGAGCGAGCCTGCTCGCGAAGACGTCTGATTGGACACCCCATCTCTAACGGCCATTTTTTGTTAAGCAGTCCCGAATAGGGACCGATCAGTCCCAATCAGGGACCTATTTGCCCACTACGCTTCTCAAGATCCGTCCCTGCACGCGGATAAACATTGTGTAGCCCGGGTTCTCTGGGCTGCTCACCCCGGGAGTGTCATTGAAATGAAGCTGAAAACCGCTCTGCCGTCTGTGCTTCCCTTGCTTCCACTCACTACGTTTGCAGCGCCGGCCAGTCAATCCGGAGAGATTCGCTTCACCGGGCAAATCGTTGACTCGGGCTGTCAGGTCGGACCGGTCGGGGCGTTTGCTGCTTGTGAGTCTCGCCAGATCGAAATCAAGCCCGGCGTGAAAGTCGATGTCGACACTGAGCGCAACGCTTGCAGTCATCAGGCGCTGCCGATTTCCATGCGCTACGAAGCGCTGAAGATCTCGACCGACAAAGGCATCGTCATCATCAGTTACCTGTAAACCGTTCGGCGTGCGCTGCAAAATCTTCAGGTGCCGAGTCAAGGCGCACAGGTATACTGCGCGCCTTCGCGGCTCACTGATCGGGCCCGACTTTTTGCTTTCCGGAGCTTTTATGACTTCCCCGACCCTGCCGCCGGTTGACGACGCCGTGAGCGATGTCCCGGCTGAACTGGCCGACACCAGCGAAACCAAAGCCGATATCCCGGCGTTCAAATTTCCGTTCAAGCCGGGCGAACTGGCTTCTGCCAAAGGCTCGAATCAGCCGTGGTACAAGAACGGCGCGAAGAACGGTCACACCAAGACCCCGGGCATGGCGCCGCCGGGTACCCGTCGTTCGATGGGCAAGCGCTGAGTTTTAATCGCGCTATCCCATGAAGATCAATCTCCCGGTGACCGGTCGCAACGTCGATGTGGCGCTGGATGAGGGGCGGCAGAGTCAGCGCAACTCCGAGGACGTGGCGGGGTTGGCCGGTGATTTAAGGTTGCTGGCGCGGGAGTTCCGGGCGCGGCGGCAGATCCGCGATTGAGATTGTCCGGGCCGGCGTCTTCGCGAGCAAGCTCGCTCCCACAGGTTTTTCGGTCGTTCATAAAATTCGTGCACGACACAATCTCTGTGGGAGCGAGCTTGCTCGCGAAGAGGCCCGGATAGGCGCTTAAGAATCTGGATCAAGCCGCCCGCAGTGAAATAAACGCATAGGTCTGCGCCGGCTCCGTCACCACCTGCGCCCCGGCCGCCAACACCTGCCCGGCAACATCATCGCCCGACAGATGAAACACCCACTCACTCGGCGCCATCGTCAACGGCTGTGCCGTCACCTGATCAATCACCGCAGCAAACGCATCCATATTCGGCAGATACGCAGTAAACCCGTCACCCTTCAGCGCCGTGGTGCGAATCCCGAGCATCGCGCAAATCGCATCCTTGATGCCGATGTCATCCCGATCCGCTTGGCGCGAGCGTTGAATCAACTCCACCAGTTCCCGATCCACCAACTCACCGCCGGCAATCAACATCGGCCCCTGCTCCCAAGACTCCGGCGGGCAATCCTTGGCGGCAGGGTTGAGCGGGATATGCGGGTTGATTTCCGCCGGATAAATGCGACATACCAGCGGCCGACGTTCGTAGATCCGGCACAGCTTGTCTTCGTCAAGATTCCGGCAGGGGCCGACGTTGTACGCGGCAAAGGTGATCGCCACATGGGCGTCTGTCGCGCCGCTGCGAACGACCGCTGAGCGACGTTCGGCATGTTCCCGCTGCTGCGCCGGCAAACCCAGGCCATTACCAAGAAAGGCCTCGACCAGCACGATCACCTGACCGCCATCCGCCGCCCACATGCGGGCTTCGGCCAGGGTCAGCGGGACATGGTGATCGGTGCAGCATTTGCCGCAGCCTACGCAGGAAAACGTCGTATTCATTGAGCGATCTGTCTTCAATCAGGGTGTGAAACGGTGGCGGAAAACCACCGCACAGAACTGGATCGAAGCAAGTTATGCGCCATTCACTTGGTTTTAACGGGCGGGCGGATCGAATCCCATTCGGTGACGAAGGCGGTTTTCGACTGCTTGTTGTACAGACACAGTTCGGTGCCTTGCTGGCCTTTCATGTGTTTTTGTGGGTACTGGCCTTGCAGCAACACGGCGGTGTAGCCGACGCGGTCGTCGAATTGTGCGGGTGTGCCGACCGGTTTGGCGTTTTTCAGGCCACTGGCCTTGGTGCAACTGGCGAGCACGGTTTTGTCGTAAGCGGCCCAGGCGTCGGGGCTGGAGGCGTGGGCCTGGGAGGTTAGGGCGGTGAGGCAGAGCAGGCTTAAGGTGATGGCTTTCATGGGGGGCATCCTTGGTGTTGGGTGGCCAAGGTTGGAGTCTGCCTAAAGAGTTTTGTTGCCTGGAACACCGCTAAAAGATCGCAGCCTTCGGCAGCTCCTACATGGATATGCGGTTCCCTGTAGGAGCTGCCGAAGGCTGCGATCTTTTGACTTTAATCAGTCCGGCACCAGCTCGCGGCGGACCACATACATCCCGGCACTTTCATACAAGCGCTGCGCCCGCAGGTTGTCCTCCAGCACTTTCAGATCAACAAACCCTTCGCGCCGTTGCTGAAACACCTTGAATGCATTGAGCAACAACGCCCGGCCCAATCCTCGGCCCTGCATGCGCGGATGCACCACCAGATTCTTGATATATGAGCTGGTCCAGCATTGCGCCACGCCGACCACGCCTTCGCCATCGCGGGCAATGAAACACAGCGTCGGATCATATTCAGGATTGTTCTCGAACTGCTGCTGCCAAGCGTCCAGCGCCGGCACCCGGCCGCCGCCTTCGCGATAACCGAGTTGCATCAAATCATGCACGTCCGCCGCAAGTTCGACGGAGTACGTGCACAGTTCAATGTCTTGTGGCCAAGGTGCATCCGGCGCGTCCTTACCGAGGTCGCGCCGCATCAAAAAACAGTATGTCTCGCCCAAGACTCAGTGTCCGTGGGCGGCGACGTGTTTAGCCGCTTCGATCAGGCAGTGGGTCAGTTCCGGCGAGGAGAACTTGGTCAGCACGCCGTTCGCCCCGGCCAGCCGCGCTTTTTCGCTGTTCATCGCGCTGTCGAGCGAGGTGTGCAGCAGCACGTACAAATGGGCGAAGTCCGGGGTCTCCCGCAGGGTGCGGGTGAAGGCGTAACCGTCCATCTCGGACATCTCGATGTCGGAGACAATCAGGTTGATCTGCTGCGCCGTGCCTTGCAGGTCGAGCAGGCAGTCGATGGCTTCCTTGGCGCTGCGTGCGGTGTGGCATTGCAGGCCTAGGTTGCGCAGGGTGTGCACCGATTGCTGCAGCGCCACCTGACTGTCGTCGACCACCAGAATCCGCGCGTTGCCGAGCACATCAGCGTCTTCCATGCTCAGGTCGGTCGGGGCCATTTCGATCTGTGCCGGAGCGATGCTGTGGATAACCTTTTCGATGTCCAGCACCTGCACCAGCGTGCCGTCCACCGAGGTCACGCCAGTGATGTAGGCGCGCGAGCCGCCGGAGCCGAACGGCGGTGGTTTGATGTCGGTGGTCAGGCAGTGAACGATTTTGCTCACAGCCTGGACGTGCAGGCCCTGTTTCGAGCGGCTGACGTCGGTGACGATCAGGCAGCCGCCGTTCGGGTCTTCCAGCGGGCGTTCGCCGATGGCGCGGCTGAGGTCGATGACCGACAGCGAGGCGCCGCGCAACGTGGCGATGCCTTTCACGTGCGGGTGCGACTCCGGCAGTTTGGTCAGCGGCGGGCAGGGGATGATTTCACTGACTTTCAGCAGGTTGATCGCCATCAGCTTGCCGCTGCGCAAGGTAAACAGCAGAAGCGAAAGTGAGTCTGCGCGGGCTTTGGTGGAGGACATATGAACCTTCTGTGGAAAAGGTGGTGGGCGAGGGTGGGAATCGCCAGAAACTATTGATGCCGGGTTATCGGCGTCAAAAGGTTGGGCTTTAGGTTAGTTGTCGGGTTGTGTTTTGATCAAAAGCCAAAGCCAAAGCCCCTCATCGGAACGCCGCCCGCCCAGCCCTCTCCCGGAGGGAGAGGGGGCCGATTGGGGGATATTGTAGTAATTCACCGACCTGAACCTGCTCTGCCGAATCCATAATCGCCTCGATGTTTCAGGTCGGCGTATTACGCAAAACACCTCGGTCAGTCCCCTCTCCCTACGGGCGGTCCGACGTTTCGGGAGGGCTAGGGTGAGGGTGTGCTTTTAGCTCTTCATGCCTAGTCGTTTGGCCATGCGGCCGAGGTTGGCTCGGTCCAGCCCCAACTCCCGCGCCGCACTCGCCCAGTTACCCTGATTACGCTCCAGCGCCGCACTGATCAACCGCCGCTGATACTGCTCGGTCGCACTGCGCAAATCCCCGCTGACCAGCGGCATCTCAGCCACCACACCGGCAACAGCCTCAACCGAGTTATCCACAACCTCACGCGGCAGATCCAGATCCGCCGCGCTCAAACTCAGAATCTTCGGCCGCACTTTGCAGTTACCCAGCGCCTTCAACGCACTGCGGCCGATCAAGTGTTCCAGCTCGCGCACGTTGCCCGGCCAAGTGTAGGCGAGCAGCGCTTCCTGGGCGTCGCTGTTCAGGCGCAGGCTGTTGAGGCCCATGCGCGAGCGATTCTGTTCGAGGAAAAAACCGCTGAGCAACAACACATCGCGGCCGCGATCACGCAGCGCCGGCACGCGCAGCGGGTACACGCTGAGGCGATGGTAGAAGTCGGCACGATAGCGACCGCTGCGTACTTCCTCGGCCAGGTCGCGGTTGGTTGCGGCTATCAGGCGCACATCGACTTGATGCTCCTTGTCCGACCCCAGACGCTGCAGCTGGCCGCTCTGCAAGACGCGCAGCAATTTCGCCTGCACGGTCAGCGACAACTCGCCGACTTCGTCGAGAAACAGTGTGCCGCCATTGGCCAGTTCGAACTTGCCGCGGCGGTCACTGGTGGCGCCGGTGAAGGCGCCGCGCACATGGCCGAACAGTTCGCTTTCTACCAGTGTGTCGGGCAGCGCGGCGCAATTGAGGCTGATGATCGGTTTGTCGGCGCGCGGTGAAGCGGCGTGGATCGCTTGGGCGACCAGCTCTTTGCCAACGCCGGTTTCGCCGGTGATCAACACGGTCAGATCACTGCCGCCGACCAGATTGATTTCCTCTACCAACTTCTTCAGCGCCTTGCTCTGACCGATCATCTCGCGGTTCTGCTGACCGCTAGCCTGGCGATAAACCTCGGCACGCTGGTGCTCGTCCTCAGCGCGATTGGCCAGGCGTTGAATGCGTTCGGCGGCGTTGACCGTAGCCGAGGCGAGGCTGGCGAAGGCTTGCAGGGCGTCGAGCTCGATCGGTTCGAAACGCTCGGGGTCGAGGGCATCAAGGGTGATCAGGCCCCAGAGCTTTTCATCGACGAATAAAGGACAGCCGAGGCAATCGTGAACTTCGAGGTGTTCGTCGAGGCCGTCGACCAGACCGTCATATGGATCGGGCAAATCGCTGTCGGCGGCGAAGCGCGTCGGCCCGGCACCGCTTAAAAGAATCTCGAAACGCGGATGCTCGCTGACTTTGAAGCGCCGGCCGAGGGTGTCGGTGCTCAAACCGTCCACCGCCAGCGGCACCAGTGCTTCGCCGTCGAGGCGCAACAACGCCGCTGCATCGCAGGGCAGCAGGGCGCGCATGGCTTCGAGCAGGCGTCGGTAACGCTCTCCCTCGGGCAGTTCGCGGGACAAGTCGGAGACGAGAGGCAGCAGGGCGGTGAGCAGGGATTTGGCGGTCATGGTCTTGTAGTCAAAGAGACAAGATGTAGTCGGGATGACTATAACGGTCTTTGAGTCTTTATGACTACTTTGTTCTCAACCTATTGATTTTTATGGATAAATAAGTTGGCACGGAACCTGATAACCCTAAGGTAACTTTTCAAAAAAGCTCAGGAGTCAACCTTATGCTTAGCGTCCAGGATCGTGCCATCGTCAAATCCACCGTGCCTCTGCTGGAGAGCGGCGGCGAAGCGCTGATCACGCACTTCTACCGCATGATGCTCTCCGAATACCCGGAAGTTCGCCCGCTGTTTAACCAGGCGCACCAGGCCAGCGGTGACCAGCCTCGTGCGTTGGCCAACGGTGTATTGATGTATGCGCGGCACATCGATCAGCTCGACCAATTGGGCGATCTGGTGGCGAAGATCATCAACAAGCACGTGGCCCTGCAGATCCTCCCCGAACACTACCCGATTGTCGGTGCCTGCCTGCTGCGGGCGATTTCCGAAGTGCTCGGCGAAGAGATCGCAACGCCCGAGGTGATGAGCGCCTGGGGCGCGGCTTACGGTCAACTGGCGGACATCCTGATCGGCGCCGAAACC
The DNA here is from genome assembly GCF_902497745.1 of Pseudomonas fluorescens. Classification (GTDB taxonomy): domain Bacteria; phylum Pseudomonadota; class Gammaproteobacteria; order Pseudomonadales; family Pseudomonadaceae; genus Aquipseudomonas; species Aquipseudomonas fluorescens_BM. The sequence continues at coordinate 7,441 of NZ_CABVHJ010000027.1, forward strand.
GCCATCTACGACCAGAAAGAACAAGCCGTCGGCGGCTGGCGCGGGGCGCGTGAATTCATCGTCGCGGCCAAGGTCGAGGAGAGCGCGGAGATCATTTCGTTCTACTTCGAGCCTGCTGATAAAGGCCCGATCCTCGCGGCCGAACCGGGTCAGTACATCGGCATGAAGCTGATCCTTGATGGCGAAGAAATCCGCCGCAACTACTCGTTGTCGGCACTGGCGAACAACGGTCAGTACCGCATCAGCGTCAAGCGTGAACCGGGTGGTCGTGCGTCCAACCACTTGCACGATCGACTGCAGGTTGGCGCGAGCATTCAACTGTTTCCGCCATCGGGTGAGTTCACCTTGACCGCGAGCGACAAGCCACTGGTGCTGATCAGCGGTGGCGTCGGCATCACGCCGACCCTGGCGATGCTTGAAGCGGCGCTGGAAACCGAGCGGCCGGTGCACTTTATCCACTGCGCGCGCAATGGCAGCGTGCATGCGTTCCGTGACTGGATTGATGATCTGGCTGAGCGTCATCCGCAACTCAAGCGGTTTTACTGCTACGCCGAAGATGACGGTGTCAGTCCGGCGGCGGACAAGGTCGGGATGCTCGATCAGGCACTGCTTGGCGAGTGGTTGCCGGCTCAGCGCGATGTCGATGCTTACTTCCTTGGGCCGAAGGGTTTCATGGGGGCGATCAAGCGGCATTTGAAAGCGCTGGGTGTACCGGAGACGCAGAGCCGTTATGAGTTCTTTGGGCCGGCTGCTGCTTTGGAATAATTCAGAATCGAGTTGCCTTCATTCGCGAGCAGGCTCGCTCCCACAGGGGATTTGTGTTCGACGCAGATCCAATGTGAGAGCGAGCCTGCTCGCGAAGGCCGTTACGCGGTGCTGATTCTTAAAAAGTGTTTAAAGGTTAATCGTTTCTTAACCGGTTTATCGTTTATTCCCCGATGCTGATGATAGGCGCTCGTTCGTTTACATGATCAGGATCGCCCCCATGTCGCACCTCACCTTCGCCCGTCGTTTCAGCCACGCAGCCATCAGTCTTTCGGTCGCGTTGCTGGCCAGCCCGTTTGCTTTTGCCGAATCTGCCCTGATAAAACCGCAGACCCTGATCGTCGATCAAAGCCTGCCCAAGGCGCAGGTCGAAGCCATGGAATTGGCCGCGCGGCGTTACGGCAGTTTCTGGAATTCCGGTGAAGAAGCGTTGGCCACTGCGGCGCTATCGCCGCAGTTCGTCGACCAGACGCCACCCGAAGGCCGGGTGCAGGGGCCGACCGGGCCGTTACTGGCGTCGAAGTTCTTCCGCACGGCGGTGCCGGACTTGAGTTGCGACATCGAGCAAATGATCATCGCCGGTGATCGCGTGGTGGTGCATCTGCACTTTCGCGGGCACTTCAGCGGTACGTTCAAGGCTCTCAAAGGGCAGGGCCAGCGTGTAGACTTCCGGGCAACCGATATCTATCAGATTGATAACGGTCGCATCGCGGCCAATTGGCATATCGAAGACAACATCAGCTTGATGGCGCAACTGCACGCGCAGCCGCCGGCCAGCTGAACCATGGACAAATAAAGGAAACGCGATGAGCGAGGAAACGATTCGACTGGGACGTGAGCGGCGCTTTCTGGTGCTGCTGGGCATCATCTGCCTGGCACTGATCGGCGGTGCGCTGTACATGCAGATCGTGCTCGGCGAAGCACCGTGCCCACTGTGCATTCTGCAGCGCTACGCGTTGCTGCTGATCGCGCTGTTCGCGTTCATCGGCGCGGCCATGCGCACCCGTCGCAGCATCACCGTATTCGAAGTGCTGGTGGTGTTTTGCGCGATTGCCGGGGCCGGTGTGGCCGGGCACCACGTGTACACCCAGTTCTATCCTGCGGTGAGCTGCGGCATCGATGTGCTGCAGCCGATTGTCGACGATCTGCCGCTGGCGAAGATCTTCCCGCTGGGCTTCCAGGTCGACGGTTTTTGCTCGACGCCGTACCCGCCGATCCTCGGTCTGTCGCTGGCACAGTGGGCGCTGGTGGCGTTCGTGCTGGTGGTGATTCTGGTGCCGCTGCTGACCTCGCGTAACCGAAAAGCACTGCGCTGAGTCAACTATTCGGCAGTCTGGCCGATACAGAAAACGCCTCGATTTGAGTATCAGCATATCGGGGCGTTTTGCATTTCAGAGTGTTTGTGAAAACACCGTGACGGACAGCAAGGCAGGGTGCGGCAGGTGTGCGACATGTTGTCACACGCGCGGTGTCGCAGGCCGCTTCAGTGACATGGAATCGGCCGTTGTTACAAAAAAGGATTGGTCTGATTCGGGGTTTTTCGGCTTTAGCACGCGAGTGCCACAGCAGGCAGTTTTAACAAGCGCTGGCATATGGCCAAAAGCCTTGGGTTATCGGGGCTTGCGCTGTTCGAGCCTTCGGAAAAACCCTTCAGAGCTGTCTGAACTGACGCGGGTACACCTACAATTTTTGGTGTTTTTGTTGAGAATCTATTTCGATAACATGCGGAACTTTTGCAAAAATGGCGATGGATTGTTGCTCGAACGGATAAAAATTATTTCGGGATAAGACATGGTGTATAGGGCGCTACCTATCTACAATCGCCCGCACTGAATTCCCGGCACTGTTCAGCCTTTATTAAGGAGGCGAGCAGGAAGTCGGGTGTCGAGTGAGTCGCGAGGCTTCCAAGACACCCAGGTGTCGGTGCCTTCCAACTTTCCGCACCAAATGGAATTGGTCTGTAACAAGGCCTTTGACCACGAATTCGAATAAGAACTGACCGCTGTCCCAGGTTTTGTCGAGCGTCTGACGCGCGACGGGCGGCCCTTATTCAATCCAAAGAAAATGCCAACCCTTGGCAGGGTGAAGTGTTGGCGATCAAAACCCAACTGCATTGCGCAAGCTGCTTTAGAGGTCGTGAGATGAGTAAAAACAGGTACCCCAGATTACTAGGCCTAGTGCCGCTGCTCGGCACGTTGTTGCTGGGAGGCTGCAACATGACCTTGCTCAATCCAACGGGCCAGGTTGGCCTGGAACAGCGAAACCTGATCATCACCGCGACCCTGCTGATGCTGTTGGTCGTCGTGCCGGTTATCGTCATGACCTTCCTGTTCGCCTGGAAGTACCGCGCGTCGAACAAGAACGCCGTCTACACCCCGAAATGGTCGCACTCGACCAAAATCGAAGTGGCAGTCTGGACCATCCCGGTCCTGATCATCATTGCCCTGGGTTACATCACCTATATTTCGACCCACGAACTGGACCCGTATCGTCCGATTCAATCCGACGTCAAGCCAGTGACCATCGAAGTGGTCGCGCTGGACTGGAAGTGGCTGTTCATCTACCCGGAACAAGGCATTGCCACGGTCAACAAGATCGTGTTCCCGGCGCACACGCCTATCAACTTCAAGATCACCTCTGACGCTGTGATGAACTCGTTCTTCATCCCGGGTCTGGGCGGCCAGATCTACGCGATGGCGGGCATGCAGACCAAGCTGCACCTGATCGCTGACCGTAACGCTGAAATGGACGGTATCTCCGCCAACTACAGCGGCGCGGGTTTCACCGGCATGAAGTTCAAAGCTATCTCCACCACTCAGGAAGATTTCGACGCCTGGGTAAGTGAAGTCAAGAAGTCACCTAAACAGCTTGATCAAGCTGAATACGCGGCCCTTGCCAAACCGAGCCAGAACAACCCAGTCGAGCTCTACTCCTCGGTCACGCCGAACCAGTTCCAGATCATCGTCGACAAGTACGAAGGTATGAAGCCGGGCAAGCCGCTGAAGCACGAGAAGAAAGAGAAAGAAGTGGCGGCCACGGAAATTGACTCGAGTTCGCATTCAGCTGCCGGGGCAGAGGAGTAAACGATGTTTGGTAAATTAAGTTGGGAAGCAGTCCCATTCCACGAGCCGATCGTGATGGTGACCATCGCCATGATCGCCCTCGGTGGTCTGGCGCTGTTCGCTGCAATCACCTACTTCAAGAAGTGGACGTACTTGTGGACCGAGTGGCTGACTTCGGTCGACCACAAGAAAATCGGCGTGATGTACATCATCGTTGCCATGGTCATGCTGCTGCGCGGTTTTGCCGACGCCATCATGATGCGTACCCAGTTGGCCATGGCCACCGAGGGTTCGCCTGGCTACCTGCCACCTGAACACTATGACCAGATCTTCACCGCTCACGGTGTGATCATGATTATCTTCATGGCGATGCCATTCTTCACCGGCCTGATGAACCTTGCAGTGCCGCTGCAGATCGGCGCACGTGACGTTGCGTTCCCGTTCCTGAACTCCCTGAGCTTCTGGCTGCTGGTATCCGGCGTAGTACTGATCAACCTGTCCCTGGGCGTCGGCGAATTCGCCAAGACCGGTTGGGTTGCCTATCCACCATTGTCGGGTCTGCAATACAGCCCTGGCGTGGGTATGGACTACTACATCTGGGCGCTACAGCTATCCGGGTTAGGTACGACGCTAACGGGGGTCAACTTCCTCGCGACCGTACTGAAAATGCGTACCCCTGGCATGAAACTGATGGACATGCCGATCTTCACCTGGACCTGCACCTGGGCAAACGTTCTGATCGTGGCTTCGTTCCCGATCCTGACCGCTACCCTGGCACTGCTGACCCTTGACCGTTACATGGATTTCCACATTTTCACCAATGAACTTGGTGGCAATCCAATGATGTACGTCAACCTGTTCTGGGCATGGGGCCACCCTGAGGTTTACATCCTGATCCTGCCGGCATTCGGCATCTTCTCGGAAGTGATCTCGGCGTTCACCGGCAAGAAACTGTTCGGCCACCACTCGATGATCTACGCTTCGGGCGCGATCTCGGTACTGGGCTTCATGGTTTGGCTGCACCACTTCTTCACCATGGGTTCGGGTGCCAGCGTCAACGCCTTCTTCGGTCTGGCGACGATGCTGATTTCCATCCCGACGGGTGTGAAACTGTTTAACTGGCTGTTCACCATCTACCAGGGCCGTCTGCGCTTCACCAGCCAGGTTCTGTGGACTCTGGGCTTCATGGTGACCTTCGCCATCGGCGGCATGACCGGCGTACTGCTGGCCATCCCGGGTGCTGACTTCGTTCTGCACAACAGCCTGTTCGTGATCGCGCACTTCCACAACGTGATCATCGGCGGTGCGGTATTCGGTTACATCGCAGGTTTCGCGTTCTACTTCCCGAAAGCGTTCGGCTTCAAGCTGCACGAAGGCTGGGGTAAAGCAGCGTTCTGGTTCTGGATCTCGGGCTTCTTCGTCGCGTTCATGCCGCTCTATGCACTGGGCTTCATGGGCATGACCCGTCGTCTGAACGCCACCACCAACCCTGAGTGGGTACCGTACCTGTACGTTGCCATGTTCGGTGCGGTGATGATCGCTGTGGGTATTGCCTGCCAGCTGATCCAGCTCTATGTGAGCGTGCGTGACCGTAACAAGCCAGAGAACGTTTGCGATCACGGTGACCCGTGGAATGCACACACCCTGGAATGGTCGACCTCGTCGCCACCTCCGTTCTACAACTTCGCTGTGCTGCCTAAAGCTGACTGCATCGACCCGTTCACTGAAGCCAAGGAAAACGGTACTGCGTACCAGCGTCCGGCCAAGTACGAGCCGATCCACATGCCGAACAACACCGCCACTGGCGTGGTGATGGGCGCACTGTTGACCGTCTTCGGTTTCGCGATGATCTGGCACATCTGGTGGTTGGCGATCGCCAGCCTGGCCGGCACCGTCATCTACTTCGTGATCCACGCTGCACGTGACGACCAGGGCTATATGGTTCCGGTTGAAACGATCGAGCGCATCGAAGCCGAGCAGCACAAGCGTCTGGTCGCGGCAGGGAAAATCCCGGCCGGTGCCACCCGTGTTGAAACCTCGTTGGAACAGGCTTAAACCATGTCGAACTTAGTGACCAATGTTGGACACGCCCATGGTGACCATGGGCACGATGACCATCACCACGACTCGGGCGAGATGACCGTATACGGTTTCTGGCTCTACCTGATGACCGACTGCATTCTGTTTGCGTCGATCTTCGCGGTGTACGCAGTACTGGTAAACAACGTCGCCGGTGGCCCGTCGGGCCACGACATCTTCGAACTGCCATACGTGCTGGGCGAAACCGCTCTGCTGTTGTTCAGTTCGATCACCTACGGCTTCGCCATGCTGGCGTTGTTCAAAGGCAAGAAGCAGCAGGTTCTGGGTTGGTTGTTCATGACCTTCCTGCTCGGCGCAGGCTTTATCGCCATGGAGATCAACGAGTTCCACCTGCTGATCTCCGAGGGCTTCGGTCCTAGCCGTTCGGGCTTCCTGTCGGCGTTCTTCACCCTGGTCGGTACCCACGGTCTGCACGTTTCTGCGGGTCTGATCTGGATGGGCATCATGATGTACCAGGTCAACAAGCACGGCCTGACGGCGACCAACAAGACCCGTCTGAGCTGCCTGAGCCTGTTCTGGCACTTCCTGGACGTGGTGTGGATCTGCGTATTCACCGTTGTTTACCTGATGGGGACTCTGTAATGGCTAATGCACACTCCCATGACAGCCATGATGCTGGCCACGGCAGCGTAAAGTCGTACGCCATTGGCTTCATCCTGTCGGTGATCCTGACCGTGATTCCTTTCGGTCTGGTGATGTACCCGAGCCTGCCGAAAGCCACCACGCTGGCAATCGTTCTGTTGTTCGCAGTGATCCAGGTGATCGTTCACCTGTACTACTTCCTGCACCTGGACCGCTCCATTGCTCAGCGTAACAACGTGATTGCATTCGTCTTTACGGCGATCGTGATCGTGCTGCTGGTTGGCCTGTCGTTGTGGATCATGTTCAGCATCCACACCTACATGATGGCGAAGTGAGGTAAGACCCGATGTCGCTCAAGCACTTTATCCAAATCACCAAACCGGGGATCATTTTCGGTAACGTGCTTTCTGTGGCAGGCGGGTTTTTCCTGGCCTCGAAAGGGCATGTGGATCTGGCGGTGTTTCTGGCTGCCATGATCGGTACATCCCTGGTTGTTGCCTCCGGTTGCGTGTTCAACAACTGCATCGACCGCGACATCGACCTGAAGATGGAACGCACCAAGAACCGGGTGCTGGTGCAGGGCTTGATCTCCCTGAAACTGGCCCTGGTCTACGCGACCATCCTTGGTGTTCTCGGCGTTGCATTGTTGTACAAGGTGGCCAACCCGTTGGCCGCTTTGTTCGCGGTGATCGGCTTCATCATCTACGTCGGCTTCTACAGCCTGTACCTCAAGCGCAAGTCGGTTCACGGCACGCTGGTGGGCAGTCTGTCGGGCGCCATGCCGCCAGTGATTGGTTACGTTGCCGTAACCAACAGCTTCGACATGGCCGCGCTGACGTTGCTGGTGATGTTCAGCCTGTGGCAGATGCCGCATTCCTACGCCATCGCGATCTTCCGCTTCAACGATTACCTGGCCGCATCGATTCCGGTGTTGCCAGTGAAGCGCGGGATTCAAGTGGCCAAGAAGCACATCCTGCTCTACATCCTGGCCTTCCTCGTGGCGACCTTGATGCTGACCTTCAGCGGTTACGCCGGTATGAGCTACCTCGCCGTCGCTGCGGCCATGGGCATGTACTGGTTGTACATGGCCTGGACCGGCTACAAAGCGGTGGATGACACGGTCTGGGCACGCAAGCTGTTCGTGTTCTCGATCTTCACCATCACTGCGTTGAGCGTCATGATGTCCCTGGACTTCAAGGTGCCCGCAGAGCTGCTGCTGACGTACGCGCCGTAAGGCTCAAAGGCTTGAAGAAAAACCCCGCACATTGAGAGATGTGCGGGGTTTTTTGTTGGGGCGGATTATGGCCCTCGTCGCATGAACTCATCGAACAGTGGAACAGTGAACGCGATAAGTGCATATTCGGGGCTGTAGATCATGCCTTTTTTAATCAGGCTATCGCGCACCGGGCCAAGACTCGTCGCGTTTCTACCCAGTTTTTTTGCTACGTCGGCAGAACGTTGCGGACCTTCTCCCAGTTCTGCCAGACAACGCATGTAATCCCTTTCGGCAGGCGTCGTGCGATCAAAGCGAACCCGGAAAAATGACTCATCAAGCTTGCGAATGCTTTCCTCGGTTGCTGCCTGCGCATCCTGTTCCGTAATGATTTTATCTTTCGCTATGTTCCATGCCGTGTAACCCCACTCTTGGAGAAAGTAGGGGTAACCATGAGTCTTTTCATAGATTTCGCGCAGCGCCTCGTCAGATATCCTGGCGCCCTCATCTTCAACGGGATCACGCAAGGCTTTCCACGCATCCACTTCCAATAGCGCGCCCAACCGTGGGAACTCGAATAGTCGCTCGGCATAGCTTTTGGCATCGCCTGCCTGTCCGGCCAACTGAGGAAGTCCTGCGCCGAACAGGATCAGAGGCAAGGCCGCTTGGTTGATTGCGTGGATTGCGCGGATAAGCGCACCTAGCTCATCTTTGGAAAGGTACTGCAGCTCGTCAATGAATATGGCTACTGGCTGACCTGCGTCTCGTGCCGCTTCTGCTGTTGCTATCAGAATGTCTCGCAAGTCATCTTCAAGATTTCCACTATCTGCATAACCCGCCTCAGAGTCGCCACCCAGTGTTACTTCTGCTCCACCTGCCGCGATAGTGATATTGCCAATAAAGCTGCGCAGAACCCGTATGCCTTTTTTGACGGTCTCGACCGTGTTCTGCACTCGGTCCAGACGTAGCAAGAGACGGCGTAAAACCGGTATCAACAGTTGCTTTAACTCTGCGCCATCGTGGGCTTCCTGCATTTCGGCTAGATAGCCCAAGGCAATAGCCCGATCCTTGATTTGATTCAGAAGCACCGTTTTCCCGACACCCCGTAATCCCAGGATCATAAGGGACTTGGCGTGCTTTCCACGTTTCGTGCGAGCAAGTGCTGTATCCGCCGTTTCCAGCACCTCGGATCTGCCTGCCAGCTCGGGTGGTGAGACGCCTGCTCCAGGATTGAAGGGATTGGTATTTTTGTCCAAAGCTAAATCTCATACGAACTTATTGATGGTTATAGTGATAAATCGCTATAACTGCAAATAAACAGCTAGATACCAATCTCACCCGTGCCGCATGGGCGCATTTTTTAGTCAGGAGCCATGTTGACCTTAGGCCGAGTCACTGTTCAGGACAATCGTAGCGATGTACTGGCCTGACGGATATTCGTACGCCCGAAACCGCCAACGCCTTTGGAATCAACATCTGTAGGGGCAAGTTGCGGAGCGCTCTCAAAAGCCCTAGATTTGGATCCAAATATGTCGATGGCTTGTCCATGCCTATGGTGTGGCGCTCAACTGTCGGAACTTGTGGATTCAATCGAAAAGGCTAGGCGAAATGACTGAGAGGATGACCTGCGACGAGCGTTTTATTGCCCTGGCCCAAGAGCTGAACTACGACATTTATGGTGAGAACACCGCTGGCGGCAATTACGCGCCGCTGATCCGTCATCATGATGAGCTGTACATCAGCGGTATGGTGCCGCGCACTAACGGCAAGATTCAGTATCCGGGTCGCGTCGGACTGGAGCTGACCCTTAAGGATGCGCAAGCCGCCGCGAGCATCAGTGCGATGCGTTGCCTGGCGCTGATCGTCGATGCGGTGGGTTCGCTGGACAAGATCAAGGCGTTGTTGCGGGTGACGGTGTATGTGAAGTCGACGCCGGACTTCGTTGACCTGAGCGAAGTCGCCAACGGTGCGTCGGACGTGTTCAGTCATGTGCTCGGCGATGCCGGCCGGCACACGCGCACCACGGTGGGGGTGTATCAGTTGCCGAAGAACGCGGCGATTGAGGTGGACATGATTGTAGCGTTGCATCCTTCGGCTTGAGGGTGACTTCACGGCTTGCCCTCACCCTAACCCTCCCGAAACGTCGGACCGCCCGGAGGGAGAGGGGACTGACCGAAGTGTCTTGCGCTATACATCGACCTGAGAGGCCGAGGCGATTGTGGATTCGGCACCGCACTTTCATTTCGGCGTACTTCTACAATATCCGCAAATCGGCTCCCTCTCCCTTGGGAGAGGGCTGGGGTGAGGGGCCTCGGTTTAGGCCATCTCACCCATCCCAAGCCGAAAACCAAAAAGCCCCGCACTGAATCCCAGTGCGGGGCTTTTTCGTACAGCGGCTGCGCTATTACTGCGCGGCGATGCTATAGCCATCGAACGCAGTCTGCTGTTGCAGCGCGGTGATGATGTTCTTGCGGTTCACTGCCTGTTCGGTACCCGCGTTGTCGACGAAGACTTCGCTTTCCAGCTCCGCTTCTTCGCCTTCACCAACGAAGGTGAAACCGAGGAACTCCAGCGCTGCACGGTCAACGTTCAGGCGCGAGCGTGGCGTGCGCAGTGGCAAGGTCACGCTGATGCCGTCCTTGCTGATGGTGAAGATTTCGACTTCTTTCTTCTTCGCCGCTTTACTCTTGCCGCCGCTCGGATTGCTGATCGCCTGATGGGTCTGGTTCAGCACCTTCAGCGCGAGGCCGTAAACGATTTCCTGGAACGCCGGATCGTCCTTGAAGCTGGACAGGATGCGGCCGATCGAGAACTTGCTGCTGAGGTCTTCAAGGGCGGCGAGGTCGGCGGCTTCGGCGTCTTTCAGCGCCTTGAGTTCGCCCATCAGCTCGTAGGCCTTGTCGTCATCGAAGCTGTCGTGAGCCTGACGGATCGCCGCGCGCAACTCGCGGATCTGGTCGCTCTCGCGGGTCGACTGGAACGCGTCCAGGACCATCTCGCTGATGATTTTGGCTTGTGGCAGGTGTTGTGAAAGATTGATGGAGTTTTCGTATTCCGCTTTGGACGATTCGGTGACTACGGATTCAGCGGTGTTGAAATCGGACATTGAAATTTCACTACTTTTTAACTTGAGTGGAGATGAGAAAACCGAGGGCTTTTTCAGGCCGACTAATTTAGGGGAGCGCGGCGGCGTTGTCACGGAGCAACGGTCTGCCGGTCGAGTTTTTTCCCACAGTGCGCTATTTCAGGCGCGGCCGTTCCATGGCAATCACCGAGGTCTGAAAACCCAGGCTGGCAAAAAATGCCTCTGCGCCCTCGCGCCCGGCACGCAGCACCCAGGTGATTTCGGGGTTGTCGCCCATGATGTGCTCGACCAGCGCGCGGCCAATTCCTTCACGCCGATGCTGGTCGTCGACCACCACCATCGACAGGTAACCGTTGGACAAACCATCGGTGATCCCGCGAGCGAATCCGATGATCTGCCCACCCTGGACGGCGACGGCGGTGCGCTGAGAGTTTTTTATCAGCAGGGCAAAATGTTCAGCTGAGCCGGTGCGATGGCTCCAGCCATGCTCCCCGAGAAACTGCCTCACCGATTGCGTTTCGACGGGCAGCAAATCACGTACGACGAGTGTGTTGTTCATCTGCTGTTCGGGTCCTTGTCAGCGATTCTTCATGGGTGGCAGATGCAGGCGACGTCAGGATTTCCCCCACCGCTGCATGACAAACTCTACGAAACGACGCAGTTTCGGCAAGCGATAGCGATCCGGCGCGTAGAGCAGATGCATCGGTCGGCTGGGGGGCTGGAAATCGGCGATCACTTTCACCAGTCGGCCTTCGCGCAGGTCTTGCTCCACCAGCGCATCCGGCAGCATCACGATGCCCATGCCGTTGCGTGCAGCCTGATGCAGCCCGGCGGAGCTGTTGATCAGCATAGGCCCGCTGACGTCGACCATGATTTCCCCGTCGGGGCCGCTGAGGCGCCAGCGCTTTTCTACTGATTGCCAGTCATCGCCGGCGGGATAGGCAAACGACAGGCAATCGTGATGCTGCAAGTCTTCCGGCGTTTTCGGCATGCCGCGCCGCGCGACGTATTGCGGCGAGGCGCACGCGGTCAGGGTGTAATCGATCAAGGGCCGGGCGATCAGGTTGGACTGGTCGAAATTGCCCAGCCGAAACGCCACATCCAGGCCGCTTTCCAGCAGATCGGGACGGCCGTTGGTCAGCACTACATCGAGTTTGACCTGTGGGTACAACAAGGAAAATTCACTGAGCGCCGGGGCCAGCCGTTCGACGCCGAACGTCAGCGGCGCGGTGAGGCGCAGCATGCCCCGGGGTTGATCGAGGGTCTGCTCGGCGAGGCGTTCGGAATCGGCGACCAATCCCAACACTTCCAGACAACGCTGGTAGTAAACGCTGCCGAATTCGGTGAGCCGCTGACGACGGGTCGTGCGTTGCAGCAGTTGCACGCCCAGCCGTTGCTCCAGCGCGCGCAGGTGATTGCCAACCATGGTCGTCGACATATCACACTGCAGCGCGGCCGCCGTCATGCTCCCGGTTTCGACGACTTTGACGTACACGCTCATCGACTGGAACAGGTCCATTATCAAGCTCGGCTTTTAAATGAATGAAGTTTTGCCGAGTTTATCCAGTTTCGCTGGCTAACCATACTGCCAGCACACCGACCTGCACTGGAGTTTGAAGTCATGACCGCCGCCCTGATGAACACCTACCAACCACTGGCCTTGAGCTTCACCAAGGGCCTGGGCACTCGCCTGTGGGATCAGGCCGGTCGCGAGTATCTGGACGCAGTTGCCGGTGTGGCGGTGACCAATGTCGGCCACTCGCACCCGCGGATCGTTTCGGCGATCAGTGAGCAGGCCGGGTTGCTGCTGCACACGTCGAATCTGTACAGCATCGACTGGCAGCAACAACTGGCGAAACGGCTGACCGAGCTGTCGGGGATGGAGCGGGCGTTCTTCAATAACTCGGGGGCCGAAGCCAATGAAACGGCGCTGAAACTCGCGCGTTTGTACGGCTGGCGCAAAGGCATCGAACAGCCGCTGGTGGTGGTCATGGCCAACGCATTCCATGGCCGCACACTCGGCACCTTGTCGGCCAGTGATGGCCCGGCGGTGCGCCTGGGTTTCAATGAGTTGCCGGGGGATTTCGTCAAAGTGCCATTTGGTGATCTCGCCGCGCTGGAGCAGCTGCGGCAAAAGCACGGCGAGCGCATCGTCGCGATTCTGGTCGAGCCGATTCAGGGCGAAAGCGGTGTGCAGATCGCGCCGCCCGGTTACCTGAAAGCCCTGCGCGAACTGTGCAATCGCCATGCGTGGTTATTGATGCTCGATGAGATCCAGACCGGCATTGGCCGCACCGGGCGCTGGTTCGCGTTTCAACATGAAGGCATTGTCCCGGATGTCATGACCCTGGCAAAAGGGCTGGGCAACGGCGTGCCGATCGGCGCGTGCCTGGCGCGGGGCAGGGCGGCGGATCTGTTTACGCCTGGGAGCCATGGCAGCACCTTCGGCGGCAATCCTCTCGCGTGCCGGGTCGGTTGCACGGTGCTGGATATCATCGAAGAACAGGGCCTGCTGGAAAACGCCCGGATTCAGGGGGAACGCCTGTTGACTCGTCTGCGTGCAGAGCTGGCGGACAATCCCAATGTGCTGGCGATTCGTGGGCAGGGCTTGATGATTGGCATCGAACTGAAACAACCGGTGCGTGATCTGACGCTGATCGCGGCGCGGGATCATGGGCTGTTGATCAACGTCACGCGTGGCAAGACGATACGGCTGCTGCCACCGTTGACGATTGATGAGCGTGAGGTGGAGATGATTGTCAGAGGTGTGGGGCGAGCGCTGATTGCGCATTGACGGCTTGTAAGTAGCACTGTGGGAGCGAGCCTGCTCGCGAAGGCGGACTATCGGTCGACATCTCTGCTGGATGATCGACCGCTTTCGCGAGCAGGCTCGCTCCCACATTTTCGGTGTAGACCTTAGTCCGGATAATCCGCCAGATCCGGCGCCAGCATCCGCGTCTTCGCCTTGCCATTCGAATTGTGCTGAATGATCTCGCGCGGCTGCCCCTGCTCATTGAAAAACACCTGACCGATCCCCGCCGAATTCCACAGCCGTTCGCCCGCCTCAGCATGCTCGGGCGTATACGGCACGATGCGCATGCGTCGGCGTTTGGTGAGCCAGTTCAGCGGGGAGCGTGGCGAGTAGAGCCAGCGGTTGAGGCGGTCGAACCATTCCAGCAGGCTTTTCGGAAACTCGTTCTTGATCCCGCTGCTGGTGATCTGCCAGATCCGCGGCCCGGCCTTGCGGTGTCGGATAAGTACTTCGTAGACGAAGGAATAATGCACATCGCCGGACAGCACCACGTAGTTACCCGGTGTGCGCGAGTGGCGGAAAATATTCAGGATCACCTGCGCGGCGCCGCGATGGGCCATCCAGTTTTCCGCGTCGACCAGTAGCGGGTAGCCGCACCAACTGAAGACTTTTTGCACCGTTTCGATCAGCTTCACGCCGAAGATCGGCGCCGGGGAAACGATGATCGCTGACGGGTGATCGAGCAGTTCCTGTTGCAGTTCGCTCAGCGCCTCCCAATCGAGCAGGCCCGACGGTTGCTTGAGCGCCATCTCACTGCGCCAGCGTCGGGTGCGCGTGTCGATGACTACCAGCGCGGGACTGGTTGGCAGTACGAAATGCCATTGCTGAAAGCGCAGCAGCTCATCGATCAAATCGTCCTGCACCGGGCTGTCGAGATACTGATCATCACCGCTGGCGCTCAGCCCCAGGGTTTTCTCCAAGACATCCTTGAAGGCATCGGGATTATTGCCCCAGCCCTGACACAACATATAGGCGATCAGCGCATTGCCGATGATGCGTTTGGAGAACGGATGGCCGTAGGCGGTTTCCTCCCATTGCGCAGACAGGTTCCAGTCATCGGTGATGTCGTGATCATCGAAAATCATCAGGCTGGGCAGATGCGCCAGCGCGCGGGCGACCTTGTCCAATCCAGCCTTGAACGCGTCGATGCGAGTCTGTTCGAGGCTGTAGCGCTTGAGGCGTTCGGGCGTCAGTTCGGGCGCTTGCGGATTGATCAGCGACCAGGCGGTCGGCGACCACACCAGCAGATACATCGCCATGACTTCGGCAAAGGTCACCAGGTGATTGTCAGCACTGCTGCTGGTGAAAATCGGCTTACGCGCACCGCCGAAAAATCGCTCGCGCAATGTCTCGTTGCTCTCCAGCGCTGGTAACAAATCCGCACGGTGGTAGTAACTGGCCGGGTGTTCATAAAGCTTCGCGCTGTCGCTGACCACGGCGCCTTCGAGGTGTTCGTCGAACAGGCCGAGTCGTTCGATCAAGGCATGAATCGCCCGCAACATCGGGCCGGCCACGTCGTCGGCGTAGACCTGATCGCCGCTCATCATTAACAGGGCGGGGCGTTGTTGCGGATCGTTTTCCGTCGCCAGCAATTGGTCGACGCAAAGCAAACCATCCGTCGCCGGGTGATGCGGCTTGCGGCAAGAGCCGTGCAGCAGTTGATCGATCCGCGAGCGCAGGACGAAGTTCGGACTGGTTGCATCGCCGTACAGCAGATGCGCTGCCCAGTCGGCGATGCCCTCTGCATTATCGATCAGCAGGTCATAGTCGATACACGTATCGCAGGGCAGTGCGTTATCGAGAGCAACATCGATGAGATGGACAAACGCCTGACGACCTACGGGAATGACCGTGCATTTCCCGGCATCGAGAGGAATGTCTCCTACACCTTGCAGGCGCAACGTCAGCGCCAGTGGCCGCGTACCGACCAGCCACATGACCACGCGCGTTGGCTCCAGCCGTCGCAGCAGCGGGCCGGCCAGGACAGGAGGCAGCGGGATCAGGTCAGCGGGTGTCGAAGACATCGAGGGCAAAGCTCAAGGCGCACAGGCCGGCGATGATAGCGCAGGCGGCGCCTTGAACCCTTAAATAAGCCTTAAGAGTCGGCTTTTTGCACTTTCAGCGCCAACAAGCGCCATTGCGCAGGTAGCGCGTCCACTCGCGGCTGCTCTTGCACGGAGCAATCGAAACGGTAGGTGACATCGTCGCCGTTCATGTTGCGTGCGGTGACGGTGTTGTTGAAGGTGTAGACCTGATCCTTGAAGCGGTGGCTGACCAGCGCCTTGCTGTCAGCAAAGCGCGCTGAAGCGGGGAAGCGCAACGTGCTGGTCACAAACGGGCTGCACATGACATACGCGATCATCGACTTGTCGGCCTGGGCGTCGCCACGCAATTTCTTGTTCAGCGCTGCCAGGGCCATGCGCCCCTGATAGTCGCTTTGATCCAGCACGGTCTGTAACCCGATTGATTTCGGCGCCCGGCTGGCGTAGTTCGGCAACAGTGCGGAGTCGGCGGGAGACGGCTTGTCATCCGGCTCGATGGCAGCAAAAGCCGGCGCATCCTTCAGTTCGGCAGCGGGTGTGACTGCCTCGGCTTCAGGCAATAGAGAGGTCGGCTCGATGACTTGCGCGTTTTCAGCCTGCGCCGGTTCATAGTCATGCGACGAAGGAAACAACGACAACGTGATCGACAGCACCACCATCGCGACAATGAAACCACCCGCTGCGCCGACGATGTTGCCGTAGAAAATATTCCAGCTGCCACGGTTCTTGACCACCCAGCGCCACATGAATCCCCAAACCGCGACAAATACCAGAAAACGCAGAAACTCCATTTGATCCTTTCCTTAAACCTTCCAAACCCGAAATCAACGCGCGCCCAAGGTGAACGCTGACGATGGGCGGCAAGATAACAAAACAGACGTGTAATGCCAGTGACGATAGCGGCGCTCAGTGAAAATTAAGCGCGAAAAACGCCAGTGTCGTCACGCCAGCAGCCAGCCCACAGATACCGGCGAAAAGTTGCCGGGCCAATGGATGCTCTGGCTGAGGACGCCTGACCAGCCACATCCAGACACCCGCCAGCACACCGAACGTGGTGATTATTTGCAACACGCTACTGGCCAGGTTCTCCGGCGAAGGAGAAACGTGCGCCGGGAACAGGCCTGAACAGACCACCGAAAAAATCATCGCTACGATAAAGCCGCTGGCGGCACCCGCCAGGTTGGCAAGGATCAGGTTCCAGGCACCACGGGTCTGCACGACCCAAGCCCAAACGGCTGCCCAGACGAAAAAGTACAACACGGCCATCAAGGTGTTTCTCCCTCTGAAAATCGATTCCATCGAGGCGCTGGCGACCTCGTTACTGGCAGTGGACGGCAAGATAGCAAAATAGTAGCGTCGCGCCACTGCCCATCTCCGTAACGGACTACCCATGCCAGTCAGTACCCATTCTTTGCGCCTGCTCTGCGCAATCACCCTCGCCGCTGCAATGACCCCGGCATTCGCCGCCGTGCAAGAGCATCCGGAAAACAGCTGGAAATATTACGCCGGCAACTGCCAGCGCGTGCTGGAGAAATTGGCCGACGTGCAGAGCGGTCGCACCACGGCCTACGACGTGATGTTTGCATTGGAAAGCAACCTGCAGACCATGAATGAACAGCGCTCGAACCTGACGCCCAATCACCTCGGCTCCCGAGAGTTTGCACAATGCGAAAACGTAGCGGGCCAGGCTGAAGCGATGATCGCCCAAGGCAAAGCCGAGTTCGCCGCAAAAATGCAAGGTGCTGCAGAGGAAGGCCGCATCGCCCACCAGAACTCCCCCGCCTACCAACGCGCCCGCTCCCTCGGCTACAGCGACGTCGGCGACATCTCCTTCCTGAAACTGCACGAAGACACCGACGGCGAAGCACGCCTGAAAACCATGTTGATCACCGTCGACGAAATCTGCGGCCAATACTTCCGCGCCACGCAATACGTGAAGCCTTATGTGATCTATACGGTTCGGCCTTCTGACGGCGGTTGTGGCGAAGTGAAGCGCGTTGCGGTGGTCGGTGGCCGATCAGTGGAGAAGGGTGATTACATTGATGAGAAGGGCGAGTTTCAGTATCTGGGCTGGAAAAAACTTGTCGGAGCCGATGGCTTCCCAACCGATATCCGCGTGCTGAAAGCCCGTCGTTGAAACTAAGAATACCGGGATGTTTTCTTGAAGATGAGGATGGACAGATGATCGACTTCAACAACAAAGGCTTCTTCAAACTCAAGCAGAACGATGAATACGCCGAACGCGTAAGCGCGCTGCTGCTAGACGGCGAAGAAGTGATCGACTCTTACAAGGCCATGCGTGACGGCGTGGTGTTTACCAACAAGCGCATCATCGCAGTCAACGTTCAGGGCATTACCGGCAGCAAGAAGGATTTCACTTCCTTGCCGTACAAGAACATCGTCGCCTACTCCGTGGAAACCTCGGGCACGTTCGATCTGGATTCGGAGCTGGAGATTTACTTCTCGTCACTGGGGAAGGTGAAGTTTGAATTCACCGGGAAGACTTCGATGGTGGAGATTTCCAAGTACATTTCGCAACATCTGTTGTAACGGCGCTGCCGATCACAAGATGTCTTT
This sequence comes from Pseudomonas fluorescens, assembly GCF_902497745.1. Lineage (GTDB taxonomy): Bacteria > Pseudomonadota > Gammaproteobacteria > Pseudomonadales > Pseudomonadaceae > Aquipseudomonas > Aquipseudomonas fluorescens_BM. The sequence continues at coordinate 25,679 of NZ_CABVHJ010000027.1, forward strand.
CAAGTAACCCTTGAGCGCAAGGAGCGGCTGATCCAGCTGCTCCAGCGAACGCGCCTCGCTGAAATCAGCAGACAACTTGTGCAACTCGCGCCCCAGCGGTTTCTCGACACCGCCCAAGGCGTCCATCGCCAAGCCCAGGCATTCATTCATCTTGAACTGAATGGTCTCGACATCCCCGCGTCGCACCAATAGTTCGAAAATGTCTTTCTGGTAATCACCCATGACCATGTCGTCCCGCAGAATCGGGCTCAGGCCTTCTTCCTCGTAAGCGAGCTTGAGGGAGAAAAGGGCGACTGTTTCCAGTGACGTTTCCATGGGGTGACCTTTGTGGGATCTCGCCGGACGGCCAGCGGCACTTTCCGGCAGACGAAAAAAAAGGCCTTGCTAAGCAAGACCTTTCTTAATTTTGGTGCCCCGAGGGAGACTCGAACTCCCACTCCTTTCGAAAACGGATTTTGAATCCGCCGCGTCTACCAATTCCGCCATCAGGGCTCAATGGCGGCGAAGTATAGAGATGAGATTACCGTCGGTCAATCAGGTACATAGAGAATTTTCGATATTTCCGCTAGACTTTCCGGCCCTGCTAGACGAACCCCATCATGCGCGTTGCTGACTTTACTTTCGAGCTCCCTGATTCGCTGATCGCCCGCCACCCTTTGGCCGAGCGTCGCGGTAGTCGCCTGCTGACCCTTGACGGGCCGAGCGGCGCCCTCGCACACCGTCAATTCACTGATTTGCTTGAGCATTTGCGCCCGGGCGATTTGATGGTGTTCAACAATACCCGGGTGATTCCGGCGCGGCTGTTCGGGCAGAAAGCGTCCGGCGGCAAGCTGGAAATCCTCGTTGAGCGGGTGCTCGATACGCACCGCGTGCTGGCCCATGTGCGTTCCAGCAAGTCGCCGAAGCCGGGTTCGAAGATTCTTATCGACGGTGGTGGCGAAGCCGAAATGCTTGCGCGTCATGATGCGTTGTTCGAACTGGGCTTCGCTGAAGAAGTGTTGCCGCTGCTCGATCGCGTCGGGCACATGCCGTTGCCTCCTTATATAGACCGCCCGGACGAAGGCTCGGATCGCGAGCGTTATCAGACCGTGTACGCCGAGAAACTCGGTGCGGTGGCGGCGCCGACCGCCGGGCTGCATTTCGATCAGTCGCTGATGGAAGCAATTGCGGCCAAGGGCGTCGAGACCACTTTCGTTACGTTGCACGTGGGCGCGGGGACGTTCCAGCCAGTGCGCGTCGAGAAGCTTGAAGATCACCACATGCACACCGAGTGGCTGGAAGTCGGCCAGGACGTGGTCGATGCGGTCGCGGCGTGCCGTGCGCGTGGTGGTCGGGTGATTGCGGTGGGTACCACCAGCGTGCGTTCGCTGGAAAGTGCCGCGCGTGATGGCGTGCTCAAACCGTTCAGTGGCGACACCGATATCTTTATTTACCCGGGCCGGCCTTTCCATGTGGTCGACGCCCTGGTGACCAATTTCCATTTGCCGGAATCGACGCTGTTGATGCTGGTTTCGGCATTTGCCGGTTATCCCGAGACCATGGCGGCCTACAAGGCTGCCGTCGACAACGGTTACCGCTTTTTCAGCTACGGTGATGCGATGTTCATCACCCGTAATCCCGCACCGACTGCCCCTGAACAAACAGGCCCAGAGGAAACAGAATGAGTCGCGAATGTCGCATGTCCTTTGAACTTCTGGCCACCGATGGCAAGGCCCGGCGTGGTCGCCTGACCTTCCCGCGTGGCACCGTCGAGACCCCGGCGTTCATGCCGGTGGGCACTTACGGCACGGTCAAGGGCATGTTGCCGCGTGACATCGTTGCCACCGGCGCAGAAATCATTCTCGGTAACACCTTCCACCTGTGGCTGCGTCCTGGCACCCAAGTGATCAAGGAGCACGGCGACCTGCACGATTTCATGCAGTGGAAAGGCCCGATCCTCACCGACTCCGGTGGCTTCCAGGTGTTCAGCCTCGGCGCGATGCGCAAGATCAAGGAGGAGGGCGTGACCTTCGCTTCCCCGGTCGACGGCGCCAAAGTATTCATGGGCCCGGAAGAGTCGATGCAGGTGCAGCGCGATCTCGGCTCCGACATCGTGATGATTTTCGACGAATGCACGCCGTACCCGGCTGACGAAGACGTCGCGCGCGTATCGATGGAGTTGTCGCTGCGCTGGGCTCAGCGTTCGAAAAATGCCCACGGTGACAACACCGCAGCGTTGTTCGGCATCGTTCAGGGCGGCATGCACCAGGATCTGCGCATGCGTTCGCTCGAAGGCCTCGACAAAATCGGCTTCGATGGCCTGGCCATTGGCGGTCTGTCGGTGGGCGAGCCGAAGCACGAGATGATCAAAGTGCTGGATTATCTGCCGGGCATGATGCCGGCTGACAAACCTCGTTACCTTATGGGCGTTGGCAAACCGGAAGATCTGGTTGAGGGTGTGCGCCGCGGTGTGGACATGTTCGATTGCGTGATGCCAACCCGTAATGCCCGCAATGGGCATCTGTTCATTGATACCGGCGTGCTGAAGATCCGTAACGCGTTCCATCGCCATGATGAATCGCCGCTGGATCCGACCTGCGATTGCTATACCTGCCAGAACTTCTCCCGCGCTTATCTGCATCACCTGGACAAGTGCGGCGAAATGCTGGGAAGCATGCTCAATACCATCCATAACTTGCGCCATTATCAGGTGCTGATGGCTGGTTTGCGCGAGGCTATTCAACAGGGTACATTGGCCGCCTTTGTCGATGCCTTCTACGCCAAACGCGGGCTCCCCGTTCCGCCTTTGGACTGAGTTTTCTGACCCCAAGATTCAACATTTGCAACTGGAGTGCTAAATGAGCTTTTTTATCTCTAACGCCATGGCTGACGCGGCTGCACCGGCTGCTGCCGGCCCAATGGGCGGCGGTTTCGAGTGGATTTTCCTGGTCGGCTTCCTGGTCATCTTCTACCTGATGATCTGGCGTCCACAGGCCAAGCGCGCCAAAGAGCAGAAGAACCTGCTGAGCAGCCTGCAGAAAGGCGACGAAGTTGTGACCACTGGCGGCATCGCTGGCAAGATCACCAAAGTGGCTGATGACTTCGTGGTTCTGGAAGTTTCCGACACCGTGGAAATGAAGTTCCAGAAAGGCGCCATCGCCGCCACGCTGCCAAAAGGCACGCTGAAAGCGATCTGAAGCAACAACTTCTACTCAATCGACGGGGCGCGCAAGGCGCCCCGCGTTCATAACGGGCGGCGTGATGCTGAACAAATATCCTCTGTGGAAATACATTCTGATCCTGGCGGTGCTGGCGATCGGTCTGATTTATTCCGCTCCGAATCTATACCCCGATGACCCGGCCATTCAGGTCAGCGGTGCAAGCACTGCGCTGCAAGTCAATCAGGCTGATCTGGATCGTGTGAGCACTGCGCTCAAGGAGTCCGGGATCAACGTCAAGGCCGCCACGCTGGCAGCCAACGGCAAGGGCGGTCTGATCCGTCTGAGCAAGGCTGAAGACCAGCTGCCGGCCAAAGACGTTGTGCGCAAGGCGTTGGGTGATGACTACGTCGTCGCGCTGAACCTGGCACAGACCACCCCGCAATGGCTGCGCAATCTGGGCGCGCACCCGATGAAGCTGGGTCTGGACTTGTCCGGTGGTGTGCACTTCCTGCTGGAAGTGGACATGGACAAAGCCCTCGATGCACGCCTGAAAGTCTACGAAGGCGACGTCAAGAGCCTGCTGCGCAAAGAGAAGCTGCGCTATCGCAGTCTGCCGCAACTGGGCGGTGCCATTCAGTTGGGCTTCAGCGATGAAGATTCCCGCGAGCAGGCCCGTGCACTGATCCGCAAGAACTTCAACGATTTCGACATTGTTCCGGCCGACCTCAACGGTCAACCGGTGCTGCGTCTGGCGATGACCCCGGCGAAGCTGGCGGAAATCCGTGAATACTCCATCAAGCAGAACTTGACCACGGTACGTAACCGCGTCAACGAGCTGGGTGTTGCCGAACCGATCGTTCAGCGTCAGGGCGCCAACCGCATTGTGGTTGAGCTGCCGGGCGTGCAGGACACTGCCGAAGCCAAGCGTATTCTCGGCAAGACAGCCAACCTTGAGTTCCGTCTGGCTGCTGAGCCGGGTGCTTCGAAAGCCACCTCCGAAACCTTCGAGTTCCGTGAAGGCAATCGTCCGCCAGCACAGATCGAGCGTGGTCTGATCATCACCGGTGACCAGGTCACTGACGCCAAGGCCGGTTTCGGCGAGCACGGCACCCCGGAAGTGAACATCCGTCTGGATGGTCACGGTGGTGAGCTGATGAGCCGCGCTACTCGTTCGAACGTCGGTCGCAGCATGGCGGTGATCTTCATCGAACAGCGTCCGATCACCACTTACACCAAGCAAGTGGTCGATGGCGTCGAGAAAGACGTGGCGGTGCAAACGTTCAAAGAAGAGAAGAAGATCATCAGCCTGGCGACCATTCAGTCGCCGCTGGGTGCTCAGTTCCGCATCACTGGCCTGAACGGTCAGGGCGAATCGTCTGAACTGGCGCTGCTGCTGCGTGCCGGTGGTCTTGCTGCACCGATGTACTTCGCTGAAGAGCGCACCATCGGCCCGAGCCTGGGTGCTGACAACATCACCAAAGGTATCGACGCGTCGCTGTGGGGCATGCTGTTCGTGTCGCTGTTCATCATCGCCATCTACCGCTTCTTCGGCATCATCGCCACCGTCGCACTGGCGGTGAACATGGTGCTGCTGCTGGCCCTGATGTCGCTGCTGGGTGCAACGCTGACCCTGCCGGGTATCGCCGGTATCGTGCTGACCATGGGTATGGCGGTCGACGCCAACGTGCTGATCTTCTCGCGGATTCGTGAAGAGATCGCCGCCGGCATGACCGTGCAGCGTGCAATCAACGAAGGCTTCGGCCGGGCATTCACCGCGATTCTCGACGCCAACCTGACTACCTTGTTGGTCGGCGGGATTCTCTTTGCCATGGGCACCGGCCCGGTCAAAGGTTTCGCAGTGACCATGTCCCTCGGGATCTTTACCTCGATGTTCACGGCCATCATGGTGACCCGCGCAATGGTCAACCTGATCTTTGGCGGACGTGACTTCAAGAAGTTGTGGATTTAAGGGGCTGCCATGTTACGTACAATCAACTTCATGGGCGTTCGCAACTTCGCGTTCGGCGTCACAGTATTCCTCACCTTGCTGGCTATGTTCAGTGTCGCTACCAAGGGCATGAACTGGGGGCTGGACTTCACCGGCGGTACGCTCATCGAGCTGACCTACGAGCGTCCGGCCGACGTTACCAAGGTGCGTGAGCAGCTGGCGACGTCGGGTTACCACGAAGCCATCGTGCAGAGCTTCGGTGCTACTACCGATCTGCTGGTGCGCATGCCAGGTGAAGACCCGCAACTGGGCCATCAGGTGGCGGAAGCGCTGTTGAAGGTCGGCGGCGACAACCCGGCGACGGTCAAGCGTGTCGAGTTCGTCGGCCCGCAGGTCGGTGAAGAGCTGCGCGACCAGGGCGGCCTCGGCATGCTGCTGGCGCTCGGCGGTATCCTGATCTACCTGGCTTTCCGCTTTCAGTGGAAGTTCGCGGTCGGCGCCATTGTTTCGCTGATTCACGACGTGATCGTAACCATCGGTATCCTGTCGTACTTCCAGATCACTTTCGATCTGACCGTGCTGGCGGCGGTGCTGGCGATCATCGGTTACTCGCTGAACGACACCATCGTGGTATTCGACCGGGTTCGTGAGAACTTCCGTGTCCTGCGCAAGGCAACGCTGATCGAGAACATCAACATCTCGACCACGCAAACCCTGCTGCGCACCATGGCGACGTCGATCTCCACCTTGCTGGCGATCGCGGCACTGCTGTTCTTCGGCGGTGACAACCTGTTCGGCTTCTCGATCGCGCTGTTTATCGGTGTTCTGGCGGGTACCTACTCGTCGATCTACATCGCTAACGTGGTGCTGATCTGGCTGAACCTGACTACCGAGGATCTGATTCCTCCGGCCAACACCGAGAAGGAAGTCGACGACCGTCCATAACGGCCATCGTTTTCCCGGCTGTCAGCCCAAGAAAGGCGCGAGTTGAACTCGCGCCTTTTTTTATGCTCCAAGGCTGGGAGAAGCGCGGGCGCGTCCCGCATGTGATGGTCAGGAGGTTCATGTGAACAAGTCGTTGCTGGTTGGTGCGGTATTGGGTGCTGTCGGTGTGACTGCCGGGGGTGCTGTTGCCACCTACAGCCTGGTTAAAAGCGGCCCTGAGTATGCGCAAGTATTGGCCGTTGAACCGGTTAAAACACAGATCAAGACTCCACGTGAAGTGTGCAAGGACGTGACAGTGACTCGTCAGGCACCGGTAAAAGATCAACATCAGATTGCCGGTACCGTCGTCGGTGCGCTGGCAGGTGGTTTGCTGGGTAATCAGATTGGCGGCGGCACCGGCAAGAAGATTGCCACGGTAGCCGGTGCGGTCGGTGGGGGTTATGCGGGTAACAAGGTGCAGGAAGGCATGCAGGAGCGTGACACCTACACCACCACGCAAACCCGCTGCAATACGGTCAATGACATCAGCGACAAGGTCGTCGGTTACGACGTGCGTTACTCGCTCGATGGCAAAGAAGGCAAAGTGCGGATGGATCGCGATCCGGGCAACCAGATTCCGGTCGACAAGGAAGGCAAGCTGATTCTGTCGCAGAATGAGCCGGCTCAGTAAAAGCTGACTGTTTTAACAAGAAGCACCCTGCGGGGTGCTTTTTTGTGCCCGCCATTTTTGGCTAACCCCGGATCCCCTGTGGGAGCGAGCTTGCTCGCGAATGCGGTCTGGCATTCAGCATCTATGCAGGCTGTTCCACCGCTTTCGCGAGCAAGCTCGCTCCCACAAGGATTTGTTTCGGCCTGAATACAGACATAAAAAAAGCACCCCGAAGGGTGCTTTTTTCGTTTCGCGGAAAGCTTAGCGCTTCAGCGAAGCCGGCAGGTGCGGCTGGATCGCCGTCAGAACTGCCTTGAAGCATTTGGTGTTGCCGGCAACGATGTGGCCTTTTTCAAGGAAGTCGTGACCGCCGGTGAAGTCACTCACCAGGCCGCCAGCTTCTTGAATCAGCAGGGCGCCTGCAGCCATGTCCCACTCGGACAGACCCGACTCCCAGAACGCGTCGAAACGACCGGCAGCCACATAGGCCAGGTCCAGGCTCGCCGAGCCCGCGCGGCGGATACCGGCAGTCTGGCCAACCAGGGCGCGGAACATGCCCAGGTAGTTGTCGAGGTTGTCCATCTGATCGTCACGGAACGGGAAGCCGGTACCCAGCAGGGCGCCGTCGAGGCTGGTGCGACCGCTGACGCGCAGACGGCGACCGTTCAGTTGAGCGCCGCGACCACGGCTGGCGGTGAATTCTTCCTGGCGAACCGGGTCCAGAACCACTGCGTGTTCCAGGCGACCGCGGTATTTGCAGGCGATGCTGACAGCGAAGTGCGGAATGCCACGCAGGAAGTTGGTGGTGCCGTCCAGTGGGTCGATGATCCACAGGTATTCTTCGCCTTCGATGCCGGTGCCGGCGTGCAGGCCAGTCTCTTCACCCTGGATCGAGTGATTCGGGTAAGCCTTGCGCAGGGCATCGATGATTTTCTGTTCAGCGGCGCGATCGACCTCGGATACATAATCCTTGGCGTCTTTTTCGTCGACCTTGATGGTATCCAGGCGCTCGATGGAGCGGAAGATCAGTTCACTGGCGCTGCGGGCGGCGCGCAGCGCGATATTCAGCATGGGCTGCATGGATGTGTCACCTAAGGTTGTTAAAGAAAGCCGCGCATTCTATCAGAACTTTTCTTCAGGTGAAGGACGCTGTTCGCTTTCATAGCTTAACGGTAGGCTGTTCTGTAAGATTTGCACCCCTTTCCTGTGTCCGAGAGCGCCTCCCTTGCTGCAGAACATTCGTGTCGTCCTGGTCAATACCAGCCACCCCGGCAATATCGGCGGGGCCGCGCGCGCCATGAAAAACATGGGTCTGTCGCGATTGGTGCTGGTCGAACCGCGCCTGTTTCCGCACCACGAGGCGGATGCTCGCGCCTCTGGTGCCGGTGACATCCTGGAAAACGCACAAGTCGTCGCCACCCTGGAAGACGCCTTGGTCGGCTGCAATCTGGTGCTTGGCACCAGCGCCCGGGACCGTCGAATCCCCTGGCCGCTGCTGGATCCGCGCGAGTGCGGCACCAAAGTGGTTGAAGAAGCCGGGCAGGGCGCCGAAATCGCTCTGGTATTCGGTCGTGAAGATTCCGGTCTGACCAACGAAGAGCTGCAGCGATGTCACTTTCACGTGCATATCCCCTCCGACCCTGAGTTCAGTTCGCTGAACCTGGGCGCGGCGGTGCAGGTGTTGAGCTACGAAGTGCGCATGGCCTGGCTGGCTGCACAAGGTCAGCCGAGCAAGATCGAGAAAGAAGAAGTGGCCTCGGTGAAAAGCGCCGAACTGGCGACCATGGATGAGCTGGAGCGCTTTTATGAGCATCTGGAGCAGACGCTGGTCGCCATCGAATTCCTCGATCCGGAAAAACCCCGGCACTTGATGGCGCGCCTGCGCCGGTTGTACGGACGCAGCTCGGTCAGCCGGGCGGAAATGAATATTTTGCGTGGCATCCTCACGGAAACCCAGAAAGCGGCCCGTGGTGAGCTTCTTAAGCGGAAGGACTAAATGATGTTTGAGCGTTTGCGTGAAGATATCCAGAGCGTATTCCATCGAGACCCGGCGGCGCGTAACGCTTTTGAAGTCCTGACCTGCTACCCCGGCATGCATGCGATCTGGATTCATCGATTGGCCGGCATGCTCTGGCGTAACGAGCTGAAGTGGCTGGCGCGGCTGGTGTCGAACTTCGGTCGCTGGTTGACCGGAATCGAGATTCACCCGGGCGCAAAAGTCGGTCGACGCTTCTTTATTGACCATGGCATGGGCATCGTAATTGGTGAAACCGCCGAGATTGGCGATGATGTGACCATTTATCAGGGCGTGACTCTGGGTGGTACCAGTTGGAACAAAGGCAAACGTCACCCGACATTAGGCGATGGTGTGGTCGTGGGCGCGGGCGCCAAGGTGCTCGGTCCGTTCACGGTTGGCGCGGGTGCCAAAGTCGGCTCCAATGCTGTCGTGACTAAAGAAGTGCCGCCGGGTGCCACTGTTGTCGGTATTCCTGGGCGAATCATCGTCAAGTCTGACGAAGAGCAGGACGCCAAGCGCAAGGCCATGGCCGAGAAGATCGGCTTCGATGCGTATGGCGTCAGCGAAGACATGCCCGACCCGGTGGCGCGCGCCATCGGTCAGTTGCTTGATCACCTGCAAGCGGTGGACGGGCGGCTTGAGGGGATGTGCGGCGCGTTGAAGGATCTGGGCAGCAATTACTGTGCGAAAGATCTGCCTGAGCTGCGTGAAGAAGACTTCGCATGCGTCAAAGGCAAAGACGAGTCCAAAGCCAGCTAAGCCCTGTGTAGGAGCTGCCGCAGGCTGCGATCTTTTGATCTTATGGAAGGCAAAGTCAAAAGATCGCAGCCTGCGGCAGCTCCTACACAGGCTTGCGCCGGCCGGTGTGCCATTACGCCGCAGACCCTGCTATCATTCGCGCGCTCTTTTGCGGGTAATCCTGACTAAAGTACTAGGTCTTAAAGTTGACTTAAATACTCGGGAATTGCATACTCGCCCCATTCTGAACTCCGTGGTAACTGTCCATGCGACTGACTACAAAAGGCCGATACGCCGTGACCGCCATGCTTGACCTGGCGTTGCACGCGCAGCACGGGCCCGTGTCCCTGGCCGATATCTCCGAGCGCCAAGGCATCTCCCTGTCCTACCTCGAACAGCTGTTCGCCAAGCTGCGTCGCAGCAACCTGGTTTCCAGTGTTCGCGGCCCGGGTGGTGGCTACCAGTTGTCCCGCGACATGCAGGGTATCCAGGTCGCCCAGGTGATCGATGCGGTAAACGAATCGGTCGATGCCACCAAATGCCAGGGCCAGGGCGATTGCCATTCCGGCGACACGTGCCTTACCCATCATCTGTGGTGCGATTTGAGCCTGCAGATTCACGAATTTCTAAGTGGTATCAGCTTGGCTGATCTTGTGACTCGCCGTGAGGTGCAAGAAGTAGCCCAGCGTCAGGACCAGCGCCGTTGCAACAGCAAGGCGCCACGCCTGGACAAGATTGAAGCGTCCGCCGTCGAATGACAGCCAGAGAGCTAGCGGCACGCCAGCCCTGATTTAGGAGATAGTCCATGAAATTGCCGATTTACCTTGATTACTCTGCGACCACCCCGGTTGATCCGCGTGTTGCGCAAAAAATGAGTGAATGCCTGCTGGTCGACGGAAACTTCGGTAACCCGGCGTCCCGTTCCCACGTGTTCGGCTGGAAAGCTGAAGAGTCCGTCGAAAACGCCCGTCGTCAGGTGGCCGATCTGGTCAACGCCGATCCGCGCGAAATCGTCTGGACCTCCGGTGCCACCGAATCCGACAACCTGGCAATCAAGGGGGCGGCGCATTTCTATGGCTCCAAGGGCAAGCACCTGATCACCTCCAAGATCGAGCACAAGGCTGTCCTCGACACCATGCGCCAACTGGAGCGTGAAGGTTTCGAGGTCACCTACCTCGAGCCGACCGAAGACGGTCTGATCACTCCGGCCATGATTGAAGCGGCACTGCGCGAAGACACCATTCTGGTCTCCGTGATGCACGTGAACAACGAAATCGGCACCGTCAACGACATCGCAGCGATCGGCGAAATGCTCCGCGCCAAGGGCATTCTGTTCCACGTCGACGCCGCTCAGTCCACTGGCAAGGTCGAGATCGACCTGCAGAAACTGAAAGTCGACATGATGTCGTTCTCCGCCCACAAAACCTACGGCCCTAAAGGCATCGGCGCGCTGTACGTCAGCCGCAAGCCGCGTGTGCGCATCGAAGCGACCATGCACGGCGGCGGTCACGAGCGTGGCATGCGTTCCGGCACCCTGGCGACCCACCAGATCGTCGGCATGGGTGAAGCGTTCCGTGTAGCCAAAGAAGACATGGCGGCTGAAAACGTCCGTATCAAAGCCTTGAGCGACCGCTTCTACAAGCAGGTCGAGCATCTGGAAGAGCTGTACGTCAACGGCAGCCTGACCGCCCGCGTTCCGCACAACCTGAACCTGAGCTTCAACTACGTTGAAGGCGAGTCGCTGATCATGGCGCTCAAGGATCTGGCGGTATCGTCCGGTTCGGCGTGCACTTCGGCGTCGCTGGAGCCTTCGTACGTACTGCGCGCCCTGGGCCGCAACGACGAACTGGCACACAGCTCGATCCGCTTCACCTTCGGCCGTTTCACCACCGAAGAAGAAATCGACTACGCCGCGCAGAAAGTCTGCGAGGCCGTTACCAAGCTGCGCGCTCTGTCGCCGCTGTGGGACATGTACAAAGACGGCGTCGATATCTCGAAAATCGAGTGGGCGGCACACTAAATATAGAAGCCGCCAGATACAGATCCTGTAGCGACGCGGCGGTTTACGCAGCGCAGTTGCAGGGTCTCAAGAGCGGCCCTGATGAGTGAGGATTGAGAATCATGGCTTACAGCGAAAAGGTCATCGACCACTACGAAAACCCGCGCAACGTCGGCAAGATGAACGCGGAAGATCCTGATGTCGGCACCGGCATGGTCGGCGCTCCGGCGTGCGGCGATGTGATGCGTCTGCAAATCAAGGTCAACGACGCTGGCATCATCGAAGATGCCAAGTTCAAGACCTACGGCTGCGGTTCGGCTATCGCTTCCAGCTCCCTCGCCACCGAGTGGATGAAGGGCAAGACCCTGGACGAAGCAGAAACCATCAAGAACACTCAGCTGGCCGAAGAACTGGCCCTGCCGCCAGTGAAAATTCACTGCTCGGTACTGGCTGAAGACGCTATCAAAGCGGCTGTTCGCGATTACAAGCAGAAGAAAGGCTTGATCTGACTTTCTGGATTTGGCGACGAGTAAGGAGTCACCGATGGCTATCAGCATGACAGAAGCGGCTGCTCGACACGTGCGGCGCTCCCTCGACGGGCGCGGCAAAGGTGAAGGGATTCGTCTGGGTGTTCGCACCACAGGCTGTTCCGGCCTTGCCTACGTGCTGGAGTTTGTCGACGAGGTGGTTGCAGAGGATCAGGTGTTCGAAAGTCACGGCGAAAAAGTGATCATCGACCCGAAAAGCCTGGCCTACCTGGACGGCACCGAGCTCGATTTCGTCAAGGAAGGGTTGAACGAAGGCTTCAAGTTCAACAACCCCAACGTACGCGGTGAATGTGGCTGCGGCGAAAGCTTCAACATCTGAGGCTTGTCGTGGGTATTCCTTGTCATTTCGCTTTATTCGAGCTGCAACCGGGTTTCCGTCTGGATCTCGAGCAGTTGGCCACGCGCTATCGTGAGTTGGCGCGCGGCGTTCATCCTGACCGCTTTGCCGACGCTTCCGAGCGTGAGCAGCGGTCGGCACTCGAGCAGTCTGCACGGCTCAACGACGCCTATCAGACGCTCAAGAGTCCGGCCCAGCGTGCACGCTACCTGCTGACCATCAGCGGGCATGAAGTGCCGATGGAAGTCACGGTCCATGACCCCGAGTTTCTTCTGCAGCAGATGCAATGGCGCGAAGAGCTCGAAGACCTCCAGGACAGTGCCGACCTTGACGGTGTCGCGGTGTTCAAGCGGCGCTTGAAAGTGGCTCAGGAAGAACTCAATGAAAGCTTCGCAGCCTGTTGGGATGATGCGGCGCAACGCGAACAGGCCGAACGCCTGATGCGGCGCATGCAGTTCCTTGACAAGCTCACCTACGAAGTGCGCCAGTTAGAAGAGCGCCTCGACGATTAACCCAGTGCCGCTCCGGTCGCACGCCTGATATACAGATAAGTCCTGATCACGATGGCCCTACTGCAGATCGCCGAACCCGGCCAAAGTCCTCAACCGCACCAGCGTCGTCTGGCTGTGGGGATCGACTTGGGCACTACCAATTCGCTGGTCGCTGCGTTGCGCAGTGGTCTTTCCGAGCCGCTGGCTGACGCAAACGGGCAGGTAATCCTGCCGTCCGCTGTGCGTTACCACGCCGATCGCGTCGAAGTCGGCGAGTCGGCCAAGCTGGCCGCCGCTTCCGATCCTTTGAACACCGTGCTGTCGGTCAAGCGCTTGATGGGTCGTGGTCTGTCCGATGTCAAGCAATTGGGCGAGCAACTGCCATACCGCTTTGTCGGTGGCGAGTCGCACATGCCGTTCATCGACACCGTGCAGGGCCCGAAAAGCCCGGTCGAAGTCTCCGCCGATATCCTCAAGGTTCTGCGTCAGCGCGCTGAAGCGACGTTGGGTGGTGAACTGGTTGGCGCGGTGATCACCGTTCCAGCGTATTTCGACGATGCCCAGCGTCAAGCCACCAAAGATGCGGCCAAATTGGCCGGTCTGAACGTGCTGCGTTTGCTCAATGAGCCGACTGCGGCCGCTGTGGCGTACGGTCTGGATCAACACGCTGAAGGCCTGGTTGCCATTTATGACCTGGGCGGCGGTACTTTCGATATCTCTATTCTGCGTCTGACCGGCGGTGTTTTCGAAGTTCTGGCCACTGGCGGCGACAGCGCGCTGGGCGGTGATGACTTCGATCACGCGATTGCCGGCTGGATCATCGAGAGCGCGGGCCTGTCCGCCGATCTCGATCCGGGCGCACAACGCAATCTGCTGCAAACCGCTTGCGCAGCCAAAGAAGCCCTGACCGACTCGGCCAGCGTTGAAGTGGCCTATGGCGACTGGAAAGCACAGCTGACCCGCGAAGCCTTCGATGCGCTGATCGAGCCAATGGTCGCGCGTAGCCTGAAAGCCTGCCGCCGCGCTGTTCGTGATTCCGGTATCGAGCTGGAAGACGTGCACGCCGTGGTCATGGTCGGCGGTTCGACCCGCGTTCCGCGTGTTCGCGAAGCCGTTGCCGAAGCCTTCGGGCGTCAACCTCTGACTGAAATCGATCCGGATCAAGTGGTGGCCATCGGTGCTGCGATCCAGGCTGATACGCTGGCGGGCAACAAGCGTGATGGCGGCGAACTGCTGCTGCTCGACGTGATTCCGCTGTCCCTGGGGCTGGAGACCATGGGTGGCTTGATGGAGAAGGTGATTCCGCGCAACACCACCATCCCCGTCGCGCGCGCTCAGGATTTCACCACTTATAAAGACGGCCAGTCGGCCATGGCGATCCACGTCCTGCAGGGTGAGCGCGAGCTGATCAGTGACTGCCGTTCGCTGGCACGCTTCGAATTGCGCGGCATTCCAGCAATGGTCGCCGGAGCAGCGAAGATTCGCGTGACCTTCCAGGTCGATGCCGACGGTCTGCTCAACGTTTCTGCCCGTGAACTGGGTTCCGGCGTTGAGGCGAGCATTCAGGTCAAGCCTTCCTACGGTCTGACCGACGGCGAAATCGCCAAGATGCTGAAAGATTCGTTCCAGCACGCCAACGACGATAAGGTCGCCCGCGTTCTGCGTGAGCAGCAAGTCGATGCCCAGCGCCTGATCGAAGCGGTGCAGGGCGCTCTTGAGGTTGATGGCGAGCGTTTGCTCGACGCCGAAGAGCGCATGGTTATCGACCTGCAGCTGCAGGAACTGGCCGAACTGATGAAAGGTACTGATGGTTACGCCATCGAGCAGCAGACCAAGCGTCTGTCGCAAGTGACCGATGCTTTTGCTGCCCGCCGCATGGATCTGACGGTGAAAGCCGCTCTGTCGGGGCGCAATCTGAATGAAATCGAGGATATCTGATGCCGCAGGTCATTTTTCTGCCCCACGAGAAGTTCTGCCCTGAAGGCATGGTGGTCGAGGCTGAGCCCGGCACCTCTATTCTCGAACTGGCCCACGAACACCACATCGAGATGGAAAGCGCCTGCGGCGGCGTCTGCGCTTGCACTACGTGCCACTGCATCATCCGCGAGGGTTTCGACTCGATGGAAGAGGCTGACGAGCTGGAAGAAGATTTCCTCGATCGTGCCTGGGGCCTGGAAGCGCAATCGCGTCTGGCTTGCCAGGCGATCGTCGGTGAAGAAGATATCACCGTCGAAATTCCGAAATATTCGCTTAACCATGCGGCCGAAGCGCCGCACTGACTGGTAAGACTGTCATGAGCTACGGTTGGAATGATGTTCAACGTATTGCAGAAGAACTGGCTGAGGCCAAGCCGGGCGTAGACCCGTTTTCTGTCAATTTCGTCGATCTGCAGCAATGGATCAAAGAGCTGCCGGATTTTGACAATACCTCTGGCCGTGTCGGCGAGAAGGTGTTGGAGGCGGTTCAGACGCTCTGGGCCAAAGAATTGGACTGATCGTCTCGCAGGTTAGGCAATACCCAAGAACCCGCGTATAATTCGCGGGTTTAATTTTTCGCAAATTACCGTTTCTGGAGTTACACCATGGCTGTTCAACGCACTTTCTCCATCATCAAGCCTGACGCTGTTGCAAAAAACGTCATCGGCGAAATCACCACTCGTTTCGAAAAAGCCGGCCTGCGCGTTGTAGCTTCGAAACTGAAGCAACTGTCCAAAGCTGAAGCTGAAGGCTTCTACGCTGAGCACAGCGCTCGTGGTTTCTTCGGCGACCTGGTTGCTTTCATGATCTCCGGTCCTGTTGTTGTTCAGGTTCTGGAAGGCGAAAACGCTATCGCTCTGAACCGTGAGCTGATGGGCGCTACCAACCCTAAAGAAGCTGCTGCCGGTACCATCCGCGCTGACTTCGCTGATTCCATCGACGCCAACGCTGTTCACGGTTCGGACTCCGAAGCCGCAGCTGCTCGTGAAATCTCGTACTTCTTCGCAGCTACTGAAGTAACCACTCGCTAAGCATTGGCTTAAGAGTGAAGGTGAATCCATGACTACATCGACTGTAAAAACCAACCTGCTGGGTCTGACTCAACAGGAAATGGAAAAATTCTTCGACTCAATCGGGGAGAAGCGTTTCCGTGCCGGTCAGGTAATGAAATGGATTCACCACTTTGGCGTCGATGATTTCGACGCCATGACGAACGTCAGCAAGGCCTTGCGCGACAAGCTCAAGGCTATTGCTGAGGTCCGTGGTCCGGAAGTGGTCAGCGAGGACATCTCCAGCGACGGCACCCGTAAGTGGGTGGTGCGCGTGGCGTCCGGCAGCTGCGTCGAGACCGTGTACATTCCCCAGGGCAAACGCGGCACTCTGTGCGTTTCGTCCCAGGCAGGCTGTGCCCTGGATTGCAGTTTCTGCTCCACCGGCAAGCAAGGCTTCAACAGCAACCTCACCGCCGCCGAAGTCATCGGTCAGGTGTGGATTGCCAACAAATCTTTTGGCAGTGTCCCGGCAACCGTCGACCGTGCCATCACCAACGTGGTGATGATGGGCATGGGTGAGCCGCTGCTGAACTTCGACAACGTCGTCGCCGCCATGCATCTGATGATGGATGACCTCGGCTACGGGATCTCCAAGCGCCGCGTGACCCTGTCCACCTCGGGTGTGGTGCCGATGATCGATGAGCTGGCCAAGCACATCGACGTTTCCCTGGCGTTGTCCCTGCACGCACCGAATGACGCATTGCGTAACCAATTGGTGCCGATCAACAAGAAGTATCCGCTTAAGATGCTGCTCGAGTCGTGCCAGCGCTATATGTCCGCCCTTGGCGAGAAACGTGTGCTGACCATCGAGTACACCTTGCTCAAGGACATCAACGACAAGGTCGAGCACGCCGTTGAGATGATCGAGCTGCTGAAGAACATTCCGTGCAAGATCAACCTGATTCCGTTCAACCCGTTCCCGCATTCCGGGTACGAGCGCCCGAGCAACAACGCGATCCGTCGTTTCCAGGATCAGTTGCATCAGGCCGGTTTCAACGTCACTGTCCGCACCACCCGTGGTGAAGACATCGACGCCGCATGTGGTCAATTGGTAGGGCAGGTGCTGGATCGCACCCGTCGCAGCGAACGTTACATCGCCGTGCGTGAGTTGAGCGCCGACAGCGATCTGGCACAGAACGCCGCGAACACTAACTAAGAGAGGATCTCTATGTCCCTGCGCTTTGCGCTGCTGTTGCTGTTGGCCAGCCTGTGTGCTGGTTGTGTCCTGTCGGGTGACTACAACCCGATGAAGACCAGCAAGGGCCGTGATGAAGCGCGGGCTGCCTACGTGCAGTTGGGGCTGGGGTACTTGCAGCAAGGCATGAGCGAGCGGGCCAAGGTGCCGCTGAAGAAGGCGCTGGAAATCGACGGTTCCGATCCTGACGCCAACGCGGCCCTCGGCTTGGTGTTTCAGTCCGAAATGGAACCGGAACTGGCCGACGAACACTTCCGCAAGGCCTTGTCCTCCCGTCCCGCCGATGCGCGCATCCTCAACAACTACGGCAGTTTTCTCTACGAACAACAGCGTTATAAAGAAGCCTACGAGCGTTTTGAACAGGCCGCCGCCGATACCCTGTATCCTGAGCGTTCGCGTGTGTTCGAGAACCTCGGCATGACGGCCGCAAAGCTCGGTCAGCGGGATCTGGCGCAGCAACAGCTGGAAAAGGCACTGCGCTTGAATCGCCAACAACCGCGCGCATTGCTGGAAATGGCTGAGTTGTCCTTCGAAGACAGGCATTATGTGCCCGCGCGTGACTATTACGACCGTTTCAGCCTGCTGACCGAACAAAATGCACGTAGTCTATTGCTCGGCGTTCGGCTGGCAAAAGTGTTTGAAGATCGCGACAAGGCCGCCAGTTATGGCCTGCAATTAAAACGACTCTATCCCGGTACGCCGGAATATCAGCAATACCTGTCGGAGCAATGATGAAAGCGGCGCATCCCGAAGTTGTAGCAGCGAATCGCGTTAACCCCGGTGAGACCCTGCGCCAGGCCCGCGAAAGCAATGGCTGGTCGCTGGCCGAAGTGGCTCTCAAGCTCAACCTCACCGTGACTTCCCTGAGCAATCTTGAAGCCGGCGCTTTCGACAAGCTGCCGGGGCATACCTTCGCTCGCGGTTACATTCGCGCTTATGCCAAATTGCTCGGCATGGACCAGACCGTTCTGGTTCAGCAATTCGACCAGTCCACCGGCACCGATTCCCAAGGCAGCAACGTTCATGCCCTTGGCCGTATCGAAGAGCCGGTGCGGGTTTCCCACACCATTTTGCGTATCGTCAGCCTGCTGTTGCTGATCGCGGTCATCGGCGGCGGTTTCGTCTGGTGGCAGGATCAGACGTCGCTGCGTACCAAGGATCTGGCTACTCTGGCGCCTGAGCACGTTGAAGTCGAAGGTGCTGACGGCACCACCCAGATTCATCCGATCGATGAGCCGGAAGATCAGGCTGTCGAAGAGAATCAGGCCGATACTTCTACAGCGCTGGCACTGCCTCAGTCTGAAACTACCGCTGAATCGTCTGGCGCCGAAGCGGCCTCCCCGGCAACCGCTCCAACTGCACCGGTTGCACCGGCTGTAACGCCGACCGCCCCGGTTCATACGCCAGCCCCGGTTGTCGCCAATCCGGCCACTCCTGCGCCAACCGTTCCTGCTACTCCAGCGCCAACCGTTACCGCTCCAGTGGTTCCTGCTGCACCGGCAGCCACCACAGAAGCGGCCGCTCCGGTTGCTGGCGACGGTCAGGTCCAGCTGCAGTTCAGCGCCGATTGCTGGGCACAAGTGACCGACGGTCGTGGCAAAGTGATCTTCAGTGGTCTCAAGCATAAAGGCGATAGCGTCACCGTTTCCGGCAAGCCGCCGCTTAACGTACGTCTGGGTGTTGCCCGCGCCGCACAGGTCAGCTACAACGGCCAGCCGGTCGATATCGCTCCGTTCACCAGTGGCGAGACTGCTCGCCTGAAGTTGGGTCAATAAGTCATGCACGGCGAATCTCCAATCAAACGTCGCGTTTCGCGCAAGATCTGGGTCGGCAACGTACCGGTGGGCGGCGATGCGCCGATCGCGGTGCAGAGCATGACCAACAGCGACACCAATGACGTGGCCGCCACTGTTGCGCAAATCAACCGTCTGGAAGCCGCTGGCGTCGATATCGTTCGCGTTTCGGTACCGGACATGGACGCCGCCGAGGCGTTCGGCAAGATCAAGCAATTGGTCAAGGTGCCGCTGGTTGCCGACATCCACTTCGACTACAAGATCGCTCTGCGCGTGGCCGAACTGGGCGTGGACTGCCTGCGTATCAACCCAGGCAACATCGGTCGTGAAGACCGTGTTCGCGCGGTGGTCGATGCAGCGCGTGATCGCGGCATCCCGATCCGCATCGGCGTCAACGCCGGTTCCCTGGAAAAAGACCTGCAAAAGAAATACGGCGAGCCGACACCGGCCGCGCTGGTCGAATCGGCCCTGCGCCACGTTGAACACCTTGAGCGCCTGAATTTCCAGGACTTCAAGGTCAGCGTTAAGGCCTCCGACGTGTTCATGGCCGTCGAAGCCTACCGCTTGCTGGCGAAAGAAATCGTTCAGCCGCTGCACTTGGGCATCACCGAAGCCGGTGGATTGCGTTCGGGCACAGTGAAATCCGCCGTGGGCCTAGGTATGCTGCTCGCCGAGGGGATTGGCGATACCATCCGCATCTCGCTGGCGGCCGATCCGGTTGAGGAAGTGAAGGTCGGTTACGACATTCTCAAGTCTTTGCATCTGCGTTCCCGTGGCATCAACTTCATCGCCTGCCCGAGTTGCTCGCGGCAGAACTTCGATGTGGTGAAAACCATGAACGAGCTGGAAGGGCGACTTGAAGACCTGCTGGTGCCGCTGGATGTCGCGGTGATCGGTTGTGTGGTCAACGGCCCCGGCGAAGCCAAGGAAGCCCATATCGGCTTGACCGGCGGCACGCCAAACCTGATTTACATCGACGGCAAGCCGTCGCAGAAACTGACGAATGACAATCTGGTGGACGAGCTGGAAAAGCTGATCCGCCAGAAAGCGGCCGAAAAGGTCGAAGCTGACGCTGCCGTTATTGCGCGCGGCTGAGCCTGACTGAACGCCGAACGAATTTAAGGATTTAAAGTGAGCAAGTCTCTGCAAGCCATTCGTGGCATGAACGACATCCTGCCCGAACAGACCCCGCTGTGGCGTTATTTCGAGGGCACCGTCGCGCGTCTGCTGGATAACTACGGTTACAAGCAGATCCGCATGCCGATCGTCGAGTTCACCGAGCTGTTCAAGCGCTCGATCGGTGAAGTGACCGACATCGTCGAAAAAGAGATGTACACCTTCGAAGACCGTAACGGTGACTCCCTGACCCTGCGTCCGGAAGGCACCGCGGCGTGCGTGCGTGCTGTGCTTGAACACGGCATCACCGGCGGTGGCCAGGTGCAGAAGCTCTGGTACATCGGCCCGATGTTCCGCCACGAGCGTCCGCAGAAAGGCCGTTATCGCCAGTTCCACCAGATCGGTCTGGAAGTCTTCAACCTCGACGGTCCGGACATCGACGCCGAGCTGATCACCATGACCTGGCGCCTGTGGGGTGAGCTGGGCATTCGT
Source organism: Pseudomonas fluorescens (assembly GCF_902497745.1). GTDB lineage: Bacteria > Pseudomonadota > Gammaproteobacteria > Pseudomonadales > Pseudomonadaceae > Aquipseudomonas > Aquipseudomonas fluorescens_BM. The sequence goes on from NZ_CABVHJ010000027.1 coordinate 46,115, forward strand.
GATGCAGTCAAACTCGAACTCAACAGCCTCGGCACCAGCGAGTCCCGTGGTCGCTATCGTGAAGCGCTGGTCGAGTACCTCTCGGCGCACCACGACAAGCTTGACGAAGACAGCCAGCGTCGCCTGAAAACCAACCCGTTGCGCGTGCTCGACACGAAAAATGCCGACACTCAGGCGGTACTGGTCGATGCGCCGAAAATGGCCGACTACCTCGACGATGAGTCCCGTGCGCACTTTGAAGGGCTGAAGGCCCGTCTGGATGCCGTCGGCATTCCTTACGTGCTCAACCCGAAGCTGGTGCGTGGTCTCGATTACTACAGCAAAACCGTTTTCGAATGGGTCACCGACAAGCTCGGCGCCCAGGGCACTGTTTGCGCGGGCGGTCGTTACGACGGTCTGGTCGAGCAGATGGGCGGCAAGCCGACCACCGGCGTTGGTTTCGCCATGGGCATCGAGCGTCTGGTTTTGATGCTGGAAACCCTCGAGCAGATCCCGGAAGAAATCTCCCGGCAGGTCGACGTCTACCTCTGCGCCTTCGGTGAAGAAGCCGAGCTGGCTGGTCTGGCTCTGGCTGAACGTGTTCGTGATCAACTTCCAAACCTGCGTCTGCAAGTCAATGCCGGCGCCGGCAGCTTCAAAAGCCAGTTCAAGAAGGCCGACAAGAGCGGTGCGTTGTACGCACTGATCCTCGGTGACGACGAAATGGCCCAGCAAGTGGTAGGTTTCAAACCCCTGCGTGGCCAGGGCGAACAACAAAGCATTGCCTGGGATGCGCTCGCCGCTCACCTGGCCACCTGCGTCGTGCAGGGTTGAAGCTGTCCAAACAGCCGATTTAGCGATTAAGGAGTATTGGGGTGTCGAGTACCGAAGACGAACAGTTGGCGGATTTGAAGGACTGGTGGACACGCAACGGCAAACCTCTGGTCACCGGCGGCCTGTTGGCGCTGGTCATCGTGTTCGGCTGGCAGGCTTATCACAAGTATCAGAGCAACCAGTCGCAAGGCGCCTCGGTGCTCTATCAGCAATTGCTGGAAACCACGCTGACGCCTGATGGCAAGCCTGATGCTGCCCGCGTTGCGGACCTGGCCGGCAAGCTCAACAGCGAGTTCGGCGGTTCTGCCTACGCGCAGTACGGCAGCCTGTTCGTGGCCAAAGTGGCGGTCGACAGCGGCAAGCTGGATGACGCCGCGACCGAACTGAAAGCCATCGTCGACAAACCGGCCAACCCGGCGCTGGGCGAAATCGCCCGTCAGCGTCTGGCGCAGGTACTCGGCGCGCAGAACAAGGCTGACGATGCCCTGAAATTGCTCGACGGCGATGCCGACAAAGCGTTCCTGGCCACTCGCGAAGAACTCAAGGGCGACCTGCTGGTACAGCTGGGCCGTACCGATGACGCGAACAAGGCGTATCAAAAAGCCAAGGCGGCACTGTCGGATGAAGCGGCGGTCGGTGGCCTTCAAATCAAGCTCGACGACCTGGCCAAAGGGGATGCGTGACGTGATCCGTTGGAAGCATGCAGCATTGCTGGCTCTGGCCCTTCTGGCCGCGGGTTGCAGCAGCAACAGCAAGAAAGAATTGCCACCGGCTGAACTGACCGACTTCAAAGAGGAAGTGGTTCTGCACAAGCAGTGGAGTCGTTCGATCGGTGACGGTCAGGGCGAAACCTACAACATGCTGGTGCCGGCGATCGACGGAGACACCATCTACGCCGCCGATGTGACCGGCGTGGTGATGGCCATGGATCGCGGCAATGGCGACGTAAAATGGAAGCAGGATCTTGATCTGCCTGTCTCCGGTGCTGTCGGCGTTGGCTACGGGCTGGTTCTGATCGGCACCCTGCGCGGTGAAGTTGTTGCTCTGGACACCAGCAACGGTGAAGAGAAATGGCGTGCACGCGTCAACAGCGAAGTTCTCGCGCCGCCGGCCAACAACGGCGACGTAGTGGTGGTGCAGACTCAGGACGATCGTCTGATCGGTCTGGATGCGTCCACCGGTACCCAGCGCTGGGTATATGACAGTACGCCTGCCGTACTGACCTTGCGCGGCACCAGTGCCCCGCTGGTCACCAACCGCCTCGCGGTGGCTGGCCTGTCGACCGGTAAAGTGGTCGCTCTGGACATTTCCAACGGCGTGCCGGTGTGGGAACAACGCATTGCGATCCCACAAGGTCGTTCGGAGCTGGAGCGCGTGGTCGACATCGACGGTGGTCTGCTGCTGTCCGGCGGTACTTTGTACGTGGCCAGCTATCAGGGTCGCGTGGCGGCACTGGACCTGGAAAGCGGTCGTCAACTCTGGCAGCGCGATGCGTCGAGCTACGCCGGTATCGCTCAGGGTTTCGGCAGTGTCTACGTGAGCCTGTCTTCGGGCACCGTTGAAGGCGTCGACGAGCGTTCTACCACTGCATTGTGGAGCAACGATTCGCTGGCTCGCCGTCAACTGTCGGCTCCGGAAGTGTTCTCCAGCTATGTTGCAGTGGGTGACCTGGAAGGTTATCTGCACCTGCTGAGTCAGGTTGACGGTCGTTTCGTCGGCCGTGAGCGCATCGACAGCGACGGCCTGCGTGCCCGTCCGCTGGTGGTGGGTGACACGATTTATGTATATGGCAACAGCGGCAAACTGGAAGCCCTGACCATCAAGTAACAACTATGCTTGGGGTTAACACCCCCAGGCAGCTTCACTTGTGAGTATGAATGTGGGAGCGAGCCTGCTCGCGATGGGCTTCAACGATTACGCAGACGGCCTGAATAAACGCGGTGCCTTGGCGTTTTTCGCGAGCAGGCTCGCTCCCACAGAAAGCACCCACAGTGTTGCCCCGAGCACCAGCCGCTGCCTCGCAGCGGCTTTTGTATTTTCTGAAATAACGAAGTGGAGAGCCGCATGGTTCCCGTAATCGCCCTGGTGGGCCGACCGAACGTCGGCAAGTCCACCTTGTTCAACCGCCTGACCAGGACTCGCGACGCCATCGTCGGCGACTTGTCCGGTCTGACCCGTGATCGCCAGTACGGTGAGGCCAAGTGGCAAGGGCGTTCCTACATTCTGGTCGACACCGGTGGTATCTCCGGTGACGAGCACGGTATGGACGAAAAAATGGCCGAGCAGTCGCTGCTGGCCATTGAAGAAGCAGACGTTGTGCTGTTCCTGGTAGATGCCAAGGCCGGTTTCACCGCCGCCGACCAGATGATCGCTGAACACCTGCGCAAACGTAACAAGCGTTCCTACGTGGTGGCCAACAAGGTCGACAACATCGACCCGGAAATGGCCCGCGCTGAATTCGCCCCTCTGGGCATGGGCCACGCGATCCCGATCGCCGGTGCTCACGGTCGCGGCATCACCCAGATGCTGGAAATCGCCTTGGGTGATTTCCCCAAAGACGCAGAAGAGCCGGAAGAAGGCGAAGAAGAGATCGTTGCCGAAGGCGAGGAAGCCAAGCGCATTCCCGGCCCAAGCGAAAAAGACGGGATCAAGATCGCCATCATCGGCCGTCCGAACGTCGGCAAATCGACGCTGGTCAACCGCATGCTCGGTGAAGACCGCGTAATCGTCTACGACCAACCCGGCACCACGCGCGACAGTATCTACATTCCGTTCGAACGCAATGAAGAGAAGTACACGCTGATCGACACCGCCGGTGTGCGCAAGCGCGGCAAGATCCACGAAGAAGTCGAAAAATTCTCCGTGGTCAAAACCCTGCAGGCGATCAAAGACGCCAACGTGGTGATCTTCGTGATGGATGCGCGCGAAGGTGTGGTCGATCACGACCTCAACCTGCTGGGCTTCGCCATTGAGTCGGGTCGTGCGCTGGTGATCGCGATCAACAAGTGGGACGGCATGACGCCGAGCGAGCGCGACTATGTCAAAGTCGAGCTGCAACGTCGTCTGTTCTTCGTTGATTACGCTGACATCCACTTCATCTCGGCCCTGCACGGCACTGGCGTGGGTAACCTCTACGCCTCCGTACAGAACTCGTTCAAGTCGGCGGTCACCCGCTGGCCGACCAACCGTCTGACCCAGATTCTCGAAGACGCGGTGGGCGAGCATGCGCCACCGATGGTCAACAACCGCCGGATCAAGCTGCGTTATGCCCACTTGGGTGGTGCCAACCCGCCGATCATCGTGATCCACGGTAACCAGATCGAGAAAGTGCCGAAGTCGTATGTGCGCTATCTGGAGAACACTTACCGCCGTGTACTGAAGCTGGTCGGTACGCCGATCCGCATCGAGTTTAAGGGCGGCGAGAACCCGTACGAAGGCAACAAGACCACGCTGACCGACCGCCAGGTCAACAAGAAGCGTCGCTTGATGTCGCACCACAAGAAAGCCGACAAGAAGCGCCGCGACAAGAAGTGATTTATCACTTCGTGTAGGAGCTGCCGCAGGCTGCGATCTTTTGATTTTGCTTTAAAGACAAGATCAAAGGATCGCAGCCTTCGGCAGCTCCTACAGGGTTCGGCGATAAGAAAGGGCGCTCACCAGAGCGCCCTTTTTTTATGGGCGCCGGATGGGCTATCCTCGGGCTCTCCCGCGCCGTCGTCAGAGCCGGGTGTTGAGCAGGGAACCCCGATGATCACCAGCAAGCTGCCGAATGTCGGCATCACTATTTTCACGCAGATGTCTCAGCTCGCCGCGCAAACCGGCGCGATCAACCTGTCCCAGGGTTTTCCTGATTTTGACGGCCCGCAGTCGTTGCGCGATGCAGTCGGTCGGCATATTGCCAGTGGCCACAACCAGTATTCGCCGATGACCGGGCTGCCGGCGCTGCGCGAACAGATTGCGGCGAAAATCGCTCGAAGCTATGGCGTGCAGGTCAATGCCGACAGCGAAGTGACGGTCACACCGGGCGCTACCCAGGCGATCTTCTGTGCGATTCAGGCGGTTATTCACAGCGGCGATGAAGTCATCGTGTTCGACCCGTGCTACGACAGCTACGAGCCGGCCACGGAGTTGGCGGGTGGTCGCTGCGTGCATGTGCAGTTGAACCCGAACGATTTCTCCATCGATTTCGATCAGCTCGCCGCGGCCCTGAGTCCGCGCACGAAAATGATCGTCATCAATACCCCGCACAACCCCAGCGGCGCGCTGATCAGTCGTGCCGAACTCGATCAACTGGCGGCGCTGATCCGCGATCGCGACATCTACCTGATCAGCGACGAAGTCTATGAACACCTGGTGTTCGACGGCGTGCCGCACGTCAGCGTGCTCGTCCATGAAGAGCTGTATCAGCGCGCGTTCGTGGTCAGCTCGTTCGGCAAGACCTATCACGTCACCGGCTGGAAGACCGGCTACGTCGTCGCGCCGCCAGCGCTGACGGCCGAACTGCGCAAAGTCCACCAGTACGTCAGTTTCTGCGGTGTCACTCCGCTGCAATATGCCCTGGCCGATTACATGGCCGAGCACCCGGAACATGTCGAAGAGCTGCCGGGCTTCTATCAGGCCAAGCGCGACCTGTTCTGTGATCTGTTGACGCCGTCGCGCTTCACCTTCAAGCGTGTCACCGGCACCTACTTTCAACTGGTCGATTACTCGCAAATCCGTCCTGACCTGAACGACGTCGAGATGGCCATGTGGATGACCCGTGAACACGGCGTGGCGAGTATCCCGGTGTCGGTGTTTTACCAGAATCCACCGCAAGGCCAGCGCCTCGTGCGTCTGTGCTTTGCCAAACGCGAGGAGACGCTGCGTGAAGCGGCGGCGAAACTATGCGTGATCTGAGTGCTTTACCCGATCTCAACCTGGCGCTGATTCAGACCAGTCTGGCCTGGCATGACCGTCAGGCCAATTTCGAGCATTTCGAGGTGTTGCTGGAACAGGCGCAGGGCGCGGATCTGATCATCCTGCCGGAAATGTTCACCACCGGTTTCTCCATGGAATCGGAAACACTTGCCGAAGTCGAGAACGGCCCGACCAGCAAGTGGCTGCGGGTTCAGGCGGCGAAGCTCGATGCCGTGATCACCGGCAGTGTGATCATTCAGGCCGCCGACGGCAGCCATCGCAATCGCCTGTTGTGGGCGCGGCCGGACGGTGAAGTGCTGCATTACGACAAGCGTCACTTGTTCCGCATGGCCGGCGAGCACAACCACTACACTCCCGGCGAACGCCAGGTGCAGTTCGAACTCAAGGGCTGGCGGATCCGTCCGCTGATTTGTTACGACCTGCGTTTCCCGGTGTGGAGTCGCGATGCGCAAGATACGGATCTGCTGCTGTACACCGCCAATTGGCCGGGTGCGCGACGGTTGCACTGGAATCGTTTGTTGCCGGCACGAGCGATCGAAAACCTTTGCTATGTGGCGGCGGTGAATCGCGTTGGCACCGACGGTAAAGGTTTTGCGTATACCGGTGACAGTCAAGTGCTGGATTTCCAGGGTGAAACCTTGCTGGCGGCGGGGGAGGCCGATGGTGTGTTCAAGGTCGTGCTGGAAGCCGCGCCACTGGCGGCGTATCGCGAGCGCTTTCCGGCGAATCTGGATGCCGACACATTCGAGTTCACCTGATACTCGCAGCGCCTGTCTGGACGCCTTCGCGAGCAGGCTCGCTCCCACAGGGAAATGCATTCCAAATGTGGGAGCGAGCCTGCTCGCGAAGGGGCCATAAAAGTCAGCCAAAAACCTGCAGGCAAAAAAAGGCCCCGGAGTTCACACTCCGGGGCCTTTTGCATTTCAGCGATGGCTTACGCCGCTTTCGCCTCAGGCTGGCTCAGCGAGCGGTTCAGCGCGCTGAACAGGGCCTTGAAGCTGGCGGTGGTGATGTTTTCATCGATACCCACGCCGTGCACCGCACGTTCGCCGTTCACCCGCAGCTCGATGTACGCCGCCGCTTTTGCGTTGGTGCCCGCGCCGATCGCGTGTTCGTTGTAGTCCATGATTTCCACCGGAACCGGCAGGCCGGCGACCAGTGCTTCCAGCGCACCGTTGCCCTTGCCGCGCCAGTGCAGGTTGGTTTCGCCCTGACCTTTGCTCGCCACTTCCACTTCGACGGCGCTGTTGCCGTTTTCTTCCTGCAGACGATGGCTGACCAGCGCGTACGGGGTATTGGCTTGCAGGTATTCGCTGATCAACAGCGAGTGGATTTGCTTGGCAGTCATCTCCAGGCCGAGACGGTCGGTTTCACGCTGCACCACCTGGCTGAACTCGATCTGCATGCGACGTGGCAGGCTAATGCCGTATTCCTGCTCCAGCAAGTAAGCGATGCCGCCCTTGCCCGACTGGCTGTTGACGCGAATCACCGCCTCGTAGCTGCGGCCAATGTCGGCTGGGTCGATCGGCAAGTACGGCACTTCCCACAGTGCATCGGGTTTCTGCTGGGAGAAGCCTTTGCGGATCGCGTCCTGGTGCGAGCCGGAGAACGCGGTGTGCACCAGGTCGCCAACGTACGGGTGACGTGGGTGAACCTGGATCTGGTTGCACTCTTCGACGACTTTGCGCACGCCGTCGATGTCGGAGAAGTCCAGCTGCGGGTCGAGACCCTGGGTGTACATGTTCAGTGCGACGGTGACGAGGTCGACGTTACCGGTACGCTCGCCGTTGCCGAACAGGCAGCCTTCGACGCGATCGGCGCCAGCCATCAGGCCCAGCTCGGTAGCGGCGACGCCAGTGCCACGGTCGTTGTGGGTGTGCAGGCTGATGATCACGCTGTCACGACGGTTGATATTGCGGCCGAACCACTCGATCTGGTCGGCGTAGATGTTCGGCGTTGCGCACTCAACGGTAGCCGGCAGGTTGAGGATCATCTTGTGCTCAGGCGTCGGGTTCCACACCTCGATCACCGCATCACAGACTTCCTTGGCGAATTCCAGCTCGGTGGCGCTGAAGGTTTCCGGCGAGTATTCGAAAGTCCACTCGGTGTCCGGCTGCATTGCCGCGTATTTGACGAACAGCTTGGCCGCGTTCACGGCAATGGCCTTGATACCGTCCTTGTCCTGGTTGAAGACGATGCGACGGAAAGAAGGCGAGGTGGCGTTGTACAAGTGAACGATGGCTTTCTTCGCGCCGCGCAGGGATTCGAAGGTGCGTTCGATCAGGTCTTCACGGCCCTGGGTCAGCACCTGAATGGTGGTGTCGTCCGGGATGTGGCCTTCTTCGATCAAGGTGCGCACGAAGTCGAAGTCGGTTTGCGAAGCCGCCGGGAACGATGCTTCGATTTCCTTCACGCCGACTTGCACGAGGGTTTTCCAGAAGCGCAGCTTCTTCACCGCGTCCATCGGCTCGATCAGCGACTGGTTGCCGTCACGCAGGTCGGAGCTGCACCAGATCGGCGCGGTGTCGATGGTTTTCGACGGCCAGGTCCGATCCGGCAGGTTGATGACGGGAAACGCGCGGTATTTCGAAGACGGATCTTTGAGCATGCTCATCGGGAAATTCCTTATTGTCTGGGCCGAAAAGAGGCGGCCTGCCGGTGTTACGAATGTTCTGGGAAAAGCGTGGGACGAGGTGCCGCGATTCAGCCTGGCAGTCGTGCGCTGACGAGGCACAGGCTGCGGTGCTGGCGAAGCTGAATGAGGGTGTGAGAGGTTTTCATGCCTTCAACCCTAACCGCGAGGGGAGAGGATGGCAAGCAGTCGAAAAAAATTGAGAGGAATACCCGGAAAGAGAGTTTTTGCGGGATTTTATTGCGCTAGAGATCGCTGATCGTTGTGATATTTGCGCGAGGTTTGATTGGGGCGCAATTGAGGTTTATAGCAATTCAGTAACGCTCTATAGGCCGCCTTCGCGAGCAAGCTCGCTCCCACAGGGATTTGTGTTGTGAACGCAATCCAATGTGGGAGCGAGCTTGCTCGCGAAGGGGCCATCAGCCCATCGGCTGTCTTAAGGCTGAAACGCGCCAATGAAAATCGCCGGATCCACCCGCGCATCATTCAGGCTGACATTCCAGTGCATGTGCGGGCCGGTCGCCCGGCCGGTCATGCCAACCTTGCCGACCACCGCGCCACGCGCCAGTTGATCGCCAACCTTCACATCAATCTTCGACATATGGCAGAACATGCTGATAAAGCCTTGGCCATGATCGACAAACACGGTGTTGCCGTTGAAGAAGTAGTTGCCGGTGAGGATCACCTTGCCCGCCGCCGGGGTCTTGATCGGCGTGCCCGCTGGCACCGCGAAGTCGAGGCCTGCGTGGGGATTGCGTTCTTCACCATTGAAGAAACGGCGCACGCCAAACTTGCTCGACAGCGGCCCGTTGACCGGTTTGTCCAGCAGTAGATTGCTCGGCGTGTTCGGGCTGAAGCTGCGATACGCCTTGATCTGCTCGGCCAGTTCGCCCTCGATGCGCTTGAGGTTCGACTGATCCGGGTTTACTTGCTGTTTGTTCTTCAGAGTGATGCGCTGTTCCGGGTACTTCTTGTTACCCACGGTGAACGGCAAGTTGCGCCCGCCACTGCTGATCTGCTGCGCGCCCGGCTTTACGGTCAACGGCACGCCGACAATCGCCAGCCAGTTATTCTGTTCTTTCACCACCAGCACCGGTTTGCCTTGATAGGTGGCTTTCGGTGCTTGTGCGGCTGTACCCAGATCAACCACCGCGACGCCGCCCGGCACCGGTTTGTTCAGTAGCCGGGTGATGTAGCTGTCGGCGTGGGCATTGAATGTCAGACAGAGCAGAAACAATGGAGCCAGAAAACGCGGCATGGATCAGTCCAGTAAAGAGAGGGTGACAGGCGTCAGGTGATTGTCCTCGACGCGCACTTGCAGTTCGCCTTCGCCGAGCTTGGCTTTGAGGCGTTGGCCGGTGTGGGTCTGGGCGGCGTTGCGGATTGCGTGGCCACGCTCATCGAGCAGAATGCTGTAGCCACGACCGAGCGTTGCCAACGGGCTGACCACGTGCAGCGTCTGCATCTGGCTGTGCAGTTGCAGGCGACGGTTTTTCAGGCCTTCACGCATGGCGCGGGGCAGGCGTTCGGCGAGGCTGTCGAGGCGCTGACGCAACATTGCCAACTGCCGCCCCGGATGTTGCCCAGCGAGGCGGGTTTCCAGGCGAATCAAGCGTTCGCGGCGAGTATTGAGGTGACGTTCGAACGCCCGACGCATGCGCATATCGAGATCGTCCAGACGCTGCGCTTGCTGGCGCAGACGTTCACCAGGATGACGCAGACGACGGGCCATGCCTTCCAGGCGCAGGCGATCACGCATCAAGCGATCACGCATGCGCATCACCAAACGGCGATGCAGGCTTTCGACTTGACGGATCAGATGACTGGAATCGGGCGCGAGCAACTCAGCGGCAGCGGACGGCGTCGGTGCGCGCACGTCAGCGACAAAGTCACTGATCGACACATCGGTTTCATGGCCAACGGCGCTGACAATCGGCGTCACGCAGGCATCGACGGCGCGGGCCACGGCTTCTTCGTTGAAGCACCATAGGTCTTCCAGCGAACCGCCGCCACGGGCAAGGATCAACGCATCGAAACCACGGGCATCGGCCATTTTCAGCGCGCGGACGATTTGTGCGGTGGCTTCGCGGCCCTGTACGGCGGTGGGGATCAGCGTCAGTTGCACCTGCGGCGCACGGCGGCGGAACACGCTGATGATGTCGCGAATCACCGCGCCGGTCGGCGAGCTGATGATGCCGATGCGCTGCGGATGCGCCGGCAGCGGCACTTTGCGTTCGGCGCTGAACAGGCCTTCGGCGCTGAGCTTTTCTTTCAGCGCATCGAAGGCCAGGCGCAGCGCGCCGTCACCGGCAGGCTCCACGGTGTCGAGGATCAACTGATAGTCGCCACGGCCCTCGAACAACGAGACCTTGCCGCGCACCTTCACCGCCAGACCGTCCTTGAGCGCCTGACGCACGCGCGCCGCGTTCTGCCGGAACAACGCGCAACGCACCTGCGCGCCGCTGTCCTTGAGGGTGAAATAGATGTGGCCGGACGCCGGGCGGGCGAGGTTGGAGATTTCGCCTTCGACCCAGATGTTGCTGAACACGTCTTCCAGCAACACCCGCGCGCGGCCGTTGAGCTGGCTGACGGTCAGGACTTCACGGTCCAGGCCAAGTCTTGCAAAGGGATCTTTAATCATGGGGCGCAGTTTAAAGGCATTTGCTGATCAATCTCCATGAATCACCACAAATCCCTGTGGGAGCGAGCCTGCTCGCGAAGGCGTCTTATCCTTCGACATCTTCAGTGGCTGACAGTCCGCTTTCGCGAGCAGGCTCGCTCCCACAGGGGGGAGGGGTGAAAGTCTGTAGGAAGTGCTGGATCAACGGGTTGGGATTCTGGCGATAGGCGAGGGCGACGGTGCTTTGGCAATCGGGATCGGCCAGCGGCAGAAAGCGTACGCCGCTCGGAGCGATGTCCTGCATGGATTCCGGCAGCAGGGCAATGCCAAAACCGGCTTGAATCAGCTGCAATTGCGTGGTCTTGCGCGACATCACCCGCGCCGCTTTGGGGAAGAAACCCTGACGCATGCACAGGTCGGCACATAGGTAACTCAGTCCACCGCGTTGCGGATGCGGAATGGAGATGAACGCTTCGTCCTTCAATTGCACCAGTTCGACAGCGCTGGCATTCGCCATACGATGACTGTCCGGCACCGCGAGCAGCAAACGCTCGGTAAACAACGGCACAATCTGAATCCCTTCACGCTGACGCAATACCGGCATGCGCAGCAGGCCGATATCGAGGCGTCCTTCGGCTAACTCTTCCAGTTGCGCCTCGGAAGACAATTTGCCGATGTCCAGCGACACACCGGGGTGTTGCTGCAGATAAGCGCCGATGTCACTGAGCAAGCGTCCGCTGATCGACACGGTGCTGGAATGACTGAGGCGCAAGGTGCCGAGCTGACCATTGCCCACTTCAGTGGCCATGGCGCTGGCCTTGCTCAGCTCATTGAGCAGATTTCTTGCCCGCGGCAGAAACGCTTCGCCCGCCGCGGTCAGTCTGGGCTGGCGTCCGGTGCGTTCGAACAACGGCGTTTGCAGGCGCGTTTCCATGTCCTTGATCTGCCGGCTCAGCGCCGATTGCGCGATAAACAGCCGTTCGGCTGCCGCACTGAAGCTGCCGCAGTCGGCGATTTCGACGAAATAACGCAATTGACGAGTCGAAAGCACGAGTAATGCCTTTTTGAGATGAGTCGGTGGCTTTGAAGATATTAGTCGCAACCCTCGGCGCTGGCTAAAGTCATCTCAGGCTTATTAAGGAAGCAGATCGATGAGCGTGGTGGGGTTATTGAGTGAGTGGTCGTGGGGCGCCAGTGGTTGGGCGGTGATCGGGCTGGGCATCGCCTTGGCTTACATCGTGTTCGGCATTGCCGGATTCGGCACGGCACTGGTGGCGGGGCCGATTTTGATTCTGTTCATGCCGTTGTCGAAAATTGTGCCGTTGCTGGTGTTGCTGGACTTTGTCGCAGCGTTCGGCAATCTGCTGCCGTCACGGCGCGATGTGGCGAAACCGGAGTTGTTGCGGCTGCTGCCATGCATGGCGGTGGGTTGCACGTTAGGGGTGATTTTTCTGCTCAACCTCAAATCCGATGTGTTGCTGTTGTTGATGGGGCTGTTTATCAGCGCTTATGCAATTTACAGCCTGTGGGTGAAAGCGCGGCCAGCGCAGTTGTCGGCGGCGTGGGCAGTGCCGATGGGGACTGTGGGTGGATTGTTCGGGGCGCTGTTTGGCAGTGGCGGCTTTCTATATGCGATTTATCTCAACAGCCGTCTGCCGAAAGAGGCCGCCAGGGCCACGCAAAGTGCGCTGATCAGTTGCAGCACGGTGGTGCGCTTGAGCCTGTTCGCCATCGCCGGTGTGTATGCCGAGCTACCCTTGTTGATGTTGGCGCTGTGTCTGTTGCCGGCCATGGCGCTGGGGTTGTGGATCGGGCGGCGCTTGACCATGAAATTGTCGCGCGAGGCGTTTGTGCGATTGGTGACGTGGCTGGTGCTGGCGAGCGGGCTTGCGTTGATCGGGCGCTACCTCAGCACTTGACCGGATTTTGTCAGGGATTAAGCTGCCGGCCTTTAGGGCCTCTTCGCGAGCAGGCTCGCTCCCACTGTGGGAAATGCATTCCATTGTGGGAGCGAGCTTGCTCGCGAAGGCGTCAGAAGCCACACCGCAGGACTTTCCATGAATTCGCAAAGCATCATCGTCCCGAAAATCTCCACCCTGCCGGTCCACGAACCCCGGGCCCGGGCGATCGTGCGCTGGCTGGTGCGCAAGAACATCATCAAAGAAGAGCTGACAACTTGTGGTCGCACTGGTAATCGCATGGCTTACGCGATTGCCGATGGCGCCCGTGCCGTCGTGCTGCACCCGCAGGCGTTGCCGTTCGGTGAGCCGATCAATGGCCTGGAAATCGTCACCAAACGCTGCATCTACACCCCGGCCAAGGGCTTTCTGGAAGAAGCCGGTTGCGCCGAATGCCGCCGTGAAGTCGGCGAAGCGCTGTTCGAAAGCCTCGAAGACTGGTTCCCGGGCCGCACTGACAACTTCACCTGCCCGGAATGCGGGCATGAAGATGACATCAACGGCTTCCTTTACCTGCAGGAGTGCGCGTTCTCCAACCTCGGCTTCATCTTCAACAACTGGCTGGAGGCGGGCTTCAAGCAGAGCTTTATCGATGAGTTCGCCGATTGGCTCGATCAACCTGTCTCGTGGGTCAAGGTGGAGCTGTAACGGCGGGGATTCCCGTACATCAGCAACATTGATATTAAGCTGAGTTTTACATTGAACAGCAGGGGGTGTCTGACTATAATGGCGCGCTTCCATTTTCCCGCTCGGGAGCCCCCGCGATGCTGCGTATCAGCCAAGAAGCTCTGACATTCGACGACATTCTCCTAGTGCCCGGTTATTCCGAGGTACTTCCTAACGAAGTCAGTCTCAAGACCCGCCTTACCCGTGGCATCGAGCTGAACATTCCTCTGGTTTCTGCCGCCATGGACACCGTTACTGAAGCCCGTCTGGCAATCGCCATGGCTCAGGAAGGTGGCATCGGCATTATCCACAAGAACATGACCATCGAGCAGCAAGCTGCCGAAGTGCGCAAGGTCAAGAAGTTCGAAGCCGGCGTCGTCAAGGATCCGATCACCATCGAGGCTGATGCCACGGTGCGTGACCTGTTCGAATTGACCCGCATGCACAATATTTCCGGCGTTCCGGTACTGCACGATGGCGACCTGGTCGGCATCGTCACCTCCCGTGACGTGCGTTTCGAAAGCCGTCTGGAAGCCACCGTCCGTGAAGTGATGACGCCCAAAGAGCGTCTGGTCACGATCAAGGAAGGCGCGAGCAAAGACGAAGCACGCGAACTGCTGCACAAGCACCGCATCGAGCGTGTGCTGATCGTTGACGACAAATTCGCCCTCAAAGGCATGATGACCGTCAACGATATCGAAAAAGCCAAAGCCTACCCGCTGGCCAGCAAGGACGATCAAGGTCGTCTGCGCGTGGGCGCTGCTGTCGGTACCGGTAAAGACACCGGTGACCGTGTAGCCGCTCTGGTCAACGCTGGTGTGGACGTGGTGGTAGTCGATACCGCGCACGGTCACTCCAAAGGCGTGATCGACCGCGTTCGCTGGGTCAAAGAGAATTTCCCTGAAGTGCAGGTGATCGGCGGCAACATCGCCACCGGCGCCGCTGCCAAGGCCCTGGCCGAAGCAGGCGCTGACGCAGTCAAGGTCGGTATCGGCCCTGGCTCGATCTGCACCACCCGTATCGTCGCCGGTGTCGGCGTCCCGCAAATCAGTGCCATCGCCAACGTTGCCGCTGCCCTTGAAGGCACTGGCGTTCCGTTGATCGCTGACGGCGGCATCCGTTTCTCCGGTGACCTGTCCAAGGCCATCGTAGCCGGTGCTTCCTGCGTGATGATGGGCTCGATGTTCGCCGGTACTGAAGAAGCGCCGGGCGAAATCGAACTGTTCCAGGGCCGTTCGTACAAGGCTTATCGCGGCATGGGTTCGCTGGGCGCCATGTCCCAGGCTCAAGGTTCTTCCGACCGTTACTTCCAGGACTCCTCGGCAGGCGCCGAGAAACTCGTTCCGGAAGGCATCGAAGGCCGTGTGCCGTACAAAGGCACCCTGAGCGCGATCATTCACCAGTTGATGGGCGGTCTGCGTTCTTCGATGGGCTACACCGGTAGCGCCAACATCGAAGAAATGCGCACCAAGCCTGAGTTCGTGCGGATCACCGGCGCTGGCATGGCCGAATCCCACGTGCACGACGTGCAGATCACCAAAGAAGCGCCAAACTACCGCGTAGGTTGAGCCTTCAAGCAATAAAGTAAGCAACCGGGGCTGTTTGATTCAGCCCCGAGTTGTTTCTGAATCACGACTGTTTCTGAACGACTTAGACGAGACTGAATCATGGCCCTCGATATTCACGCTCACCGCATCCTGATCCTCGACTTCGGTTCGCAATACACCCAACTGATTGCCCGCCGTGTGCGCGAAATCGGTGTGTACTGCGAACTGCACCCGTTCGACATGGACGAAGATGCGATCCGCGAATTCGCTCCTAAAGGCGTCATCCTCGCCGGCGGCCCCGAGTCCGTGCACGTCGCCGACAGCCCGCGTTGCCCGCAGGCCGTGTTTGATCTGGGCGTACCGGTCTTCGGTATCTGCTACGGCATGCAGACCATGGCCGAGCAACTGGGCGGCAAGGTTGAAGGTTCCGAACTGCGTGAGTTCGGTTACGCCCGCGTTGACGTGGTCGGCAAGAGCCGCCTGCTCGACGGCATCGAAGACCACATCGACGCTGACGGCCTGTTCGGCCTCGACGTATGGATGAGCCACGGTGACAAGGTCACCAGGATGCCGGAAGACTTCCACATTCTGGCCAGCACCCCGAGCTGCCCGATCGCCGGTATGTTCAACGACGACCGTGGCTACTACGGCGTGCAGTTCCACCCGGAAGTGACCCACACCAAGCAGGGCGGTCGCATCCTGTCGCGCTTCGTTCTCGACATCTGCGGCTGTGAAGCCCTGTGGACCCCGTCGAAGATCGCTGAAGACGCCATCGCCAACATCCGCGCACAGGTCGGTACCGACAACGTGCTGCTGGGTCTGTCCGGCGGCGTTGACTCCTCGGTCGTTGCTGCGTTGCTGCACAAAGCCATTGGCGATCAACTGACCTGCGTCTTCGTCGACAACGGCCTGCTGCGTCTGCACGAAGGCGAGCAAGTGATGGCCATGTTCGCCGAGAACATGGGCGTCAAAGTGATCCGCGCCAACGCTGAAGAGCAGTTCCTCAACAACCTGGCCGGCGAAGCCGATCCGGAGAAGAAGCGCAAGATCATCGGACGCACTTTCATCGACGTCTTCGATGCCCAGTCGAACAAACTGGAAAACATCAAGTATCTCGCACAGGGCACCATCTACCCGGACGTGATCGAGTCGGCTGGCGCGAAAAGCGGCAAGGCCCACGTGATCAAGTCGCACCACAACGTGGGCGGCCTGCCGGAAGAGATGAACCTGAAACTGGTCGAGCCACTGCGCGAACTGTTCAAGGACGAAGTCCGTCGTCTGGGTCTGGAACTGGGCCTGCCGTACGACATGGTCTACCGTCACCCGTTCCCGGGCCCGGGCCTGGGCGTGCGCATCCTCGGTGAAGTGAAAAAGGAATACGCCGACCTGCTGCGTCGCGCTGACCACATCTTCATCGAAGAACTGCGCAAAGCCGACTGGTACCACAAGGTCAGCCAGGCGTTCGTGGTGTTCCAGCCAGTGAAATCGGTTGGCGTTGTTGGCGATGGCCGTCGTTACGCCTGGGTTGTTGCCCTGCGCGCCGTGGAAACCATCGACTTCATGACCGCGCGTTGGGCACACCTGCCTTACGAACTGCTGGAAACCGTATCCGGCCGCATCATCAATGAAATCGAAGGCATCTCCCGCGTCACTTACGACGTGTCGAGCAAGCCGCCGGCGACCATTGAGTGGGAGTGATCCCGCGCACGCTTTGATGGCGTGACTGCAGGCAGATCAAGAGGCCGCGTGAAACCATGTTTCACGCGGCCTTTGCGTTTTTGATATTTTTTTATTGGCGAAAACTCAATCAGGGATTCGGCTTTGCAGGATCAGCCCAGTCTCGACCAGTCGTTGGGACATCTCTTTCAGGCTGGCAAACCCGATGTCATTCACGCGCTGCCAGGCGGGTCGGTGGAGGGAGAACTTGCCGTCGCTCAAGCGAGTGATCGCGGTGCGCTGGAGCATGCCTTGCTTGCTGCGATGGATCAGGGTGTAGACGTTGCCGGTTTTCTTGAATAGATACATGCCGCGCCTATGCAGCAGATTTTCCAGCGTCACCTCGCTCCAGTTCACCTCGGGTGCCTGGACTTTCAGGCGCAAGTCGGCGCGAAGCAGATCCAGATTGCCTTGTCTGGCTCCACTGGCAGGAGAGCTGCCGCGTGGTATTTCAATTCCCGGGTCGACATCCACACCCGGTTCTTCATCGACTGCGACTTCATCAATACGCAGGCCGATCCCTCTCTTCAATTCACTGACGCCCGCCAGCCCTCTGAAGGTGTTGGTGTTTTGAGCATCCGTTACTACGATCCATTTTTCCGGGCTGTTGAGGTAAGCATCCCCTGTCATGATGTCGTTGGTCAGGTAGGTGCCCATCATCTGCTCGTCGACGGAGGGCAGCGGTGTTTTCATTTTATAGCTCGCCGCGCAGTCGATGGCTTGAAGCCGAACACCGTGGCTCCTGGCGACCTTGACCAGTTCAATCGGGTTGAAACGCCCGCCCGGGTCAGTGCCGAGACTGCTTAAGTAGGTCTGCAAATCCGCAGACATATCGCCGCTCGTGAGGTAGCGGTTCAATTCCACTTGAGCGAAGTCACTGAGCAGGCCACGCATGTAAAGCGTTTTCGCATGCCGGGCCAGCGCCGGCATGTTTTCAATCAGAAAACGCGTACTGGCGATGCGGTCGAGAGTTGCTCCCACCACCAGTCCTGACGCGTTTTCGAAAATCCGGTCGATGAGGTCGGCCATTGGCATCAGGCGGTTGATCTCGGGGATCGACGGACGCACGGGCTGGGTAATCCACGGTAAATTCTGGAAAAAGCTTCTGGCTGAGTGCTGCAACAGCTGGCGTTTGCCGACTGCAAACAACTCGAACGGGTCTTCGATACCAAGACCGCCAGCACCGTCGTTCTGCATTTGGGCATGGGTTTCATCCAGGTTCAGCGCCCAGCCCTTTATCGAACGGCGCACAGTCGGATCGATATCGTAGGCGCTGCGCACAGCGCGTGGCGGGCGCGATGTCGACGGTTGCGGATCTGCCAGAGGTTGCGCGGGCGTCTCGGGTGTCTCGGGCGCTGCGGGTTCGAAGGTGTCGAGCTGGATATCGGGAGTGCATTGTTTGCCCATGCATTGGCCACCGCCCTTGAGGCCCAGTGCTGGCATCCGTTCCCATTCACCGGCGCCATTGAGGCGGATCGGCAAGGAATGGACAAGCTGGTTGGGTCTTTGCGGGTCAACGATCGCCCAGTCACCAGCGCCATTCGAGTCAGCGAAATAACGCACATAGTACGGATTGTCGTTCATCAGAATGGCGTAGGGCGGATCAGTATCGAGTCGGTAGATCCCCTGGTATTTACCGGACTCCTCGTCGAGTGGGGTGCCATCGAGCAATTCGTTGCACTGATAACGTTCGGGCACCGGTGGCGGTGCAGCCTTTTGCGCTGGAACCAGCACCGTTTCATCAAGATTCGGCACGCTAATGTCGGCATCGTCCGGCACCATGATCTGTGTCGGGTTTTCAGTTTCGACGGAGGGGCTCAGGAATTCGCTGTATTCGGCCATTTCAGCAGCCTCAGCCGCATCGACCTCAGCGCCCACCTCCAGCATCGGCCCGGTGCCGATGAGCAATGGAAGGTTGAACAGCAGATTGATGCCATTCAGCACCCCACCCAGTACGCCGGCCTTGCGCTCGGCCCTGGTTTTGCCGTTTTGCGCCTGATCGATATTCAGGCCCATGTTCACGATGGTGGCACCAATCACCGGCAGCGCCAGCGGCCAGCCGACAGTGGCCATCGGTCCAAATACCTTGAGTCCCGCGCTCAGATAACCGATCCACAGTTTTTTGCGCAGATCACCATTCGATGTCAGCGAGAGGTGGGCCTCTGCGAACATCGCCTGGCGGGTCGAGTCGCGTAGCCAACTGAATGCATCATCAGTCAACCGCAGGTTTGTGCGGTTGACCAGGTGATGGTCGGCCCGGCCCCAAGTGCCGACCAGCCGATTCATCAGGTCGGTCAGGTTCTCGGTCATGAGCTGACGGTCGGCGAGTGCGAAATGCTCCATGAAGGCCGCGCGGCGGTTCGCGTCGTTCATTTGGTCAAGCACCCACCAGTGCAGGTCTGCCGCCGTATCCTTGACCACGAACGCCTTGGTTTCACCGGGCAGGTAAATAATCTGCCGGCCACCGGGATCGACAATGCGCAGTAGTCGCGTCGCGACATGCCCGTCAATGTCGAAGGCGTATACATCCCCGGTCGCAGCGTGACTCGCTTGCAGCATGCTCAGGGTTACCGGCCAGCTGACAGGCCCCACTACCGAGTCCACCAACCATTGAAAGTCACTGCCGGTGAGTTGCCCAAGGTCCAGCGCCTGCACCGCGCGGCTGAGGAAATTGCACTTGGCCAAGGTGCGGAAATCATCGGCGTGGCTGTTCCAGAAGTCCGTCAGAGTGGCGCTGTAATGACCACTGAAGTCGAGGCTCCAAAAGGCTTTCAAGACCTCATTGCCATGCAGGCGTACTTGATTTTTTTCGTCGAAGTTTTCGCCCTGCGGACCCTCTGTATAGAAGCCGCCGTACAGGTCGAGAAGATCGGCGTTGTCCTGGTCGGTGGCGCGAAAACGATGAATCACCAGTTGTGTCAGCGTCGTCGATTCGTAGGGTTTTTCGCGGATGTGCTCCCACCCGGTAAACGAGCGAGTACTGCTCTGGGCTGTCTTGAAGCGATGGAAATACACCTGATCCGGATCAAGGCTCGACAAGCCTTTTGCTTCGAGCAGATCACGCGCGGCTTCACGTGCTGCATCCTGCAGGCCGGGGCAGTTTTGCACGACAGTAAAGGCGATCCGCTTGAGAGCTGCTTTGTCTGCCGGGTTCGGCAGAGGAGGTTGCTGGGCTGCGTTCATGCTTTCTCCATCCTTGAGAAAATGAAGGCGGAGCATGGCCTGTTCGCTCAAGGGGAGTGCACTACATATGTACCGCACATTGTCGTTCGAAACGTGCGGGGGGTCAGCGTCGTGCCACGTCGGAGAAGTAAAACTTGTCCAGGGTGTGCCGCGATTCGGTGTACTCGAACTGACGACCGTCCTGGAGGAAGGTCTGGTTGCTGACCACGATCACATGGCTCTGGCCGTCGAGGTCCAGGTGCAATTGATCATCTTTGCTGCGGGGCACGGCTTCGATGGTGCGCTGGGCGTAGGCAATCTGTAACTGCAGGGTCTGTTCGATATGGGCGTAGATCGACTGCTCCGCGATCTCGAGGGACAGGTCGGGAATCACTTCGCTGACGAAGTGGTTGATGTCGAGGATGACCCGTTTGCCATCGATCCGCCGTACGCGCTTGATCCGCGTGATCAGGCTGCCCGGCTCGGCATGGATGTGCTCGAGCAGGGCGCCTTCAAGCGGGATCTGGCTCAGCTCGACCACTTCGGTGCTGACATCGTTGCCGAGGCGCGGATAGGTCTCCTGAAAACTGACGATGCCGCCGAGCTGAAATTCGATCGGGTTGGTCGAAAGCACGAAGGTGCCTTTGCCGTGGATTTTCTGCGCAAAGCCACGCTCCTGAAGGAGTTCGATCGCCTTGCGCACCGTGCCACGGCTGGCCTGATAGCTGTCCATCAGTTCGGTTTCGGAAGGCAGACGGGCGCCGCGCTCCAGGCGTTCAGTCGTGATGCTGGCCAGCAGATCGCTATAGATCTGGTTGTATTTGCTCATGGGTAGGCTCGGTGCCGACTGTGCTCAAAGCCACGAACCTTAAGGCCAGGGTAGGGCTTTGTCCATGTGGACGATGGAAATCACCTTAGGGCTGAGTAGGAAATTTCGCCTTCGGTCTGGCGGGAACATACATAAACAAACTCGTCTGTACGAGTTGTTGCATTAACTCGTACAGACGAGTATTTTTCGCTTCGGCGTGCTGCCAATAACAACAATCCATAGCGGAAGAACAAGCATGAGCCACGACTATCCGAACATTGCCAGGCAATTGCTGCACAGCCTCGGTGGCAGCGACAACCTCGAACAGGCCGCCCATTGCGTCACGCGGTTGCGACTGGCCCTGAAGGACCCGAGCCTGGTCGACACTGCCACGCTCAATCAGATCGATCTGGTCAAGGGCTCGTTCTTCACCGGCGGCTTGTATCAGGTGGTGATCGGTCCGGGCGAAGTGGAAAAGGTCTATGCCGAACTGCGTCGCCAGACCGGTCTCGCGGCCTCGACCATCGCTGACGTCAAACAGAAAAGCGCCGAAAAGATCAACGCCATGCAGCGTCTGGTGCGGGTGTTTTCCGATGTGTTCATGCCGATCCTGCCAGCATTGATCATTGCCGGCCTGCTGATGGGTATCAACAATCTGCTCGGCGCCAAAGGCATGTTCATCGAAGGGCAGACCCTGCTCGATGCCTACCCGAAACTCGACGGGCTGTGGAGCCTGATCAATCTGATGGCCAATACCTCGTTCGTGTTTCTGCCGGCGCTGGTGGGCTGGTCAGCGGCCAAACGTTTTGGCGGCAGCGAGATCCTCGGCATCGTGCTCGGCCTGATGCTGGTGCACCCGGATCTGCTCAACGCCTGGAACTACGGCAAGGCCGTGGCGGGGCTGGACGGGCAGCAGTTGCCGTACTTCGACATTCTCGGATTGTTTCAGGTGGAAAAGGTCGGTTATCAGGGGCAGATCCTGCCGATTCTGTTGGCGGCCTACGTGATGAGTGTCATCGAAAAATGGTTGCGCGCCCGCGTGCCGAACGCCATTCAATTGCTCGTGGTGCCGATCACTACGATTGTCGTCACCGGTGTGCTGGCACTGGCGGTGATCGGCCCGGTGACCCGCCACATCGGCATCTTCATCACCGAAGGGCTGGTCATGCTGTTTGATCTGGCACCGATGGTCGGGGGCGCGATTTTCGGTCTGCTGTATGCGCCGCTGGTGATCACCGGCATGCACCACATGTTTCTCGCGGTCGATCTGCAATTGATCTCGACCCAGGGCGGCACCTTCATCTGGCCGATGATCGTCATGTCCAATCTCGCCCAGGGCAGTGCCGCCCTGGCGGTGTTCTGGATGACCCGTAATGCGCGGGACAAGAGCATGGCATCGACCTCGGCGATTTCCGCCTACTTCGGTATCACCGAGCCGGCGATGTTTGGCGTCAACCTGCGCTACAAGTTTCCGTTTTACGCCGCGCTGACCGGCTCGGCGCTGGGCTGCGTATTCCTGTCGCTGAAAAAGGTTCAGGCCTCGGCCATCGGCGTCGGTGGTCTGCCGGGTTTCATCTCGATCATTCCGCAGTACATCCCGATGTTCGTCATCGGGATGCTGATTGCCATGCTCGTGCCGTTTGTCCTGACCTGTGCACTCAGCATGAAGATCGTCCGGCCCGGTTATCGGGTTGCCTGAATCGATCTGTAGGAGCTGCCGAAGGCTGCGATCTTTTGATCTTGCCTCTCAAAGTCAAAAGATCGCAGCCTTCGGCAGCTCCTACAGAACTCGTAAAATTCAAGAGGGAAATGTGCCATGCAAGACTGGCAGCGTTCGGTGATCTACCAGGTCTATCCGAAGAGTTTTCATAGCCACGCCGGCAACCCGACGGGTGATCTGCTGGGTATCGTCGCCAAGCTCGACTACCTGCAATGGCTGGGCGTCGACTGCTTGTGGATCACGCCATTTTTGCGTTCGCCACAGCGCGATAACGGCTATGACATCAGCGATTACTACGCCATCGACCCGAGTTACGGCAGCATGGCCGATTGTGAATTGTTGATCGCTGAAGCGGGCAAGCGCGGGATCAAGCTGATGCTCGACATCGTGGTCAATCACACCTCGATCGAACATGTCTGGTTCCAGCAGGCGCGCAGCAGCCTCGACAACCCTTACCGTGACTTCTACATCTGGCGTGATCAGCCGAACAACTGGGAATCCAAGTTCGGCGGTTCCGCCTGGGAATATGAAGCCCAGACCGGTCAGTATTACCTGCACCTGTTCGACCACACACAGGCCGACCTGAATTGGGACAATCCCGAGGTCCGCGCCGAAGTGTTCCGGATGATGCAGTTCTGGCGGGACAAGGGCGTGGGTGGTTTTCGTCTGGACGTGATCAATCTGATCTCCAAGCCGGAGGACTTTCCCGAAGACGACAGCGATGGCCGACGCTTCTATACCGACGGGCCGAATGTCCACACGTACTTGCAGCAAATGCACCGCGAAGTCTTCGAAGGGCACGACCTGATCAATGTCGGCGAGATGTCCTCGACCAGTCTTGAACACTGCATTCGTTATTCGAATCCGCAGTCGAAAGAACTGTCGATGACCTTCAACTTTCATCATTTGAAAGTCGATTATCCGAACCTGCAGAAGTGGGTGCGCGCCGACTTCGATTTCCTTCAGCTCAAGAAAATCCTGTCCGACTGGCAGACCGGCATGCAGGCCGGTGGCGGCTGGAATGCGCTGTTCTGGTGTAACCACGATCAACCGCGAGTTGTTTCGCGCTTCGGCCATGACGGCGAATACCGCGAGCTGTCGGCGAAGATGCTCGGCACTGCGCTGCATTTTCTGCAGGGCACGCCGTTCGTGTATCAGGGCGAAGAGTTGGGCATGACCAATCCGGGGTTTGAATCGATCGAGCATTATCGCGATGTCGAGACGCTGAACATCTTTCGCCTCAAGCGCGAGGCCGGCAGCAGCGATGCCGACAACATGGCGGCGATCATGCAGAAATCCCGCGATAACGGTCGTACACCGATGCACTGGGACGCCGGGCCGAATGCCGGTTTCAGTAGCGTCGAGCCGTGGATCGGGGTGCCGGCCAATGCCGCGCAGATCAACGTTGCCCACCAGCTCGATGACCCGGAATCGGTGCTGCATCACTACCGCCGTCTGATCGCGCTGCGTCGCCACGAACCTTTGATCACTGAAGGGCTGTACCAACAATTGCTGCCGGAACATCCGCAAGTCTGGGCGTATGTGCGGGAAGGTGATGCCGAGCGCCTGTTAGTGGTGAACAACTTCTACGGGACACCCTGTGAAGTGGAATTACCGACGACGGTCATCAGTGAATCGATGAGACAGCGACAGTTGATCAGCAATTATCCGGCAGGCCCGTTGCGCAACCGACAGGTGGCGTTGCGACCTTACGAGTCCTTCGTCCTGCACCTGATCGATCCCTGACATTTAACTAGAAAACCAGCTTTCAAAAAAACACGCAGTGCACTGCGCGGGGGA
Organism: Pseudomonas fluorescens; assembly: GCF_902497745.1. Classification (GTDB taxonomy): domain Bacteria; phylum Pseudomonadota; class Gammaproteobacteria; order Pseudomonadales; family Pseudomonadaceae; genus Aquipseudomonas; species Aquipseudomonas fluorescens_BM. Next base: position 70,474 of record NZ_CABVHJ010000027.1, read on the forward strand.
TTTTTGCGCGCCGAAATCATGCAACCAGACAATAAAAACAATGGGGTGGCTTATGAAAACAACAATAAATCGCAGCCTTGCAGTCGCAGGTTTTTGCCTGGCCTTACCGCCGACTTCACAAGCGCTGGAGTTTGGCGGCTACTTGCGCAGTGGGGTGGGCACGTCGGTCAACAGCAGCGGTCAGTCGTGCTTCCAGTTACCCGGCGCACAGACCAAATATCGCCTGGGAAACGAATGCGAGCAGTACGGTGAGCTGGAGTTGCGGCAGGATCTTTACACCCTCGACGACGGTTCGGTCCTGAGTGTCGATGGCATGGCTTCGCTGTATAACCGCTACGACCGCAGTCCCACCTTCAAAGATGACAATGGCTCGATACGCTTGCCGCAAGCCTATGCACAGTGGTCGGCAATGCCCGCGCTCAACGGCGGTTCTCTGTGGGCCGGGCGCCGTTACTACAAGCGCAATGACATCCATATTTCCGACTTCTACTACTGGAACCAGAGCGCCACCGGGGGCGGGGTCGAAGACGTATTGATCGGCGATCTTAAGTACAGCTACGCCTTTTCGCGCAAGGACAACCTGTACCAGAAGGACTACATCAATCGGCATGACTTCAACGTTGCCGGTTTCAACACCAACCCTGGCGGTGAGCTGGAGTTCGGCTTGAGCTATATCGACAAGCCCGACAGCCGCGATGCCCACCGAGGCTGGGCGATCACCGCGCAACATGTGCAAACGAATTTCTTTGGCGGCAAGAACAAACTGGCGCTGCAATACGGTGAAGGGCCGGGGACCGGGCTGGGTTATACCGGTAACGTCAAACTGGACGACAGCAACAAGAGTTACCGGATCGTCGAGTTTTTCGACTGGCAGGTGACCCCGCGTTTTGGCGGACAAATCGCGGCGGTGTATCAGAAAGACATTCGCCCGGACGGTGTCGATCAAAACTGGATCTCGCTGGGAGTGCGTCCCGCCTATGCGCTCAGCGAACACTTCAAACTGGTCACCGAACTGGGTCACGATCAAGTCGAAGCTCCGGGCGGCACGCGCAAGCTGAGCAAGTTCACGTTTGCCCCGACCTGGTCGCCTAAAGGCCCCGAGTTTTGGGCGCGTCCCGAGGTGCGTCTGTATTACACGTACGCCACCTGGAACGAGGCGGCCAAACGTGCGGCCAACGAACTGGCGAAAGGTTCTGCACTGTCTGATACCGGCTCCTTCGGCAGCGCTCGCCACGGTGCGAATGTCGGATTGCAGGTCGAATACTGGTGGAAATAAGCGATGCTGATGGAGCGTCGCGCTCCATCAGCACTTCAAAGCATAAAACTGCAGGTGACGTCATGGCCACACCCCAACCATTGCAACTGCTGGCTCCTTTGTCCGGTGTCCTGATGGCGCTCGATCAAGTGCCCGATCCAGTGTTTTCCGGGCGCGTGATAGGCGACGGTCTGTGCATCGATCCGACCTCGTCGACCCTGTGCGCGCCTTTGGCCGGGGTCATCAGCAACGTGCAGGCCAGCGGGCATGCGGTGAGCATCACCGATGACAATGGTGTGCAGCTGTTGATGCACATCGGCCTGGATACGGTGAACCTCGGCGGGCAAGGTTTCACTCGTCTGGTCGAAGAGGGGCAGCGGGTTGCCGCCGGGCAGGCGCTGATCGAGTTCGACGCCGATTACATCGCCCGACATGCGCGCAGCCTGATGACGTTGATGCTGGTGGTCAGCGGTGAGCCGTTTACCTGGCTGGGCGCGTCGAGCGGACGGGTCGAAAGCGGCCAGCCGTTGCTTGAACTCGCCAGCACGCAGGCATTCAGCGAGCAAGCAGTCGCGGCAGAAGGTCTGGTGGTTTTCTCGCAATCGTTGAAACTGCCCAATGCCAATGGTCTGCACGCGCGCCCGGCAGCGGTGTTCGCGCAAGCGGCAAAGGGCTTCACGGCAAAGATTTACCTGCATAAGCAACAGGCTCAGGCCAATGCCAAATCCCTGGTGGCGATCATGGCGTTGCAGACCGCGTTTGGTGACAGTGTGCAGGTCAGTGCTGTCGGTGCAGATGCAGACGCTGCAATCAATATACTGACCCGCTTGCTGGCCGAGGGCTGTGGCGAAACGGTAGCAGCAGTGGCACCTGTCGAGGTGGTTGAAGTCGAGACGCTGACGCTTCTGCGTGGGGTCTGCGCATCACCCGGTTCGGCGTTGGGCCAAGTGGTGCAGATCAGCGAGCCGGTCTTCGACGTCAGCGAGTTCGGCGGCGGAGCAGACGTCGAGCGCGAGGCCTTTGCCAATGCGCTGATCGAAGCGGATCTGGCCTTGCAGCATTTGCGTGATACCGCCGCTGGCGAGGCCGAAGCCGAGATCTTCAAGGCGCATCAGGAACTGCTCGAAGACCCGGGTCTGCTCGATCAGGCCCAAGCGCTGATCAGTGCGGGCAAAAGTGCGGCATTCGCCTGGCGCTCGGCCACGGACGAGACGGCGGCGATGTTTCGGCAGCTGGGCAGTGCGCTTCTGGCTGAACGGGCGGCGGATCTGACCGATGTCGGGCGTCGCGTGCTCAAGCTGCTGTTGGGTATTGGCGAACAGGCGCTGGAGCTGCCGTCAGGGAGCATTCTGATCGCCGATCAACTGACGCCGTCGCAAACTGCCCGTATCGATACCAGCAAAGTGTTGGGTTTTGCCACGGTCGGTGGCGGTGCGACCAGTCACGTGGCGATTCTCGCCCGCGCCTGTGGCCTGCCGTCGATCTGCGGGCTGCCGGTGCAAATGCTCGCGCTGAGCAACGGCACTCAGGTACTGCTCGATGCCGACAAGGGCGAGTTACACGTGCATCCCGACCCTGCGGCGATCAAGCAATGGCAGGTACGGCACGCGCAACAGCATCTGCGCCATGAGCATGAGCTGGCCAATGCAACGCTCGCCGCGCGAACCCGTGACGGCCATCACGTGGAGGTGTCGGCCAACGTCGCCTCATTGTCTGAAACCGAGCAGGCCATGGCTTCGGGGGGCGCGGGCGTCGGCCTGCTGCGTTCGGAGTTTCTCTATCTGGGCCGCAACCACGCGCCGAGCCATGACGAACAGGTCGCCACTTACAGTGCGATCGCTCGCTGCGTCGGATCTGCACACAATCTGGTGGTGCGCACCCTCGATGTCGGCGGCGACAAACCGCTGGCCTATGTGCCGATGGACAGCGAAACCAACCCGTTCCTGGGCGTGCGCGGCATTCGTTTGTGTCTGGAGCGCCCGCAGCTGTTGCGTGAGCAGTTCCGGGCCATGCTTGGCTGCTGCGATCTGACGCGCTTGCACATCATGTTGCCGATGGTCACGCAACTGTCGGAGCTGCGTCTGGCGCGGCAGATGCTCGATGAGGAGGTGCTGGCGCTGGGGCTGATTGAACGGCCGAAGCTGGGGATCATGATCGAAGTGCCGGCCGCAGCACTGATGGCGGACCTGTTTGCGCCGCTGGTGGATTTCTTCTCGATCGGCACCAATGACCTGACGCAGTACACCCTGGCCATGGATCGCGATCATCCGCGCCTGGCCAGTCAGGCGGACAGTTTTCATCCATCGGTCTTGCGTTTGATCGCCATGACCGTGAAGGCTGCGCACGCCCATGGCAAATGGGTCGGGGTGTGCGGGGCGATGGCCTCTGAACGTCTGGCGGTGCCGCTGTTGCTGGGGTTGGGCGTGGACGAGCTGTCGGTGAGCGTGCCGATGATTGCACCGGTCAAGGCAACGGTGCGCGAGCTTGCGCTGGCGGATTGTCAGATCATCGCGCAACAGGTGCTTGGTCTGGAAAGCGCCGGGCAGGTGCGCGAGGCGTTGCAGCTGTTTCACGAGGCAACCGTCGATACTTTACGGGTTTTGGAGAACTGAACATGTTCGATCAATTGCAGAAGGCATTCTGGAAGGCCCTTACCCCGGATCTGGTCGCGGACACACCGAAAGCACCGGCCGAGCCGACCGACGGATTGAGCAGCGACATTGTCGCGGCGCTGGGCGGTGTGGACAACCTCCAGTCCCAGCAACCGCTGGCGTTAACGCGGGTGCGGGTTGTTTTGCGTGATGTGTCGAGCATGGACCAACAGGCGTTGAGCGCCGCCGGTGTCGCGGGTGTGATGCCCTTGGAGGGCGGTGTGGTGCACTTGATTACCGGGCTGCGGCTTTAAGCCGACCGCTGGCGTGCGGCCTCAGGTCGCCCTTACTGTTTCTCAACCGCAGGTGTATCGTATTCGCCTTTTACGGGCCTTCAGGGGTCTGTCGCTGATACGTGAGGTAGTTGAGTTCATGTCCTTTACCCGTCGCCAAATCCTCGGTGGCCTGGCCGGTCTTGTTGTCGTTGGTGTCGGGGCGGGGGGCGCGTCGCGTTATTGGCTCGGGAAAATGGCCGACGCTGAGGCGGGCCACGACTATGAGCTGATCGCCGCACCGCTGGACGTCGAACTGGTACCGGGGCACAAGACCGAGGCCTGGGCATTCGGCCCGTCGGCGCCGGGCACCGAGTTGCGCGTGCGTCAGGGTGAATGGCTGCGGGTGCGCTTCATCAACCATCTGCCGGTGGCGACGACCATTCACTGGCACGGCATCCGTCTGCCGCTGGAAATGGACGGCGTGCCGTACGTGTCGCAACTGCCGGTGTTGCCGGGCGAGTACTTCGATTACAAGTTCCGCGTACCGGATGCCGGCAGTTACTGGTATCACCCGCACGTCAGCAGCAGCGAAGAACTCGGGCGCGGGCTGGTCGGGCCGCTGATCATCGAAGAGCGCGAACCCACCGGTTTCAAGTACGAAAAGACCCTCAGCCTGAAAAACTGGCACATCGATGACGAAGGCAATTTCGTCGAATTCAGCATCCCCCGTGAAGCAGCGCGTGGCGGCACGGCGGGGCGCTTGTCGACGATCAACGGTGTGCCCTTGCCGGTCATAGATCTGCCGGCCGGGCAGATTACTCGAGTGCGGTTGCTCAACCTCGACAACACGCTGACTTACCGCATCAACATTCCCGGCGTCGACGCGAAGATTTACGCGCTGGACGGCAACCCGGTCGAACCGCGGCCATTGGGCAAGGAATACTGGCTCGGTCCGGGCATGCGTATTTGTCTGGCGATCAAGGCGCCGGCGGCGGGTGAAGAGCTGTCGCTGCGCAACGGGCCGGTACGTCTGGGCACGCTGCGTTCGGTGGCCAATAACGATGCGCCGACTGACTGGCCGAAAGCACTGCCGGCCAACCCGGTAGCAGAGCCGGACCTGGCCAAAGCCGAGAAACTCAACTTCAATTTCGAATGGGTCGGTTCGGTGTCGGTCGATGTCGACAACGGGCGGCCGCCGAGCCTGTGGCAAATCAACGGCAAGGCTTGGGACATCACCGACAAGACCTGCGCCGATCGACCGATCGCCAGCCTGAAACTGGGTCAAAGCTATATTTTCGAACTGAAGAACATGACTCAGTACCAGCACCCGATCCACCTGCACGGCATGAGTTTCAAGGTGATCGCGTCGAACCGGCACAAGATCATTCCGTACTTCACCGACACCTATTTGCTGGGCAAGAATGAGCGCGCGCAAGTGGCGCTGGTGGCTGATAATCCGGGGGTGTGGATGTTCCATTGCCACGTGATCGACCACATGGAAACCGGCCTGATGGCCGCCATCGAGGTGAAGTGATGCGCCAGATTCGCCCTGCCGCGATCATCGACCGCAGCCGTGATCGCGACTTCATGCGCGAAGCCCTGACCCTCGCCGCACAAGGCGCAGCGCTCGGTGAAGTGCCAGTGGGCGCAGTGCTGGTGCAGAATGGCGAAATCATCGGGCGCGGCTTCAATTGCCCGATCAGTGCCAGTGACCCGAGTGCCCACGCGGAAATGGTCGCTATCCGCGCGGCCGCTCAAGCGGTGGATAACTATCGGCTGCCGGGCAGCACCCTGTATGTGACGCTGGAACCGTGCAGCATGTGCGCAGGCTTGATTGTGCATTCGCGGGTGGCGCGGGTGGTGTATGGCGCGTTGGAACCCAAAGCGGGGATCGTGCAGAGTCAGGGGCAGTTTTTTACCCAGGGCTTTTTGAATCACCGGGTGTTGTATGAAGGTGGGGTGTTGGCGGAGGAGTGTGGCGCGGTGTTGACCGAATTCTTTCGCGCCCGAAGAGCAAAAAGCCCCTCACCCTAACCCTCTCCCAGAGGGAGAGGGGACTGACCGAGCTGGATGGGCGAGGTTCGCCGACCTGAGTTATCGAGTCGAACTCAAGTTTTGAAAAGCTCAACGATCAGCTCCCTCTCCCAGAGGTACAGGGGACTGACCGGATTGGATGGGCTAAGTCCGTCGACCTGAGATTCCGAGTCGAACTCAAGTTTTGAAAAGCCCAAAGATCAGCTCCCTCTCCTTGGGGAGAGGGCTGGGGTGAGGGGTGGGCTCACTGCGGTGATCGGGAAAAATGCTTACTTTCTGGCGACAATTACCGCACGCATCGGCGCTGGCAGGCCCTCGATGGTTTTGCTGTGATCCTCGGGATCAAGGAAATCACTCAGCGACTGATACTTCATCCACTCAGTCCCGCGCTGTTCTTCGACCGTCGTGGTGCTCACATCCACGCAGCGAATATCGGTGAAACCGGCGCGACGCAGCCACAACTCCAGCGCCGGCACCGACGGCAGGAACCACACGTTGCGCATTTGCGCGTAGCGATCTTCCGGCACCAGCACCTGATGCTTGTCGCCTTCGACCACCAGCGTTTCCAGCACCAGCTCGCCGCCCTTGACCAGGCAATCCTTCAGCGCCAGCAAATGCTCGATCGGCGAGCGGCGGTGGTAGAACACGCCCATGGAAAACACCGTGTCGAAACCTTCCAGATTCGGCGGCAGGTCTTCGAAGGGGAACGGCAAGTGCCAGGCATTCGGCTCGGACAGGTAACGCTGCACCGCCTGGAACTGGCAGAAGAACAACCAGTTCGGATCGACCCCAATCACACTGTTCGCGCCGGCACCGAGCATGCGCCACATGTAGTAGCCGTTGCCGCAACCGACGTCGAGGATGCGTTTGCCCTTCAGGTCCAGATGCGGGGCGACGCGCGACCATTTCCAGTCCGAACGCCATTCGGTGTCGACGTGCACTCCAAACAGATCGAACGGCCCTTTGCGCCACGGCGACAGGCCCATCAATGCGGTGTGCATCTGCGTGCGGGTTTCATCGTCGCAATCGGTGTCGAGTTTCAAACCGTTGAGCAGATCGATTTCGCTCGGCTGAATCTTCGGCAAGGCATCCAGCGCACTTTGCCAGCGCTCCAGATCGCCGTGGCCCTTCTCCATTTTCTTGTCGAGTTGCGCCTGCAGGGTGTTGGCCCATTCGGCCAGCGGTGTGCCGGCCAGACGGCGAGCGAGGGGGGAGAGATCAATCATGGCAAGGCAATCAACGAGGCAAAGTTAAGACACTGGAACCACGGCACGACTTTCGAGAACCCGGCAGCTAGCAGGCGTTCGCGGTGTTCTTCGAGGCTGTCGGGCTTCATGACGTTTTCGATGGCGCTGCGCTTCTGGGCGATTTCCAGTTCGCTGTAGCCGTTGGCGCGTTTGAAGGCGACGTGCAGGTCGGTGAGCAGCGCGTGTTCTTCGGCATCGTTGAAGCGCAGCTTCTCCGAGAGAATCAGCGCGCCCCCCGGCAGCAGCGATTGGCGAATGCGCGAGAGCAACGCGGTGCGCTGATCCGGGGCGATGAATTGCAGGGTGAAGTTCAGCGCCACCACCGAGGCTGGCTGGAAATCGAGGGCGAGGATGTCGCCTTCGATCACTTCCACCGGCAGCAACTCCTGGAACATCGAGTCCTGACCGTTGAGATATTCGCGGCAGCGTTCGACCATCGCGGCAGAGTTATCCACAGCGATCACCCGGCAGCCGTCGGTGCGCACGTGACGGCGCAGGGCTTGAGTGACCGCACCCAGCGATGAACCGAGGTCGTAGAGCACGCTGTTCGGCTGGGCGAACTGCGCGGCGAGCACGCCGAGGTTCTCGACGATGGTCGGATAACCCGGCACCGAGCGCTTGATCATGTCCGGGAACACCCGCACCACGTCTTCGTTGAAGGCGAAGTCGGGTACCTGGGCCAAGGGCTTGGCGAAAATGCGATCGGGTTCTTTGCTCACGGCGGTTCCGGCGGTGTCGGTGGAAAAGGCCGGCATTTTAGCCAAAAGGGCGCGGGGATGCTTGGGTTGTCTGATAAAGCGGCAAATCAAAAGATCGCAGCCTGCGGCAGCTCCTACATGGGAATGCGGTTTTCTGTAGGAGCTGCCGCAGGCTGCGATCTTTTAAAGGCTAGCGCGTTTGCTTTGGGAGAACGCGGAGGCCGCAATGCCCCACTGGCCCAGCCAGTAGCTGAGGATGATGACGTACGGCGCGGCGTGGAATGGCGAGACGAAGCGATCAATGCCGATCACGCTGTCCGAGAACACAAACGCCAGCGCACCGCCCGCCGCCAGCAACGCCGAGCGTTTCGGCACATCGGTGCCCAAACGGGCCAGCGCGCGCCAGAGCATCGCGCTGATCGCCGTGCCATAAACAATCACCGGCACCAGCAATGGCCCAAGACCGCTGGAAATCAGAAGACCCAGCAGCACCGCGCCCACTCCGAGGGCAAGTACCAGCGGCAAAATCGCCAGACGCTTGCAGTCACTCAGATAAGCCTTCAGATAAGCCAGATGCGCGATCAGAAATGCGCCAAGTCCGAATACGAACAGGTCGCCCGGCCATGCCAGCAACACATCACCGAGCAACGAGAAAATCAGACCGAGGCTGATCCAGCGTCGATAGTCGCTGGGCGGTGCATCATGCAGCCAGCCGAGCAATGCCAGCACCGGCAGCGGTTTGACCAACAGGCAGAGCAGCGCCGCATGGGTGCTGACACCGTAGAGAAACGTCACCGCGCCCATCAGCGCCAGAATCAACCAGCCCACGATCAGTTAACCGAAATGGCGCAGTCAAAGGTTTCCACTGGCAGCACTTCCGGTGCCCACGGTTGTTGCGAAGTCAGGCGCAGGCGCCCGGTGCCGGGGGCGAAGGCCTGGAAGCGCCAGGTAGACAAACCTGCAGCACCAACGACACCAGCATCTTCCGGATTGCTGTAAACCTCAGGACTGAGCGCGCGCAGAACGCCGCCGGCGGAATCCTGAATCGCCCAGCGATAACCCGTGGTCGGGTTACTTGGCAGCATGATGATGAGGTTTTGCCCGTTTGTGAGCCGTACGGGGCATTCGCTTTGTTTTTCCACGGTCACGTTATGTTTCGGTTGCGTGGCGCAGGCGGCCAGCAACGAGAGGGCGAGGGGGAGAAACAGGCGAGTGGGGGACATAAGGTCAGCGGCTCCGACGTTGGCGACGAACGGCGAGCATAACTGAAGATGAGACAAAGTGTGACAACGCCAAGCCCTCACCCTAGCCCTCTCCCAGGGGGAGAGGGGACTGATCGTGGGATATTGGCGAGGTACGCCGACCTGAGCGTGCGTCAGCGAATCCATAATCGACCCGGTGTTTCAGGTCGGTGCATAGCGCTAGACAGCTCGGTCGGCTCCCTCTCCTGGGGGAGAGGGCTGGGGTGAGGGGCTACCGGCTACCGGTCAGAACAGTACCTTCGCCACATCGGCAAACCGCTTGGCGAAATGCACGGTTATCCCTTCCTTCAGATAATCCGGCAACTCCTCAAAATTCCCCCGGTTCGGCTCCGGCAAAATCAGCTCGAAAATCTTCTGCCGCCGCGCTGCAATCACCTTCTCGCGCACGCCGCCAATCGGCAGCACATGGCCGGTCAAGGTCAGTTCACCAGTCATCGCCACGCCTTTTTTCGGTGGCTGATTACGCGCGAGCGAGAGCAGGGCGCTGGCCATGGTCACGCCGGCGCTCGGGCCGTCCTTCGGTGTCGCGCCTTCTGGCACGTGCAGGTGGACGAAGGCTTCGTCGAAGAACTTCGCGTCACCGCCGAACTGTTTCAGGTGCGAGCTGACGTAGCTGTAGGCGATCTCCGCCGATTCCTTCATCACATCGCCCAGTTGCCCGGTGAGTTTGAAGCCACGGTTGAGCGTATGAATTCGCGTCGCTTCGATCGGCAGGGTCGCGCCGCCCATGCTGGTCCAGGCCAGACCGGTGATGACGCCGGTGCCGGACAGCACCTGTTCGTTGCGGAACACCGGATGACCCAGTGACGCCTCCAGATCTTTCGGCCCGAGCTTGATCACCGCTTTCGGTTCGTCGATCAGTTTCATCACCGCTTTGCGCACCAGTTTGCCCATTTGCTTTTCCAGCTGGCGCACGCCGGCTTCACGGGCGTAACCGTCGATCAAGGCTTTGAGCGCGGTGTCGCTGATGCTCAGGCTGCCTTTCGACACGCCAGCCTTCTCCAGCAATTTCGGCCACAGGTGACGCTTGGCGATGGCGACTTTTTCTTCGGTGATGTAGCCCGACAGGCGAATCACTTCCATCCGGTCCAGCAGCGGGCCGGGAATCGAATCCAGGGTGTTGGCGGTGCACACGAACAGGACTTTCGACAGGTCCATGCGCAGGTCGAGGTAGTGGTCGAGAAATTCGACGTTCTGTTCCGGGTCGAGGGTTTCCAGCAGCGCCGAGGCCGGGTCGCCCTGGTAGCTCTGGCCCATCTTGTCGATCTCGTCGAGCATGATCACCGGGTTCATCACTTCGACGTCTTTCAACGCCTGGACGAGTTTGCCCGGCTGCGCGCCGATGTAGGTGCGGCGGTGGCCCTTGATCTCGGCTTCGTCGCGCATGCCGCCGAGGCTGAAGCGGTAGAACGGCCGGCCGAGGGATTCGGCGATGGATTTGCCGACGCTGGTTTTACCCACGCCCGGCGGGCCGACCAGCAGCACGATGGAGCCGCTGATTTCGCCTTTATAAGCACCGACGGCGAGGAATTCGAGGATGCGATCCTTGATGTCGTCGAGGCCGGCGTGGTGTTTGTCGAGAATTTTGCGTGCGTGCTTGAGGTCGAGTTTGTCCTCACCGTAGACGCCCCACGGCACCGAGGTCGCCCAGTCGAGGTAGTTGCGGGTGACCGCGTACTCCGGCGAGCCGGTCTCAAGGATCGACAGCTTGTTCATTTCTTCTTCGAGGCGCTTCTGCACCTGCGCCGGCAGGACTTTGCCTTCGAGGCGTTGCTCGAACTGTTCGAGGTCGGCACTGCGGTCGTCCTTGGTCAGGCCAAGTTCCTGCTGGATGACCTTGAGTTGTTCCTTGAGGAAGAACTCGCGCTGATGCTCGCCGATCTTGCGGTTCACTTCGGCGGAAATTTCTTTTTGCAGGCGCGCGACTTCGACTTCCTTGCGCAGCATCGGCAGGACTTTTTCCATGCGCTTGAGCATCGGCACGCAGTCGAGCACGGCTTGCAGCTCAGGGCCGGTGGCGGAGGTCAGAGCGGCGGCGAAGTCGGTCAGCGGCGACGGATCGTTGGGGCTGAAGCGGTTGAGGTAGTTTTTCAGCTCTTCGCTGTACAGCGGGTTGAGCGGCAGCAGTTCCTTGATCGCGTTGATCAGCGCCATGCCGTAGGCCTTGACCTCGTCGGTCGGCTCGGTGGGCTGATGCGGGTATTCGACTTCGACCAGGTACGGTGGGCGGTGGTGTTTGAGCCAGGTCTTGATGCGTACGCGGCTGAGGCCTTGGGCGACGAATTGCAGTTTGCCGTTTTCGCGGCTGGCGTGGTGGACTTTGACCAGGGTGCCGTATTGCGGCAGGGCGCCGGTGTCGAAGTGGCGCGGGTCTTCCTGGGGCGTGTCCATGAAGAACAGGGCCAGGGAGTGGTGTTCGGATTTGCTGACCAGTTCGAGGGTTTCGGCCCAGGGTTCTTCGTTGACGATGACTGGCAGGACTTGCGCCGGGAAGAACGGGCGGTTGTGGATCGGGATGATGTAGACCTTGTCCGGCAGGTTCTGGCCGGGCAGGGCGAGGCCTTTGCCGCTGGAGGTGTGTTCGATGTGTTCGGCTTCGGTGTAGTCGTCGGGGTTTTCCGGGAATTCTTGCTGGTCGCTCATGGGGCACCTGCGCAATGGGGTATGGGTCTTAGATGGGGCAGGGTTTGGGTGGTTTCAATGGGGGGCGGTGTTTCTGCTTGTGTGTTCAGGGTTTTGACAGGGTTCACGCTTTTGACTTGGCGGCCTTTGGGCCGACCATGTTCTTTGGGGTTTTGGGTGTATATCCGTTGCTGCGGGTGTTGCTGATCAGGGTTCCGCCCTTACGGCGGGTCACTTTTTCCAGGCGCCGAAAAAGTAACCAAAAAGGCTTGCTCCTACGTGCGGCCCGCTCGCTGGGGCTCGGGGTTCCTTCGCTGCGGGATCGATCCGGGCGCAGCGCCTACGGTTTGCTTCGCTGCACCTCCTCTCGCTGTGTTTGGCTGCGCCAAACGGTCGCTGCGCTCCCACGCCCGGATCAATCCCTCCACTCAGCCT
>NZ_CABVHJ010000028.1 GCF_902497745.1 Pseudomonas fluorescens
TCCGAGCGATTCAAAACATCGCCCGAAGCCCGCGACGAGGCGATTGTCCTGACAGTCCAGGAACTGAACTGGCTACTCGACGGCTTCGACCTCTGGCGCAACCGCCCTCATCAGGTTTTGACACTTCGATACGTCGCCTGATTCGGTATAATCCGCGGCATGATTTCCATGCCCAAAGACCTTCCTGATGATCCTGTTTTGCTCAGGCAATTGCTTGAGCAAATGATCAGTGAGCGGGCGTCTGACAAAGGCAAGATTGTTCATCTTGAAGAAGAGAACGCGCTGTTGCGCCAAAGATTGTTCGGGCGTAAGTCCGAGCAAACGACTGATCCGGCAACGCCGCAGCTGGCGCTCTTCAATGAAGCAGAAAGTGTTGCAGAGCCTGTCGATGAAGCCTGCGAAGAAGAAGTTGTCGTGCCGACCAAACGTCGCGGCAAACGTAAGCCGCTGCCCACCGACCTGCCCCGAATCGAAGTCATCCATGAACTTCCCGAGCATGAGCTGACGTGTGCCTGCGGCTGCCGTAAACACGCCATCGGCGAGGAGGTCAGCGAACAGCTTGAAATCATCCCGATGCAGATCCGCGTGATCAAGCATGTACGCAAGGTCTATGGCTGCCGCGATTGTGAGTCGGCACCGGTGACGGCGGATAAACCCGCCCAACTGATTGAAAAAAGCATGGCCAGTCCGAGCGTGCTGGCCATGTTGCTGACGACCAAATACGTCGACGGTCTACCGCTTCACCGTTTCGAAAAGGTGCTGGGCCGTCATGGCATCGATATCCCGCGCCAGACCCTGGCCCGCTGGGTCATCCAGTGCGGTGAGCACTTTCAGCCGCTGCTCAATTTGATGCGCGATAGCCTGTTGGCCAGCCGCATCATCCACTGCGATGAAACGCGCGTGCAGGTGCTCAAAGAGCCGGATCGGGAGCCAAGCAGCCAGTCCTGGATGTGGGTGCAAACCGGTGGCCCGCCTGACAGGCCAGTGATCCTTTTTGACTATTCCACCAGCCGGGCGCAGGAGGTGCCGACGCGCCTGCTCGATGGCTATCGCGGCTACGTGATGACTGACGATTATGCCGGTTACAACGCGCTGGGCGCACAGGCCGGAGTTGAGCGTTTGGGCTGCTGGGCGCATGCTCGGCGCAAGTTTGTCGAAGCGCAAAAAGTGCAACCCAAGGGCAAGACGGGACGTGCGGATATCGCGCTGAACCTGATCAACAAGCTTTACGGCATCGAGCGCGACCTCAAGGATAACGTCGATGAAGATCGCAAGACCGGTCGCCATGAACGCAGCCTGCCGGTGCTGGCTCAGCTAAAAAGCTGGATGGAAAAGACGCGGCCGCAGGTCACGGCTCAGAATGCCTTGGGTAAAGCCGTCGGTTACCTGGCGAGCAACTGGAACAAACTTGAGCGGTATGTCGAGCAAGGCTACTTGCCGATCGACAACAATGCCGCCGAACGTGCGATCCGGCCCTTCGTCATCGGTAGAAAGAATTGGTTGTTCAGCGACACGCCCAAAGGCGCGACGGCCAGCGCTCAGCTTTACAGCCTGGTCGAGACGGCCAAAGCCAATGACCAAGAACCCTATGCGTGGCTGCGCCACGCACTGGAGCGTTTGCCACTGGCGTCCTCGGTTGAGGATTACGAAGCCCTGTTGCCGTGGAACTGCTCGCCGGTATCACCTGGCTGAGCGCTCACCCCATCCTGAAATCGGTGGGGTTTATGGAGCGCTTACGTTTAAATCGCCTTATATCGTGCGTGAAACTGCAAAGTGGAAGTGCTGTCCCCGCTGCGCACGAAATCATCCAGAAGTCAAAGAGCGACGCCGGAACACAATGAAATTAAAGGGTGGTGAATACCTGGAGGCGCTTCGTGAGAGAGGCCGAGCCATTGGTCTGGAGCTAGTGGATGCCGATTGGAAAACTGCGGCTCAACACGTCACTTATAGGTTCAAATGCATCCACACGAAAGCTGAAGTGAAACCCAGAAACTACAACAGCGTATTCTTGGGGTACAACGGTTGCGATTGCGATGAACACCGCCGACCACGAGTTTGACCCAGCGAACAATTTTGATTTGTATCGATCTCTTGTCCAGATTGAGGTGATTAAGTCACTTCATTTTCCGTTCTTCACGGCGAGATGATGTCGAAGAGCGGCGGACTGCCATCAACATCGCCATAAAGCTGATCTCGTCCCAGAGGTAGCTTCTCTCCGCCCATGACTTTATGTCGTTCTGAGCGTTTACAGTTCGTTACTCAAAAGCTTGATCGGGCACCGGTATACCATCGTTTACCTGGTCTAGAGATCGACATCGTCAAAGATGTTTCGGCCGCCCTCCTGTGCAGATGGCCGCATCAGATCGCTTCGGCCAACTGCAGGCTCTTCTCCCCGCTCCTGTGATACTTCGCTCACCCACTCCTCGACTCGGCGCCTTTGAGTTTCGACCACATCCTCCACCCTGGGCCATTCAGGGAAAGCCGCACGTATTCCCTCTAGCTGATCAATAAAATCAGAAAGGTGGTAATCAGGATCGTCCTCATAGCTATACATTTCCTGCTGAGACTGGCGAATCCTGTCTAGGTCAGGCAAGACATGCTTCTGTACATCGCTGTAGAAGTCTTCCCGCTCCTGGTCACTAAAGAACTCATGCATGTCCTGATCGTAGATGTACCCTAGGTCATCCTCATCGAACACAAAGCCGTGAATTTTGGTCGAGATCGCACCCCTTGCTGATTCCTCAAAAAGGCCTTGTCGAAGCAAGCGCAGTGCAAGGTCAGACGACATCGTGAATAGGTTTCTCGCAAAATCACGAACCAGGCTGGAGGCCAGTTCACCATCAGTTTTCGAGTACATGGCCAGAAATACGGCGTCAGTCCTGCGCAGCAGGAAAGAGTACAATCTGCCCCGCCTCATGCGCACCACTTCGGCCCCACAAGTGACGTACTGATAGCATCGTGTTGCGATCACTGCGAACATGCTCGACGGCAAAATCGTAGCATTCTGGATGCCCGCATCGCCGCACGTCACAAGTTCCATCAAGCGCTCAATGGGTGTGCCATCTACAAAAATCTGCAGGTGATCAGGACTCTGAGCGAGAATTAAAGCAAACGCATCGCCAATCGTTGGGTGCTTGAACCTCCAATAGCGTCCTTCAGCAGTATCTGCCACTTGTACAAAGCTTCCACGGAGGCTCTCAAGCGCTCGGATGCAACCGGCTTGATTACCACCCAACCGTTCAATTGTCTTCACCTCATCCCCTGAGAGGTTGACCGGGCTTTCGATTGCTCCGTGCTTCATGTAGAGCAAAGCCAATGCTGCTTGGCTTTCGTCATCCATGCCCTGCATTGTCTCAACGAGCCATCGCTCCTGCTTAGCGACAAACTCATCAATGCCTTTATGGTCAACCTTGAGCGCCTTGGTGAATTCAATGCTGCCCAAGCGCCGAGCTGTCTCAGGAGCGAACCGACTGTGAGCTGCCACCGCAGGAAGAAACTCCTTTAAAGCCGTCCGAACCCGCCGCGGTTGGTTGCCAAGCTTCACATGGTTGTAGAGGATTTCTGACTTTTCTCGTGGGGTCAGCTCTTTCACGTCGATGACCACCTGGCTTTCCTCGATCAAAGGAAATGCCGTTCTCTTGAGATCACGCCGTGCGCTGTTGTAGATGTAATCACGGCTAGTCAGGACTACCCGATGGCCCGCTCGGATCATCGTCGAGAGCGCTGGGAGTATCCGGTTCCATTCCATCACTAGGTCGGCTTCGTACTGCATCGCCCCAAAGGCGTCATCAACCCAGATGAACTGAGATGCTTCGTCCGTATTCCAGTGATCTCGAATTTGCTCGGGCTTTTCCAGCTTCAACACCCTACTTCCCCACTTATCCATCGCACACATCGCCATAAGTGAGGCAATCGTCGTCTTTCCTGCAGCGGGCTCTCCAACCAGGAGAACAAAACCATGCTGCTGAAGGGCCTGAAGTGCTTTGCGATAGGTGCCAGTCACCACAAGCTTTGAAAGCTCAGGAAGCTCCGTCAGTAGCGCCTTCGTCTGCTTGTACCGTCTCTCATCCAAGATCTGACTGAGGTCACCCAGACCATAGAGCCGAGGCACATTCATGCGCAGGTTACTGTTTAGCTGGATCTTCTCGCAGATCCATGTGGAGCCCAGCAGCAGAACGTGCTTGGCCCCTGCATCTTCAAATGCCTGCTTGATCTTGAGATGGCTCTCTCCAGTCCAGTCGCCGTTCGTCATCAGAACATAGACATCACACTGTCCCTTGGCGACGAGTCTGTGCACTTTTTCACGCTCACCAGACACATCTGACAGCGTCAGATTATGATCACGGCGCGATGTGAACTTGCACTGGAAAACAAACGCGCCTTCATACAGCTCATTTGGCTGAGGAGACCACGTCCCCTTGAACCCACCGTCGCGACCTCCATCATTTCCCTCTAGAAACGTCTCGACCGTCTGACCCAATACCGTAGAGGCTACAGCCATACATAACTGCTGAAAGCTATGCCAACCCAAGAGGTGAAGGTCGTATTTTGGGGTGCTCATTTGACGTTCGATCCTTGCAGCCACGTACCGATGCTGGACAAAGTGTCCATCATAACGAAATTGTCGAAATGCCGTGCACTGGAAATAGCAGTATTACTTTCTAACCTGGATTTTGGGGCCGATCTTTCGCTTCTATATTGGCATTATAGAAATATAATTCGCAACTCTGCTGATTCTTTTAACCTTCACTTGAAAGCAAGTACTGCCGCATACATTACAGGCGACAGCCCAGTGTATTTGATGGACCCATTCTTTCAGCATCGACGAGATACTAGGCAAAGCAATCCGGATCGCAAAAGCTAAAATATCATTAGTGAAAAAGTAACGCAGAGCTCAATCAGCCCTTCGGAATAATCAATTACTCATACCAAGCTTTCTACTAAACCACTGATAGGTTGAATAATCAAACTTACTTCCTAGAAGACTATCAATCCTCGCCTTTATAACCACATAGTCGTGCCGCGCACGATTACGATCATAACATTGACTATTACTTTCCACCTTAAGCGCCAAATCATGCAAAGCTGCCTCATTGAAAAGTTCGATATATTGAGGTATAGCCACTTGAAATCTCGAATCCGCTTGATCGTAACCACTGCTTGATGCGTAATACGTCGAGAGAATATTACAAAACCTCTCCTGCCACTCATCCGAATCAGACAGCCCCAATAGAGCATCTAATTGCTTAGGCGAAAATACAGGATCTTCAGTCTTAATCCATGCCTCAATATCTTGACCATGTTGCATAAGGTCGGCTTTAACAAACCACCCCACCGTCTTACCGACATCACTTTCCGTCACGCAATGCTCAACTTTCATACGTGCGGCTGCATTTAGCAACGGAAATATCTCCGCATTCCGAGATAAAAAATAGATCAGAAAATCTAATGGCTGACCACCGCTAGCTACATTACTAAAATAGTCAACATCGCCCCGTACCCAATCAGCAATGGAACCTTTATTTCTTGTGGCAATAACCTCTAAAGCTTGTAAATTGATTAGTCGATTTTTGTCACAATCTTCATTCTCGACTTTAAAAACAATTTTCCATAGCGAACGAAAAAGACTTCTTTCAACTGGAACTGTCGTCCGTTCAAGATAGCGACTCTCGACGTACCTCTTTACTTTCAGCGGACTATTTAAAACAAGCTTCGATTCTGCAATATCAGCAAGCAACTCCCCCATGATGTGCTGCGTGTAAAATGGCGACTTATTTAACAGCCCCTCCAAAACACATCTAAGCAATGATCTTACAGTGTCTTTTTGTGGTGAATGAAGCTCTCGCTCTCCATTTAAAATAGGGTGGGCAGATAGATGCCGCTGTTTCTGCAGGTAGCGTAAATTTTCATACTCAGCGGTATCGATCAAGTTGGTTTTCGAGTAAACATCATCAATGAGCTGCAACTCCCAAGCAGATGATTTCGAATCAGCTCGCTGAATCTCGCTCATATCACCGAGAATTTTCTTTGCAGAAGCATCTTCATACAAATCGATGAGGCTTTGCAATTTATAAACCACATCACAGACAGCCACAGACCAAAGCATAACCACGGCAGACCGATAATTACCATTGTAATAGGATGACAACACCTCCCGAAAATAATCTTTAGACTTACCATAGTGAATTAGATCGGCCGCCTTTTCCAAAGAAAAATCTTGCATAACCCTCACCTCCTGACACAATTAAAATTAGACACGACTTAAACACAAGGCAACGCCCTCGATTGTTATTTCGTTTTTTGATTTTCACCCCATGGTAGATCGACATTCTCTTTTAACTCTCCCGCCAAGCCCGTAGAGGTCTCAAAAGAAATTAACCCGTCCGTTAATTTTTTCAGTAGCAACTCGAGAGCTTTATTATTTTGCAAAAGAATTGCTAATGACTTAACTCGCTCGAGTTGCTTTGGCTCGGACTCCTGCCAAGAACATGTGAGGATACGCATGCCTTCTTGAGTGATGATTTTACTATCACGCCAAATGTTTTTCTCAATCTCCTCTGTCGTCACTTGTATATCCATCAACTTCAAGAGAGCAGAAACATCAACACCCATTTTCTCCATAACACATTGATTAACAACGCTCCGCCAACTAAACCCTCCTTGCCACCATTCCACCTCCGAGCACAAACACTCTATCAGAGCCTCGGACAACTCATTAGCCATTTGCTTTAACGCTACATCATTCTTCAAAGATCCGACATCTTCTCTAACGGTAACATCGAGATTACACAACAAAATCTCAGTTAGAGCCTCGACATAGGACGCGAAATCTTTGAATGCTAGTTCTTTTTCAGAAAAAGCATCATAGGTGTTAGCAGAGTCTCTTGCCGCCATATATTTTATCCGTGACTCGTGCATTTCCGCCAACAAAACGCCCCACACATCACTTGATCCAATCAAAAATTGGACACCTAAGTTTACCCTTACCCCCTCAGAGCTAGCCCCTCGATACCTTAGCCAATTTCGATAGATATTTTCACGCTGTGCCTTAAGCTCCTTCACCTCCCGCCTAAAATAACCGCCGCCTAAAAATTCGTGATAACTTTTAATTACTTTATAGAAATGAAAGTATTTTTTGCCACCCTGCCCTTCCTCATGCGCCACGCATAAAAAATCTCCAAGCCCAACAACATCTATTATTTTAATACTTTGAAATACTTCGCTACCCACTCAAGCCCCCTTCAAATCACGACACATGTCACATGTAAGAAATTGCCGCTGTCTAGCAGCTTCATCATCACATCCCCCACCCTCAAAAAATTGAGAGCCACTAATTACACTCTGCACAGACTTGCAAACCAAGAATCGTCGAAACTCATAACTCCGACTGAAAACTTATACCTGCATTAATACTTCCCCACGTTGACGCAAATAGAGACACAACATAAATCAATCGATAAAAGTGCATATCTAGTTCATCACCACGTCACATATTGGTTACGACTCTGACATCTGAACCAGATACATTCTTAATGTAGGAATAACTGGTGCCGAGAACTGCAAGCTGATCAGCGGAGATCTTAGCTGCTGAAATGGCAGGCTGTACGATCACAAATCTGAAAATCATCTCGTGGTCGTGGCACTTGTTGCGAAGCAGCTCCAAATCTATTGGGTCACCCTTGAGGATTCTGTCGAACCCTTTCGGCAACGATTGCTGGTACCGCCCCATCAATCGATTGAAAAATTTTTCCTCGGTGTGCAGCCATTTCACCGATCGTGATGCCTGACCGCAGACCTCGTAAACATCGGAGACACGAGCACCAGGCCGATCTTTTTGGGGGCAATACTTGCAGTGGTAAAGGTCGACAAAGATTGCGTCCTTGCTCTCTTTGATTGCCACCAGATCCGCAATCTCACCAGCGCCATCATCGTTGAAAATGAATGCATAGTCGTCCTCAATACGGCTGTAGGTGAACCCTTGGACGGTGTCCATGTTACGGGTAGCCCTCATCGACTCGCTGTGGATCTGGGTGGTTCCCCAGTTCCAAGCCTCAATCAGCGCTATGGGAAGCTTCAAGTCCAAGCTATTGGGTGTGTAGAACCGGTAATTGCCCTCGATCATCGAACCGTCCACGGCTAGCAGGACCAAAGGGTTCATATCCAGGTACTGCTCGAACGAGCTCTCTTCGGCGAAAATGATCTTGACCCCAGGGCAGGAGACTTTGTAGCTGTCGTTCAGTAACCGTATCGTGATGTCAGGCAACAGACGCTCCGTGCCATCTACTGCAATGGCGATGAGGGGCACTTCTAGTGTCAGGTCATCGCTTCGCCGAGGTTTGCCAAGCTCGACATCAAGCAGGTTGAAAATCTCACCGTTGAACGCTAGCGAAATTTTCTGCTCGTTTTCGATCGCAATGGACTCTGGCCAATCAGCATAGAAAAGTCCCGTTGGCCAAGCCCCTTCGATCTTCTCCGAGCGAATCACATCCTTGAGCACTTCAGAAGGGTTGATCGAGGCATCGTTGAGTTTTTGCGAGGCACGTTTGCACCACTCAATCCAGTAAATGATGCTGGAAGAGTTCATCTCCCAGATCTTCCCTTTGTGAGAGCAGCCAACGGTGGTGCGCTGTCCATCTTCATAGCCCGTTGCGAAGATGTTGGACTTTTTCGCCGTGCCGTTCTCGATTTCACTGATGACGGTATTGATGTCCCGCCCGACGTGCATCGTGAATCTCAGATCCTTGCGTGTCCTGGACAGCCCCACGTTCTGCAGCTTCATGAGCTTGATGTCGTGCAGGGTTCGGAAGGTAGGCTCACCGTTGATTCGCCTGGCATCCTTTGCAATCAAATTCAAAAAACGCGTCGCTTGCGACTCATCACCAGAGGAGTGAATGAAGAGCGTCTTGTCGGGCGCGTGGTAGTACGCCAGGTACAGAATCCAGTTCGTGTCCACAATCGCCGAGGTCTGAGCCCATCCGACAGGTGTTTCTCGTCGGGTCACCATGATGATGGTGTCTGAATCGTCGTTGATAGAAAGGAACTGCAGCGGTTCTTTCTTCTGGGAGAAGTGATTCGCTTTTTCTGGCCGCCAATGGTCGCGCTCCACATGGTAGGCGATCGCACTGATCTTGGGGTTTGGGTTCAACCCGAAGATCTCCTCGGAGTCGGCATCATCCGGGAACTGTTCAGTGAACGTCTCTTTTTCGATTTCGCGGGCGATCTTGTCTTGGCTCACATCTCGAATCACAGCGCTCCAGTCGGCACTTTCCTTGTAAAGCACTGCCATCTGGTAATCGACTTTCTGGTTGGCAATGTTTGAGACGAATTTGGCGTCGCCTAGCGTGTCATCAACCCGGGTTAGCCGACCGATGAACTGTAGCGTGACGGCCGGACTGCGATGCTGGTCGTGAATAGCCGCGATTTTCAGCTCTGGCAGGTCGAAGCCTTCGCCCAGCATGTCCACGCATACGATGATCTTGTATTTCTTCTCGACAATTTCACCCAGCAGCTTGACCCGATTCGGCACCTTGCTGTGGATGAGAATGGGTGAGAGGTCTTCATGCTTTTTGTAGAGTTCAAACAGGGCTTCAGCACGTTTTTGCGATCGTGCGCGTACCATCAGTAGGTGGTTAAAGCCTTGCTCTCGATCGCCTCGCAACAACTCTACCGCCTTATCAGCAACCATTTGGTCAGCCAACTCGAGGTTGTATTCGCGCACTGGGTGAAATTCGATCGACTTGAAGTAGCCATCGATCTGCGCATCCTTCAACGGGTAGTTGTAGATAATCTTGCCTTCAAGGGGCTGATTGTCCTCCCTGAAAGGCGTAGCAGTGAACTGCAGGCATGGCTTCTCTTTAAACGCGTTTTTCACCCGCCCCCATGTCATGGCGGCCACATGATGGGTTTCATCGATGATCAGGTGGCTGCAGAGCTCAGCCAAGGCTCGGAGGGACTCTGTGTCGAATCGCTGCAATGCTTGCGGGGTAGCGACAATTACATTCGCCTCGGCAAGCTGTTGGACATCTTCAGCCGACATTCCTGAGCCGACCGCCCTAACCACAGGGTTAAGTGCTGTGGCAGAAATAGCACCGATCTCCCGAAGTTTTTTCAGCCCGAGGCATTTTTCGACAAGCTGGGAGCGCAAGGCATCTGACGGGACGAGCACCAATGTCCTTGCCAACCGCCCTGCGATAAGCAGACCAAGCATGGTATCGGTCTTGCCGGTACCCGTTGGCATCACGATCGTTGCCGTCGTGGCCGGAGACACCACCAGGTGGCCCAGTGAAGCGTATAGGGCGGCAAGCTGAGGCTTACGCAAGCCGGGCGTATTGGTATCCCGGACTGCTAGGTTGAAGTTGAAGAGGTGTTGCTGCCAGCTTTGATATACGTCTAAGTACTTCCCTGTAGCATCGACCATTGCGTTCACCAATTGAATGTGAAAATCAGCGCTGATTATTCAATGGCCACATGCTATCAGTGAACATCATTTCAGGTGTACCCCGAAAAGCAGTGCTCAAACGCGCCACGCCCTCTACCTCCACCAACCGACGATCGATGCCAAACAGTCCAATCTGAGATGAAGGTACACTGAAAGCCATCCGAATCCATCTTGGTCTATGGAAGAAATCGCCATTCGCGATCACTCGCAAAACTGATGCAATTGAGGGCAAAATTGGGGCATATTTGATATTTTTCTGCCTTAAAATACCGTCCTAGAGCCAAGTCAAAATGTTTTTTGGCGACCCTGAGAGTCTTTAGACGTCGTCTGGCAGGCTGTTCGGCTGATCATTTCTGCCTTTCCACAAACCATGGAGCTCCATTCACTTCCGGTAGATTGCTACATTGGGGGCACATCTGAGGGCATGCTTTGGATGGTTTGAAAAGGATGCCCCCAGCCTAAGGTCCAACAGTCTCCCTCATCGAAAACTCACCCGTTGTCAATGAGATCAGCAATGTTCACAGCGAGGTTCCCTATCATTTGCGATCCGGAGGATAGCGAAACAATGGCTGAGGTCGAGTCTCGGATTCCCCGTCCTAGAACCTTCATTACGTTATTTCCAGCGTTACGCGTTGGCGTTGAGTATCAGCTTTTCATCAGTTGTTCCAGCCCTACACCTTCTTGAGGTAACCAGTACCCCTCCTCCCAGAGCTCAGTGATCTGCCCAGAGAAATCCGGCAACCAAGATTTCACTAAATGTCGGTGTTCAGCGTTCAGTGACACAGAATCCCGGCGCCGCCCCACTTCTAGCAATAGGCGGTAAAAGCCAATGCTCGGCGTCAATTGAAGTCGATGCAAACGATTGAATTTCAAGGGAATATTCAGACCTTCAGGATCGATGTCACCGAAGTATTCTGCACTTTGGGCATCTCGCTCTCTCATGACCTCCAGCAAAGCCAGACCGGACGCGCAAATCGTATTTCCACCACCATAGACGATGGCGCTGTAGCGCTTGGCCTGCTCGTTCCACTCTCCCAGGCTCCAGAACGTGTGGTGGTTTTCGACCACGAGCACAGGTGCTCCAACGGCGTCTGAAGGTCGGTAAGCAAGCGGGTGCTCAACCCGCATCGCTCCAATGACACTTAAGGGCATGCGACCACCAAAGAGCGCTCCATTGCGCACCCGGGCGTCGAGAAATTTCTCATCCCCGAAAATTTCCAGCGACCGCTCACGCAACGGCACCTGCAGGAATCGACCGCGGCGCTTGATCAGCCACTCGTTGACCATAAAAGCTGTTGCTTGCTCGCTCAGTGACAGGCTAGGCCAGAACCCAATCTCCGGCAGCCATGAAACGCTGTTGTAGTCGAATGTCGACTTCTGCTTTTCTTCTCGCAACAAGGTAATGGCCTTGGGCATTGGAGGGTGGCCAAGCTTTTCGAAGCCCCTCGCGCCGGGTAATTTCAGCAAACCCTCAGACTCTCCTAGCCGCAACGCTTCGAGCAACTGAGCATCCCGGTTCGGCGTCTCGACCTGCTCCGGATAAGCTGCAAGCCAGAGGGTTCTGAGCGTCGGTAGCGTCACGCGCTTCCCTGCTTCCAGCCCAAGCGTTTTCAAAAATGCAGCGCTCATGGTTATACCGCCGCCTCAGCAAAGGTCGCCCTGGCCATCTCGATATGCGTGCGTTTTGTCTTGCTATTAACGCCGGCCTTACGAAGCCGGATGATCCGCCTGAACCCTTCGAGGATGTTGGCATCCGCATTGGCGGTAAAGCAGATCAGCTGGATACCGAGGCTGGTTGCCAGCTTTCTCTGCGCATCGATGAGGGCTCTGGTCTGGACGTTTGCGAAGGGGTTGTCCAGAAGCAAGGGCCCGCCACCGCCGCGTTTTGCTTGTGTCTGTGTGCTCACACGCATATGACTGACCAGCATGTAGAGGAACGTCGCGATGACAGTCCCTTGGCCACCTGACTTCTTCATGGCATTCACAGGCTGATACTGAAAATCGATGTTCTGCTCCATTTTCAGCATGTGCAGCCCAAACGACTTCTCGTTCGTAAAGCGCAACAGGCACTGCGTGATGATGTCCGCCCCACTGCTTGGGACGACGCCATCCTCGATCTGACTGTTCAGATAGTGGCGGATTTCGAGCTTGCGCTGCTCCGAGCTCTTCGCAGAAAGGTTGGCCGACATCTTCAGGATTTCTTTGCCACCCACATAAGGCGTTCCGGCGGGCATGGTGATTCCTGAGGCATATTTGACCAAAGAGCTCGCCGACGTCGCCTGGTTGTAGACCTCATTCACGCAGCTCTCGAAGTCAGGAATCATTTCGTTCAGCTGATCCATGACCGAAGCAATCCGGTCATGGATCATTTCAGCCAAGCGATCATGGTCGGTACATGCTTTGTCAAAATCGTCCTGACTGATGTGCATCGAGACCTCAGGCTCTACGGCAATGAAATCGCTGTGCGTGGCGACCCTAACCAAGTCTCGATGCGCCCTGCTTGTCTCGATACTGCAGTTTTTCACTGCTGCATCTCGCGCGGTTCGCATTTCTACCAAAGCGGTTACGCGCCGTTGGATATCTCCGTCCAGCGGGATCAGTTTGGGTTCGGCATTGGTAGCAGGGAATGCCGACGCTACAAAATTGACCTGGACGACCAGGGCATCCTTGCGCTTCTCATCGGCGGCGCTGTCGATACGTTGTTGAGTGATTTGCCGGCGAAGAGTTTCGGCCTCAGCGCCTCGCGCCACCGCAGCAGCCAACTCACGCTCCAAGGCATTGGAGACTTCCTCATCACCGAGTCTGCGCATGTCTTCTGAAGGCTCTTCAGGGGCGTGCTCGCGGATGAAACTGTTCAACACTGAGCCCGTTACAGCTGCGTCATGAACCGCTCTCTCCTTCTCGCCATCAAGCCGTGTGTTCAGCTTTTTCTGCGAGTCGATTTCTGCTCCGATGTCGATCTCACTCAGGGCGAGCTCCGTGATGAACGCGTCGTCAAGACGGCCATACTCCTTGAGGAATAGCGCTGCCAATTGAGTAGATCGGTCGCGCTGGTCTCTCAGTTGGTAACTGACGACGCCGAGCTTATGGTTTTCCTCCGCGGTCAGCATCCTCATGGCGTTTGAATACAGCGTCCGAATGACGCTGAGGTCATATCCCGTTTCTTGTAGACAGCCCTCGGCGTCGAAATCGGCGTCATACCGCGTAACTTGCCCAAACTCACGCTGTAGCTCGGAGACAGTAGCGGCAACGTCAACCAGATCCAGGCGAACCTCTTCCAATCTCAGTGAGTGAACGCCTTCATCCTCCCGAAGCTCATCCAGCAACGCGGTGATTTGATTCATCTCTCGGTTGATTTCTAGCAGTTCTCGACGCCCCGCTTCAACCTGGGGTTCCCAGCTGGCCGCGTAATCAGACAGACGCTTGAGGCCGTTCTCGTGGGCCTGAATCTGAGCCGGGAGCGCTTCGATACGCGCACTCAGCGCTTCAAGCTCATGAGTCAAGCGGTCAGTGAGCTCAATCAGCGCAGTCCGCTTCGCCGTCGCAGACTCGATTTCTTCTTGGCGTTGCTCAACTTCCAATTCGATCTGTTGAATAGCCTCGCGCGTGTAATCGCGCTGAAAGCGTTGAAGGGAGGCAAGCGCCGACTGAGCTTGCCTCTCCCGGGCAGAGAAAGCGTCATGCTCGACGTGGGTCTGCTCGATCAGGGCCTGGCAATCTACCAACAACTGGGCGGCAGCGGCCTTATTGAAAAGCGAGTCCTTTTCTGGCCCGAAGACGCAACGATCTTCAGAAGCAGGTTCGGCATCCAGGCTCGCCACTGCCAGCGTCACAGGCAGGGAGAGGGGCAGCTGCAGGGACTGTCCGACTTGAATCGCTTTGTTCCACTCTTCCTTCGCGACATTGACACCGAGAAACCGCGCCGGATCTGACAAGACGAGCGCCCTCGCCTCCTCAGCGTCGGTTCGCAGATCAGCGACATAGGTGTTGGTTGCCCTGGCAGAGCGTATGCCAGCCGAGTTGAGCGCACGTACTACCCTATCAACGTCATCACTGCGCCCGGCCAAGCCGGTCTGTTCGATCGACTCCTGCTGTTCGTGCAGCTGTTTGAGGCGGATGACGCAGTTAGAGAGTTCGCTTCGGGTCGACTCGATAAACTGCTGAACATGAGTGACCAGTGCGGACGAGTGAGGATCACATTGACCGTCGACCAACAAGGTCAAAACAGGGTCATTGTGCAAGTTCTCAACGTTACGATCATATTCGTTCAGGCGCTGCTTCAACGTAGTCAATGCATGTTGCGCATGAGTGATGTCTTGCTGGGCCGAAGAGGTTTGCGCTTGCGCATCATCTAAACATGCTTTTTTCACCAGCCGCTGCTCACGCAACTCATCGAGCGTGGATTCAAGCTCGGTGATGACTGTCCTCAGACGCGTAATCGCTGAGCTCACGTCGATATCGGTTGGCAGCAGCCAGCCATTTTCGATCAACCCGTCCAGTATCTGGTTCGCTGCCCGAATACGCTCTTCAATCTTCCCCTTCGTGCCACTGAGCTCAGCCACCCTGCTGCTGCACTGGTTTCGCTGTTGAGCGATGCGCAAGAGGCCCGCTTTCAGTTCTGTCTCCTGCGCAAGCATTGAAGAGCGTGTTTGCTGGTACCTGTCAGTGTGCTGTTGAATCAGGAAACGAAGCATGGCGCCGTTCTGAGAGGCCTCGTTCTCAAAAGGCCTCAGTTCTTCCTTGAGCGCAGCTGTTTGACTTTCCAGCTCGGCAATCACCTTCTCCACGTTGAAGATGTCTCGCTTGACCAGCGCACCGTTGAGGCAGTCAAGCCGCACCAATCCAGCTTTGAATGTCTGCTGCAATTCATCGGTACGCTGCTTGGCGGCCTGATCTTCACGAGACAGCTTGAGCCTCTGCAGCGAGAAGTGATTACGCTTGGCAAAAGCCGCCTCGTCATCTGCTTTGCTTGCGAGTTGCTCAAGCTGGTCGACTGCATTGTTCGCCTTCGTCAACCGCACATCCAGGGCACTTATCTGATCACGCATCGTGAATACGATGTCAGCCGCATCCTGCTCCACGGCCAACAGAGCGGCCTTGGCTCCAAGGAAGGCAGCTGCGCTTTCTCCGAAGGGTGTCATGGCCTGCTGAAGGCGCTGCAGTTCGTACAAGCGGGCTTCATACTTTGGCTTTGACTTAAGCCTATCCATCGTCTGGACGACCATGTCTCTGAGCGCGCTGGTGTGCTCTTGATTCATCGACAAATTCAACAGTTTCGTAACGAGGTCGCTTTCGGAGCTGAAAGACAGAAAACCCTCTTCGCTTCCCCCTTCACGGCTGTTAAAGGACAGCTGCATGCTCAGCAGTTCAACGTCGATCAGTCGGCGCTGCTCCAGGTGCGAAACCCACTCTCCCTGGTTGTGGGTGAGGTAGAAGTCGCCCTGGCTCTCCAGCCGAGCGTTTTGATGTGCCCAATTCAAGAAGGCCTGCATCGACTGAACCGGCGCGAGGGAAAGGCCCGGAACCGGCAAGTCTTCCCATGCCAGGCCAGAGCTGGCTTCAAAAGCAAAAAAACGGCGATCAACCTCTGACGCCCGGTCTGCGGCCTCCTTCACTTGAACTGCCTGACCGATGACCACTCGGTAAGACTGCCCGTTAGCGCTACGTGGAGGCATCACCCATTCAATGGCGATGAAGGATGGCCTGACATCGCGGGAGAAGTAATCCCTGAAACTGTGGGATTTGGACTGCAGATGCTGCAACCAGCGCTCCTGCTTGGGCTCAAAGCAGCTGAAAATGTAAGAGAGCAGTGAGGTTTTGCCCCCAGCATTCTCAAGGTTCATGCAACTGTCGATCGGCTCGCCTGTTGCAGGGTCACACAGGTCGAACGTCATCTCCTCATACCAGCTGGTGGGGGATCCGAACCGGTCTACGTAGATCCTTGAAATGCGCATAGGTCATCCTTGATTGGAGGGAGCGGCAGCTGCGGCGACAGCTTTAAAGAGGTTCGGTAGGGTCAATTCGCGCAACTGCACGCGTAGCTGGTGTGTGGGCGTAAAGATGGTCTTGTCGCGCATTTCCTCATTGCCCTCCTTTCTGACCAACCCATAGTCATGCAGCCGAAGCAGGCAAACCCTCACGATCCCATCCACAGACTTCATTGACGCCCGCTCAGCACCAGGTATGAACACTGGAAGATCCAGAAGGAAGCTCCAGCCCGGGCGAAGCTGTTCCGCGGCGTAACTATCGCCTTCAGCGGATGAACGCAGGGAATTCGCGATGGCAAGAACCTTGTCTCTTATCTCGGCCAAGGTGCTCGGAAATGGGGCTCGCCCCTCGTCTTCTATGTGGTCTGTAGTGGGATAGAACACTGCAGCAATCGCGAGATGGATCAGTACCATGGCTACCTTGTCCTGCTCTGACATGGATCGCCGCAAGTCAGACGGGCGCAGTGAAAAGCGGCTGTTTCTGCCCGTAGGAGCAATCACCAACCCTCGCTCACTCACGTCGAGAATGACCAACTCCATGCCGGCAGCGACTCCGTTGACCACCTCCGCGAACAGGCGTTCACCGCGAAACCTTGCCACCAAATGCCGGTAGTCTGCGTCGTTTGCAGGATTGGCCGCGACCGCCATTGCCTTGTAGAGCAGCGTGGCTGCATCCTGGCTATCACTGCTGCTCATTACTGCTCTCCTGCTTGATGACATATTTCAGGTCGTCGCCTGATACCACGGAAGTTTCGAACTCACCGCTCACGTGGGCATGAAGATGGGGGTAGCGTGACTCGCTGTCGGCGTAGGCTCGATAGAGCTCGTAGGCAACAGCTTTACGCTCCACGAACGACAGGCCTTCACGCTCAGCGAGTTCGATCAGTTGCCCAAGGTGCCAGGTCTGCCCGGAATGCATCTTCACGTCGAGCCATGCAAGGGCCGTTGCAATAACCTCAGTCGAGAAGGGATTGGGGATCTGCACAAACTCTGCAATTTCCCCATCGACTTCCTCTTCGTCGCCCTCGTACACGTAAGCGTCCCGTCGCTCCAAAAGCGCATCCAATAAGGTCGACAAATCAAAAATCTTGGGGGGGACTGCAGGGTAGAAGCTGAGTAAAAGGTCTTCTGTGACGCTGGAGATTGCACTCAGAGGCTTTTCCATGAGCGCTGGCAGCAGCTGAAGGTCTATGTCGGGCAAGCCAGAGCGGCGCCGAGCCCTAAAGCCCAACGCCTGCCCCTGAAGAAAACGATCACCCGCCCCTCCAATGTCATTCAGCAGGTTCAAACGCTGCAGGTTGGCGCGTTGCAGTTGAAGGTTGAGCTTGGCCAGTGGGGCGATGGCGTTCGGGTTGTCCATGCCGCGAATTTTGGTGGCAAGCGACTCCATCATGTGATGATCGACCGATTGGCGCTCTGAGACGTGATGGCGTGCTTCACTCAACCGCGGGCTGATGTCTTTGCGCCAATTTACAGTGCCCGGTGAACGATTGGCCTGGCGAATCATCTCTCGGATCATTTGTCGGTGCTCAATTGACAGCAAACGTGCGCGATTCGCGAGCTCCAGTGCTTGCTCAAAACGTCCGTTTTCGATGAGGTGAACCAGCATCTTTTCGATGAGAACCTGATAATCCTCAATTTCAAGATCTAGCATCCCCATGAGCACTACATAGCCCTGCTCGGTCGGGGTGAAGCGCACGGTACCTTCATGATCCTGCTCCAAGCGAACCAGCTTGAAGGTGAACTCTTTGGTCTCACCGGAGGGCGCGTGAAAATACGATTCACGGTGTGCTGCGTATTTATTGGTGGCGTTACTCAACGTATCCAGCACGACTTCCGCCACACGCAATCTGGCGGGCTCGCTGAGCTCGGCGCGCATACTGCCGGCGGTGACCATCAAGTGATCACGTACCTCGGTGAGGGTGTACCCCTGATTAATTGCAGCACCTTCCATCATGTAGAAAAGCGAGGCAAGGCAGAGGTAATTGGTATCCAGCCCCTCCAACACCTTGGAATCATCGTCACCGCGGTGCATCGACTTATTGATGTCAAGGCGCAAAATCGGGCGCAAGAGCAGCAAGTTGCGTTGGTGGGCTGTCAGATCGACCAGGTCACCATTCCTCGTGTTAGGAGGCTCTGCCATGTTAGAAAGGTCGTTCATATTCAGCCCACGAATTCCTTGTCGAGCCGTTGGCACCGGCCAAGCCAGAACCGAATCATTATGAGGTGGTGTGACGGATACTAGCTTTATGCCTCTAAGCATCGCAACCAGAAAATAGAACGCAGACGATTTGATGACCAAAGACATTGCAGATCACTCGCAGGCGCAGCAGGAGCGCCTTGCCTACATCGAGCTGAACCTGTGGTTTCTAGGGGAAGTGCGACGGCAGATGCTGGTGAGGCGTTTCCAGATAAAGGCTGCGTCAGCGACCCGGGATCTGGCCCTGTATACCAGCTTGAATCCAGGCAACTTGAGCTACGACGTCAGAGCCAAGACCTTTTTCATAACCCCGAGCTTCAAGCCCATGTACAGCTTCAGCTCGCAACGGGTAATGACTTGGCTGTCTCAGGGGTTTGCGGACGGTTTTCCTGGTGTGTGGGCCGCAGGGGTGCCTGCTCTGCAGCCCGCACGCCTGGGTAATCCAAGCCTTGAAACGCTGGGCGTAGTGACGCGGGCCATCTTTCAACGGCAGCCCTTACTCATCCGCTACGAGTCTTTAAGCGGTGCAAGCGAGCGCGTAATTGTGCCGCATGTGCTGGTAGACAACGGGCTGCGATGGCATGTACGTGGCTTTGATCGCAAAACGCAAGAGTTCCGAGACTTTGTTGTCACCCGGATCATCGAGCCGCGGATTCTCGATAACGACGTGCCACTGGACTATGAAACGCGGGAATCCGATAACCAATGGAACCATCAGGTGACGCTGGAAATGGTGCATCATCCTGACCAACCTCGGCCTGAAGTAACTCACTTGGACTACGAGATGCAGGAGGGCGTGCTGAGGATGACTGTTCAAGCGCTGACTGCCGGCTACACCCTGCGCCAGTGGAGTGTTGACTGCTCACCTGATCACAGCCTCAGAGGCCCAGAGTACCGACTGTGGCTCAGGAATCATGAGGTGCTTGTAGGCGTGGATAACGCACTGCTTGCCCCTGGATTTTCAGAGTCAACTGCGGTCTAGTATCGCCCGCAGGTTGACATGCAGACCTGCTCTGAAAAGACGGTGGATGCTCCGTCGTCCTTCGACTCATGTGCGTCGGTCATGAGTTGCGGCGCGGTACCAAGTGGTAGGCGCCTCAACTCAAACTGGACAAAAGCATCGGGCGCTGGCTTGGCGCCCTGCCACTCATTCACTTGTTCACGACCACCTTGGTGGTCAAAGCTTACGCTCCCGGGCCATCAGTCCTGCTGCGATAACTACGGCTCGATTCATAACTCAGCACTGCAGAACCATTCATCATCCACCAAAGCCCTATACATGACCTTTCTCCAATGATTAGCGGGCAGGCTTTGGCTTTGCGCAACGGAACGCAGTTGCTCACGGAACACCTCAGGCGCCAGGTTTTTCATATGGCCTCTTCGCTGATCAACCAGGGTTCCCAAGTCTTCGGCAGCGCGCACTCGATAACGCCGTGCGATGTTGAAAAAATCGAAGTGATTCGAAGCTCGCTTTTTATTCACCTCCAGCCACTCATCAGGCGGGCACACTTTATACTGAATAGCGCAGGGCGTTTCGTGAGTGACCTCGGCTTTGATCCATGTGTCCTCGTGGAAGCACGCCTGATCGTAATAAGGGTGGATATGCTGTTGCGCAGGATCGGTGATGATCGGATTGCCCTTATCAGTATTGCAGTCCCTACAGGCAGGCACGAGATTGTAAGGCAGCACGGAAAGCTGCGGGTAGTTTGCCTTTGGCAGATAATGATCGAGTGTCTTAACATCCGTAGCCAGCCCACAAAGAGGGCAAACATCATGAGCAGATACTAGAATGGCGTTATAAAGGGAGCGTCCAGGCTCTCGTTTCACCATGTAGTATTCATACAGTTTGACAAGCTCGGACTTTTTTATGTCAGCGACGACAATTGGATCCTCCCCTCTCGCTGTTCGTAAAGGAGGAATCGTACAGGCTGAGCCTGCTTTTGCATGCTCAAGGTAAGCCAGCGCCGCGGTCTTGAAAAATTCTATTTCGCTCAGCATCCGATCTCTGTCAGATACTTCGTTAATTGCCGATACACATTGGCGGAAGGAGAAGTCAGGCTCGTAGTCCTGAATATTCATTCTCTTCATGGGGTCGCCTTCGAATGACTGTCGTTCGCCTTCGAGTCACGGTCTGCAATAAGAGCTCGCAGGATAGCTTGGGCCTCGAAGCCTAATCTCCCATCAAATTTCCGAAGAATTTTGTCAAACGTTTCGCCTTCGTCTACCGCAGCCTGAAGAATGGTGTGAAAACCGGACAGCTGAACTTCCAAGCCGAAGACTTCGCGCGTCAGTACGCCAACATTTTCTCCAAATGTCTCAATTTGCGGGCGTTTGGCGGCGGCAGAGAGCCCCTTTCGATTGACTTTCCAGGCACAGGAGGACGGAATCTCCTGAAGCACGACGGGCGAATGTGTGGCAATGATTGCCACGCCATTGCGATCGAGCATCAAATCGTTCAGGGCCCTGATGAAAGCGGACAGCAAAGGCGGATGAAGGTGGCTTTCGGGCTCGTCCAGCAGAACCAGTGTTTTCTCCTCTACCCGCTCAACCAACTTGGCAATGGTCAGGAGGACGATGGCATGCCCCGAGCTGAGCGTGGAAAATAGCAATTCGGCTGCATCAATGTACTTGGCACTCGACAGCTCCACCTGGGTCAGCATTTCCATCTGGGCAAAATTGTCATCCGACTGCAGGCTCTTTACGGCTTTTTCCCACATGCGCCTTTTATAATCATCTCTGAAGCACGCTTGCAGTGCCTTTACATATTCGCTTTTAAGCTCCGAAGATCCCTTCAGTTCGTAACCATGCTCAGTGGGGCGTTTCAAGCCCACGTAATAAAAGCATGTGCCCTTTGATGGGTCAGGTTGATCTGGCGGCGGACTGAATGGGTCAAAGGCACTAAAGGACACAGAGACGACGCTGCTGAAATACTCACGCGTGATGGGAATACGCTCCATATGCCACTGCCCAGTATGGTACAGCCTATCTTGAGTATTCCCCTGGCCGAGAGCGGCCTTTACGATCCCGTTGAGAATCGTTGTTTTACCAATGCCATTTCGCCCAATGAGTGCATGGACATTGCTGGAAGGTGCCGAGTCGGCTTCCACACTGAATTTCAGCTCAATGCCTGCCGTATCCTCCCCTCCTGATTTCTCATAAATGAAGTCATAGTTCGTACGTACCGCACCACCGCTCAAGACGCGCACGAACTGCTGCTTGATGCTCGGCAGACTCACGTCTCGTAGCAGTGATATAGAAAGAACTTCCTCATCGATCACGCTTTCAAGCAATTCAGGGTTTGCCGCGAGATCTCTCATGCCCGCTACGTACTCTTTTGCGAGCGGCTTAGGTACGCTGTTGGCAAGCTTGTTGTAGTACTCAACGTTATTGCCAAGAGAAAAGAACTCATCCGACAGTTCAGGAAAGTGACGCTGCAGCTTCGACATGGTACTGGTGTCTTTGGTCTGCCCGCGAAAACCTATCTTCACATTCCCTAAGTCATGCTCGACGCCGCTTTGGTCGTAGATGATGACGTAAAACATCGTCACGAAATCATAGTCGTTCCATCGGTCATATTTTAAATATGCGCAGTTTCTGGCGGTCGGGGGAAATCGATCATCTCGACCAACAACGTAAAAGTCCATTTAAGTCCTTATAAACATCAACATGAATTCGAATGCAGGATGCGTGGTCGCAGGCGCCATCAAGCGCGTCTGGAGATTGGACTGATTAACCAGCCCAGATCGATAGAGGCGTAATGCCATGCCATGCCTTGCAGTGCCGTGTAGATGGCTTTTTATAGCTGTGACTGACCCATTGCCATTTCCAAAGCGTCGGCCAGCTGGTCGAGAGCCTCTGTGAGACGCTGCTTCTCTCGCGCATCATCCATTTCGGGGTGAAATCCTCGCGCTTGCCTGAGCAGGGTTTCGAGGTCATTTGTATTCAGGTCAAGCTTCACCAACATGCCGTCCACTCCTGGTTACTGGGCAGCGCCAATGATCACTGTCTGTCGGCGCTGATGGGATTGTGAACCAGGCTACCGGAATTCATTGACCCACCCTAGCATTCAAAAAATGATGACCTTACGGGTGATTTCGGAGGCAACATGTGGGTCATTCAAAATCAGCCAGTAGCCTGTCCCGTTGCTCCCGATATCTCAATCACGACTGAATGAACGTGTGGGAACGAGTTATCGGAAGGCACCGTAACGCGGGATGGCCGGACGGTTACCCTGAAACAAGGTGGGCTCAAAAAGGGTTGCGCCCGAGCGATCTCATCATGCTCAGTGAGGTGGTGACGATTGGAGTCTTGCCATCGTCACTCAATCAGACCTATAAAACATTGCGTCTTGGTCGTGGCACTTATTTCTCAGTGACCAGAGCCCCGCTTAACTCAAGGCTTCATCCCACTGCCCCCTCGGGTCGCCTCCACTTGAGCTCGGTTGGCCTCTATGGCTTTCAACGCTGCCCGCCCCCCTCGCTTAGTAAGATCAATTCCGATGACCTGGATGTCCTCAACGCTGGGAAACCTCCAGGCAATGGTCAGCCAGTGCTCCTGCAGTGCCGTGACGAGGCCTTCAAACCTTACCGGCCCCTCGTTCGGGGTCTCCCAGGTAGCCTGGCCGCCATGATCGACAATCAAAAAGATGCCGCAGCTTGAGCTGACATCGCGCAGATAGTCTCTGCAGAGCTGATTCTCGAGCCGTTCGAAGTGTGCAGGCCCACTCCAGTTTTGCGACAGCTTCAGCTCCACGGGTACTGGCGCGTACACCTGGCTGTTCTCGAATCGGTAATCAGGGCGCTTGTCGTCAGCCAGCTGCTCTTCCTGCGGAATGACGTACCGCCCGGCCGCGCGATCTCTCAACCAGTTACCAATGAACTTCCGGACGGAGGTTTCCTGATTGGTCAGTAACAAAAGCTCCGCGTAGCTCGAGTCGCCATCTTCGAGATCATGCTTCAAATCCAGCAGCCGATCGATGGCCAAGTTCCAGAGTTCTCGATGGGTGGACGGCGTGCTTTCCAATGAGTTATGGAATTCGATGACCTTTGCGGGTTCCCAGGGTGGCGTCTGCGAATCAGCCGTAGCTTTCTGCTGCGCGTAATAAGCGCTCCATGGCCGCAGCCGTTCCGCGGGATGTGCGTGGGCGATTTCCTCCAAGGCAAGAAATGCTTCCTTCCCCGGCGTCTCGCGAATGAATGCCAGAAGTCCATCACGAGCGTCTTGGGCGTCGTCTCTCAGGCCTGGTGAGTAGACACCTCCCCCCGTCCGGTCAATGTCATCCTCGATCCGTACATGAGTATGGGTCAGCAGGTACAGAGTCTTGGCATGCTCTACCGTTTTGTAGTTCTGGCGGCAGCGGCTGTTAGTGTGGCTCCCCACGATGGCCGTCAAGCAAAGCATCGCGAACTTCGCCTTTTCTGCGTCTGATGGCAGCGAGTCGATTCGGGCAGCCAGCGCTAGGATAGCAATCCCAGGATTCGTGCCGATCCACACGGCGTACCAGCTCGGCGCCATTTCCAGGTCGACTTCTTCCACTGCTCGCTTGGAAGCAAGATCCGCCAAGGTTTCATCATCAACTGACGAGTTCTGTACGATGCCCAACACTCGCTGCAGCGCCTCGAGGGTTTTGATGGGGTGTCCTAGCCGGGCTAGGAGTGGGACAGCTAAGACCTCCCACATCCAGTCACCAGATGAGCGCACTTTGCGAATCGCCTCGTTGTTGTAAGAGTCCGAATACTCTGCGTCTAACTCATATTCGATCTCGCGCAACACAATTTCTTGGATCTGCAGTGGGTGAATCCTAGCCAGCTCCCCAAGCCAGTCTGGAAAGCCATTCAGCTCGCGCAGGGCGTAACGGATAGCGAGTTTTGCGTCCTCAGTGGACATCTGTGAGAACGTAGATAGCTGTTCTTCAGCCTCGATAGCCAGACCAATCAGTCCAAATATCACCTGATATGGCGTTGAATTCGGCGCAGCCCCTTCGGAGAGCAACTTCGGACGATATTCCCGCCAAAATCTGACGGCACCGTCTCGGAATGCCTGTGCCACCGACGTGCCGAATTCCGCGATGAGTGATTGCCAATGCCCGGTACTTCGAGTGTTCAATGACGAGGAGTTTTCACGCATCCGTTCCATCAGATACGCCTGATTACGGTTCATGACGCCTGGATTAGAGCTGTTAATCAACCCCACATTGGCCGCGAGCCCTTCTCTCCACGCCTGTCGATTTCCCTCTTCTTCAGCTTTGCGTTTGGCCGCTTCTTGCTTCCACCGAGCCTGTTGGGTTTCCCACTCCTCCACGGGCCGTTCAGGTGGATGCAGCAGCAGCTCAAGCTTCTCGCGGAGGTCGACGTGGGTCTCGGTCACCTGTTGGAGCTTGACCTTCCACGAGGGTGGGGTTCCATGTTGCGAGTAGATATTGAATGCCATGCTGAGCGCCATCAGGCGGTCGTCATTTTCAGTCAGGCTAACGATCTGATCACAGGCGACGTCGAAGTTTTCCCTATTCAGCGACCAAAATGGCTGGAAACCGAGTAATTGCCAAACATTAACTACAGGCTCGCGATGTACTTGTCCTTTCCGAGCCAAGGCAACGTCGTACCAGAAAAGCTGGTAGTCGAGTTGAGGCCACGTAGTCACGATTTCCCTGAGTGCTTCGCCAAGCTCACGAGCGGCCCGCTCTTCGTGGCTATGCATCTGGGCAAGGATACTCAGGATCGCGAGAACTGACTCGTCGAGCGCTGACGGATCGCGTGCCTGGAGCAAACGAAGCACGCCTACGCCGGCAATCTCGACAAGCCAGCTGTATCGCTGAGAAATAGTGCTGAAACCCTGGGTCTCAGTGGGTGGTTTGTTCAGCAGCGCACTGATTCCGCGAATGAAGTTGGGAAGACTTTCCAGCGGCGATTCTGCTGCCAATGATGAAAGCTTGGTCGCCAAGTCGTCCCTACCGCTAAAACGTTCCTTGTCCGCGGATCGCTCTAGCGCCTCCACCAGCCAGGGAAGCCACTGGTTGTCGAGCGGAAGTCCATCCACAAGCTCAGCTAACCAGTCCCGGTTCACCTTCGAGTCACCCGTCAACAGGCCTATGCGGATGTCTGCGAGATCTTGCGGCGTCCCAAGATCGATCACTGCTCGGATTGCAGCTATGCGGGTGTGTTTGTGCGGGGAATTGAGGGCAAATCGCTTCGTCTCTTCGAGCGCGCCAATCACCTCGCCCTGCCAGACCATTCTTAGAAGGAACCAGGCGATGTCATCGTAGGTACCGTATTGCGCCAGAAGTTCTTTGATGTCTTCAGTGAGATCGTGGTGCGCGAATCGCTGTACGGCCGAATAGTCAGTCATCGTCCAGCTGTGAGCCGGCTGCGCCAAGTGCTCGCACGCTTTGCGCAGCACTCTACGACGAGTGCTCAGAGGGAGTTGTCCTGGATCGCCTCCCTCAAAAAACACCTCTGGAGCAACTTCCTCTAGCCGAGCACATATGCGCTCATCTAACAGCGCCAACCACGGCAGCACTGGGCGCATGGATGGATTGATCACCTCCAGCCCGTATTGCGTCCGGAAGAATAGGTTCTCGATCTTAACTCGTGACGCCGCACCAAGAATGAGCGTGTGGAGCCATTCGGCTGTTAGATATTCGCGGACAGTTCGATGGTGAAAACGCACTGTCCCGTAGATACCAGGCTCAAAAATTGGCCGGCTCAGCAATGCTGCTGATTCTGTGTCGTTCCAATCCTTAAGGACGTCGCGAATCGGAATTCCAGATTTATTGGCGTCTCCATCCGGGACGCGAATTGCAGAAGTTTGCCCCAGTGTGGTGGCCGCTGCGATCAGGCGAACACCCTCCCTGAGTCTATCCGGGGCGATGGGCTTTTGTTCCGCCCTATCTTGGTCTCGTTCTTCGAAGCGGCGGTTAATGCTGCTCTGCATCAGTTCCAAGCGGGAGCCTATTCGGTTGTGCTCAAGCCAGAAGTCGACGAGTTCCAGGAAGTCCAGAGGGCGTGTGGTGAGCGACCATGCTTCTTTGCGATCCACTGCTGCACGAAATGCTTTGATGTCTTGAACGCCAGTGGCCGTTAGGAAGCGATCAACCTGCTCACCATGGATGTCATCCAACGTCACCAGGAGGAACGCCGTATCCGGTTGTGATTGGCTTGGTACCGTCTGAACAACATTTCCAGAGCCGTCATCCGTTGTGACAAATGTTTGCCGAGCTGCAGGTTCAAATGCAAAGGCCGTCTCGCAAAGCGCAAGATCTGTCCTTGCGCGCCATGCTGTACTTCGTCCGGTGATGAGTACGTGCATATGGGATGCAATGTTGCGGGTCAGGCGGGCAAGCTTTTTAACTGCCCGTTCAAAATCTTTTGGATCATTCAGCCGAGCCTCGTCGACAGAATCCATGAGCAGCCAGCCCTCAGAGCCTGAATCGATCCAGGCCTCGAACTCTTCATGCGTGCCCACCTCAAAGGCGTCTTCAACGTCCGCGGTTACGTTCTCGATGCGAAGAAAGAATGCGGATTTGCCCTGGCTGCGAAGCTCTAAAGCGACATTACGGATTTCAGCAGTTTTTCCTGAACCCGCCTCGGACAACAGAACCACTCGATTGTGACCCAGGAGGTCAAGCCAGGAGAGTTCCCCTTGCCCACCATGGAGGCCGCCTAGGTCAGTGTCATCGGTAGCATCAGAAGCGAGCAGGATTTTGGAGAATGTACGATCGAGCTGAATGAAGGCGTCCGAATGCCTGTTCATATGTAAGTCCTAAACAGTTCATGGGCAGGCCCGGCCGGGCCCGCAGAGGCTTCCACCATGCTACCTGAAATAGCGAGCCCTTCTAAGATGTCGCCCAGGTTGCGGATCATGGCGGGACGTGAATTGTTCGGATATTTGATCACTATCCTCCCAATAAACGCGTAAATCGACTCTGCAATCCTGGTGGTCTGGTCACACGAACCGATGATCCAGTGAGCTAAAAGCCCCTGCTTCAGGAATGCATCATGAACCGCAGAACCGCACCCTAGCTACCGATCTGGGCACCAACAAGAGCTACCTACAAGAGACATCTACACCAGGAACCTACCGGCGGCGATTGGGGGCAACACTGGGGGCAAGACCAAATATTTTTAGCCTGAAACCATCATGCTAGAGCCTAGTCAAAATGTTTTTCGGCGATCCGGATAGTCTCTAGGGGGGCGTCGGGCGAGGCTGTTTAGCTGATCACTTTGCCTTTTAGTGATGGCCTTGGGGCGGTTAAACCAGCGTCACCATTATCGGGATGGGATAGGTGAGCACCATGATGGTCCGCCCCCCTCCAGCCGGACCCTCAGTCGGCCAAGCAACCATCCGCCGATTGGAAGCGTCCTTGGTGAGACGTCTTATTGTTCATGGGTTAATGCCTGATTACGGATGGAATCGAGGCGTCTTGGCAAACCGGCTCAAAGGTGCAACGCGGGTTTGGACTGGCGAACGTCATGACCAGAAGGGACACGGACACGCAGGGCAATCAGCAACGCCGCCAGCAGCATCAGCACGGCTGCCGCTACGAATACGCCTGCGCTGCCTCCGAGGCTGAACATTGCACCGCCAGCGGCGGCGCCGGTGGCGATGGCTGACTGCACAGAGGCCACGACCATGCCTCCGGCGCTTTCCGCCTGATCAGGTACCGCGCTGGCGACCCAGTTCGACCACGCCACCGGCACACCACCAAAGGCCATGCCCCAGACCGCCAGCAGTACTGCCTGCCCCGGCACCGAGGCCGGCAACAGCACCAACGCCAGTGCTGCAACGCCGACCAGCGCGGGCATCAGCACCAGAGTGGCCAGCGGGTAGCGCTCCAGCAGCCTGCCGGCCAACAGCGTGCCGACGAAGTTCGCCACACCGAACCCCAGCAGCATCAGGGACAGCCCTTGCGCGCCGATGCCGGTAGTCCCTTCAAGAAATGGCCGAACATAGGTAAACATCGCGAAGTGCCCGCTGTGCACCAGCACACAACCGAACATCCCCATGGCGATACCCGGGCGCAGCAGCACCTCGAGTACGGTGCGCAAACGTGCCGGCCGGCGCGGCGCAAGACTCGGCAGAGTGAACGCCTGGAAAGCCAGGGTCACCACGCCTACCGCCGCCGCTGCAAAGAACGCGCTGCGCCAGCCATACAGACCGCCCAGATAACTGCCCAGTGGCACTGCCACTACCGTGCCGATGGCAATGCCGCTGAAAATGATCGACAGCGCCCGGGGCAACAAGGCACTCGGCACCAAGCGCATCGCTACCGCCGCCGCCATGCTCCAGAACCCGCCAAGGGCAATGCCCAGCAAGATGCGCATCAATAACAGCACCGCGAAGCTGGAGGAAACGGCGACCAACAGATTGGAGGCGACCATCAACATGGAAAAACCCAGCAACACCCAACGTCGGTCGATGCCCCGGGTCAGGCCTGGTACTAACAAGCCAGCGAACAGCGCCACTACGGCGGTCACCGTTACCGCCTGGCCAGCCAGCGCTTCGGACACTCCCAGTTCGGCAGCCATCAGCGTCAACAAACTGGCCGGAAGGTACTCAGCGGTCAGTAATCCGAACACGCCCATTGCCAACGAGAAGACGGCCATCCACGCGGGTGCCGCAGGTTCTACGTCCGCGCCAACGCCGCAATGGCGGTCGGACACGGTATTACATACACAGTCAGTCATTGCACGGATCTCCCAATCTTCATTGCGAACCGAAGTCTAGGCGCCGAAAACCGGATGATCTATGATCCAAAGTCTCTACTTCTTGATCGAAACACCTGAACAATGCCTGCAGATCAGTTTGTTCTTTCCTCGGACCTCATCAACGAACTGTTGCGCGGCATGCGCCTGCGTGGTGTTGAATACCGGCGCATCCAGACGGGTCCAACCTTCGGTTTGGGCTTTGCGGAAAAACCTGGGCACGCCTGGTTCCACTTCATGGCCGTCGGCAATGCGGTACTGCGAATGGAGGACGGCAGCACCTACGCGCTGTCTGCCGGCAACGCCGTGTTCATCTCCCATGGCGCGGCCCATCAACTGTTTTCCCATCAGGGCGCGCCTGTCCAGGACATCGATCGTCTAGACGGCGCGCCCTTGGGTGAGACCGTCAGCGCGGTGGATACCGGAACCGATGCCAGCGCCACTCCGAACACTATTCTGTTCAGTGGTTGTATGGAGTTTGAGCTGGGCAGTATTCATGGCCTTGGTCGGTTGATGCCGGGCCTGATGCTGATCGATGCCGGCGGCCAGCGTTACCCCGGGCTGGTGCCGATTCTGACCACCATGGAGCGCGAGGTAAGCGCCGCACGCGTCGGCTACGCCGGTATCCTCGCGCGTTTGGCCGACGTGGTGGCGGCCATGGTCGTTCGCGGCTGGGTGGAGTGCGCTTGCGGGAATGCTTCCGGCCTGGTCGCCGCACTGCGCGATCCCCGCTTGGCCGGTGCACTTCTTGCGCTCCATCAACAACCGGGCCGCGACTGGACTGTTGCGCAGTTGGCAGAGCACTGCAATACCTCACGCTCGGTCTTCGCGGACCGCTTCCAGACGACGATTGGCATGGCCCCGCTGCGCTATGTCACCGAACTGCGCATGCGGCTTGCAAGCCAGTGGCTGACCCTTGAAAGGCTGCCGATTGAAGAGGTGGCGCAGCGTTTGGGCTATACCTCCCAGGCCGCCTTCAGTCGTGCATTCAAGCGCATTACGGGCAAGACGCCTGGGTTGAGTCGCAAGGTGAGGCAAGCCGAACGCAGCTAGTCGATGATCCCTGCCACCGACTCATTTACCCCCCGTTACATCGAGGAATGTACCGGTAACGAATGATGCCTCCGCGCTCGCCAGCCATAGAATCGCGCGTG
This sequence comes from Pseudomonas fluorescens, assembly GCF_902497745.1. GTDB lineage: Bacteria > Pseudomonadota > Gammaproteobacteria > Pseudomonadales > Pseudomonadaceae > Aquipseudomonas > Aquipseudomonas fluorescens_BM. Next base: position 30,480 of record NZ_CABVHJ010000028.1, read on the forward strand.
CCACTTCCTCAGGTTGTCCGCCCCGCCCCATGGGGATGGAGTCCTTGACACGATCGACCCGCCCCGGCTCACCGCCACTGGCGTGCATTTCGGTATAGATATGTCCGGGGCGAATACAGTTGACGCGTATGCCTTCCCGTGCGACCTCCTTCGCAAAGCCAATGGTGAACGTCTCCAGGGCTCCCTTTGACGCCGCATAGTCGACATATTCATTGGGGCTGCCAAGGCGCGCCGACGCCGATGAGACATTGATCACCACGCCGCCCGGGCCGTTGTGACGGTAAGACATGCGCTTCACCGCCTGTTGGGCACACAGAATTGGTCCAATGGCATTGACCGCAAAGATGCGCTGCATCCGCTCGAAACCGAGCTTTTCCAGGCGTGACTGAGGCGCCAGCATCCCGGCGTTATTGACCAGTACGTCGATGCGTCCGAACGTGCGGTCGATGGCCGCGAACAAATCGGCCACCTGTTGGGGATCCGCACTGTCGGCCCGCATCGCCAATGCCCTGCGCCCCAATGCTTCCACATCCGCAGCCACGGCCAGCGCTGCGGGCTCGTTGGCAACGTAGCTGATCGCCACGTCATAACCTCTTGCGGCGGCCAGCCGGGCCGTTGCTGCCCCTACTCCACGACTTCCACCCGTAATCAGAATCAGCGGTGCCTGCGAGACGTTGCGCATGAAACATTGCTCCTGAGCCGTTGGCTGTATCAGCCGATGATGAAAGTGCCGCTGGCGATCACTACGCACGCCAGTATCCGCCGAGCGGTGAGCGTCTCGCCGAGAAACACATAGCCGATCAACGCCGCAAACAGCACGCTGGTTTCGCGCAATGCCGATACCGCGCCCAGGGGCGCTTCGTTCATGGCGTAGATGACCATTCCATAGGCGAGCAAAGAGACCAGCCCGCCGACCAATGCGGTCACTGTTCCGGGCCGGACGCAGAACAAGCTGCGGGTATCGCGTAGGCCGATGTAGACCACCGGCATCAACACTCCCCACAGGGCGCACATCCAAACCGTGTAGGCAAGCGGCGCGCCGGAGAGCCTGGCGCCGATACCGTCGACTACGCTGTAGGCCGCGATAAAACCGCCCGTTCCCAGCGCATAAGGCAGGCTGGGAACAGACAGACTGCGCCCTCTGAAAGCCAGCGACATAATCCCGCCTGACACCAGCGCAATACCGAGTAACACGTCAGGCGTGATGCGTTCTCCGGCAAACACGGCGGCCCCCAAGGTGATCAGCACCGGCGACGATCCACGTGAAATCGGATAGGTCTGCCCCAGGTCGCCGACCCGGTAACTGCGCACCAGAAACAGGTTGTAGCCGACATGCAGCAACCCCGAAAGCATCGCGTAGCCCCAGCTCTCAATCGCGGGTGGATCCATGAACACTGCGGCGACGATACTGGTGATCGCGATGGCAATGCACATCACTGTCATCGACCACAACCGATCGGCGCCGCTACGCAGCAGCGCATTCCAGCTGGCATGCAGGAGCGCGGCGAAAAGCACGAGGAAGATGATATGAACAGGCATGCGCCACTTTAGGCAATGCGGCACCGGGACTAAAGCGAAGCCTCCTCATCCCAGCATGAACGAATGCTCATGACTCACTCATCCGGTCGTTGGACTTTCAGTGCCTCGCTGACCAACCATTGGCGAAAGCTGGCGATGTGCGGTTGTGATTCGATGCCCTTGGGGCAGACGAAGTAATACGCCAGCGGTGACGGGAATGGCACATCGAACAGCCGCACCAGACGGCCATCGCTGATTTCGTTCTCGACATGCCCGCTGCGCACCAATGCAACGCCCTGGCCGAGCAAGGCGGCCTCGACCGTCATGTTGGTATCGCCAAATCTGACGCTCTCCTTGAGCGGCAAATAGGCCAGCCCGACGGCTTGAAACCATACCTCCCATTTTGGTACCAGTTCGGCACCATCGCGCGTCAGCAGCGGGAAATGCAACAGTTCTGCGGGGCTTTGCGGAGTCCCGACGCGTCGCAGCAATTCGGGGCTGGCCACAGGAAATACCTGCTCCCCAAACAGGAACTCAGAATGCAGACCAGGGTAATCGCCCCTGCCGAGCCTGATCGCAACATCAGCCTGGCCGTGAGAGAAGTGGATTATCTTATCCGTGGTGTCCAGCGAGACCAGCAGCTCGGGGTGCTGACGAGCGAGACGCGGCAAGCGTGGCAGCAACCATTTGAGCGCGAAGGAATAGGTGGTGCTGACGCTGAGTCGAACCCTGTCTTTTTGCTCGCGCAAATCACCCAACGTCGCCTCCAGACTGATGAAAAACTCCCGCACGATGGGCGCCAGCGCAGCCCCCGCTGCTGTGAGACGTAACGCCTTGCCACGTTCAAACAACTGCACTCCCCAAAGGGCCTCAAGATGCTTGAGCTGGTGACTGACCGCGCTTTGAGTCACATGTAGCTCCTGTGCGGCCGACGTAAAGGTCAAGTGCCGGGTGGCAGCTTCAAAGGCGCGCAGGGTCGCGGTGGGCGGCAGGTCTCTCATAAGAGCAGTATCCAGCGAGTGATCAGAAAGGTGCATACATGAAGGCCAGCTCATGATAGAACCAAACTCACTCTAAACGTCACTTCGATTATCGAGGCAGATCCGATCAGCAATAAAACCATTGATCAACACCATGCTTCTGCTGAATGGCTGTTTATAGAGCCGGTGCAAGGGACGAAGTCCGCCTACGATCTGATTTTTGCTTCAATCAACGGTATCTTCGGCCAATGAACAGATTCCGCACGGTCATTTACCTTGGCGTTCTTCTCTGCACTGGCTGCGTAAAAACGGCCAGTATTCCACCCGCCGACCTCACGTTATCGTCGTTTGAGCTCGGCCCCGCCAACCTGTTCACAGCAAACTTCAACTCCACTGTGGATTTGCAGAACGCTTTCAATGATTACGAAAATTCCAACCAGCTCAGCCCTACCCTGATCTGCTCTCTGAATCGTGATATGGAGTTTTCGTCTGAGCATTCAATCGCGGTAAAAGCCGAAGGCCGAGTGAACGCGAGCAGTCAGGCCAGGCCCAATTACAAGTTTTCCTCCGATCTGATTTTTTACTACACCAATCCGGATGGAACGCAACGCGACTTGAATGACTACGACGCCATCAAACCGTTGCTGACATCGCAAGCTTCAATCCCGTGCAAAGTTCGCATAACTGCCTATGGGTATGAGGCCTATTACACGAACACGTTATTCATCCCGGCCAGGATCATGATTGAACAGATCTTCAGATAACCGCCCTTTGCTGAGCCTGGCGCAGGGAATTGGCGAAGCTCTGGTCGTCAGTTGATTGCACCGATAAAAAAGCCCGGGAACCGTCCCCGGGCTTTTTCATTTGTGCGCCTCTTTTGCGTTTTTGTGCGACACATCCCCTTTCAGGACTCCCGCAAGGCTCTGGCACGGTGTTAGGTTGTAAGTGTATGTGTCTCAACTTGAGACACGCCTGACTCACTGCCCTGCAAAGGAATGCCCTTCGTAATGAATGTCCCTTTCAAAAAACTGGCTGCCACCACTTTGATGCTGGCCGGTCTTGCCGTGTTCACTGCGCCCGCGCAAGCCAATATCACCCCGCAGCAGAGCGCTGAGATTCTCAAGACCTACAGCGCCGACAAAGCCACAGATTTCCGCCAGTTCATCGGTAATCTGGGCAAGAGCGATCTGGCGAAAACCGCCGACATCGGCCCGGCCATTGGTGCTTATCTCGATAACAAGACTTTGACGGCCGATCAGCAGAACGAAATTTATCGTCTGCTGGGTATCTACACGCGCGCGAAATACAGCGCTGAAGCCACCGAGACCCTGCGCGAACTGGTGGAGATCCCGACCTATCGCAAGGACGGCGTCGATCAGCATGACAACCCGGAATTCATCAAGATCGCCGCGAAGATCAAAAGTCTTGCCGAGTCATTCAATCTGAAATTCCGCAACATCGACAACCGCGTCTACGAGATTTCCCTCGACGGCAGTGGCGATGAAGTCGTCGGCATTCATGCGCACGCCGACGTGGTTCCGGTGACACCGGAAAACTGGGTGCTCAAGGATGGCACCCGCCTCGACCCGTTCAAGATCACCCTGATCGGCGATCGCATGTATGGTCGCGGCACCGAGGATGACAAGAACGGCATCGTGGTTACGCTGTATGCCATGAAAGTCATCAAGGAAGAAAAGCTGCCGCTGGTGCGCAACTTCAAGCTGCTGGTCGACACCACCGAAGAAACCACGGGCGACGCGATCCCTTACTACTTCGAACGCAATCCGACGCCGAACTACAACCTGGCGCTGGATGGTGGTTATCCGGTGGTGATTGCCGAGAAAGGCTACGGCACCGTCATGGCCAACTTTGCCAAGCGCAAAGGTGAAGGCAAAGGTGCGGAAATCATCTCGGTGACCGGTGGCCTGGCGACCAACCAGATTCCATCGGCGTCGGTCGCCACACTGGTCACCGACAAGCCTGCCGAACTGGCCGCCAGTCTGCAGAAGGCCGGCGACGAGTTTGCCAAGCGCAATGGCGGCGATTTCCAGGTGAGCGCCAAGGTCGACGGCAAAGACGTCAAACTGACGGTGACTGGCGTATCCGCGCACTCCTCCGAGCCAGAATCCGGGGTCAACCCGGTCGCGCGGATGCTGGTCTTTATCAATAGCCTTGATGGCAAAGTCGCGTTCAAGCACAACCACATCACCGATGCCGCGCGTTATGCTGCCGACAACTGGGGTCTGGATTACCTGGGCAACAAGCTAAGTGTCGGTTTCTCCGATGCCTTCATGGGGCCGCTGACAACGTCGCTGACCTACGTCGGCATGGATGACAAAGCCTTCAAACTCGCGGTCAACCTGCGCGTGCCGAAGGGCAAGTCGCCGGAGAAGCTCAAGGCTGAAATCGCTGAGAAACTGGCGGCGTGGAGCAAGAAAAGCCACGTCGCCGTTGCCTTCGATTACTCGATTGCCGAGCCGATGTACCGCAACCCTGAGGGTGAGTGGGTCAAGGCTCTGCTGGCGGTATCGACGGAAAACCTCGGGATGAAACACGAGTTCGGCACCTCCGCAGGCGCTACCTCGGTGCATGAACTGCCGAATGGCGTGCAGTTCGGTCTGGCCATGCCGAATGTGAAGTACACCGGCCACACCGATGGCGAGTTCAAGACCGTGGAGCAATTCCAGCTGGATCTGCAGATCGTCACGGAAATGATCGGCCGCATTGGTCAGTTGCCGAAGCTCTGATCACATTGTCGAACCCGCCGCCATGGCGGGTTCGGCATTTTTAATCCCCGCATAATCCTCGCCGCGCAGCCTCGGCCCTGACTTTTGCACGACCGGCAACAGAGAATTGCCATCAAGCCGATTGATAGCCACCTAACGAAAGGTGCATGCTAGAGGGCTCGTTCGGGTCTTATATCATTCCGAATGATAGTTACCTTTGCTTCATTCGATTCGTGCCATCACACCCCGCCGAGCATCATCCGCCCATCTTCAATACATTGGCGGATGCATCCATGGAACAGTCACTCAAACATTTGCGCTTCCCGTTGGCCATGTTGGCCGTACTGGTGATGAGCGCCTGCGGCAAGACTCCGGAGACTGCCGCCACTATGCCCGCTGCGAAAGTCAGCGTGGCCAAGGTGCTGGAACAACCGGTCAACGAGTGGGACGAATTCACCGGGCGCCTCGAAGCGCCAGAAACGGTTGAAATCCGTCCACGGGTCTCCGGCCAGATTGACGAGGTGGCTTTCACCGAAGGCGCACTGGTCAAGAAAGGCGACCTGCTGTTCCAGATTGATCCGCGTCCGTTCCAGGCTGAGGTGCGCCGCCTCGAAGCGCTCGTAGCCCAATCCCGCGCCAACGCCACTCGCAGTGAAAACGAGGCTGGTCGTGGTGAACGTCTGCGCGCCAGCAACGCCATTTCCGCCGAACTGGCCGACTCGCGCACCAGCGCCGCTCAAGAAGCCCGCGCCGCCGTCGGTGCCCTGCAAGCGCAACTGGATCTGGCCAAACTGAACCTCAGTTTCACCCGCGTTACCGCACCGATCAGTGGCCGCGTCAGCCGTGCCGAAATCACCGCCGGCAACCTGGTGACCGCCGACACCACGCCATTGACCAGTGTGGTTTCCACTGACCGCGTCTACGCCTACTTCGACGCCGATGAGCGGGTGTTCCTCAAATACACCCAACTCGCGCGCAACGGTCAGCGTGGCGCGACCACCCCGGTGTACATGGGCCTGTCCAATGAAGACGGCAACCCGCACCTCGGCCAGATGAACTTCGTCGACAACCAGGTCAACCCGAAAACCGGCACCATCCGTGGTCGCGCGGTGTTCGACAATCGCGACGGCACCTACACCCCGGGTCTGTACGCACGTCTGAAACTGGTCGGCAGCGGCACTTACAACGCCATGCTGATCAATGACGAAGCGGTCGGCACCGACCTCGGTAAAAAGTTCGTACTGGTGATGGATGCGGACAACAAAACCGCGTATCGCGCCGTTGAACTCGGTCCGAAAATCGAAGGCCTGCGCATCGTCCGTAATGGCCTGAACAAAGACGACACGATCATCGTCAAGGGTCTGCAACGGGTTCGTCCTGGCTCCCCGGTCACCCCTGAAGTGGTGCCGATGGCCAGCGAACAGACCATCGCGGCACTCGCTCAACAACGTCAAGCGCTGGAAGCCAGCAACCTGCCCAAAGTCGCCCCTGCCAAAGGTGCGTCCGGTTCGGTTGTGAAGCTGGCTGCTACGACCCCACGCGGTTAAGGGACGACAACTCCGATGAATTTTTCCCAATTCTTCATTTCACGGCCGATCTTCGCAGCGGTGCTGTCGCTGCTGATCCTGATCGCCGGTGCGATCTCGCTGTTCCAGCTACCGATCAGCGAATACCCGGAAGTCGTGCCGCCAACCGTGGTGGTGCGTGCCAACTTCCCGGGCGCCAACCCTAAAGTCATCGGTGAAACCGTGGCCGCTCCGCTGGAGCAGGCCATCACCGGCGTCGAGAACATGCTGTACATGTCCTCGCAGTCGACCGCCGACGGCAAGATCACCCTGACCATCACCTTCGCTCTGGGCACTGACCTGGACAATGCGCAGGTCCAGGTGCAAAACCGGGTGACCCGTACCGAACCGAAGCTTCCCGAGGAAGTGACGCGCATCGGTATCACCGTCGACAAGGCCTCGCCCGACCTGACCATGGTTGTGCACTTGACCTCGCCGGACAAACGCTACGACATGCTCTACCTGTCCAACTACGCGATCCTCAACATCAAGGATGAGCTGGCTCGTCTGAATGGTGTCGGTGACGTGCAGCTGTTCGGTATGGGCGATTACTCGCTGCGGGTCTGGCTCGATCCGAACAAGACCGCTTCGCGCAATCTGACTGCGACCGATGTGGTCACCGCCATTCGTGAGCAGAACCGTCAGGTCGCGGCCGGCCAACTCGGTGCGCCGCCTGCCCCGAATGCCCAGAGCTTCCAGTTGTCGGTCAACACTCAGGGCCGACTGGTCAGCGAGGAAGAATTCGAAAACATCGTCATTCGCGCAGGCGACAACGGTGAAATCACCCGCCTCAAAGACATCGCTCGCGTTGAGCTGGGCTCCAGCCAATACGCGCTGCGCTCGTTGCTGGACAACCAGCCGGCGGTGGCCATCCCGATCTTCCAGCGTCCAGGCTCCAATGCCATCGACATCTCTAACGATGTTCGCGGCAAGATGGACGAGCTGAAGAAAAACTTCCCGCAAGGCATGGACTACAGCATCGTCTATGACCCGACGATCTTCGTGCGCGGTTCGATCGAGGCGGTGGTTCACACCCTCTTCGAAGCACTGATCCTCGTGGTACTGGTGGTGATCCTGTTCCTGCAAACCTGGCGCGCCTCGATCATTCCGTTGGTGGCGGTGCCGGTATCGTTGATCGGTACGTTTGCGGTGATGCACCTGTTCGGCTTCTCGCTCAATGCGCTGTCGCTGTTCGGCCTGGTACTGGCGATCGGTATTGTGGTGGACGACGCCATCGTGGTGGTGGAGAACGTCGAACGGAACATCGAACTCGGACTGACACCGGTCGAAGCCACCAAACGGGCGATGCGTGAAGTGACCGGCCCGATCGTTGCCACGGCGCTGGTGCTGTGTGCGGTGTTCATTCCGGCGGCCTTCATTTCCGGTCTCACCGGGCAGTTCTATAAGCAATTCGCACTGACCATCGCCATCTCGACAGTGATCTCGGCGTTCAACTCGCTGACCCTGTCGCCAGCGCTGGCCGCTGTATTGCTGAAAAGCCATGACGCACCGAAAGACCGCTTCTCCAAGGTGCTCGACAAGATCTTCGGTGGCTGGCTGTTCCGTCCGTTCAACCGCTTCTTCGACCGCGCCAGCCATGGCTACGTCGGCACCGTGCGCCGGGTTATCCGTAGCAGCGGCATCGCCCTGCTGTTGTACGCAGGTTTGATGGTGCTGACCTTCTTCGGTTTCTCCAGCACGCCGACCGGTTTCGTACCTGGTCAGGACAAGCAATACCTGGTGGCTTTCGCACAACTGCCGGACGCCTCGAGCCTGGATCGCACCGAAGACGTGATCAAGCGCATGTCCGACCTGGCACTGAAACAGCCAGGCGTGGAAAGCGCGGTAGCGTTCCCGGGCCTATCGATCAACGGCTTCACCAACAGCCCGAACGCCGGCATCGTCTTCGTGACCCTGAAACCGTTCGACGAACGTAAAGACCCGAGCATGTCCGCCGGTGCAATCGCCGGGGCCTTGAACGGCCAATACGCGAACATTCAAGAGGCGTACATGGCGATCTTCCCGCCACCGCCGGTACAAGGTCTGGGCACCATTGGTGGTTTCCGCCTGCAAATCGAAGACCGGGGCAACCTGGGCTACGACGAGCTGTACAAAGAAACCATGAACATCATCAACAAGAGCCACAGCGTGCCGGAACTGGCCGGGCTGTTCACCAGCTACACGGTGAACGTGCCACAAGTCGATGCCGCCATCGACCGTGAAAAAGCCAAGACCCACGGCGTGGCCGTCAGCGACATCTTCGACACCCTGCAGATCTACCTGGGTTCGCTATATGCCAACGACTTCAACCGCTTCGGGCGTACCTATCAGGTCAACGTTCAGGCCGAACAGCAGTTCCGCCTCGAATCCGATCAGATCGGCCAACTGAAAGTACGCAACAACAAAGGCGAAATGATCCCGCTGGCGACCTTCATCAAGGTCAGCGACACCTCGGGCCCGGATCGCGTGATGCACTACAACGGCTTCATCACCGCAGAAATCAACGGTGCCGCAGCCCCGGGCTACAGCTCCGGCCAGGCCGAGAAAGCCATCGAGAAACTGCTGAAAGATGAGCTGCCGAACGGCATGACCTACGAATGGACCGACCTGACCTACCAGCAGATCCTGTCCGGCAACACCGCGCTGTTCGTATTCCCGCTCTGCGTACTGCTGGCGTTCCTCGTGCTCGCCGCGCAATACGAAAGCTGGAGCCTGCCATTGGCGGTGATCCTGATCGTACCGATGACTCTGCTGTCGGCCATTACCGGGGTGATCATCTCGGGCGGTGACAACAACATCTTCACCCAGATCGGCTTGATCGTACTGGTGGGACTGGCGTGTAAGAACGCGATTCTGATCGTCGAATTCGCCAAGGACAAACAGGAAGAAGGCCTCGACCCGCTCGCCGCAGTACTGGAAGCCTGCCGTCTGCGTCTGCGGCCGATCCTGATGACCTCCTTCGCGTTCATCATGGGTGTGGTGCCACTGGTGTTCTCCAGCGGTGCCGGTGCCGAGATGCGTCACGCCATGGGTGTGGCGGTGTTCTCCGGGATGCTCGGGGTGACCTTCTTCGGTCTGTTGCTGACGCCAGTGTTCTACGTACTGATCCGTAACTTTGTCGAACGCGGCGAAGCCCGCAAAGCGGCCAAAGCTCTGAAACTGGAGGCGCAACAATGAGTCTGAAAGTCTTCCTGCCGAGTCTGCTGGTGCTGGCCCTCAGTGCCTGCGCCGTCGGCCCCGACTACAAGACCCCAGCCACGGAGGCGGCCAATATCACGGCCGTCACCGACGGCGCCGCCGGGCAAAAGAACTTCGACCGTTCGAAATTCGAAGGCATCTGGTGGCAGCAATTCGATGATCCAACCCTCAACCAGTTGGTGACCCAGTCGCTGCAAGGCAACCGTGAACTGCGCGTGGCGTTCGCCCGCTGGAAAGCCGCCCGGGCGATCCGCGACGACGCCAGCAACGACGCGATGCCGACCATCACCAGCCGCGCCAGCAGTGATCTGGCCAAGGGGCAAATCCCCGGCCAGACCACCAACCGGGTCAACAGCGAACGCTATGACCTCGGTCTGGACATGGCCTGGGAGCTTGACCTGTTCGGGCGCATCCAGCGCAATCTGGAAGCCAGCGACGCCGACCAACAAGCGGCCGAAGCCGACCTGTATCAACTGCAAGTCACCATGATTGCCGAACTGGTCGACGCTTACGGTCAACTGCGTGGCGCTCAGTTGCGCGAGAAGATCGCCGTGGCCAACCTGAACAACCAGCAGGAGTCGCGCAAAATCACCATCAGCCTGCGTGACGCCGGCGTTGGCGATCAGCTCGATGTCGAGCGGGCCGATGCGCGTCTGGCCTCGGTCGAAGCCAGCGTGCCGCAGTTGCAGGCGGAACAGGTTCGGCAGAAAAACCGCATCGCCACCCTGCTCGGTGAGCGTCCGGACAAGCTGACCGTCGATCTGAGCCCGAAAGACTTGCCGGCGATTGCCAAAGCCTTGCCGATCGGTGACCCGGGCGAACTGTTGCAACGCCGTCCGGACATCCTCAGCGCCGAACGCCAACTGGCTTCGGCCACGGCGCGCATCGGCGTGGCGAAAGCCGATCTGTTCCCACGGGTCAGCCTCAGCGGCTTCCTCGGCTGGACGGCCGGGCGTGGTTCGCAGATTGGTTCCTCGGCGGCCAACGCCTGGGCACTCGGCCCGAGCATCACTTGGGCAGCATTTGATCTTGGCAGCGTGCGAGCTCGATTGCGCGGCGCCGATGCTGAAGCCGAAGGCGCACTGGCGACTTACGAGCAACAAGTGTTGCTGGCCCTGGAAGAGTCGGAAAACGCCTTCAGTGATTACGGCAAGCGTCAGCAACGCTTGATCTCGCTGATCCGTCAGAGCGAATCGAGCCGCAAGGCGGCCGACCTCGCTGAAATCCGCTATCGCGAAGGTACGACCGACTTCCTTGTGTTGCTCGACGCCCAGCGTGAGCGCCTGAACGCCGAAGACAGCCAGGCCCAGGCCGAAGTCGACCTGTATCGCGGCATCGTCGCGATCTACAAAGCCCTTGGCGGTGGCTGGCAACCGGAGACAGTGGCCAGCAAGTAATCGATTGTTAAAGAGCTCCTTTGGTTGGCCGCAACCAACCAAATTTTTTGCCCCGCGTATCATTCGGTCGCGGGGTTTTTTTTATGCTTTTTGATCAATGAGATCTTGTGGGAGCGAGCCTGCTCGCGAATGCGCTGTTTCAGGCGACACACCATCGGGGCTGGTCCAGCTTTCGCGAGCAGGCTCGCTCCCACAGGGTTAACGGTGTTCTTCAGATTGGGGGTTTTCCAGAACGGTGACGGTGGCCGTGGTACCCGCCCGCAGGCGGTTTTTGCCGGCATAGTCGCCATCGATGTCGATCCGCACCGGCACCCGCTGTGCCAGTTTCACCCAGGTGTAACTCGGGTTGATATTGGCCAGTAGCCGACTGCCTGGCGCGTTTTCCCGGTCGGCAATGGCGAAGGCAATGCTCTGCACCGTACCGCCGAAGGACTCCCCGCTCATCAATTGCACCCGCACCCGATCGCCCTCCTCGATCCGTGGCAGTTTGGTTTCTTCGAAATAGCCGCTGATGTAGAACGAATCGCTGTCAACCAGCGCCAACAACGCGCCGCCACTCACTGCGTAGTCACCTTCGCGAGTCAGCAGGTTAGTGACATAGCCACTGACCGGTGACTCGACACGGGTGCGCTGCAAATCCAGTTCGGCCTGGGTCAACGCGGCAATCGCCAGCTGCACATTGGCCTCGGCCAGGCCGAGATTCGCCTGGTTGCGTAACAGGTCGGCCTGAGCCACCGCCACGTCGGTACTGGATTTCTCCCATTCCTCCCCGGAAATCGCGAAACCCTGCTTGAGCGTACGCCGCCGACGTTCTTCGCTTTGCCGTTGTTTGAGCAAGGCTTCGCTGGCAACGATCGCCGCTTGCGACTGCCCCAGCGTTGCCTTGGCCACTTCCACCTCGCGGCGCGAGTGCTCCACTGCCAGGCGGTAACGCGCCGGGTCGATCTCCATCAGCAGTTGGCCCTTGTCGACATGCTGGTTGTCCTGCACCGCGAGGCTGACAATGCGCCCGGAGACATCCGCCGACAGCGTCACCACATCCGCCCTCACCCGGGCATCGCGAGTCCACGGCGCGCGGGTGTAATGCTCCCAGGCAAACCAGCCAAGCACGATCGCCAGCAACACCACCGACAACGTTATCAAGCGAGTGAGTAACACTTTCAAGGCTCAGGCTCCCATCAGCAAAATCAGCGTGGCACAGACGCAGGCATACAAGGCACCTTCGAACAGCGCTTCATGCCAGACCAGACGCAGTACGCCCAAGCGCCGCAACGCCCAATCCAGCACCATGAATATCGGTATGGCCAACAATAACGCCTGGGCGATGGGCGGCAGATAGACGCCGCCGATCTCGAAATCAATGGGCAAGGGCTGCTTCTCCTTCCGGGACAGAACGCTGGAGGGTTTCACCATGGCGCTGCAGAAATGACACGACGATCAACAAGGCCACGCGCATACGAAACAGCGACCAGACATGCTCGTGACTGGCGACGTGCAACTCGTCCAGTTCATCGCCCAATACGTGCAGTGTGTCGAGCAAGGGTGCCAGTTGAACGTCCTGCCGCCCGGCCACAAAACGCCCGGTCTTGCGCAGGGCCGAAGACAGGCGCTGAGTGAAGGTGTCCGTCAGCAGCGCGTTGTTCTGTGCCTGTTGTCGCAATTGATGCATTGCTACGCCCAGTGCTACGCATGCCAGGCTGATTTCATACAGTTGCTGCATGGCGCGGCTGTTCAGCGCCGGCAGCAGGCCAAGCATGCTGGTCAGGCGGTCGACCATGCGGCTTTCAAAGGCAAATTGCTGTTCATCGGTGGCCGGCAACTTGCTCAAGGCATACACCTGTTCGCGCGCTTCGTTGTACAAACGACGAATGCGCAGCGCCGGGCGGAACGGGAAAATCCATGCGTAAACGATCAACGCCAGCATCGCTGCGCTGACATAGGCCCCGGCGAACTCGAACCATTGAATGGCAGTGTTCTGCCCGGTACCGACATTCTGCGGACCGATCATCAGGAAGCTCGACAAGCCCAGTCCCATGCCGATGCCGGCCGTCGCAGGGCTCGCCAGTCCCACCGCGATGACATACAACAACGGCGCGATCATCAGCGCCAACGGTTCGAAGTCACTGATCGAAGGCACCAGCATGAACTGATAGAGCGCCGACACCAGCAACGCCAATCCCAACCCCCGTGCGTAGCTCTGCGCCGCCAGCAATGGTCGCGGAAACGTCGCCATCAGCGAGCAGAGGATGCCCACCAGAATCATCCCGCCACGGGCGCCGTCCCACGCGGTTTCGATCCAGATCAGCCCCGCCACCAGCAACGCAGTGAAAGCGCGGATGGCGTTCATCGACGCCAGCGTGAAATCCAGGTGCAGCGGGCTCGCCTGACCGCGATAGAGGCAACTGGCTTCTCGCCCCTCCTGAATGGCATCGCTCAACTCAAGGATCTGTTCGAGCTGCTGCAGCAGCCGCGCCTGCTCCCAGCGCAACGCCCATGCGAGGGAACGCAGCGTGGCACTCATGTCCTCGGTCAATTGTTCGGCCTCGTAGGCCAAGTCATCGAATTGCTTCTGCAGGGTGATGAAACGATGACGCGCATCGGCCGATACCGAACGTCCCTGCTCCGCCAGTTGATCAAGAGCCGCCAGCTCTTCGGCGCGCAACCGCTGGACTTCCAGTGGCAGCTCGCCTTCCCAGCGCTCGGTGAGCAACTGCCGCTGATGTCGCAACGCCGTCAAACGCGAGGTGAGCAACATCAATTGATTGCCGAGCAACAGCACCAGGTTGTTGGCGCTGCGCAAACGCGGCGCGTCGAAATACAAGTGCCGCCGCAAGCCTTCAAGTGCGCTGATTTCCCCGAGCAGCTGCATTTGCCGGCGCTGGAAGTCAACCTCGCTTTCTTCGGTACGAAGCACCGCCGCAGCGTGACTGGCGGCGAGTTTGATGACCTGATCGACCTTGGCGAAATAACCCTTGGCCACGGCTTGCGGCCGGGCCGTCAGCAGACTGACCACACACACGCACGCCACGGCCAGCAAGGTTTCGGTGACGCGGGTAACTGCCAGCAGGAATGTGCCGTCCTGATCCGGAATCGCCAGCAATGCCACCACCACAGCCGTGTACCCGCTGAGTACAAACGCCTGCGAACTGGTGTAGCGCAGCAACGTGCCGCCCGCCGTGCACAGCGCCAGCCACAGTGCCAGGGTAGTGATGAATGGCAGGGGTGCCTGAGGAAAGATGGCCATGATCAACACCGCCACCACCGCGCCGAGGGTCGTGCCGATCACCTGACCGAAACTGCGTGCCAGCGCCATCCCCGCCAGCGGCTGGCTGACGATGATCACTGCCATGATCGACCACTTGGGCTGATCGAGGTCGAACAGAAACGCCAGATACAATGTCAGCAACCCTGCCGCAATGGTTCGCAGGGCAAACAGCAGGACGGCCTGACCCGGATGGATCACCGCCTTGAAATAATTGAACAGGGCTTGCATGGGCACACTCATCACAACGACTTCTGCAAGCGTAGACACTGCATCGAAAGCCTGACGGGTAACTGAGTCGACGCAGTGTGTAGGACGATTCGCATGCACAGGGTTTGACTCGTGGGCCGAGCTGACCGAAGCTTGCCGCTCTGCTCAAGTACGCCTGTTTCGGAAACCTGCATGCCTCAGTCTCGCCGCTACCTGCTTATCAGCCTGGGCCTTGTGCTTGTCATCATCGTGGCCTGGTTGTCCGTGCGCAGCACCTCCCCGGTCATTCCCGACGCGATCAAACACGGCTACAGCGAAGCGTTGAATGCCGCGCGCACGGGTGAGCCGGGCGCGGCGCGGCAGTTGTATCAACAATTGGGCCGTCCGGACATCTCGGTCAAGCGCCGCGTGTGGCTGCATGGCGAGCTGCCCAACTACCCGAGTCCACAGGCGTTGAAGCTGGCCGACACCGACCTGCAAAACGAATCCCCCGCCGTGCGGCTGGCGGCGATCAAAAGCGTGGTTGGACTGGTGCCGGGCGGGCAGCGCAGCCTGTTGCTCGGGCCGATGCTTGAGGATGAAGATCAAAACGTGCGTTTTGCCGCGATCAACGCCCTGCTCGGCTTGACGCCGGATGAGCTGGGTCTGTATTTCGCACCGCTGCAACAAGCGATTGATGGCTGGGAACAGACCCTCAAGGCACAGCCCGAAAGCGCCACTAACTACGCGCAACTGGCTCGCCTGCATATCCACAACGCTGAACTCAAAGAGGCCCAGGTCGCACTCGACAATACTCTGCGCCTGGAGCCCGGCAACCTGTCCGCACTGGTGATGCAGATCGATGTCCTCGACCGCCAGGGCCAAAGCGATGCCGCCCGGCAATTGCTGGTCAAGCAGCTCAAAGCGCAGCCTGATTCTGCCTATCTGCAACACGCGCTCGGTCTCTGGCTGCTGCATCACGATCAGCGCGAATACGCCCTGCTCGGCTTGTCCAAGGCTGTCGAGCTAGATCCCGACAACAAGGATTACCGCTACGACCTCGCCACCACCCTGCACAGTGCCGAAGAACTGGAAGCGGCGCAGAAGCAGTTGCAGGAAATCGTTCAGCGCCACCCCGCTGACCGCAAGGCGCGGGTCTTGCTGATCAATTACTGGAAAGAAAGCGGCCAACTGCAGAATGTGCAGATTCTGTTGGCTCAGCTGGAGCAGCTCAATCCGGATGATCCAGCGCTGCAACAAGGCCTCTGACCCATTTTCGACAGCTGTCTCGACACATCTCGCAAGGAATTTCGGAACTGCCATCACGCCAAAGGGTCAAGTTAATCAGGCCGCTCGATTCAGTCGACGGTCTCGCTTCCCCTAGTCATGAGAGGGCATTTTTTGTCTACTTCTAACGAGTTGATCAGTGCGAAAGCCGCTACCGGCATTGTAGGTCTGGACGACATCCTGGCCGGTGGCTTGTCTCGCGGTCATGTTTTCCTGCTGGAGGGTGAACCCGGAACCGGCAAAACCACGGTCGCTTTGCATTTTCTCCTCGCTGGCGCGAAAGCCGGCGAGCGCTCGTTGTACATCACGCTCTCGGAAACCGAGCGCGAACTAAGGCAAGGGGCGTTGTCCCACGGCTGGACGCTGGATGACAACATCAAGATCTTCGAGCTGACGCCCCCGGAAAGCCTGCTCAATGCTGAACACCAGCAGAGCCTGCTGTATTCCTCTGACCTGGAACTGGGCGAAGCCACCAAGCAGATTTTCGAAGCGGTCGAACGCTTCAAGCCCACGCGTGTGGTACTCGACAGCCTGTCGGAAATCCGTTTGCTGGCGCAAAGTTCTTTGCGCTATCGCCGGCAGATTCTGGCCATCAAGCATTACTTCGTGCGTTACAACGCCACGGTACTGCTGCTCGACGACCTGACCACCGAGTCCCTCGATAAAACCGTGCACAGTGTCGCTCACGGGGTGATTCGCCTTGAAGAGCTGACGCCCAACTACGGCGCCGAGCGCCGACGCGTGCGGGTGGTCAAGTACCGTGGTCAGAAGTATCGCGGGGGTTTCCATGACTTCACCATCATGGGCGATGGCGTGCATGTGTTCCCGCGGCTGGTGGCGGCTGAACACCGCGGCGAGTATGCGCGCTTGCAATTGACCAGCGGCATCCCGGAAATGGACGCCCTGCTCGGCGGCGGCATCGAAACCGGCTCCAGTACGCTGATTCTCGGCCCTGCCGGTACCGGCAAATCGCTGATCTCGATGATCTTCGCCGCCGCTGCCGTACTACGCGGGGAAAAAGCCGCGCTGTTTATCTTCGATGAAGAACTCGGCCTGCTGTTCGAACGGATGAAAAACATCGGCATCGACCTTAAGGCGCTGCAAGCCACCGGCAATCTGTTGATCGAACAGGTCGACGCCGCTGAGCTGTCGCCGGGCGAGTTCTCCCATCGCGTGCGCCGCTGCGTCGATGAAGGTCAAATCAAAACCGTAGTCATCGATAGCATCAACGGCTATCAGGCGGCAATGCCGGAAGAAAATGCGCTGGTGCTGCACATGCACGAACTGTTGCTGTACCTGAACCGCAAAGGCGCGGCGACTTTCATGACCGTCGCTCAACATGGTCTGGTCGGCGACATGCAAGCGCCGGTCGACATTACTTATCTGGCTGACACGGTGATTCTGTTGCGCTACTTCGAAGCACTGGGCAAAGTCCGCCGCGCGATCTCGATCATCAAGAAACGCACCGGCAGCCACGAATCGACCATTCGTGAATACCGCATTTCCACGCAAGGCATGACCATCGGCGAACCGCTTGAAGCCTTTCAGGGCGTACTGCGTGGCGTCCCCACCTACCTCGGCGCGAGTAATCCGCTGTTGCAGGAAGAACACTTGTGACGGTTCAAGTGCCGCTGGCCGAACGGGCGCTGATTCTGGCGCCCGTGGGTCGCGACAGCCAGATTGCGCTGATGATCCTCAACGAGGCCGGTTACGGAGGAACGGTCACCCCCGATCTGGGATCGCTGTGTACCGAACTGGAACTGGGTGCCGGTCTGGTGCTGGTCGCCGCCGAAGCGTTGCGCGGGCCGGAACTTGAAACGCTGTTCCTGCATCTGGAACAGCAGCCCGCCTGGTCGGATCTGCCGATTGTGCTGCTGACCCACCACGGCGGTCAGGAACAAGGCCCCTCCTCGCGCCTGAGCGATCTGCTCGGCAACGTAACCTTCCTTGAACGCCCGTTTCATCCCGCAACACTGGTCAGTATGGTGTCCGCCGCCCTGCGTGGCCGACGACGACAATACGAAGCCCGCGATCGGCTGGTCGATCTCAGTGAAAGTGAACGGCGTTTGCAGTCGACCCTGGAAACCCTTGAGCAGCAGGTCGAAGAACGCACCGCACAACTGCGGCACAACGAAGAAGCCCTGCGTCAGTCGCAGAAAATGGAAGCGGTCGGCCAGCTCACTGGCGGTATCGCCCATGACTTCAACAATATGCTGACCGGCATCATCGGCAGCCTTGAGTTGCTACGCCGGCGCCTGGCCCGTGGACGTCTGGACGACCTCGACAGCCTGATCGATCTGGGTGTGACGTCGGCCAACCGCGCTGCGAGCCTGACCCACCGTCTGCTGGCGTTCTCGCGCCGGCAATCGCTCGACTCAAAAGCCGTGCAGATGAATACCCTGGTGCTGTCCATGGGTGAACTGCTGCAACGCAGCCTCAACGAAAGCATTCAACTGGACATGCGCCTCAACGACAAGCTGTGGGTCGCCGAGGCTGACCCCAATCAACTGGAAAGCGCCCTGCTCAACCTGGTCATCAATGCCCGCGATGCCATGCCCGACGGCGGCAAACTGGTGGTCGAGACCAGCAATCAGGTGCTCACACGCGAATTCACGGAAGCCTACAGCAACCTCGAACCCGGTGATTACGTGATGCTCAGCGTCACCGACAATGGCAGCGGCATGCCGCAAAGTGTCATCAACCGCGCATTCGATCCGTTTTTCACCACCAAACCGATTGGCCAGGGCACCGGGCTGGGCCTGTCGATGATCTACGGGTTCAGCAAGCAGTCCCGAGGGCATGTCTCGATTCACAGCGAGATCGATGAGGGCACCACGGTCAAACTTTATCTGCCGCGCTTTCGCGGCGAAGAACTGTCCAGTCCCGAATCCACTGTTCAACAGGCGCCGGATGCGCTGGACGGCGAAACCGTGCTGATCGTCGAAGACGACCCGGCCGTGCGCGTGCTGGTCTGCGCGGTGCTTGGTGAATTGGGTTATGCCTTTGTCGAGGCCTGCGATGCCGACAGCGCCGTGCCGATTCTGAACTCGACGCAGCGCATCGACCTGCTGATCAGTGATGTCGGTCTGCCTGGCATGAACGGCCGGCAACTGGCAGAAGTCGGCCGTCAGTATCGGCCGGGGCTGAAGGTGTTGTTCATCACCGGATACGCCGAGCACGCAGCGGTGCGGGGCGGGTTCCTCGATTCGGGAATGCAGATGATCACCAAACCGTTCACGTTCGATCTGCTGACCGCCAAGGTCAGGGAGATGATCCGGCAGTGATGCGCCGTCAAGGATTCATCGGGTGCATTTCCGTGCCGTTCTTGCGCAGGCTGCGCGCCACTCGTTTTTCTTGCGCAGCTTGCAAATTATCTCTTGTGCTCGCTTTAGAGGTTGTTTCGTTGGGGATGGCGTCCACTTCATCCAGACGCGCACCTGACAGCACTATCTCCCCCACAACTGCGTCGGCCTCATTGGCGAGCTGAAGGTTGTCGAGGCCTGCTCGCAGCGATGAATCGCCGGTATCTTCACCCAATGAGAGCGTCACCAAGCTATTGATACCAGTGTTGCCGAGGCCATAAACCGAGGACATCGCCGTATCATGCAAAAATGTCGTTGCGGCTTTTTGTGTCCCCGATAGGGTTGGAAAACTCACCGAATCGCCGTGCCTGCTTTCCTTGTAACTGGCCGGGACAAATTCCGAAGCACGGATATTGTCACCGACGAAGCTTTTCAAAGCGCCATTGACGGCGGACCTCAATACCGGGTTCACGCTCTTCGATACCGGCCCCAGCCACATACCCTCAACGAAATTGACGCCCAGGCTGGCGACCATATTGATAGCTTGTGATCCCAAGGTAGCGCTGGCGTCATAAGCAATCGAAGGCCCGAAACGAGAAACAACCCTGCCAGCGGTCACCCCACCCAGATCTTTCGCAACGTCACTCAACACACCGATCGGATCAGCATTGACAAAACCGCCCGTAAAACCAGTGGCAAAACCCAACGCCCCCATCACTCCCACGGCCAGATGTTTCCCCATACCACCGGTTCCACGCTCGTCAAGAACATGCGCGGCGCTGGCTGCTGATGCATAAGCTAACGAAGCGCCAGTCATGACCGCCAAGGGATAACGAGCCAACTGCCCCAAGGCGGCATTAAGGCCCATTTCTGCCAAGTGTTTGGCCCCGTTCCCGGCGATACCCTTGATCGCCCCGCGGATCACCCCGGCTGCTACAGCTTTGCCGCGTTCACCCTTGGTAACCCGGGTCTTGCTCAACCCTTGCAAGTCGACGAAACCGATCGGGTTTCCGCCCACCATACGATACAAATTCAGCCCGTCGTGAACGCCCCCCGGATCGGCACTCAGCCATCGCTGCCGCCACGGCAGGTAGTAACGAAATCCGTAGTAATACAAGCCTGTCGCATCCCGCTCCTGGCCCGAATAGCGCACCGTCCGGTAACTGGCTTCTACCTTGTCACGCCCGGCCCACCAGGCTGTGCCGCCATACGGGTAGTAACTTTCCTGACTGATGAGTTGCGCATCGGCATCAAGTTCCAGAGTGCTGGAGTTCAGGTGATCGTTAAGGATGTAGCGTTGTTGATCGTTATCGATCCGCGCCGACCTGCCTTGCTCCCAATGTAAAACCTGCACTGTGCAGCGACCGGCCTGGGCGCTGATGACATGCAGGGTTTGCTCGGAGGTTTTACGGATTTCCAGCCCGGGCAGGTATCGGGTTTCATGCAGGCGGGTCAGATTGACGCTGTCGGTTGTGCGGATTTTGCGTACCCGTTGGCATTCACCGTCATAGATATAGCACTCGCCATCGTTGGCCGAGTCGGCACGGACGACCTGATCGACCTGAAGCAGTTGGTTGCGACTGCCCCAGCGTAAATTCTGACGCTTTTGCAGCACATTGAGGTTTCCATTGGCGTCGTACCCGGCGGCTATCTCTTGTTCTCCCGGCCGGTCACCGCTGGCGGTATACGGCAAACTGCGATTGCTGAATGCGGCCACAGCGGTACGTTCGGTGCGCTGACCACTCTCTGCATGGTGGTGCATTGTCAGCAGATTTCCACCTTCGTCGTAACGGTACGTTTGCAGGTAGTTTTCCAACTGATTGGGATCCGGCGGAGAGACGAATTCGGGCAAATGCGGGCCTGCTGGCGCATTGATCCGCTGCCAGCCACTGGCTTCAATCAGTTGATAAAGGGAGTCGTAACGGTAGGTATTGACCGCAACGATGCGCTCATTTCGAAAGTATCGGATCGGCTGTGCCCTGTCTGTGACACTGATCAGATTACCCACCGCATCATAGCTGTACGCCAGACTTTGTAGCGGGGGGCGGCCTGCAACCTGAGCGATCAACGTGCTCAGAAGCCCACTTTCTGCCTGGAAAGTGCTGCGCGTGATGACCCCGTTTCTCGCTGTTTGCTGCTCTACCTGGCCGGCGGCATTGTAGTGAACGTCACCGACCAGTCTGCTGTATTGATCAGCACCCGCCAGCTTCAAAAGGCTTTCGGAAAGCGCTCCGGCCAGGGACTGACGCGAACATTGTTCATTGCCCAAGGCATCCAGAACATAGACCGGCTCGCCGACGGCGTTATAGCCCGTGCGGGTGACCGCGGCCTCAGGCTCCAGCAAGATATCGCGCAGGGCCTGACTCTCCGGCCAGTCCGGCGGATCCAGTGTGTCGAGAAACTGCCGAGCCTGCTTCAGGGGCAATCCGAGGAGGCTGAACTCGTCGAAATTTTCGGTGCCTGCGGTGTCGTCATGACGTGTCAACTGTCCGCAGCGGTTATGCGATGCCGACTCGGCGCTGCTATCAGCATAGGAAAAGCATTCGCTGCGGCGCACCGCCCCCTCCGCCTCATGCTCGAAAACCGCTGCTGGCCGCAACAGTTGATCATAGTCGATGCGATGGTGATTGAACTTCTGATCCCAGGTATCAATTGGCAGACCAGAGGCCCCGGACAAACTCAACCGCCAGCCCGCGTCACTATTGACGGACAACAGCGACGCACCGGACAGGCTCGTGACGTTGGTTTCGTTGGCCGGTGTCGATGGATCGTTTCGAAACAGCGCAAACAGTCGCGGATCACGAATGTGGCTGGCCCGATGCTTGAAGTCGTCGACGGTTTGGCTAACGTACGCCTGCGAATCATCCTCGGCAGAACGTCTGCAATAGGCAACCGTGCGCGCCACTGCGCCGCGAGCGTCATACACAGTGATTTGGGGCGTGTTCCGGTGCATAAATCGACCTCAATCGCGAATGAGGTCTTTTATGAGCTTGCACCGTGATGGCGTCAACTGTCAGAAATTACAGG
This sequence comes from Pseudomonas fluorescens, assembly GCF_902497745.1. Classification (GTDB taxonomy): domain Bacteria; phylum Pseudomonadota; class Gammaproteobacteria; order Pseudomonadales; family Pseudomonadaceae; genus Aquipseudomonas; species Aquipseudomonas fluorescens_BM. Next base: position 52,931 of record NZ_CABVHJ010000028.1, read on the forward strand.
TATGGCGCCATTCGTCGTGTATTCAGGCGAGCAATTCCTGAATCTTTTCCTGCAACACATCCAGGTCGAACGGCTTTTCCAGGATCGGCGCCTTGCGCGTGATCGGGCTGCCGGTTTCGCGGATTTCCTGCGGGTAACCGCTGATGAAAATCACCTTCAGGTCCGGGCGCAGCTTGACGGCGGGTTCGGCGATCTGCACGCCGGAGATACCGCCCGGCAAGCGGAAGTCGGTGATCAACATGTCCAGATGCGGCTTGCTCGCCAGTATCTCGAACGCCTGCTCGCCATTTTCGGCCTGCAACACGCGATACCCCTGCCCTGACAAGTAATCCGTCAGGACCATCAAGATAACCGGTTCGTCCTCGACGACGAGTACTACATCTTGTGCATCTACGCTCATGGGAAGCCTTTGTTCGGTCAATAGCTGCTGATACGACCGTACGGTCAATCAGAGGTTGCGTCGGATGTGCCGTTTTCCTGGATTGGCAGACAAACGCGAAACTGGGCGCCCTCGTTGATTTCACTCTCGACGACGATTGAGCCGCCATGGGCGGCGACGATCTGCTCGGAAATGAACAGACCCAGCCCGAGCCCGGCCACTACCGTCTTGGCGGAAACCCGTTCGAACTGTTGGAAAATACGCTTCTGGTTCTCCTGGCTGATGCCGATGCCACGGTCCTGCACCTCGACCCGTGCTTCATCGCCCTCACGGTAAACCCGAACCTGAATCGGGCTGCGACCGCCATAGCGCAGGGCATTGGTGAGCAAATTGGTCACCACCTGTTCGATACGGAATTCGTCCCAGTTACCTTCCACCGGCGCTGGCGCGGTAAACGACACTTCGGTTTCTGCGGCCTCGATCTGTGCCGCGAAGTTCTGCAGCAGGTTGCTGACCAATTGCACCAGATCGAAACGGCTCGGCCGGATCGACAATTTGCCGGTGCGAATGCGCGACACGTCGAGCATGTCTTCGATCAGGCGAATCAGGCTTTTGATCTGCCGCTCATCGCGGTCGACCATGGCGTGCATCTTGTCGAGGGTGAACGCCGCAGCGTTGTCCCGAGCCAGGTGCATCTTGCGCAGCTGGGTTTCCAGGATCAGGCCGTTGAGCGGCGTGCGCACTTCGTGGGCAACGATGGACATGAAGTCATCGCGCATACGCACCGCCTGCTCCAGCTCCAACTGGGTGCTTTGCAGCTGTTGCAACAACGCTTCCTGTTCGCGACGAGCCTGCTCCAGCGCTTCAACCTGTTGCTTCATTGCCTTGCTCTGGCGGTACAGGTCGACGAAGACATTGACCTTGCTCTTCACCGCATGGATATCCAGCGGTTTGTGCAGAAAGTCCACCGCCCCGCTTTCGTAGCCCTTGAACGCGTAGTTCAGTTCACGGCCAGCGGCGCTGACGAAAATGATCGGGATGTTCTTGGTTTTCTCGGTGCCGCGCATCAACTCGGCGAGTTCAAAGCCGTTCATGCCCGGCATCTGTACGTCGAGAATGGCCATGGCAAATTCGTGTTGCAACAGCAACGACAGCGCTTCATCCGCCGACAACGCTTTGTAGACGGTACGGTCTTCACGCTTGATCAGCGCTTCAAGTGCCAGCAGGTTCTCCGGCAGATCGTCGACGATCAGCAGTTTGGCTTGGATATTACTCAGCATGCGATTCGTTCCAGCTCGACAAGCAGACGGCCGATGCCGTGAATGGGTAGGACATGATCCGGCTGCTGAATTTTCAGGGCAGCCAGCGGCATGGTGGCGACTTGCGCCTCTTCGGGATCCTGGACGATGGTCAAACCGCCGCAACGTTTGACTTCGGCCAGCCCGCGCGCGCCATCGTGATTGGCACCGGTCAGCAGGACAGCGGCCAGTGATGCACCGTATGCGTCGGCGGCCGATTCAAACAGGTAGTCGATCGAAGGCCGGGAATAGTGCACGCGGTCCTCAAGACTCAGCGAAAGGCTGCGATCCTGTTCGACCGACAGGTGATAACCCGGCGTCGCGAAATACACGTTGCCGGCGACAATGTCCTGTTTGTCGGCAGCCTCGTGCACCGGCAGTTCCACGCGCCGGGCGAAAACCTCGGCCAACTGACTGCGACGCTCTTCAGGCAGATGCAGCACAACAATGATCGGCAATGCGTAGCCTCGGCGCAGCGGCACGAGCAGGCTCAACAGCGCCTCAACGCCACCGGCGGAAGCACCGACCACAATCGCCTCGACGCGAGGTAAATCCACGGCCTCGTTCATGTTTTGCGGTAGATCCGTTCTTGTTTCACCAACGCTTCGAACTGGTTGGCATAACTGGAGAAATCCAGCGTCTCTTTGCTGCCGAGCACCAGAAAACCGCGATGGCAAAGCGATTCATGGAACAAGCCAAACGCCCGATCCTGCAGCTTCTTGTTGAAGTAGATCAGCACGTTGCGGCAGGAAATCAATTGGGTTTCGGAGAACACACTGTCGGTCGCCAGACTGTGGTCGGCAAAGGTCACGTTTTCGCACAGACTCTTGTCGAAAATCGCGTAACCGTACGCTGCCGTGTAGTAGTCGGCAAACGATCGCTGACCACCAGCCTGCTGATAGTTGGCGGTGTACGCGCGAACATTCTCCATGGAGAAAATCCCCTGCTTGGCCTTGTCCAGCGAGCGCGGGTTGATGTCGGTGGCATAGATGATCGTGCGATCGAGCAGGCCCTCTTCGCGCAGCAGAATCGCCATCGAATAGACCTCCTCGCCCGTGCTGCACCCGGCAATCCAGATCTTGATCGACGGATAGGTGCGCAGCAACGGCACCACTTCCCTGCGAATGGCGAGAAAGTGCGACGGATCACGAAACATCTCGCTGACCGGGATCGTCAGCAGTTGCAGCAACTGCATGAACGCCGTCGGGTCATGCAGAACCTTTTCCTGCAAGGCGGAAATAGTCGCGCATTCGAACTGGCTCAACGCGTGCTGCACCCGGCGCTTGATCGAAGCGCCGGAGTAATCGCGAAAATCGTAGCTGTACTTGAGGTAAATCGCCTCGATCAACAAGCGCAGCTCAATTTCGCTGTTTCGTTCGGCTGGACTACTGCGTTCCACTAAATGCGTTCCATCTTCGGTAACCACACGCGAATCAGCGAGAACAGACGATCCAGGTCGATGGGCTTGGCCAGGTAATCATTGGCGCCCGCCTGCAGGCAGCGTTCCTGATCGTCCTTCATGGCCTTGGCCGTCACCGCGATGATCGGCAACTTGCGCCAGCGCGGATCCTTGCGGATCTCAATGGTGGCTTCGAAACCGTCCATTTCCGGCATCATCACGTCCATCAACACCAGATCGATGTCCTCGACTTCGTTAAGTCTCTCAATCGCCTCACGACCGTTACGGCCGATCACCACGACTGCGCCTTTGGTCTCCAGCGCGCTGGTGAGGGCGAAAATGTTGCGCACATCGTCGTCCACCAGCAGCACCTTGCGACCCTCGAAGACCTTGTCGCGGCTGCGCGCGGTCTTGAGCATCTTCTGCCGTTCATGGGACAACTGCGATTCGACTTTGTGCAGAAAGAGTGTGACCTCGTCGAGCAAACGCTCCGGCGAGCGTGCGCCCTTGATGATGATCGAGCGCGAATACTTGCGCAGTTCGGCCTCTTCATCGCGGGTCAGGTTGCGTCCGGTGTAGACGATGACCGGCGGGAACGAGCAGATGTCTTCGGTCGACATGCGCTTGAGCAGGTCATTGCCGAGCATGTCCGGCAGCTTCAAGTCGATGACCATGCAGTCGTAGATCGTCGTGCGCAGCAGCTCCAAAGCGTCCTGCGCTAGGCCGACGGCGGTGATTTCGATGTCTTCGTCGCCGATCAGGCGCGCAATGCTTTCGCGCTGCAAATCGTCATCTTCAACCAGCAGCACGCGTTTGACCTTTTGCGTCAGCTTGGCTTCGAGACGGGCAAACACGTCCTTGAGCTCTTCGCGGGTGGTCGGCTTGACCGCGTAACCGATGGCGCCCATGTGCATGGCCGCTTCGACACGGTCTTCGACGGAAATCACGTGCACCGGAATGTGCCGGGTTTCGGCATGTTCTTTCAAGCGTTGCAATACGGTCAGGCCAGAGTGATCCGGCAGGCGCATGTCGAGCAGGATCGCATCCGGGACGAACTCCTTGGCCAGGTCATAACCTTCATCCGCGCCGTGGGCCACCAGGCACTGATAACCGAGTTCATGCGCCAGATCGTAAAGGATGTGCGCAAAGTTCGGCTCATCTTCCACCACCAGAATGCAACGCGTGGCGAACGGAGCCTTGTTGCGATCATCGGCGAAACGCGGAATGTGCACCGGCGCCAACGGCGAAACCACCGGTGCCAAAGGCACGCTGACCACATTGGCTGGTGGCGTGAAGGTCAACGGCGCAAACGGCACGTCGCTGGACACGTCGAACTGCTGCGGCAACACCAGTGTGAACACACTGCCCTGCCCCGGCGCGCTGCTGACACTGATCGAACCGCCGAGCAAGGTCGCCAGATCCCGCGAAATCGACAAGCCCAGACCGGTGCCGCCGTATTTGCGATTGGTGGTGCCGTCGGCCTGGCGGAAGGCTTCGAAAATGCTCTCCTGCTGATCGGCGGCAATACCGATACCCGAATCGCGCACGATGAACGCAATCCGGTCTTCCGGCTGGCCGGCGATGGTCAGGCTGACGGTGCCCTTTTCGGTGAATTTGATGGCGTTGGACAACAGGTTTTTGATCACTTGCTCCAGACGCTGGCGATCGGTGTACAGCATGCCCGGCGCGCCGGGCTGCAGATCGACACTGAAGGTAAGTTGCTTGTCTGCCGCCAAGGGTTCGAACACGCTGCGCAAACCATCGGCCAGACGCGCGACGCTGGTGTTCTCCGGAATCACTTCGAGCTTGCCCGCCTCGACCTTGGAGATGTCCAGAATGTCGTTGATCAGGTTGAGCAGATCGTTGCCGGCGGAGTAGATCGACTCGGCAAACTTGACCTGTTCGGCGCTGAGGTTGTCCTGCGGGTTCTCCGCCAGCAACTTGGCCAGAATCAGCGAACTGTTCAGCGGCGTGCGCAGTTCGTGAGACATGTTGGCAAGGAATTCGGACTTGTACTTGCTCGAGCGCTGCAACTCTTCGGCGCGTTCTTCGAGTTGTACCTGAGCCTGATTCAGTTCGGTGTTTTTCAGGTCCATGGCATCGCGCTGCTCGGCCAGGGTTTGCGCCTGCTCAGCGAGCTGCTCGTTGGTCTGTTCCAGTTCGACCTGCTGGGTTTCCAGATGCGCCTGGGATTCCTTGAGAATCCGCGACTGCTCTTCCAGTTCCTCGTTGGCGGTTTTCAGCTCTTCCTGTTGTACCTGCAACTCTTCGTTGAGCTGCTGGGTTTCGGCCAGCACTTCCTGCAGACGCTGACGGTAGCGCGCAGCCTCAATGGAGGTGCCGATGTTGCCGGCGATCAGTTCCAGCAGTTCGATATCGCGATCCGTCAGCGGGCGCAGGAAACCCAGCTCGATCACCCCGTTGACGCGGTCGTCATCACTGGTCGGCACCACCATCACACTGTGCGGCAAGCCTTCACCCAGGCCGGAACTGACCTTGAAGTAATCGGCCGGTACTGAATCCAGACGAATCAACCGTGCCTGCTGCGCCACTTGGCCGACGATGCCTTCGCCGCTGTAGATCGACTGCTCCTGCTCTTCCTGCTCGCGGGAGAAACCATAGGTGGCCACACGCTTGAGGCCGCCGTGTTCTTCACGCACATACAGTGCGGCCACGGCGGTGCCCAGATACTGCGCGCAGAACTGCAGAATATTGCGCCCCAGCAAGTTCAGCGTCAGTTGCCCCAGCACCTGCTCGGCCAGTTCGGTCTGACCATTGCGCAACCACGCCTGTTGCTCCAGGCGCTCGGCGCTGGCTTGCTGTGCGGCCATGTTGGCGCTGTAGTTGGTCGACAGGTTGACCAGATCGCGACGACCAATATAGGCGAGCAAGCCACTGATACCGGCAATGAACAGCAGGTACAGGCTGATGCTCCAGATGGTGGTCCGACGCACCTCTTCATTACGCGTAGTGCGCAAAACCTGTTCGGTCTCGATAACGTCTTCGAATTGCTTGCGGATTTCGTCGGTCAAACGCTTGCCACGTCCCGCCTTGACTGCGCCTCGATAATCGCCGCTGGAGCGCTGCAGATCGATCATCGACTGTGCGTAATTCGCCCACTCGGTCTGCAACGCCTGCAAACGGCGCAGTCGATCGGTTTGCACCGGGTTATCGGCGGTCAGATCCAGCAACGTATTGAGCGCCACGGCGATGCGCGGCTTGGCTGTTTCGTACGGATCGAGGAAGTGCTCGTCACCGCTGAGCAGGAAGCCGCGCATGCCGGTTTCCAGATCCACCGTGAGCTTTACCGCTTCATTGGCGTTATTGATCACCCGGTCGGTGTGCTCTACCCACTGGATCACCGACAGCAGATAAGTGATCAGCGAGACGAAGAACACGGCACTGAGCGCACCGACGCCCAAGGGCAGACTGATGTTGCGACTCAGGAGTTTACGAAACCGTTGCTCATCAACCGTAGACGGAGAGGACATGGGGTAGCCTTGTCGAACTGTTGAAAAACAGGCAGTTTGCCCCAAAACGACGGCGTGGATCCATTTTTCTCACACCTTTCGCAGCAAATTCCTACACTCGTCGGCGTGTTTGAGGGCCCGAACAGTTATCCTTGCGGCCCCGTCAGCAGCTACGCTTTTTTGTCTCGGCTGGGGAACTTGTGGCACTGCGCCACTTACTGATGAAAGAGCCCGGCACTTTTGATCGACCGGCGACCCTGAACTGACTTTTGAGAGCCTGAATATGTCTGCCACCGCCTCCACCATCCTTGTCGTAGAAGACGACGACATCGTGCGCATGCTGATTGTCGATGTGCTGGAGGAGTTGGACTTCAAGGTGCTCGAAGCTGACGGTGGCGAAAAGGCTCTGGAGATTCTGGGAAATTCGAGTCAGCACATTGACCTGATGATGACCGACTTCGGCCTGCCGGGCATGGATGGCCACGAACTGGCAACCAAAGCACGCAAACTGCGCCCCACCCTGCCCATTCTGTTTGCCAGTGGTTACGCTGAAACCATCGATGTGCCAGCCGACATGCATGTGATCGGCAAGCCATTTTCGATTGATCAGTTGCGCGACAAAGTAAAAGGCATACTGAAGACATAATTAATATTCTTTCATCGTGCCTCTTCAAACAATGCTGAAGGGGCATCACTGTCCGTTTCCGCCCCGCATACGCCCAACTTTATTAACAGCCGAATAATGCACTTACATAGCAGCACTTGATGGACAACAAATAACAAATGAGGATATCCGGCACATCAGATAAATGGATTTCTCATGAACATTACAAATATAAACTGGGCCACTCACAAAGATTTCTTGAATCCTGTTCGCCACACTCAACTCGATCATGCCGAACGCTTGGAAGTCATATACAAATTAAAACAGCGTCAAAACACGGCCAGCCCTTCGCAAGCTATTTCTCTGGCGGGCGCAACCCTTACACTCGAATCCGGCTCAACGCTTGAGCGCGCGTTGCAACCTGGCCGAAAAATGCTGCAGAGACTGTGTGAGCAAGCGGCTTTCAAAAAACTCACGGCCACGTTGAAACTTCCTGATGATTCACATTTTGCAGTGACGGCAAAAGGTGAAATATATGCAAATTACTCGGGAAAAACCCTGGAGTTTGCCAGCGCATTTAAACTTGCCCCCACCCTCAAAGATGATTTTTTGACACTTGTTGAAATGGCGGAGCGGGCCGGAGGCAGTATTTCTCTGGCTGAACAAATCGAGCTGGAACAATGGCTGAAATTTCATGACTTCCTGATCCCCCAAACCGCCGCTGAATGCTCCAGGCTGACAACATTCATGGAGCTACCGCCTCCAGTGGCACCATTGGCTGGCAACTATTGGGAAATGATCAGGTCTGGAGCCGAAAACGCGGTCACGCTTTCTGCGGATCAACGTAACGAATTCCGTAGACTCATCGCCAGTTACTTGAAGGGTCAGTCGCTCCTGGAGCAACTTTCGTACAGCATCTTTGGCGGGCCGTCGACACCGTTCAAACGCTCGGAAGCTGAACAAATTCTTGAACGACTGGTGTCCAGTCCCATTGCCCTGCGATGGGCCAGAGCCTATGTCCGGGATCTGGGCTGGTATGGCGCCCAGGAAAATCAGCCGCAATCAGATGAATCGCTCAAGCAGCTGATACTGACTTCCCTGCTGCTCGATATTCATCCGCGAATTGGTGAGGGAGAGCCGCGTAATCAGGTGGCAGGTTTCGATTTATACGCCGTCGAACATCTTGAGCTGTCCTTCGCCGACGTTCACACAGCATTCGAAAAGCACCTCGTCCAGCACCACCGGATCACCGAAAGAAATGCAGCGTTGGCCGCTCACTTGTTGCTCGCAGAGGCGGCGCCGGAATTTCTGGTGAAAGATTTGCCGGCAACCCTGGCCTTGGGGACCCCGCAATGGGTCGAATTCTGCCGAATAGTTGCAGTACAGGAAACCATCGCGCCGGGATCCACACGATCGATGACCTATACCCGGTTGCACCAACTGTCGAAGCCGGGCCCGGTTTCCGGATTCGGCAAGACACTCGACGCGCTGGCAGCTGGAGACGCGGTGATTGATTGGGCGGTGCTCAACAAAATCATCACCCCGGATGACATAGCAAAATCGATCCCGGGAGCCCTTGAAAAAGCGTCTACGGCTTACGCCCGGGTCGCCGCGACACTTGCCGAGACGGCCGACACACTGGGCCGTCCTTTGCCTACTCGCAGAAGTGTTTCACTGGACATCCTCAAGCAGGTCGCCAAAGGCTGCAGCTATCTGGAACATGACGTCATGTTTCAGAAGAACGATGTGGCGTGGGTAGATGCCTATGGCGACCGGGCCTTGCTGTCGCCTGTGGAATTGCACATGTCCAATGACCTGGCGACCAGGGAATGGGAGGTGAAAAACGGAGAAAGCATCTACACCGCCTTTCCCCGCATGCTGCCCAATCTGATCGCGCCTGACGGCGAGTTTCACCGGCAGTTCAATCGCGATTACCTCAAGCATATGAAGGCAATGGGCACGCACTTGAAGCAAGCGTTTTGCACAATGCCCCTTGTTGATAGAACGCGCTTACTCAAAGGCAAGGTGACGATTTTCAGTCTCAGACCCTCCGTCGCGAAACTCCAGACGCCTAACAATCTACCCACCAATCCAATATCGTCGACCCTTTACTCAATCTTCGCTACTTCACGCAAACCGACGGAAAGCCATAAAGAAATAGAGGAGGCAATGGGGCGCTACGGTGTAGTCCTCTGCTGCGAATTCGAAGACCGGATGACCTGTTACGAACTTTTCACTTTGCATGGCACCTGTCGCGAGAATCGTCAGTTGGCAGCGCTTATTGAAAAAGAAAACCTGCTGAGTACCAGCGTGCGCAGCAATGCAACAGGCTACTCGCTGCCGGCAACAGTGCATTCACTACCGACGAACATCGAGTGTTATACCCATGGAGTTCCGCCTGGCCTCATCGAAGTCAGTTCGGGCGTGATTGATAAAATCGGTCAGTTGCCGGTGTCTGCTCCCTCCGAGGAAATCAAAGGCTACTACCAGAGTTTCTACTCAACCGAATTCGACCCATTGGCGAATTTCGTACTCAAGCACCGACCGATCGCCACCTATGACGAGTTGGTCAGAGAATGTTGGGGACAGACTCGCCTGGAGGCTGTGCGCGCAAAACGGGAAGCGGATCTGGATACCTTTCTCAATTTCGTGGTGCCCTTCAAATCCTGTATCGAAGACTTGAGTTCGGACGACGTGGAACGACAAGTCCAAGGGGCGGGGACGTGTGCACTGGAAGCGGCGATGACTATTTTGCTGGTCGTCGGTGCCGTGGCTCAGGTTGTCAGCGTCGTTGCCAAAACCATGACCGTTGCCACCAAAGCCAGCGCACTTGCCAAAGTGGGTCTGGTGTTGGTCAATAATGTCTTCAACCCGCTGGACGGCTTACCAGACTTGCTGTTCAAGGGGGGCAAACTGTTGCGCAGGGGATTCAACAGCGGTTTCGCCCAGCTGGAAAATGTGCTTTCCGATGCCCGCAAATGGTCGGGCACCTCCTCGCCCCAACGGCACTTGGCCGCGACGATAGATCCCGACACTATTCGCCTCGCAGACTGGCGGCCTGCGCAAGCCTCTCAGGACATCTTTCAGGTCTGGGCGACACGACACAATGATGAATGGTTCGCGCTGAACTTACGAGGCGAGGCCTGGGGGCCAGCTCTGAAAAACATCAAGCCGCGAGAAAAATTTTCATTCTTCAAGTTGTTCAAACGAACGACGCCTTTCAGTTACACAAAAGCCTACTTGAAAAAAGCCACGCCCCTTGCCCAGAACAAACTGGACAACACGCTGCAGCTATTGTCGGAGATCGAAAATGACGATGTCCGCTCTATTGTCAAATACGTTTTCGGCACGAATTCGGACGAAGCCATCAACTACGTGAGCAAGAATTTGCGGGCAATGCGCAAGGATCTCGGATTGCTGGGGCATCACCATATGTCTTTCCGCCAACGTGGTACCGATACACTCGCCGCGTTAAAAACCACAACTTATAAACACTGGAAAGCCAGTCTTGATGTGGGCACACAGGTGGATGACAGCGCGACGAAATTCCTTGCGATCTATCCTGACAACCTGGATGAATGGTACCAAATGGCCAAGTACGACGATGCCCGGGTTGGCGATGTTCTCGTCCACGAAATGTCTCACGGCACGCCAGGCACACTTGATTTCTACTATGGAGAAGTCAGAGCCAGTATCACCCCGGCAGAATACGATGCGGCAGGCTTGATGGAGTTCGCTCGAAATGCTCGCAAGGCACACCCGAAGAATCTGGCCAACCCTCACCACGCTTTTGCGAACCTTGCAGACTTCGAAGAGTTTGAGGCGAACCTCACCAAATGGCCGAAACTGGTGCAGGACCATCCTGCATTGCTCAATGCCGAATCCTATTCAGTGGCGGTCTCGCTGATCGATCAGTACCGGACCCATCCGGCTACCTTTATGTTTAACCTTGCCACTCTGCGGCATGCCATAGACAGTGCAGACGCGGGGGAATTTCTGAAGGGGCCGCTCATGCTGAATCTGGCAAACCCGCATTTCTAAAGTCGGTTTACGCAGGATGCCGCGCCGCGGTATTGAGGGATATTTTTGACAATCGGGCGCATGCCCTACCCGTGTGGTTTAATTGCGCCCTTTTTTTACCCCTCGTTGCCGTGAAGGAATGTTGTCCATGATTCAAGCCGCCGCTACCAAAGTCCTGGTCATCGGTTACGTCTGGCCAGAGCCGCGCTCCTCAGCGGCGAGCGGGCACGTCATGCAGATCCTCGAAACATTCCTGCAACAAGGCTGGGACATTACCTTCAGCAGCCCGGCCGGCCCAGGCGAGCACAAGGCGGATCTTGCCGCACTCGGCATCCACGAAGTCGCCATCGAACTCAACAACAGCAGCTTTGATCACTTCATCAGCGAACTGGCCCCGGATATCGTGTTGTTCGACCAGTTCATGATGGAAGAGCAGTTTGGCTGGCGGGTTGAAAAGCACTGTCCGCAGGCACTGCGTGTGCTGGAAACTTCAGACCTGCAGAGCCTGCGCCACGCTCGTCACCAGCGGCTCAAGTCGCGCCTCAAAGTCAATCCTGACCAGAATGATTTCAGTGATGTATTTGCTCCGGCGCTGCGCGACGAGTTCGAGTTGATGGCCGAGACCGATCTGGCCAAGCGTGAAATTGCCGCGCTGTATCGTTGCGATCTGAACCTGATGATCTCCGAGGTGGAAATCGAATTGCTGATCGAACAGTTCGGTTTGCCCCGGCAATTGCTGCACTGGTGCCCGTTGATGATCGATCCGCCTGCGCCCTCACCGGCAAACTTCGCAGAGCGGGCGAATTTCTTGAGTATCGGCAATTTCCGCCACGCGCCTAACTGGGATGCCGTGCTGTGGATGAAAACCACCGTCTGGCCGTTGATTCGCCAACAGTTGCCGCAGGCACAACTGCACATCTATGGCGCCTATACGCCACCGAAAGCCACCGCGCTGCACAACGCCAGCGAAGGTTTCCATATCATGAACTGGGCCGAAGATGCGTTGCAGGTCATGTCCGCCGCGCGGGTTTGCCTGGCGCCATTGCGTTTTGGGGCTGGTATCAAGGGCAAACTGGTCGACGCCATGCTGTGTGGCACACCCAGCGTCACGACACCGATCGGAGCAGAAGCCATGCACGGCGATCACGCGTGGCCCGGCGCTGTGACGAGCAGCGCAGTCGAGTTCGCCAACAGTGCCGTGGCGCTTTACAAGGACGAGGCTCGTTGGCAGGAAGCCCGCCTTGCGGGATATACGCTGCTGAATCAACGCTACCCGCAGTCAGTACACGGTCTGGCCTTGATAGAGAGACTGCGTCATTGCCAACAAAACTTACAAAATCAGCGGGCCAGTAACTTCATTGGCAGCATGCTTCGTCATCACTCACACAAAAGTACCCAATACATGGCGCAGTGGATCGAAGTTAAAAATCGACAGCCTCAGCAACCACCAGACATATAAGCAATTGCTACTACACGACTTGCATTAAAAGCCAACTTTGCTGATTACCTGGCAACCGTTATAAACATCCTGCGCGCGCAACTTCGATAACTTTCTCTTTCGATCGCAGGATGTATAACATGAACAACACTGATAACTTCCAGCCTCACCAATGGATGGCTGATTCGCCGCAAATCGACAACTTGTCGCTTTTCGAACTGAGCTTGCCGGGTGCCCATAACGCCGGCTGCGATCTAGAAGCGAATTACACATTGTTACTGAGTGAAAACTGGATTGCCTGTCAGGATGTATCCTTTTATTCACAATTGAATCGCGGCGCCCGTGCGCTAGATGTACGCTTGACCTCTGACAATAGAGCGCAAGGCCTCGCCAGGTTCCGCTTCCATCATAACGGTTACCGTTCTTCCCGCACGCTCGTAGATCTTGTTCGTGACGTAAAAGCTTTCTATGAAAGAAACATAAATGAATTCATCATTCTGGACTTTCATGAACTTGGGGAACACAAGGTCGCATTCGATCATTCGCAATTTCAGGCATTGATGCTGGAGCATCTGGGTGAACGGATGATCCCTACCCGGAATCTGCACCTGACGCTTGGCCAGCTCAAGGCGATCAGCCCGTTGCAAAGAATCATGGTGGCAGCCCCCATGACCTGGGACACCGAGGACGACCGGATTCTTGGAAAAATCCACCACAAGTGGATAGGCCAAAACTTTGTCAGTCCTCTAGAGCTGCAGGGTTACATCAAAGAAGTGATGAGCGCGCCCATCAACACACTTCGCCCGTGGTCGCTGTCGGCAACCTGTTTTTCGTATGGCGGCCCTCAACGGATTCTGGATGATCTCGACGCCTGGTTTGACCCGGCCAGATCCGACTGGGCAAAAAAGTGCAACATCATCAATTTCGATTTTATTAAAAACTCGAACATCGTGCGTTTTTGCCAGATGGCCAACCTGGAAAAAGCCGTCGAGAAGTCCAGAAGCAGCGTCCGCGAGCAGACCGCTTGAGTGAAGCTGGCGCAAATCCCGGGAAACGAGGCATGATCGGCAGGCGATAACAAAAAAAGTAGCTCGCCATGACTCGAACCGCCCGCGTGACCGACCCTTCATACGAGTTGATGGATGACCATAACGGCTTGTCCATCATCTATCGCCAGCATGGCTTTCCATGCCCGTTGGTGCGCTGGCATTTCCACAAGGAATACGAACTGCACCTGATCGTCGCCAGCTCGGGCAAGGTATTCATCGGCGATTACATTGGCAATTTCTATCCCGAAACCCTCTTCCTCACCGGCCCCAATTTGCCGCACAACTGGATCAGCCAGGTGGCCGAAGATGAGGTGGTGGAAAAGCGCGACATGCTGGTCAACTTCACCGACGAGTTGTTCGAAAGTGGCCACCAGGTATTTGCCGAACTGAAGACCCTGGCGCCGTTGCTGGAGCGCGCGCAGTACGGCATCGAGTTTCGCTGCAAACGCACGATTGGCCAGGCCATGACGCTGATGCAACGCATCGCCGACAGCAAAGGCATCACCCGTCTCGGGCACTTTTTCATCCTGATGGAGCTGCTCGCGGCCAGTGATGATTTCCAGTTGTTGTCTGGCGCCACCACACCGCAACTGGCCGACGAGCACAATATCGATCGCACCAACCGGGCGGTCGATTACATCTTCAGTCACTACGCCCGGGACATCTCGCTGGAGGAAGTCGCCGAGCACCTGGGCATGACGCCGACCTATTTCAGCCGGGTATTCAAACAAGCCACCGGACGCAATTTCATCGAGTTCGTCAATCGCCTGCGCATCAGCAAATCCTGCGAGCTGCTGGCTGATGGTGACAAACCGGTGACCGAGGTGTGTTTCGAATCCGGCTTCAACAATATTTCCAATTTCAATCGGCGCTTTCAGCAGCTCAAGGGCATGACGCCGTCGCACTATCGGCGGCTCGCGGTGCAGCGCCTGACCGAGCAGAACCATAGCTGAAACCTCAACATACCTGTGGGAGCGAGCTTGCTCGCGAAAGCGGCGTGTCAGGCAACAAATTTGCAAACTGATAAAACGCATTCGCGAGCAAGCTCGCTCCCACAATGGACCTCGCAATGCTCTGAAACCTGTACGCATTCGATAGCGCCTGATCGCTGCAAAGCCCTTCCCTACGTTCACCCCACAAAAGTCCAGTGCAAAAAAGTATCGATAAAAGTGCTAGGGATGATTTGTCAGCCCTGCGATTGAAGGCTGTAATCAGTGCACATTCTTCCAGTCGTCGGAAGACACAAAAACAATAACTGTCCTTCTGTAACCCACCGGGTGCAGAAAAGGAGTGCACGATGCAACCCACTGCAAAAGCTCTGCTTGCCCTCACCTGCATGACCCTCAGCAGCGTCAGCCTTGGCGCCCAGACCCTGACCATCGCCACCGTCAACAACAGCGACATGATCCGCATGCAAAAGCTCTCGAAAACCTTCGAGACCGAGCATCCGGACATCAAGCTCAATTGGGTGGTGCTGGAGGAAAACGTTCTGCGCCAACGCCTGACCACCGACATCGCCACTCAGGGCGGGCAGTTCGACGTATTGACTATCGGCATGTACGAAGCCGCACTGTGGGGCGCCAAAGGCTGGCTGGAACCGATGAAGGATCTGCCGGCCAGTTATGCCCTCGACGACGTGTTCCCTTCAGTGCGCGAGGGCCTGTCGGTCAAGGGTTCGCTGTACGCCCTGCCGTTCTATGCGGAAAGCTCGATCACTTATTACCGCACCGACCTGTTCAAGGATGCCGGCCTGACCATGCCCGAGCGTCCGACCTGGGAGCAGATCGCCGGTTTCGCCGAAAAACTCACCCACAAAGACAAAGAGCAGTACGGCATCTGCCTGCGTGGCAAGGCCGGCTGGGGCGAGAACATGGCGCTGATCACCACCGTCGCCAACGCCTACGGCGCGCGCTGGTTCGATGAGCAGTGGAAGCCGGAATTCAGCGGGCCGGAATGGAAAAACGCGCTGAACTTCTACGTCGACACCATGAAGAAATCCGGCCCGCCGGGCGCGTCCAGCAATGGTTTCAACGAAAACCTCGCGCTCTTCAACAGCGGCAAATGCGCGATGTGGGTCGATGCCAGCGTCGCCGGCTCGTTCGTCACCGACAAGACCCAGAGCAAGGTTGCTGATCACGTCGGCTTCACTTTCGCCCCGCATCAGGTGACTGACAAAGGCTCGGCCTGGCTGTATTCGTGGGCACTGGCGATTCCGACCAGTTCCAAAGCCAAGGATGCCGCAAAAGAGTTCAGCGCCTGGGCGACTTCCAAAGAGTACGGCGAGCTGGTAGCCAAGACTGACGGCATTGCCAACGTACCGCCAGGCACTCGCGCCTCGACCTACAGCGACGCTTACATGAGCGCCGCGCCGTTCGCCAAGGTCACGCTGGAATCACTGAAGGCGGCTGATCCAGGCAAACCAACGCTGAAGCCAGTGCCATACATTGGCATTCAACTGGTGACCATTCCTGAGTTCCAGGCCGTGGGTACCCAGGTCGGCAAGCTGTTCTCGGCGGCGCTGATCGGCCAGACCACGGTGGATCAAGCCCTGGCCGCTGCCCAGCAAACCACTGAACGCGAGATGAAGCGCGCCGGTTATCCCAAGTAACCGCTGAACGACTTGCTCCTGCCTCCTGTGGGAGCGAGCTTGCTCGCGAAGGCGTCGTGTCAATCAATACATATGACACTGATCCAGCGCTTTCGCGAGCAAGCTCGCTCCCACATGGGATCTCCATAGGTCTGTATGACTCGGTTGTGATCACCATGAATACTTCAACTGCCAAAGCCCACCTCGACCTGTCGCCACCTGCGCGCAAGGTCCGCGTACGCAATCCCGGCTGGTTTCTGGTCAGCCCTTCGGTTGCCCTGTTGCTGCTGTGGATGATCGTGCCGCTGGGCATGACCATCTACTTCTCGATGATCCGCTACAACCTGCTCTACCCCGGTGAAAACGAATTCGTCGGGCTGGAGAACTTCACCTATTTCCTGACCGACTCGGGCTTTATGCCGGGCGCCACCAACACGCTGTTGCTGGTCGGTAGCGTGTTGCTGATCAGTGTGGTGTTGGGCGTGTTGATCAGCGCATTGCTGGAGGCCAGTGAATTCCTTGGTCGCGGCATTGTGCGAGTCATGCTGATTTCGCCGTTCTTCATCATGCCCACGGTCGGTGCGTTGATCTGGAAGAACCTGATTTTCCATCCGGTTTCGGGGATCCTCGCCTACATCTGGAAGCTGTTCGGCGCGCAACCGGTGGACTGGCTTGCCCACTACCCGTTGCTGTCGATCATCATCATTGTTTCGTGGCAGTGGCTGCCCTTCGCGATCCTGATTCTGATGACCGCGATGCAGTCCCTCGACCAGGAACAGAAAGAAGCCGCGCGCCTCGACGGTGCCGGGCCGATCGCGATTTTCTGGCACCTGACCCTGCCGCATCTGGCCCGGCCGATTGCCGTGGTGGTGATGATTGAAACGATCTTCCTGCTGTCGGTGTTCGCCGAGATCTTCACCACCACCAACGGCGGCCCCGGCTACGCCTCGACCAACCTCGCCTACCTGATCTACAACCAGGCGTTGGTGCAGTTCGACGTCGGCATGGCCTCGGCGGGCGGCTTGATTGCCGTGGTCATCGCCAACATCGCCGCGATCATTCTGGTGCGGATGATCGGCAAAAACCTGACTGACAAAGCCTGAGGCCTGCCATGACTCTCCAACAATCCCGCCGGCTGCAAAGCCTGCTGCTCGGCACCCTGGCCTGGGCCATCGCGATCGTGATTTTCTTCCCGATCTTGTGGATGGTGATGACCAGTTTCAAAACCGAAATCGATGCGTTCGCCACGCCGCCGCAGTTCATCTTCACGCCGACACTGGAGAACTACCTGCACATCAATGAGCGCAGCGATTACTTCAGTTTCGCCTGGAACTCGGTGGTGATTTCCTTCAGTGCCACGGCCCTGTGCCTGTTGATCGCGGTACCGGCGGCGTACTCGATGGCGTTCTACGAAACCCAGCGCACCAAAGGCACGCTGCTGTGGATGCTCTCGACGAAGATGCTGCCGCCAGTGGGCGTGCTGATGCCGATCTATCTGCTGGCGAAGAGTTTCGGCCTGCTCGATACGCGCATCGCACTGATCGTGATCTACACGCTGATCAACCTGCCGATCGTGGTCTGGATGGTTTACACCTACTTCAAGGACATCCCCAAAGACATCCTCGAAGCCGCCCGCCTCGACGGCGCCACGCTGTGGCAGGAAATGGTTCGCGTGCTGCTGCCGATCGCCAAGGGTGGCCTCGCTTCGACCGTGCTGCTGTCGCTGATCCTGTGCTGGAACGAGGCGTTCTGGTCGCTGAACCTGACCTCGTCGAAAGCCGCGCCACTGACGGCGTTGATCGCCTCGTATTCGAGTCCGGAAGGCTTGTTCTGGGCCAAGTTGTCGGCGGTCTCGACCCTGGCGTGTGCGCCGATTCTGATCTTCGGCTGGATCAGCCAGAAACAACTGGTACGCGGCCTCTCGTTTGGCGCCGTGAAATGAACATCCCGAATCCAACCCTATTCCCTGTGGGAGCGA
>NZ_CABVHJ010000029.1 GCF_902497745.1 Pseudomonas fluorescens
CTCTCCCAGGGGGAGAGGGGACTGACCGAGATGTTCTTTCGAGCTACGCCGACCTGAAAAATCGAGTCGAACTCAGGTTTTGAAAAGCTCAAAGATCGGCTCCCTTTCCCCCTCGCCCCCCTTGGGGGGAGAGGGCTGGGGTGAGGGGGGAATCTCACTGACACACCCAAAAAACCGAAACTATCACTATCCCTGCGTATCACGCCGCACTCGACGCCAACGCCTCCAACGGCGAATACATCCAGCGCATCAACGAATGCCGCCCGCTGATGCCCAACTTGATCGCCGCCCGTTTCAGATAACTCTCCACAGTATTGACCTTCAATGCCAACTGCTCGGCCAGTTCCGGCGCCGTGCGCCCGGCGAGCAGGCCGACACACACTTCGGTTTCGCGGTTCGACAGGCTCAGGCCCAGTTGCACCAGGCGTTCATCGAAGCGCAGGCGCAAGGTTTCCAGCCCGGTGCCTTCGGCGGCCTCGGCTGGCGTCTCTGGCTCAAGGTTGAGCGGCTGCAAGGCGTTGATGTGTTTTTCCACCATTGGCAGTAGCACTGGGGAGATGTCCTGCAACAGGCTGCGCTCCTGCGCGGAAAAGCGCTGCGACTCGCCGTTGCGGTACACCGAAATCACGTAGCGGTAGCCATCCTTGCGCCGGGTCAGGTGCAGTTGCGAGGCGTCCGCGCTGTTCGCGGCTGGCGGGCTTTGTAACGGATGGGCGGCAGCAATGTTGTGTTCGGAAAACACCGTTTCGGCGAGCAGGGTGGGTTCTTTCATCGGCTCGGGCTCACTGCGGCCCGAGCTGCGGCTGGCCGGTTCGACACGCATCTGCCGGATGTGCGTGGCGTCCACCGCCAGTTGCGTCAGGATCAGATCATGCAGCATGCGCGGAAAATGCCGGCTGCCGGTGCTGGCAATGACCTTGCCGATGTGCGGGAACAAGTGTGAATTCATATGCGTGTCATCCCTGAGAGGCGTTAATTCAAAAACGTCTGCAGCACTGTCGACGATCTCCTTGGTCGACGAAATACCGCAGACTTGGATCCTATCCTAGTACAACGTTTGAGCGACGGTTTAATGAAGGTGTTATTAGCTCATAACCGCGATGTCGGGTTGTTTGCCCTGTGAGCACCAGCGATTACGGCCCTGTTGCTTGGCTTGATACAGGCAGGTATCGGCTGCTTTCAACAGGATCGCCGGGGTTACCGTGTCATCGACCGGGTGCCGTGTGGTAATTCCGGCGCTGGCGGTGACATAGCCCAATGGATGTCCGGCGTGCTCCAGTTGCAGCGTACGGATGGCTTGCAGAATATCTTCGGCGACCTGAATGGCGCCGGCATTGTCGGTATTGGGCAGCAGCACGGTGAATTCTTCGCCGCCGTAGCGTACCGCGAGGTCACTCGGTCGTTTGACCGCTTGCTGAATCGCCTGCCCGACGGCGCTCAGGCAATCATCGCCCGCCGCATGGCCATACTGGTCGTTGTAGCGTTTGAAGTGGTCGACATCGAGCATGATCAATGACAGCGCCGAACCCTGTCGCCGCGCCAGGCGAATTTCGTCCACCAGCGCATTGTCCAGGCGTCGGCGGTTGCCCAGCCCGGTGAGGCTGTCGGTCAGCGCCATGTCACGCATGGTCTGGTGTGCATAGCGAATTTCCCGCTCCATGGCCATGCGCTGGCGCAACTGGTGCAGCACGACCAGGCCGAAACCGCTGAGCACCAAAATCAGAAACACCAGCACGAAGCCGTTTTTCAGCAAATCCTGCTGCCACGGTTCGATGATCGAGTCCCGTGAAAGCCCGGCCTCGACCACCAGCGGATAGGTGGTGAGCGCACGGTAGCCGTACAGTCGCTCAGTGTCATCGACCACCGCGCGTACTTGCGCAATGCCAGCGTTGGCGTTGGGCAGGTAGACCTTGAAGATCTCGCTGTTAGCCAGGCTTTTGCCGATCACCGACGCGATGAACGGCCGGCGCACGAGGATGGTGCCGTCGCGTCTGGCCAGCACCAGTGCGCCTTTGTCATCAATTCTGAAGTCACCGTAGTAGTCGACAAAGTAGCTGACCTTGACCGTGCCCAGCAGCACTCCGGCGAACGAGCCATCGGGATTGTTCAGGCGGCGGGAGACGGGAATGATCAGGTCATGGGTCGAGCGGCTTTCGACCACATCACCGATGCGCACTTGCCGATCATCATGGCTGCGGTGGTATTGAAAATAATCGCGATCGGCGTTGTTGGCGGTCTCGGGCGTGACCTCCTTGTCGGTGACAATCCACTGCCCATCCGCGCCGTAGATGAACAAGCCATGCAGCTGCGGCATGATTTTCGATTGCTGCACCAGCAGTTTGTGAATCCGCGGCACGTCGAGGTTCTGCAGGCCATCGCCTTCGATCCGCTCGCTCAGGGCGGCGGTCAGCACATCCATTTGCCGAATGGTGTCCTCGGCATGCTGCGCGGTGGCGCGGGCCAGGTTGGTTACCGAATCGCGCGCGGAGGTGAACGCGGCGCGATAGTCGCGCCAGGTGCGCCAGCTCTCTACCGTCAGAAAGGCCAATACCACCACCAGCATAAAACTGACCGTAAGGCGGAACGTCGAGCCAGCGCGCACGGCGTTACGGGCAGAAGCGGCTCTGCTTGAGTCTTCGGTGTTCGGCTCTGGCGGACGGCGTCCGAGCATGAACCTCTCCTTTTTCATACGTAATGCATCGCAACAGTATGACAAGGATCGCCAGAAAGTTCGGCGCGGAGCGTGTTTTATTGCCTGATTGTCCTGTTCGAGTTGACGGTGAAACGCCTTTCAGCCGATTTATCCCGTCTCCGTGCGTCATTAATCTGTACCCAACTTGAACGCAACAACAACTTCTAAAACTCAAAAGGGAAGCAGACCATGACCACTCCAACCTACAACCGCCTCAACAAAGACGACGCCATCGTGCTGCTGGTCGACCACCAGACCGGCCTGATTTCGCTGGTGCAGGACTTCTCGCCGAACGAGTTCAAGAACAACGTCCTGGCCCTCGCCGATCTGGCCAAGTTCTTCGAACTGCCGACCATCCTCACCACCAGTTTCGAACAAGGCCCGAACGGCCCGCTGGTACCCGAGCTGAAAGAGATGTTCCCGGACGCGCCGTACATTGCTCGCCCAGGTCAGATCAACGCGTGGGACAACGAAGACTTCGTCAAGGCGATCAAGGCCACCGGCCGCAAGCAGATCATCATTGCCGGTGTAGTGACCGATGTGTGCGTAGCGTTCCCGACCTTGTCGGCGCTGGCAGAAGGGTTTGAGGTGTTTGTGGTGACTGATGCGTCCGGCACCTTCAACACCACCGTGCAGCAAGCGGCGTGGAATCGCATGACTCAGGCCGGCGCACAGATGATGAACTGGTTCTCGGTGGCGTGTGAGCTGCACCGCGACTGGCGCAACGACATTGAAGGCTTGGGTAATCTGCTGTCGCAGCGCATCCCCAACTACCGCAACCTGATGAACAGCTACTCGGCGCTCACCGCTCAGCAGAAGTAAGCGAACGCGACCTGACAAAAGCCTGCCCTCAAAGCAGGCTTTTGTCGTGTCTGTGCTTTAAAGCGCTGGCAGCGTTGCGATGGCGTTACTTCAGGTTATGGCTGAAGAACGTGGTCAATTTGGCGAAGGGAATCAGGTTGACCCGGTCGTACAAGTCGACATGGCCGGCGCCTGGAATGATCAGCAGCTCTTTGGGTTCGGCCGCGCGCTGGTACGCGTCTTCACTGAACTCGCGGGAGTGCGCCTGAGCGCCGGCAATGAACAGCAGCGGGCGCGGGGAGATGCTCTCGATGTCGTTGAAAGGGTAGAAGTTCATGAACTTCACATTGCTGACCAGCGTCGGCATGGTGGTGGTCTGCGGCGAAGCACCGGTCGGGGTGACCTGGCCACGCGGGGTGCGGTAGAAATCGTAGAACTCGTCACCCACGGCGTTGCCGGTGAGTTTGAGCGGTGTGCCGCCGGTGTAGCGGATCGGACCGCCCCAGGACTGCGCGTTACGCTGCTGCGCTGCCTGTTCAATGATGGATTGGCGTTGCTCTGGCGTGAGCGAATGCTTGAGGCCGTTACGGTTGGCAGCACCCATGTCGTACATGCTGACGGTGGCAATCGCCTTCAAACGTGGGTCGATCTTGGCGGCACTGATGGCGAAGCTGCCGCTGCCGCAAATACCGATGACGCCGATACGCTCGCGATCGACCAGTGGGCGAGTGCCGAGAAAGTCCACCGCCGCGCTGAAGTCTTCGGCATAAATGTCCGGTGCAACCGACTGGCGTGGCAGGCCCTCGCTTTCGCCCCAGAAGGACAAGTCGAACGACAGCGTGACGAAGCCTTGTTCGGCCATTTTGGTCGCGTAAAGATTGGCGCTTTGCTCTTTCACCGCGCCCATCGGGTGGCCGACGATGATCGCGGCATTTTTTGACTGCGGGTCAAGGTTCTTCAGGCTGAACAGATTGCCTGCGACCTTCATCCCGTACTGGTTCTTGAAGGTGACCTTTTCCACGGTCACTTTATCGCTGGTGTAGAAGTTGTCTGCGCCGTTCGACATATCGGCTCCCATGGCTGAAAAAGTACTGAAGAGCAGCCCGAAGGCCAAGCAAAAACCTTTCACTGGAATGTCCTTGCGATTGAGGGTTTATTCGTCTGAGCCTGTGCACGAACATTCTCTCGATCAGTTCCTCGGTGCCGAAGTGCATTCCTCTGGATTGCTTGCCTGATCCACTGAATCTGGATTTTCAACGCCGCGCAGACACGAGATGGCGGCAATGAGAGGGCAGGGATGGGATATGGATTACGCAGAGGATTCAGTGCTGGCCTCGACCAATCCGCTTTCAGCCTGACGACCGCTGCGCTGGGTTTCCGGAACCCCGATCCCGAGCAGGACAACCGCCACCGCCGCAATCGCGGCCAAGGTCAAAAAGGCTGCGCTGTAACCGGCCTCCTGCACAACGAATCCGGCGAGGCCGTTGCTCAACGCCGCGCCCAGCCCGAAGGCAGTCGTCAGTGCGCCGAGGCTGATGTTGAAGTGCCCTGTGCCCTGCGTGAGGTCTTTGACCATGATCGGAAACAAGGCGCCGAACAGGCCTGCGCCAACACCGTCGAGCATCTGCACCGCGACCAGCCAATAGGCATCGTCCGACAGCGTATAGAGCACACCGCGCAATGGCAGGATCAGAAAACCGGCCAGCAGCAGCGGTTTGCGTCCCCACAGATCGGCTTTCGCCCCGACCAGTAACGCCGCAGGCACCATCACCAACTGCGCCGCGACGATGCAGGCGGAGGTCAGCGGCGTGGCCATCTGCAAATTGGTTTGCGCGAGTTTTTGGCTCACCAGCGGCAACATCGCCGCGTTGGCGAGGTGGAACAGCGCACAGCAAATGGCGAACAGCAACAGCGAGCGGTTGCCCAGCAGCACCGACAAACCGGAAGGCTGGCGATGACCAGCGTCGGCCGGGTCCAGTCCACGTGCCTGATCATGGTCGATCGCTTCTGGCGACACGCAGGCAATGGCGATGACACTGGCCAGGGCCATGGCCGCCATCAGATAGAACACCGCCACCGGGCCGAACAGATACGCGAATACCCCGGCCAGCAGGGCGGCGCAGGCATTGCCGGCATGATTGAAGGTTTCGTTGCGCCCGGTTCGGCGGGTAAATGCCCGTGGTCCGGTCATGCCCAGGGTAATTGCGCAAATGGCCGGGGCGAATATTGAAGCGGCCATCGCACTCAGGGTTTGCGTCAACGCCACCCACGTGAACGACGTCACGAACGGCAGCAGCAGGCAACTGCCGGTCACCAGCAGCGCGGCGATTGCAATCAACGCACGTTTGCGCCGGCTGTTGTCGACCCAGGCGCCGGCGGGTGTCTGGGTGATCAGCGCGGCGACCCCGGCGATGGTCATCACCAGACCAATGCTGGCGGGCTCCCAGTGATGTACCGCCAATAAGTAAATGGCGAGATAGGGGCCAAGACCGTCGCGCACGTCGGCGAGGAAAAAGTTGAGGCTGTCCAGTGACAGGTTGTTGCGGCGATCGAGGTCAGCGGCCACAGGCAGTGTCTTCAATAGTCGAGGTCTGCGGATGGATTCAACCTCAGCAATCCTAATGACCTGCGCCCGTGAATATAAGTTGCAAGCCCCAGTCGTGTCGTTGCGAAACAACGCCAAGTGGCTGAAAACGACGTTCCGTCACGCGGTTGCTGCGCGTTCAACGCGCTACTTGTATCCTTGCGCCGGTCGAGGACATACGACCGCTGTTATTGCCTTGAATCAGTAACGGCCGGAACGGGAAACCGGACTTTCCATAAGGTGCTTTCGTGAAGCGTGATACCCACCTCGTCATTCTCTTGCTGCTGGTCATCGGCTGCTCCCTCGCGTCGCTGACCATCTGGAAAGTGCTGTCCTCGCGCGATCGCGCGCTGGAGGAAGTCAACGTGCACGGGTTGAACCTGACCCAGGCACTCGAGACCTATTCCGAAGGCATTGTCCGGCAAAGTTCGCTGCTGCTACTCGGGCTGGTCGAGCGCCTGGAAACCGAAGGCAGCGGTCCCGCACAGATCCAGCGCTTGGGTGCGCTGATCAACCGCCAGCAGCCGTTGATGCCACAAATGAGCGGGATCACCATCTATGACCGTCAGGGCCATTGGCTGATGTCGTCGAACCGACCGATCCCGGCGGGAGCCAACAGCAGTGATCGGGCCTACTTCATTCATCATCGCGACGACCCGAGCCGCGAACCCTTTATCGGGCCACCCATCCGTAGCCGCTCCAATCAGGAGTGGGTGATCACCGTCAGCCGCCGTTTCAATGATGATCACGGCGAGTTTGCCGGGGTCGTCGCCGTGACCCTGGGCGTGGAAAACTTTCTGCGTCTGTTCGGCAAACTCGACATCGGCCAGGAGGGGGCCATCGGCTTGTCGTATACCGACGGCACGTTGCTGGTGCGCTACCCCTTCCGCGAGCAGGACATGGGCCGCAACTTTTCCAAGTCGCCGATCTACGCCAAGTACCTGGTCGATCAATCGGTCGGCACCGCGTCTTATACCTCCAGCCTGGATGGCGTCGAACGCCTCTACGCCTTCCGTAAAAGCGAGAAATTGCCGCTGATCACCACGGTCGCCATCGGCAAGCGTGAAGCGCTCACGGCTTGGCGAACCGAGGCGCTGCTGTCGGCTGTGGTGGTGGCGGGGCTGTTGGGACTCACCGGTCTGATCGGCTGGTGCTTGATCCTCGATATCCGGCGCCGGACCCAGGTTGAAGGCGAACTGCGCATCGCTCAACAGCAGCTGCTCGGCTCGAACCGACAGTTGGAACTGTTGGCGATGAAGGATGCGCTGACCGGGCTGGCGAATCGGCGCTGCTTTGATCAGACCCTGGCTTCAGAGGCGCGGCGGGCACAGCGCGCTGGATCGTCGCTGGCCTTGCTGATGATCGATATCGACTATTTCAAACGGTTCAATGATGCGCTTGGGCACGTTGCCGGTGACGCCTGTCTGCAGGCTGTCGCTAATGTGCTGGATGCGTGTGTGCGGCGGCCGTCGGATCTGGTGGCGCGGTATGGTGGCGAAGAGTTCGCCGTGATCATGCCCGACACGGACATTGGCGGCGCTGCGGTGGTGGCGCAATTGATTATTGAGCGCTTGCAGCAGGAAAACATTGCCCACCCCACCAGTCCCGTGACCCGCGTGAGCCTGAGCATCGGCATCGCCGCTGCACGAGGTACGCACCTGGACCCGGTGCACGGTCTGATCGAGTGCGCCGATCAGGCGCTGTATCAAGCGAAAACGGCAGGGCGCAACAGGTTCATGAAGTCCCCTGCGCACCCCTCATTCGACGTCGATGGACAGCAAACCATTGACTCGTGAAACCAGTGTGTCGACGGCAAACGGTTTGGTCAGCACCTGCATGCCCGGGCCGAGCTGACCGTTGCCGAGCACCGAGTTTTCCGCGTACCCGGTAATGAACAAGGTCTTCAGCTTCGGCCTGATTTGCCTGCCCGCATCGGCCATCTGCCGGCCGTTCATGCCACCCGGCAAGCCGACATCGGTGATGAGCAAATCGATGTGCGCGCTGGAACGCAGTACTTCCAGTCCTTCAACGCTGTCGGCCGCTTCGAGCAGGTTGTAGCCGAGATCGTTGAGCACGTCCTTGAGCAGCGTGCGAACGGTGGGTTCGTCGTCGACAATCAGGATGGTCTCGCCGGGCTTGGCCTGCAGGGTTGCCGAGCTTTGTGTGTCGTCGTGATTGCGCTGCGTTTCGCCGAGATAGCGCGGCAGGTAAACGCACATGGTGGTGCCTTGGCCCACAGTCGATTGCACTCGCACCTGCCCGCCGGATTGTTTGGTAAAACCGTAAATCATCGACAGCCCAAGGCCCGTGCCCTGGCCCAACGGCTTGGTGGTGAAAAACGGGTCGAAGGCCTTGGCGATCACTTCCGCACTCATACCGGTACCGGTGTCCGCAACCGACAGGCACAGGTATTGCCCTTCGGGCATTTCCCGTACGCGCGCCGATTCAGCATCCAGGGTTCGATTGGCGGTTTCGACGGTGATGCTGCCGCCATCGGGCATCGCATCGCGGGCGTTGATGCACAGGTTGAGCAGGGCGTTTTCCAGTTGACTGGCATCGACCAGCGCCGGCCACAGATCGGCGGCGACGACCGTCTTCAGGCGAATGCTCGGGCCGACGGTGCGCTGGATCAGTTCGCTCATGCCGGCAATCAGCGCGTTGACCTCGGTTGGCCGTGGATCGAGGGTCTGTCGCCGGGAGAAGGCCAGCAGGCGATGGGTCAGGGCGGTGGCGCGTTTGGCGGCGTCCTGAGCGATCAGCATGTATTTGTCGATGTCGTTCAGGCGGCCTTGGCCGATGCGTTTTTCCATCAGCTCAAGGGAGGCGCAAATGCCGGCCAACAGGTTGTTGAAGTCATGGGCCAGGCCGCCGGTGAGTTGCCCGACCGCTTCCATTTTCTGCGATTGGCGCAGCTTCTCTTCGGCCTGCATCAGTTCTGCGGTTCGCGCCGAGACCCGTTGTTCCAGTGTGTCGTTGAGCGCCTTTAACGCGGCGGTGACCCGGTCGCGCTCGGCTTCGACATTGCGCCGGTCTTCGACATCGATGAGCACCCCGGGAAAGCGTACAGGTGTGCCGTCTTCAGCACATTCGACGCGTCCGTTCGCCTCAATCCAGGTGTATTGGCCATCCGCGCCGCGCACTCGGTATTGGTGCGAATAGGCACCTCCACGGGCAATGACTTCGTTGATTGCGGTTGTAAGTCCGGCCCTGTCGTCGGGATGCACGGTCATCACCACTTGCTCCAGGCTCAGGCCGTCGAGGCCCCAGGTCGGATCGAGGTCGAAAACCCGGGCAAAGGCTTCATCGACGCTGAAGCGATCGCTGGGCAAGTGCCAGTGCCAAGTGCCGATAATGGCGCCGGCGGCCAGCGCGAGCTGGACACGTTCGACGTTTTCCCGGGCGACCGCTTCGCTGATGCGCAAACGCTCTTGCGCGTCGCGGCGTTCGGTGACATCGCTGAAGAAGATCGCAATCTGCCGATCGGCCGGGTCGCCGACACGCACAGCGCGCACATCGAACCAACGTTCGAAGGTATTGGCGTAGTTCTCGAAGTTGGCCGGCTCGCCGGTCTTGGCCACATGGCCGTAGGTCTCGAACCAGAATTTTTCCAGGTTGGGTGCAAACTCGGTGACCCACTTGCCCCGCAGATTGACCCCGGCCTGACGCTCGAACGCCGGGTTGGCCTCGACAAAGAAATAGTCGATGGGTTGGTCGTCGGCATCGAATTTGACTTTGACGATGGCGAAAGCCGCTTCGATGGTTTCCAGAATGGTGCTGAAACGCTCTTCACTCTGGCGCAGTGCAGTCTCGGCGCTGCGCGAGCGGGTCAGGTCGAGCATCGCACCGATCATGCGTTCGGCTTTGCCATCGGCATTGCGGATCAGATGTCCGCGATCAAGCACTTCGGCGTATGAACCATCGTGGCAGAGGAAGCGGTACTCAGCGCTCCAGGTTGTGCCAGAGCCGTCAATCGCTGAGCGAATCGAAGTTGTCACGCGCGAGCGATCCTGTGTGTGAATCTGCGCAAAACGCCAGTCACACGTCGGTTCTATGGCCGTTGATGCGTAGCCATAGGCGTGTTGCAGCGAGTCGTTCCAGATGACCTGGTTGGTTTGCAGATCCCAATCCCAGACGGCGTCGCACGTCGCCTTGACGGCCAGACGCAGGCGCGTGACTTCGGACTCAAGCTCCTCGCGAGTAAGCTGTTTCAGGATGTTCACCCTTCATGCGTTGATGGTTGGCTTGCGTTCGATTGGCGTGTTTCCAGCCATCGGGTTCGCAGCTTTGTGAGCCATTGACCCAGAGCCTTATGGTTAAGTTGCACGCTGGACAACGGCCCAGGTGTATTCATAACGATTCGCCGCTATCCAGTCTGTCGAGCAGCCTCTGCCCGCGTTGCCACAGTGCCTGCTGTTTTTCCTGCGGCATGCGATCGAGGTTTTTGTACATCATGCCCATGCGCTGATTGCCGCGCAGAAGGTCACCGTGGCGCATCAGAAAATGCCAGTACAAGGCGTTGAACGGGCAAGCGTTGTCAGCCGTGGTTTCGCGCACCGAGTACGCACAGTCGCGACAGTAGTCGGACATCCGGTTGATGTACTGGCCGCTGGCGCAATAAGGCTTTGAACCGAGGTAACCGCCGTCGGCGTGCATGACCATGCCGAGGGTATTGGGCAGCTCGACCCAGTCGAAAGCGTCCATATAAATGGCCAGATACCACTCACAGATCTGGCTTGGCGCGATGCCGGCGAGCAGGGCGAAATTGCCGGTCACCATCAGGCGCTGGATGTGATGGGCGTAGGCGTGTTTGAGGCTTTGGCCGATAGCCTGGCGCATGCAGTTCATTTGCGTGTCACCGGTCCAGTAAAACTCAGGCAGGCGCCGCGTGTTACCGAAGGCATTGCCCTCGGCGTACTCCGGCATGTGCAGCCAGTAAACGCCACGAACGTATTCACGCCAGCCGATCAGTTGACGAATGAAACCTTCCGCGGCATTCAGGGCAATGTTGCCTGACCAATAGGCCGACTCCACGTCACTGCAGAGTTGACGCAGATCGAGCAAACCAATGTTCAACGCCGCGCTGATACGCGCATGGAACAGAAACGGTTCGTCGCTGGCCATGGCGTCCTGATAATCGCCGAACCCCGCCAGGGCGTAATCGAGAAACCATGCCCAGAGCGCCTGGGCATCGGCGTGAGTTACCGGATAGTTGAAATCATCCAGACTGCCGTAGTGGCTGGCGAAGCGTTTTTTGACCAGTGCGAGGACTTCATCGGTGATTGCATCGTTGGCAAAACCAGCCGGGTAGGGCGCCTTGACGGATTTGGGCAGGGCTTTGCGATTGTCTGCGTCAAAGTTCCACGCGCCGCCGACGGGCGTGCCATCGCCGTTGAGCAGGAGACGACTTTTGCGGCGCATCTCGCGGTAGAAGAACTCCATGCGCAGCTGCTTTTTGCCAGCGGCCCACGCGCGGAATTCGTCGCGGCTGCACAGGAAGCGGGTGTCGGCGTGCCAGTGGATGGGTAAACCACAATCTTTCAGCGATTGCTCCAGACGCCAGTCGCCGCATTCGGTCATGTGCACTTCGCTCGCCTGTAGCAGCGCCTGCCAGCGCTTTAATTCGTCGGGCACCGAACCGCTGTTTTGCGGATCGTCGAGGGTCACGTAATGCACAGGGATGCCCTGGTCTTTCAGTGCCTGAGCGAAGTGACGCATGGCGCTGAAGATCAAAGCGATTTTTTGCGGATGATGAGCAACGTGGCTGGCTTCTTCCATGACCTCGACCAGCAGCACACGATCATGTTCGCGATCCAGACCTGCCAATGAAGCCAGATCAAACGATAACTGGTCGCCCAGAACGAGGCACAGCCGATGGGTTTTGTTCATTTCACGGATTCAGCGTTAAGAGCGGCAGGCTGCCGAGTGGACGTTTAAGTGCTAAGTCCAGATAGTTGTACAGATTGTAGTCTGTGTATAGGTTTTTGTGCGGTGAATATTCACATCCCCTCTGTGGGAGCGAGCCTGCTCGCGAAGGCGTCGTCGCATTCAACATTGTGAGTGACTGACACGCCGCTTTCGCAAGCAGGCTCGCTCCCACAAGGGCTTGCACTCCGACTCGGATAAACGCTCCCGATATTTCGGGAGCGTTTA
The DNA here is from genome assembly GCF_902497745.1 of Pseudomonas fluorescens. Taxonomy (GTDB): domain Bacteria; phylum Pseudomonadota; class Gammaproteobacteria; order Pseudomonadales; family Pseudomonadaceae; genus Aquipseudomonas; species Aquipseudomonas fluorescens_BM. Next base: position 12,228 of record NZ_CABVHJ010000029.1, read on the forward strand.
TTTTGTCTTGAATGGCTTAGCCGGGAAAAACGGGGTAATCCGTATAGCCTTCGGCGGTGCCGCCATACACCGTCGCCGGGTTCAACGCATTCAACGGCCATTCATTGGCAATCCGCGCCGGCAGATCGGGATTGGCCATGAACGGGCGACCGAAAGCGACGAAGTCGGCCAGTCCGGATTCAAGCAGTCGCGCACCGGATGCTGCGGTGTAGCGCCCGGCATAAATGATCGCGCCGCTGAAGGTGTCGCGCACCGCCTGACGAAACGTGAGGGGCATCGCCGGGGCGTTGTCCCAGTCGGCTTCGGCAATCGACAGATAGGCGATGCCCACGTCCTGCAGCACTTTGATCGCTTCAATGTAAGTGGTATGCGGATCTTCCTCGACCATGCCCAGGTAAGTACGCGCTTCATCGGTGGTGGTGAACAGCGGGGCGAAACGTACGCCGACTTTTTCCTTGCCGATGCACTCGGCGACGCCGGCGACCACTTCCTTGAGAAAGCGCAGGCGGTTGTGCAGCGAGCCGCCGTACTGATCGTCGCGCAGATTGCTGTGGGCGGAGATGAACTGGTTCACCAGATAGCCGTTGGCGCAGTGCAATTCGATGCCGTCGAAACCGGCGTCCATGGCGTTGCGTGCCGCCTGGATGTACAGCTGAACCAGCTCCTGCACTTCATCGGTGCTAAGCGCGCGAGGTGCCGACGGCGGGACCAGTTCACCGACGCCGGGCGCAGTTTCGATAAATACGCTGACCCGGTCGGTGGCCACGGCAGAGGCGGAAACCGGCGCCGCGCCTTCTGGTTGCAGCGCGGTATGCGAGACGCGGCCAACGTGCCACAACTGGGCGAAGATCACCCCGTCTACGGCATGCACTGCCTCGGTGACTTTGCGCCATCCGGCGATTTGCTCAGGCGTATGAATGCCCGGCGTCCACGCATAACCCTGGCCACGGGGTTCGATCTGCGTGCCTTCGGTGACCAGCAAACCTGCGCCGGCGCGCTGTTGGTAATACTCGGCCATCAGTTCATTGGCGACGTTGCCCGGCTGGGTGCTGCGCTGGCGGGTGAGGGGTGGCAGGACGATACGGTTTTTCAGGGTGTGATGGCCGAGAGTGGCGGGGGTGAAGAAACGGCTGTTGTTCATGTGTGACCTTTTTGCGATTTATTAGACCAGTCGTCTATTAATTGGGTGAAAAAATAACGCCGGGCAAGACACACCCGGCGTTAGGAGGTTGGACGCGAGGTTTTAGCCCAGCATCTCCAGCAGTTTTTTCGCGACGGCGGCGGAGCTGGCCGGATTCTGGCCAGTGACCAGTTGCCCGTCGGCGACCACATGCACCTGCCAGTCAGCGACTTTCGAGTAATGGCCGCCGAGACGCTGGAACTCGTCTTCGATCAGGAACGGCACCACGTCCGTCAGGCCAACGGCCTCTTCTTCAGAGTTGGTGAAACCAGTGACTTGGCGATGCTGGACCAGCGGTTTGCCGTCAGCGGTGAGGACATGACGCAACACACCCGGTGCATGGCAGACAAAACCGTGGGGTTTGTTGGCGCGGTCAAACGCTTCGATCAACGCGATCGATTGCTTGTCTTCGGCCAGGTCCCACAGGGGGCCGTGGCCGCCCGGGTAGAACACGGCATCAAAGCCATCAGCGCTGACGTCTGCCAAGCGCCCGGTATTGGCCAGTGCCTGTTGCGCGGCGGAGTCTTTGCGGAAGCGATCAGTCTCGGCAGTCTGCGCATCAGGCTCATCGCTTTTCGGGTCCAGCGGCGGCTGGCCACCGGCCGGCGAGACCAGGGTGACGTCGGCGCCGGCGTCCTTGAAGGCGTAGTAGGGCGCGGCGAATTCTTCCAGCCAGAAACCGGTTTTCTTGCCGGTGTCGCCGAGTTGATCGTGGGAAGTCAAAACCATCAGGATTTTCATAGAGCACCTTGAGTCGATCAGATGTCTTCGAGTGAGCGAAGGATTCGCACATCGGCCACACCGGTCAGAAAACGTTTGTCGGGGCGCAGCATAGATTCCAATTAGACCAGTCGTCTAGTAATTTTTTATTCGCAGGTTTTTCATCGACAGGTATGGCAAACTTCCGTTCCTCCGAAAATACGACTGGTCTATTGCCTGGTAATTCGCGCCTCATGAAACCGACCTACGACGACACCCGCCAACACTTGCTCGACACCGGCCACCGGATGATGGCCGAGAAGGGCTTCACCAGTGTCGGCCTCAACGAAATCCTGCAAACCGCCGGTGTGCCCAAGGGTTCGTTCTATCACTATTTCAAATCCAAAGAGTTGTACGGCCAGGCACTGCTCGCGGATTACTTCGTCGACTACCTCGCCGATATGGAACGGCGCCTGACGCTGCCAGGCCTGAGCGCCTACGAGCGGCTGATGGATTACTGGCAGGGCTGGCAGAACCGCTGCACCCTCGAAGGGCACGGCGATGAGTGTTTGGTGGTGAAACTCAGTGCCGAGGTTGCGGACTTGTCGGAGTCGATGCGTCTCACCTTGCGCGATGGCGCCGAGCAAGTGGTGGCGCGCATTGCGCTTTGCATCGAACAGGGTCAGGCCGAAAACAGCCTGCCGAAGGGCGATGCCCGACACTTAGCGGAAACCCTTTATCAGCTGTGGCTGGGCGCCAGTCTGCTGAACAAATTGCAGCGTACCGGCCAATCCCTGGACACCTCGATGGCGATGACGAAACAGCTTTTGCACGTTTGACCAAGATTTTTGGGCGACCCAATGGATGACCTGTCTGCCGGCACTCGGTCGGCCAAATATACGAATGGGAATAAGTTTCAATAACGGAGCGCTTGGTATACCATCCGCGGCGCTTTGCTGGCGGTTTTACCCTTCGTTCTGGCCTATTCACAAGGTTTTCATTTCATGCGTCGTACTCTGCTTTCAATTTGCGTGCTGCAGGCGTTGTCTTCTTCCTCATGGGCCGAACAGGCCGATTCAACATCCTCAGCGCTAGAGCTGGAGGCAACCGACGTGGTCGGTACGGCAGATTACGAACGGGCCGACGGACCGGTGCAGGGTTATCGCGCCACACGTTCTGCCAGTGCCACCCGTACCGACACCTCAATCCATGAAACCCCGCAATCGATCAGCGTAGTGACCAAGGATGCGGTAGAAGACCTCGGCGCCACGCGTTTGCAAGACGCACTCGACTACGCCGGGGGCGTGGGCCGCGCGAACAATTTTGGCGGGCAGGGCCTGACCACTTTCACCTTGCGCGGTTTCACCACCGGCGAGTTCTACCGCAACGGTTTCCCGATCAATCGCGGCTACCCGAACATGCCCGACGCCAACACCATCGAGCGTCTGGAAGTGCTGCGCGGGCCGGCGACGATGCTGTATGGCCGTGGCGATCCCGGCGGCACCTTCAACGTTGTTTCCAAGCAGCCGTTGGCCGAGCGCACGGTCACGTTGGGCAGTCAGTTGAATGACCAAGGCATGAAGCGCGGCACCCTCGACGCCTCCGGTCCACTGGACGACGAGGGGCGTCTGGCCTATCGACTCAACGTGGTTGGCGAGGGCGGCGATACCTTCCGCGATCACGTCGAGACCGAACGCTACGGCGTGACACCGGTGCTGACCTGGCAGGCCAGCGATACCACCCGAGTGTTCTTCGAGGGTGATTTCATGCGCAACAATCATCCACTGGATCGCGGTGTGACGCGTTACGCCAAGCAGATCGGCACCGCCTCGCGCGACACGTTTTTCGGCGAAAAAGACGCCGGCAAATTGCACAACGACAACAACATGGCGCAACTGCGTTTCGAGCATCTGCTCAATGATGACTGGACGTTGGGCGGTGGCTTCCAGTGGCTCGACGGCTCGCTTGAGGGCAACGCGATCGAAGCCAACGGCATTGCCGATGACGGTCGAACCCTGGGGCGTAACTTCAACTACCGTAAACTGGAGTGGACCGATAAGGACACCCAGCTCAATCTCACCGGTCATTTCAGTACCGGCGGCTTGCAGCACACCTTGCTGACCGGCATCGAGTACGAAGATTACGACTACAAGTCGATCATTCAGCGTTCCAGCGGCGCGGTCGGCGCCTACCCGATCGACATCTTCGATCCGGTCTACGGTCAGCCGCGTCCGGCGCTGACTCGCACGCCGACTCACGACAAGGAAAACCTCAAGACCTACGCTGCATTCGTGCAGGATCAGGTGGCGTTGACCGAGCGTCTGAAGGTTCTGGCCGGGGCGCGTTTCGAGCGTTTCGAACACGACTATGAAACCTACGTGCCGGGCGGTAAAAACTGGCAGGCCAGTGATAACGCGGTGACTCCACGCCTCGGCGTGACCTACGACCTGACCGAGACGCTGGCGATCTATGCCGACATCGCGCGCTCGTTCAAGCCCAACACCGGCGCGAGCCGCGTGGGCGGAGGCTTCGCCCCGGAGAAAGGCAAGTCCTACGAAATGGGCGTCAAGTGGGAAGCGCTGGATCATCAGTTGAGCGTCGACGCGGCGATCTATCAGATCGAAAAACGCAACGTGCTGACCACCGACCCGGTGGACTCGACCTTCAGTGTGGCGGCCGGGGAAGTGCGCAGCCGTGGTTTTGACCTGAACGTCGCCGGCAACCTGACACCCGAATGGCGCGTGATCGGCGGCTACGCCTACGTGGATGCCGAAGTGACCAAGGACAATGTGATCCGTTCGGGCACGCGTCTGATGAACATTCCGCAAAACAGCTTCAGCCTGCTCAATGTTTACGAATTTCAGGACGGCGCGTTCAAAGGCCTGGGCCTGGGCACCGGACTCAAATACGTCGACGAACGCGCCGGGCAAACCGCTAATACCGCGTTCTCGATGGACAGCTACACCGTTGTCGATTTGCTCGGCTTTTATAAAGTCAACGAGAAGGTGCGGCTTAACCTTGACGTGAAAAACCTGTTTGATCGGGATTATGAAGAGGGCGCGTTCGGTAATGTCTACGCCTATCCAGGTGCGCCGAGAACGGTGCAGGTGGGGATTTCCTACACGTTGTAAGCCGCGCTCGACGCTGCAACGGCGGCCCCTCACCCCAGCCCTCTCCCGGAGGGAGAGGGAGCCGACCGAGGTGTCTTGCGCTATGCATCGACCTGACAGATCGCGTCGATTATGGATTCATCGGCAATGCCTGACGGTGATGGATTCACAGGCGCTATTGCACGTCGGTGCTCGTCGCCAACATCCCCCAATCGGCCCCTTTCCCTGTGGGAGAGGGAGCCGACCGAGGTGTCTGGCGTTATACATCGACCTGAAACAACGCGTCGATTATGGATTCATCGGTAATGCCTGACGGCATTGGATTCACAGACGCTATTGCACGGCGGCGCGCATCGCCAATATCCCCCAATCGGTCCCCTCTCCTGGGGGAGAGGGAGCCGACCGAGGTGTCTGGCGTTATGCATCGACCTGAAACAACGCGTCGATTATGGATTCATCGGTAATGCCTGACGGCATTGGATTCACAGACGCTATTGCACGTCGGCGTTTATCGCCAATATTCCCCAATCGGTTCCTTTCCCTGTGGGAGAGGGAGCCGACCGAGGTGTCTGGCGTTATGCATCGACCTGAAACAACGCGTCGATTATGGATTCATCGGTAATGCCTGACGGCATTGGATTCACAGACGCTATTGCACATCGGCGCACATCGCCAATATCCCCCAATCGGTCTCCTCTCCCGGGGGAGAGGGAGCCGACCGAGGTGTCTGGCGTTATGCATCGACCTGAAACAACGCGTCGATTATGGATTCATCGGTAATGCCTGACGGCATTGGATTCACAGACGCTATTGCATGTCGGCGCACATCGCCAATATCCCCCAATCGGTCCCCTCTCCTGGGGGAGAGGGCTAGGGTGAGGGCAGCTGTTTCAGCACCCGCCACTTAGCCAGTGACGCAACCCTGCGGCGTCTTCCCTGCAAAGCTGTCCAGCAAACTCGCAACCACCATCTCACCCATGCGTGTGCGCGTCTGCAATGTCGCGCTGGCGCGGTGCGGCTGCAGCACCACTTGCTCATTGCCGAACAGGGCTTCTGGCACATTCGGTTCATCGACAAACACATCCAGCCCCGCACCGGCGATCTCGCCGGCAGCGAGTGCTGCCACCAGGTCAGCTTCGTTGACCAGTTTGCCCCGTGCCACGTTGATCAGATAACCGTCCTTGCCCAAGGCCTTTAGCACGGAAGCATCAATGATGGCTTCAGCCTTGTCGGCAGCGGCGGCGAGAATCAGCGCATCGCTGTCGCGGGCCAATTGCTTGAGGTCGGCGACGAAAGTGTGGGGTACATCGCTCATCGGTTGCAGGTCGGTGTAACTGATCGGACAGCCGAAGGCAGCCGCTCGGCTGGCCACCGCGCGGCCAACCCGGCCCATGCCGACAATGCCGATACGCATGCCGGACACTTGACGTGCCAGAGGCAGAGGCGCCAGCGGTGTGGCGCTGTGCGGCCATTGGCCCGAGCGCACATAGCGATCGCTGGTGCACAGTCCGCGACACACGGAAATCAGCAAGCCGATGGCGAGGTCGGCGACGTCTTCAGTCAACGCGCCAATGGTCGCCGTCACGCGGATGCCGCGATCCCGAGCGTAAGCCAGGTCCACCGCATCGGTGCCGACGCCGTTGACCGCCACCACCTCAAGTTTCGGCAGTTGCGCCATGACGGCCTGGGTGATGCCGGTATGGCCACCGGTGATCACCCCGCGAATATTCGCACCGTGTTCCTGTAAATACGCCTGTTTGTCCGCCTGCTGGAAATAGCGTCGGACCGTAAACAATTCATCGAGACGCGCATTGATTTCAGGAATCAGGATCGGGCTGAGCTGCAAGACTTCTGGCTTCATGTAAACCTCTCTTACCGAATAAAAAGGCCGGCTCAACCGCGACCGGCAAACGGCATGGCGGTGGCCATGACGGTCATGTTCAGAACGTTGGCCGACAGCGGCAGGGCGGCGATATAGCGCACCGCATCAGCGACATGCTTGACGTCGACCATCGGCTCGACGGCGATGCTGCCGTTGGCCTGACGTACACCTTTGGTCATGCGCACCGACATTTCGGTCAGGGCGTTGCCGATGTCGATCTGGCTGCAAGCGATGTTGAATTCACGGCCGTCCAGCGCCAGCGATTTGGTCAGCCCCAGCACCGCATGTTTGCTGGCGGTGTAGGCGCTGCTGAACGGACGTGGCGTGTGTGCCGAAATCGAACCGTTATTAATGATGCGTCCGCCCTGCGGCTGTTGACGGCGCATCAGTCCGAAGGCACCACGGGCACACAGGAAAACCCCGTTGAGGTTGGTGTCGATGACGTTGCGCCACTGCTCGAACGTCAGTTCGTCCAAGGGCACGGCGGGGGCATTGACCCCGGCATTGTTGAACACCACATCCAGGCGTCCGTAGACCTCGGCAATGGTTGCGAACAGCGAATCGACACTGGCCGGGTCGCGCACATCGGTGGGCACCGCGAGGGCTTCGTGCCCCTCGCTTGCCGCCAGTTCGACCAGCGCTTGCAACGGTTCCGGTCGGCGACCGGCAAGCACCAGGGTGTAACCGTCGGCTAGCAGGCCAAGCGCCACGGAGCGGCCGATTCCGCTGCCAGCGCCGGTGACCAGCGCGACTTTCAAAGGTTGAGTGATGGACATTTTGTTGTTCTCCTGTCTTCAAATCACTGCGGCGTTAGGGCCCGCGGGCCGACGCGCATTTCCAGTTGGCCGATCCCGTCGATGCCGGCGCTGATTAAATCGCCTGGTTGTAGTCCATCGACGCCGGACGGGCTGCCGGTCATGATCAAGTCGCCGGCCCTCAGCGCCACTGATCGGGAGATCCGGCTGATCACTTCAGCGACCGACCAGATCTGGCTGTCGAGACTGTCGCGTTGACGCTCCTGGCCGTTGACGTTCAACCACAATTCGCCTTCGGGATGGCCGGCGCGGGTCACTGGCACGATGGCGGTCATCGGCGCGGCGCCGTCGAACACCTTGGCACCTTCCCACGGCAAACCATTGCTCTTGGCGGTGCGCTGAACATCACGACGGGTCAGGTCGAGGCCGGCGGCGTAGCCCCAGACATAGGCCAACGCCTCGTTTTCTGGAATGTTGGCGCCACCTTCGCCGATGGCCACCACCAACTCGATCTCGTGGGCGAAATCCTCGGTCAGCGAAGGGAATGCCACCTCACCGACGGCGTCGACGACGCTGCTCGCCGGTTTCATGAAAAACACCGGCGGCTGGCGCGACTGGCCGACGGCATCTGGCCACGGGTAATTGCGCCCGACACAAAATACCCGGCCAACGGGAAAGCGTTGCTCACTGCCGACAACGGGCAAGGTCACGGGCAGATCGGGCGTGAAGACGTATTCAGTCATGTTCATCCTGTTATGAGTCCTGTTGGTAGCTTCAGCGTACGGCGGCAGTTGTGGGTGAAGTTGGACGAAAGCCGCCTGCAGTTGGAGAAAACGGTGGTGTTGACTCAGCGCACTTTCAATTCGATGCGGTACAAGCGTCCGAGCAGCAGTGAGTAGGAGAGGGTGCCCATCAGCGCCACGCCGCCAATGAACCAGAAGGCCCAGGCGAATGAGCCGGTAGCGTGAACAATCGCGCCAATCACGATCGGCGTGACGATGCCGCCGATGTTGGCGGCGAGGCTGGTGACCCCGCCGGTCAAGCCGATCAGCTCCTTGGGCGCCACTTCCGACACGGCCGCCCACGAAGACGAGGCGATGCCTTGCGCAAAGAACGCAATGGTCAGCACGGCGATGCAGATCGTGTTCGAATCGGTGAAATTCACCAGTACGATGGACATCCCCAGCATCGAGCCAATCACCAGCGGCAACTTGCGAGCGAAGGACATCGAATAGCCACGGCGGATCAACAAGTCCGACACGATGCCCGCGAGAAGGATGCCGACCGTCGCGCCGACAAATGGCAGAACTGCGAAGATCCCGGCCTTGATCATGGTCAGCTTGCGTTCTTCGATCAGGTAGGTGGGGAACCAGGTCAGAAAGAAGTACAGCGCCGAGGTGCTGGCGAACTTGCCGATGCAAATCGCCCAGATTTGCCGATAGCTGAACAGCTCGGCGATTTGTCGCCAGTTGAAGCGCGTACGTTCCTGACTGCTTTTGACCAGACCGCCGCCGGCTTCGATGTATTTCAATTCTTCTTTGCTGACCTTCTTGCAGTTCAGCGGATCGCGATACAGGTACAACCACAGCACGCCGAACACGATGCCGAGCAGGCCGGTGCTGTAGAACACGTGACGCCAGTCAAATGTGGTCGCCAGCCAGAGCAGCGCGCCGGTAAACAGCGCCGTCCCCAGGTATTGCCCGCAGACGTAGATGCTGCTGGCCAGACCGCGCTCGCGCGCCGGGAACCACACCGTCACCGCGCGACTGTTGGCCGGGAACGCCGGTGCTTCCATGGCACCAACCGCCAGACGCAAACCGAACAATGACGCAAAACCTGTGGCAAAACCCTGACACACGGTCACCGTCGACCAGCTGATCAGGGACACCCCGTAAGTGAAGCGCGAACCGAAGCGGTCAGCGATAAACCCGGCAGGGACCAGAGCCAGAGCATACGTCCAGGCGAATGCCGAAAAGATCAGGCCCATTTCGATCTTGTCCAGACCAAGGTCCTTGGCCATGAACGGCGCGGCAATCGAGATATTGACCCGGTCGATGTAATTGATGATCGTCGCAATCAGCAGCAGCGAGAGCATGAACCAGCGTCGCCGCGAGGGCAGGCGTTGTGGCAGGACGGCGTCCCGGGCGCCGTCTATCACTGGCGGCACGGTGGCTTGGGAAGCATGTGAATTCGACATGGAGAGACCTCGTTATTGTTAGAAGAATCGAGATGTTTTCGCGCAGCCGAAGGCGTTGCCCGCGATGGTCGAGGCATGCCAATCGATACTGGAACGAACGGTGCGAGCAGCCGGCGTCAGACGTTCAGCAACGTCTTCCAGTCGGCGTGATCGGGACAATGTCGGGAGGGGCGGCGAGGTGGGAAAATTGAATCATGACGTGCACACCTGTGATTGTTTTTGGAAGAGGTTGGGCTGCGTCGGCTAACAGTGGTCGTACAACATCGGTAAAGCAACCGAGGAGTTAGAACGTTTTTTTTCTATGGCAGTGGCGTTGCTAAACCTGTCCAAGAAATAAATTGGTTAATCTCCTGATGGATTATTTAGATATGTTCATTAAATAGTTGATTCATAACGATAAAAAATCGTAGATCTTTCTCGGCGGTTTTGGACAGGCTAAACGCCATATCGAAGATGAAAAATCCTTGGAGAGACGGGTCGTCGTATGACTGCTTGCGTGCACTGCGTACATGTCTGCAAGATGACGGACGTCAGTTCACTGCAAAATACCTGTCGAGGATTCCGCGCAGATGTCGTCACCCAGCCGTATTCCCACCTATGTCATGCAGCAGCGCAGCGAATTGACCGACTTCTACATTCGCGACAAAAAGGGCCGGCGTGCCGAGACCAGTCCCCATCGGCACGAGTATTTTCAGATCCAGATCAACCTCGGTGGCGACACCGTGCAACACATCGGCAACGTCGAGCGTCCGTTCCCGCGCAATACCCTGGCCTTCATCCTGCCGCACCGAGTGCATGTGATCCCGCATCCAGCGGACAGCAATTTCATGGTGATCAATTTTTCCCAGACCTTTCTGTTGCCGCATTTGCAGTGCGACCCGATGGATCTGGAAGAAGTGTCGATCCTGCTGGCGCCGGAGTTATCGCCATTCCGCTTTCAGGAGCATCTGGATTTCATTCTCGAAGATGAGGATTTCGCCAAGGTCTGTGCCTTGATCGAGCAGATGCGCACGCTGGACGAGAACCGTCAGTTTGGTACGCGCGAGATGCTCAAGGGCTTGTTGCTGCAACTGATTGGCAGCGTGTGTTTCCTTTACGCCGAACCACTCAAGCGCCTGGCCGAAGAGAATGCGGCCGAGGTCAGCCGCCGGGATGCGCTGGGCCGCATGTTCGAGTACTTGCGCAAGAATATTGCCGATCCCGATCTCAATCTGATCAAGGTGGCTGCGGCGACGTACCTGTCGCCGACCTATCTGACGCACTGGTTGCGCAAGGAGATCGGCAAGACCTTCACCGAACTGGTGCTCGAACGCAGGATGCACGCGGCACGCAATTTCCTGCTCAACAGCACGCGCTCGGTGGGCGAGGTGGCGCGGTTGTGCGGCTTCGCTGACGAGGCGTATTTCTCGCGGCGTTTTCGGCAGATTCACGGCCAGCCGCCGGGACAGTTTCGCCGCCGGCAACTCAATCCGGATACGCCGCAATCGCCGTTGAACACCTAGGGTTCAAGCATCAAGGGCCGCCAGATGATCGGAGCAGCGCCAAGTATTGTGTTGTGCTTCTCGGGGTTGGGCGTTTCGTGGTTCGCTGATTCAGTAGGGTGTTTGTTCTCCGTGTCTTGCAGTTCGTCGGCGGGGGGCTTTTCGGTTTCGCAGGCAACGTTATCCATGGGTCTTTCGCCAGATGATTTCAGGCAGACAACTATTTGATCTGCACGATTACCTTGCCTTTTGCACGGCCCTGTTCGACGTAAGTCAGGGCTTCGCCCGCTGACTCGAAGGCGAAGGTGCGATCAAGCACGGGCCTTATTTCGCCGGCTTCAATCAGCGTGGTGATTTCTTGCAGTTGTGTACCGTTGGCCCGCATAAACAGGAAGCTGTACCGGGCATCCTGCTTTCTTGCCTTGCGCCGAATGCTCAGGCTCAACAAACGCATGACTTGCCGCAGCGGCCAGGCCAGTCCCTGCGCCTTGGCGAACTCGGCAGTTGGCGGGCCTGAAATGGAAATCAGCTGACCACCCGGTTTGAGTACCTTGAGCGAGTTTTCCAGGACATCGGTGCCGAGGCTGTTCAGCACCACGTCGTAGCCGCGCAGTTCGCGCTCGAAGTGCTGCTGCTTGTAATCAATCACCACGTCTGCGCCCAGCGCTTTAACCCATTCGACATTCGCGCTGCTGGTGGTGGTCGCCACAACCGCGCCGAGGTGCTTGGCCAGTTGAATGGCGATGGTTCCGACACCGCCGGAACCGGCGTGAATCAAGACCTTCTGACCCTTTTGCAAACGGGCGATGTCGACCAGCGCTTGCCAGGCTGTAAGGGCAACCAAGGGAATGCCGGCGGCTTGCTCCATATTGAGGTTGGCAGGCTTCAACGCCACGGCGTTTTGCTCGACGGCGATTCGCTCGGCGAACGTGCCGATTCGCTGTTCGGGCACGCGCGCATACACCGCGTCGCCGGGCTTGAAACCCTTGACCGCTGCGCCAACCTCAATTACCACGCCGGCACAATCGTTGCCCAGCACCAAGGGGAATGAGTACGGCAGAATCAGTTTGAATTCGCCGCTTCTGATCTTTGAATCGAGCACGTTGACGCTGGCAGCATGTATTTCAATCAGCACGTCATGGGCGCCCGGCAACGGCTCGGGCACGTCGCCCATACGTCCGTTCTGCTTGCCGTAGCGATCGATAAAATAAGCTTTCATGGTGGGGACGGCTCTCACTGTTTGGGGAAGGGCGGCGTTGCCTGAGCGGATTGCTTCAGTGGTGGAGTTCCGCGCCCCAATGGTTGAGCAGAATCAGCGGCACCGCCGATTTGGGACCGAGGTTGCGATAGGCGTAGGCCGTGCCGCCAACCAAAATTGATTGGTTGGCGGCGTTGACGAAAGGCGTCTGCGCCATTGCACTCACGCCAGATAGCGCTGGGCGACTGCCGACTGGCGGATCTGTGCCAGCAGGCCCTGCCGCGCGGTCTGCAAGGCATCCCAGCGCTCACCTTCATGCAGCGGCGGAATGGTCACCGGTTCGCGACGATCGAAACCGACCAGCGCCGCATCGACCAGATCGCTGACTTCCATGATCTCGCTCAAGGTGTTGATGTCGATGCCCGCGCGGTCCCAGATTTCCGTGCGGGTAGCGGCCGGAAGTACGGCTTGCACATAGACGCCCAGTGGCGACAGTTCCAGGCTCAACCCCTGAGACAGGAACAGGACAAACGCCTTGGTCGCGCCGTACACCGACATGCCGAACTCCGGGGCCAGACCGACCACCGAGCCGATGTTGATAATGGCGCCGTCACCGGCCTTCGCCAGACGGGGAGCGATGGCACTGGCGAGCCGCACCAGTGCTGTGGTGTTGAGGGCGACCAGATTGGCCACTTTATCGGTGCTCTGCTCGATGAAGTTGCCGGACTGCGCAGCTCCGGCGTTGTTGACGAGGATGCCAATGCGCGCATCGTCGCGCAGGCGCGTTTCGACGGTGTTCAGGTCTTGGAGTTGGGTCAGGTCGGCCTGCAGCACATCCACGGCGATGTTGTGTTCGCTGCGCAACTTCGCGGCGAGCGTTTCCAGGCGCTGAAGATCGCGGGCGACCAGCACCAGATCATGCCCGCGTTGGGCGAAGCGTTCGGCGTAAACCGCGCCGATGCCGGTCGAGGCGCCAGTGATAAGAACAGTAGGGTGGGCGTTCATAGGGTCATCTCTTTTCACAAAAACGATTAAGGAGAGGCAGTAAATGCGCTGGGGCTCGGCTTACTGAGCAGCAGCGCTCCATTCAGCCAAGGTCGGATAGTCGATGTAGCCTTCCGCACCGCCGCCATACAGGGTGGCGGGGTTGAAAGCGGCCAACGGCGCACCGGTTGTCAGGCGCTCGACCAGATCGGGATTGCCAATGAACGGGCGACCGAAGGCGATCAGATCGGCCTGGTCTTCGGCGATCCGCGTGTTCGCCAGGTCGAGGTCGTAGCCGTTGTTGGCGATGTAGGTGTTTTTGAAACGCTGGCGCAGAGCGCCGAAATCGAACGGCGCGACATCGCGCGGCCCGCCGGTTGCGCCTTCGACTACGTGCAGATAAACGATGCCCAGCGCATCGAGTTCCTCGACGATGTAATCGAATTGCCCTTGCGGGTCGCTGCTCGAAACCCCGTTGGCCGGCGACACCGGCGAGAGGCGAATGCCGGTGCGATCTGCGCCAATCTCGGCGACGACCGCTGCCGTCACTTCCAGCAACAAGCGCGCACGATTTTCAATCGAGCCGCCGTAGGCATCGGTGCGCACGTTGGCGCCATCCTTGATGAATTGATCGAGCAAATAGCCATTGGCACCGTGGATTTCCACACCATCAAACCCAGCGGCGATAGCGTTGACCGCTGCCTGGCGGAAATCGTTGACGATCCCCGGGAGTTCGCTGATCTCCAGTGCTCGCGGCGCGGAAACGTCTTCAAAGCGGTTGTTGACGAACACTTTGGTCGCCGGGCGTATCGCGGAGGGGGCTACAGGTGCGGCGCCGTTTTCTTGAAGATCAACGTGTGAAACACGGCCGACATGCCACAGTTGCAGAAAGATCTTCGCGCTTTGTTCGTGCACTGCAGCGGTCACCTTGCGCCAGCCATCGATCTGCGCCTGCGTGTAAATCCCCGGGGTGTCCTGATAGCCCTGGCCCTGTCGGGAGATCTGCGTCGCTTCAGAAATCAGCAGGCCAGCGGAGGCGCGTTGACTGTAATAGGTGGCCGCGAACTCACTGGGTACCAGGCCTTCGCCCGCCCGATTGCGAGTCAGCGGCGCGAGAACGATTCGATTCGCCAGCGTCAGGGAGCCAAGCGTGTACGGCGTGAACAGATTTTGATCGGTCATGGGGTTGATCCGTGCCTGTGGATGAGCAGCGATGATGTCTGTAATTAGGATGATGATCGAAATCTAAACTGTCAATGGTTTTGATTATGGCTGACATCTATGTATCATCGGCGCATGAATTTCAGCGGAGGTATTGCACGTGAGAGTCACCAAAGCCCAGGCGCAGGCAAATCGCGAGCACATCGTCGAGACCGCCTCGGTACTGTTTCGTGAGCGAGGTTTTGACGGTGTCGGCGTCGCGGACCTCATGGCGGCGGCCGGATTCACCCACGGCGGTTTCTACAAACACTTCGGCTCGAAGGCCGACCTGATGTCCGAAGCCTCGGCCAACAGCCTTGCGCGCTCGTTGGCCAGTGCCGAACCCCTCGATGTTCAGGGCTTTGTCGACGTCTATGTGTCGAGAGAGCATCGGGATGGGCGGGGCAGCGGTTGCACCATGGCCGCTTTGTGCGGCGACGCCGCGCGCCAGTCTGACGATGTGAAAACGGCGTTTGCCGACGGCATCGAGCGTACGCTGCAGACGCTCGGCGACAAGTACCCGACAGGGCCAGACGCGGCGCCTGACGCGGGGCGAGTGAAAATGATCGACATGCTGGCGCGTGCGGTTGGCGCGATCATCCTGTCGCGGGCCTGCCCGGATGATTCAGCATTGGCCGATGAAATACTCGCGGTGTGTCACGCTGAAATGAGCGCGTCATTGTCGGTTTCTGCCGACAATGCAGAAGTGCCTGGTTGATCGGTATTGTCCTTTTTGAGTTGACGGTGAAACGCTTTTCAGCCGATTTATCCCGTCCCTGTGCGTCAGTAATCTGTACCCAACTTGAACGCAACAACAACTTCTAAAACTCAAAAGGGAAGCAGACCATGACCACTCCAACCTACAACCGCCTGAACAAAGACGACGCCATCGTGCTGCTGGTCGACCACCAGACCGGCCTGATTTCCCTGGTGCAGGACTTCTCGCCGAACGAGTTCAAGAACAACGTGCTGGCCCTCGCCGATCTGGCCAAGTTCTTCGAACTGCCGACCATCCTCACCACCAGTTTTGAACAAGGCCCGAACGGCCCGCTGGTGCCGGAACTAAAAGAGATGTTCCCGGACGCGCCGTACATCGCTCGTCCTGGTCAGATCAACGCCTGGGACAACGAAGACTTCGTCAAGGCGATCAAGGCCACCGGCCGCAAGCAGATCATCATTGCCGGGGTAGTGACCGATGTCTGCGTAGCGTTCCCGACCTTGTCGGCGCTGGCGGAAGGGTTTGAGGTGTTTGTGGTGACCGACGCGTCCGGCACCTTCAACACCACCGTGCAACAGGCCGCGTGGAGCCGCATGACTCAGGCCGGCGCACAGATGATGAACTGGTTCTCGGTAGCGTGTGAGTTGCACCGCGACTGGCGCAACGACATTGAAGGTCTGGGTAACTTGCTGTCGCAGCGGATCCCCAACTACCGCAACCTGATGAACAGCTACACGGCGCTGACCGCACAGCAGAAGTAAGCCTGCGCGATTCAAACGATAAGCCTGCCCTGAAAAGCAGGCTTTTATTATTTGTGTTGCGCCGATTTAATCAGCTTAACCGGCCCACTCATCACGAAACTGCAACAGAAAATCGACAAACGCCCGCACCCGTTGCGGCACATAGCGGCCGTGCGGGTAGAGCAAGGTGTAAGGTCGCGAACGTCCGGCGTACGGCTGAAGAACCTCGACCAGGCTGCCGTCGGCCAGCTCCTTTTCGACAATGAACTTGTACGTTTGGAAGACCCCTGCACCATGCTTGGCCAGGGTGACACCGCCGAGCACGTCGTCGGAACAGGAGTAACCGCCGTCGGAGATCACTTCACGGTCCTGACCGTTTTCCTGGAAAAGCCAGGAGATCCGCCGCCCGCTGCTCGGCAGTTCGAACTGAATACATTCGTGTTGCACCAGATCCTCAAGCGTCTGTGGTGTGCCAGCCTTTTTCAGGTACTCGGGGGAGGCGACCACCACCAGTTTTGCATCCTCCAGCAGCCGCGCGACCATGGTCGAATCCGGTTGCGCGCGAACACGTATCGCCAGGTCGTAGCCTTCGCCGACGAAGTCGATATTGCGATTGCCCAAGTGGATGTCGACGGTGACGTCAGGGTAGAGCGCGCGGAATTTTGGCAGCAGCGGCAGAATGCGGTGGTGCCCGTAAGTGGTGGGCAGGCTGATGCGCAACTGACCGGACGGTGACGTCTGCGCGCCCATGACTTCTTGTTGCGCTTCGACCAGTTGGGTCAGGGCCTGGCTGCACTGGAGGAAAAAGTTTCTGCCGGACTCGGTCAAGCGAATGCTGCGCGTCGTTCGGGCAAACAAGCGTGAACCCAATCTTTTTTCGAGGCGAAGAATCGACCGGCTCACCGCTGCAGGTGTCACCCCCGCGAGTTGCGCGGCGGCGGTGAAACTGCCGGCTTCAGCGGCGAGGCAGAAGAGTTCGATACTGCCCAATTGCAAGTCATCAAAGTGGCGCTTCATGTGAGTACACCGAGGATCAACTGACGGTTCATTCTCAGGCTTATCTCATGAAGCGGCACCGCCGGTACACACCGGCGATGCTGCGGGGAGGTATCAATGGCCAGCGCTTTGACCACCGTCGACATGGAGGATTTCGCCGGTTACGAAGTTCGCGCCGTCCAGGTAAAGGATCGCTTGCACGATGTCATCGATCTCACCCATATGCCCAACCGGGTGCAGGCTGCCAAGGGCGGCGTGCGTCTCTTCGCCGTGCATCGGCGTTTTGATGATGCCGGGCGACACTGCATTGACCCGAATACCGCGCTTGGCGTACTCGATGGCCAGGGATTTGGTCGCCGCGTTGATGCCGCCCTTGGTCAGCGAAGCGAGCACCGACGGCACGCCGTCAATCGCGTGGTCGACCAGGCTGGTGGTGACGCTGACGATATGGCCGCTGGCGTTTTTCTCCATTTCGGCAATCGCCAATTGCGAGATGTGGAAGAAGCCGCTCATGTTGGTCGCCACCACTTGTGCGTAGTCTGCCTGGCTGTATTCGGTGAAAGGCTTGGCGACGAAAATCCCGGCGTTGTTCACCAGCGTGTCGATACGACCGAAACGTGCAACGGCTTCGCGGATCACCCGCTCGGCGGTCTGCGGGTCGGCGATGTCACCGGCGACGGCGAGAATGTCCGGGTCAGTGGACGGCTTGATCGAGCGCGAGGTCGCGACAACCTGATAGCCGCGTTCACGGAAACCCTTGACCAGACCTGCGCCAATGCCTTGCGAAGCGCCGGTAATCACTACAACTTTGTTGGACGTGCTCATGATGTTTCCTCTGCAATCTGAATGGTTTGAAAAAACGAAGTTCGGGTGTCAGGCGTGAGCCGCAACCTGTGCTGCCTGACGTAACGCTTGCTCGTAATAAGCGACGGACTGGGAACCGGGGATGACCTGTTTGTCATCGAGAACCATGGCCGGTACCGAATCGATGCCGCGCTGCTGATAAAACCGTTCAAGTTCGCGCACGGCCTGGCTGAACTCAGCGTTGGCCAGAACCTCTTGTGCACGCTGGCTGTCGAGCCCCACCGCGCCTGCCAGCATTACCAGCGTGGCGTGGTCATTCGGGTTCATGCCGTCAGTGAAGTAGGCCTTGAGCAAGGCCAGCTTCAACTCACGCTGACGTCCTTGTGTGGCGGCCCAGAACAGCAGTCGATGAGCATCGAAGGTGTTGTGGAAATGGCTGCGTTTTTCCAGGTCGAAGTGAAAACCGATCTGCTCGCCGCGTTCGATGATCATCGCGTTGCGATCCGCCACTTGCTCAGCGCTGCGCCCGTATTTGCGCATCATGTGCTCGATGGCGTGTTCACCTTCGGCGGGCATGTCGGGGTTCAGTTCGAACGGTTTGTAGGTCAGTTCCACATCGACTTCGCCCGACAGGTTCTTGATCGCTTGCTCCAGAGCGGTGGCGCCCAATGCGCACCAAGGGCAAACGACATCCGAGACGAAATCGATTTTCACGGCGCGGCTCATGACTGCGAGTCCGCCAACTGTTGGCGATACTCGGTGGTGGTGATGCCGGCATAACCCCAGTTATCGGTGTCGACTTCCTCGATCACGATGTGGGTGAGTTTCGGATCCTTGTGCAGCACCCGCTGCATCGTTTCGGTGATTTCCTTGATGACTTGGGCTTTTTGTTCCCGGGTCACGCCGTCACGGGTGATACGTACGCTGATGAAAGGCATTTGGGGTATCTCCAGTCGCTGGCCCGTCGGAGTGATGGGCGGCTGTTGGAGAGGACTTTAGGGGGAGGGCGGGAATTGATAAATGGGGCTTGAGGTACATCATTTGTGATGTGGTGTATCAAATGCAGGCGTGAGAACCCACTGCATTTCGGCACGAAACTCTGGCGCTCAGGCCAGCAGTTCGGTAATCCAGCGTGTCTGTTTTTTGAGGTCTTGCAGCTTTTGCTCTGGCAGGCTTTGTTGCGCATGGGCGAGTTGGTTGAGCGTCTTTTGCTTGTGGCGAAGTTTGTGCTGCCACTTGATCAGAAACTCGGGGCTGCGGGCCTGCATCTGCAAGGGGCCGAAGTACAGCTCCTGGTCGGTATAGGTCACAGGTTCAGCACGTTCGGCCACGATGATTTCGTAATCGAAGCGGTTTTCCCGCAGCAGTTCTTCGCTGAGGATGCGGTAGCCGTTGTCCATCAGCCACTGGCGCAACGGTTGCTCGCCACCATTGGGTTGCAGGATCAGGCGTTCCTCGCCGCTGAGGTGAGCTTTGCCGCTGTCGAGGATGTCGCGGATGGTTTCACCGCCCATGCCGCAGATCGTGATGGCGGTGATCCCGTCGCCAGGCTCGATGGCCGCCAGACCATTGGCCAGGCGCACACTGATGTGGGGCTGTAGATCATTCTCGCGTACGGTGCGTGCGGCCGCGTGGAACGGCGTCGACGCGACTTCGCCAGCCACGGCCGCTACGATCAAGCCTCGGCGCATCAGCGCCACCGGCAGATAGCCGTGATCCGAGCCGATATCGGCCAGCCGCGCGCCGGCCGGCACGTGTGCAGCCACGCGCTCAAGGCGCATGGACAATGTCTGTTCGTTCAACGGCAACCCCTGTGCAACGCAATCCTGCGGCCCGATGGCAGGCAAAGGGGTGCGACTCTGGCGAGCATCGCCGGGCCTGTCAAATCCCGGCGACGGAATTCAACGGCTGATTGGCAACATCGGGCTGCCAATCAGCCGTTTGCGCTTAGCCCGCCAACGTTGCGTTGTCGATCACGAAGCGATATTTCACGTCGCCCTTGAGCATGCGCTCGTAGGCGTCGTTGATCTGGTCGGCGCGGATCAGTTCGATGTCGGAGACGATGCCGTGCTCGGCGCAGAAATCGAGCATTTCCTGGGTTTCAGGGATGCCGCCGATCATCGAACCGGCAATCGTGCGGCGCTTCATGATCAGGTTGAACACGTTTGGCGACGGGTGCGAGGTGGCCGGGGCACCGACCAGCGTCAACGCACCATCGCGCTTGAGCAGCAGCAGAAATGCGTCGAGATCGTGCGGCGCGGCGACGGTATTCAGGATCAAGTCGAAACTCTTGGCGTGCGCGGCCATTTCCTCGGCATTGCGCGACACCACAACCTCATCGGCACCAAGCGCTTTGGCCGCTTCGCGTTTGGATTCAGAGGTAGTGAATGCGACAACGTGGGCGCCCAGAGCGTGAGCCAGTTTGATGCCCATGTGGCCGAGGCCACCGATGCCAACCACGCCGACTTTCTTGCCCGGTCCCGCATTCCAATGACGCAGCGGCGAGTAAGTGGTGATACCGGCACACAGCAGCGGTGCGACGGCGGCCAGTTGCGCCTCAGGGTGGCGGATGCGCAGGACGTAGCGTTCATGCACGACGATGTTTTGCGAGTAGCCGCCCAGCGTCCAGCCCGGTGCGTCCGGGGTCGGGAAGTTGTAGGTGCCGATCATGCCGTCGCAGTAGTTTTCCAGACCGCTTTCGCAGTCATCGCAATGTTTGCAGCTGTCGACGATGCAACCGACGCCGACCAGATCACCGACCTTGTAGTCCGCGACATGCGCGCCGACGGCCGATACGCGACCGACGATTTCGTGCCCCGGTACGCACGGGAACTGCGTACCCGCCCATTCGGCGCGCACCTGGTGCAGGTCGGAATGGCAGATGCCACAGAACGCGATGTCGATCTGCACATCATGGGCGGCCGGCGCGCGGCGCTTGATCTGCATCGGCTCAAGGGGTTTGTCGCCCGCGTGGGCACCGTAGGCTTGAACAAGCATGGGAACATCCTCAATCGGTTTGTCGTGAGGCATTGTTTCTTTTCCAGCGCTGCGGGCACTAGTGCATTCCTGTGCAATCCTTGCCTGATCCTGTGCGTCGTTGTGACATTGCGCGGACAGACGCTCGTGGCATTTGCAGGTAATCTCCCGGTTCACTGACGACAACAAAATCAAAACAGGAGTCATTGATGCAACCAATCCGTCTCGGTCTGGTGGGCTACGGCAAAATTGCCCAGGATCAACACGTCCCGGCGATCCTCGCCAATCCCGCTTTCCGCCTGGTCTCCGTCGCCACCCAAGGCAAGCCTTGCGCTGGTGTAGAAAACTTCCAATCCTTAAGTGAATTGCTGGAAAGCGGCCCGGAGGTGGATGCGATTGCCTTCTGCACGCCGCCGCAAGGGCGCTTCGCCCTGGTGCAGCAAGCACTGGCCGCCGGCAAACACGTGCTGGTTGAGAAGCCACCGTGCGCCACATTGGGCGAAGCGCTGGCCCTGGTCGATCAGGCTGCCGAGCAGGGCGTCAGTGCCTTGTTTGCCTGGCATTCACGCTACGCGCCCGGCATCGAAGCCGCCCGCGACTGGCTCGCCTCGCGCACTTTGCAAAGCGTGCAGATCGACTGGAAAGAAGACGTGCGCAAATGGCACCCCGGCCAGGCCTGGATCTGGCACCCCGGCGGCCTCGGTGTGTTCGATCCGGGGATCAATGCCTTGTCGATCGTCACTCATCTGCTTGCGCTGCCGCTGTTTGTCGAATCGGCTGAGCTGCGTGTGCCGAACAACTGCCAGTCGCCGATTGCCGCATCGATCAAAATGTCTGACGCGCGTCGTCTCGATGTGCGCGCGGAGTTTGATTTTGATCATGGGCATGATGAGCTGTGGAGCATCGAGGTGCGTTGCGCTGAAGGCGTGTTGCGCCTGGATAACGGCGGGGCGCTGTTGAGCATCGATGGCGTGCGTCAAGCCGTGTCGGAGGAGGGCGAGTACGCGGCGGTGTATCGGCATTTTCAGCAGTTGATTGGCGACAAGGCCAGCGATCTGGATGTGCAGCCGTTGCGGTTGGTGGCGGACAGTTTCTTTGTCGGCAGTCGGGTGTTGGTTGAGGCGTTTTACGATTAGCGGGGCGGGCAACGTATCCAGTCAATCGCTCTTTGCTTGTTTTACCTTTAACGCTCTATTGAAGACAGAACTGCGGGAACTGAAAAGCTCCCGCAGTCTGAATTTCTACTTAGCGATTGGCTTCGGCCAGACCTGCCTCAATGAAACGTACTGAGCTCTCCATTGCCTGTTGACCTTCTGGCAGCATGGCAGAGTAGAAGTGCCAGGCGTGGAACATGGCAGGCCATACCTCGAGATTGACTCGGACACGGTTGTCCGCCAGGTGGGTGGCAAGCCGCATCGCGTCACTCAGCATCAATTCGTTCTCGCCAATCTGTACCAGAATGGGTGGGAGTCCAGTGACGTCCGCGAAAACCGGCGATGCCAGAGGATGGTTGGCGAGTGTCTCGCCAAGGAATGTTCTAGCAAGAATATCCAGAACAGGCTTGGAATTCAGCGGATCCAGGCCCTCGCGGTTGCTCATAGAGGCGCCGGTGTGTTCGAGGTTTGCCCAAGGCGAGATCGAAGAACCCACCGCAGGTAACGCAAGCCCTTTGGATTTGGCAGCCACCATCACGCTTACAACCATTGCGCCGCCAGCCGACTCGCCGGAAAACGCGATTTTTTCAGCCGGGATTTTCTGCTCAAGCAACCACTCGTAGGCGCGCAGTGTGTCGTCGATGGAGGCGGGGAATTTGTGCTCCGGGGCCAGGCGGTAGTCAGGCATGTATACACGAGCACCCAGCATCTTCGCGTAGTTGCCACCTATGCCGTGGTAGCCATCTGGACGACCGACAATGTACGCCCCGCCATGGATGTACATCACAACTGCGTCGGTCTTGACTTCATCGGGTGTCACCAGGGTCCCTGGAACACCGCCCATGTCGACTGCTTCGAACCTGACGCCGGTGGGCGCTGGATTTTGCGCGAGCATTCTTGCGTAGGAGTCGCGGATATCGCTCATTTTCGTGGTGGTATCAATTCCTTTCAGCACAGGTACCAAATCGCTCAGGCTGTTGGCCCAGGTTTGAACGGCTGCTTTTACTTTCGTATTCATAGTGATCTCGCTTGAAGGAGGGCATTGGATTTGCTAATTGAGATACTATTCTCTTGATTGGGGAATAGGGTTCCCCATAGCAAGTGCCGTGGCGCCCGAACGTTGAGCGAGTGAGGAAGTATGGAAATTCATAACCTGAACGATATCGCGGCTTTCGTGGGGTCGGTAAATGCCGGAAGCTTTACCGCGGCTGCCAAGCAATTAGGTCTCACTCGTTCGGCAGTGGGTAAATCGATTGTCAGGCTGGAAGCCAGATTGCAAGTGCGGTTACTCAACCGCACAACCCGCAGTCTGAGCCTGACGGACGACGGGCAGGTACTCTACGAGCGCTGTGTTGGCATCCTTCAAGATCTTGACGATGTCGAGGATGCACTGGCGTTTCGTCGCTCGACACCCAGTGGGCGATTGCGTATGAGTTTGCCGGTCGCGCTGGGTAGGCTTCACGTTCTCCCCCACATCGAATGCTGTCTGAAGGACTGGCCTTCGCTAAGTGTCGACGTTACGTTTTCCGACCGACTGGTAGACCTCATTGATGAGGGGTTTGACCTGGCCATGCGTATTGGCCCGCCCAAAGAGGATTCTCGATTGCTGACACGCACCGTGGCGTACCAGCAGATGATCACCTGTGCTTCGCCCCAATATCTGGCTGAGCATCCACGGCCGCAAACGCCCGAAGAACTGTACACGCACGAATGTCTGCATTTCGTCAGCGGGGGACGATTGCTTCCATGGAATTTTCGAGTAGACGGCCAAGCGGTTGCCTTCACTCAAGGTGGGCGGCTACAGATGGACAGTGCGGAAGCGCTGCACGAGTGCGCGATGGCGGGCTTGGGTATTGCGACACTGCCGTCGTACGTGGTGAGCCACCAACTACGCAGCGGCAAGCTTATTCAACTGCTCGAGGAATATGCTGAGGCAGCAGAACCCATCCGTATCATCTATCCCAGCAAGCGACACCTTTCTCCCAAGATCCGACTGTTCATCGATAAGCTCCTGGACGCGTGGTCGCCTTGCCCTCCGTGGGAACAATGTCCGGTTGATGATATTGGCGCTGTATGAAAAGGGCGGCTTATGCTCCCGGCGGAGCGGATAGTTGCAATGTCGTCAGGAGCGCTGAAAGAAGCATTGCAACCGATCACTCGGGTGCAGACGCTCAACCGCATCTGCACCCGCCGTTCAGAAACGATCGAGTCTGAAGCGTTCATCTGCCGTCAGATCTATAGCCTGATGCGTCGTTGCCGGCCGAGCCATCCGCACCACCATCTCCGCCGTCACCGCCGCCTGCGTCAGCCCCAGATGCTGATGCCCAAACGCAAGCAACACCTTGCCTTCACAAACTTGATCAATCACCGGCAACGAATCCGGCAACGACGGTCGAAAACCCATCCACGGCGTCGCCGCTTCAGCACTCAGATCCTTGCGAAACAAACCCTGACTCAACCGATGCAACTGCCACGCGCGCTCCATGCTCGGTGGCTTCTCCAGACCGGCGAACTCGACGGTGCCGGCCAGGCGCAAGCCTTCGGACATCGGCGTCATGATGAATTTGCGCTCCAGTGAGGTGACGGGGAAGGGCAGTCGGTCGTGTTCCTGCGGCAGCATCAGGTGGTAACCGCGCTCGGTGTCCAGCGGTACTTTTTTGCCGGTGAGGGCGGCGGTGAGTTTCGCTGAGTGCGCACCACAGGCGATCAGCACCCGGCTGGCCGTCAAACCACTCGATCCGGTGATCAGCGAAACACCGTGCTCCTGTACATAGCCGCCCTGAACCTGTTGCTGGACAAAACTCACGCCACTGGCCTTGGCTGCTTCGACCAGTTCACAGACCACGCGGTAGGGATCGATGAAATGCCCGGTGCGTGGGAAGAACAAGCCGCCCTGAAGCTGTTCGCTGAGTTGCGGCGCGGTATCGCGTATGGCAGCGGCCTGCCAGTAGTCGACCGGCACCTGCTGCTGATGCAGTCGAGTCTGTAATGCCTGGATTGCCTGACGCGATTCGGGACGTTCGAACACCAGTAACGAGCCATCGATCTTCAGCAAGTCGGGCCGCTGGATATCACCGAGCAGGCGTTGCCAGGCCTCAAGACTGCTTTCATTGAGCGCACGCAAGCCTGCCACGGTGTTCTGAAAAGGCGCCGGGCGCAGATTCAGCAACAACCGCGTGAACCACGGCAATGCGCGCGGCAGGTACTTCCAGTCCAGCCGCAGCGGCCCCATCGGGTCCATCAGCATGGCCGGCAAGCGCTTGAGGATGGACGCGTCAGCAATCGGAAACACCTGCTCGGTCGCCAGATGCCCGGCGTTGCCGAACGAGGCGCCGTGGCCGGGAGGCTGCGGATCGATCACCACCACGCGCAAACCCTGGCGGACCAGACGCAGTGCGCAGGCGACGCCGATGATGCCGGCGCCGACCACGGCGATGTCGTGGGAGACGTTATTCGCCATGGTGCTGCGCTTCCCTTTGCCCATCGAGCAGACGGCGTAATTGCAGCGGATTGCCTTGTTTCAACGCGTCAGGCAGCAAGCTGTCGGGGAAATCCTGATAGCACACCGGTCGCAGGAAACGCAGGATCGCCGCCGTGCCGACGGATGTCGTGCGCGAGTCTGATGTTGCCGGGAACGGCCCGCCGTGAACCATTGCGTCACACACCTCCACCCCGGTTGGCCAGCCGTTGACCAGCAAGCGACCGGCCCTGCGCTCGAGCGTCGGCAGCAATGCACGCGCCTGTTCCAGGTCTTGGTCATCCAGATGCAATGTCACGGTCAACTGGCCTTCCAGGTGTTCGCTGACCTGACGGATTTCAGCCTCACTGCTGCATTGCACGATCAGCGCAGCCGCGCCGAACACTTCGGCTTGCAGCCTGTGATCGGTGAGAAAGTCGGCCGCTTCGGTGACGAATATGTGCGCCTGACACTGGTTCGGGCCGTTGCCGCTCTGACCAACACCCGCGATGTTCGCACTGGCATTCTCGGCCAACGCATTCACGGCCGATTCGTAAGCGCTGAAAATGCCCGGTGTCAGCATCGTCTGTGCCGAACTGCGTTGAATGATCTCGCTGGTGGCGCTAATGAACCGGTCCAGCGCCGGTCCTTTCAAGGCAATGATCAAACCCGGGTTGGTACAGAATTGGCCAGCGCCCAGTGTCAGCGACGCCACAAACCCTTCAGCCAACGCCTGTGTGCGATTGTCCAGCGCCGCCGGAAACAGCAGCACCGGATTGATTGAACTCATTTCCGCGTACACCGGAATCGGTTCCGGCCTGGCTTGCGCCGCTTGAATCAACGCCAGGCCACCGCTGCGCGAACCGGTGAAACCCACCGCTTTGATCCGTGGATCAGTGACCAGCGCAATGCCCACTTCGCGGCCGGAGCCGTACAGCAACGAGAACACGCCATCCGGCAAGCCACAGGCTTTTACCGCCCGAGCGACCGCGCGGCCAACCAGTTCGCTGGTGCCGGGATGCGCGCTGTGCGCCTTGACGATCACCGGGCAACCGGCGGCCAATGCTGACGCGGTGTCACCACCGGCCACGGAAAACGCCAGCGGGAAGTTGCTCGCGCCGAATACCGCGACCGGCCCCAGTGCAATCTGCCGTTGACGCAGATCCGCGCGCGGCAGCGGTTGGCGCTGCGGCTGCGCGCTATCGACGCGCACGTCCAGCCATTCACCGCCGCGGACGGTGCGGGCGAACATTCTCAATTGTTGGCAAGTACGCCCGCGTTCGCCCAGTAACCGTGCACGCGGCAGACCGCTTTCGGCATGGGCACGGTCAATCAGTTCATCGCCGAGGGCTTCGATTTCCTTGGCAATGCTTTCAATAAATTCGGCGCGGACGTTCAGTGCTGTCTCGCGATAATCATCGAGCGCTACCCAGGCCAGCGCGCAGGCCTGTTCGACATGCTCGGCCGACCCACCGGCATACCCCGGTTCCAGCGCTTCATTCGTGGCCGGATTGATCCCGCGAACAGCCTCTCGATTGCCCGCAATGGATTGCTGCCCGATCAGCATGTAGCCCGTCAGAGTCATGGTGTCTTCCTGAAAAAAAGGGAGGCCTGCCGCGTAGCACAACGCATCGAGGCAGGTGAGGAGGCGTTGATCAGGCGAAATTCTGTTCCGCCGACCAGTTCTCGTACCAATGACGGAACAGCGCATACTGCTTCTCGGCATAACGCCGCTGCGAGTCGCTCAACGCATCGGTTTCGTTGAAGTGCAGGGTGTATTCCTTGTCGCCGTTGAGCACCATCAAATGCTTGTAATACAGCACCAGATCGCAGCCTTCATCGAATGACGACAGCACCGCCAGCGCCGATTCCAGCTCCCGCGCCTGACGACGGGCCTTGGCATCCCCATTGGCCGCTTGCTTGCTCAGCGCTACCAGTTGCAGCACCTCGCGGGGCAGGGCGTTGCCGATACCGGTGATCGCGCCGGTGGCGTTGCAGTTGACGAAACCGTGCACCACTTGTGTGTCGACACCGACCATCAAGGTCACGTCATCGTCTTTGGAGGTGATGTTTTCCGCGGCATAACGCAGGTCGGCACCACCGCCGAACTCCTTGAAACCGATCAGGTTCGGGTGCTCGCGACGCAGTTCGAAGAACAGGTCAGCGCGAGTGGCGAAGCCGTAGTAGGGACTGTTGTAGATCACCGCCGGAAGGTTCGGCGCAGCTTGCAGGATCGCTGCAAAGTGGGCTTTTTGCGCGGCTGGCGAAGCACCACGGGACAGCACACGTGGAATCACCATCAAACCTTGCGCGCCGACTTTCGCCGCGTGCGCTGCATGGGAAACCGCTTCACGGGAATTCACCGCGCCGGTGCCGACAATCGTTGGAATCCCGGCAGCGACCAGACGCGCCACGCCTTCCTGCCGTTCAGCCTCGGTGAGCAACGGCCAGTCGCCCATCGAACCGCAATAAACCACGGCGCTCATGCCGATATCGATCAGCTCGCGACCCTTGGCCACCAGGGCATCGAAGTCCGGTTTGCGCTGGGCGGTGCACGGGGTCATCAGGGCCGGCATGCAACCGGTGAAGATGTTGTCGCTCATTGTTTTAACTCCTTGGCACATCATTCAAATTGAGGTGAAAAGTCAGCGCGGTGGCTCAGATGCCCCACGCGAACGGGTCTGCTTCGTCGATCAGCAAGGTGCTGTCGGCGGTCATGTAAGCGCGGCCAGTGATGAACGGGCGGACTCGTTCGCCGTCCCATTCGAAGCGGCCTTCGAACTGGCTGCCGGTGATGCTCGCCTGCACCCAGGTTGCGCCGGGCTGCAGCTTGTCGTCGGCGGCCAGACAGGCGAGTTTGGCGCTGGTGCCGGTGCCGCACGGCGAGCGGTCGTAGGCTTTTCCGGGGCACATGACAAAGTTGCGGCTGTCTGCTTCGTCGTCATCGGCGAACAGTTCGACGTGATCGATGACGGCTCCGT
The DNA here is from genome assembly GCF_902497745.1 of Pseudomonas fluorescens. Taxonomy (GTDB): domain Bacteria; phylum Pseudomonadota; class Gammaproteobacteria; order Pseudomonadales; family Pseudomonadaceae; genus Aquipseudomonas; species Aquipseudomonas fluorescens_BM. The sequence goes on from NZ_CABVHJ010000029.1 coordinate 40,740, forward strand.
CCTCGCCATAAATGCCCTGGTCTTCAAGGGCTTTGAGCATCGCCCAGGTGTAGGCGGTGAGGTGTTCGACGCTGTCCATGGTCAGTGTCTGGCCGTGCTCGGAGACAAGGAAAAACCAGTTGCCGCCATAGGCGATATCACCGAATACACGACCGAATCCCGGCACATCAACGGGCACCTGCTTGCGATGGCGGTAGGCGGGGACGTTGCCCAGGGTGACGGTTCCGTCGTCATGCAACGTCGCGCTGACCGGGCCGACTGGCGTGTCGATCTTGTGGATGCCCGGTTGGATTTTCCCCAAGTACTGCAACGAATTGATCAGGCCGATGGTGCCGTGGCCGCACATGCCCAGATAACCGGCGTTGTTGAAGAAGATCACCCCGCAGGTGGCGTCCGCTGAGACCGGCTCGCAATACAGCGCGCCGACCAGCACATCGTTGCCGCGCGGTTCTAACAGGCAGGCGCGGCGCCATTGATCATGCTCAGTGCGCAGCGCATCGCGTTTTTCCACCATAGTGTTGCCGGGCAGATCGGGGAAGCCGTTCATCACCAGGCGCGTCGGTTCACCGCCGGTGTGGGAATCAATGACGTGTAGTTCTTTCATGAATAGATCCCGTTGGATGATTTCAGTAGGCGCCGGCAGGGCGCGCAGAAACGGTCGAGGCAGGGGCGGTGACTTCGCTTTCCTCATCGTCCTCTTCCAGACGCAGCAGGTGCGCCGGCACGCCGGTCGCCGCGCCCCAGTAATAAATGCCAGTGGCACAGGCTGCGACGACGATGGTGTCGAACGGATGGGCGAGGATGCCGAGGCCACCGAAGGTGCCGAGTTTCGACAGCACGATGGTCACCGCGTAGAAGGCGATCAGCCACGCAGAGGAACGCACCTGACGGGCCAGATTCAGGTGAGCGGTCGGCACAAACCGACCGCAGAGCAGGTACACCACGAACATCAGGATTTGCAGGCCGAGCAGCCAGGAAACGGTGTTCCAGCCCGACCAGTAGACGATCAGCGCGGCGATGATGAACGACACCGGTCCGAGCAGACCCATGCACTTGACCCGGAACGGCCGCGGCATGTCTGGCGCATTGCGGCGCAGCGCGGCCACGGACACGGGGGCCACGGCGTAGCTCAGCACCAGCGCGGCGGAGACCACGTTGATCAGCGCCTCCCACGACGGGAACGGCAGGGTCCAGAACACCGACAGGGCAAACGTCAGCCACAGCGCCGGGCGAGGGATGCCAGACTTCTCATCGATATGGGTGAAGACCTTGAAAAACGTCCCGGTCTGCGCCCAGCCGTAGATCACGCGGGGAGTGGCGTTCATGTAAATATTGCCGCAGCCGCTCGGCGAGATCACCGCATCGGCGACCACCAGGTACGCCAGCCAGCCAACGCCCAGCGCCAGGGCGATGTCGCGGTAAGGCAGAGCAAATTCCTTGCTGATACCGGCCCAGCCGTTGGCGAGCATTTCGGTCGGGATGCTGCCGAGAAAGGCCATTTGCAGCAGCACGTAAATCAGCGTCGACAGCAGCACCGAGAGGATCAGTGCAATGGGAATGGTGCGCTGCGGATTCTTCACTTCGCTGGCCACCGAGATGATCGGCGTCAGACCCAGATAAGCGAAAATGATCCCGCCCGCCGACACCGCCATTTCCACACCCGACAGGCCGAACGGGGCGAAACCCTGTACCTCGAAATTGGCCGGTTTGAAAAAGGTGAACAGCACACCGATCACCAGCAGCGGCACAATGAACTTGAACACGCTGACCAGATTGTTGGCCTTGGCGAAGGTCTTCACGCTGCGGTAGTTGAGCAGGAAGAAAACGCAGAGCAAACCGAACTGCACCATCCAGCCCAGAATCGTCGGATCGCCAGTGCCAGCCTTGGTCAGGCCGGGAAACCACGCCGCCGCGTATTGGCGCGAAGCAACCACTTCGATCGCCACGAGACTGGAAAACGCGATCAGGGTGATGAAACCCATCAAGTAGCCGAGCAACGGCCCGTGGGAGTACACCGGGTAACGCACCACGCCACCGGCACGCGGTAATGCCGCGCCCAGCTCGCAGTAAACGATGCCCAGCAACAACACGGCAAAGCCGCCCAGTAGCCAGGAAAAAATCCCCGCCGGCCCGGCAATCGCGGACACATGACTGGCCGCGAACAACCAGCCGGAACCGAAGATCGCCCCCAGCCCGATAAATGTGAGGTCGATCAGTGAAAGCTGTTTTTTGAACTTGCCTTGGCCTGACATGGCATCGCCTTCTTGTGAGTTATTGGATAGGCAGTTGTGTCACTGGGACGGCCAGACTTTGAACTTATCAACGGTGGGGCGATTGATGTTTTACGTCGGCTTCGATGACGAAATCAGCACAGTCGCGCTGGCGAAACATGGCCCTCGACAGGTCTTGAGCGATGCTGCAATCTGCACGCGAAGGCCGCATGGCGGGCGCTTCGTCCATCCACGTTACGAGAGGAATCTTTGATGCAACAGGCGTTTTCGATCCTGTCTCAAGGCATGAATGGCCAGCGTCCGCAGACACTGGAGGAACTCTTGGCTGGCGCCGCGCTGTTGTTGCCGATGCTCGATGTGATCCCCAATGCGGCGATTTTCATCAAGGATGTGCAGGCCCGTTACGTGCTCGCCAACCGCACATTGGTGCAGCGCTGTGGCTTGAAGGATTTACGCCCGTTGCTCGGCAAAACCAGTGCGCAAGTGTTCCCGGCGCAACTCGGACCGGGTTACACCGAGCAGGATCGCAAGGTGCTGGAGGAGGGCTTCGTACTGGAGGATCAGCTGGAGCTGCATCTGTATGGCAGTCGCGAACCGGGTTGGTGCCTGACGCACAAGCAGCCGCTGTACAACCGTGACGGGGTGATCCTTGGCTTGGCGGGGATTTCGGTGGACCTGCAATCGGCCAGCGAAACGCACCCGGCATTCGAGCGGCTGGCGGCGGTCGATGAGCATATCCGCGCGAATTTCAATCGCCGCGTCACCCTCGGTGAACTGACGCGCATCGCCGGTATTTCCGTTGCGCAGCTGGAGCGTTACTGCAAACGGGTGTTCCACCTGACACCACGGCAGATGATCCAGAAAGTGCGCCTCGAACATGCGCACCGATTGCTGCACACCGACTTGCCGATTACCGATGTGGCGCTGCAATGCGGTTATACCGATCACAGCGCTTTTACCCGCCAGTTCAAGGCCTCGACCGGGTTTACCCCGCGCGAGTATCGGCAGGCCACCTCACCCTGATGAAATGGTATTGAAGCGCTTTGTAGGAGCTGCCGAAGGCTGCGATCTTTTGATTCTGTTTTTTAAGATCAAGATCAACAGATCGCAGCCTTCGGCAGCTCCTACAGTGGAGTTATTTCAGGACAGTCAGCCATGCCGAGAGCAGCAGCAACAATGCCAGTGCCGCGTTCATCCGCTTGAACGCTTTCGGCGATCCCATCAGCCGCGCACTGCCCACACCCAGCAACGCCCAGAACGTCATGCACGGCAACGACACCAGCAGAAATGCCAACGACAACACCAGCAATCGCAGGGTCTTGTCACCACCGCCGACAAATACGCTGACCACCGCCACAGCCATCATCCACACCTTGGGGTTGACCAGTTGCAACATGGCCGCGGCCAGCACGCTGAAACCGTCCTCCTGTGTATCAGCGGGGTCCAGCGATGGCGGCGTGCTGCGAAAGATCTGCCACGCCAGCCAGCTCAACCAGAGCACGCCACCCCAGGCCATGGCCTGCTGCACGCGCGGGTAGCGCAGCAAAGTTTCGCCGGCACCGAGGCCGACCACCAGCACAATCAGCGCTGCCGCCGCGCAGGCGCCAAAAATGATCGGCAGCGTGGCAAGCAAGCCTTGGCGCGAACTGTGGCTCAACACCAGAATATTGGTCGGCCCTGGGGTGATCGAAGCGACGAAAGCAAACAGCAAAAAGGGCAGTAGTGACGCCATGATCCGGACTTCCTGAAAATGAACACAGGCATCCATGATCGCCCGTCGGTGTGCATCAGTCTGGAAGGTTTGAGCAGCGCTTGCGGTAGTCGGCGGGGGTGAGTTGGTAGGCGCGGCGAAACCAGCGGCCGAGATGACTCTGATCGGCAAAGCCGAGCACGCTGGCGACCTGCGCTGGCGTTTCACCGCGCGCCAACAACTGCCGCGCTTTGGCCAGGCGCAACTGGATCAGATACGCGTGCGGGGCCAGGCCAAAGGTTGTTTTGAATGCGCGACTCAGACGAAAGCGATCCACACCGCAGACACGAGCCAGATCATCGAGGCCAATATCTTCATAGGTGTGCGCGTGCAGATAATCGCGCGCCAATTGCGCCACCATCGGCAGGCGCGGATCGAAGTCCTGCCGCTTGCGCCAGTCGAGATGGCGCGTGAGCGAGCTCAGCAAGCCATCGACGGCGGTCTGCCGGACGATGCGCAGATCGCCGTCATGCAACGCATGGAAAGCGTGACTGATCGCTGTGGCCAGACGCGGATCCTGGCTCAGTGTGTCGGCAAAACCGGGCTGGCTGTCGGCCGGCGCGTCTTCGAACAGCGCATGCAGTTCACGCTCAAGCCAGTGCGGATCGAGATAGAGCATCGAATAGGTAAAACCTTCCTCGGTCGGCGCCTGCCCATCGTGAATTTCCCCCGGCTCCAGCAGGAACACGTTGCCCGGCGTACTGCGATGGCGAATGCGGCGGCAATTGAACTGCTGCACACCTTGCTCGGTGACGCCGACGAGAAAGCTGTCATGCCAGTGCGGATCGTAGGCATGGCCCTCGAAGTGAGCGCGAATCGACTCAATCCCGGTGTCGACATCCTGGGACAGCTCGATCCAGTTGCGTTTATCCACGAAGGCTCCAGTGTTCGCCATTGAAAGGTGCGGCCCCATAAAATACCGCGCAATGGTCATCCACGTTTAGAAGATTTGTGCAGGTGAGGGGGCTAGACTCTGTAGGTCACAACCCCTTTGGCGACAGGTGGAATGCGATGATTAACCGATGCTCGCGTGGGGTTTTACTCACCTTGATCGCCCTCAGCCTGGCGCTGACGGCAGGCTGCTCAAGCCGCAAACACTATCCGCCCTCCGGCGTTGGCGACGCCTGCTATGCCAAAGCCTTGCCGTCGGTCGGCGAGGGCGGTCTGGCCTGGGGCTCCAGTCTGAACATGGCCCGGCAGAAGTCGATGAACAACTGTATTCGTTATGCCGGTCGCTCCGGGGGCACGCCAGACACCTGTCAGGTGGTGTTGGCCAAGTGTCGATAGCTTTCGGCTTTGGCAAGGATCTGCTGAGTCAGACGTGGGCGCGGGCGCTGTGATCTGATTTTCATCGGTGGGTGCAGTGAAAAGGCAGACGAAAAAAAACCGCCTTTGCGGGGCGGCTCTTTTGTAAACCTTGGTTTGCGACCGAGGTTTGTTGCTTCACTAGCTGCTTTAACGTTCTCTCATGGTAAGAGTCTTTGTGCCCCCTTGCAAGGTTAAAGTTCGTATGAAACTGGTTGTTTACGCTATTTCATTTCCAGAAAAAGCTGGCAGAAATAATGGTTAACAAATCAGAAAATTACTTTTCCTGAAAGCCTCTGAATGAAGGTTATGATGCGGGCGCTCACTTGTTCGAGCAGCGGAGAGGCCAGGCTGGTGACTAAACGGTTTCATGCCCTTTGACACGGTTTTGCACCCGTGCCGGAATGATGTTTCGGGGGGATTTCAACCGGCCGCCTCACTAGCTGCTTTAACGTGCAGGCTGAAAGCAAGCATGATCCGGTAAGCTTGCCGGAGGTTTGGCCCCCAGCCCTGGAGGCCAAAACGTATGAAGCTTTTGCTACGTACGCTGAGCCTTGTATGGAGATTGTTTAAAGCCTTTCGCTTTTACGAGTTCCTGCGAGACCACTTTGACGACCTGAAGTAACGGCCGTTAAGGTGGGAAAAGCCCGTTTCAGTTTCGACTGGAACGGGTTTTTTTTGTTTTTGAAGGCTGTCATAAGTAGGATTTTTCTGCGTTGGGTTTTTTTGGCCTGTAGGGCATTTCTTCGGCAAGTGTAGGCATTGTTCAAACCACTCTGTAATCCGCAAAAAAACGTTCGATTATCGAGCACCCAAACCTTCTTCCAATTGCCCGCCCCAACACTCCGGCGTACTGTGAGTCGTGATGCCTGAAACCCCGTGATCCCAAAATAACGACAACAACGAGCACTACCCATGGACAGCCATCTGCTGAGCGATCGCAGCAGCGTGTTTCGTCACGCTGATCCTTATGCCGTCTCCGACTACGTCAACCAACACGTCGGTCAGCACTTCATCGGCCTGTCCAGAACCACCCACCCACAAGCCAGCCTCAACCATCGCAAACTGGCCGACCTCGATCTGGCCCGCATCAGTTACGGCGGCAGCGTGCGAGTGACCTCTGTTGCGCTGGAGACCGTGTACCACCTGCAAGTCCTGCTGCAAGGCAATTGTCTGTGGCGCGGGCACAAGCGCGAACAGCATCTGGTACCTGGCGAGTTGCTGTTGATCAACCCGGATGATCCGGTTGATCTGACGTACTCGGAAGACTGCGAGAAATTCATCCTCAAGGTGCCGGTCAGCGTGCTCGAATCGGTGTGCAACGAGCAGCGTTGGCAGCACCCGTCCAGCGGTATCCGTTTCCTGCGTAATCACTATCGGCTGGATGAACTGGAAGGCTTCACCAACCTGCTGGCGATGATCTGTCAGGAAGCCGAGGCCAGCGATCCGTTGCTGCGGGTGCAGGAGCATTACGCGCAGATCATCGGCAGCAAACTGATCTCGCTGATGAACACCAATGTCAGCCGTGAGTGCCTGAGCGCACCGAACGTCAGCTTCGAGCGCATCCTCGATTACATCGAACGCAATCTGAAACTGGATTTGCCCGCCGAACATCTGGCCGCACAGGCGAGCATGAGCCCGCGCTCGCTGTACGCTTTGTTCGAACGCCAGCTCGGCGTCACACCGATGCAATACATCCGCCAGCGCAAACTTGCGCGCATCCACACCTGCCTCAGCGACCCAAGCTGCCAGGTGCGCAATCTCACCGAACTGGCATTGGACTACGGCTTTCTGCACCTGGGCCGCTTCTCCGAAAGCTATCGCCAGCAATTCGGCGAACTGCCGTCGCAGACCTTCAAACGCCGCCACTGACACTCCGCACTAAACCCTCTGCGAAACATGCCGAATCATCTGCCGCGCCATCCTGCACAAAACGGATAGCGATCTGCAGGATTCGGCTATTGCCCCGCGCTGCGCCTCCCTAATCTGACCTGGCCTGAACAATAACAATGGAGGCCCCGGCCATGTCCCTGGGAATCGACTACCTCAATGCCATGCTTGAAGAAGACCAAGAGAAGGGCGCCTACCGCTGCAAGCGGGAGATGTTCACCGATCCGCGTCTGTTCGAACTGGAGATGGCGCACATCTTCGAAGGCAACTGGATTTACCTCGCCCACGAAAGCCAGCTCCCCAACAACAACGATTTTCTCACCACCACCATGGGGCGCCAGCCGATCTTCATCGCGCGCAACAAGGACGGTGTGCTCAACGCCTTCCTCAATGCTTGCAGCCATCGCGGCGCCATGTTGTGCCGGCACAAGTCCGGCAACCGTTCCAGCTACACCTGCCCGTTTCACGGCTGGACGTTCAACAACAGCGGCAAACTGCTCAAGGTCAAAGACCCGAGCGAAGCCGGCTACCCGCAAGGTTTCAACTGCGAAGGCTCCCATGACCTGACCCAAGTCGCGCGTTTCGAGTCCTATCGCGGCTTTCTGTTCGGCAGCCTCAATGCCGATGTGAAATCCCTTGCTCAACATCTGGGCGAATCGGCAAAAATCATCGATATGATCGTCGACCAGTCGCCAGAAGGCCTGGAAGTACTGCGCGGTTCCAGCTCGTATATCTACGAAGGCAACTGGAAACTCACCGCCGAAAACGGTGCTGACGGCTACCACGTCAGCTCTGTGCACTGGAACTACGCCGCCACCCAGAATCAGCGCCAACAGCGCGAAGCGGGTGAAGCGATCAAGACCATGAGCGCCGGCAGTTGGGCGAAGAAGGGCGGCGGTTTCTACTCGTTCGATCACGGCCATCTGCTGCTCTGGACCCGTTGGGCCAACCCTGAAGACCGTCCGGCCTATGAGCGTCGCGACGAACTGGCGCGTGATTTCGGCCAGGCCCGTGCCGACTGGATGATCGAAAACTCGCGCAACCTGTGTCTGTACCCCAACGTGTACTTGATGGATCAGTTCAGTTCGCAGATCCGCATTGCCCGGCCGATCTCGGTCGACAAGACTGAAATCACCATTTACTGCATCGCCCCCAAAGGTGAGAGCGCTGAAGCGCGGGCCAAACGTATTCGTCAGTACGAAGACTTCTTTAACGTCAGCGGCATGGCGACGCCGGATGATCTGGAAGAATTCCGCTCGTGCCAGACCGGTTACGGCGCTGGTCGTGGCTGGAACGACATGTCCCGTGGTGCCACCCACTGGGTCGAAGGCGCCGACGCAGCAGCCGAGGAAATTGACCTCAAACCACTGCTCTCCGGCATGCGCACCGAAGACGAAGGCCTGTTTGTGCTGCAACACAAGTACTGGCAGGAAACCATGCTCAAGGCCGCTGCCACCGAGCCACAGCTGATTCCCGTGGAGGCCGTGTGATGAGCAACCTCTACGACAGCGTGCGCGATTTTCTCTACCGCGAAGCGCGCTATCTCGATGACGGCCAGTGGGATCAATGGCTGGAACTCTACGCCGCCGATGCGACCTTCTGGATGCCGGCCTGGGACGACAACGACACCCTCACCGAAGACCCGCAAAGCGAAATCTCGCTGATCTGGTACGGCAACCGTGGCGGCCTCGAAGACCGCATTTTCCGGATCAAGACCGAGCGCTCCAGCGCGACCATTCCCGACACCCGCACCTCGCACAACCTGAGCAACATCGAGATCGTCGAGCAGAGCGATGGGCAGTGCCAGGTGCGCTTCAACTGGCACACCCTGAGCTTTCGCTACCAGGTCACCGACAGCTACTTCGGCAGCAGTTTCTACACCCTCGATCTGCGTGGCGAACAGCCGCTGATCAAGGCCAAGAAAGTCGTGCTGAAAAACGATTACGTCCGTCAGGTCATCGACATCTACCACATCTAGTCGACACGGCGAGGTGCACCATGAATTTCCAGATCGCGCTTAATTTTGAAGACGGCGTCACCCGATTCATCGAGGCTGGTAGCCATGAAACCGTGGCCGATGCGGCGTATCGCCAAGGCATCAACATCCCGCTGGACTGCCGTGACGGCGCCTGCGGCACCTGCAAATGTTTCGCCGAAGCCGGGCGTTACGACATGGGCGACAACTTTATCGAAGACGCCTTGAGCGCGGATGAACTCGCGCAAGGTTATGTTTTGACCTGCCAGATGCGCGCTGAAAGCGATTGTGTAGTGCGAGTGCCGGCAGGCTCGCAAGTGTGCAAGACCGAACAGGCCAGTTTCCAGGCCTCGATCAGCGCTGTCTGGCAGTTGTCCGAGAGCACCATTGCCTTGTCGATAAGGGGCGAGGCGCTGAGCAAACTGGCGTTTCTGCCGGGGCAATACGTCAACCTGCAAGTGCCCGGCAGTGAGCAAAGCCGCGCTTATTCCTTCAGCTCATTGCAGAAAAACGGTGAGGTCAGTTTCCTGATTCGCAACGTGCCCGGTGGCTTGATGAGCAGCTTTCTCACCGGGCTGGCCAAGGCCGGCGACAGCATAATTCTGGCCGGGCCGTTGGGCAGTTTCTACCTGCGCGAGATCAAGCGGCCGCTGCTGTTGTTGGCGGGCGGCACCGGCCTGGCACCGTTCACCGCGATGCTGGAAAAGATCGCCGAACAGGGCAGCGATCATCCCGTGCATTTGCTCTATGGCGTGACCAACGATTTCGATCTGGTTGAACTCGATCGTCTCGAGGCCTTCGCCGCCCGCATCCCGAACTTCAGTTTCGGCGCCTGCGTGGCCAATCCGCAGAGTGCGCATCCGCTCAAGGGCTACGTCACCCAGCACATCGAGCCGCGCCACCTTAACGAAGGCGATGTCGATGTGTACCTGTGCGGCCCGCCGCCGATGGTCGAAGCGGTCAGCCAATACATCCGCGAGCAGGGCATCACCCCCGCGAATTTCTACTACGAAAAATTCGCCGCTGCGGCTGCCTGAATTCCTACCTTCGAGGTTGTCATGAACAACAGATTCTCCAACAAGGTCGCGCTGGTCACCGGCGCGGCGCAGGGTATCGGCCGTCGCGTCTGCGAACGCCTGCTGAACGAAGGCGCGCAAGTCGTCGCCGTCGATCGCTCTGAACTGGTTCACGAACTGCAAGGCGAGGGCGTTCTCGCATTGACCGCTGACCTTGAGCAATACGCCGATTGTGCACGGGTCATGGCCGAAGCCATCAACACCTTCGGCCGTCTCGACATCCTGATCAACAACGTCGGCGGCACGATCTGGGCCAAGCCGTTCGAGCATTACGAAGTCGAACAGATTGAAGCCGAAGTGCGCCGCTCGCTGTTCCCGACGCTGTGGTGTTGTCACGCCGCGCTGCCGTACATGCTCAAGCAAGGGCGCGGCGCCATCGTCAACGTTTCATCGATTGCTACCCGCAGCGTCAATCGCGTGCCGTACGGCGCGGCCAAGGGCGGCATCAATGCGCTGACCGCGTGCCTGGCATTCGAGAACGCCGAGCGCGGTATTCGCGTCAATGCCACCGCGCCGGGTGGCACTGAAGCACCGCCCCGGCGCATCCCGCGCAATGCCGCCGAACCGTCGGCGCAGGAGCAGGCCTGGTATCAGGAAATCGTCGCGCAAACCCTCGACAGCAGCCTGATGAAGCGCTACGGCAGCCTCGACGAACAGGTCGGTGCGATCCTCTTTCTGGCCTCCGATGACGCCTCGTACATCACCGGCGTGACTTTGCCGGTCGGTGGCGGCGACCTCGGTTGATTACTTTTCAAGGGACATCGAAATGCAGCGAATTCTGATTGAAAGCCTGTCGACGGTCATCGTCGACCTGCCGACCATCCGCCCGCACAAACTGGCAATGCACACGATGCAGAAGCAGACTCTGGTGATTCTGCGCCTGCGCTGCAGCGATGGTATTGAGGGCATCGGTGAAGCCACCACCATCGGCGGCCTCGCTTACGGTTATGAAAGCCCGGAAAGCATCAAAGCCAATATCGATGCGCACCTGGCGCCGGCGTTGGTGGGCATGGAGGCCAACAACATCAACGCGGCGATGCAGCGCCTCGACAAGATCGCCAAGGGCAACACCTTCGCCAAGTCCGGCATCGAAAGCGCACTGCTCGATGCGCAAGGCAAGCGCCTCGGCCTGCCGGTCAGTGAACTGCTCGGCGGCCGTGTGCGGGACAGCCTCGAAGTGGCCTGGACCCTGGCCAGCGGCGACACCACCCGCGATATCGCCGAAGCCGAGCAGATGCTTGAAACACGCCGCCATCGCATCTTCAAATTGAAGATCGGTGCCAATCCGCTGGAGCAAGACCTCAAGCATGTCGTGGCGATCAAAAAAGCCTTGGGCGAGCGCGCCAGTGTGCGAGTTGACGTGAACCAGTATTGGGATGAGTCCCAGGCGATTCGTGGTTGTCAGGTGCTGGGTGACAACGGTATCGACCTGATCGAACAGCCAATTTCGCGGGTCAACCGCTCCGGGCAGATTCGCCTGAATCAGCGCAGTCCGGCACCGATCATGGCCGACGAATCGATCGAAAGCGTCGAGGATGCTTTCAGTCTCGCCGCCGACGGCGCCGCCAGTGTGTTCGCCCTGAAAATCGCCAAAAACGGCGGCCCGCGTGCCGTGTTGCGCACCGCACAAATCGCCGAGGCAGCGGGCATCGCGTTGTACGGCGGCACCATGCTTGAAGGCTCCATCGGCACGCTGGCCTCGGCGCACGCCTTCCTCACGCTCAAACAGCTGACCTGGGACACCGAACTGTTCGGCCCGCTGCTGCTGACCGAAGACATCGTCACAGAAGCGCCGCAGTACCGCGATTTCCACCTGCACATCCCGCGAACTCCAGGCCTTGGCCTGGCGCTGGATGAAGAGCGTCTGGCGCGTTTTCGCCGCCACTGAATCAGGAGAGTCAGCATGCTGTTCCACGTAAAAATGACCGTGAAATTGCCCGTCGATATGGACCCGTCATTGGCCACCCGGCTGAAGGCGGACGAGAAGGAACTGGCGCAACGCCTGCAACGCGAAGGCGTATGGCGGCACCTGTGGCGCATCGCCGGGCATTACGCCAATTACAGCGTGTTCGATGTGCCGAGCGTCGAGGCCCTGCACGACACGTTGATGCTATTGCCGTTGTTCCCCTACATGGACATCGAGGTTGACGGCCTGTGCCGGCATCCGTCGTCAATCCATTCCGACGATCGCTAATTCTGAGCTCGCCGCATTTCCCTTGTGGGAGCGAGCTTGCTCGCGAAAGCGGTGAGCCAGTCACCATAAATGCTGAATGACACAACGCATTCGCGAGCAAGCTCGCTCCCACAGGGGAAGTGCGCTAAGTGAACTGCGTCGACACAACAACAAGATGAGGTAACCACCATGACCGTGAAAATTGCCCACACCGCCGAGCTGCAAACGTTCTTCAAAGAAGCCGCCGGTTTTGCCAGCGACGATGGCAATTCCCGGCTGAAAACCATCGTTCTGCGCATCTTGCAGGACTGCGCGAAAATCATCGAAGACCTCGACATCAGCGATGATGAGTTCTGGAAAACCGTTGACTATCTCAACCGTTTGGGCGCTCGTTCCGAAGCTGGTCTGTTGGTCGCCGGCCTCGGCCTCGAGCATTTTCTCGACCTGTTACAGGACGCCAAGGACGCACAGGTCGGCTTGACCGGCGGCACGCCACGCACCATCGAAGGCCCGCTGTACGTGGCCGGCGCGCCGCTGTGCGAAGGTGAGTGCCGCATGGATGACGGCAGCGAGGAGGGCGTCGCCACCGTTATGCACCTCGAAGGCCAAGTGTTCGATCTGCAGGGCCAGCCGTTGTCCGGTGCCACCGTTGACCTGTGGCACGCCAACACCAAGGGCACCTATTCGTTTTTCGACCCGAGCCAGTCCGAGTACAACCTGCGCCGACGCATCATCACCGACGCCGAGGGCCGCTACCGCGCTCGCAGCATCGTCCCGTCCGGTTATGGCTGCGACCCGCAAGGGCCGACTCAGGAATGCCTGAACCTGCTCGGCCGCCATGGCCAGCGTCCGGCCCATGTGCATTTCTTCATCAGCGCACCGGGGCATCGGCACCTGACGACGCAGATCAATCTGTCGGGTGATCAATACCTGTGGGATGACTTCGCTTATGCGACCCGTGAAGGGTTGGTTGGGGAGGTGGTGTTCCGTGAGGATGCGGCATCGGGACGTTATGCCGAGCTGAAGTTTGACTTCCAGTTGCAGCCGGCGCCGGATGCCAGTGCCGAACAACGCAGTCAACGGCCGCGTGCGTTGCAAGACGCTTGATACCGAGTCGTCTGGTTCCCTCACCCTAGCCCTCTCCCAGAGGGAGAGGGGACTGACCGGGGGGATCTTGAGTGCTACGCCGACCTGAACGATATTTGCCGAATCCAACCCGGTTGTTCAGGTCGATGTATACCGCAAGACAACTCGGTCAGCTCCCTCCGGGAGAGTGTTGGGAGGGTACTGGCCGAGGCGATATTTAGTGCTACGCCGACCTGAACAGTTTGTGCCGAATCCATAATCGACTCGGTCGTTCAGGTCGATGTATCGCGATATACACCTCGGTCGACTCCCTCTCCCTCCGGGAGAGGGCTGGGGTGAGGGGAAATCAGGCCTAAGGTAATGCGAAAAAGATATTGGCTACGTATTTTTAAGATCGTTTAGTTTTGTCGCAACGACGAATCAAAACGCATCAAACCGATAGACCCCCGATTGCCATGACGGCACACGCTGAATCGATCACAGGTTCTTCAGGTTTGATTCACACGGGAGTGAATCATGCCGCATACCCTCGATATCACCGCATTACCGACGCTGGACCTGTCGCTGTTCGAAGGCACAGCGCAGCAGCGCTACGAATTTCTTGAAGACCTGCGCCACGCCGCCCGAGACGTCGGCTTCTTCTACCTGACCGGGCATGGCATCGACAGTGCTTTGCTCAAGCAGGTACAGGCCCACGCCCGCCAGTTTTTCGCTTTGCCCGACAGCGAAAAAAACGCCGTTGGCATGATCAACTCACCACACTTTCGCGGTTACAACCGGGCCGCCTCGGAAATCACCCGTGGCCAGCCCGATCTGCGTGAACAGTTCGATCTGGGCGCCGAGCGCGAGGTGTTGCCATTAGACGCGGACAGCCCATTCTGGGCGCGGCTGCAAGGCCCCAACCAATGGCCGGCGGCACTGCCGGAACTGAAACCTTTGCTGCTGGAATGGCAAGAGGCGATGACGCGGATGTCGTTGCGCCTGCTGCGTGCGTTCGCTCAGGCACTCTCGCTGCGCGCCGATGCGTTTGATCAGCTCTACGGCGACAAACCCAACGAACACATCAAGTTGATGCGCTATCCCGGCCAGTCCAGCGAGTCGAGCCATCAAGGTGTCGGTGCGCACAAGGATTCGGGTTTCCTCAGCTTCCTCCTGCAAGACCAACAGGCCGGTCTGCAAGTCGAAATCGAAGAGGGCCGCTGGATCGATGCGTTGCCACGCGAGAACACCCTGGTGGTGAACATCGGCGAACTGCTCGAACTGGCCAGCAACGGTTATCTGCGGGCCACGGTGCATCGCGTGGTTTCGCCACCGGCGGGAAGTGAACGCCTGTCTGTCGCGTTCTTCCTCGGCGCGCAACTCGACGCTGTGGTGCCGCTGTATCCGCTGCCCACCGCACTGTTGCGCGAGGCGCGCGGGCCGGCCAGTGATCCGCTCAACCCGCTGTTTCGCGATGTCGGCTGGAACTACCTCAAAGGTCGTTTGCGCTCGCATCCCGATGTCGCGCAACGCTTCTACGCCGATGCGCTACTCCCGCCACCGCCCGTTCGTAAATCCGCCTGACTCATCACTCGCTCAAGGACTTCGCACATGATCAAGAAAGCAGGTTTGACCCTGGCCGTGCTCGGCGCGCTGGTGACGTCGTTCGGTGCGCAGGCGTTGGAGCCGTTGCGCGTCGCCGCCGACCCGGTGCCCCACGCGCAGATTCTGGCGTACATCCAGAAAATCGATCCGCAGCTGAATCTCAAAGTCATCGAGATCCCCAACGGTGTGAACTCCAACGAGCTGTTGGTGCACGGTGACGTCGACGCCAATTACTTCCAGCACTTGCCGTACCTGAAATCCCAGGAAAAGGCTCTCGGCGAAAAACTCGCGGTGGCGGCCACGGTGCATATCGAACCCTTGGGCATCTACTCGCATCGCCATAAAAGCTTCGCCGATGTACCGGTAAAAGGCACCGTCGCCGTGCCCAATAACGTGACCAACCTGAGCCGCGCGCTGTACCTGTTGCAGGACAACGGCCTGATCAAGCTCAAACCCGGCTTCAATGACCCGGCCGCCGATCAGGCAACACCCAAGGACATCGCCGAGAACCCGAAACAGCTGAAGATCCTCGAGATCGAGTCGCCGCAGATTCCGCGCTCGCTGGACGACGTCGATCTAGCCGTGATCAACGGCAACTACGCGCTCGACGCAGGCCTGGTGCCGGCCAAGGATGCCTTGGGTCTGGAGAAAGCCGAGCACAATCCTTACGCCAACATTCTGGTAACCACACCCAAACTCGAAAAAGATCCGCGTATCGCGCAACTGGCCAAGGACCTGACGTCGCCAGAGGTCGCCAAATACATCACCGACAACTTCGCCGGCTCGGTGATTCCGGTGGCGGGCGGCAAGCCATGATCGCCGTCGAGCAGTTGAGCAAGACTTATCCTTCGGCCGCGCAACCGGCACTCGATCAGGTCTCGCTGAGCATTCCCGACGGTGCGGTTTACGGGATTCTCGGGCGTAGCGGCGCGGGCAAGTCGACGCTGCTGCGTTGCCTCAATCTGCTCGAACGACCGGACAGCGGACGCATTGTGCTGGATGGCGTCGACCTGACGACGCTGTCGGTCAGCGAACTGCGCCAGCAGCGCCAGCGCATCGGCATGATCTTCCAGGGCTTCAACCTGCTGCATTCGCGCACGGTATTCGACAACATTGCGGTGCCGTTGGAGATCGCCAAGGTGGGCAAGCCGTGGCGCCATGTGCGGGTGCGCGAACTGCTGGAGCTGGTTGGCTTGAGTGACAAGGCGCAGGCCTTTCCCTCGCAGTTGTCCGGCGGGCAGAAACAGCGCGTCGGCATTGCCCGCGCTTTGGCCGCTGAGCCGGCGTATTTGCTCTCGGACGAGGCCACCAGTGCGCTCGACCCGGAAACCACCGAATCGATCCTGCAATTGCTGCGCGATATCAATCGGCAACTGGGCGTGACCATCGTGTTGATCACCCACGAACTGGACGTGGTCAAGTCGATCTGCGACCACGCCGCGTTCATGGCCAACGGACGCCTGGTCGAAGCCGGGCCGGTGCCACGGCTGCTGGCCGATGCGCAATCGCAACTGGGCGCTTCGCTGCGGCCGACCTGCGGCTTGCCACTGGGTCATGCTGAGCCGGGCCTGAGTTTTCTCAAGCAATACGGCGTACGGGCGGCGCACTCATGAACCGCACGGTCAATTGGGATGAAATCCTGCAACTGGTGTTCAACGCCACCGGTGAAACCCTGTACATGGTTCTGCTCGCAGGGCTGTTCACACTGCTGATCGGCTTGCCGCTGGGCGTGTTGCTGTTTATCAGTCGCCGCGACGGACTGCTGCCGATGCCACGCTTGAATGCTGTGCTGGGTGGCGTGGTCAACCTCGGCCGTTCGCTGCCATTCGTGGTGATGCTGATCGCCCTGATCCCGCTGACGCGACTGGTGGTCGGCACAACACTGGGCAGCACCGCCGCTGTGGTGCCGATCACCATCGGCGCGTTTCCGTTCTTCGCACGCATCGTCGAAAACGCTCTGGACGAAGTCGACAAGGGTCGCATCGAAGCCATCCTCGCCATGGGCGGCGACATCGGTCATGTGATTTTCAAAGTGTTGTTGCCCGAAGCGCTGCCGGCGTTGCTGGCCGGGATCACCTTGACGCTGGTGATGCTGATCGGGTTTTCCTCGATGGCCGGAGTGATAGGCGGTGGCGGACTCGGTGATCTGGCGATCCGTTACGGCTATCAGCGTTTCAACAATGAAGTGATGGTCGCCACGGTTGTGGTGTTGGTGATCCTCGTTCAGGGCGTGCAAAGCCTGGGCGATCGGTTGGTTCGTTCGCTGGCGCATCGCCGCTAAGGATTTGTATGAGTGTGCCGGTCGCCGTAGTCCGCGAACCGCTGATTCGTCTGCGTGAATTGAGCAAAATATTTGGCGCGAGTCGGGCGCTGGATGCCGTCAGTCTGGACATCTATCCCGCCGAAGTGGTGGCGCTGCTCGGTGCCAATGGCGCGGGCAAGTCGACCTTGGTGAAGATTCTCGCGGGCAGCCAGAGCGCCGACGCTGGCGAGATCTGGCTGGAGGGCGCGCCTCGGCATTTCAGTTCGCCGCTGTCGGCGCGGCGCTTTGGCATTGTCGCGGTGCACCAACAGATCAACGAGGGCATCGCACCGGGTTTGAGTGTCGCGGAAAACCTCCTGCTCGATGAACTGTGCAAGCCAGACGCTGACTTCTGGCTCAATCGCCAACACCTGCTGGAGCGCGCCGCGAGCATTGCCGCAGGGTTGGGTTTGACCTTGCCGCTGGAGCAGCCGATCGAGCATCTCGGTCAGGCCGAACGGCAATTGGTGGTGCTCGCTCGAGCCTTGGCCTTGCAGCCGCGCCTGCTGATTCTGGATGAGCCGACGGCGGCGCTCTCCGATGCCGAGGCGCAACGGTTGTTTGGTTTGATCGACACCTTGCGCAGTCGTGGAGTGGCGATTCTGTACATCTCCCATCGACTCTCCGACCTGCAACGCGTGGCAGATCGCGCCATCGTTTTGCGGGATGGCCAGTTCGCGGGCGAGTTCACCGCTCGGCAATTGCCCCAAGCGGTGAGTGCCATGCTGGGACAGGCGCTGGCCGAACATGTTTACCAGCCGCGCGTGGCCGGGCGCGAGGTGATGAAGCTCAGCGCCATGCAAGTCCTGCCGCGCTCCGCCGCGTTCGATCTGACCCTGCACGAAAACGAAGTGGTGGTGCTGACCGGGCTGTTGGGTGCCGGTAAAAGCGAAATCGCCGAGGTGCTGTTCGGCCTGCGTAAAGCGACCTCGGGCCGCGTGCAACTGGATGGCACTGACTGGCGTGCGGACTCACCGCGCCAGGCCATTCAAAGCGGGGTTTTCTTCGCGGCCGAAGATCGCGCCAGTCAGTCGCTGATACCTGATTTTTCTTTGCGTCGCACCCTTACTTTGCCGTTTCTTGAACGCTTCAGCCGCGGCGGTTTCATCCGCAACCGCGCCGAAGCGGCAGCGGTCGAGGCACAGGTGGCGGCGCTGGGGATCAAGACTGCCGGTATCGATGTGCCGATGAGCGCACTGTCAGGCGGCAATCAACAGAAAGTCGTGCTCGGCCGCTGGCTGCTCGGCGAAGGGCGGGTATTGATCCTTGATGAACCGTTTCAAGGCGTCGACGTGCGTGCCCGCCGCGACATCGGCCAACTGCTGCGCGACAGCGCCAGGGGCCGGGCGACGCTGGTGATTTGCGCCGACGTCGATGAAGCCCTGGAGATTGCCGACCGCATCCTGCTGGTGCGCGATCACGCGGTGGTCGCCGAGTACCCGCGCGCCGGCCTCAATCGTGCTGATCTGGTCGCTGCACTGGCCGGCAGCGACGTCACCGAACATTCCCCTCAAGCCACGCCAAGGAGCAGAGCGAGTGCCTGATTCAAGTTCACTGTTTTCGACCGAGCCGGCACGCGCCGAACGTCTGCTGCACGTATTGATCCGCTACGGCCTGCTGTGGCTGCTGGCGCTGATCGTGGTGTTTTTCAGTGTGGCCGAGCCGGCATTCCTGCGCGTCGGCAACCTGTTCAGCATCCTGCAATCGGTATCGATTGTTGCGCTGCTGGCGCTGGGCGTGACGCTGACCATGGCTGTCGGCGGCCTCGATCTGTCGATTGGCGCTGTGGCGGCGATGAGCCTGATGATCGCCAGTTACGTGATGGTCGTGCTCGGCTGGGGTGCGGTGCCGGCGGTATTGATCAGTCTGGTGGGCGGGGCGCTGGTCGGCCTGCTCAACGGTTGGCTGATCGTCAAACTGCGGGTGCCGGACATTCTTGCGACGCTGGGCAGCATGTTTCTGGTGATCGGCGTGCAGCTGATTCCCACTGGCGGACGTTCGATTGCAGTGGGCATGACCTTGCCCAGTGGTGAGGAAACCGAAGGTACGTTCAGTGCCGCGTTTCTGGCGCTGGGGCGCGGGCGGTTGTGGGAGGTAGTGCCGATACCGGTATTGATCACGAGCGTGGTGGCGATCGCGGTGTGGTTATTTCTCGAACGCACGCGCATTGGCCGTTTGTTCTATGCCATCGGTGGCAACGAGCAAGCGGCGCGACTGGCGGGGGCGCCGGTGCAGCGCTTCAAATTATTGGCTTACGTGCTCTCGTCATTGCTGGCGTCGCTCGGCGGTTTGTTGCTGGCGGCACGCTTGGGTCGTGGCGACGTCAGTTCGGGCAACGGTCTGGTGCTGGATGCTCTCGGCGCGGCGCTGATCGGTTTTGCCGTACTCGGCGCGAAGAAGCCTAACGCCTTCGGCACCCTGGTCGGTGCGCTGCTGGTGGCGGCGTTGCTCAACGGTCTGACCATGCTCAACGCGCCGTATTACGCACAGGATTTCGTCAAGGGACTGGTGCTGGTGCTGGCCCTGATGTTCACCTTCGGCCTCGCGCATCGGGCGCGTTGAGCCGCTTCATTCAAGGATGTTGTATGCACGGTTCAATCACACAGTTCGCCCGTCATTGCCTCGCCGGTGCGTTGCTTTCGGCCGTGGCGCTGAGCGCTCAGGCCAAAGCCTTGCCCGGCGCACCCGCACCGTTCGATAAAGGTCAGGTGCAGATCGCGCTGGTGGGTTACTTGTTCTCCGGGGACTTCCCCGAGGCGTACTTGCGCGGCGTCGAAAAGCAGACCGAAGCACTGGGTGCCCACCTGCGCGTATTCGATGCCCGGCAGCAGGCGGCGAGTCAGGGCGAGATGATCGATCAGGCGATCGATCTGGGCGTCGACGGCATCATCGTCCAGCTCGGCCTGGCCGAAACCCTTAAAGCACCAATTGATCGCGCTATCGCCAAAGGCATCAAGGTCGTCGCTTTCGATGTCGATCTGAACACGCCGCAAGTGACCCAGGTCGAGCAGGATCACCATGCGCTGGCGCGTCTTGCGTTGGATCAAGCCGTTAAGGACAACGGCACGAAGTTCGATGCCGGCTACGTGTACATCAGCGGTTTTACGCCGATGGAGCGCCGCGACGAGATCTGGAGTCAGGTCAAGAAAGCCAATCCGGGGATCGTCGAGAAGGCACGCTTTGGCACGCTGAATCCGCCGATCGCCAATTCGGTGGCGGATCAGGCCAGCGCCGTGCTTCGAGCCAATCCAGGCATCAGCGTGATTTTTGCGCCGTTCGATGAGTTTGCCAAAGGCGCGAAAATCGCCGTGGATGAGGCGGGTCTGACGAGCAAGGTGAAGATCTACAGCGCCGATATTTCCACTGCCGATATTCAGATCATGAAAGAGCCGGACAGCGCCTGGGCGGCGACGGCGGCGGTCAATCCGCAAGTGGCCGGGGCAATCAGCGTGCGCAGTCTGGCGATGTTGATTGCCGGGGAAAATCCGGGGCATCAGGTGTTGGTGCCGCCGACACTGATTACCCGTCAGCAGTTGCTGGATCTGGACGTGAAAAACGTGCGTGACCTGGCGCAGAAGCTTCCGGCTTTCGGCGACACCGCGAATGTCGCACGGGCGCCGTGGATTCCGGTGGCCAACTAGAACATTTGCCACGACATGGCCCATGTGGGAGCGAGCTTGCTCGCGAAGAGGCCCGTTCAGTCGATATCTCTGTTGACTGACCCACCGCTTTCGCGAGCAAGCTCGCTCCCACAGGGGTAACGCGTAGTTGCGGAAACTGAGGGAGTTCTGGAGCTTACATGCACAACAAAGCTGACCGCTTACGCAAAAGCCGTTCCCCGCAAGCCGATCCGGCGTTCGGCAATCGACTGCCCCCAGGCCAAGTGCTGACGGAGCGATTCCCAATTCTCCATGAAGGCGAAGTACCGGAATATGACCTCGCCAACTGGTCGCTGCGCCTGTCCGGCACGCTCGCCCAGCCGATCGAACTACGTTACGCCGATCTGCTGGCACTGCCACAGCGGCAACTGCGTTGTGACATCCATTGCGTGACACGCTGGTCGAAGTTCGACACCGAGTGGAGTGGGGTGCATCTGCAGGATTTGTTGCAGGCGTTCGATATCCAGCCGACATCAGCGTTCGTCATGGCTCATGCCGACCCCGATTACCAGACCAACTTGCGACTCGATGATCTGTTACACCCCGACAGTTTGTTGGCCACCCACTACGCCGGGCAGCCGTTGACTGCGCAACATGGCTGGCCACTGCGGCTGGTGGTGGCGGGGCGGTATTTCTGGAAGAGCGCCAAATGGTTGCGCGGGCTGGAGTTTGTCGATCAGGAACAACCGGGGTTCTGGGAGCAGAACGGCTTTCATCTGCACGCCGATCCGTTTGCCGAGCAGCGATTCAGTGGGGATGAACTGGATATCGCTGTGGATGCCTGGCTGGAGAAAGAGTTCGATTAAGTTTTCTGGACGCAGCCTGTTCACACCTTGGAATACGATCAACCTGTGGGAGCGAGCTTGCTCGCGAAGGGGCCCTTTCAGTGACCTCTCCGTTGACTGGTCGACCGCATTCGCGAGCAAGCTCGCTCCCACAGGGGATGTGTATTTACATAGAAACTTAATTGCTGATTAGTTGGTTCAGGTGTTGGCTCAGCAACACTTTTGCTGAACTAAGAACAATCCTTTAGAGCGATCTAACCTAAGTGTTATTGGTTCTTTTACGGCCCGCAGCCGCTCGTCTAGCATCGGCTTTCAAGGGGAAATGACTCACGCTGGGGAAACTGCAACTCACCGTAAAAAACCTTCACTGCCTTCCAGAAATCCAAAACTACAGCAGACATTGCCGCGCATTGCTTGCCGCACTTTTATTGTCGGCAACGGCCGGGTATTAACTGCGATTCAAGGAGCTGTTATATGCATTACCGTTCCCGTTCATTACTGGCGGCTGCTGTCGCGTGCGCCATCTGGCAACTTCCGGCCAATGCCGAAGAAACTTCCGCCAGCGCCGACAGCGAATCCCGACTTGGCACCGTGTTGGTCACCGGCACCCGTGGCACTTCACGCACCGTGCTCGATTCGCCGGTGCCAGTCGATGTGCTCACCGCCGAAGACCTCAAATCCGCCGGCGCTGCTGATGGTGAATTGGGCGCAGCGTTGCAGACGCTGTTGCCGTCCTTCAGTCTGCCGCGCCAATCCAACTCCGGCGGCGCCGACCATGTGCGTGCCGCGCAACTGCGCGGCATGAGCCCGGATCAGGTGTTGGTGCTGGTCAACGGCAAGCGCCGCCACACGTCAGCGGTGGTTAATGACTCCTCTAAAATCGGTCGTGGCACCGCGCCGGTCGACTTCAACTCGATCCCGCTCAGCGCGATCAAACGCATTGAAGTGCTGCGTGACGGCGCCGGTGCGCAGTACGGCTCCGATGCGATTGCCGGGGTGATCAACATCATTCTCGATGACGCGCCCGAGGGCGGCGAAGTGTCGACCAGTTATGGCGCTTATCACACCCGTCAGGACGCCATCGATAAGACCACCACTGACGGCCAGAACAGCGTGACCACGGCGAAGATCGGCACGCGCCTCGGCGAGGAGGGCGGGTTTATCCGCGGTGGCACCGAATACAAGGACCGCAACCCGACCAACCGCGCCGGTTTTGACGGTTTTGCCGACAGCCCCGGTCAGCGCAACTATGTGATGGGCGACGGCGTCGCGCGGGACGTCAACCTCTGGTTCAACAGCGAACTGCCGCTGGCCGGCGGCAAAGCCTACAGTTTCGGCACCTATAACCAGCGTCACACCACCGGCGCCGAGTTCTATCGTTACCCGTACGAACAGCCGCAGTTCTACCCCAACGGCTACTTGCCGCAATCGCTCGGTGACAACAGGGACATTTCCGCCACCGCCGGTTTCAAAGGCCTGCTCGGAGACGAGTGGGACTTCGACAGCAGCGTCACCCATGGTCGCAACCGCTTCGATGGCTCGACCCGGCACACCCTCAACGCCAGCCTCGGTGAAGACTCACCCACGAAGTTCGATACCGGCGATTACGAACTGCGGCAGACCACCACCAACCTCGATTTCAGCCGCGAACTGCGCCTCGGCGAGCGCTCCTTTGTATTGGCGGTTGGCGGTGAATACCGCTACGAAAACTACCTGACCTACGCCGGTGACGAGGCTTCGTATATCGGCTCCGGCGCGGACGGCGCCAATGGCTTGCGCCCGAGCGAAGAGTCGGATCTGGATCGTAACGTGTTCGGCACCTACGCCGAGTTGTCCGGCGATCTCACTGATCGCTTCTTTGTCGACGCCGCCACCCGCTGGGAACATTACGACGATGCCGGCAGCAAACTCACCGGCAAACTCAGCGGTCGCTACAAGCTCACCGAGCAATGGGCCTTGCGCGGTGCGGTATCGAACAACTTCCGCGCACCGTCGCTGGCCCAAAGCGGCTTCCAGAACACCACCAGCAACTTCGGCGATGGCGGCACGCTGACCGACATCCGCGTGCTCTCGGTCAACGATCCGATCGCCCGTGCACTCGGCGCCGAGAAGCTCGATCCGGAAACCTCGAAGAACTTCAGCCTCGGCCTGACTTTCCAGTTGAACGAACGCTTCGATGCCTCCCTGGACGTGTTCCGCATCGACGTCAAAGACCGCATCACTCTGTCGCAACGCATCGGCAGCGATGCCCTGGAAAATTACATCAACGACAACTTCGGCGTTGCTGGCGTGCACGACGTCAACTTCTTCACCAACGCGGCGGACACCAGCACCGACGGCGCCGAACTGGTGCTCAACTACCACCAGCCGTTCTACGAAGGGCAGCTGGGCCTGACCACCGCGTACACCTACAACCACACCAAAGTCACCAGCACCAAAGGCACACCGTCGCAACTGACGGCACTGGGCATCGGCAATGACGCCCTCGTCGGCGTCGAAGAAACCAACACCCTGACCGACGCGGCGCCGAAGGATCGCTTCATCTTTTCCGCCAACTGGGCCAGCGAACACTGGGGCCTGCTTGGAAGGTTGACGCGACAGGGCGAGACCACCCGTGTCTTCGATTTCGGCGACTCGCAACCGGAGCAAACCTACGGCGCCGTGTGGCAGCTGGACGCCGAAGTGGCCTACAAATTCACCCCGAAATTCAACATTGCCGTGGGCGGCAACAACCTCACCGACAACTACCCGGAACGCTCCGGTTCGGCGATCAACTACGGCGGCAACCTGCCGTACGACGTGCTTTCGCCAATCGGCACCAACGGCGCCTATTATTACGCCCGCGCTACCTATGGTTTCTAATGCGGGGCCGGGGCGGCACCTGCCGGTGTTTCAGGCGTTGCTGATCACGCTGGGCATGGTGATCACCACCGACATCCTGAAAACCGCGCCGACCGTGGCCCTCAACGTCGGGCCAGAGCATTTCTACCTGGTGTGGGTGCTGGGCGGTGTCGCGTCGATGATTGGCGCGCTGTGTTTTGCCGAGATGGCCACAGCGTTTCCGCACCCGGGCGGCGATTATCACTTTCTGCGCACGGCGTATGGCGAGCGCATGGGGTTCTTGTTCGCCTGGTCGCGGTTTTCGGTGATGCACACCGGGTGGATAGCGTTGTCGGCGTTTATGTTCGCCGATTATGTCGATGCGGTGGTGCCGCTGGGGCAGTACGGTTCCGGATTGTTTGCCGGGGCGGTCATTGCGGCACTGGTGCTGCTTAATCTCACCGGCAAGCACATTGGCTTTCTCACCCAGACCTTGTTGGTGGGGCTGTTGGCACTGGGCTTTTTGAGCATTGCCAGTGCCGGCGTTTTTCTGGTCTGGCAAGGCCTCGAAGCGCCTGCGCCGAGTCTTGCGCCCGTCGCGGCAAACACCGGTATGGCCGGGTTTTCCGCAGCGATGATTTTCGTCTTTCTGGCGTTCGGTGGCTGGAGCGATGCGGCGACGTTATCGGCGGAAGTGCGGGATGGCCGGCGGGGGATTTTCATCGCCATGCTCGGTGCGCTGAGTGTGTTGATGGCGATCTATCTGGCGCTCAATTGGGCGTTCGTTCAGGGCTTGGGATTCGCTGGATTGGCCGCCAGCAATGCACCGGCGGTTGAGTTGTTAAACCGTGCTTTCGGTGCACCGGGTGTTCTGCTGATTTTGCTGATGGTCGGTATCGCCGCGATCGCGACCATCAACTCGACCCTGCTGGTCGGCGCTCGCACCACTTACGCCGCCGCGCGCGATGTGCCGCAGCTGCGCGGTTTCGGCGAATGGGACGACCGCCATGGCGTACCGCGTAAAGCGCTGCTGGCGGAAGGTGCGGTGGCGTTGTTGCTGGTGCTGTTTGGCAGTTTTACCCAGAGCGGTTTCAATACCATGGTTGAGTATCTGACCCCGGTGTACTGGCTGTTTCTGAGCTTGAGCAGCGTGGCGCTGATCATTCTGCGACGGCGTTTTCCCGAGGTGCCGAGGCCGGTGAAGGTGCCGTTGTATCCGCTGTTGCCGCTGCTGTTTTTCGGGTTGTGCCTGTACATGCTGTATTCCAGCGTGACGGTGGTGGGGGTTGGGGCGTTTTTGGGGATTGGAGTGTTGCTGGTTGGTGCCGTGCTATTGGCCGGGTTGAGCCGTTTAAAAGCGAACCCTCATCGGAAACGCCGCCCGCCCAGCCCTCTCCCGGAGGGAGAGGGGGCCGACCGAGTTGTCTTGCGTGATACATCGACCTGAAAGACCGAGTCGATTATGGATTCAGTGAAGCAAATACAGGTCGAGGTCGATTATGGATTCAGTGAGGCAAATACAGGTCGAAATCGATTATGGATTCAGTGAGGCAAATACAGGTCGAAATCGATTATGGATTCAGTGAGGCAAATACAG
>NZ_CABVHJ010000030.1:2500-5706 GCF_902497745.1 Pseudomonas fluorescens
TCGCCTGGCGAATCAGCGGAATCAACACCGCCCGATTGGCCACCCGCAGCTTATTGGTAGAGAAGCGCGGATCGTCAGCCCACTGCGGTTGCCCTGCCACCTCAGCAAACTTGCGGAACTGCCCGTCATTGCCCACGGTAAGAATGAAATCACCGTCAGCCGTAGGAAAGTCCTGATAGGGCACGATGTTCGGATGCGCATTGCCCAAGCGCTTCGGTGCATTGCCCGTGGTCAGATAATTCATTGCCTGGTTAGCCAGACATGCCACCTGGACATCCAGCAATGCCATATCGATATGCTGACCACCACCGTCGTGATCGCGATGGGCCAACGCCGCCAATATGGCCACGGTCGAATACAGACCAGTGAGGATATCCGTCAACGCTACACCAACCTTTACCGGGCCAGCGCCCTCGTCACCCTCAGGCCTGCCAGTCAGACTCATCAGCCCGCCCAGCCCCTGGATCATGAAGTCGTAACCGGCGCGCTTGGCATATGGCCCGGTCTGGCCGAACCCCGTAATCGAGCAATAGATCAGATTCGGATTGATCGCCTTCAACGACTCATAGTCCAGCCCATAAGCCGCGAGCCCACCGACCTTGAAATTCTCTATGAGGATGTCCGACTTCGCCGCCAGTTCCCGCACCAACCTTTGGCCCTCGGGACGGGTGAAGTCGATGGTCACCGATTGCTTGTTGCGGTTGGCCGACAGGTAATAGGCCGCCTCCGACGTATTCTCGCCATACGCGTCTTTAAGGAACGGCGGGCCCCAGGCACGCGTATCGTCACCATTGCCCGGGCGCTCGACCTTGATCACCTCGGCGCCAAGGTCGGCGAGGATCTGCCCGGCCCACGGCCCGGCCAACACTCGCGATAAATCCAGTACCCGCAGATGCGACAGCGCGCCCATGGTCGCTCTCCTATTAATAGAACGCCTGCAGACCGGTTTGCGCACGCCCCAGGATCAGCGCGTGAACGTCGTGAGTCCCTTCATAGGTATTCACCACTTCCAGGTTGACCAGATGACGGGCCACGCCGAACTCATCGGAGATACCATTACCGCCCAACATGTCGCGAGCCATACGGGCGATGTCCAGCGACTTGCCGCAGGAGTTGCGCTTCATGATCGAAGTAATCTCGACCGCCGCAGTACCTTCGTCCTTCATACGGCCCAGACGCAGGCAGCCCTGAAGGGCCAACGTGATCTCGGTCTGCATGTCAGCCAGTTTCTTCTGGATCAACTGAGTCGCTGCCAATGGACGACCGAACTGCTGGCGATCCAGCGTGTACTGACGGGCGGTGTGCCAGCAGAACTCGGCAGCACCCAGTGCGCCCCAGGAGATGCCGTAGCGTGCGGAGTTAAGGCAGGTGAACGGGCCTTTCAAGCCGCGCACGTCCGGGAAGATGTTCTCTTCCGGCACGAACACGTTATCCATGACGATTTCACCGGTGATTGATGCACGCAGACCAACCTTGCCGTGAATCGCCGGAGCGCTCAGGCCTTTCCAGCCTTTCTCCAATACGAAGCCACGGATGTCGCCCGCATCGTCCTTACCCCAGACCACGAACACATCGGCGATCGGGCTATTGGTGATCCACATCTTCGCGCCGGTCAGGCTGTAGCCGCCTTCGACTTTGCGTGCACGAGTAATCATCGCTCCTGGGTCGGAACCGTGATTCGGCTCGGTCAGGCCGAAGCAGCCGATCCATTCGCCGGAAGCCAGTTTCGGCAGGTACTTCTGCTTCTGTGCTTCAGTGCCGAACTCGTTGATTGGCACCATTACCAGCGAAGACTGCACGCTCATCATCGAGCGATAGCCGGAGTCGACACGCTCCACTTCGCGAGCAATCAGACCGTAGCTGACATAGTTGAGGCCGCTGCCACCGTACTGCTCGGGGATGGTCGCGCCCAACAGGCCGACTTCGCCCATTTCGCGGAAGATCGCCGGATCAGTCTTCTCATGACGGAAAGCTTCGAGGACACGCGGTGCGAGACTCTGCTGAGCGAACTGCTCGGCGGTGTCGCGGATCATGCGCTCTTCTTCGGTGAGCTGTTGATCCAGCAGCAGGGGATCGATCCAGTTGAAGCTAGCTTTACCGCCCATGAGTGTGTCCTCGCAAATCGGGTGAATTAACGTGGCATTGATCCTAGGCGCGGTTCGCCGTCGCGGCAAACGAGGATTTCGCATTCTGTTGTGCTAATTTCTCACTCCGAAACGTCGCGAAATGCCTTTTATGCGGCGCATTAGTGAGGTTGACGTACATGCGCAGAAAGATCCCCAGCACAACCGCCCTGATCAGCTTCGAAGCCGCAGCACGGCACGAGAGCTTTACCCGGGCCGCCGAAGAACTTTCCCTCACCCAAGGCGCCATTTGCCGACAGATCGCCAGCCTTGAGGAGTTCCTCAGCGTGGAACTGTTCCGACGCTCGCGACGCGGGGTGAAACTGACTGAAGCGGGCCTTTCCTACAGTCGCCGAGTCGCGACGCAACTCGACGCAGTCGAACGCGACACCCTCTCAGTGATGGGTCAGCAAGGCACCAATGTGATCGAACTCGCGGTGGTGCCGACCTTCGGCACGCAGTGGCTACTGCCACGCCTCAAGGATTTCCAGCTCAAGCACCCGGAAGTCACGGTCAACCTGACCAACCGCACCCGGCCCTTTCTGTTTGCCGATACCGAATTCGACGCGGCGATCTACTTTGGCGATGCCGACTGGTCGGGTACCGAATCCCACAGACTGATGGGCGAGAATCCGATGCCGGTGTGCAGCCCTGCCCTACTAGGCACCAAGACGCATCTGACAGCCGATGAGATTGCCGATCTACCGTTGTTGCAGCAGACCACCCGCCCCTACGCCTGGCGCCAATGGTTTAACTCGCAGCATTTGAATATCCCCCGCGACATGACAGGTCCGCGCTACGAGCTATTCTCCATGCTCGCCCAAGCGGCCATGCACGACATGGGCATTGCGCTGATTCCACCGTTCCTGATCCAGCGCGAACTGACCGAGAAACGCCTGGTCATTGCAAACCCGCAAGCACTCTCCAGCATCAAGGCCTATTACTTGATGATTCCGGAGCGCAAGGTCGAATCGGCATCATTGAAGGCATTTCGCGACTGGCTGGTAAACCAAGCGCAAGGCTACAGCCTAGAAGGATAAAGGCTTACAGCGATAACTAACCGCGTAGTCAGGAAAAACAAAG
>NZ_CABVHJ010000030.1:5726-39693 GCF_902497745.1 Pseudomonas fluorescens
ACTCATTACTGCCTATTCACGCCACCGATGAGAAATTTTTCAATATTCAGCCAGAATCCTTGCAAGGCACGGCCTGCAAGGGATTCATCTGGCCATCTGCGACATTCGGTCACGGGATGACTTGTAGTTAATTTTCCGTCACCCGTCATAATCCCTTGAAGGGCATAAAGTTCGCCTGCAAAATGCCGCGCCCCGCCCTGATTTGGCGGGATCGTGCTGATCGGCCGCCCCAGTCGCACCATCCGTAGTGCATGGGTTTACTCAATAAGATCACGCAGGAGATTTGACGTGCACATTGGTGTTCCTCTCGAAACCCAGACCGGTGAAACACGGGTTGCTGCAACCCCGGAAACCATTAAAAAGCTGATCAGCCAAGGTCATAAGGTCACTGTGCAAACCGGCGCCGGCGTAAAAGCCAGTGTGGTCGACAGTGCCTATGAAGCGGCAGGCGCAACCATTGGCAGTGCCAATGACGCGTTTGGCGCCGAGCTGATTCTCAAAGTGGTCGCCCCGAGCGATGCCGAACTGACGCTGATCAAGCGCGGTACGGTGCTGGTGGGCATGCTCAACCCGTTCAACAACGAAACCATCGCGAAGATGGCCGAGTGCGGCATTACCGCGTTCGCCCTCGAAGCGGCGCCGCGCACCTCGCGCGCGCAGAGTCTCGATGTGTTGTCGTCGCAGGCGAACATTGCCGGCTATAAGGCTGTGTTGCTGGCCGCTCACCATTACCCTCGCTTCATGCCGATGCTGATGACCGCTGCGGGCACCGTGAAAGCGGCGCGCGTGCTGATTCTTGGCGCCGGCGTGGCCGGGTTGCAGGCGATCGCCACGGCGAAACGTCTGGGTGCGGTGATCGAAGCGTCTGACGTGCGTCCGGCGGTGAAAGAGCAGATCGAATCCCTCGGCGCCAAGTTCGTCGACGTGCCTTACGAAACCGATGAAGAGCGCGAATGCGCCGTCGGTGTCGGCGGTTACGCGCGGCCAATGCCAGCGAGCTGGATGCAGCGTCAGGCCCAAGCCGTGCACGAACGCGCCAAACAGGCTGACATCGTCATCACCACCGCGCTGATTCCGGGCCGCAAGGCACCGACGCTGTTGAGCGCGGAAACCGTGGCGCAGATGAAACCGGGTTCGGTGGTCATCGACCTCGCGGCGGCTCAGGGTGGCAACTGCCCGCTGACCGTGGCTGATCAGGTCGTGGTCGAGAATGGCGTGACCATTTGCGGCCCGACCAATCTGGCTGGTGAAGTCGCTGCAGACGCCTCGGCACTGTACGCGCGCAACCTGCTGGACTTCCTCAAGCTGGTGTTCACCAAAGAAGGCCAGTTCGACGTCAACCTCGAAGACGACATCGTCGCCGCGTGCCTGATGTGCCGCGACGGCCAAGTCATCCGCAAAAACGCCTAAGCAGGGATTCAGACGATGGAAGAGCTTATCTCCCCCGGTATCTACAACCTGATCATCTTCGTGCTGGCGATTTATGTCGGTTACCACGTGGTCTGGAACGTTACACCTGCGCTGCACACGCCTTTGATGGCGGTCACCAACGCCATTTCGGCGATCGTCATCGTCGGCGCCATGCTCGCGGCCGCACTGACCGTTACGCCGCTGGGCAAAACCATGGGCACCCTCGCCGTGGCACTGGCGGCGGTCAACGTGTTCGGTGGCTTCCTGGTCACCCGCCGCATGCTTGAGATGTTCAAGAAGAAAGCCCCGAAAGTAAAAGAAGAGGCGCCGAAGTAATGAGCATGAATCTCGTCACGACGCTCTACCTGATCGCGTCGATCTGCTTCATCCAGGCCCTCAAAGGCCTGTCGCACCCGACTACTTCGCGGCGCGGCAACCTGTTCGGCATGCTCGGCATGGCGTTGGCGATCCTTACCACCGTCGGCCTCATCTATAAGTTGGGTGCTGAGCTGGCCACTGCCGGTATCGGTTACGTCATCGTCGGTCTGCTGGTCGGCGGCACCGCCGGTTCGATCATGGCCAAGCGCGTTGAAATGACCAAGATGCCGGAACTGGTCGCGTTCATGCACAGCATGATCGGCCTCGCGGCCGTGTTCATTGCTATCGCCGCGGTGGTTGAGCCGCAGTCGCTGGGCATCGTCAAGCAACTGGGCGACTCGATTCCGGCGGGCAACCGTCTGGAGCTGTTCCTCGGTGCGGCCATTGGTGCGATCACCTTCTCCGGTTCGGTGATTGCGTTCGGCAAGCTGTCGGGCAAGTACAAGTTCCGCCTGTTCCAGGGCGCACCGGTACAGTTCGCCGGTCAGCACAAACTGAACGCTGTCCTGGGGCTGGCGACGCTGGCACTCGGTCTGACCTTCATGTTCACCGGCAACCTCACTGCGTTCGCGCTGATGCTGGCGCTGGCGTTTGTGATGGGTGTGCTGATCATCATCCCGATCGGCGGTGCAGACATGCCGGTAGTGGTGTCGATGCTCAACAGCTATTCGGGCTGGGCGGCGGCGGGTATCGGCTTCTCACTGAACAACTCGATGCTGATCATTGCTGGCTCGCTGGTGGGTTCGAGCGGTGCGATCCTCTCGTACATCATGTGCAAGGCGATGAACCGATCCTTCTTTAATGTGCTGCTCGGCGGTTTCGGCAACACGGCTGATGCTGGCCCGGCCGGTGCGAAGGAAGCGCGTCCGGTGAAATCCGGTTCGGCTGACGACGCAACTTTCCTGCTGACCAACGCCGACACCGTGATCATCGTGCCGGGCTACGGTCTGGCGGTAGCACGTGCGCAACATGCACTGAAAGAGCTGACCGAGAAGCTGACCCACCGTGGCGTGACCGTGAAGTACGCGATCCACCCGGTTGCCGGCCGTATGCCGGGGCACATGAACGTTCTGCTCGCCGAGGCCGAAGTGCCTTACGACCAGGTGTTCGAGATGGAAGACATCAACTCCGAGTTCGGCCAGGCCGACGTGGTGCTGGTGCTCGGCGCGAACGATGTGGTCAACCCGGCCGCGAAGAACGATCCGAAATCGCCGATTGCCGGCATGCCGATTCTCGAAGCATTCAAGGCCAAGACCATCATCGTCAACAAACGCTCGATGGCCAGCGGCTATGCCGGTCTGGACAACGAACTGTTCTACCTGGACAAGACCATGATGGTGTTCGGCGACGCGAAGAAAGTCATCGAAGACATGGTTAAAGCGGTCGAGTAATACCCCCGCTGCAATACCGAACGCCCCGACTCGTCGGGGCGTTTTTGTTTGCGCAAACGTCGGACAATTTGCCGCGTTGTTGCAGATCCAGTAACGGTGTTTTACTTGAAACCCGCTAAATAGACGCCTCGTTTGCGACCTTGGTAGCGGGACAGGCGCCCGTCAAATTCACTAGACTGCGCATCCTGCTACTCGCTTCCCGAGATAATAATCCATGTACCGTGACCGTATTCGCCTGCCTTCGTTGTTGGATAAAGTGATGAGCGCCGCCGACGCAGCCGCTCTGATTGAGGACGGCATGACCGTCGGCATGAGCGGTTTCACCCGTGCCGGCGAAGCCAAAGCCGTTCCTCACGCACTGGCCGAGCGCGCCAAGGTCACGCCGCTGAAGATCAGCCTGATGACCGGCGCCAGCCTGGGCAACGACCTAGACAAGCAACTGACCGAAGCCGGCGTACTGTCGCGGCGGATGCCGTTCCAGGTCGACAGCACCTTGCGCAAGGCGATCAACGCCGGCGAGGTGATGTTCATCGACCAGCACCTGTCGGAAACCGTCGAGCAACTGCGCAACCAGCAACTGAAGCTGCCGGACATCGCGGTCATCGAAGCCGTGGCCATCACCGAGCAAGGCCACATCGTGCCGACTACGTCGGTGGGCAACTCGGCGAGCTTCGCGATTTTCGCCAAACAGGTAATCGTCGAAATCAATATGGCGCACAACGCCAACCTCGAAGGCCTGCACGACATCTATATCCCGACTTACCGCCCGACGCGCACGCCGATTCCGCTGGTAAAAGTCGATGACCGCATCGGCAGCACGGCGATTCCGATTCCGCCGGAGAAGATTGTCGCCATCGTCATCACTCAGCAGGCGGATTCGCCGTCCACCGTGTCGACCCCGGATATCGATACCAACGCCATCGCCGAGCACCTGATCACCTTCTTCAAGCAGGAAGTCGACGCCGGGCGCATGACCAACAAGCTCGGCCCGTTGCAGGCGGGGATCGGCAACATTGCCAACGCGGTGATGTGCGGCCTGATCGATTCGCCGTTCGAAGACCTGACCATGTACTCCGAGGTGCTGCAGGATTCGACCTTCGACCTGATCGATGCCGGCAAGCTGAGCTTCGCGTCGGGCAGCTCGATCACTCTGTCGGAGCGGCGCAACAGCGACGTGTTCGGCAATCTGGAGAAGTACAAGGACAAGCTGGTGCTGCGTCCGCAGGAGATCTCCAACCACCCGGAAGTGGTTCGTCGGCTGGGCATCATCGGCATCAACACGGCGCTGGAGTTCGACATCTATGGCAACGTCAACTCCACGCACGTATGTGGCACGCGGATGATGAATGGCATCGGCGGTTCCGGTGACTTCGCGCGTAATGCGCATCTGGCGGTGTTCGTAACCAAGTCGATCGCCAAGGGTGGCGCGATTTCCAGCGTAGTGCCGATGGTCAGCCACGTTGACCACACCGAGCATGACGTCGACATTCTGGTGACCGAAGTGGGTCTGGCCGACATGCGGGGTCTGGCGCCACGGGAGCGTGCCCGAGTGATCATCGATAACTGTGTGCACCCGGACTTCCGTCAGGCACTGAATGATTACTTCACTTCTGCCTGTGCAATCGGTGGTCACACCCCGCATATCCTGCGTGAAGCGTTGAGCTGGCACATGAACCTGGAAGAAACCGGTCGCATGCTCGCTGTCTGATTCACACAGATAAACCGCCGACGCAAATACAGTTTGCGTCGGCGGAGTTTCTCAAGCCTCCCTCCCTGACAAAAACTGTACTGCTGTACTGGTCATTTCCTACAGACCTTGCCTACCTTTCCTAGTGAATCGAGCGAAAATGCACTACTTGAGTGCAGACAGGTACAGTTTGCTCAATTTTGACCCGTACACCCCCTATAAACAGTTAACTGGTCACTCACAATACAGTTGAACTGTATCTAGAGAGACTTGGCAAACGAGAGGATCATGGGCACCAGTCAAACCACTACCTGATCCCGCCACAAGCGGAAGGATGTCAACCATGGAACGTACACTCAGTTCCGAACTGTTCTTCGAAGACAAAGCTGTAAACACCCAGGCTTCCCTGCCTCTGCGCGTTATCGCCAACCTGATGTTGTGGCAGCGCCGCATCTCCAGCCGCCATCAACTGGCTCGCCTGGATTCGCGTCTGCTGGCTGACGCCGGTATCAGCGAAGCACAGCGCTACGAAGAGCTGAGCAAGCCGTTCTGGCGCTAAACAGCGTCGCTGGCTCTGGTCGTTAGACCCACCGCCAGCAACCCGAATTGAACAAACAAAACCCGTCGTGGGAAACCGCGACGGGTTTTGTCGTTTTCGGGGGGTAGAAAATCCCGGTACATCCGCTGATACAGCCGACAGGTACAGTTTTACTTAACCAGCGTCTTAACCAGTACAATTTTACTCGAGTGTATCTGCATCTTTGTCCGTTACAGGCTCAACATGACCTTCCGCCTTCACCGGTGAAAGGAATACGCCATGAAAGACTTACAGGATGTTTCAGAAACTTCGAGCCTGGTGGTTACGTGCCGCAACGCTCTGCG
The DNA here is from genome assembly GCF_902497745.1 of Pseudomonas fluorescens. GTDB lineage: Bacteria > Pseudomonadota > Gammaproteobacteria > Pseudomonadales > Pseudomonadaceae > Aquipseudomonas > Aquipseudomonas fluorescens_BM. The sequence goes on from NZ_CABVHJ010000030.1 coordinate 11,475, forward strand.
GCGCCTGTTTCACGGCCTTTGTGAGTACTTGGAGCGCGCCAGAACGCGGCGCCTGCTGTTTCAACTCGGCAGTCGAGATTTGGCCGATCCAGGCTTCAGCCACGCCGATCGCCTGAATGAACTGGATAAACCGTTCTGGCGCTAGCATTTTGCCCACTGTGCGAACCTCGCAAAGCAGGCCTAATATCCACGCAGAACGTGGCGAATGTTGCGTCACTGGCGTCTGACTCCTCAGATACCGAGCCACCTCTCTCTACGGTTTATCCAAAGGAGTTACACCATGTCCCGTCTTCGTCTGCTCAGCGCTGCCGCCCTGCTGGCCGTGGCTGCCAACGCCAGCGCCACCAGCTTTATCGTCACCACCGACGCCGTTGTCGGTGCATTGAAGTCCTCGTCCGACGCTACATCCGACGTCACCTCGTCGTTCCGTGACGACAAGATCGTTCTTGCTGCCCGTGACGACGCTGCCAGCTTCGTCGCCAGCGAAGGCGAGATCCGTGGGGTGAAACTGGAAAGCGCGCTGGATCACATCCGTCACCAGGCGCCTCAACTGAACGCGACCGACGCACAGCTGGCCCAAGCCATCCTGACGATCTAAGCGATTCCAGGCATTGCGGGACACGCGCAACGTGTCCCGATGTTTCGGCGCTGGCTCTGGCCCGGGCATTGCGCTAGCCTTTGGGCTCACCAAAAATTACCGAGTCCGATGCGCTTTCTTCCAAATCTACTGATCCCCTCCGTATTGTTCTCCGTCTGCTGGGCGACGCCGGTCAACGCCTTTGATGCTTTCAATGCATCGACCCAAGGCACCGTCGTCAGTGGTTACGCCACCAGCATGGTGTCTTCCGCACCGTTCGACCGTAAACTAATGCTCGCCGCCCGCGATGACGCGGCCGCGTTTGTTGCCAGTGACGGTGATTGGCGAGGTGCCCGTCTGGAATCTGCGTTGCATTACTTGCGCAAAACCCGGCCGAAACTTCATGTCAGTGACCTTGAACTGGCAGAGGCAATTCTCGTCCAATAGTTATCCCGTCCCCCCGTTATCCTTGCCCCTTCGGAGTCGTTCCATGCGTAGCCCGCTGATTGCTGCCGCCCTTGGCCTGTTTTTGTTGGCCGATGTGGCCCAGGCGCACACCCTGGTAGCCACCAGTAACATCATCGTTCGTGCCTCCCAGCGCACCATCGATTTCACTTCCGACACCACCACGTCGATTCGCGACTCGAAAATTATCCGCGAAGCGCACGATGACGCTGCCAGTTTCGTCGCCACCAACGGCGATATCCGCGGCGCGCATCTGGAAGCAGCGCTGAACACCCTGCGCACTCGTGTGCCGGAAGCGCGTGACGCCAGCGATCAGGTTCTCGCCGAAGCCATCCTCGCACTGTGAAGTCACTCGGCACCTGGCTACTGGCCGGGGCGTTGTTGCTGCTCGGCAACAGCGCCCACGCCGGCCTGCAATTGCGCCTCAAGACCGACGGTCTGAGTTCCGCCCAACAACAGGCCAGCCAGGCGCTGATCGATGAGGCGATGCAAAAGCTGCCGCCGAGTTTTATCGAGCGGCTGGATCGGCGCATCGATGTCGGCTGGACCGATGACATGCCCGCCAATGCCTATGGCCAGGCCACGCTGGTTTCCGAACTCGATCTGAATCGCAAACTGCTCGCCAGCCTTACCGATGGCAGCGCGGCCAAGGAAAAAACCAATCGACCCCACGGCACTGTGCGCCAGGAACTGCTCGCCACGGTGCTGCATGAAATCACCCACATTTATGATCGCGCGCGCCTGTGGCCGAGTGCCGAACGCACGTTGATCCAGCGCTGCAGCCGACGTTTCAACAGCGCCGGGCTGATCGGCATTCCCGATGAGTGTCGCGGCCAGAACGGCCGCCGCTTCACCCTCAGTGACGACCCGCGCCTGCTTGACCTCGCCGGTTGGCAGCAATACGTCGGTCGCCGTGGCGAACGTGAACAACACAACCGGCAGATCGCCCGCAGCCCGGACCTGTACGAAATCTCCAGCCCGAAGGAGTTCGTCGCAGTCAACATGGAGTATTTCCTCCTCGACCCGAGCTACGCCTGCCGCCGCCCGGCGCTGTACCGCTATTACCAGCAACACTTCGGCTGGGCGCCACCGGCCAAGGACACCTGCAGCAAAACCTTCTCGTTCCTCAATGCCGGCAACGACTTCGCCAAGCAACCCTTGGGGCAGGTCGATCCCGAGCGGGTGTATGCCGTCGACTATCTGCTGGCCGAGGCCAATCAGAACTGGGTCAGCCGCTGGGGCCACAGCATGTTGCGCCTGGTGATCTGCGCACCGGGCCGCCCGCGCGGGCCGGATTGCCGACTCGATCTGGATCAGCACCTGGTGTTGTCCTACCGCGCCTTTGTCGGCGATGTACAGCTGTCGAGCTGGGACGGACTGGTCGGCAAATACCCGTCGCGGCTGTTCGTGCTGCCCTTGGCGCAAGTGATCGACGAATACACCAAGACCGAACTGCGCAGCCTTGCCTCCGTGCCACTGAACCTGTCCCGCGACGAGATCGAAGGCGTGGTCGAACACGCCGCCGAAATGCACTGGAGCTATGACGGCAACTACTTCTTCCTCTCCAACAACTGTGCGGTGGAAGGCCTGAAGCTGTTGCGCAGCGGCAGCAACAACAATCAGTTCGTGGGTCTGGACAGCATCATGCCCAACGGCTTGCTGGAAGTGATGAAGGGCCGTGGTCTGGCGGACACCAGTGTGCTGGATGATCCGAAAGAAGCGTTGCGTCTGGGCTATCGCTTCGACTCGTTCCGCGATCGCTATCAGGCGATGTTCGATGTGCTGAAGAAGCAATTGCCGATCAAGCAGAACACCGTTGAGGAATGGCTTTCGCTGACAGCCGAAGAGCGCCGTGAGTGGTTCGAACGCGCCGACTTGCGCACCAGCGCCGCACTGCTGCTGTTGGAACAGGCCAGTTATCGGCGCCAGTTGTTGCTGGCTCAGGACGAGGTCAAGCAGCGTTACCTCGGCGCTCGCGAGCTGGAAAACGGCGGCATGGACAAGGCCAATGCGACCTTGCAGGAAATCCTCGCCAATAGCGGGTTCCTCAGCCGCCCGGCAGAATTGCTCGACGCCAAGGGTTACGGATTGCCGCAGCCGACCGAGTTCACTCGACTGGAGGCAGAGAGCAGTCAGCGGCAGAAGAAGCTGCTGGCACTGTCGGGTGATCTGGACGCCGAAGTACGCAAGTTGCTGGAACCCAAGCGGGCTGCCGAAATTGCGGCCAGTGAGGAGAATGTGAAGCAGATCGGCGCGCATCTGCGCAAACTGCACAAGGCCTCCGGCGGACTAGAGCTGCCCTGAAAAAAAGACCGCAGCCATTGGCTGCGGTCTTTTTTATTGCCTGCGGATCAATACAAAACGCCATCGAGAATTTCGTAAACGATCCCGCTGCCCACCGCGATCAGCACGATATCGCCCCCCGCTCGACGCCATTCATAACCCGGATACACCGGCAAACGACCCAACGCGCGACCGTCCAGACGCTCACCGTAATACCCATGCGGCAACGGCCGGCCACGCTCCAGATGAATCCCCGGAGGCGGCGGTGCACCGCGCACGAAGTAGCCATGATTGTCACGAATGGTCTGACGCACCGGACCAAAGTCGCGCGGTGGCGGGCCACCTCGATGGTCATTTTGCGGACCACGGTGATCATCACCGTGATTGTCGCCACGGTTATCGTAATGGCCCTGCTGCGGACCGCCGTGGTCGTGATCGTCGCGCGGGTCGGCGCTGGCCAGCAGCGGCGTCGCGCTGATCATCAGCACGCCCAGTCCGGCAATCAGACGTTTCGGCATTTTCATCGGGTCTTTCCTCACGGCACAAACAGCAAAAAGGACCTCAGAACGTGTTCTGAAGCCCTCGGTCTTGCTCATTTAGTCTGTGCCGGGAGGCGCTAATTCCTCTGTATCAGGAACTTTACCTTCAGCTGACGCGGGCCTTACGCACGCCTTCGGACAGCGCCGAACACAGGCTCAATACACCATCGATGGCCTGGTCTGGTGTGGTCGCGTTAGCAATGTGATCGATCAACGCCGAGCCCACCACCACACCATCGGCCAGACGTGCGATCGCCGCCGCTTGCTCCGGCGTACGGATGCCGAAACCGATGCTGATTGGCAGATCGGTATGACGGCGCAGACGAGTCACCGCCTCCTCGACGTGCTCCAGGGTCGCCGCACCGGCACCGGTCACACCGGCTACCGACACGTAGTAAACAAAACCGGAGCTGCCGTTGAGCACTTTCGGCAGACGCGCATCGTCGGTAGTCGGCGTGGTCAGGCGGATAAAGTCCAGACCGGCAGCCTGTGCCGGATCGCACAGCTCAGCGTTGTGCTCAGGCGGCATGTCGACCACGATCAGACCATCGACACCGGCCTCTTTCGCATCAGCGATGAAGCGCTCGACGCCATACATGTGGATCGGGTTGAAGTAGCCCATCAGCACCAGCGGCGTATCGCTGTTGCCTTCACGGAACTCGCGAACCATTTGCAGGGTTTTCGCCAGGTTCTGCTTGGCGCCCAAGGCGCGGATGTTCGCCAGTTGAATCGCCGGGCCATCTGCCATCGGGTCGGTGAAAGGCATACCCAGCTCGATCACATCGGCGCCCGCACCCGGCAAACCTTTGAGGATCGCCAGCGAGGTGTCGTAGTCCGGATCACCGGCGGTGACGAAGGTCACCAGCGCCGCGCGGTTCTGTTCTTTGAGGTCGGCAAAACGTGTTTGCAGGCGGCTCATCAGTGTTTCTCCTGCTTCGACTGTTCCATATGGTGCATGACGGTCTGCATGTCTTTGTCGCCACGGCCCGACAGGTTGACCACCATCAGGTGATCCTTAGGCAGCTTCGGCGCACGTTTGAACACTTCAGCCAGGGCGTGAGCGCTTTCCAGGGCAGGAATAATCCCCTCCAGGCGGCAGCATTTGTGGAACGCGTCGAGGGCTTCGTCGTCGGTCACCGAGGTGTATTGAACGCGGCCGATGTCATGCAACCAAGCGTGTTCCGGGCCAATGCCCGGATAGTCGAGGCCGGCGGAAATCGAGTGGGCGTCGATGATCTGGCCATCGTCGTCCTGCAGCAGGAAAGTACGGTTGCCGTGCAGCACACCCGGAACGCCACCATTCAGGCTGGCCGCGTGCTTGCCGGTTTCGATGCCGTAACCGGCTGCTTCAACGCCGATGATCTCGACGCTTTTGTCATCGAGGAACGGGTGGAACAGGCCCATCGCATTGGAACCGCCACCGATGCACGCCACCAGGCTGTCCGGCAAACGGCCTTCCTGAGCCTGCAACTGATCGCGGGTTTCCTTGCCGATGACGGCCTGGAAGTCGCGAACCATCGCTGGGTATGGATGTGGGCCGGCCACGGTGCCGATCAGGTAGAAGGTGCTGTCGACGTTGGTCACCCAGTCACGCAGGGCTTCGTTCATCGCGTCTTTCAGGGTGCCGGTGCCGGCCACGACCGGAATCACTTCAGCGCCGAGCAGCTTCATACGGAAGACGTTGGCCTGCTGACGTTCGATGTCAGTGGTGCCCATGTAGATCACGCAATCCAGACCGAAACGTGCAGCAACGGTGGCGGTGGCCACGCCGTGCATGCCGGCGCCGGTCTCGGCGATGATGCGCTTCTTGCCCATGCGCCGCGCCAGCAGGATCTGGCCGATGCAGTTGTTGATCTTGTGCGCGCCGGTGTGGTTCAGCTCTTCGCGCTTGAGATAAATCTTCGCGCCGCCGCAGAATTCGGTCAGGCGTTCAGCGAAATACAGCGGGCTCGGACGTCCGACATAGTCGCGCTGGAAGTAGGCCAATTCTTCTTTGAAAGCCGGATCTTCCTTGGCCGCTTCGTACTCACGGGCCAGATCGAGGATCAACGGCATCAGGGTTTCCGCCACGTAGCGGCCACCGAACGAGCCGAACAGGCCGTTATCGTCCGGGCCGTTACGCAGATCAGAGGTGTTCGAAGTCTGGGTCATGGGTTGCTCCAGGTGAATTCGGGTCAAAAGACAATGACGACCACTCTACCCCTGACCTTCGAGACTGAAAACCGATAAGATCGCCACAACCTGTCAGGAAAACTCACAGATACCATGAGCCACGACCTTCCTCCGCTGAACGCCTTGCGTGCGTTCGAAGCCACGGCCCGATTGAACAGCGTCAGTCAGGCCGCTGAACAGCTGCACGTCACTCATGGCGCAGTCAGCCGCCAGCTCAAGGTGCTGGAAGAACACTTGGGCGTCAGTCTTTTCGCCAAAGACGGGCGCGGCTTGAAACTCACAGATGCCGGCATGCGTTTACGCGATGCCAGCGGTGAGGCGTTTGACCGGTTGCGCAGTGTTTGTGCGGAGCTGACGCAGAGCACGGCGGATGCGCCTTTCGTGCTGGGTTGCTCCGGAAGCCTGTTGGCACGCTGGTTTATTCCGCGTTTGGGGCGATTGAATGCCGATCTGCCGGATCTGCGTCTGCATCTGTCGGCGGGTGAAGGCGATCTCGATCCACGACGTCCGGGACTGGATGCCTTGCTGCTATTCGCCGAGCCACCTTGGCCGGCAGACATGCAGGTCTACGAACTCGCCGCAGAACGCATCGGCCCGGTCATGAGCCCATTGTTCAGCGGTTACCAACGCCTGCTAAGCGCACCAGCCTCGGCGCTGCTCCATGAACCGCTGCTGCACACCACTTCGCGCCCGCAAGCCTGGCCGAGTTGGGCGCGGCAGAACGCACTCGACGCAAAAGCGTTGAAGCTGGGGCAAGGTTTCGAGCATTTGTATTATTTGCTGGAGGCCGCCGTCGCCGGACTTGGCGTGGCAATCGCGCCGGAACCGCTGGTGACGGAAGATTTGAAGGCCGGTCGCCTGGTTGCGCCCTGGGGCTTCTGTGAAACCCCGGCGCAACTGGCGTTGTGGCTACCCAAGCGCGCCGCAGACGGGCGCGCCCGGCAACTGGCGCAATGGCTCAAGAACGAGCTGCGCCAGAGCGATCACTCGCCGCGCTTGAACAGCAAGTAAGCCGCGAGCAGACCGATCGCACCGACCGCGACACCGGCGGTCGTCCACGGATGTTCCTGGGCGTAATCACGGGTGGCGATCCCGGTTTCGCGGGTTTTCACTTTGACTTCTTCATAGGCATCGCTGAGCAGGTGGCGCGAGTGTTTCAGCGCACTTTCGGCATTGCTTTTCAGCGCCTTGAGGGTCTTGCGCGACTCGTCCGAAGCGTCGTCCTTCAAGCTTTCCAACGATTTGAGCAGACTCTCGATCTCGGCTTCCATGCTTTGCAACGAGGCTTTACGTAAAGAGGTGTTGGCCATGGTGGCTCTCCTGCATTGGTGATGAGTGGCGTGTGTTGGTTGGGACTTCAGCGGTTTGAGAAAGTGCAGAAAATCTGAACTTCGTCCGCGCAAGGCCGCCGAAATCAACAGTGCAGATTCACTGCTAGTCTCAATTCCACACGCCAAGGAGATCGCCATGAGTGACCATCACACGTACAAGAAAGTCGAGCTGGTCGGTTCGTCCACCAGCAGCATCGAAGACGCCATCAACAACGCAATTGCTGAAGCAAACAAGACCATTCGCAACCTGGAATGGTTTGAAGTGACCGAAACCCGTGGCCATATCAAGGACGGCAAGGCAGCGCACTTTCAGGTGACGTTGAAAGTGGGCTTCAAGATTGCCAGCAGCTGAGTTTGGTCTAGTCTTCTGAACTTGCGCGCTGGCCGAGTGCCATAGGAATGGCAAAGCGCTACAGGGTGGCTGCATCGAGTGAACGACTCGATGCCCGCCTCTTTTAATCCGACCAGGGAGTGCGACCGATGAAGAAGTTCATGTTGGCAGTAGGTTTGTTGAGCCTTGCGGGTGGTGCGTTTGCTGCCGGTAAGCCATGTGAAGAGCTGAAAAGCGAGATTGCGGCGAAGCTGGATGCCAAGGGCGTTTCCGGGTATTCGCTGGAGATTGTCGACAAGGGCGCAGCCGCTGGTGGCGACGTCGTTGGTACCTGCGAAGGTGGAACCAAGGAAATTGTCTACAAGCGCGGTTGATCGTGACTGAAATGCAAAAGCCGACGTGGAAGCGTCGGCTTTTTTGTGTCTGAAAGATTTGTGGTGTGTTTGAGATTGATCCCCCTCACCCCAGCCCTCTCCCCCAAGGGGGCGAGGGGGAAAGGGAGCAGATCGGGGGTTGTTCAGAGCCTGAGTGCGACTGGATTTTTCAGGTCGACGTCGAGCGCAAGAACACCTCGGTCAGTCCCCTCTCCCTCCGGGCGGTCCGACGTTTCGGGAGGGCCAGGGTGAGGGGCTTTTCAGCCCTTCATCACCTGCGCCAACAACTCGTAGGAATGCACACGATCAGCGTGTTCATACAAGTCGCTGGTGAAAATCAGCTCATCAGCCTGCGTCTGCTCAACCAACACCTCCAGCTTGGCGCGGATCTTCTGCGGGCTACCGACCATCGCCAGCCCAAGGAAATCACCCACCGCTTCACGCTCATGCGGTAGCCACAGCCCATCCATGGTTTTCACCGGCGGACGCTGCACCAGACTCTGCCCACGCATCAGCGCCAGAATGCGCTGGTACACCGAGGTCGCCAGGTAATCGGCGTGCTCATCGGTATCCGCCGCCACCAGCGGCACACCGAGCATCACATACGGCTTGTCGAGCACCGCCGACGGCTTGAAGTGATTACGGTAGACGCGAATCGCCTCGTGCATGAAGCGCGGGGCGAAATGCGAGGCGAAGGCGTAAGGCAAACCGCGCTCACCGGCCAGTTGCGCACTGAACAGGCTGGAACCAAGCAACCAGATCGGCACATTGGTGCCGGTGCCGGGCATCGCGATCACGCGCTGATCCGGGGTACGCGGGCCGAGGTAGCGCACCAGTTCGGCGACGTCTTCCGGGAAATCATCAGCGCTGCCGGAGCGTTCACGACGCAGCGCGCGAGCAGTCATTTGATCTGAGCCGGGGGCGCGCCCCAGACCGAGATCTATCCGGCCCGGGTACAGGCTTTCCAGCGTACCGAACTGCTCGGCGATCACCAGCGGCGCATGGTTGGGCAGCATCACACCGCCGGAGCCGACACGAATCGTCGACGTTCCGCCCGCCAGATAACCGAGCAAAACCGAGGTCGCGGAACTGGCGATACCGTCCATGTTGTGGTGTTCGGCTACCCAGAACCGCGTATAGCCGAATTTCTCGACGTGCTGGGCCAGGTCCAGCGAGTTACGTAGCGATTGCGCCGGGCTGCCGTTTTCGCGCACTGGCACCAGATCGAGGGTGGAAAATTTTACGTCGGACAGTTGTTTCATAAACCTGCGTCTCCGAGTGGGGAGGCAGGTTTTTCTAGCGAACGAAAACCTGCCGAATTCATTAGCTTGTTTTGTGCAATGAGGGCATATACCCGAGTTTCAATAGCCGAGTCGAAATTTCCTACTAAAAAAGTCAACGATTCAACCGGGCTGAACTTTGCTGCGGCGTCTATCCTCAGAAGCCTTGCAAGCAAAAACCACGACGACGCGGCGTTTCCGCGCCAGATATTGAGGAGGCAGACATGGCTATCGTTAAGAAAGCATCCGCACATTGGGCAGGTGATCTGAAAACCGGTATTGGCTCGATCTCCACCGAAACCGGTGTCCTCAGAGAAGCACCGTACGGCTTCAAGGCCCGCTTCGAGGGTGGCAAGGGCACCAACCCGGAAGAGCTGATCGGCGCGGCGCATGCCGGCTGTTTCTCCATGGCGTTTTCGATGATTCTCGGCGATGCGGGCCTCAAGGCCGACAGCATCGATACCCAGGCTGAAGTCACGCTCGATCAGGTGGATGGCGGATTCGCGATCACCGCGGTGAAACTGATCCTCAAGGCGAAAATCCCGGGGGCGACGCAGGAGCAGTTTGAAGAGCTCAGCAACAAGGCCAAGGAAGGGTGCCCGGTGTCCAAGGTACTTAATGCGAAGATTACTCTAGACGCTTCGCTGGTCAGCTAATTTGTCGCTGGCTGATCTGACGCCTTCGCGAGCAGGCTCGCTCCCACAGGGATTCGTGTGGCACACAGGTCCAATGTGGTAGCGAGCCTGCTCGCTAAGGCGATTTCGAAATCGCTACAGGTCTGAACCAAAAATACAAGTTGTGAGCGAAGTCAGAACCCTCGCTGTAAAAGTATGGTCGAATCAATGACAGCAGCTTCAGCGCACACCCGTGCGCGCTGCCTCAGGGAGCTTCACTCATGAAACATATTGGCTTGGCGATCCTCTGCAGTGCACTGGCCACCTCGGTAATTGCGGCACCCAAAGACTGCGAAGAACTGAAAAACGAAATCGAAGTGAAGATCCAGGCCAACGCCGTGCCGTCTTACACGCTGGAAATCGTCAGCAAGGAAGAGGCCGACAAACACGACGTAGCGATGGTCGTCGGCACCTGCGACAACGGCACCAAAGCGATCATTTATCAGAAGAACGATCGCTAGACCTGACTAGATAATGCAGTTGTACTCACGATCCTCGGCGACGATTTCGCGTTTGGCGTTGTACAGCCGGGCGCTCGGTGTGAACCCCAGCGACCGCCCCTCCAGCACGTAACGCTGCCCGGCCTCGAAATGGTCGTAACGGATGTACAGGTAGCACAACCGCTCCACTGGCCCGTTCATCAAGCTGCCGCCACCACCAAATACTTCGAAATCGAACCGCACGCGCAGTTCGTGACTGCCGGGGGTGACCTGAAAGTAGCGCCCGTCATTCAGTCGTTGTTTGTCGAGACGCTCGGCCATCAGCACTTTACCGCCGGGTGTCGGCGTCGAAAAATCGACCCAGGCCATGTGCGGATCGGCCGGGGGCAAAGGCGTCTGACAACCGGCCAAAAGACCGGCAGCGAGCAACAACAGCAACTGGCGCATGATGAATATCCACGGATGTGAATCCTCAGCATAGCGCCGATCAGGTGCGCTGACAGCCTGCCGGTGTGCCCTGACCTACCACTTTGCGCTGCTCGTCATAAAGCTTGGCCCATGGTCGAAAGCCGATACTGCCGGCCTGCAACTGATAACGCTGACCGGCGTTGAAGTCCTTGAATTTCACGCTCAACTGGCAATCGCGCCACAGCGGCTCAGCGTCGGGACCGATATTGGTCGCCTCCACCGGAAACTGATAACGCACCTTCAACTCATGGCTGCCTGGCTGCACTTCGAAGTAACGTTTGTCGTCGGTCACGCTGCTATCGACCTTCAGCGCTTGCAACGACGTGTCCTGCTGCCGGGCATCAAGGTCGATCCAGGCTTGCGAAGGGTCGGGATCGGGCATTCCGAAATTGGCACAACCGGCCAGCGTCAGCAGGCCCCCTGTCAGCATCAACATGCGCATAGCGGTGCTCCTTTAGGCGGGATAGTCTTGCGGGCAGACTCTCCGGGGGATTTCTTATTTTGATCAGGCCATTTCCAAGCCTTGGGTTACTTGATCGCGTTTTTCGGGTTTTGTTTCCGGGTGTGTTGTTTTTGTTGCTCAACGGTTGCACCAGCGTCAGCTATTACAGTCAGTTGGCCAGCGGCCAACTGCAACTGCTGCGGGCGCGGGAACCCGTGGAAAAAGTCATTGCCGACCCAAGCCGCGACGCGAAATTGCGCACACACCTGGCGCAATCGCAGAAGGCCCGCGCCTTCGCCAGCGAACACCTGCATTTGCCGGATAACCAGAGCTATCGCCTGTATGCCGACATCGGCCGGCCGTTTGTGGTGTGGAATGTGTTCGCCACTCAGGAGTTCTCCCTGACGCCACAGAACCATTGCTTCCCGATTGCCGGCTGCGTGGCCTATCGCGGTTATTACAGTCAGAGTGCCGCGCGTGGCGAAGCGGCGATCCAGCGCCTGCAGGGCATGGACGTGTCGATTGGCGGTGTTGAGGCTTACTCGACGCTCGGCTGGTTCAACGACCCGATCCTAAATTCGATGATGGGTTGGGGCGATGAGCGTCTGGCCACGCTGATCTTTCATGAACTGGCGCATCAACGCTTTTATGTGAAGGACGACACCGAGTTCAACGAGTCCTTTGCCACATTTGTCGAGCAGGAAGGCACGCGGCAGTGGCGGGCGTTTCGCGGGTTGCCGGCAGATACCGACTCACGGTTGCAGCAGCGTGATCAGTTCATTGCGTTGGTGCTTGATGTGCGGTCACGGCTGGAGAAGCTGTATGCGCAGGCATTGCCCGCTGAACAAATGCGCGAACGCAAAGCGGCGGAGTTCGAGCTGTTTCGCCGCGAATACCGAATGATGAGGGACAACCAGTGGGCCGGGGACAAGCGTTATGACGCTTGGGTGAATGCGCCGTTGAACAATGCGCGGTTGTTGCCGTTTGGATTGTATGACCAGTGGGTGCCGGCGTTTGCGGCGTTGTTCAAAAAGGTCGGGGGGGATTGGCTGAGGTTTTATGCGCAGGTTGAGCGGTTGGGTGGGTTGCCGGTGGCTGAGCGTAAGGCGGCGCTGAAAGCGTTGGCAAAATCCTGATTTCGCATTGGCTGAGCCGGCCCCTTCGCGAGCAAGCTCGCTCCCACAGGGGGGATGCATTCCAAATGTGGGAGCGAGCCTGCTCGCGAAAGCAATTTGATCAGCGCTGCAAAAAGGCCTGATGCAACTCGGCCAGCGTTTCAAAGTGATAAGCCGGCGCTTCGGCATTCAACTCTTCAAAACTGCCAAACCCGTAACCGACCGCCGCCGCATCCAGCCCGTTGCTGCGCGCCCCGATCAGGTCATGCTTGCGATCGCCGATCATCAACGTATTCGCCGGATCCAGCCCTTCTTCCTTGATCAGATGCGCAATCAGCTCAACCTTGTTGGTCCGCGTGCCATCCAGCTCGCTGCCGTAAATCACCTTGAAGTGCCGGGCAAAATCAAAGTGCCGGGCAATCTCGCGGGCGAATTCCCACGGCTTCGAGGTGGCGATATACAGCTGCCGGCCCTGCCCGCTCAGGGTTTCCAACAACGGCGTAACGCCGTCGAAGACACGGTTTTCATAGAGGCCAGTGACCTTGAAGCGTTCGCGGTAGAAATTTACCGCCTGCCACGCCTTGGCCTCGTCAAAGCCGTAGAACTGCATAAACGCCTGCAACAGCGGCGGGCCGATGAAGTGTTCGAGTTTAGTCAGATCCGGCTCGTCGATACCGAGCCTGGCGAGGGCGAACTGGATGGAGCGGGTGATGCCCTCACGCGGGTCGGTCAGGGTGCCATCGAGGTCAAACAGTACGGTCTGGTAATGCATGAGAAATCCTGAGCAGGTGTAAGGCTATTCAGAGCTGGTCGTAGCCTTCGGCCAAATGCAGGTCCTTGAGTTTCACGTAATTCGCCGCGCTGTAGGTGAAGAAGGCTTTTTCCTTGTCGGTGAGCGGACGGACCTGTTTCACCGGGCTACCGACATAAAGGAAGCCACTTTCAAGGCGCTTGCCCGGCGGCACCAGGCTGCCGGCGCCGATGATCACGTCGTCTTCAACCACCGCACCGTCCATGACGATGCTGCCCATGCCGATCAACACGCGGCTGCCGACACTGCAGCCATGCAGCATGACTTTGTGGGCGATGGTCACGTCATCGCCGATCAGCAGCGGGAAACCGTCCGGGTTGAACGGGCCGGCGTGGGTGATGTGCAACACGCAGCCGTCCTGGACGCTGGTGCGCGCACCGATACGGATGCGGTGCATGTCGCCACGGATCACGGTCAGCGGCCAGACCGAGCTGTCTTCACCGATTTCGACGTCGCCGATAACCACCGCTGAGCCGTCGACAAACGCGCCTTTGCAGAGGCTTGGGGTGTGATTCTGGTACTTGCGAACGGACACGATAATTTCTCTCTCTGTCGCCGATAGCTGCGGTGAATGCCGATTGTAATTAAGATGGTTGCATGTTTCCCCAGCCAAGGTGCCAACCGTGAGCGTGAACAACCCTCTGCTGCAGTCCTACGACCTGCCACCGTTCTCCACGATCCGTGCCGAACACGTCCTGCCCGCCATCGAAACGATCCTGGCCGACAACCGCGCCGCCATTGCCGAAATTCTCAAGACTCAAGGCCAGAACCCTACATGGGCCGGCCTGGTCTTGGCGATGGACGAACTCAATGACCGCCTCGGCGCTGCCTGGAGCCCGGTCAGCCACCTCAACGCCGTGTGCAACAGCGCCGAACTGCGTGAAGCCTACGAGTCGTGCCTGCCAGCCCTGAGCGCCTACTCCACCGAGATGGGCCAGAACCGCGAACTGTTCCAGGCTTATGAAGCGCTGGCCAACAGCCCGGAAGCCGCCACTTTCGACGTGGCGCAAAAGACTATTCTGGAACACGCTCTGCGTGATTTCCGTCTGTCGGGTATCGACCTGCCGGAAGCCGAACAGAAGCGCTACGCCGAAGTGCAAAGCAAACTGTCCGAGCTGGGCAGCCGCTTCTCCAATCAACTGCTCGACGCCACGCAGGCGTGGACCAAGCATGTCACCGAAGAGGCCGCCCTCGCCGGCCTGACCGATTCGGCCAAGGCGCAAATGGCTGCCGCCGCACAGGCCAAAGGCCTCGACGGCTGGCTGATCACCCTGGAATTCCCGAGTTACTACGCGGTGATGACCTACGCGCAAGATCGTGCGCTGCGTGAAGAAGTCTACGCCGCCTACTGCACCCGCGCCTCGGATCAAGGCCCGAATGCCGGCCAGAACGACAACGGCCCGGTGATGGAAGAGATCCTCGACCTGCGTCAGGAACTGGCCAAACTGTTGGGCTTCGCCAGTTTCTCCGAGCTGAGCCTGGCCACCAAAATGGCCGAGTCCAGCGATCAGGTGCTGAGCTTCCTGCGCGATCTGGCCAAGCGCAGCAAGCCGTTTGCCGCACAGGATCTGCAACAACTGCGTGCCTATGCCGCCGAACAAGGCTGCGCCGATCTGCAAAGCTGGGACAGCGGTTTCTACGGCGAAAAGCTGCGTGAACAACGCTACAGCGTCGCCCAGGAAACCCTGCGCGCCTACTTCCCGATCGACAAAGTGCTGGGCGGACTGTTCGCCATCGTCCAGCGTCTGTACGGCATCGAAATCGCTGAACAGAAAGGCTTCGATACCTGGCACCCGGACGTGCGCCTGTTCGAGATCAAGGAAAACGGTCAGCACGTCGGCCGCTTCTTCTTCGACCTCTATGCCCGCGCCAATAAGCGTGGCGGTGCGTGGATGGACGGCGCGCGCGACCGTCGTCGTACCGTCGACGGCGTGCTGCAAAGCCCGGTGGCCAATCTGGTGTGCAACTTCACTCCGGCCGACAGCGGCAAACCTGCGCTGCTGACCCACGATGAAGTGACCACGCTGTTCCACGAATTCGGTCACGGCCTGCACCACCTGCTGACCCGCGTTGATCACGCCGGTGTTTCCGGCATCAACGGTGTGGCGTGGGACGCGGTCGAGCTGCCGAGCCAGTTCATGGAAAACTGGTGCTGGGAGCCGGAAGGCCTCGCGCTGATTTCCGGTCACTACGAAAGCGGCGAGCCGCTGCCGCAGGACCTGCTGGAAAAAATGCTCGCGGCGAAGAATTTCCAGTCCGGCCTGATGATGGTCCGTCAGCTCGAGTTCTCGCTGTTCGACTTCGAATTGCACGCCACCCACGGTGACGGCCGCAGCGTTGCGCAGGTGCTGGAAGGCGTGCGTGACGAGGTGTCGGTAATGCGTCCGCCGGCTTACAACCGCTTCCCGAACAGTTTCGCGCACATCTTCGCCGGCGGTTACGCGGCGGGTTACTACAGCTACAAGTGGGCTGAAGTGCTGTCGGCCGATGCCTTCTCGAAGTTCGAAGAAGACGGCGTGCTCAACGCAGAAACCGGTCGCGCCTTCCGTGAAGCGATTCTTGCCCGCGGTGGTTCGCAGGCGCCGATGGTGCTGTTCGTCGACTTCCGTGGCCGTGAGCCGTCGATTGACGCACTGTTGCGCCACAGCGGCCTGAGTGAGGACGCGGCAGCATGAGTGAGGGGCCTGTGATTACCAAGAAACGCTTTATCGCCGGGGCGGTGTGCCCGGCGTGCAGCGAGCCGGACAAGTTGATGATGTGGAACGAGGACGGCGTGCCGCACCGTGAATGTGTGGCTTGCGGTTACTCCGACACGCTCAATGAGCAAGGACTTTCGGTGCCGAAAGAATTGGGCACGCGGGTCAACACCAGCGCGCTGAACAAACCCGCGCCGGACAAGACCGTGCAGGCCGTGCAGTTTTTCCCCAACCCGAAACTGAAAAAGAAGCCTGACCAGCCCAATTGAGCCGTGACGACCTCGCACCGAATCAGCGGTGCGAGGTGGTATCTATCTAATGCCTTGCCCTTGCGCTTTCTCCGTAGGCTGAATTTTTTCAACCTGCGGTCAAGGAAGACGCGATGCCCCCTACCAATCCCCTGCTACAACGCTGGCAACTGCCGGCCTGGTCCGACGTAAAGGCCGAGCACCTGGCACCCGCCATCTATGCCATCGTGGCCGATAATCAGCGGATCATCGCCGAAGTGATCGCCACCCAGACCTACCATCCCAATTGGGATGATCTGGTGGTGGCCATCGCCGAAGCCGACGCACGGCTCGCTGAAACCATGGGCATCATTGAAGTGCTCTCGACCGTCAAAACCACGGATATCGACTGGATAGAGCAAAGCGCCCTGTGCAGCATTACTGCGGCTCGCTATCGGGTGCAGAAGGCTGCCAACCTGGAGCTTTACCACACGTATCAACGTCTGCAGCAGAGCCCGATCGCCGACAGCTTTGATGACTTTCGCAAAGCGTCGTTGGCCAAGACACTGCGCGCTTTTCGTCGGTCGGGCATCGAATTGCCCGCCGAACAGCGACAGCGGTTAACCGCAATAAACCTCGACATCGAACTTCAGGAACAATTGTTCCTGATCAATCTGGAGCGCAGCAATGCCGCCTGGAGCAAGCAGATTGACCAGGCGGCGACGCTCGAAGGCTTGTCAGCCGCGTTCAAGGATCGACTGGCGCTGAATGCGCGTCGAACGGGAAAAAGCGGTTGGTTGCTGACGCTGGATCGCAACACCTACGAATACTTCATGAAAAATGCGCGAGACCGGAGTTTGCGCGAAGAATATTTCCGCGCTTATTGCACCCGGGCCTCGGATCAAGGACCGCAGGCTTTTCAGTTCGACAACGGTCCGGTCTTGCAAAAGTTACTCGGGTTACGCCATGAAAAAGCCAGGTTGCTGGGTTTCGAGAGCTTCGCCCATCTGCGGCTTTCAAATCACATGGCCAACTCGCCCGCTCAGGTCGAACATTTTTTAAAGCAACAGATCGAGCAAAATCGTGCCGCACTGGATCAGGACATGCAGGCGCTGCAAGCATTCGCCGCAACGCAGGGCTTCGCAGAACTGCAGGCCTGGGATTTCGAGTTTTTTGCTGAGCAATTACGCCAGCTACGCTCGGCGAGCACACTGAAAGGACTTCGTGAGTATTTTCCGCTGGATGAAACGCTGCACCGGTTCTGCCAGTTCAATGAATACCTGTTCGGTATCAAACTGGTTGAGCAGCAAGACCTCAGCCATTGGCACGAGGATGTGCGCCTGTTGGAAGTCAGCGAATACGATCAGGTGATGGGGTACATCTACGTTGATCCGTTTCATCGCGAGGACGCCCCGGACTTTGCCTTGACCAATACTGTGCGCAACCGACGCATCAATGCCGAGGGCCGGCCAGCCCTGCCGATCGCCATCCTCCACTGCAACTTCCCGTCCGCGACCAGCGAGCATCCCTGCCTGCTTTCACATAAAGACCTGCGCGTGCTTTTCCATGAGTTCGGGCATTGCCTGCAACAGGTGCTGACCCGCTCGCCCCATCACAACCTGTCGGGTATATCGCAACTGGGGCGTGATACGGGCGAGTTCGCCGGGCAACTGTTCGAACAGTTAAGTCTTTCAGAGGAGCTGCTTCAGTGGCTGTCAGTACACTACAAAACCCGTGCGCCACTAAGCCGCACACGGCTAACGTCAGCGCTGGCCGCCATCGCCACGCACACCAGCCGCGATACCGCCACGTTGCTGCTTGAGGCTTTATTCGATCTGGAATTGCACCGCAGCGAAGAAAACGGCCGAAACGCGCAACAGTGCTTCGAAACGGTGCTGCACCAAATACCGCAGCTGCAACTGCCCGCCTATTGCCGCTTTGCCAACAGTTTCGATTATCTGGTGACCGGTTACGAAGCCTCGGTCTACGCCTACAAATGGTCAGGCGTACTGGCCAGCGAAGCGTTCAAGCGCTTTGAGCGTGATGGGGTTTTCAATGCGCAAACCGGCCGGAAATTGCGTGAAGCGTTCTTCTCCGGCGATTCGATTTCACTGCTGGCCGCGCTGGAAATCTTCGTCGGCCAACCGGTTCAGACAGATCTGGCAGCGCAACCGGACTGACGCGCCGATCACTCGACGTGGGCGGACTGAAACCAGCTCTTCATCGAGCAGGTAGCGAACGCGCTGGTGCTGCAATCGCCATTGGCCAGCGCGGTGCGCAGCTTGTCGACATCGGCCTGCATCACGTAGCGCACGCTGTCGCGGAAGTGCCCGCTCTCACCAAAACCGCCTTGGGTCATCTCGCTCAAGGCGTCCTCTTTGCTCCAGCCCTGCACCACCACGCGGTACATCGCGGCCATCAGGCCGGTGCGATCGGAGCCGTGTTTGCAATGCATCAACACCGGACCGTTGGCTTCGGCAGACTGAATAGCCCGCAGGGTCTTGAGCACATCGGCGTCGTCAACGTGATTGGTGCGATAGGGCAGTTGCACCTGATGGATGCCGGGGTCGGACAACCAATTGCTGTCCGCTTCCGGAAGAAAGTTGATCACCGTGGCAACCTTGAGATTTTTCAGCAACGGCACGGCGCCGCCATCCGGCAATGCGCTTCGATAGAGCGTCGACGACATCTGGAACAGGTTGTATTGCACTTCAACTGGTTGCGCCCATTCAGGCGGGCGAACCGTCGATGCCGTCTCCGCCTCGGCCGGCATCCAGGGCAGCAGCGCTAAAAACGATAAACACAAAGCAGGGAAAAAATGCACTCGGGACATGCTGGGGTGACCGTGTCGGGATTCATCGATGAGGGGGAATGCAGCTTCGGCGTTGCGCGGTCAAAGCCCTGTGAGGCGCCTGTCAAAGAAACGTGAATCCGCACGCTTTCCAGCACTACCGTAAAGAAAACCTGTGTTTTTTCCGCTGAATCGCTTCATCTGGAAGCTTAGCCTGCTACCATTTGTCACATCATGTTGCAGACGCGTCCCCTTTTTCCGGGTCAGACCGGATCCGTCGCGACGAAAAATCCTCAAGCCGCTCGCAGAAGCGGCTGTCCCCTAATGCCTGATGAGGTGCACCCCATGTCTGATGAAGATCGAGACAACCCGCGGCGTGAGTTTTTGCGCAAATCCCTGACCTTGATTCCAGTGGTCACCCTGGCCGGCAGCGGTCTGGGCAGCAGCGTCCTGCAAGCAGCCCCCGAAGCCGCACCGGCTGCGCCCGCGCCACAACCGGTTCGTGCTGACGCCAGCGTCTACCAACCGAACTACTTCACCGCCGAAGAATGGGCGTTCATCAATGCCGCCGTCGCGCAACTGATCCCCAACGATGCCCAAGGCCCGGGCGCGCTGGAAGCCGGTGTGCCGGAATACATCGACCGTCAAATGAACACGCCGTATGCCGCCGGCGCCCTTTGGTACATGCAAGGCCCGTTCAATGCCGAGGCTGCGCCGGAGATGGGCTGGCAGAGCAAACTGGTGCCCAAAGAGATCTATCGCCTCGGCATTGCCGCCACGGATCAGTGGGCAAAATCCCTCAACGGTAAAGTATTTGCTGAGCAAGACAGCGCTACCCGAGACGATTTGCTCAAGCAACTTGAAGCCGGCAAACCTCAGTTCGATGCGGTTCCGGCAAAGATTTTCTTCAACCTGCTGCTGCAAAACACCAAGGAAGGGTTCTTCTGCGACCCGATCCACGGTGGCAATAAAGGCATGGTCGGCTGGACCATGATCGGCTTCCCCGGCGCCCGCGCCGATTTCATGGATTGGGTGGAACGCAACGAGCAATACCCCTTCCCGGCAGTTTCGATTCGCGGCGAGAGGGCGTAAGCATGGCAACGGTAATGAAGAAGGTTGACGCAGTCATCGTCGGTTTCGGCTGGACTGGCGCGATCATGGCCAAGGAACTGACCGAAGCGGGCCTCAACGTGCTGGCGCTGGAGCGCGGGCCGATGCAGGACACTTACCCCGACGGCAACTATCCGCAGGTGATCGACGAACTCACCTACAGCGTGCGCAAAAAACTCTTTCAGGACATCTCCAAAGAGACCGTCACCATTCGCCATAGCGTCAACGACATCGCCCTGCCAAACCGCCAGTTGGGCGCGTTCCTGCCGGGCAATGGGGTCGGCGGTGCCGGCCTGCACTGGTCGGGCGTGCACTTCCGGGTCGACCCGATCGAGTTGCGCATGCGCAGCCACTACGAAGAGCGCTACGGCAAAAGCTTTATCCCCAAGGACATGACCATCCAAGACTTCGGCGTCAGCTATGAAGAGCTGGAGCCGTTTTTCGATTTCGCTGAAAAAGTCTTCGGCACTTCGGGTCAGGCGTGGACGGTGAAAGGCCAGCTGGTCGGTCAGGGCAAGGGCGGCAACCCGTACGCGCCTGACCGCTCCAACCCGTTCCCGCTGGAAGCGCAGAAGAATACGGTTTCCGCACAGCTGTTCGGCAAAGCGGCGACAGAAGTCGGTTATAAACCCTACAACCTGCCGTCCGCGAATACGTCGGGGCCGTACACCAACCCTTACGGCGCGCAAATGGGCCCGTGCAACTTCTGCGGTTTCTGCAGCGGTTACGTGTGCTACATGTATTCCAAGGCTTCGCCGAACGTGAATATTCTGCCGGCGCTCAAACCGTTGCCGAATTTCGAGCTGCGGCCTAACTCGCACGTACTGCGGGTCAACCTCGACAGCACGAAATCCAAAGCGACCGGCGTGACCTACATCGACGCTCAGGGTCGCGAGATCGAGCAACCGGCGGATCTGGTGATCCTCGGCGCCTTCCAGTTGCACAACGTGCGTCTGATGCTGCTTTCGGGAATCGGCAAGCCATACGACCCGATCAGCGGCGAAGGCGTGGTCGGGCGTAACTTCGCCTACCAGAACATGGCGACCATCAAGGCGTTCTTCGACAAGGACACCCACACCAACAACTTCATCGGCGCCGGCGGCAACGGCGTGGCGCTGGACGACTTCAACGCCGACAACTTCGATCACGGCCCGCACGGCTTCGTCGGCGGCTCGCCGATGTGGGTCAACCAGGCTGGCAGCCGGCCGATTGCCGGCACCTCGAACCCGCCAGGCACCCCGGCCTGGGGCAGTGACTGGAAACGCGCGACCGCCGATTACTACACCCATCAGGTATCGATGGACGCCCACGGCGCGCATCAGTCCTACCGTGGCAACTACCTCGATCTCGATCCGGTGTACCGCGATGCCTACGGTTTGCCACTGCTGCGGATGACCTTCGACTGGCAGGAAAACGACATCAAGATGAACCGCTTCATGGTCGAGAAAATGGGCAAGGTTGCCGAAGCGATGGGGCCGAAAGCCATCGCTGTGATCGGCAAGAAAGTCGGCGATCACTTCAACACTGCGTCCTACCAGACCACGCACCTTAACGGTGGCGCGATCATGGGCACCGATCCGAAGACCAGCGCGCTGAACCGTTATCTGCAGAGTTGGGACGTACACAACGTCTTCGTGCCGGGTGCCTCGGCATTCCCGCAAGGACTGGGCTACAACCCGACCGGCCTGGTTGCGGCACTGACCTACTGGTCGGCGAAGGCGATCCGCGAGCAGTACCTGAAAAACCCCGGCCCGCTGGTTCAGGCTTAAGGAGCGATGACCATGAAAAATCTCGTTATCGCGACCCTCGCGCTGCTCGGCAGTGCCTCGATCCATGCGGCCGACGTTGATCAAGCTTTGATCAAACAAGGCGAATACCTCGCCCGCGCCGGTGACTGCGTAGCCTGCCACACCGCCAAGGGCGGCAAGCCGTTCGCCGGCGGCCTGCCGATGGAAACGCCGATCGGCACGATTTACTCAACCAACATCACCCCGGATAAAAACGGCGTCGGTGATTACAGCTTCGAGGATTTCGATCAGGCCGTGCGCCATGGCGTCGCCAAAAACGGTAGTACCTTGTACCCGGCGATGCCATATCCGTCCTACGCCCGTGTCAGCGAAACCGACATGCAGGCGCTGTACGCGTACTTCATGCACGGCGTAGAACCGGTGGCGCAAGAGAACAAAGCTAGTGACATTCCGTGGCCACTCAGCATGCGCTGGCCGTTGATGGGCTGGCGCTGGCTGTTTGCGCCGAAGGTCGAGGATTACAAAGCGACGAGTGCCGACCCGGTGATTGATCGTGGTGCGTATCTGGTCGAAGGCCTTGGTCATTGCGGTGCTTGCCATACGCCACGTGCGCTGACCATGCAGGAGAAATCCCTGAGCGCCGCTGACGGTACAAACTTCCTCGCTGGCAGTGCGCCGCTGGAAGGCTGGATCGCCAAAAGCCTGCGCGGTGATCACAAGGACGGTCTGGGCAGTTGGAGCGAGGAGCAACTGGTGCAGTTCCTCAAGACCGGGCGTAGCGATCGCAGCGCGGTGTTCGGCGGCATGAGTGATGTGGTCACCCACAGCATGCAATACATGACCGATGCCGACCTGACGGCGATTGCCCGCTACCTCAAGTCATTGCCGGCCACTGATCCAAACGATCAACCGCATCAGTACGATGAGAAAGCAGCCAAAGCCCTGTGGAACGGGGATGACAGCCAACGTGGCGCTGCTGTGTACATCGACAACTGCGCCGCATGCCACCGTACCGATGGCCACGGCTACACCCGGGTGTTCCCGGCGCTGGCGGGTAATCCGGTGCTGCAATCGGAAGACCCGACGTCGCTGATCCACATCGTGCTAAAGGGCGGCACGTTGCCGGCGACGCACACAGCACCCTCGACCTTCACCATGCCCGGTTTCGCCTGGCGCCTGTCGGATCAGGAAGTGGCGGACGTCGTCAGTTTTATCCGTGGCAGTTGGGGCAACAAAGGTGCGCCGGTGAAGGCTGCCGATGTCGCCGAGCTGCGCAAGGAGGATATGAAGCAAACCTCCAGCGATGACCTCGGTCAGGTGACACAACACAACTGACCGGTCGCCCGACGGCACTAGCCAGATGCGTGACGCCCAGAAACTGTGTGCATATACAGTATCTGGGCGTTTTCATGTCTACTCCATTGCCACCACGCGGACGCGGCACCGCGAACAATCCGCACAACCGCTTCGCCCCGAATCGCTCGGTGGCGGAGAATGACGTCTGGTATCAGGAAGTGCCTGAGACCGAGGGCACCGAGGTGATGATCGAAACGGCGAAAATCATCATTACCCGCAACACCTCGCCGGACCTGCCCTTCGACCGCTCGATCAATCCCTATCGCGGCTGCGAACACGGCTGCATGTGTTCTGTGAAAGGTTCCACGCTTAAAGTGAGTTGGTCATTGTGTCTTGCAGCTAAACCAGTGGACAGGGCACAGTGTGGCCATATGACAGCCTGAGGATGTGGTATGGCGGGGTTAGTAGAAGAGCTACAGGCAGATGCACTCAACGAGTCGGTCCATATCATGGCCCTCATGAGGAAAGCAAAAGCCGTTTCGGTAAAGCTGAATGCTCCGACCATTTCGACATGGATCGATAACGAGTTGGAAGGTTACAGATCGAATGATGACATCCCCAATTATAGGCATGTGAGAGGCACACTTGTTTGTTACAACTATATGAACGGCCACATCCCTCTTTCAATCGACGACGCCCACATTTTAGAAACAGTTACAACTCGGAAAATATCTCAGCCGCTTGGAAAACTATGCGAACACGCTACAAATAATGATCGTATCGTGCTTGCCTTCCCACCAAAGATGGCAGAGTTGCTACTGAGCGGCATGAGATACCGAATGGATCCGGGCTTGCAGATCGAACCTAGCACTTTAAAAAACATAATCTACGGTGTCCGAGATAAAGTATTACAGTTTGCGTTGGAATTAGAAACTCAGGGAATTCATGGAGAAGGTATGGGGTTTTCAAAAGAAGAAAAAGCCGCTGCGGCGACAATCACTTACAATACAATTACAATTGGTAGCATGCAAAATTCGCAAATCCAGCAAGACAGTGATAATTCCAACCAGCACTACGGGACAGCCGAATTCAAAAGAGATTTGGAAAAATTTGTTTCAGAGGTGAAAAGCGATATAGATCAGCTTAGAGAAGATGACGAAGCCAAGCAATCGTTAAGAGCCGATCTTGACACCATCAAAGCACAGCTTAGCTCTTCATCACCGAAGAAGACAATTTTGCGTGAATGCCTTATCTCGACAAGAAACATTCTTGAAGGTGCAGCAGGTGGTGTGCTCACAAACTACGTGCCGTTAGCTACTCAATTAATTGCAGCTTGCAGTTGAGGTGAAGAATGAGTTCTCCATTAGATAAAATTATTAACTGGTTTGAAAGTCTACCACCGGCACAACAAATTGATGTCGCTTTTCTCGTTTCGTCAATGCCGGGTTTAAATGTTGATTCCAGCTCAGATAATATGGCTTCCGATTTTATCAATCAACTCTCGGAACTGAGAGACGGAAAAATTAGAGAACAAGCTTTGATTGTGTGTTTAAAGGCACTTATCGAAAACCTTATTATTTCGCGACGGAGTGACCCGGACGGGTGGAAGAAAACGAAAGCGATGCTTAAACAGCTTGCAAAAGAAAAGGAAAATCCAAGGTTTGCCGAAATGGCCGAACGTAAAGAGTTTGAAGGTGCCCAGTGGGTTAGTAGCTGCAAAAAATGGAATGAGATGGCAAGGATTCACCTGACAAATGAAAAAATAGATTATTGGTTTAATTTTGGCTAGCTATAGCTGGTTGGTATGTCTGCCCATGCTCAACGATAGGTTCCAGTAAAAATTTGTTTGTCTGATGGCCAAGTTATCGATTCTAGCGAATGATCTCACTCGCAATTACCAAATTAAGGAAAATTTTATGTCTTATGTAAAACTTAATCATGATTTCGCTAAATTCATAGATACGGCTTTCTATGCTGAAATCATTCAAAAGGACGACGATGCAGTTTCGGTTTTGAGGTTGCAGCTACTGTGTGAACGTTTTTTGAACGTATATTTAGAAGAACGGATACCGACGGACCAAAGGGATTTCTTCGTAAGTGGAAGGGGTAAGAAAGCTGAATTGTTAAAGTATTTTAACGAAAAAATAAGAACTGCGGTTGCGTTGGGCCTTCCTGTGGAATTAGCCAAATCGCTAAAACACTTGAACGGTATGAGAAATGAGTTTGCCCACAGCTTCGATGCTAAATTAGAGCAAAAAGAGGTTGAGCAATATTTTGAGCTAGTGGATAAGTTTGTAGTTAAAACTGACCAAGCTCACGGGTTTGAAGGGCCTGTATCTCAAGCAGAAGCGGTTTCTGATGGCAAACAAGTAAAAGCAAATGAAAGTCCAAAGATTGGGTTAACAATTGCTACATACTTTTTGATGACCAAAGCGGGCCTATGGTTGGTTAACGATTTGCAGAAACGCGGTCAATTAAAAATAGGGTAACATAACGTTCAGGCTCATATCATTAAACCCTAGGGGGTTGAATGGAAACCGCAGCTTACTCCTTCGTTGGTATATTTTTAGGTGCTATGCTTCAATATATACTTTCTAAGCATTTAGACGGTCAAAAGCATCAGCGTGATTTGAGAACTCAGGCCTACACTGATTATTTAAAAGCTGTCTGTGACACTGCTCTAACTGTTCAACCCCAATCTAATGAAGGTAGAGAAGTAAGAGCACGAATGGCTAATTCAAAGTCACGCATTTGTCTTTATGGTTCTCAAGACACTGTTTACAAAGCTCGCTAGTTTTGAGCGATTAGGGGCAGAACTTAGTAATGATGAACAGCGGAGTAGTTTCGCTAAAATGGTTTCGGCAATGAGAAAAGACTCCAAAGGGAAATCATTAGCCTCTCCACAAGATTTGGAAATAATATTGATGGGCCGTGGTTAATAAATTTTTTTCAGGTCATTTAAAACGCTTGAACTTGTTCAATCGTGAAAAGTGAGCAGATGAAAGATGGCGTGCGGTGGCTCGCCTAGTGCTGCCATCTTCTTGGCGGGTCGATGAAAAGCGAACGTATGGATAACATTTTTTGGTCATTTTTTAATCAACCCAACCGATGAAACGTATAACGTAGCATGTCTACATCTATTGCTACGCACGGCCCAGCCACGCGTAGTGGGACATGTCGCCGAGGCTGGATTTCGAAACGAAGCTGATCGCCAAGACCAACGCCGCCCAGGTGCTGGAAGAACAGCTCGGGAAAAAAGGCTATCAATGCGCGCCGATCAACCTGGGCTCCAATACCGATCCGTATCAGCCGATCGAGCGCGAGCACAAAATCACCCGCCAGACCCTCGAAGTGCTGCTGCGTTATAAGCACCCAGTGACCATCGTCACCAAGGGCTCGCTGATTCTGCGCGACCTCGACCTGCTCACCGAGCTGGCGCAACAACGGCTGGTGGCGGTAATGATCAGCCTGACCACGCTGGACGATGAACTCAAACGCATCCTCGAACCGCGCGCCGCCGCACCCAAAGCTCGGTTACGGGCGATCAGGGTGATGCGCGAAGCGGGGATTCCAGTGGGCGTGCTGTGTTCGCCGATGATTCCGATGGTAAGCGCTCCATGAACCCCACATTCAAAGCGGCCAGATGATCCCGGATGCTGTGCTCCCGATCCCTTCCGGAGCCAGCAACTCATGATGCGACCCGACGCCAAAGTCGAAAAAGTCTATCTCTACCCCAAACCCGTGGACTTCCGAAAATCCATTGATGGTCTGGCCGCGCTGGTCGAATTGGATATCAAGGTCGCCGTGTTCGACCCTGTGCTTTTCGTTTTCCTCAACAAGTCCCGAAACCGCGTGAAGATTTTGTATTGGGAACGCAACGGCTTCTGCCTTTGGCTCAAGCGCCTGGAGTCCGAGCGATTCAAAACATCGCCCGAAGCCCGCGACGAGGCGATTGTCCTGACAGTCCAGGAACTGAACTGGCTACTCGACGGCTTCGACCTCTGGCGCAACCGCCCTCATCAGGTTTTGACGCCTCGATACGTCGCCTGATTCGGTATAATCCGCGGCATGATTTCCATGCCCAAAGACCTTCCTGATGATCCTGTTTTGCTCAGGCAATTGCTTGAGCAAATGATCAGTGAGCGGGCGTCTGACAAAGGCAAGATTGTTCATCTTGAAGAAGAGAACGCGCTGTTGCGCCAAAGATTGTTCGGGCGTAAGTCCGAGCAAACGACTGATCCGGCAACGCCGCAGCTGGCGCTCTTCAATGAAGCAGAAAGTGTTGCAGAGCCTGTCGATGAAGCCTGCGAAGAAGAAGTTGTCGTGCCGACCAAACGTCGCGGCAAACGTAAGCCGCTGCCCACCGACCTGCCCCGAATCGAAGTCATCCATGAACTTCCCGAGCATGAGCTGACGTGTGCCTGCGGCTGCCGTAAACACGCCATCGGCGAGGAGGTCAGCGAACAGCTTGAAATCATCCCGATGCAGATCCGCGTGATCAAGCATGTACGCAAGGTCTATGGCTGCCGCGATTGTGAGTCGGCACCGGTGACGGCGGATAAACCCGCCCAACTGATTGAAAAAAGCATGGCCAGTCCGAGCGTGCTGGCCATGTTGCTGACGACCAAATACGTCGACGGTCTACCGTTTCACCGTTTCGAAAAGGTGCTGGGCCGTCATGGCATCGATATCCCGCGCCAGACCCTGGCCCGCTGGGTCATCCAGTGCGGTGAGCACTTTCAGCCGCTGCTCAATTTGATGCGCGATAGCCTGTTGGCCAGCCGCATCATCCACTGCGATGAAACGCGCGTGCAGGTGCTCAAAGAGCCGGATCGGGAGCCAAGCAGCCAGTCCTGGATGTGGGTGCA
Organism: Pseudomonas fluorescens; assembly: GCF_902497745.1. GTDB lineage: Bacteria > Pseudomonadota > Gammaproteobacteria > Pseudomonadales > Pseudomonadaceae > Aquipseudomonas > Aquipseudomonas fluorescens_BM. The sequence goes on from NZ_CABVHJ010000030.1 coordinate 39,513, forward strand.
AACCGGTGGCCCGCCTGACAAGCCGGTGATCCTTTTTGACTATTCCACCAGCCGGGCGCAGGAGGTGCCGACGCGCCTGCTCGATGGTTATCGCGGCTACGTGATGACTGACGATTATGCTGGTTACAACGCGCTGGGCGCACAGGCCGGGGTTGAGCGTTTGGGCTGCTGGGCGCATGCA
>NZ_CABVHJ010000031.1 GCF_902497745.1 Pseudomonas fluorescens
TGCTCAGCAGGTGCGTCTCAAGCCCATGGGAGCGAAGTGTTTGCGCAAAGGTACGTTGCGCAGGCTATCTGTCTGAGATGGCTACCCACTCATGCTGGGCAAAGGCCCCTTCGTTGAACAGTACTTGGAGAAGTTGTACCAGACGCTGCAATACGCTTTGAATGACTACGCCCGTGTATTTGCCTTCAGGTTTGACCTAAGGCTACCGCATGGCAAGAACCTACCTGGTGATGCGATGACCAATAGGGTCATAGCGCGCTTCAGGGCGTCACTGGAGGCGCAGATCAGTCATGATCGTCAGTGCGCACGCCGTCTGAATAGATCAACCCATGACAGCTGTGTCAGGCCCTTCTGGGTGAGGGAGTGTGGACAAGAAGGCCTGCCTCATTACCACTGCATTGTATTGCTTAATCGTGATGCTTAAGGAACACCGTCGCCTGGGAACACGCTACTGCAAGTTCGCGAAAAGCTTTGCGGCGATGGTCACGCTGGCTTGCTGGCAACGTGTCTACGACATTACTTTTCGTTCAGTGCCTAGGTATAAATGGCTTTGCCCATCTGCTCAAGCCATACGATGTCCTCCCCTTCAGCTATTCTGATAACCAAGAAGTCTTCTGGCTCCAGTCCATCCCGGTTATCCGGGTCGTGCAGCCAACGGTATCGAGCGGCATCACGCTCCAACTTATCCACCTGCTCATCCTCTGCGGTCAGGCGATGTTGCAGTTCGTTTGCCTTCTTCGACCAAGCGCGACGCCTCTTATTTCTGTCCAAGGTCATCGGCGGTATCACGTCCGTGGTCAACACGGTCGAGGTCGTGATCAAGTTGGGCAAGGCCGTGGTCGGGATGGTGGTGGTGGTGGTGGTGGTGGTGGTGGTGGTGGTGGTGACAGATTTTAGGGACTGACGGGCATTATCACCCACGATGTGCGCAGTATCAGCAGCTTGGCCAGCCTTATGACCGGTGACTTCGGGCTCTATGCCAACGGCAATGTCAGCAGTGCACTCACGGCCAGCAAAAAGACCCGGGACGGCAGCACCATGGCGGATTTAATCGCCCAAAACTCGGCCAAGCGCACAACGGTCGATAAGTCCATGGACACCCCCTGACCACCGCCGCGGCGAACCTGGATGCCAGCAGTGGCCAGGCATTCAGTGCAAGGCGTCATGGATGTGCTGGTGGCCGGCATTGCTGACCCTGGCAACGCTATTTCGTTGCTCGGGCTGCTGGCCAGTTACACGCCGTCCACCTTTGGTGGTTCCGGCGTTATCAGCGGCGCCCGCGAGGTCGCCCAGGACGCCACCAGCGCCTTGTTGCGTCGTTCAGCCCTGGCGCCTATCGGTGAGGTGGTGGCGACGTATGTGCCGACTTCCTACGACGAGGCCATGACCACCATGGAGATGGTGACGGGGTTTATCGACGCCGAGTTGCTGGTGGCCGGTGATGACCGCAGCTACAACGCCATGATTGCCCTGCGCCAATCCGTTGTCAGCGCACTCACCACCACCGGTGCGACCATGCCCGCCCTGGAGGCATTCAGCTTTCGGGCGCCGATGCCGGCATTGGTCATGGCCAGTCGGCTGTACCAGGATGCAGGGCGCACGGATGAGCTGATCCAGCAGGCGGACCCGATTCACCCGGCGTTTATGCCGACGCATGTAAAAGCGCTGGTTCGATAATTAGGGCCGTTGAGTGCGTTGTGGGGAGATAAACGGACTAATAATTTGAGATGCCGTGGAGGGTGAATGCTATCGAAAGAGTATTCGATGTCGGTAAGTCGCAAACCTATGTGCAATAGGCGTCGTGGTGAAGGTACTTATGGAAATAAAATTGTTTTCGGGGGCGAACCTGTGCGGACATCATCTGATGTGAAACAGGTGTCAGTTATAGTCGCTCGGCGACGGGGGCATGGCTGTCAGTGTTTCGAAAAGTATTTTCTGACATGTAGGGTAGTAAAATTACTTATCGCAAAGGAGTTGAATGATGGCCAAGCAATTTGTGTGGGATGCTGATAAAGATCAGGTTTATGATAGTTCCTATGGCAGTCAAACGGTGACTTGTAGTAATGGTGTGTCATTTGCAAAACATAATTCCACATTTGTAGCCCAGCAAGCGAATGTGGTATTTAAACAGGTGGCTATGGTGTCTCCGCAACGTACTCCATGGTCTGGAACTAAAAATAGAAATACTATATCTGTATTGTCAGGAGATGTTGCTTTTGATTTTGGTAATTATTCATCTTTCGTTTATTTATACTCCAACAGCACTGCGCCAGGACTGATTGTCACCGGGGGGGGGAGGCTTACTATCAGTAATTTAAGCGGGTTTATCGTTGATGGCGACATTGAGGTAAGTGGTGGTACGCTACATCTTGAAAGTGTAAATTTATTTAGTTGGCCTGAGATGGCAAGCACACTGCTGATCAATAGAGGGGGAACGTTGTCGGTTGATGTATTTGAAAAGAACTCAGCTTGCAAAATTGGTCGTACTGTTGTTGAGGGCGGGAGCATGAGTTTGAGAACCGGGGCTATATATTTTGGTTCTGGGTTAAGGTCAGCTAACTCAACTATTGATTTGCAGTGTGATAATTTTTCGTTGAGTGGGTCTGGAGGCGTGGGCAGTGAATTTGATTATTCCTTTCGTCGCAGTTCAAAAACATCCATAGTGGCAGATAAAAGTGTCGCTCTTTCTGAGGGGGTTAAATTTAGCCTTGCGGATGATGCCAGTCTTTCTATAGCGGGGATTGATCCCGAAGTGTTTTCAGGTCCGGCCAAGTTTAAATTTGATTTCGATACGAAACAGTCAGAGGTGGAGTGTTTGGCGACTTTGGTGTTAGAGCCGGCAAATCCTTTTATGGAGAATTTGATCTGGGCTAATGAATATATTACTATTGATGGATCTCCGGTTTCTAGAGAGGATTCTTGGCGGAAGTTTACAAAAGTCCTAAGTGTAAATCCGAGTACGCAGCAAACAGTTGTGACAATCAAAATGATATAGTAAAAGTTTTCGTAGCGAAGAAACCCCAGTGCTCGTAAGAGCCCTGGGGTTTTTGGCTTTTAAGTCCAACGAACCCACTCTTTCACAAGCTTGAATTCCCCTTTTCAGCAACGGCACATCCGGAATCATGAGCACACAGGCGGGGCAGCAGCGTTCCGTCATGGCCTTGATCTTCGAGGTCACCGGGGGCAGCGTGATAAGCAGATGGCACTTACGACCGCTCGCAAATCTTGGTTGTTCAAGAAGTCGGTGGCTGGATGAGGTGGGCAAACAGATCGCCTTGCGGAAAATCGACACCCGATGACGCCAGGTAGTCGCGTTGTTCGGTCGCTCCCCCACCTTTGGCAACAATGCCGAGATTGAGCTTGGCGATCAATTCGATGATGTTGTCCAGAATATGCGGCGAGCACGCGTCAACGGTAAGCGCTCCATAAAAAACTCCACCAATTTCAGGATGGGGCGATTCAAGTGTCCGCAGTTCGTTTCGATCTACGCTTTCCTGATGACTCTTTGCCCGATTCAGGCAGCACCGTCATCTCCAGGTTTGTCGATTCTTTGACCTTCAGGATCCAGTCAGCTCGAAAGCGCTCAGAGCGCCTGAACGGCTCTGCACATCGAACCAGTGTCCGCTGGTGCTGGGTCAGGGAGATGGGGCGGCAGGGTCGGCCTCACTACCACTTCGTGCTGCTACTTAATCGGGATGCGTACCACACCGTGGGACGCTTTCAATCAGAGAGGGAGAATCTCTACAGCCGTATTCAGGCTGCCTGGGCGAGTGCGTTGGGGGTTACGTTCGGGCTTAGTGCATGTTCCTGCAAACGCTGCATTCCACCTCTCTCAGGATGATTCGGGGGAGATGGATCGATACTTCCATCGGGTCAGTTACCTCTGTAAGGCTGAGACCAAGGATTACGGTAAGCGATGCCGTGCGTTTGGTTGTAGTAGGGGGTAATGCGCCTTGCGTAGGGCTCGGCGGTCTCAAGGACCAAGTGCAACACCTGATGTAAGGTGTTGCCATGCCAACGAAGTACACACATCTCAGCACTGAGGAGCGTGTCGCCATCATGGTGATGCAGCTTCAACATCTTTCTCTGCGAGCTATCGCCGTTTTACTCAGGCGTCATCCCAGTACCATTAGCCGTGAGATCAGGCGGCACAGCCAACTGGGTCGATACGATTCGGCTCACGCCGCCAGCAGGGCTCGAGTGCTACGTCACAAGCCTCGCCGCCAGTCTCGTTTGTGCTCTGGCTCTGAGTTGTTCCAAGTGATCATGGAAATGCTGCGCATTGGCTGGTCACCCCAGCAAATTGCCAGCAGACTACGCAGTATCTGGCCCGATCATCCCGAGCGACATGTGAGTCACGAAACCATCTACCTGGCTATTTATGCCTATCCGCGAGGGGAGCTGAAGCGCCAGCTCATCAGCTACTTGCGCCAAGGTAAGGGCAAGCGCCGCCCGCGAACCCAGAGTGCCACACGTCGAGAGCGCTACCCTGCGGAACTCAGCATTCACCTGCGTCCACCGGAGGTCGAAGATCGCCTTGTTCCTGGGCACTGGGAAAGCGACCTGATCATCGGGGCCAACAATCGCTCTGCTGTCGCTACGATGGTTGAGCGCACTAGTCGTTATGTGATCCTGGCAAAACTCGACGCGCCGACCGCCGATGCAGCAGCTCAAGCCATTACCAGAGAGATGTCGCGGATGGCGCCATCACTGCTGAAAACCATGACGCACGACCAAGGCGGTGAAATGGCCCGTCACGCCGAAATCACGGCCCACACCGGCATGAAGATTTACTTTGCTGATCCGCACAGCCCATGGCAACGCGGCAGTAATGAAAATACCAACGGCTTGCTGCGCCAGTATTTGCCCAAAGGCACTGATCTCTCGCTGGTCACCCAGGAACGGCTGGACGAAATTGCCGACTTGCTGAACACTCGGCCACGCCAGACGCTGGGCTGGAAGTTTCCGGTCGAGGTACTGGTTGATTACCTTCAACTATCCGCGAGCAACAAGCTCGAAACCATCAACTGACTGTTGCACTTGGAACCTGAGACCGCCTGCCCCCCGTGCAATCCTGCACACACACACAGATCCTCACCGTGCCGAAACTGATCAATCAGGGATGTGCCCGTAGCTTTTGTCGCCATCTCCCAGAGCCTCCCTTGGAGTCTGATACTTTCGCGCACTGAGACGTCCAGATCAAAAAAATGAGATGTGGCGAGGAGATATGTTTGGGGGCTCGGGTGATAGTTGGATCAGCTCGTTATTTACCAATTGCCTACGAGTTAGAAAGTCTTACAGGCTGGATGAAAGGGTGTCTTGTTGAGTACGCCTAAAAAATGTCTTTCGTCGATGCGGAAGCCGCCGGAAACGTAAGTAAACCGACGCGAGTCAGTGTGATGTCCTGGCAAAGATTTTACTGGCTTGGGTGAACCTTGTTATTCGAAGAATAAAGGTGGTTGCACAGGTGCAGAGACTTAAAGTTACCTTGTTGATGTTGTTCAAGTGATCGGTTCAGAGTAAGGGTTTGCGCTGCGAGCTATAATTTGATTAAAGCACGCTTGCAATAATTGCGGCCAGTGAAATGCCAAGCTTCTAAGTGCGTTTGGCTCTAATACCCCTCTTGATAGAAGAGAAGAATTTTATACGGAGCAATAAATAAGGAGACATCCTCCCAGCTGATAGATTTAAATATAACAGATGTTATACGATGTGTTTCATGTGTCTTATTAAGAGCGCAGCCTCTTACATTAAACATTGGTGGAGATTGAAATGTGCGATTGTGGCGATGGTAAGTACTCAAATGATGAAATTGTGGAAGAAAATAACTGGGTATTTGATCATGGAAGAACTGGGTATGTTTATTTTCGGAATGATTGGGGGAGTAATATAACTAATCTTACTATTCGTCATAGATCATGCAACTATATAAATTGCACTGATCAGCATATATATAATTCAGTTGCAAGTGGGGAAACAACTACTCCATTTGCATTTGAATACTACACTGGTGAAAACAGTTGCTATGATTATTGGTGGATTGCATTTACTTGTAATGGAGTTACTTACACCGTTAAAGATAATTTTTATTGTTCCGTTTCAAATGATGATGATGGTGATGTTTATCTTGCAATTAGTGGGTCGCAAAAGAAGCTTTTTGTCAATTTTTCAAAAGGCCACAAAGGATCAAACACAGGTTCTAGCGGATGCTATGTTCATATTACTTAGGTTCAGGGCTTATTAATTGATCCCAAAGATGATCGTTACTGCTATGCAGATTGCGGACATGAAAGTATATAAAGCAAAAATTAACTAATATTTTAATCTCTTTGGGGTCCATTCCCCGCCGCTTGCGGCGTAAGTTTCACGGATGAGAGATTTCATGTGAGGGTATCGCCAGCTTAGGGGAGGTCTGAAGTAGTCATGTATTTCTGGCTGACTTAAGCCTCCGCCGTTTTTGAAAACGGCGAATCGATCAAAGGCGATCAGGTCATCCGCTCATTTCTGCATTTTTAGCCGCCGCGAGCATCTCACGGCAGCCATTCCCGACATTACAGGCGCACCTCTCCTGCATTCGTCAGTAAATGTCTGCACGCCATCCACAGATTCGACAGCTCAAACAGCGTCACTAGCTGTGCCGTATTCTTGGCCAGGCCACGGAAACGCGCCTTTACATAACCGAACTGGCACTTGATCGCACCCGGTACTGGGGCTCGACCTTCTCCCTTGCCTGCGCTTTGGCATATTCGATCTTACGTCGCAGACGGCCGATCAAACTCTGTTTTCCTTGGGCACGGGTTGGAGCCAGTCGTATTGAAGAAATTGCGCTGGCCTAATCATGCATGCGCAAGTGTTGGGACAACGGCAGAAAACTGCACTGGCCGATTCGACTGAAAATACTCGTGCAAGGTTCGCAGCGTAGGCAGCTCCAGGGCCTGTCCGGCATAACAGAGGCCGACGCGGCGAGTCGGCATCGGCAGGTGCCAGGCGCGTGTTACCACCCCTTTATGGCCCATAACTAACGATTGCGGCAGCATTGCGACCCCGATACCGGCACAGACCATATTCAGTGCCTGCTTCAATGAGCCGGCATTCCCGGCCACCGCCCCTGGCGAACGGCCGTACAGGGCCATCAAGCGTTGATGGGAGACGTGCTGTGGGCAGGTAATCCAATCGTCAATGGGCGTCCAACGCTGTTCCTGTGAGCCCTGCGCCATGGGGTGTTCGACGGGCAGGGTCATCACGTAGGACTCTTCCCAGAGCGGCAGGAACAATTCGTCCTCGCAGCACAGCTCTTCCACGGCCAGGCGGGCATCGCCCTGGCAACCTTCTTTCAGGGTCAGTAACAAATTCGGCAGCGCTTGATGGGCCATACGTATGAATCCTTCGATGTGACTGTCGGCAATGTCACCTTCCACACCCAGCTCGAGCAGTGCGCGGCTTTCGCCTGCGCGAAACAATCGGCTCAAAGCCATGGCGTCTGCAACCATCCGCCGCGCCTGTGGATACAGCACTCGCGCCTCTTCAGTCACCTCTACGCCCCGTGGCTGGCGGATGAACAGCGTCGTACCCAACTCTTGCTCCAGCTGCTTGATGGTCACCGAGAGCGTCGGCTGGCTGATAAACAAACGCTGCGCCGCCGACGTGATATTGCGCTCCTCAAAGACGGCCAGAAAGGCTTTGAGATGACGGATATCCATAGTTTGTTCCGATGCCAGAGAGAGGAATAAGGCATTTTTCAGCCTTAAAAACAGTAAATATACTGTGGGCCAAGCTTAGTTATTTATTTTTCGTATTTCAGGAGATTCACGCATGACCAAACCACTGATCATCATCACCGGGGCCAGTTCAGGGATTGGCGAAGCAGCGGCGCGGATGCTTTCGGCGGCGGGCCACCCATTGCTGCTGCTCGCCCGGCGCATCGACCGCCTGGATGCACTAGGGCTGCCGAATGCTTTGTGCCGTGGCGTCGACATTACCGACCGTGGTGCCTTGTTGGCGGCTGTCAGCGAAGCTGAAACGCAATTCGGTCCCGCCGACGGGCTGATCAATAACGCTGGAGTGATGCTGCTGGGCGAGATGAGCAAACAGGACCCAGCGCAATGGGAGCAAATGCTCGACGTCAATGTGAAGGGGCTGCTCAATGGTATCCATGCGGTAGTCTCCGGCATGATCGAACGCAAGCGCGGCACTATCATCAATGTCAGCTCAGTGGCCGGGCGCAAGACCTTCCCCAGCCATGTGGCTTACGTAGGCACCAAATTCGCGGTCCATGGTATTTCGGAAAACCTGCGTGAAGAGCTGTCACCGCACGACGTGCGAGTGATCACCATCGCGCCTGGCGCAGTAGAAACCGAGCTGCTCAGCCACACCACCGACGACGCGATCAAAACTGGCTATCAGGCGTGGAAGCAAGACATGGGCGGCACCGTACTCAGTGCCGACGACGTCGCCTCAGCGATTCGTTATGCCTACGAACAGCCGCAAAATGTGTGCATCCGGGAGATCGTGTTGGCGGCAACACGGCAGCAGCCTTGAGTCCAATACCTCGTTGAGCGACAGTTCTTAAATCGCTCTCGGATTATTGTCTTTCACTAAAACACACCCTGTAACGTCTCGACTGTTTGATTCTGGCGTCTCACCTCTCGCCATTGAATATTAGTAAAAGCCTGGCGTGGGCGCGCTGCGCGTCCCTCATACATCAACCGTTTTACGCCGTGCCTTGGGGCGTCGGATCAGGTAGTCCTGAACTGCTTTCGTCAACGGTTTTGGCTTCATCGGGAGCTCCCCGGCAAGAATCGTCGGGGAGGGCTCGCGCCGATGGAGCCCCTGCTCAGGCGGCTCGGGCTCGGGTCCGGTCACAGTTGAGCACTGCCTTGAGCTTTAGAGTGATGGCGTTATCGTTCAGCTTTCTCCCTCTCCCTGCGTGCTACTTTCATGACTTCAGCAAGTTAAAGTCCACCAGATGGCATTCGTCGGCGTTAGGTGGTCTACCGGTGAGAGCAGAATGAAAGGTTTATCGCGTTTATACACCTGGCCGCTGGCGTTCCTGGCCACAGCTATCGTGCTGTCTGCCCCTGTACAGGCCGCGGGGGACCATAAGGGAAGTGTCTGTCAGGTCAGTCAGTTGGATGCCCATTTCGATGACCGGGATGGCGTATTTGACGGCATGTCACAACGTGGCACTTTATTGGTTCTGCGTAACAACGGGCCTCACACCTGTCAGCTTGGCGCACTGCCGACGTTAAGGTTCGAAGGACCTGATGGCCAGCGACTACCGGTTGAGCGCCGTCTCCCGCGAGGAATGCACCCCGGACCGGTATTGCTACCGGTCGCGGTCGCTCCTGGGGTTGAGGTCGCCATGCTGTTGCATTGGGTGTCTGGGGATGTCTATCCGGGGCACAACTGCTTGACCCCGGCGACCGCGGTGCTTGACCTGTCGGAGGAGGCGCTACGTGTGCCATTTGGTCTCCCGATGTGCGCAGCGGTTGGCTCCGCCGAGTTTTTCGACCAGGCCCCGCTGGGGCGTGTAACGGATAAAGTCGAATGAGCGCCGGAAACAGGCGGCTTGAACCGTCCGCCCAGCAGGGGGAGTATCATTGGCTGACAACGCAGCCCACTGGGTGAAAGCGTGATCGTCGCCACTGGGACCGAGAGCGGCTTGATCAACACCTATCCCAATACCGAGTGCGCAACTCATTGCGCATAGTCGCGAGAGGTTATCGGTGTCGGTCGCTTGCTGAGCTGAGCTGGTCCAGTATGGTTGTGATGAAGTCGGCGCTAATCGACGCGCGGTGGGCCTTGCCAGGTTTGGGAGCTTTCGGTCTATCGGCGTGTAAGCGGTGTGAGGCTCGGGTTCAATTCAATCTTGCGTATGCCAAGTGTTAACTTGCCGGGTCGGCAGGAATCGGTTTTTGAGCGAACTCTTGAATCAGAGTGATCGCACGCTGCGCTATTGGAGATAGGGTTTTGCCGGCCACCTGAACGATCGCGTAGTTGAGATAAAATATTTCCTGCGGCAATTCTGGGGTGAGCTGATATTTCAAATCAACGATCACTCCTTCTTTTAGATCATCAGCCAGCCAGTCATTCCACGTGAACAAAAGGTAGTTGCTTTTCAACGTTGCATGGCGCAGCAGGTTGAAGTCATTGCAATTCAAACCAATGGGCAGTGCCGTGTTCTCGGTAAGGTTTAACAGATGGCGGATATGGTTTTCGGTTGTTGCGGTGAGGTTGATAAACGCCCAGGGGTAATTGAGCAATAGAGTCGAGGTGATTGGTTCTTTGTTGTGTACGAGTGGATGGTCAGCGCTACAGAAAATCGATGCAGGTCTGGGGGTTAAGGGCGTAATTGCGAACCTGATGTCATTAGCCCATATATCCGCATTGGCGATAAAAAACTCGAGGTCGCCGTCTACCAAGAGTTGGCATAGGTGTTGCCCATGATTGACCACGATGTCCAGCCTTGCAGCGGGGCTGCGCGACCGTAGAGTGTTCATTACATCGTGAAGAACCCCACTTGAGACCATAAGGCTGGCCCCAAACTTCAGCTCGCCACCTTCTGCGGTGGCTAGGTCGTCTGCCTCAACAGTTAGATTGTCGGCCATATCGAGCAGTGCGCGTGCGCGAACCAGTAGTTGTCTGCCAGCCGCGGTGAGCTGCACAGAACGGGTTGTGCGATCAAATAAGCGTAAATTCAAATCCCTTTCTAGCGCTTGAATACTGCGACTGAAAGCAGTCTGAGAGAGCCTAGCTAGAGTTGCTGCACGTGAAAAACTGAGCTCGTCAGCCAGTATGACCAGGTGCCGAATTCGCTTTAAATCAATTAAGTCGTCCAATGCATTAATCCCTGCTCCAATATGCATTGGACGATTGTACATCCTTTGTGGATACTCTGCCGCCCCACAAAGGGGTGTGCAGCTGTTCGGTGTGATTGAGTGTTCTGTTGCGTAGATAGCATCTGGAGGAATTATGGCTTCAAGTTTTCAAAACGAGGTGCCCAAGGCGCGAGTCAATATCAAACTTGATTTGCATACCGGCGGTGCCCAGAAAAAAATCGAATTACCGTTGAAGTTGATGGTGATGGGAGATTACAGCAACGGCGAAGAGCAGCGGCCGTTGTCTGAAAGAGGCAAGGTGAGCATTAACAAAAACAACTTCGACAGTGTATTGGCCGAGTTTTCTCCGGCTCTGAAATTGGCCGTGGAAAATACCTTGGTCGATGACGGTGCCGACACGGCGGTCGCGTTGAGCTTTCAGAGCATGAAGGACTTCGAGCCGGAGCAGGTAGCGCGACAAATCCCGCAACTGCGGGCCTTGTTGGCCATGCGCAATTTGCTACGCGATCTCAAATCCAACCTGTTGGACAACGCGACCTTTCGCCAAGAGTTGGAACGCATCCTCAAAGATGATGCGCTGAGTAACGAGTTGCGAAATGAATTAGCCGCTTTGGCGCCCCAAGAAGATCGTTAATTACCGCTGGTTTGGTAAAAGGAATTTTGCATCATGTCCGTAGAGCAATCCGCCGCACCCTCCCAGGGTGCTTCAGTGTTGGCTGAAGATAGTCAAAGTGTCTATAGCGCTTTATTCGCCAAAATTAACCTCAGCCCAGTTAATGCGTTGGGGGGAGTTGAGGCTTTTCAGGACGCCGAAGCACTGTCCGAAGTGTCTGCGGATGAGCGCGTTACTGCGGCCGTGAGTGTGTTCTTGAGCCTGTTGAAACAATCGTCACAGAAAGTCGAGCGTTTGGACAAAACACTGCTGGATGAACACATTGCGTCATTGGATGAGCAAATCAGCCGTCAACTTGATGCGGTCATGCATCATTCCGATTTTCAGCGTGTGGAGTCCACCTGGCGTGGTGTGAAGTCGTTGATTGATCAAACCGATTTTCGCCAGAACGTTCGTATTGAGCTGTTGGATATTAGTAAAGAGCACTTGGTGCAAGATTTCGAAGATGCACCGGAAATCGCTCAAAGTGGTCTGTATCTGCACACCTATACCCAAGAGTACGACACCCCGGGCGGCGAGCCGATTGCAGCGGCTATTTCTAACTACGAGTTTGACCGCAGTCCGCAAGATATTGCCCTGCTGCGCAATCTTTCAAAAGTAGCGGCGGCGGCCCATATGCCATTCATTGGTGCTGTTGGTCCGGCTTTTTTTGGCAAGGAGTCGATGGAAGAAGTCGCTGCCATCAAAGATATTGGCAACTACTTTGACCGTGCCGAATACATTAAATGGAAGGCGTTCCGCGACAGCGACGATTCCCGTTACATCGGCTTGCTGATGCCTCGTGTGTTAGGGCGCCTGCCTTATGGCCCAGACACCATTCCGGTGCGCAGCTTCAATTACGTTGAAAACGTCAAAGGCCCGGATCACGACAAATACCTGTGGACCAATGCCTCGTTCGCCTTCGCTGCCAACATGGTCAAGAGCTTCATCGCCAACGGTTGGTGCGTACAGATTCGTGGGCCGCAGTCGGGCGGTGCGGTGACCGATCTGCCTATTCACCTGTACGACCTGGGCACAGGCAATCAGGTGAAAATCCCCTCCGAAGTGATGATTCCAGAGACTCGGGAATTTGAATTCGCCAATCTCGGCTTCATTCCGTTGTCGTACTACAAAAACCGCGACTACGCGTGTTTCTTTTCGGCCAACTCGGCCCAAAAGCCGGCGCTGTATGACACGGCCGATGCCACCGCAAACAGTCGAGTCAATTCGCGTCTGCCATACATCTTTTTGCTGTCGCGAATTGCCCATTACTTGAAGCTCATCCAGCGCGAAAACATCGGGACGACCAAGGACCGCCGTGTGCTGGAGCTGGAGTTGAACCGGTGGGTGGGTGGCCTGGTTACCGAAATGACCGATCCGGGCGACAACCTGCAAGCCTCCCACCCGCTGCGCGAGGCGAAGGTCACGGTAGAAGACATCGAGGACAACCCCGGCTTCTTCCGCGTCAAGCTGTACGCCGTGCCGCACTTTCAGGTTGAAGGTATGGACATCAACTTGTCGCTGGTTTCGCAGATGCCTAAAGCAAAAGCTTAAGCCACTTCGCAGGGAAATGATGTCATGAAGATCGACCGCCCCCTTTGGGCTGCGGGGGCATTGCTGTCTCCGCAACAATTCCAGCAGCAAGCGCGCTGGGAGGCCTGGGCTAATGAAAGTCTGGCCCACCTGTCTCTGATACATCCATGGGGTGTCCTGGGGGTGGCGTTCGACCTGGAAGCCCTGCGTTTGGGTAAGCTCAAGACCACTCAAGTGCGTGTGCGCATGCCAGACGGTACGTTGGTTGATACTGACCGTGTGGATCGGCTGCCGCCCGCCCTGGAGTTGGCCCGTCTGCTACCTGACGATGCCCAGAACGCTACGTTGTTGTTGGCGCTGCCACTGGAGCACGCCAATGGCAACAACTGTTTGTTCGACGGGGCCAGGGCCGAGCGGCCAACGCGCTATCGTCAGGATTGGCGGTCAGTGCAGGACCTCTACGCAGACGAAGTGCAATCGATGGGGGTACTGGAGCACGCCCTGACCCTGCGCCTGGCTGACGATGAGAATGCCGATTACCTGACGTGCCCGATCGTGCGTCTGGTGCGCGACGGGCAGGGTGCGTGGAGTCTCGATCCTGATTATGTGCCGCCGTTACTCAGCTTCGCGGCCCATCCGGGGCTGCTGACCCAGCTGGATAATCTGTTGACCCAGTTGTCCGCCAAGCGGCAACGGCTGATGGGCATGCGCCGCGAGAGCAATCAGCGCATGGCTGATTTTGCCGTGGCCGATGTGTCGTTGTTCTGGCTGCTCAACGCATTGAACACCTACCAACCGGTTTTGAGTGATCTCAAGGCGCATCCTGCGCGGCACCCCGAGCAGGTGTATCTGGAGTTGATCAAGCTGGCCGGCAGTCTGCTGACTTTTTCGCTGGAACACGATATCGACAAAATTCCTGCCTATCGGCATGAAGACCTGGAAAGCGTATTCCCACCCTTGATGCGCACCCTTTCGACCTTGCTGGAAGCCAGCCTGCCGTCGCGGGTTGTTGCGCTGGCACTGGAGGAAGTGGGGCCCAATCGCTGGAAAGTCACGCTCAACGATGCACGCCTGCGTGAGAGGGACGGGGCCGACTTCTACCTGTCAGTGCGTTGCCGTATGCCCGCGGCACAGTTGCAAAGTCAGTTCCCGCGCCTGTGCAAAGTCGGCACGCCGGACGATGTCGATCACCTGGTTAACGCTGCACTCGATGGTGTTCCGTTGTTGGTGCTCAGTCATGTGCCGGCAGCCATCCCGCTGCGCCTGGAGAACCAGTATTTCGCGCTTGATCTTGGTCATGCCAAGGGGCAAGCGATGCTGGCCGAAGGGACCTGCGCCTTTTATGTGCCGAGCACCTTGCTCGATATCAAACTTGAACTGTTTGCGGTACTGCGCACATGAACCTGGCCGCCTCGAAACAGACCGTCACCGCGCAGGACCTCGACGCGCTGCTGCAAGATATCTACCTGCTGGTCGTCGAGCTGCGCCAGGGGGCTTCGGTGCAAAACAGCCCGGACCTGTGGCACCACTGCGTAAGTAAAATTGAACAGATTCAACAGGCGCTCAAGGATGGCGCCGTCAATGCTCGCAGCATCGAGCTGATCAGCTATGCCCTGTGTGCTTTGCTGGATGAGACGGCCCTTGGCTGTGCCAAGCTTGAGGCTCATGCCAAGTGGGCCGGTGAGCCCTTGCAGGCCAAGTTTTTCAACGGTCATCAGGCCGGTGAGTTTTTGTATGAAGACATGCGCGAGGTGCTTGGCCAACCCTCACCCGATGTGCTGGTACTGACGGCATTCCAGCGGGTTTTGATGCTGGGCTTTCAGGGCCGATACCGCGATGTGAACGATCCTGAGCGTGAGCAACTGCTGGTTGCCTTGAATGCACAAGTCGCCCCTCTGTGGCTCAACCAGGCATTAACTACGCAAGACCGCGGCCATCGAATAAATCCCTTGCGCGGGCTGCATTCGCCACTGGTTCATTTTCTGGTAGCGGGTCTGTTGTTGGTGGGCGTTTGGTGGGGGCTGGATCACTGGCTGAGCGGTCTGGTCGCCGCACTTGTGCCGGGTCAGGCATGAGGGCAGTGACAACGCTGAAGCTGGCGCGAGGCCTCTGGCTGTGGGCCGGTGTACTCGCCCTGGCGCTGCTGGTGGTCATACCGCTCGATGGCTGGGTATGTGCAGTGGCTGCGCTGGTCGTTGTGATGGTGATCACCTGGGCCTGGATCCGAACGGGGCGTTATTTTACCCGCCAGGATCAGCGACTGATGTTGGCCGATAACACGCCTTTGCCACCGCCTGCCTACCGTCAGCCAGTGGTGTTGGTGTGCGGTGACGGTCTGAGCGGTCTATTTGGCGACGTGCCTGAACGGCAACTGGTTTTGCGCACCACGTCGCAGGGGTGCTATGTGCGTATACCCACTCTGGAGCAACTCGTGAGGGTGAGCTCAGGCATTCAAGCGTTGCGCCCGGATTGGGGAGGGCAGCTCAGCGTTATGTTCATCGTCAACCCGTGCGAGCACACCGACGCCGCAGAGCTGGCGGGTCAGGTGCGCGCCTTTTGCCATCAGGTCGCCTTGGTCCGCAAGCGTGGCATTGCGCTACCGATGTTGTTGGCGAGCTATCTGCAAGCCGCAAAAAGCGGAGGGGCCTGGTTCCGTTGGGCGGTCGGTCAGTCCAGCCCTCAGGTGCACGAAGCCGGCGCCTGCGTCAGTCTGGTCGACTGGCAACGGCAGGCCGCCGATGGCGCAACGTGTGCCGCACGGTTACGCAGTAGCGTGCAGCTAAGCAGCGCAGCGACGTGGCTGAAGGACGTCGTATTTGCGCACCTCGACCCCGATGCTGCCCGCGCTCCAGTGGTCTGCGCTATTGCCTTGGTGCCGGCTTTGCCCCAAGTCGTCGGTAATCTATGGCAACAAGGGTTACGTGAGAAGGTGGGGTTGCAGGATGCGGTGCAGCCACTGGTGGGGATGAGTCCCGCCTTGCCGTTTCCTGACCCCTTGCTCAATTTGTTGCCGCTACACACTCGGCGCTCCCCGGTTCTGTGGACGAGTGTTGTGGCGTTGTGGTTATTCGTGGCAGCCGCGGCCGTAGCCCTGGCCAGTTCAGCTTGGCAGAACAATTTGCTGTTGCGCCAAGTCAGTGATGATCTGCGGCGCTACACCGCTATGCCCCCGGCCGAACGGCGTGATCCGTCTCAATTCGCCTTGCGCGAAAACGCCATGGCCGTGCTGCGCCAAGACGCCAAGCGCCTGGACGATAACTACCGGCAGGGCGAACCGCTAGCGTTAGGTCTGGGCCTGTATCGCGGCGAATACCTACGGTTACCGCTGCTGGCGACCATTGCCCGCTATCGACCTTTAGTTGAAGCGCCAGCGCCTGCGTTAGTGAAAATCTCCACCCCGGTGCGACTGGACAGCCTGTCGCTGTTCAGTGCGGGCAGTTCCCAATTAAAACCAGACTCCACCAGAGTCCTGATTAATGCCCTGGTTGACATCAAAGCTCAGCCTGGCTGGCTGATCGTCATTGCCGGGCATACCGATCTCACGGGTAACCCAGAAAAAAATCTTGAGTTGTCCCGCGCCCGCGCTGCTTCGGTACGTGACTGGATGCAACGCATGGGCGATATCCCTGACAGCTGCTTCGCGGTTCAAGGCTTTGGCGCTAACCAGCCAGTGGCCAGTAATGACACCGCGGTCGGGCGTGCAGCCAACCGACGTGTCGATATCCGTCTGGTCCCGGCAGTGGGGGCTTGTGAGCGTCCCGCTCCGGGACTGGACCGCTTCACCCTGTCGCATCACGCGGCATTCAAATCTTGAGAAAAGGAGCTTTACATGGGAAATACAATCCACCTCTGGCTGGCAGACAGCGGCGGCACGCCGATCAAAGGTTCATCGACCGTAGAGGGGCGGGTGGGCAGTATCGAGTTAATTTCTCAGGATCACAGCTTGTTCCTTCCCACCGACGACCACACCGGCAAGGTAACAGGTACTCGCAGACATGAGCCGTTCGCGTTCACCAAGAAAATCGATGCCTCCAGCCCCTACCTGTACAAGGCGGTGACCAGTGGGCAGACCTTAAAGAGCGCCGAGTTCAAGTGGTACTGCGTAAATGAGGCCGGCAACGAAGCCGAGTACTTCATTACCAAACTGGAAGACGTCAAAGTCGTGAAAGTTGCGTCGAAAATGCACGACATCAAAGACCCAGACAACAAGATGCAAACCTATCTCGAACACGTTGAGTTGAGCTACGAGAATATCCTCTGGACCTTTGTGGAAGGCAAAATCGAACATGAGGATTCCTGGAGTCAACGCACCAAACTCTGACGCAATAAACCCGTAGACGGTCGTCCGTCTGCGGGTTTGCGGTGTGCTGGGTTGAGCGTCCGTGCGCGGGCGTTCAGCCAAACACATCGAGTTGCACGCTCTCTGCACTTTCCGTTGGCGATACGCCAAATCTACAGAGTAAGGATGTCGTTCCATGGAACAGAACCCCAACCGTTTGCTTCGCCGTCTCAACCCTTATTGTGCCAAGGCACTGAGCGCGGCGGCATCCTTGTGCCAGAGTCGTGCCCATGGAGTGATCAGCATTGAGCACTGGTTGCTCAAGTTGCTGGAGCAGGGCGAGGGTGATCTGGCGCTTATCGCACGCCGCTACGAATGGGACCTGGATACGATTTGGCGCGGACTGCTCGAGCATTTGGACACGTTGCCGCGTAGTGTGCAAAGCAAGCCTCAGTTGTGTGGCAAGTTGCAGCAACTGATCAAGAACGCCTGGCTGCAGGCGTCGCTGGATGCCAACAACGACTCCCTGCGGTCGGCCCACCTGCTCGGCGCACTGTTGGAAACACCCAGCCTGCTTGCGTGCGAAGCCGCCTGGCAGTTACTCAGTCTCAGCGAGGCAGAGTTACAACGTTTGTTCGTGCTGCTCGATCAACGCTCCGAAGAGCGGCCACACAGACAGCAGGAAGCTGCGCTGGAGATCATCAAGGCCCCGGTTCCATACCAAACTGACCCATCAGACGCCTTACAAGTCGTTCTGGACAAGTTTACCCATGACCTCACCGCCAAAGCACAGGCAGGGCAGATCGACCCGGTATTCGGTCGGGACGATGAAATCCGTCAGGTCATCGACATCCTCAGTCGTCGACGCAAAAACAACCCGATTCTGGTCGGTGAACCTGGGGTCGGCAAAACCGCCTTGGTCGAAGGTCTGGCGTTACGCGTCGCCGAGGGTAATGTTCCCGACAGTCTCAAGTCGGTCAGTGTACGCACCCTCGATCTGGGGCTATTGCAAGCCGGTGCCGGGGTCAAAGGTGAGTTTGAGCAGCGCCTGAAAAACGTCATCGACGCCGTGCAGCAATCGGCCAACCCGGTGCTGCTGTTTATCGACGAAGCCCACACCTTGATCGGCGCCGGAAACCAGGCCGGCGGTGCTGACGCGGCAAACTTGCTCAAGCCTGCCTTGGCGCGTGGCGAGTTGCGGACCATCGCTGCCACCACCTGGAGCGAATACAAACAGTATTTTGAACGCGATGCCGCCCTGGAGCGACGCTTCCAGATGGTCAAAGTCGATGAGCCAGATGACGCCAATGCCTGTCTGATGCTGCGTGGACTCAAGGCACGTTATGCCAGCCACCACGGCGTACACATTCAGGATGCCGCGGTACAGGCAGCGGTCACCCTCTCGCGCCGCTATCTAACGGGCCGCCAATTGCCGGATAAAGCCGTCGACCTGCTCGACACCGCCAGCGCACGGGTGCGTATGAGCCTCGACTGCGAACCCCAACCGCTGGTTCGTCTCAAGGCCCGGCAGACGGCTCTGGAGTTGGAACGTTGTGCGTTGGAAGAAGATCAGCAACTGAGCGGCAGCGCCGCTGGCGAGCGCTTGGCGATCATCGCCGCACAGCATGCTGATCTGCACCGCGAGCAATTGGAGCTTGAAGAGCAATACCGACATGAACTCGACCTGACCCAGCGACTGCTCGATGCCCGCCAGGCCGAACCGCCACAGATGTCCACCTGCCTGCAACTGCAACAACAACTGAGTGATGCCCAGAACAATCAGCCATTGCTGTCCCTGGACGTCAACGCCCGCAGCGTCGCCGAAGTGATCGCCGACTGGACCGGTGTGCCCCTGGGCAGTTTGCTCAAAGACGAGCACGCCAACCTGCTGGAACTGGAACAACAACTGGGTGCGCAGGTGATCGGCCAGGATCACGCCCTTGGCGCCTTGGCCCAGCGCCTGCGTGCCGCCAAGACCGGCCTGACAGACGAGAAAGCGCCACTGGGCGTGTTCCTGCTGGTAGGCACCAGCGGCGTCGGCAAGACCGAAACCGCTCTGGCCTTGGCCGACAAACTGTTTGGTGGTGAAAAATCGCTGATCACCATCAACCTCTCGGAATACCAGGAAGCCCACACAGTCAGCCAACTCAAAGGCTCGCCGCCTGGCTACGTAGGCTACGGTCAGGGCGGTGTGCTCACCGAAGCTGTGCGTCAACGCCCCTACAGCGTGGTGCTGCTCGACGAAGTAGAGAAAGCGCACCGCGATGTTCTCAACCTGTTTTACCAAGTCTTCGACCGTGGCTGCATGCGTGACGGTGAAGGGCGGGAAATCGACTTTCGCAACACCGTCATTCTCATGACCTCCAACCTCGGCAGTGATGAACTGCAAGCTTGCCTGCAAGAGTTCCCGGGCGCGTCGGACAGCACCCTGCACGAGTTGCTGCACCCGATCCTGCGGGAACACTTCCAGCCCGCTTTGCTGGCACGTTTCCAGACCCTGATTTATCGCCCTCTGCAAGCCGACGCCCTCAAACGCATCGTCGCGATCAAACTCGCCCAGGTTGCCAAGCGTTTGCAGCGTCACTACGGGCTGGATTGTCAGATCGACGCTGGGCTCAACGAGGCGCTGGTCGCCGCCTGTCTACTGCCTGATACGGGGGCGCGCAACATCGACAGCCTGCTTAATCAACAAATCCTGCCGGTGCTCAGCCAGCAGCTACTGCAACGCCAGGCCGCCCGGCAGAAAACCCACGGTGTGACCCTGGGCTACAACGACGAGGAAGGCATCCTCCTGCATTTCATCGACGCCCAAGACGCGACAATGTCCGCCGTCATGGAGGCCTGATGGGTACCTTCTTCGACCACCAGCGATACACGCTTAGTGTTCGCGACGTTGACGCGCCGCTCGACGTTCTGACCTTTCAGGGCGCCGAGGGCCTGAGCCAGACGTTCAACTACCGCATCGAGTTCACTTGCATCGACGGCGACATCGGTGCTGAAAAAATGCTCGGTCAAGACGCCAGTTTTAGCTTGTATGGCGCACCACAACAGCGGTTCATCGCCGGCCTTAATGTGCCGCCGGTTAAACCGCTACGCGTACTGCATGGGGTTGTCACCGGGTTCAAACGCCTGTCCAGTTCGATCGATGAAACCCGCTACGAACTCACCCTTGAACCACGCCTGGCGTTGCTCGACCGGGGCCGACAGTCGCGCATCTACCAGCACCAATCGGTGCCCGAGATCGTCGACAGCATTCTGCGTAGCCGCCACGATTTTGAAGGGCAGGACTTTGTCTTCACCCTGCAACGCGACTACCCCAAGCGCGAACAGGTCATGCAGTACGGCGAAAGCGATTTGGCTTTTATCTCCCGCCTGCTGGCCGAGGTCGGCATCTGGTACCGCTTTACCCGCGACGAACGCCTGAGTCTCGAGGTAGTGGAATTTCACGACCACCAGCGCTACTACCAGTTCGACGTTGAGCTGCCATACCAGCCGCAGTCCGGGCTGAGCAGCAGCGGGCAAGACGGCGTGTGGGCCTTGCAATCCAGCCATCAGGTGGTCGAGCAGCAAGTCAACTTCCGGGCCTATAACCACCGTGCAGCCAACGCTTACCTGGACGGCACTGTTGACCAGACCCGTGGCGCGAGCGGCACCTACGGTGAGGCCTATCACTACGCCGAACCCTACACCGCCCTCGGCGACGCCTTTGACCAGCACGACGACCTGCAAAGCGAAAGCGGCTATTTTTACGCCCGCCTGTGCCATGAACGTTATCTCAATGGCCAGACCCAATTGAACGGGATCAGTAGCAGCGCCACCCTGGCCCCCGGCCAAGTGCTCACTATCAGCGGTGGCGCCCCCCAGGCCTTCATCCCCCGTTCGGTGATCACCCACGTGACCACCCACGGCGCCCGTGGCCGTCACTTCGAAGTCAGCTTTCAGGCCATTCCCTACTCGGAAAGCGTGTGTTTTCGACCGCCGTTGCAAAACAAACCGCAAATCTCCGGCACCGTACCGGCGCGCGTCACCAGTCCGCAGGCACACGATCCTTATGGTCACATCGACATTGAGGGGCGTTACAAAGTCAACTTCCTGTTCGACCGCGACAGCTGGAAGCCCGGTCAAGAAAGCCTGTGGCTACGCCTGGCTCGACCCTATGCGGGCGACACCCACGGCCTGCACTTGCCGTTGATTCCCGGTACCGAAGTGGCAGTAGCCTTTGAACAAGGCGACCCGGACCGCCCCTACATCGCCCACGCCCTGCACGACAGCCAGCGCCCCGACCACGTGACCTTGCGCAACTACAAACGCAATGTGCTGCGCACCCCGGCCAACAACAAACTGCGCATGGACGACACGCGGGGCCAGGAGCACGTCAAGCTCAGTACAGAGCACAGTGGCAAGAGCCAGCTCAACCTGGGGCATATTGTCGATGGCCAGCGCCAGCCGCGAGGCCAGGGTGTCGAGTTGCGCAGCGATGGGCATGCCGCTATTCGGGCTGGCAGTGGCGTTTTTATCAGTGCGGATGCGCAGCCCGGTGCTCAGGGGCAGATGCTGGAAATGAGCGACGCCCTGCGCCGCTTGCAACAGGCTGGCGATCAGTTGGAAGGGCTATCGGTCGATGCCCAATCTTCAAATGCCGATCCGGCAGATGTGCAGGCGCAACTGGCGTTTATGCGTGACCAGATCGATCAACTCAAGGCCTCGATTGTATTGCTTAGCGCCCCCCAGGGCATCGCCCTGACCAGCGGCCAACACCTGCAACTAGCAGCAAAGAACAACCTGATGATCAATGCCGGTGGCGAGGCTGATATCAGCGTGGTCAAGCGGCTGTTCATGGGCGTGGGCCAGGGATTAAGCCTGTTTGTGCGCAAACTGGGCATCAAGTTGATCGCCAACCAGGGGCCGGTGAGTGTCCAGGCACAAAACGACACGCTGGAACTGATGGCCCGCCATGGCTTGGAGATCCTCAGTACCGAAGATGAAATCCGCATCGTCGCGAAAAAGAAAATCACCCTGAATGCCGGGGGCAGTTACATCACCCTCGACGCGTGCCGTATCGAGTCTGGCACCCAGGGGGATTACAACGTCAAGTCTGCACACTTCGATTATCTGGGACCAGCACAACAAGTACTGGATATGCCACAGCCACCTCAATTAACCGAGCATAAATCTAAGTCTCTAGGACTTATGGATTTCTCTGGCTGATCCCTTTGTAAAACCAGGAGTGCATTTCCCCATGACCCGCTTGTTCTCTCAGTTTTTTAATCTCTTCAGCAGTGACCGAGGGGCACCGACTTATGTCTGATGTGCCGGAAGCGCTGCAACCGCTGAAAAGCTGGAGTCATCCCTTTAAGGATACAAATAACCCGCTGTTGCAGTTGACTCAATTAGCTAAGGCGAAGGCGGGCTTCTATCCAATAGGCACCAGTGGTCTATGCCACGGCGGCGTGCATTTCGACAGCGGTACTGCCGGTGCTCTGGATCAATCCAGCGTGCATTGCTTGGCCGATGGTGAAGTGGTGGCTTATCGCATCGACGAGCACTCGCCGAAGACGACCTATTTCATCGAGACAGGGACCGTGCAAAAGCCCTTCTCATGTAATTTCGTGCTGGTACGCCACCGTCTTCAGCCACCGAAGATTGAGGGCAGCCCGGACGTGCCGCCCAGCCTGACTTTCTACAGTCTGTACATGCACTTGCAGGATTGGGCGGTGTATCACGATGACGTGACTATTGCTCGGCCCGCGTTCTGGCCCGAGGGGGAGACCCGTCGGGTCAAGGCGACAGTGACAGATGTACACCCAGGCCATTCTGGACAGCAAGGCTTGAACGTGCGTAACCAAGCGCACCTGGGCAAGGTGATTGGCTTTCTGCAGCGTGGCGCGGAAGTGACCGTTAGCGGTGACGGTCATTACCGCAAGCTGGAGAACACCAACGGGCCAGACGTTCTAAAAGAGGCTGATGGTTCGTTGCGCGGCTACCTTTCCATCCACTATTTAGTGCCCATCGCTGGGGGCGAGTATCGGGTGAATGGCAATCCCTCGCTCCGTGTCCATGCTGAAGCGAGCGTTAGCAGTGCCACTATTACAGAGCTGCCAAATGGCACAGAAGTGACGATCAGTGGCGAAGGTGAGTGTCGTAAGCTGGTACGAGTAAACCAGTACGTTTACTTCAATTCGCTGGAGGGCGCGCAGGAACCAATGGCAGATCGTATCGTGGTGCTTGATCAGCCCGTAGCCATCAAGGCGGGTGACTTGATCGGTCACATCGGTGATTACCAAGACAGTGGTGCAGAGCAGCCCGAGAAGAAGTTGCACGTTGAAGTGTTCAGCGGCGATGACGTGGAAGACTTCATCAAGGACAGCCGTGACTGGGCGCAGCGGCTACCCGCCGACAGCAAAACCTGGCTGAAGCTTGCCAAGGGCACTGCTGTGGTGGCGCATCAGGCTTGTTTCAGCGCTACACAGCCGCCCACCTTGAGCGCCGCTCACACGCCGAGTGCTACTGACCTCTTGGTGCCCAAGAGTTTGCTCGATGGCTTGTCTGCCGAGAGCAAAATCGCTATCCCGGCTACGAGTGAGCGCAAAGCCTGCAACTGGTACCGCCTTCAAGGGTTGCTCAATGATGCAGATAACACGCTGCCCGACGGCTGGGTGCGCGAAGAAGTGAGCGTCACGCCTTGGGTCAGTCCCTGGTCATGGGAGGGCTACGACGTCATCTTCAATTACGACACCCCACGGCAGGCGTTGGCATCTTTTCTTCGCGCTGTTAAGCGCTTCAGTGACGAGCAACTCGAACGCCATGGCCCCTTGGCCGATGCGTCGGACAAAGGTTCGATGAAGACTCGTCTGTACGACATCATCAAGCGTAACCATGATGGAACCATAACCGCTGAAGAGCTGAAACACGCGATAGGCATTCCGGCCTACGCACAGTCGCTTTCGCAACTGATCATCTATTACGAAAGCGAGTGGCACCACACGTCGCAGAAGTGGGATGCGCTGGACGATGTACTGGGCCATAGCGGCTCGACCCCGCACCTGAACTGGGTGGCGGAGAAAGAGCGGATCAAGCAAATCAGTTGGTGGGGTGAAGTGGCGGAGAAGGTTGGGCTGCCGTTGGATGGGGAGGTGTATCACTTTCATCCGGTGGGGTTAGTGGTGGGAATGTCTACTTTTCGGCGGATGAGTGATTTGATTGTACGCCAGGGTCAAGTTACTTTCGATGCTGAAGGGAACGATATCCCGAACAGCCCATATTTTAGTCGACGTTTACATTGGCCGGGAGGGGCATCGGGCGTGACGCTGGGACGCGGTTACGATATGCGCCATAGAACACGCAGTGGGGTATGTGCGGATCTAATTGCGGCTGGTGTGGATGCTGTTTCTGCTGAAAATTTCTCTCGTGGTGCTGGTCTATCCGATCAAGTTGCGCGTGATTTCGTGAGTGCGAATAGAGATGGGTTTGGAGAGATTTCAAAGCAAGCACAGCGTATCTTGTTTGAAGATATAGTGTATCCACGGTATGTGGTGGCAGCGCAGCAGCGGTACAGTTCTATCGTTACGCCAGGCTCAATAGCATGGGAGGAACTTAATGATAGGGTGAGAGATGTAGCAGTTGATCTGACTTATCAGCAGGGTAGTATTTGGGAAAGGCAAATTCCATATGTTTCCGTGAATGATCGGAGTAGGTTTGCGCAATATATTCAAGATACTCCGGAGCTAGTGCGGTATGAGCTGGGTCGAAATAGAGTACGATACCTGAGGGGTGGAGATTAAAGATGAAATATGGGGCGTGCTTTTTTTTACTGGCTTTATTTATGCCAGCACTGGTTTCAGGTCAGGAGAATTATTTAGCCCGAGAGGTCAGTGAAGGGGGCGGGGATTCTGGATTTTTATGGTCTGGAGACTATCTGAAAAACAGTGATCTGTGTACCTCGCCAAGCAGTGGTGGATCTTGTAGCAATCAGTTTAGTGATCGATTGAAAATTGAGCCGGCACATCAAGGTTATCTGGTTGAGTTGTACAGTACGCAAGCAGATCAGCATGTCTGTTCTTTTTCGGTCTCGATGAATCTTGTGAATGGAATGCTTGTTTACAAGACTAAATTCGGGGATGTGTTCATACGGAAAAAAGGGCGATCATTAGAGATTTCATCGGGTGGGATTGACCCGACAGCCCTTGGGCTTGGTGTATGTGGAGCACATGCAGATATTGATGGTCTAGCATTTCCTTTAACTAGTAGGGTATCTGAAGAATCTCCAAAGGAAAGAACACTGAGTCGTGTCGTCGACTTTCAGTATGACGACCCGGTGGCTGGGAGGTATTCTACTCTAACAATACTAAGCGGTGGTAAAGTCGTACGGATTCTACGTGGAGGTACTCATAATGGAGGGACATTCGAGCGACAGGATCCGCCGAATCTATCACCAGACGGTAATTTTGTATTATTGAGCCAGATTGAATCGGGCGAAGTGGAAGTTTCTAATAATACATTTGTGCCCCATGAGGTCGCCTACTGTGATCTGGTATACGTACATAGTGGCTGCATTGTAGCAAGGGAAACAGGTGAGTTTTGTGGTGGTGCCTTCTCCCGAGACGGTAGATGGGACAACTCTCTATATCCGGATTTTAACTTGACTGCTGCGATCCCCAGAGTTAGTACCTACGCAGAAGGTAAGATGGAGATTACAGATTCTCCTGGTAGTTCTCTTGAGAATTTGCTGGTATGTGATCCTCCTCGCGATGTCAATAGAAAGACGTACAGTGACATGCTGCAGTTGCTGGAGCGTGACGGCGATACGAGTAATGTTGCAAAATTGAAAACAGTTATGAATACAGCAAGCATTCGTTCAGCCGAAGAAGGTTCCTCTCCAGCAACGAAAGCCAACGATGTGAAAGTAAAGTCGGTGATTTCCGAAAAGGCTTACCTGTATCGATCACCGTTATTGTCCGATAAAACTGCTTCGTATCTGATACGGGGTGACGTTGTGTCCGTGCTCTCAAATACAAATAACTCCTTCGTAAAGTTCCGCTATACACAAAAAAACGGAGCAGTGATCGAAAAGTGGATTCGGTGTGAAGATGTTGATTCTTGTGGACCCAAGTAGCGAATGTCTCTTTTTATATGTTGTGGTCAACAGAACGTGTCGCTGCGCAGGGAAATTGGCCGTTATTTTAGTAGAGATAAGTCATGAAAGGCATCATTCGTATCGGCGACAAAACCACTAGCGGTGGCACCGTTCTATCGGGCTCCACCGCCATGGTTTTCAAAGGCATTGGTGCGGCTCGCCAGGGTGACCCGGTGAGCTGCCCGATTCCAGGTCATGGCCGAACGGTGATTGCCGAGGGGCACCCGACGTTTCACGACAATGGTCTTCCCGTAGCGTTTCACGGGCATCGCTGTGCTTGCGGTTGCACCTTGATTTCGTCGCTGCCCGAAGCGAGCGCGAGCTAGCCATGCCGATTAGATTAGATCAAGTCCCTGCTCTAGCTCCGCGGCCTGGGCGGCCGAAGGGTTGGCTTTGGCTCGGTGCATTACCGTTGCTGCTTTTGCTGTTGGGTGTGGGTGGGACGTTTTTGTTCGCCACTCCAACGTTGCGCCAACACCTTGTGAGTTTCTGGGAGCTGGCCTTGGGTGTACCGCTCTTGGGTTGGGGGCTGCTGAGTTTCGGGCGTGTTTTGCTGTATTTCGGTCAACAGCAGGTCGCCGATGGGTGGGATAAGGCCCGTGAAGAGGATTTGACCCGGAAAATCCGTCGCGCCCGACGCTCTCAACAAGTATTGGCGGTGAGTCTGCACACGGCCTTACGAGAGCCAGGGGCGTCGTCGGTAACACAACTGCATGCCTTGCTCGAGGGGGTCAAGGCGCTCAAGGCGCAACCGTCCAGGCGTGACCAAACTGTGTTGCGCCATAGCCGTGTCGCGGGTGATACGGATGAAGTTCCGGAGCTGGCGTTGCATCGGTTATTGACGCAAGTGCTTGCCGATCTGTCGCCAACCTTGACGCAGATACCCGACGCTACGCCGTTGGCCTTGTTGTTGGAGATTGATAGTGCTTTGCCGGAGAAGGTGTTGCAGCGGGTATGGCAACAGATATGGCGCGAGTCCGGCATCCGCCAGTCGACAGTGCCTGTCGAGGGTAACGGTTTGGTGGCTTTGGATCAGTGGCTCGACCGGCGTATTCGTGATCAGGCGATGCTGTTGGTAGTGTCGTCACAGTTTGCGCCACAGCAGCCTGAAGGGACGGCTGAAGCGGCCGTCGGACTGCTGTTTGGCAACCGAATGACGCAAACCGTCTTGCCCCCAATGGCCTACCTGCATCGTCCGGAGCAGGAGCGCGAGCCGACCACCGATGCCTTGCTCTATGTCGCCCGCCAAGCCTTGGACTGGGTGCCGTTGGATGCGCAATCCATCGAGCAGACTTGGCGAGTGGGGGTTGATGCGCAACGTGATGCTGCATTGACCACAGTCTTGGCTGAAGTGCCTATCCCGTCGAAGCATAACCAAGGGTTTTATGACTTGGATAGCGCGTTAGGACACCCGGGCAAAGCAGCACCGTGGCTGGCGATTGCCACCGCAACGCAGGCCATTCAATGCGGCGCTGGGCCGCAGTTCATTTTTAGCGGGGGCGGCTGTGTTGATACAGGGCTCTGGGGCACGGTCTTGACGCCTGTGTCATCGCTCTCGAAGTAGGAATTTCAAATGCAGTTTCGACGTGTTGTGTGGTTGGCGGTTCTGGTCGTCGTGCTGTTGTTGATCGGTACGGTTCTGGGTGTATTGATTTTGCGTTACCCAGAGTTGTTTGGATTTAGATCTGGTAGTGACCACCAAACGACAGGATTGTGGGTGATAGCTGTTACGACCTTGCTCTTGGTGATGTGTGTCGGTGGCTACCATTTGTTGGGGCATCGGTTGGGAGGCTCGGCTTACCGTCGGCAGGAGGCGGATGATGTACCCCAGTCTGCGCAAGCTAGCCACCCTGAGTCCCGTGATGCTCAGGCTGCTTTGATCAATTCGATTAAGGCCCACCTACGCAACCACCACTCCGTCTTCTGGCGCCGCAAAGTCCGCCTGCTGCTGGTCATCGGCGAACCCGACCAGATCGAGGCCATCGCTCCGGGGTTGTCCAAAAAACTCTGGCGGGAAAGCCAAGGCACCGTCCTGCTATGGGGCGGCAGCGCCCAGTCGACGCTGGATCAGTCATTCCCTGAACAATGGGCTGGACTGAGCCGCTGGCGTGCGCTGGACGGGGTGGTCTGGGCGCTGAATAAACCCCAGGCTGCGGATGCCGCCGCGATAGGGGTGGGCGTGAGCCAGTTGCAAAATTTGGCCCGTGGCTTGGGCTGGGAGTTGCCGTTGTACCTGTGGCAGGTCTGCGACAGTGAATGGTCGCAGGACTCACGTGAAAGCCGTCCGGTGGGTTGCTTGTTGCCTGCACGTTTCACGGCGGCGGCATTGGAAAACGCTCTGAGTGGTTTGCTGCTGCCTTTACGTCGCGAGGGCCTGGCGCAGATGAGCGATGTGTTGAGTCATGACTTCCTGCTGCGCCTGTCCCGGGATTTGCAGGACGGTGGCATTGCTCGTTGGCGTCAGACGCTGGCGCCTTTGTCCGGCGTGTTTGCCCGTGGCGTGCCGTTGCGGGGGGTGTGGTTCAGCTTGCCGGTGCTGGCCACTCAACAGGGTTTGGCTGCTGTGTGGCGCGGCGTGGTTGCCGATAGCGCCAAAGTGCGCCGATTGGGCTGGAGCGCTCCGCGCATCGGTTATGCGCTGGTGCTGGGGATGGCACTGGTGTGGGGCGCGGGGCTGTTGCTGTCGTTTGTCAGTAACCGCACGCAGATCGCCCGGGTAGATACCGCGTTGGCGACGTTGCAGCAACCGGGCAGCGGCGATGCGCAACTGCGCGCGCTCAATGATCTGGTGCGCGAACTTGCGCGTCTGGATTACCGCGCGGAACACGGCGTGCCCTGGTATCAGCGTTTTGGTTTGAACCAGAATCAAGGCCTGCTCGATGCGTTATGGCCACGCTATGTCGAGGCCAACAACCGCTTGATCCGTGACCCGGCGGCGGCCCATTTACAGCGCCAGCTCAATGCCTTGATCAGCCTGCCACCGGGCAGTGCGCAACGGGCCGAGCGAGCTCAGAGCGCCCACGAACAATTGAAGGCTTATCTGATGATGGCGCGGCCGCAAAAAGCCGACGCCGCCTTTCTGGCCAAAGCCCTGGGCAACGCCGAGCCGGTGCGCGACGGTGTGTCGCCGGGGCTCTGGCAAGGCCTGGCGCCGAACCTGTGGCAGTTCTACGGTGAACACCTGACGGCGCATCCGGGCTGGCGCATCGAGGCCGACCCGACGCTGGTTGCCCAGACCCGGCAGGTGCTGCTTGGTCAG
The DNA here is from genome assembly GCF_902497745.1 of Pseudomonas fluorescens. Taxonomy (GTDB): domain Bacteria; phylum Pseudomonadota; class Gammaproteobacteria; order Pseudomonadales; family Pseudomonadaceae; genus Aquipseudomonas; species Aquipseudomonas fluorescens_BM. Next base: position 29,695 of record NZ_CABVHJ010000031.1, read on the forward strand.
TTGGGGCAGCGTAATGCCGAAGGCAGTCTGTACCAGCAACTCCTCGACACCAGCGCCAATCACTACCCGGCGTTGGGCTTGCAAGACATGGTGGGTGATACCGAGGCGAAGGCGCTGTTCGCCACCACCGCTGAGGTGCCAGGCGTATTCACCCGCCAGGCCTGGGAGGGCCTGGTGCAGCAGAGGATTGACGAGATTGCTGAGGCGCGGCGTGAGGAAATCGACTGGGTGCTCAGCGACAATCAAGCCAACATTGCCGACGAGCTGACCCCGGACATGCTCAAGGCGCACCTCACCGAGCGCTACTTTCAAGATTACGCCAGCGCCTGGTTGGGCTTTCTCAACAGCCTGCACGGGCGCCGGGCCGAGAGCCTGGGCGAGGTGATCGACCAGTTGACGCTGATGAGCGATGTGCGCCAGTCGCCGCTGATCGCGCTCATGAACACCCTGGCCTATCAGGGGCAGGCCGGTGCTCGTCACCAGGCCTTGGCGGACTCGCTGATGAAGTCCGCCCAAAAGCTGATCGGCCAGGACAAGCTGCCAGTGATTGACCCACGAACACTAGAACCGCGCAGCCCGTTGGACGCCACCTTCGGTCCGTTATTGACCTTGCTGGGCAAAGACGCTGAGGGCCAGGGCGGTAACGACAGCCTGAGCCTGCAAGCGTTTCTGACCCGAGTGACGCGGGTGCGTTTGAAACTGCAGCAAGTGAGTAGCGCGTCTGATCCGCAGGAAATGACTGAAGCATTGGCGCAGACGGTGTTCCAGGGCAAAAGCGTGGACCTGACGGACACCCAGTCCTATGGCAGCCTGATCGCCGCGAGCCTGGGGGCGGAGTGGGGCGGGGTCGGGCAAACCCTCTTCGTGCAACCGCTGGAACAAGCCTGGCAGCGGGTCTTGCAGCCCTCGGCGGCGGGACTCAATAGCCAGTGGCAGCGCGGCATCGTGCGTGAATGGCAGAGCGCGTTTGCCGAGCGCTACCCCTTTGTCGACACCGCCAGCGACGCTTCGCTGCCCATGCTGGGGCAGATGATTCGCGCGGATTCGGGGCGCATCGAGCAGTTTTTGCAGAGCCAACTGAGCGGCGTATTGCGCAAGGAAGGCAACCGCTGGGTGGCCGATCCGCACCATAGCCAGGGCTTGCGTTTCAATCCGCAGTTTTTGGCTGCGATCAACCAGCTCAGTCAGTTAGCCGACGTGATCTACACCGACGGCGGCATGGGCCTGAGCTTCGAGTTGCAGGGCAAACCGGCGCGTGATGTGGTGCAAACCACCTTCATCCTCAATGGTGAGGAACACCAGTACTTCAACCAGCGAGAGTTCTGGCAGCGTTTCAGTTGGCCGGGCCGCAGTGACCATCCGGGGGCCAGCCTGAGCTGGACCAGCGTGCGCACCGATGAGCGTCTGTTTGGTGACTACCAGGGGACCTGGGGCCTGATCCGCTTGCTGGAGAAAGCCAAAGTTACCGCTTTGGACGATGGCGACAGCCGCTATCGCCTGGACATCAAGGCCCCCGATGGCCTGGACCTGACCTGGTACCTGCGCACCGAACTGGGCGCCGGGCCGCTGGCCTTGCTCAAGCTGCGCAACTTCAGATTGCCGCACCAGATCTTCCTCAGCGAGGGCGCCGCCTCAGTGGCCGATGCCCAGAACGGGAGCCCTGAATGAGCCTGCAGAGCTTGATTACCCAGTGCCTGGGTGAACGCGACGCGGTGGCTCTGGCCCGCAGCCAGGCTGAACGCTGGTTGCCGTGGCTGCAACCTGTCAGCGACGACTCGCCCGTCGGCGAAGACCCAGGTTATGACGATGACTTCCAGCGCATGCGTGAGGAGGTCAACAAGCTGTCCGGAGCGGACACCGAACGCGTGATTCAACTGGCAGAAAAGTTGCTCACCCACACTTGCAAAGACCTGCGGGTGGGCACCTATTACCTGTGGGCACGCTTGCACAAGGACGGTGAGGCCGGGCTGGCTGAAGGGTTGACCTTGTTGGCCGCGTTGCTGGAGCGTTATGCCGCCCAGGTGCTGCCGGCGCGGCCCAATAGCCGCAAGATGGCCCTGGAATGGCTGGCCAGCAGCAAGGTGTTGGACAGCCTGTCGCTGTACCCCGAGGTGGTGCGCAGCGAGGCCGAAGCAACCGTGGCGGCGCTGGCGTGGCTAGAGCAAGGGCTTGAGGCCTGGCCGCAGGATCAGCGTCCGGCCCTGGGGGCGTTGTATGGCGCGTTGTCCGCTCGGTTGGCGCGGTCTGGCGGGGTCAATGCGCTGGTGCCGCAGCACAGCGCCAGTCATGAGTTGAATGTGCAAAATACACAAACAGCGGTGCCGAGCGCCATGGTCATCAAGTCTGGGCGTGATCTGCTGGACAGCGGCCGGGTACTGGCGGGTTATTTACGTGAGCAACCCCAGGGCTGGCTGGCAGCCCACCGATTGATGAAGAGCTTACGCTGGGACACCTTGCATCAGGCACCGCCTCTGGCCGCCAATGGCCATACACGCCTGGAATCGCCCCGTGGCGAGTACCGGGCGCAACTCCAACGCTTGTACCTGCAACAGAGTTGGACTGAACTGCTGGATCTGGCCGAGAGGATGTACGCCGAGGCGGTGAACCATTTCTGGCTGGATTTGCAGTGGTACCTGTATCAGGCGCTGAGCAAACAAACCTTGCCACAAAATGATTGGGCGGACATCGTCAAACGTGACCTGGGCATGTTCATTGAGCGCTTGCCGGGCCTGGAGCTGTTGAACTGGAGTGACGGAACCCCCTTCGCCGACCAGACCACCCGCGACTGGATCACCCAGCACGTCAGCGGTAATCGTGCGCAGCAATGGTTACCGGAACCGAAGGTGGTGGTCTCCACTGGGCACGCTGAAATTCTGTCGTTGGAGGGTGAAGCCCTGGCCCTGGCCGACAGTGACGGCGTAGAGGCGGCGCTTGCCTGGCTGGCTGCCCGGCCCGACGTGCAGACCGGGCGCCAGCGTTGGCTGTTGCGCCTGTTGATGGCGCGAGTGGCTGAGCAATACGCCAAGAGTGACCTGGCCATGCACCTGCTCGGCGAACTGGATGCCAGCGCCCAGCACCATGCCCTGGCCGCCTGGGAGCCGGAGCTGAATTTTGAGGTCAAGGCACGCCTGCTCAAGCTGTTGCGTTTGAAAGCACAGCGCAACGATACCGACAAACCCACCCTGGCTCGGCGTACCGAGGTGTTGCTGGCGGCGTTGGTGGCCATTGACCCGGTTCGTGCTGCGGTGCTGTGCGGCTAACTCTCAATCATCAGGACTATCTGTGTGAGCATGGAAAATTTGACACTGCGCTACTTCGACGCCGAGATGCGTTACCTGCGCGAGGCCGGGAAAGAGTTCGCTGAAGCGTTCCCCGACCGGGCAGCCCAGCTTAACCTGGACAAGCCGGGCGCACAGGACCCGTATGTGGAGCGCCTGTTCGAAGGATTTGCGTTCTTGATGGGGCGCTTACGCGAAAAGCTTGACGATGACTTGCCGGAGCTGACCGAAGGGCTGGTCAGTTTGCTGTGGCCACATTACCTGCGCACTATTCCCTCGCTGTCGGTGGTGGAACTGATCCCCGAACTCGCGCAAATGAAAGTTGGCGAGTTGATTGGCCAAGGGTTTGAGGTGTTGTCGCAGCCCATCGGCACGCAGCGCACACGCTGCCGCTACACCACCACCCAGGACCTGATGTTGCAACCGTTGGCGCTGGAGTCGGTACGACTGGCCTACGAGCCGGATGGCCGCTCGTTGTTGCGACTGCGTTTTGCCTGCGGTGCGTTGACGGATTGGAGCCAGATTGACCTGAGTCGCCTGCCGTTGTACCTCAATGGCGACGCGCCGCTGGCCAGCGCCTTGCACCAGGCGCTGACGCTCAACACTCAGGCACTGTATGTGCGCCTGGCGGGACAACAAGAGCGTTATGAGCTGGACGGCCATTTCGCGCCCAAGGGGTTCGCGGATGAAGACCGTCTGTGGCCCAAGGGTGACAGTGCTTTCAGCGGTTATCAGTTGCTGCTGGAGTACTTCAGCTTTCGCGAGAAGTTCATGTTTGTGACGCTTTGTGGTCTGGAGCAACTGAGCATCGCTGCCGGTACGCCCTGGTTCGAACTGGACGTGGTGCTGCATGAGGCATGGCCGCGCGAGTTCAGTGTGAGCAGCGAGCATATTCGTCTGCATGCCGTGCCGGTGATCAATCTGTTTGCGCTGGAGGCCGACCCGCTGACCCTGGCGCCGTTGCAAACGGATTATCTGCTGCGCCCCATGCGTCTGCAGGACGGCCATACCGAAATCTATTCAGTGGACCGGGTCTCCTCCTCAAAGAACGCCGTGCGTCACGACTATGTGCCGTTCACCAGTTTTCGCCACAAGGGCGGCATGCTTCGCGACGATGCTCCCGAACGTTATTTTCATACCCGTTTGAAGCGCTCTGCCAAGGGCTTGCATGACACCTGGCTGATTCTGGGCGGTGATGGATTCGACAAAGACCGATTGCACGGCAGCGAAAGCTTGTCGTTGCGCTTGACCGGCACCCATGGACTGTTACCGCGCAAGGCGCTGCAAAGCACCTTGCTCGACACCGTGGTGCAATCCACTCAGGTCGGCCTGCAGGTACGCAACCTGTGTGCCCCCAGCTTGCCTTGTTACCCGCCAAACTATGATCGCTTTCATTGGCGGGTGCTTAGCCATTTGGGTTCGAACTTCTTGCCGATGCTCGATAGCGCGCAAGTCCTGCGTGGCACCTTGGCATTGTACGACTGGACCGATAGCGAGCTGAACCGGCGTCGGTTGGAAGCGATTGTCGAGGTTCGCCATCACCTGGTGCAGCGTTTCGAAAAAGGCTTTTTGCTGCGCGGAGTGGATATCGAAGTCACGCTGGATGCCAATGGTTTTTCCGGGGAGGGCGACATCAGTCTGTTTGGCGAGATGCTCCACCGCTTCTTTGGCCTGTATGCCGACATTCATTTATTCAACCAGCTCACGCTGATCTTGCAACCTACTGGAAAGTGCCTGCGATGGAACGAGAACCACAGTCAGCGTATTCCCGGCTAAAAGCCGCCGGATTACTGGACGCGCTGCAAGGGCGGGTCGCCGAGGCCAACCTGTACCGTTTCTGTCAGTTGCTGGAACAGGCTTTGCCCAATCACCCGCCCTTGGGGAGCACCGCGCACCCGGCGGATGACCCGGTGCGTTTTCGGCCCGACCCGGGTATGGGGTTCCCCGTGAGCGAGTTGAAGGCGATTGAAACCGACGAAGAGCATCCCGAGCGTCCGGCGACGGTACGCACTCGCCTGTTGGGCTTGTACGGCGTTGACTCGCCGATGCCGACAAGTTTCCTGGACGATATCGCTCAGCGTCGCGAAGGCCATGAAGCTCTTGAAGCGTTCCTGGATATTTTTAATCACCGGATCTTCACTCAGTTCTACCGTATCTGGCGTAAGTACTCTTACCCGGCGACATTCGAAGCGGGCGGCACCGATGCGACTTCGCAATGCCTGCTGGGGTTGATTGGTCTCGGAATTCCCGGCACCGCCCAGCAGATCGCTACGCCGATATCGCGCTTCCTGGCGCTGCTCAGCGTGATGCGTCTGCCCACCCGCAACGCTGAAGGCATCATCGCGCTGGTCAAACTGCTGGCCCCCAACACCCAGACCCGAGTGACCCCGCACTGGCCACAGAAAGTGGCCTTGACGCACCCGGCGAGCCTGTCCCGAAATCGACCGGTGAGCCTGTCTCAGGGCACGCCTCTGGGCAGCGTCGGGCAGGACGCCAACAGTCAGTTGCACCTGGCGTTGTTCACCGAGGACCTGAACGAAGCGCGTGGCTGGTTGCCCGGCAGCCAGTTGCACAACGACTTGCTGGTGTTGCTGCGGGTGTACCTGGGCTGGCGTTGTACCGCGAAATTGCAGCTGTCGCTGCCGATAAATAGCCTGCCCAAACCGGTGCTGGGCGGTGCGACAGTGCTGCTGGGGATGACCGGTGTCTTGGGTTTGGGCGGTGAGGCCTGGCAGGTCGCAGAACACGAAACCATCACCATCAATCTAGGCCGATACCAAGGTCTTCACAGTAACCCGCAAGACCATGAGGCCCAGCATGTCGCGTACCGTTTTTAATGTGTTAAGCGTAGCAATGCTTGGCGCGCTGCTGGGGGGCTGCGGCGTGACCCAGTCCGTCAGTGACGCCACCACGTCCACGGCCAAGGCCATTTTCTATAAACAAGTGAAAACCCTGCATTTGGACTTTACCGGCCGAGCGGCACTGAACACTGACGTGGCAGACATGAGTGGTTTATCTGTACCGACCATGGTTCGGGTTTACCAACTGCGCGACAACAAGGCGGTGAAAAAAACCACGTATGACAGTGTGCTGAGCGATAGCGACAGCGTGCTACGCACCGACTTGCTGGCGCAGCGAACCCTGGTGGTAAAACCGGGGGAGGGGGCGCAACTGGACGTCCTCCTGGATAAAGATGCCCGGTTTGTCGCGGTGGTGGCGCTGTTTCGTACGCCCGATACCCAGAAAAATACCTGGCGTCTGATGTTGAGCCGAGATGAGCTGGACCCGGATCAGGCGCGAGTCATCGAGCTGGGCAACAACCAACTGATCCTGCACGCCTTGGCAAAGGAATAACCCGTGAGTGAGTTGAGCCCTTCGCTCTATGAAATCCTCCTGCAGAATTTCGACGGTGAACTGGACCTGTACCGTGTCCGGGAAGAGGACCAGCACATCCTGTCGGTGCTGGACAATCTGCAACGCATTCTTAATAGCCGGGCGGGGACACTCAGTCACCTGCCGGATTATGGTTTGCCGGATATGGGGTTGATTTTGCAAGGGATGCCGGGGGCCGCGCATGAGTTGATGGGAACCCTGGTCGATACCTTACTCAAGTACGAGCCTAGATTGTCGACGATGAGCATTGAACTGCTACCACAGAGCCTGCCGGGTCATCTGGAATACACACTTGACGCGCAACTGAAAGGGGGCGAGCGGGTGACCTTCGGCACGACCCTGGCGCCCGAGGGGAAAGTGTTGGTGCGTCACCTGAGGCGGCAGAACTATCTGTCTATGCCGTAAACCCGTAAAGGAAAGGAAGCTGGATGACGGCGTTATTTGAAATGCGTATACGAGTCGGCGGTGACCCGCGCGACTTTGGCGAGTTTACGGCACTGCGTGACGAGCTGAGCAAACTGACTCATCCGGCATGTCCGGATATCGACTGGGCCAAGGTGGAGCAGTTGTGCCTGACGTTATTCCACGAGAATGGAGCAGATCTGCAAACCGCCGTCTCCTATGCCCTGGCGCGTAGCCAGCGCTATGGTCTGGAAGGCATGGCGCAAGGGGTGGCGTTGATTGAGGCACTTTGCAACGAATGGTCACGGGTGTGGCCGCCAATGGCCTCGGTCCGCCTGGATATCTTGGCCTGGTTGTTCGCCCAACTGCAGCCGTTGCTGCGCAGCCAAGAGATAAGCCCACGCACGGTGCCAGCCCTTACGCATTTGGATAATGAACTCACGCGATTTAACGTACAGTTGGAGCGTCAGACACAAATCCCCCTGGTTATGTTGCAGGCGCTACGTCATCAGGTGTGCGGCCTGCTGCAACGCCTGGAACGAAACCTTTACTTGGGTGAAACACTGCCGCAACCCCGAAGGATACCGGAACCGTTGTTTGCGACGCCGGTGATGATTTTGCCCGCTCGGCCTATGCCAGAAGTGCCCACGGCATCCCCGCAGACCAAGCGACTGCGTATCGCCAAATGGCTGTTTGCCGTGGCTGCGACAATCGCACTGGTCAGTGGCTTTTTGTGGCGGGACTGGTTGGCTGATCCAGACAAACGCTTTGTTCAACTGGTCCAGCAAGAACACCGAAAACCCGATCCGGTACGTTTGGACAGTCTGTCACTGTTCGATGCTGGCAGTTCCGAACTCAAGCCGGGCTCGACCAAAGTGCTGATCAAGGCCTTGGTCAACATCAAAGCCCAGCCAGGCTGGTTGATCGTTATAGTCGGGCATACCGACAACTCGGGAGATGCCCAGCAGAATCTTCAACTGTCCTATGCCCGCGCCTTGGCCGTGCGTAATTGGATGCAGCGCATGGGCGATATTCCCGACAGTTGCTTCGCCGTGCAGGGTGCCGCAGGTAGCCAGTCGATTGGCGATAACGCTACTGCTTCGGGGCGCGCGGCCAATCGTCGGGTGGATATCCAGCTGGTGCCGCGGGCAGGTGTTTGTGAGCAGGCTGCTGTGGCGGCGTCGTTATCGACGGGGCGTAATCAAGTGTATCGCTAAAGTAAGAGCCTAATTCAGTCGAGGCGCCATGTTACCCCCGCCGATGATAATGCTCCCACGCTTGGTTTCCCCAAAATCCCACCACCAACGGCAACCGCGGGATCACCAGAGTATGCCAACGGATCGGCGTCGTGCTGGCCGTCACCGTGGCGCACATTGATATTCTGCTTTATGCATTGCAACGGAAAAATAGCGGTTGATTACTCGCGAGTACCCCATAGGACGATACAGTCTGAGCGATGAATGTAGAGCTGTTGCACTGGAGAGCGCTTCGTCAGCTTGTGGCGGGTGACAGCTTTAGACGGCTGGTGAAGCGTTCTACCAGTGCAACGGTAGGATTGATAGGCAGGCTCCGGGTATGACAACGGACGCTGACTTCGGTAGGGGCTGGATTACCTGGCTTCGTAGTCGCCGAGTCAAAAAGGTGAATGATTTTGTACGTGAAGGCGGACAAATGGAGGCTTTCGCCGGCTCTCGTTATTCCGCTGGGTCGAAAAGGGTATTTGCCCTTCCACCCCATCACTCTCGGAAACGGAAGTCCACTTCTTAAGCCCCCTCAGCAGAATGCATTGTGCGCTACCTATATCCAATCACCGGCAATAGCAGTACCACGGCAGGTGGCAGGCTGATGATTAAAACGGGCGCCCGTGCAGGCAAGCGATTGAATACGAAAATATTGGATAGAGACTTCTAAAGTTCAAATGAGTTGAACGTTCTCTGTCTCTGCCGAAGTTTCTATTACTACGTCGTCAAAGGTTCACAAATGATCAACAAACGGCTTCGCTTTCTCATTGTTGATGAGCGTCACATCAATTGCATGCTCATAGAAAAATATTTAAAC
>NZ_CABVHJ010000032.1 GCF_902497745.1 Pseudomonas fluorescens
GGGAGAGGGCCAGGGTGAGGGGCTTTTGATTTGTTTGAGAGTTCGAGTGCGGCTCGATATTCCACGTCGGTGTATTTCTATAAATCACCTCGGTCAGTTCCCTCTCCCTCCGGGAGAGGGCCAGGGTGATGGGCTTTTGATTTGTTTGAGAGTTCGAGTGCGACTCGATATTCCACGTCGGTGTATTTCTATAAATCACCTCGGTCAGTCCCCTCTCCCTCCGGGAGAGGGCTAGGGTGAGGGGCTTTTGATCTGGGCTATGCAGCCGGTTGCTGTAACATTCGGCAACTTCAATCATACGAGCAGCGAAAATGGATTCTCACTCGATTCTGACCTTCACTTTGGTCGCGGCAATTGCCATCGCCAGCCCGGGGCCGGCGACGTTGATGGCGATCAATAACAGCCTCGCTCACGGGCAGCGCAGTACGATTTGGTCGTCGCTGGGTAATGCCAGCGGTCTGTTCTGTCTGTCGGCGGCGGCGATGTTGGGGTTGGGGGCGTTGTTGGCCAGTTCGGAGCTGCTGTTCAATGCAGTGAAGATCATCGGTGCCGGGTATCTGTTCTACCTCGGTGTCAAGCAGCTGTTCAAAAAGGGCCCGATGCTGCCTGAGGGAGTCGAGGGGGAGGCGAGCAAGGTGCGGCCGACTCGCGGCAAGCTGTACAAGTCGGCGTTTCTGACGGCGGTGACCAATCCCAAGGCGACGATGTTTTTTACCGCGTTGTTTCCGCAGTTCATCGATCAGGGCGCCGCGCTGTTGCCGCAGTTTCTGATCCTGACCTCGATCTTCATGGCGTTGTCGGTGTCGTCACTGAGCGTCTACGCCGCGTTGGCTTCCCGCGCCAAGGGCGTGTTGACTCGTCCGGCGTTGTCGCGTTGGGTCAGCCGGGTGGTCGGGTCTACGTTTATCGGTTTTGGCGCGGCGATTCTGACGATGCGTCGGCAGACGGCTTAAACCCATTTGAACCGGGCCGGGAATCTCGCCACGAAGCAGGTTCCCGACGCGGCGCTTGAGGTCACGCTCAAAGTGCCGTTGTGTGCCATCGCTATCTGCGAGGCGATGTAAAGCCCCAGTCCCAAGCCCTCGCAACGTTGCCCGGCTTCGGCGCGGGAGAAGGGTTCGAACAGCAGGGGCATCAGTTGCGCAGAAATCGGTGTGCCCTGATTGGTCAGGGAAATCACGATCTCGTCGTTTTCTGCGCAGGCTTTGAGGACGATCGGTGTGCTGTTCGAGCCGTGGGTAACCGCATTGCCCAGCAGATTGGAAAGCAATTGGCTGATCCGTAGCGCATCGCAATAGACGCCTGCCGGCACGTTTAGCTCATCGATGAAAATCGCTTGCGGGTGCGAGGCTTTAACCTCAGCGAGTGTCAATTGCAGGGTGTGCTGCAAGTCATCCACCAGCTTGCGCTGCACCGGAATCCCGCCGCCCAGTCGTCCTCGAGCAAAGTCGAGGATGTTTTCGATCAACACGCCCATGCGCACCGAGCTGGTGCGAATCGCCGCAATCAGGTTGAGCGAACGTTTGTCTTCGGTTTTGCTTTCCAGCAAATCTGCGCTCATGCGCACCGCGCTCAGTGGTGTGCGCAGGTCATGGCCGAGTACGGCGATGAACTGCTCGCGCAGGCGCCCGATTTCATTGGCGTTGTTCAGCTCGATCTGGGTCACTTCCAGATGGCGTTGCGTGTCCAGGTTCATGGCGATCAATTGCGCGAACAGGGTCAGTGTTTTGGTAATGGCCGGTTCATCGATATTGGCCGGGACCGAGTCGATGGCGCACAGCGTGCCGAAGAAGTCACCGTTGGCTTTGACGATGGGAATGGAAATGTAACTTTCCAGCCCATAGGTTTTCGGCGTGTGGTGCAAGGAGAAGATCGGGTGCGTGCTGGCATGACCGAAGATCACCGGCTGCTGATGCTGGCGGATCTCGTGGCAGATGGTCGATTCGAGCACCAGTTCGCCACCGGGTTTGAGCCCGAAATCAATCGAGTCATCGACGGCGCATGCCACCCAGTTGCTTTCGGTGACCCGCGCGACCGCAGCGAACCGCATGCCCGTGAGGTGTTTGACCATGCTCAGGATGACCGGCACCGAGTCAATACTGCGAATGGCTTCGATGTCGGGTGCAAAGTCCGGGTTGGTCATGGGGGCGATGCTTTGTGATGAGTTCGCTCAGAGACTAACGGTTATCGCTGCTCATGACTAATGAAGAACCCGGAAAGTAAAAGGGCGCCGCGGATTTCCCCAGCGCCCTTGTTTGTTGTGACGGGTCGAACGTTATCGACTCAGAACTTGTATTTGGCAGTCAGCATGTAGCTGCGCGGGTTGCCATAGTTATCGTTGGAGCCCCACGTGACATTGGAGCCAATGGCGGAGTAATAGACGCGGTCAAAGATATTGTTCGCATTGACCTGCAGATCCAGGTGTTTGTTGACCTCGTACCCGGCCATCAGGTCGGTGACCGCATAGCCACCCTGTTCCAGGCGGTAACTACCGTTATTGGCCAGGGCGACATCGTTGTACATGCGGCTCTGCCAGTAAACGTTGCCACCCACGCGCAGGTGTTGCAGCGGACCCTGGAAGCGGTACACGGTGGACACTTTGAACAGATGCTCTGGCGTGTCGGTTTCGAAACGCTGATTGTTGTTGGCCGGATTTTCGTCCTTGATGTAGTGCGCGCGGGTGTAGGTGTAGCCCGCGCCGACCTGCCAGTTGTCGGTCAGCGCGCCTTGCAGTTCCATATCGACGCCTTGGCTGCGCACCTTGCCCGATGACCCGTAGCAGGTCAGGACCGGGCAGCCGAACTGATTGTCCGCCATAGTGGCGCGACCGGTCTGGTCCATCTGGAACACCGCCAGGCTGGCGTTGAGGGCGCCGTTGAAGTACTCACCCTTGATGCCGACTTCGTAGTTTTCACCGACGATCGGTTCGAGCACCTTGCCGCCCAGGTCCTTCTGGGTCTGCGGGGTGAAGATGTCGGTGTAGCTGGCGTACACCGAGTGATGGTCGTCGAGTTTGTAGATCAGGCCGGCATAGCGAGTGACGTTACGGGTGACCTTGTAGTCGCCGTCGCCAGAGCGGTCATCGTAGTCATACCAGTCGAGACGGCCGCCGAGGATCAGCGTCAACGGATCGGCCAGGCTCAGGCGGGTGGTCAGGTACACGGCATCCTGGGTGGTGACGGTGCGGGTTTTGCCATCACGTACGAAGTCAGGTTTGGGGGCGCCAATCGGCCAGGCGGTGGTGTACGGGTCGTATTCCTTGGTGGTCGCGTCATACACGCGGTTGCTGGCACCGACGACCAGTTCGTGGCTGCGGCCGAACGCTTCGAACGGGCCACTGGCGAACACGTCGAGCGAGCGCTGCTTGTCAGTGTGATGGGATTGATAGGCCGTAGTTTCCAGCGGCCCGGCGTAACGCGACAGGTACGTCCCGGAGAACTCGCCGTCGAGGGTTGAGGTCGAGCCAGCAACGTGCAGTTTCCAGTCGTTGTCGAAGCGATGCTCCACTTCACCGAACACGGTGTCGATTTGCAGTTTGCGGTTTTCCCAATCGGTGCCGGGGTAGGTGGAGCGGGGCAGATCAAGGTGATGGCCGTTGGTGCCGATCGGCAGGCCGCCCCAGAAATAGTTGGTCTGTTCATTCTGCCGCGAGAAACCGAGGGTTGCGGTGGTGCTGTCGCTCAGGTCGGCTTCACCGATGGCGTAGAACAAGCCATGGTCGTTCTCTTCTTTGTCGCGGAAGCTGTCGGCGCCCTGGTAGGAACTGACCACGCGGCCACGCAGGGTGCCGCTTTCGTTCAACGGGCTGGAGGCGTCGATCTCGCCACGGTAGTCATCCCAACTGCCGGCGGCACCGGTGAGGGTCACGCGTTGATCGGCCGTCGGGCGTTTGCGCACCAGGTTGATCGCCGCCGAGGGGTTACCGGCACCGGTGACCAGGCCGGTCGCGCCACGGACGATTTCAACGCGGTCGAACATCGCCAGGTTCGGTTGCACCGCCATCGAGAAGGGCGAGTACGAACTTGGCAAGCCGTCGTACATGATGGTGTCGATGTCGAAACCGCGCGAGCTGTAGGTCTGCCGGCCCGGGCCGCTGGCCTGACTGAGGAACAACCCCGGCGTGCCTTTCACCACGTCGTTGATGCTGGTCATGTTCTGATCGTCCATCCGTTGACGGGTAATCACGGTCACCGCCTGAGGCGTTTCGCGCATGGTCAGCGACAGTTTGGTCGCTGTGCTCATCGGGCCGGTGGTGTAGGACTGGGTGTCTTCGGTGGTGCTGCTTATCTGGGTGGCGCCGATTTCGGTCGCGTCCAGCTCCAGCGTGCCGGTCGCCGCGGTTTTTTCAGGCGTGGCGGGCGTTGTTTCATCGGCCAGTGCGGGTGCGACGCTGGCCATGCAAATGGCGAGAGCCAACAGGTTGGGCGAGAGGTTTGCGCGGCGGTGTAGGGTGTGAAACGACATCAATCTGCTTCCCCAAATGATACGAAAACGAATCCAGTGCGAGTGCGTGTAGGAATTATTCGCATTAGTGTGTCAGATCATTCCGGGTGAAGAAAGCCGTACGGTTCAGTTAGTTAATGAATTTTTCACAATTGACCAAAGGCTCTACCGCGGGGGATTGGCAGGGACATGTGAGTTTTCGGGGGCGTGCGAGGGGTGAATCAAGGCGCAGCGCCCCGGCGCAAAAACTGCGCCGGCGCTGCTGATGGGGGCACGCTCAGCGGATGAGCGTGAGGCGAAGAGGGCTCAGTTCAGATCTTCGGCCTGGTGCCGCTCGGGCACTTGAGTCGCTTCATCGCCCCACGTGCGATTGACGCGTTGCCCGCGAATGACCGCCGGCCGTTGGGCGATCTCCTCTGCCCAGCGCTGCACGTGCGTGTATTCGTGGGCCGCGAGAAACTCGGCGGCGGAGTAGACATTGTTGCGCACCAGTTGCCCGTACCACGGCCAGACCGCGATGTCGGCGATGGTGTAGCTGTCGCCGGCGAGGTAAGTGCTTTCGGCCAAACGCCGATCCAGCACATCCAGCTGCCGCTTGGCTTCCATGGTGAAGCGGTTGATCGGGTACTCCATCTTCTCCGGCGCATACGCGTAGAAATGGCCGAAGCCGCCGCCCAGATAAGGCGCCGAGCCCATCTGCCAGAACAGCCAGTTCAACGTTTCGGTACGGCCAGCCGGATCTTTTGGCAGAAAGGCGCCGAACTTTTCCGCCAGATACAACAGGATCGAACCCGATTCGAACACGCGGATCGGTGGCTCGACGCTGCGATCCAGCAGCGCCGGGATTTTCGAGTTCGGGTTGATCTCGACAAACCCGCTGGAAAACTGATCGCCCTCGCCAATGCGGATCAGCCACGCATCGTACTCGGCATCGCGGTGCCCCAGCGCCAGCAGCTCTTCGAGCAGGATGGTCACTTTGACGCCGTTGGGCGTGGCCAGCGAATACAGCTGCAACGGTTGCTTGCCCACCGGCAGGGTCTTGTCATGGGTCGGCCCGGCAATCGGCCGATTGATGCTGGCGAACTGGCCGCCGGACGCGGCTTCGTTTTTCCAGACCTGGGGCGGAACGTACGGCGCTTTGCTCATGTAAGGGGCCTCATCGTTGGCGAGTGGAAAAATACCTGCTGAGAATGGACAGGACACCACAGAATCGGCTTCGTATTCCAGAGCGCGATGGATTTCTGTGGTCCGATTGCTCGCTGCACTCAAGACTGGCCGATCTCTGGAATCAACAAAAACGCTGCCATCAGGGCGGTGCCGGTTACCCGGTCAACGATTCGCTGCTTTTCCAGCCTGCACCGGCGCAACATTCATTCCCAGGCGGCTATTTTTGAGCGTTCATCTGATGTCTGTTTTCAAGAGGGTGAAGCAACGTCTGATGATTGAGTCCTTCACGCTCAGCGCTGCGGCCATTGATCCTTGATTTCAAACCACGGTGCTTTCGACGTCACTTCGACGTGTTGCTGTTTTTCCGTGGTGAACGTCGTGTCCAGCGTGCCCAGGGCTACCGAAATCCACTCGCGGTACTCACCCTGATTGTTTGCCCAGAACAGCGACGAGCCGCAGTTCAGGCAGAACTGGCGCTGTACCGATTGCGAAGACTGATAGGCCTTCAGCTGTTCGGCGCCCTCCAGCAGTTCCAGATTCTGACGCAGCACGCTGCCATAGCTGGCAAATGCCGCACCGTGGCTCTTGCGGCATTGGCTGCAATGGCAGTGCGAAAGCGCTTTGGGCCGTGAGCGGATCTGGTATTTCACCGCTCCGCACAGGCAACTGCCCCGGAAGGTCTGAGGGGAGGGCGTGAGCATTGTTATTGCGGTTCCTTGTAAGTGACGGTTTGTTTCACACTGTCAGGTGACTGCGCCAGGAAACCGGTGATGAGGGAAATCACTTGCTGCTGAATCTGCGCGCGTGGGCGGCCGCCCTCGCCATCGGTGCAGATAATGCTGTCGCCCGGTACATCCTCGTCGAGCATCGCCACAGCGCCAGGTTTGCAGATTGCCATGAAACTGAAGTGACTGGCGTCGCTGATCTCGACGTAACGCGATGAGGTTTTTGGCAGACGTTTGGCCAAATCGACAGATTCCAGCTGAGCCGGCAGCTCTTTCGACGGTACACCCGCAGCGATCACCAGGATCGGCACGGGGTAGGTCGCGAGGCTGGCATCGGTCATCCCGCGCGACAGACCCAGGTCCAGTGAAACCACGGCAGTGACGCGCTTGTCACGCCAGTCGGCGGCCAACCGGGCTTTCGATTGCACGGTGCTTGCAGTGTTCATCTGTAGGTATGCCGTGCAACTGGCCAGTTGCGGATGGATTTTGCAGTCTTCGGCAAAACGCTCGGGGTCGAAGCGTGCGCCACCGGCTTCGAGCACGGTCCAGCCGCCGAGAGAATGGCCGACGATGGCAATTCGATCCTTGGCCACCGCGCCGAATTTTTCCGGTTGCGCCGTCACCGCGTCGATGGCGCGGCTGAGGTCGACCGGACGTTGCCACAGTTGTGCCGCCGCTTGTGGGCTGCGATCGCGGCTGGTGGTGCCGGGATGGTTGACTGCCGCGACGATGTAACCCTGATGCGCCAGCGCACTGGCCAGCCAGGTCTGGTTGATCCAGCTTCCGCCATTGCCGTGGGAAAGCACTACCAATGGATGCTCGCCTTTGGCGGCCGGGGCATCAAGCACCGCCGGTGCGCCAACGAAGACCGGGTTGTCGCCGAACAATTGCGGCGTCTTGGCGGTGGTCGAACCGGGGTACCAGACGACCATTTCCACCGAGCGCTCATTGCGCGGATCCGCCAGCGTGGCGTACTGGAAACCAACGGGTTGAGCGTCAGCGAATGCGTAGCTGCTCAAGCAGATCAATAGCAGCGCGCCGAGAGACTTTTTCATTGTTGTTATCTTCCGTGATGGGCCGAATGGGCGAGGTGGACTTTGACTGATTTCGCGCGCTTCAGCGAGCCTCTTTGAGCCCTGCGTCTTAAACATTTTCCATTGGCCAGCGCGTGGCCAGATGCGCCGTCAGATAGTCCAGAAAGGCTTTGACCTTGGGCGTCATCGCCGCGCGTTCCTGTACGCAGGCGTAGATGTCCATCGGCTGGACGACGCTGTGTTCAAACAGCGGCACCAATTGCCCGCTCGCCAGGTAAGGCGCCGCAACAAACTCCGCCAGTCGCGTGACCCCGGCGCCGTGCACAGCCATTTGCGCCAGGGCATCGATGTCATCACTGATGGCGGTGGCATTGATAGGCGCATCGAAACGCTGGCCGTCGCGAACAAAATTCCAGCGCAGAAAACGCCCGTCCAAGGGATAACGAAACGCCAGGCAGGCATGGTTTTGCAGGTCATCGGGTGATTGCGGCCATCCGGCGCGCTGAAGATAGGCCGGCGCGGCGCACATGATGAAGGGCAGTGAAACGATCTTGCGCGCGACGATGCCGTCCTCCAGTTGCGGCTTGATTCGCAGGCTCAGGTCGATGCCGTCCTGGATGTGGTTGATCTTGCCATTGGTGGTCGAGAGTTCGATGAGCAGGCGCGGGTGCAGTGCGCCAAAACTGGCGATCAGTGATGCCAGCACATGGCGGCCGAACGCTGAGGTGGAGGCAATGCTCAACCGGCCTTGCAGCTCGGTTTCATCGTGGCTGATCGAGCTTTGCGCGGCCTCCAGATCGGCGGCGATGCGCCGGACTTTCTCGTAATACACCGCACCGTTTTCGGTGAGCGCCATGCTGCGCGTGGTGCGTTGCAGCAGACGCACGCCGAGGTGCGCTTCCAGCCGATTGATCGTCTGACTGACCGCCGCTGCACTGACGCCGAGAATTTTGGCGGCGCCGACAATCGAGCCGGCTTCGACCACTTTGATAAAACTGGCAATCGCCGCTAACAGATTCATCCATGTCCTGCCGAGGGTGGATTCGTAAGCTGTGCTTTATAAAGTACCTGCGGTTGAGCGTCTAGTTACGCTGAATCGGTTTTGCTAACGTGCGGTCTCCCTGTCAATGGATGGAAAAGCCATATGAATCAAAGAACCAACGCCGAAGCCATGATCATCGGTCGCCGCAAGCTGGCGCCGCGTGCCACGCCGTATGTGTTTGCGCTGTACATGGCAACGATCATGGCATTTCTGATGTCGCTGGTGATCACGGCCGCCAACTCGGGAATTGATAACGACTACCTGAGTAATGCCTTGCACGCCTATAAGCTGGCGATGCCGGTGGCGTTCCTGTGCATCCTCATCGTGCGGCCGATTGTGATCAAACTGGTCGCATGGACGGTGCATCCGCATCGTTGAAAGGCCCCGTCTCAGCAGTGACTGTTCTGACGTCTTCGCGAGCAGGCTCGCTCCCACATTTAGACCGCGATTCCCTGTGGGAGCGAGCCTGCTCGCGAATGGCCGCACCGCCGACCCAGAGGTCTTATGGGGACCTCAGAAAAACTCGTCGAGCAACTGATAAAAGGCGATCCGCTGCTGATCCGGTTCCACACCATAGACCTCGAAAAACAGCGGCAGCCACTGCGCGCCGAGGTTGTCTGTGATGCTGTGGGCAGCCAAGGCCAAATCCTGATAACGGTCAGCAACGCCCAGTCGGCCGCAGTCGACAAACCCGCTGAAGCCGCCATTGGCAGCGAGCAGGTTGGGCAGGCACGCATCGCCATGAGTCACCACCAGATCCTCGTGCGCCGGGCGTGCGTCAAGCATTTGCTGGAACACGTCTTCGGCGGATTGCCCCAGTCGCGAATCGTCGAAGTCCTGCTCGTCAATCAAACCGGCGAGCAAGTGTTCGCGGGCCCGTGTGATCTTCTGTTCGAGACGGTGATCGAACGGGCAATTGATGATCGCGACTGCGTGCAGAGTGCGCAGCGCCTCTGCCACAAGCGTGACGATCTGCTGCGGCGAGAGGTGTTCGCTGCTGGCAAGATCCCGGCCCGGCACGGCGGTCATCAACAGCCAGTTGTGTTCCGCTTCCGTGGCGGTGTCGAGCACGCGCGGCGCCGGTAAATCGTGAGTCGCCATCCAGCGCAAGCGCTGCACTTCACCGGGCAACTCGCCCCAGGTCATCACCTGTTCGGTTTTGACGAATTGCGGCGCCGCCCCTGCAGGCGTGATCCGCCAGACATCAGCGCGGGATTCACCAATGGTCTGCTGTTCGATGGCTGCACCGGCAAACTGGCTGCGCCATGCTGCTGGGAAATCCATGTCTTTGCTCCTTGCGATTATCGATGCGCGCATTGTGCCGTCCTGACGGTTTTGTCCGCAAACAACAACCGGCTCAGGGAAATCCATCGAAACTTCGCCGACAAGCTCACTGTCCAGACCCTTACACCTCCCGGCGGATGTTCTGTCGGGCAGCTCCATGCAGCGGAGAAAGACGAGGATCAAGATGACGATGACCGTAGGAGATTTTCTGGTTGAACGCCTTAGCCAATGGGGCGTCACGCGGATTTTTGGCTATCCGGGTGACGGCATCAACGGCGTGTTCGGCGCGCTCAGCCGGGCCAAGGGAAAAATCGAATTCATCCAGGCACGCCATGAAGAAATGGCCGCGTTCATGGCCTCGGCGCATGCCAAATTCACTGGCGAGTTGGGTGTGTGCATCGCCACTTCCGGCCCGGGCGCCTCGCACCTGATCACCGGCCTCTACGACGCGCGGATGGATCACATGCCAGTGCTGGCCATCGTCGGCCAACAGGCACGCACGGCGCTCGGCAGTCACTATCAGCAAGAGCTTGATCTGGTGTCGATGTTCAAGGATGTCGCCGGGGCGTTTGTACAGCAGGCTTCGGCGCCTTCACAGGTGCGGCATCTGCTTGACCGTGCAGTGCGCACCGCAGTCGGTGAGCGCCGGGTGACCGCGCTCATTCTGCCCAACGATTTGCAGGAGCTGAAATACGAAGCGCCGGCGCGCGAGCATGGCACCGCCCATTCCGGTGTCGGTTACACGAAACCGAAAGTAGTGCCGTACGACGCTGATCTGCAGCGCGCGGCCGACGTTTTGAACGCCGGAGAAAAGGTTGCGATCCTGGTCGGCGCCGGGGCATTGCAAGCGACTGATGAAGTCATCGCGGTGGCGGAAAAACTCGGCGCCGGCGTCGCCAAGGCGCTGTTGGGCAAAGCCGTGCTGCCGGACGATTTGCCTTGGGTCACCGGCAGCATCGGCCTGCTCGGCACCGAACCGAGCTACAAGCTGATGAACGAATGCGACACCTTGCTGATGATCGGTTCGGGCTTTCCCTACGCGGAGTTTTTGCCCAAGGAAGGTCAGGCCCGTGGCGTGCAGATCGATTTGCAGCCCGACATGCTCAGCCTGCGCTATCCGATGGAGGTCAATCTGCTCGGCGACTCGACAGAAACCCTTGCCGCGTTATTGCCGCTGCTCGAACAGAAAACCTCAAACAAATGGCGCAAGAAAATCGAAGGCTGGCGCGGGAGCTGGGAGAAAACCCTGGAAAGACGTGCGATGGCTAAAGCCGACCCGGTCAACCCGCAAAGGGTGGTGTATGAGCTGTCGCCGCGCCTGCCCGATGCGGCCATCATCACCAGCGACTCCGGCTCCTGCGCCAACTGGTTTGCCCGCGATCTGAAGATCCGCCGTGGCATGCAGTGCTCATTGTCCGGTGGCCTCGCGTCCATGGGCGCCGCTGTGCCTTACGCGATTGCCGCCAAGTTTGCTTATCCCGAGCGTTCGGTGATTGCGCTGGTGGGTGATGGCGCGATGCAGATGAACAACATGGCCGAATTGATCACCGTCGCCAAATACTGGCGGCAGTGGGCAAGTCCGAAATGGATCTGCGCGGTGTTCAACAACGAGGATCTCAATCAGGTCACGTGGGAGCAGCGGGTGATGGAGGGCGATCCGAAGTTTGAAGCTTCGCAAAGCATTCCGGACGTGCCGTATCACTTGTTCGCCATCTCCATTGGCCTGAAAGGCATTTTCGTTGATCGTGAAGAAGACGTCGCCGCTGCCTGGGAGCAGGCACTGGCCTCTGAGGTGCCGGTGCTGATCGAGTTCAAGACCGACCCGAACGTGCCGCCGTTGCCGCCGTACATCAAACTTGAGCAGGCGAAGAAATTCGCCACGACCTTGCTCAAGGGCGATCCGGATGAGGCCGGGGTGATCATGCAAACCGCGAAACAGGTGCTCGGCGCGGTGTTGCCCGGGAAAAAATAACCGCTTAACGCGGAGGTTTGATCGGTCCCACGCGCAGCAAAGGAATGCAGCCCTTGAGGCATTCCCACGCAGAGCGTGGGAATGATCAGCGCGTACAGATCAGGAGGTGTGTTTTTGATTTTTATCGGCTGCGCAGGCTGGAGTCTGGGGCGCGAGCATTGGCCGGCATTTGCGGCTGACGGTACGCACTTGCAGCGCTACGCTTCGCGCCTCAACTGCGTGGAAATCAACAGCTCGTTCTACCGTCCGCATCGTCGACAAACCTATGAGCGTTGGGCCGACGGCGTACCGGAGGCTTTCCGCTTTTCGGTGAAAATACCCAAACACATCACCCATGAATTGCGCCTGGCGGGTTGCGAGGCGGCGTTGGATAAATTTCTGGCTGAATGCGGCGGTCTGGGCGAGCGCCTGGGTTGCCTGCTCGTGCAATTGCCGCCATCGCTGGCATTCGACGAAACCATCGCCGAAGCCTTCTTCGTGACATTGCGCCAGCGCTTCTGCTGCGCCGTGGTACTTGAGCCACGGCATGCATCGTGGGTCAGCGCTGAGCCGATGTTGATGACTTGTCAGATCGCCCAAGCGGCCGTCGATCCCTCGCGCATCAGCAGTGATGCTGCGCCCAGTGGCTGGGCGGGAACCCGATATTGGCGCCTGCACGGTTCACCGCGCATTTACCACAGCGCCTACGATTCACCTTACCTGCATAATCTCGCACAAGCCTTGCAGTCAGCGGCTGCAGCAAGTGCGGCGACCTGGTGCATTTTCGACAACACCGTCAGCGGCGCAGCACTGAGCAACGCTTTGACGCTGGCCACACTGACGGCCGATTGGGAGCCGATATGTGCGGCCGTGAAACTCAACCCGGCGAAGCAGCCCTCACCCTAACCCTCTCCCAGAGGGAGAGGGGACTGACCGAGGTGTTCATGCAAGTTACGCCGACCTGAAAGACTGAGGTGAACTCAAGCTCAGAAAAGCCTACAAATCGGCTCTTTCCCCTCGTGCCTGGGGGAGAGGGGACTGATCGAGGTGTTTGTGCAAATAACGCCGACTTGAAAGACCGAGTTGAACGCAAGATTTGAAGAGCACACAAACCGGCTCCCTTTCCCCCTCGCCCCTGGGGGAGAGGGCTGGGGTGAGGGGGGGGGGAGATCCAGCAGACCGTTGCGATCGCCAGCAAAACCACTAATTTCCGTCGGCCACTTTGCGCTCGATCTCATCGATCTTGCGCTGCAGCGTCTCGGCGTCCTGCTCCTTCACTCGGGTGGACGAGGGCGTGATGACCTTATCCACGGCTTCGGTGTCATCGTCCCGGTCTTCAAGATCGCGCTCGACCACATTCACCGGTTTGCCGGACGTGTCGGTGGGCGGGGCGTTCGGGGTTTTATCGTCGCTGTTCATGTTGGTGACCTCCAGTTGTGTAAACATTGGAGGCAGGCAGTGCGGCAGGCGTTCGATATTTTTGCCGGGTTGTGCCGAATGGCGCCCTCCCGCGATGGAGAGGGCGCACTGACGGTTTTCAGTCTTTGAGAATGTCGCGATCCTTGGTTTCCGGCAGGAAGAACGTGCCCAGTACCGCCGTCATCACCGCAATCACGATCGGATACCACAAGCCGTAATAGATATCCCCGGTCGCGGCAACCATGGCGAACGCCACCGTCGGCAGGAAGCCGCCGAACCAGCCGTTGCCGATGTGATAGGGCAGCGACATTGAGGTGTAGCGGATGCGGGTCGGGAACAGCTCGACCAGCCACGCCGCGATCGGGCCGTAGACCATGGTTACGTAGATCACCAGCACGGTGAGCAGGAGCAGAACCATCGGGTAATTGGTTTTCGCCGGGTCGGCTTTCTCCGGATAACCGGCCTCCTTGAGTGCGGTGCCGAGGGTCGCGGTGAACGCATCATTGCGCGTCTTGAAGTCGGCGGCTGGCAGGGCGCTGCCTTCAAAACTCTCGACGACTTTGTCACCGATGCGCACTTGCGCGATGGTGCCCGGCTCCGCAATCACGTTCTCATAGGGAATCGCCCGTTTTGCCAGCAAGGTCTTGGCCAGGTCGCAGGAGCTGGTGAATTTGGCCTTGCCCACCGGGTCGAACTGGAACGAGCACTGGTCGGGGTTGGCGATGACTTTGACCGGGTTCTTCTCCTGAGCGATGAACACATCGGGGTTACCGTACTGGGTCAGCGCGTGGAAGATCGGGAAGTAGGTCAGCGCCGCCAGAATACAGCCGACCATGATGATCGGCTTGCGCCCGATGCGGTCAGATAGGCTGCCGAATATCACGAAAAACGGCGTGCCGATCAGCAGCGAACCGGCGATCAGCAGGTTGGCGGTTTGCGGGTCGATCTTCAGCGTTTGCAGCAAGAAGAACAGCGCGTAGAACTGCCCGGTGTACCAGACCACCGCTTGCCCGGCCGTACCGCCGAGCAGCGACATGATCACCACTTTGAGGTTGTCCCAGCGCGCGAAGGACTCGGTCAGTGGCGCTTTCGACGCCTTGCCTTCGGCCTTCATTTTCTGGAACACCGGCGACTCGCTCAGTTGCAGGCGAATGTACACCGAGACGATCAGCAGCAGGATCGACAACAGAAACGGTATCCGCCAGCCCCACGCTTCGAAGGCTTCAGTGCCCAGCGCAGTGCGGCAGGCGAGGATCACCAGCAGCGACAGAAACAGCCCAAGGGTCGCGGTGGTTTGAATCCACGAGGTGAAGAAGCCGCGTTTGTTGCGCGGCGCATGTTCGGCCACATAAGTCGCTGCGCCGCCATACTCACCGCCCAGCGCCAAACCTTGTAGCAAACGCAGAGTGATGAGAATGACCGGCGCGGCGACGCCAATGGTCGCGTAACCGGGCAAAATACCGACGATCGCTGTCGACACACCCATGATGACGATGGTGATGAGGAACGTGTGCTTGCGCCCGATCATGTCGCCGAGCCGGCCGAACACTATCGCCCCGAATGGCCGCACCGCGAACCCCGCTGCAAACGCCAGCAGGGCAAAGATAAACGCAGTGGTTTCATTGACGCCGGCAAAGAAGTGTTTGGCGATAATCGCCGCCAGTGAGCCGTAGAGGTAAAAGTCGTACCACTCGAAAACCGTGCCCAAGGACGAAGCGAAGATGACCTTGCGCTCCTCCTTGGTGATGCCGCCGCTGCGCGGTGGACTGCCGGTGGATGCTGTGTCGATTGTGGCCATGGGTGTTCTCCGTCGTGCTTATTGTCGTAGGCCGGAGTCCCCCCATTACTGCTTATCGCACTCTGGCCTTGTGGCGTATGCCGCAACTGCTCTCGCGTGAAACTTGCACAGTCTGACCGCCTCGCATTGCTGCAAGGTTTCCTGAAGCATAATCAGCTTTTGCCAGATATCCAGCCGTCGGCCTGCCTACTAGGCCTTGACCCAGCGCTGACGACTCCACGCACTCAGCCAGTCGACCACAAACACCAGCACCAGCATTGCCAGAATCACCGTACTCGCTTGCGCTTCCTGAAACAGGCTGAGGCTGACATAGAGCATCTGCCCAAGCCCGCCGGCACCGACAAAACCCAGCACGCTGGCCATACGGATGTTGTTTTCCCAACGATACAGAATGTAGGCGAGCAGTTGCGGTGCAAGGTTCGGCAGCGTGCCGTAACAGAAGGCAAGGAGCGGATTGCCGCCCTGCAACCGAATGGCTTCGGCCGGTTGCGGCGGCGTATTTTCCAGCGCTTCGGCAAACAACCGGCCAAGCACGCCGGTGGTGTGCAGGGCGAGGGCGAGGGTGCCGGCGTTCGGGCCGAGGCCGGCGGCAAGCACCATCAGTGCGGCCCAGACCAGTTCCGGAATCGCCCGCAAGGCGTTGAGCAGCAGTCGCGAGGCACTTTGCAGCGGCCAGCCAAAACGCCCGGCGGCGGGCAGCGCCAGGACGATGCCGAACACGGCGGCGAGCAGTGTACCGAGGGCCGACATCGCCAACGTTTCCAGCGAACCGTGGAAGATTGCCTTGAGGTAATCGGCGCTCAGATCCGGGCTGAGAAAGCGCTGCACGTAAGCGCCCATCTGCTTCAGACTGGTGGCGCTGCCCAGTTCGCCAAGATCCAGCCCCAGATAAACGAAGGAGGCGATGACTGCCGCTGCAATGCCCGCGATCAGCAGCAGGTTGATCAGGCGATTCATGTCAGCCTCCAGCGCAGCAAGCGGCTGAGTTGGTCGGCGGCCAATACCAGAATCAGGAAGCACAGCAGAATACTGGCGACTTCACCGCCGGCGAACATGCGGATCGACAGGTCGATCTGCTGACCCAAACCTCCGGCGCCAACAAACCCCATCACCACCGACGCACGGATCGCACATTCCCAGCGATAAACCGTGTAGGAGAGCAGTTCCCCGGCGACATTGGGCAACGTGCCGTAAGCAAACGCCGCCAGTCGGCCGCTGCCCGCCTGCAACAGCGCGTGCGCCGGGCGCTGATCAGTGGACTCGAAAATCTCCGCGTAGACCTTGCCGAGCATGCCGCTGTACGTGATGGCGATCGCCAACACACCTGCCGCCGGACCAAGTCCAACAGCGCGGACAAACAACAGCGCCCAGACGATTTCCGGCACGCTGCGCAAAAAAATCAGCAAACCGCGAATAGGCCAGCGCAGCAGACGCCCCAGTCGACTGGGCAAGCCACCGCGCGAGGCGGCAGACAGCGACAGCGCACGACTGGCAATCAGGCCGGCCGGTATCGCCAACACCAACGCCAATGCCATGCCGGCGGTGGCGATGGCCAGGGTTTGCAGGGTGGCTTTGAACAGTAGCTGGAGAAACGCTTCGTCGTGCGCAGGCGGCCAGAATTGCGCGACAAAACGGCCCATTTCATTCTGGCTGTCGGGCAGCAACACGCCCAGATCCAGCTCGCTGAGCTGAACGCCCGGCCACAGCAAGGCTATTGCCAGCAACGTCAGCAACAATCGCGGCCACGCCGCCGGATCGCGTGAATCGGCTTTCAGCATCGTGGAATCTGCACAGTCAAAGGTGCCACCGCAGCGGTCGGCGATTGCAGTTTTTCGTTGGCGTACAGCGCGTCGAGCATCTCGGGGCTGACTTGATCGGAGGCGCAGTCGAACAGAATCTGCCCGTCGCGCAGACCAATGATCCGTGGGAAGTGCGACAACGCCAGATCCACCGCATGCAGGCTCGCCACCAGCGTGACGTTGTGCTCGCGTGCATGCCGGGAGAGGATCGACAGGGTATGCCCGGCCATGACCGGGTCCATCGCCGACACCGGCTCGTCGGCCAAGAGGATTTCCGGTGCCTGATACAACACGCGGGCGATGCCGACACGTTGCAACTGGCCGCCGGACAATTGCTGGCAATGGGCGAACAGTTTTTCGCCCAGATCCAGTCGCGCCAACGCCGCGCGCGCGCCGGCCACATCCAGTGGATGCAACAGGTTCAGAAGACTTTTGCCCAAACTCCATTGGCCGAGCTTACCGGCCAGCACTGCCGTGACCACGCGCTGACGTGGCGGCAACGGCGGTGCCTGATGTACCAGACCAATCCGCGCACGCAGGCGTTGGCGTTGGCGGGCGGACAAGTGCCAGGCACGCTCGCCGAGCACTTCGAGCTCGCCGCTGCTGGGCCGCAGGGCGGTGGCCAGCAGGTTGAGCAAACTCGATTTACCGGCGCCGGACGGGCCTATGACGGCGACCTGTTCGCCAACGCCAATCTGCAAGTCGACACCGCGCAGGGCGTCGACTCCATTGGCGTGGCGCAGGCTGCCCTGGTTGAGGCTCAGGGTCATTTCAGCAGTTCGGCAGCGCGGGCGGCTTCCTCGATGCCCTTGTAGTTCTCGGGCTTGGTATCGATGAAACGGCTGGCGGCCTGCAGATCAAGAATCTTTTTCTGCTCCGGGTTGGCCGGGTCCAGATCGAGGAAGGCTTTTTTGATCTTCGCCGCCAGTGCCGGATCGAGGGTGCCGCGCACGGTCCAGTTGTAATCGAAGTAGGTCGGGGTGGTGGCGAAGACTTTGACCTTGTTGGTGTCGACCTTGCCGGCATCCACCAGTTTCTGCCAGACGCTGGCGTTCAGCACACCGGCATCCACCTTGCCGGCCTGCACCCAGGCCACGGTGGCATCGTGGGCGCCGGAGTAGGCGACACGGCTGAAATACGCTTCAGGCTTGATGTTGTCGTTTTTCAGCATGAAGTAACGCGGCATCAGGCTGCCGGAAGTCGACGACACCGAACCGAAAGCGAAGGTCTTGCCTTTCAGATCCGCCAGGCTTTTCACGTTCGGGTCAGCGGTGATGAACTTGCTGGTGAACTGCGCATCCTGTTCACGCTGAACCAGCGGAATGACTGGCGTCGTTGCATCAGTCTTCAAACGCGCCTGCACAAAGGTAAAACCGCCGAGCCAGGCCATGTCGAGGCGATCGGTCGCCAGTGCTTCAACCACCGCCGGGTAGTCGGCCACCGGGACGAATTGCACCTTCATGCCCAGTTGTTGTTCCAGATAAGCACCCAGTGGTTCGAATTTGCGCAGCAGTTCGGTCGGGGCTTCGTCGGGAATCGCGCTGACGCGCAAAACGTCGGCGGCTTGCACCATCAAAGTAGAAAAGGACAGGGCCAGGCCGGCGGTCAGTGCCAGTGTTCGTTTGAGCATGGAATTCTCCGTTTCGTGAGCGTCAAAAAGTGTGAAGAGCTGAATCAGGGCGCTACGTGAGGGTAGACGAATCGGCGAGGTTATACGTATTCCCACGCGCAAAGGCCAGCGCCATCAGGGCTGGAGTGGTCAAAAACGTTCGTCGAGTATCGCCGGGAGCGTGAGCTCTTTGACGTAGCTGGCCGAGGACAGACTCAGGATCATGCGCACTACCTGGACGACATCGTGTACGGGAATCAAATGACCCTCGCCACGCTGCGATGCCAGATCTCGTGGCGTGTTCAGAGGGTCCTCGGTGTTCAGATAGCCCAGGTTAAGACAAGTCACCGCCAGGCGCTGATGTCGGTAGCCTTCGCGCAATGTATCGGCGATCCCGCGCAGGGCGAATTTGGAGGCACCGAAAGCGACTTCCGGGCGTCCGCTTTGTGGCAGGCCGGAGGTTGAGCCGGTGAGGATGATTTTCGGCTGGGCACTTTTCAGCAGAAGGGGGAGCAGGCGCTTGGTCAGCAGAATGGTTGAGGTAATGTTGCAACTGACGATGGCTTGCACTTCGTCATCCGGACTGTCGAGAAAGTCATAGGCGGGATCGAAAGCCGATTCTTCCCAGATGCCAAGGTTGTAGATCAATGTATCCAGCCCATCGTCCACGACGGCCTGCTCGATGGCGTGCGCGGCTTTGGCCGGGTTCATCAGGTCGGCTTCCACCCAGCGTACAGGGCGCTCGGTCTCGGACATCAAACCTTCGGGCCGCGTGCGGGACACACCAATCAGCGTGTCTCCCGCGTTACCCAAACCTTCAATAAAAGCCTTGCCCAAGCCTTTGCTGGCACCCACCACCAAAATATTCATCGATCCTCTCCCTGATCTGCACGTTGATGTGGGAGAGCATGCAAACAGACGACCTTCTAAATGGCAAACGAATGGGTGTGTCCGGATATTTACGGCAGCTTCGCGATCACCTTGATCTCGAAATCAAAGCCATACAGCCACGTCACACCAATCGCGGTGGCGGTCGGGTGTGGCGCCTCACCCCAAAATTCGGTCAGGACCAGATTCCAGATCGTTTCGAACTTCGTCTGCGGATCAACGATGAACACGGTGACGTCGACCACGTCGTCGAACGTGCAACCGGCCTCATGGAGGATCGCATTGAGGTTGCTGAACGCCTGGCGCACCTGGGTTTGCAGGTCCGGCTCAGGCGTGCCGTCCTCGGTGCTGCCGACTTGTCCCGAGACAAACAGAAAGCCGTTGGAGCGTACTGCCGGTGAGTAACGATGGCGCTCGTAAAGTGCGCGGCGGGCAGGCGGAAAAACAACATCGCGCTGGGTCATGGGGTGTCTCCATCAGTGAGTTGATGGAGACACTTTAGGTATTTGCAGACGGACGATAAACGCGCAAGCTTGGCGTTCACTGTTTGTGAATCGCAAACAATCAGAGGCTGACTCGTGGACCGATTTGATGCAATGCAGGCGTTCGCCCGAGTGGTCGAGGCCGGGAGTTTCACCAAGGCCGCCGAAACCTTGCACATGAGCAAGACCACCGTGACCCAACTCGTGCAACAACTGGAGGCGCGGCTGCGGGTCAAGTTGCTCAACCGCACCACGCGCAAGGTCAACGTCACCGCCGATGGCGCCGTTTATTACGAACGGGTGATCAAGCTGTTGGCCGACATGGACGATGCGGAAACCAGCCTGCCCGGCGCGGCGGCGTTGCCTAAGGGGCGGCTACGCGTGGACGTACCGAGTCCGCTGGCACGGCTGATCCTGGTACCGGCCCTGCCTGAGTTTCATGTGCGTTATCCGGATATCCAGATCGACATGGGCGTCAGCGACCGTATCGTCGACATCATTGATGAGAACGTCGATTGCGTGGTGCGTGGTGGCGAACTGTTGGACTTGTCGTTGATGGCGCGCAAGGTCGCCGATCTGCAGTTGGGGGTGTTTGCTGCACCACAATATCTGGCGCGTGCGGGCACACCCGTACACCCACGGGAGCTGGAAAACAGCCACCATCGCGTGGTCGGTTTCCTCTGGGCGCGTACCGGCAAACCAGTGCCATATGCCCTGCATAACGCCAGTGAAAACCTACAGATCAAAGGTCGGCATATCCTCGCAGTCGATGATGGTAATGCCTATCTCGCGGCCGGTTTAGCGGGCATGGGTGTGCTGTGGCTACCCAAGTACATGTCTGCCGAACACGAGGCACGCGGCGAACTGGTGCCGCTGTTCGAAGGCTGGCAGCTCGACCCGATGCCGCTCTATGTCGCGTATCCACCGAACCGCCATGTCAGCCTGAAACTGCGAGTGTTCATCGACTGGATTGTCGAGGTCATGGCGCAGCATGACCCGGTGATCGATCGGCTGGGGTTGCGATCAACGACAGGTGATTGACTCTGACGCCATTCGAGCCAACTATCGGCGCACAACAACATGACCGATGGACCCGAACTTGATCGAACGACGCCAATTCAGCGGAGGCATGAAGGGGAAAAACCTCCGCTATCTGAATGAGCAAGGCGCGGATGACCCGCGCATGACCCGCACCGGTTTTCTGCTGCTTGAGCACTTTTCACTGCCAGCGTTTACGCAGTCACTGGATACGGTTGTCACCACTAATCTGCTGCGCCCGGGGCTGTTTTCGTCTCGCACGTTTGGCCTGGGCGACGGCGAAGTCATCAGTGATCTGGGGCTGGTTATTCGTCCTGATGCACGACTGGATCTGGCTGCGCTTCAGCAACTGGATCTGCTGGTGGTGTGTGGCGGGTATCGCACCGAATTGCGCGCGAGTGATGAATTTATCGGCTTGCTCAGATCAGCAGCGGAGCGCGGCATCTCGCTCGCCGGGTTATGGAATGGCTCGTGGTTTCTGGGCCGGGCCGGGCTGCTCGATGGCTACCGTTGCGCGATCCACCCGGAGCACCGCCCGGCGCTGACCGAAATCGCCAAGTCCACCCACGTCAGCAGTGAACCCTACGTCATTGATCGCGACCGGCTTACCGCATCGAGTCCGTCCGGTGCTTTCCATATGGCGCTGGACTGGATCAAGGGCTTGCACGGCAAAGCCTTGGTCGAGGGCATCGAAGATATTCTGGCGTTCGAGGAGTCGCGCTACCGGCGGATCAAACCGGATGAAAACCTCTGCGTCAGTGCGCCGCTGCGTGAAGTGGTGAAACTGATGGATGCCAATCTGGAGGAACCGCTGGAGCTGGAGCAACTGGCGGTATACGCCGGGCGATCCCGTCGCCAGTTGGAGCGCTTGTTCAAGGAACAATTGGGCACCACGCCGCAGCGCTATTACCTGGAACTGCGCATCACTGAAGCGCGACGGTTGTTGCAGCACACCGAACTGTCGCAGGTGGAAGTGCTAGTAGCGTGCGGCTTCGTCTCGCCGAGCCATTTCAGCAAATGCTACAGCTCATATTTCGGCTACAGACCTTCCAAAGAAAAACGGCTGGTCAAATAACCCAAGCCGTTACCCACCTGAATTCACCTCGGAATCCCACGTCGGCGCACCTCTCCCAAACACCCCGGTCGGTCCCCTCTACCTCTGGGAGAGGGCTAGGGTGAGGGAATTTGCAGGCGGCACCAACCGCTTCCTCACCAGAGTTCGACGCGATATTCCACGTCGGCGTACCTCTTCCAAACACCACGGTCGGTCCCCTCTACCTCTGGGAGAGGGTTAGGGTGAGGGGCTTTTAAACACCATCACCCACACACGTTTAACTTACACGCACTGTTACGCCATAGCGGCTACAACACCTTGCGCCGTTGCCTACGCGTACGCCAGAATCCGCCGGCTTACGCGCCTTGAGGCGGGCTGTATCGTTTCCCTGTCACTGCAAAACAGTGATCGGGTTTGGTAGCCCGTTTCTTGACAGCCCGTATTGCATCACCTTATTGCGGTCTCTTTTTCGGGACTCGGTTTTATATGGTGGTCATGCGTGGGGCCCTTTCGGGGGCGCCGGGGTTTACTCTGTCTTGACCGGTCTACCAACCCACGTGTGGCCGCCACCCTTCGTTTGGTAGCGAAAGTGACGGCTCTTCAATTCTTTCAAGACAAAGAGTCCTTCATGTTCAAAATTACGCCAAACCCGCCAGAAACCGATCCAATCCCCTACGACGCTGCGCTCGAACCTCAGAACATCAAAGAGGCCACCGACCGCGCGATCAACTTCTACCTCAATCCCTCGGCGCTGAAGACTTCAATCCCCACCCGCAAAACCGGCAAGATCTACCTCATCGATCCCACGGTTGATAACGAAACACTACTCGTCGAAGCCACTGAAACCTTGTCCTCAGCCAGTGACATGGCCCGAGATCTCGCCGATTCGATTGACCCTTCACAACGCAAAAAGATGCTGATCCTGCAACAGGTGATCATGCTCAGTGAACTGGTGGTAGGCCGAGTTCTGGATAACCAGCGCTTGCCGCACTAGTCGCGATGCAGATGGGTGAGGGGGCGTGCCCCCTCATTTGCACGGAAGCGTCCGCAATCGCGGCGCTTCACGCCTTCTATCAAAGAACCGCAAAACGGTTCTTGTCTGGAGTTTCAGCTGATGTCTCAGCCACCCGAACCACCGGTCACAGACCTGGTGTCCCCGTACGCATCGCCCAATTCAAGAAAGCTGCACGAAGCGGCAGAACGAGCGCTTGACCATTACCTGCTGCCTGCCGCGGTCATGGCCGAACCCTATACGCCCAACGCTCTGTTCATGGCCAACCCGCAAGCAGACACCGAGTCGTTACTCACCAACGCTTGCGGATCGTTGGCGTCCGCGTCGGTGATGCTCGGCAATTTTGCCGGGATGCTGGAGGGCGCAAACCGCCATACGCTGTTGGGCATTGCGCAAGTGGTCATGTTGGGGGAGTTGGCGGTGAACAAGGCGTTGGATCTGGTTGTGCCAACCGAGTAGTCGTTCACGGTACTGATCAAGCAGTCAGCCATTGCGGCTGACTGCTTGTTTGTTTCTACAGGTGGTCGGCGTCGATCACGGCTTTGGCAAACGCCTGCGGATCTTCCTGCGGCAGGTTGTGGCCAATCCCGCCGTTGATCAAACGGAACTGATACTTGCCGGTAAAGCGCTTGGCATAATCCTCCGGCGCCGGGTGTGGCGCACCGTTGGCATCGCCTTCAAGGGTAATGGTCGGCACGCTGATCGACGGCGCGGTGGCGAGTTTCTGCTCCAGCGCTGCGTACTTCGCTTCACCCTGCACCAGGCCCAGACGCCAGCGGTAGTTGAACACGGTGATATCGACGTGATCCGGGTTCTCCAAGGCCTTGGCGCTGCGGTCGAACGTGGCGTCATCAAACTTCCATTGCGGCGAAGCGGTTTGCCAGATCAGCTTGGCGAAATCATGAGTGTTCTTCTCGTAACCCGCGCGGCCACGGTCGGTGGCAAAGTAGAACTGATACCACCACTGCAATTCTGCCTTGGGCGGCAGCGGGTTCTGCCCGGCAGCCTGATTGCCAATCAGATAACCACTGACCGAAACCAAAGCCTTCACCCGTTCCGGCCACAGCGCCGAGACAATGTCCGCCGAACGCGCGCCCCAGTCATAACCGCCAAGTACCGCTTGCTTGATCTTAAGCGCATCCATGAAGTCGATGACGTCGCTGGCCAGCGCCGCCGGTTGGCCATTGCGCAGGGTGTCTTTGGAGAGGAACTGCGTATCGCCATAACCCCGCGCATACGGCATCAGCACCCGATAGCCCTTGGCTGCCAGCAAGGGCGCGACTTCGTCGTAGCTGTGAATGTCGTAGGGCCAGCCGTGCAGCAGAATCACCACCGGGCCATCGGCGGGACCGGTTTCGGCATAGGCGACGTCGAGCACGCCGGCCTTCACATGCTTGAGCGGGCCGAAAGGCGAGGGCGCGGAATAGCTGACGGCGGCCGGTTCTGCGGTTTGCGCCTGAGCGCTGCCAAAAGCGCCGAACAACGACAAAGCCAGAATCGACAAACCGAACGCGGTTTTGCGGGTGTGCAGTGCCATCTTCATGGTGACGTCTCCTTTGCGAGCCTTTGGCCAAGGGGTCTGAATGAACCCTTGAAACCTTGAGTGCATTTGAGCGTTGGGACGTATCTGGCCTGTGTCGAAGAACGGCGTTATCGAAAGTCGATGTGTCGCGATGGGGTTCGTACACAGTGTGATACACGGCGCCTGAACCGACTCACCTTGGACCTGATTCAGGCCAAAATAATAAGTGGCTGTTTTAAAACAAAAAATATTTCACTTCGCGCTTCCCAAAGCAAAAAAACCTTGGTAAATTGCGCCCCGTTCTCACAGCGAACCTAACGAAGTAGCTGGACAGAGCAGTAGGGGCGTCGCCAAGCGGTAAGGCAGCAGGTTTTGATCCTGCCATGCGTTGGTTCGAATCCAGCCGCCCCTGCCATATTCGAAAAAGCGCCAACTTCGCAAGAAGTTGGCGTTTTTTTATGCCTGCGATTTGGCCAGGCGGAGCGGGGCAGGCGTGCGCGGCGCCGAAGCACCGCGCACGCCGTCCACTCAGTGCGGTGCGCGCGGAATGGTTTTCATCAGGTCTTCGGGGCTGATGTGGCCGACCACGCTGCCCGGTTGCGGCAGGTTGAGGATATGGCCTTTCATCTTGCCGATGATGTGCATTTCGCACGGCTTGCAATCGAACTTCAGCGTCAGCACTTCATCGCCGTGGATCAACTGCATCGGCGCGACTTTGGTGCGCACGCCGGTCACGCCTTTGGCTTGTTTCGGGCACAGGTTGAAGGAGAAGCGCAGGCAGTGCTTGGTGATCATCACCGGCACTTCGCCCGGCTCTTCGTGTGCTTCGTACGCCGCGTCGATCAGCTTGACGCCGTGACGGTGGTAGAAGTCGCGCGCCTTCTGGTTGTAGACGTTGGCGAGGAAGGTCAGGTGCGAATCCGGATACACCGGCGGCGGGCTGGTTTCGGCTTTACGGCCGCCACGCGGATGCGCAGCGACACGGGCGGCGGTCAGGTTCTCGATCACTTCACGGCGCAGGGATTTGAGCTGCGAGTTCGGAATGAAGAACGCCTGTGGCGCATCCAGTTTGATGTCGGTGGCGTGGTACTGCGTGGTACCAAGCTGGCCGAGCAGATCGCGCAGCTGTTCCAGTGCTTGCTCCGGCTTGTTGGCCACGCCGAACGGACCGGCGAGGGTGACGCTGGCGCTGATGCCTTCTTCACTGGTGGCGGTCACTTCCAGCTGTTCTTCACGCAGGCGCGCGACCCAGCTCAGGGCCACGCGACGCTCCGAAGAGGTCTTCTGCAGCGCCTGTTGCCAGTTGTGATCAAGGTTGCGATTCAACGGGTGGTTCGGGCGCAGCTTGAACAGGCCTTCCGGCATTTCGTTCGGCTCGACGCGATAGCGGTAGCGCTTCTCGCCGTCTTCTTCGAACTCGCCTTTGGCTTCAGCGATGTTGGCGCGGAAACCGACCACTTCGCGCTTCACCAGTACGTTCAGGCCATCGCCGTTGGATAGCGGCTCGTGCGTGACGACTTGCATGTCACGCTTGGCGACTTTCTCGACGATGCCCACCGGCAGACCGGTGAAGGTCGGCGAGTCGAAAGCGCCGATGTCGATCTTGCGATCGGTGACGAAGTAGTCGGTGCTGCCGCGGTGGAAAGTCTTTTCCGGGTCGGGCAGGAAGAAGTGCGCGGTGCGGCCGCTGGAGGCGCGGGCCAGGTCCGGACGGTCTTCGAGCACGTCGTCGAGGCGCTGGCGGTAATAGGCGGTGATGTTCTTCACATAGCCCATGTCCTTGTAGCGACCTTCGATCTTGAACGAACGCACACCGGCTTCAACCAGGGCGCGGATGTTGGCGCTCTGGTTGTTGTCTTTCATCGACAGCAGGTGTTTTTCGTAGGCGATCACGCCACCCTTTTCATCTTTAAGGGTGTACGGCAAGCGGCAGGCCTGCGAGCAATCGCCACGGTTGGCGCTCCGCCCGGTCTGTGCGTGGGAAATGTTGCACTGGCCGGAGAAGGCCACGCACAACGCACCATGGATGAAGAACTCGATGGCGGCGTCGGTTTCGTCGGCGATCGCACGGATTTCTTGCAGGTTCAGCTCACGGGCCAATACCAGTTGCGAGAAGCCGGCCTGATCGAGGAACTTCGCCCGCTCCAGCGTCCGAATGTCGGTTTGCGTCGAGGCGTGCAGCTCGATCGGCGGAATGTCCAGCTCCATCACGCCCAGATCCTGAACGATCAGCGCGTCGACCCCGGCGTCGTACAACTGATGGATCAGCTTGCGCGCCGGCTCCAGTTCGTTGTCGTGCAGGATGGTGTTGATGGTGGTGAAGATGCGCGCGTGATACTTGCGGGCGAACTCCACCAGCTCGGCGATTTCGCCGACTTCGTTGCAGGCGTTGTGGCGCGCGCCGAAGCTCGGGCCGCCGATGTACACGGCGTCGGCGCCGTGCAGGATCGCCTCGCGGGCGATGGCGACATCGCGGGCAGGGCTGAGCAATTCCAGATGATGCTTGGGCAAGGACATAGTTTTTTTAGTCAGGCTGTCACGGTTAGGCGCGCATTCTACCCGTGAAACGCGCGCCCGGCACGTCTGCGCTGCCCGATGGTGAACTTCCACTCCGGACCTGTAGGAGCTGCGGCACGCTGCGATCTTTTGATCTTGAAGCTCAGATCAAAAGATCGCAGCCTCGTTTCACTCGACAGCTCCTACAGGGGCTGGGGTGGTGTGTCAGGCCTTGGCCGCCATCGCGGTGACTTCCACGCGCATGCCCTCAACCGCCAGCGAGGCGACGCCGACTGCGGCACGCACCGGCCAAGGCTTGGCGAAGTAGCGCTTGTACACCTCGTTGAACGCCGCGCGATCAGCCATGTCGGTCAGGTAAATGGTCAAGTGCATCACCCGATCCATCGAGCTGCCGGCACGTTCCAGCGCAACCTTCAGTGCTTGCAGGGTGCATTCGCTTTGCAGGGTGATATCGCCCAGTTCCAGGCTGCCGTCGGCGCGGGTCGGGATCTGCGTGGAGACCATGATGCCGTTGAACGTGGTGACGTCCGATGAAATCGAATCGGCGTCCGGATCCGGAGTGAAAATGATGTCTTGGTTGGCCATGCTGATCCCTTGTTTGAGCGAGTAAAGATCGCAGCAGTTTACAGATTCAGGGCCGCCATGGCCCGCAACACAGCGCGAAGGGTTGTCAGACCGGTAGCGTCGCCGCTTCAGCGGCTAGGGCCGCAAGGACACTGGGGCGGGCGGCGATGCGTCGACTATAGGCGGCAAGGGCCGGCCAGTCGGCGATGTCGATGTGGAAGACCGGCAGCCACGTCAGCACCGTAAACAGATAGGCATCGGCGATGCCGAATGTGCCCGTCAGGTAGTCCTGAGCCGACAATTGCTGATTCAGGTAGTCAAGACGCTTGAACAGCTTGTGCCTGAAGATCGTTTTGACCGAGTCCGGAATCTCGGCATTGAACAGCGGTGCGCTGGCCCCATGAATTTCCGAACTAATGAAATTCAAATGTTCCTGCAGGCGCGCGCGCTCCCAGGTGCCATAGGCTGGCGCCAGCGCATTGCCAGGCACCTGATCGACCAGAAATTGCAGAATCGCCGGGCCTTCTGTCAGCACTTCGCCGTTATCCAGTAACAGCGCGGCGACATAGCCCTTCGGGTTGATCTCTCGAAAGTCACGTCCGTCGGCGGTGCGTTTGCTGTGGTTGTTGACGCGAACCAGTTCGAAAGGCAAACCCAGCTCCCGCAGCACAATATGCGGGGAAAGCGAGCAGGTCATCGGTGCGAAATACAGTTTCATGGCACTTCCTGGCAATTTGAGAGACGCCACAATCCTTTACCCGCGCAGCTTTCGCAAAGGTCATTTACGGTGCTAGCGTATGACAAAATCTCATGAGTACCATCAACTCCATGACTGTCTCACTGCCTTCACTCAACGGATTGCGAGCCTTTGAAGCCGCTGCCCGGCACATGAGCTTTACCAAGGCTGCTGAAGAACTCAACGTCACGCAAACGGCAGTCAGCCACCAGATTCGCCGACTCGAAGCGGAGCTGGGGGCGCATCTGTTTCTGCGGCTCGCCGAAGGGTTGGCGCTCAGCGAAGAAGGGCAGGCCTATCTGCCGGGTATTCGTGCGGCGTTTCAGGAGCTGCGCTATTCGACTGAACAGTTACTCGAAGGTCGGCACAAAAGCGTACTGACTGTCAGCACCCTGGTGTCCGTGGCATCGAAGTGGCTGTTGCCGCGCCTGCCATCATTTCAACAGGCATTTCCCGCCATCGATGTGCGCATCAGTGCGTCCACCGAACTGGTCGACTTTCGCAAGGGCGCTATCGATGTGGCGATCCGTTACGGGCGTGGTGACTGGAAGGGCTTGCGGGCCGATTTTTTGATGTCGGATGAAATCTTTCCGGTGTGCAGCCCCGCACTGGCGAAGACATTGAGCACGCCTGCAGATCTGGCCAGGCACACAATGCTGCAGGTCAGCGGTGTGACGGCCAATGACTGGAGCACCTGGCTAAGCGCTGCGGGCCAACCGCTGCAGTTGGCCGAGGGACCACGGTTGACCTTCGATCTGGCGATGATGGCGGTGCAGGCGGCGGTTGACGGGCAAGGCGTATGCATTGGCCGTTCGACCTATGTCGAAGACGATCTGCGGGCCGGGCGTCTGGTCGTACCCTTCGATCTGCGCTTGAAAGATCAATTGGGTTTTTATCTGGTGACGCCCCGTGAAACGGCACAGGCGAAGAAAATCGTCGCCTTCAGGGCATGGCTGTTGGCGCAACCGCTAGCCAGAGAGACCTTTGTATAAGCGTGTATCAAGCTGCTGCGCAGA
This sequence comes from Pseudomonas fluorescens, assembly GCF_902497745.1. Lineage (GTDB taxonomy): Bacteria > Pseudomonadota > Gammaproteobacteria > Pseudomonadales > Pseudomonadaceae > Aquipseudomonas > Aquipseudomonas fluorescens_BM. The sequence continues at coordinate 29,101 of NZ_CABVHJ010000032.1, forward strand.
CACACGTGAACAATAAACTCAGGATCTACGACACATCCCCCGTACATGTGCCGCTCACAGTAGAGGCCACCACACCACTACGTTCGAGAGGGCAACACCATGCATCGTCCATTGTTACTGGCCAGCGCCGCGCTACTCGCTTCAATGATCGGCATCACCCACGCGGCTGAGGCGCCGGCCAAGAGCTGGCAACAAGGCTTGAGCCGCACCGATCTGGTTCGCCAGGATCTCGGGGCCGCCGAGCGCGAAGTGATTCAGGCACGCGTCGATTTCGAACCGGGCGTGACCTCGCCAAGGCACGCGCATCCCGGTGTTGAAGTCGCGTATGTGATCAGCGGCACGTTCGAGTATCAACTGGAGGGCAGGGCGCCGGTGACGCTGAAAGCGGGGGATTCGTTGTTCATTCCGGAGGGTGTGGCGCATGTTGCCAAGAATGTGGGTGCGGACAAGGGCTCCGAGTTGGCGACTTACATCGTCAAGAAGGGGGAGCCGTTGCTGATCCTCAAGCCTTAGGCCCTTGGCTCAATGGAGAGTCGCCGCTCGGCGACTTTCTCCAATCCTGATTCGATCGAGCGCCCGGTTCAACGCATCGAGGGCATCGAGAAGAGCTTTGGCCTCGGCCTCTCGACCTTCGCCCCAGAGGCGCTCGGCCATTTTGTTTAAAGCCTGGATCGAGCGCTCGATGTCGGCGGCGGTAGCTTTGTTTTCAGGGGCCGGTGGATTCTTCGGCATTCAGGGTTCCTCTGCTGACGGCAAACCACCATACCGCTACGGCACCCAGCAGCATAGTCAGCACGGCCAGAATCAGGATCACTCCTTGTGTGCCTGCGCTTGAGGCCAACAAAGCCACCAGCAAACCGGCCAAGGGTTGCGACAGGTTGTTGAGCAAGGTAATCACGCCCACGGTCTTGCCGAAATCCTTGGCCGGAATCACCCGTTGACGGATGGTGCGCATATAGATGTTGAACATCTTGTCGAAGCCCACGATCAGCAGGAACCCCAGCACATAGCCCGCCATATTCGGACTCAATGCACTGGCCAGGGCACCTGCGGCAATCATTGAATAAGCGAGCCCGCCGAGTATCCGTTGCGGCAGTTCAACCCGTGCGAGGAAGAACAGAATGATGATGGTGGTCACCGCGCCCGCTGCCTGTAGCCCGGCATAGGCATCCTTGCCGGCACTGAACTCGCCGACCACCATCGCTGCCGAAGTAGCGAGAGTGACGCCGACGATCAGGTTGACCCCAACCGCCAGCAGGATGATTTTCTTCAGTTCCGCCAGCTCGCGGATGTGACCAAAAGCGATACGCAGCGGTTGCAGCCAGATGTCCTGATGCTGCTCGAACACTTCCAGCGTGATGCGGCTGAGGCGTTGCCAGACCAGCATGCTCAGGTCCGCCAACAGGAACAGACCGGCAACCCACAGCACCACCCAGTGCCAGGCCCAGACTTCCAGCAGTAACGCTGCCACCAGCGGTCCAAGCACCAGTCCGGTCTGATCGGCGATCTGCGAATAGGACAAGGTTTTGGTGTAGCTGTAGTGCTGGAAGATATGCGGCATCAGCACCTCTCGGGCCATGATGCCCTGGGTGGTCAGCACGCCACACAGCGCTGACAGCACGACGACCCAGGCGATACCGCCGAAGAGGGCAAACATTGCCACCGCGATCAGGCAGAGCAATGCCCGATAAACCTGGCTGATGTGCAGAATCCTGATGGGCGAAAACTTGTCGCACAGAGCTCCGCATAGCGGAAACGCGAGAAACCGCGGCAGCGATTCGACGAAAAACGCCAAACCCGCCCAAGACGCACTGTTGGTGGTCTGGAACACCACCAACGGCACGATGAACAATAGAATCTGATCCGCCAGTCGCGAGAGGAACAGCGAGGTGAAAAATGCCAGGTAATCCTTGCGCAAAGTGAACTCCTTGTTATTGACGGTCAGGCCGCGCGGCCTGAGTGACGGCAATTTTAACGAGCTGTTTGCCGTCAGCTGGCCGATATTTGCAATCTCGACGATATAATCGGATCTTTTTTCTTGAAGTGAAAACAGGGCAGATATGGAGCAGGACAGCCGCATTCTGAGCGCTCTCAAACGTTTTCGTTATTTGATCCTGGCTGTCATGGTGATCGCGTCCCTGGTAAACGCGTTCGCGCGCTTTACAGGCGGGTGGAGTCAGTTTTGGACATGCGTAGGGGCGCAAGCGTGGTTTACCCAAGCCGTGTTTGCTTACCTTCGCGGGGGCTGGGTAGCAATCGGTCCCGGTGGACTGTCGAGGGATGCCAACCCGATCGGCAGGGCACTATTGGCTGCAGTGGCGCTGGGGCTGTACTTATTGATGTTCAGCTACGAAGAGCAGAAACCCCATTCTATTTATGAAAGGCGCGCCTCGGATTGGACCATGCCTACACGGGAGGAGATGCGGCGTTCGGCGGAGTGACAGGACACTTTCAAGAATTACACCAAGGAAGAACAGAATGCTCAAAGCAATAACGGTCTGTTCTGCTGTGTTTTTTTCTTCGTCTCAGGCGGGAAAAGCCCAGACGCATCCGGGCCCTTAATGGAAGAATTCAGCGCGAGTTCATGTCTTCTGCGATCTTGACGGTCGATCTTTCCCTGCGCCTCCGAAGCCAGCTAAAGAGCGCATGCACCGGGTGCAAAAAGGCCGTAAGCACGCCTATGAGCATGATGACAAAGATGATGATGAGCGGGACGCTTTCGTGCGAGAACATGGTGGGTTACTCCTGTAGTCACTATGTCGGAACCCGCAGCCTAGACGCATCGAGCCATGTTTTCGATGAACGTATGTTCATTCTCTGGCTCTTTAATTGTGATACGGCGCCGCAGAGAAGATTTTCAAAGCGTACGAGTTCGCAGCGCAAAGCCAGTGAGCTGTTTTTGTACCTACAGGGGCACAGCGTCTCCACAGGAATTGAGGGCTGATGGGCCGTTGCACACCTTCACCTCATCACTTTCGAAGTTGAAGATTGACCGGCTGATAGTGCCCAGCAGATTCCCGTTGTCGATCTGAACGACGTTATAGGTCGAGGCGCCGCGGTAGGTATCCCTGAACTGGAACTGTCGGATGCTTGAAGCGAGTTGCGCATCTTCGTCCTCTAGAGCTTTCGCGATAGCAACATTGCGTGCATCGTCGAACCGTAGGCGAAGCATTGGCGCGGTCACGCGGCGACCATCCTCCGTAATGATCAAGTACGGGTTTCGCACTGCGCGCGCCTTACGCTGTGCGAGCAGCTTTTCTATCAGCTCACCCAAACCGTTAATGATCTCGCCGGCATCGAGCCGGATGCGGAGCTTTTTCGAGGTCTTGCTCTGGGCAACCTGCAGAAAGCTGTCGGTGACATCCGTAGCGCGCATGGATAGGACATCAGCAGGGCGTTGGCCCGTAAGATAGGCCAGGTCCATGGCGTCTTTGAGTTCTGGCACGGCAACACCGTAGACGGCATTCCAGATCGTGGCATCAGCGTAAAAGTCACGTGGCGTCTCTTTGTTCTTGCGCACACCGGAGGCTGGGTTTTCCTTGTCAGTGATACCCCATTCCCTGGCAATGTTATAGATGTGCGAGAGCAGTGAGATCTCGCGATTTGCCCGAACCTTCCCGGTCCGTTTGTCGCGGTACTGGGCTATCACCTGTGGTGTCACCGCATTGATCGGCGCTTCACTGAATGCTTTCCTGAGTTGTGTCAGTGAAAGCAAGTTGTCCTTTTGGGTTCTAGGCTTTTTCGCCGGAATGATCTCGGCTTCGTATCGGTCGAAAACTTTTCCCAGAAGGGTGTTCTTTTGCGGAATTGGCTTGCAATCGAGTTTCGCCCATTCCGCCTTGGCGACATCCAAGTCGCCACCCAACGGAATTTCCTTCCTCTTCCCCTGATCATCTCTCCCATCGTAGTAGTACCCGACCCACTCTGAGCCGTTTTTCATTGACCTAACCCGCCTGATCATTCGAGGTGGCAGATCCCGATTTGCAGCCTTTCTTGGTCGCATTTTCACCCCACGCGTGAAAGATCTAGCGACCAGGCTTCAGCCGCAATATTGTCAGATGAAGGCTTCACACCGGACAGTTTCATTCGGGCGTACACGCGACCAACAACGGGTCGTCTTGCACCTGTAAGTACGTATTTCCAATGACGAACGAGCAACAGGCACTGGCAGAGATGCCGATCTGGATGGTGATTGCCCTGTCATTGGTTGGCGGTGTATCCGGCGAGATGTGGCGCGCTGACAAGGATGGGGCAAGAGGCTGGACGTTACTGCGGCGTCTCGCACTTCGGTCCGGTGCCTGCATCGTCTGCGGCGTGTCGGCGATGATGTTGCTGTTCGGCGCAGGCCTGTCGATCTGGACAGCGGGCGCCCTGGGTTGCCTGACCGCGATGGCCGGAGCGGACGTCGCCATCGGCTTGTACGAACGCTGGGTCGCCAAGCGGCTGGACCTGAGCGAGGCCGAGCCGAAGGCATGAGCCGGGCAGGCCGGGTAGGGCGCCGATTTTTACGGGTCCTCCCCGAGGGCCGCCCCCTACACGGGTTATCGAACTCGCGGATTCTCTCTAGCTGAAGCCTTTGCAGGAATGTCCGTCTTTCCAAAGGGATGGGGGCAGGGCATGGCACTCGGATGCCGAGTCGATTGACCGGACCGGGCAGAAAACCGCCGGGGACCCTGGGGACTTCCAAAGGACACGGGGTCGGAAACCCGCGGGATCTTGTTAGTGGGAGGCCCACCAGCTTACTGAAATTTCAATCCACTGAAATCTTGAAAAGATTCATTGAAAAGCAGCTGAAAAGGAGGGCTTATGAGCACAGCTACATACCTGTCAAAGAGCGCCTTCGCTGCGCACATCGGCCGATCACCGAGCTACATCACCTGGCTCAAGGAAAACGGCCGACTGGTCCTGTCTCCAAATGGCAAGCAGGTCGACGTTCTGGCCACCGAAGCATTGATCCGCGATACCGCTGATCCGAGCAAGGCTGCCGTCGCAGCTCGCCACCAACAGGAGCGGCTTCAGCGTGATGTGTACAGCCACGTCGCTGCACAATCCGAACCGACTAACATGGCTGCGCCGCCGCCCGCTGATCCTGCGCAAGGGCAGACCCCAGACTTTCAGAAAGCACGAGCGCATCGCGAGCATTACCTGGCGCGGATGGCGGAGATGGAGTTTCGCAAGGCGCAGGGGGAACTGGTGGAAATGAGCTTTGTGCAGAAAGCCGCTTTTGAAACGGCGCGTTCGCTCAATCATTCGTTGATGAGCCTGTCGCCCCAATTGGCACCGCTGTTAGCTGCCCTATCTGATCCATGGGAAGTAGAGCGGCAGCTAACCGCCGCGCTGCGCCAGCGGCTCAACGAGGCGGCTCAGGTGTCCAGCGACGACTTTGGATTAGCATTGGACGATTGCTGATGATGTGCCGATCTTATTCGTCCGGAATGATCGTTTAGCACCGCTCGCTTTCGGCAAGAAGTGGACGTTCTGGCGTCTCATTCTTCATCGAGACTTATTCACTTTTCGAAAGCTGTATTAAGATCGGCAGTTGGATCTGAAATCCGATGGCGCGGGAATCGCGTCATGCAACAAAATGACTTCGGCTCGCAGAATGCAGTTGAATCGCACTGCCCGATGGTTGGCCAGCTCAACGAAAATCGCATTCGCTGAGCGGGCACCCGTCTCTAGCAAATCTCAAGTGGTAGCGAATTCAGACACAGGTTTCTTCTGTCTAATGGTCATGATGATAGCTGCAGCAAACAAGCACAGTACACCTGCCGTGAAAAACGCTGGCAGGTAGCTAAGCAGATTTACTCGGGACCACCCAGCTCCGTAAGCGGCTACCGCAGCACCAATCTGATGGCCGGCGAATACCCATCCGAACACCAAGCCAGCACGCTCTGGCCCGAACTTGTTGACGGCGAGGCGAACTGTGGGTGGCACGGTGGCAATCCAGTCGAGTCCGTAGAATATTGCGAAGACCGACAAACCGAAGATCGTAAAGTCTGAATACGGTAGCGCGATCAGCGATAGGCCGCGCAATCCATAGTACCAAAACAGCAGGTGCCGGCTGTCGTAACGGTCTGAAAGCCAGCCTGAGAGAACAGTGCCAATCAGATCAAAAACACCCATGGCTGCTAGCAGCCCCGAAGCTTGGATCTGGTTAATACCGAAGTCACCGCACAGCGGAATCAGGTGCACTTGGACCAAGCCAGCGGTACTCGCGCCACAGATAAAAAAGGTGGCGAATAGAACCCAGAAGACACGTGTTCTGGATGCATCACGCAGTGTATGCAAAGTCGCCATAAACACTGACTCGCCACTTGCGACGGGCTCGACGATTGGACCTGTGTTCGTGTTGCCGTATGGTCGCAGTCCTAGATCGCTCGGACGGTCGCGCATGAACATGAGCACTGCGAACGCCGCCAGCGCAAGCAGCGTAGAGAGCAAAACGAGCGCCCAACGCCAGCCATAATGTTCGGTAACGCTTGCGAGCAGCGGCATGAATACAAGTTGACCTGTGGCGTTACTCGCGGTCAACACACCGATCACAAGACCTCGGCGCTGGTCGAACCAACGCGATGACACGACAGCCCCTAGTACCAAGGCGGTCATGCCTGCGCCTACACCAACACCCACTCCCCATAATGCAATTAACTGCCAGACCTGCGTCATATTGAGCGACACAAGAAGGCAGGTCATTATCAAGGTGATAGCTACAACCGTGACATTGCGCGGCCCATATTTGCTCATTAATGCAGCAGCGAACGGAGCCGTCAGTCCAAACAAGACAAATCGAATCGAAAGTGCTGATGAGATGTCCGTAGTGTTCCAGCCAAATTCCATCTGCATGGGTACGATGAAAATGCCGGGCGCACCTACCGCTGCTGCACTTACCAGGGCAGCCATAAATGTTACGGCGATCATGGCCCAGGCATAGTGGGAACCTCGTCGCGCGAGGAGGTTGGAGAGCCATTCTGAAAGCATAGGTACCCCTTAAATTTTCACTTGGAGATTAGAAAAAGAACTGCCAGGTGGCTTGGTTTGATTGAAAGCAATCCCGTTAATGGCCCGAGCGGGACTTTATTGCCGAAATTCTTTCTTATAAGGGCGAGCGATCCGTCCCTGATACTCCAGTAACTAGTGCGAGAGGTGGGACAGAATCTGAAAGGTCGCTGAAAACCTAGGAGCCTGAAGGCAACTTGGTGGAAGCAGCCGCTGTTGAAACGGCGCTTCCAAGCCTTCTACTGTTCTAAATTAGGTATTTGCCAAGCGTATAACGGGGATTGGCCGATAGCACTCTAGATCTGGGTGAAGCCGCCATCCACGAACATTTCCGAGCCTGTAGTGGTCTAATGAAACCGGACACCCATTTAGGCGAGAATGCTCGCCAGATCGAGGTGTCAGATGACTAAACAACGCCGCTCCTTTACTCCTGAATTCAAGCGCGAGGCTGCCGACCTTGTGCTCAAACAAAACTACAGCTACATCGAAGCCAGCCGTTCACTCGGCATTGGTGAATCGGCATTGCGCCGCTGGGTTGACCAGATTCAGAAAGAACATAAAGGCGTCACCCCGCAGAGCAAGGCACTGACTCCGGAACAGCAAAAAATTCAGGAGCTGGAAGCCCGGATTGCTCGGCTTGAGCGAGAGAAATCAATACTAAAAAAGGCTACCGCGCTCTTGATGTCGGAAGATCACGAGCGTTCGCGCTGATTGACCAGTTGAGGGCACATGAGCCGGTTGATTGGCTGTGCAAGGTGTTTGACGTCACTCGCTCGTGTTACTACGCCCAGCGCCTGCGGCGCCGCACGCCCGATGTTGAACGGCTTCGATTGCGTAGTCGCGTCAGTGAGCTGTTCTCGCAAAGTCGCAGCTCTGCGGGCAGTCGCAGCATCCTGTCGCTGATGCGTGAAGACGGTGAGCAACTCGGTCGATTCAAAGTGCGTAGCTTGATGCGCGAGCTTGATTTAGTCAGCAAACAACCCGGCTCCCATGCCTACAAACGAGCAACAGTAGAAAGACTGGATATCCCGAACACATTGAACCGCGAGTTCGACGTGCCAGCGCCCAATCAAGTCTGGTGCGGCGATATCACCTACATTTGGGCGCAAGGAAAGTGGCATTACCTGGCTGTCGTCCTGGATCTTTGTACGCGTCGGATCGTGGGCTGGGCGCTGTCGGAAAAGCCAGACGCTGAGCTGGTGATCAAAGCGCTGGATATGGCTTACGAGCAGCGTGGCAGGCCTTCGGATCTGCTATTCCACTCGGACCAGGGATCGCAATATGCAAGCCGACTCTTTCGCCAGCGGTTGTGGCGATACCGCATGCGCCAGAGCATGAGTCGACGAGGAAACTGCTGGGATAACGCACCGATGGAGCGCGTATTTCGCAGCTTGAAAACAGAATGGATACCGACCGTGGGCTATCGAACTGCGCAGGAAGCACAGCGCGATATCAGCCATTTTTTGATGCATCGCTACAACTGGATTCGGCCTCACCAATTCAACGATGGGTTGGCGCCAGCGCGGGCCGAGGAAAAACTTAACGTCGTGTCCGGGATTAGTTGACCACCACA
>NZ_CABVHJ010000033.1:0-1499 GCF_902497745.1 Pseudomonas fluorescens
AACAAAGTCAGGCGCCGATCAACGTCAAGCGGGTCTATCGCGTGATGCGCGATCATCAGTTGCTGCTTGAGCGACGAATTAAACAACCCGGCGTGGCGCGTCGCCACGAAGGCCGCATTGCCGTCGCCACCAGCGATACCCGGTGGTGCTCGGACGGGTTTGAGTTTCGCTGTGATGATAACGCCAAGCTGAGCGTGACCTTTGCCCTAGACTGCTGCGACCGCGAAGCCATCGGTTGGGTGGCCAGCCCGACCGGGTACAGCGGCGACGATATCCGTGATCTGATGCTGGAGGCGGTGGAAAAACGCTTCGGTGAAGAGGCGCCTGCCACTCCGGTGCAATGGCTGAGCGACAATGGCTCGGCCTACATCGCGGAACAGACACGCCTGTTTGCCCGACAGATAGGCTTGCAGCCGGTGACGACACCGGTGCGCAGCCCACAGAGCAACGGCATGGCCGAGAGCTTCGTCAAAACGATGAAGCGCGACTACGTCGCGCACATGCCCAAACCTGACCGTGAAACAGCCTTGCGCAACCTGACGATTGCCTTTGAGCATTACAACGAGGAGCATCCGCACAGCGCGTTGAAATACCGTTCACCAAGGGAGTTTAGGCGCTTGGCAGCGGCATCAATTTAACGGGGTATTGGTGTCCGGTTTGGCAGGGGCCAGTCCACACAACAGGGCCGTATCGCAGCGGGGGCTTACGATTACAGCCTTATGCGCGGTACGGGTGCGGACGCTAATAACTGGTATCTCAGTAGTAGTTTGACTCCTCCAGCCATCCCTCCTGTTGATCCCCCGGTTACGCCACCCGTTGACCCAGCACCGGGTGTGCAAGTTCTACGTCCAGAAGCAGGTGCTTACATCGGCAACCTCGCCGGGGCGAATAGCATGTTCACTGCAAATCTTGACGATCGTCTCGGCGAAACAGAGTACACCGACGAGGTAACTGGCGAGCACAAGGTGACCAGTTTGTGGATGCGCACGGGTGGCGGTCGTAATCGCTCCGAAGACTCCAGCGGGCAACTGAAAATGAAGGCGAATCGCTACAGCGTGCTGCTGGGCGGAGACCTGGCAGGCGGTAGCAGTCGCAATGGCAGCACTTGGCGTTTGGGTGGCCTGGCGGGATATGGCAATGACCGCAACACGACCACTTCCGATATAACCGGCTATCGGGCAAAGGGCGAGGTAGACGGATATACCGCAGGCCTGTACGGAACCTGGTACGCCAACGGTTCCGATGAAGCGGGGCTGTATGTCGACAGCCTGTTGCAGTACAGCTGGTTTAACAACACTGTGAAAGGTGACGAACTGGCCAATGAAAGCGACAAATCCAAAGGGCTGAGCACCTCGTTGGAAAGCGGTTATGTGTTTGATCTGGGCAGCCGTGCAGGAAATAGCTATTTCCTGCAGCCGAAGGCGCAACTTGCGTGGTCGGGCATTCGTGCCGATGACTACACCGAACAGAATGGCACCCGCGTGTCCGCGACCGGAGGC
>NZ_CABVHJ010000033.1:1519-2316 GCF_902497745.1 Pseudomonas fluorescens
ACATGTGAGTCACGAAACCATCTACCTGGCTATTTATGCCTATCCGCGAGGGGAGCTGAAGCGCCAGCTCATCAGCTACTTGCGCCAAGGTAAGGGCAAGCGCCGCCCGCGAACCCAGAGTGCCACACGTCGAGAGCGCTACCCTGCGGAACTCAGCATTCACCTGCGTCCACCGGAGGTCGAAGATCGCCTTGTTCCTGGGCACTGGAAAGCGACCTGATTATCGGGGCCAACAACCGCTCCGCTGTCGCCACGATGGTTGAGCACACCAGCCGTTACGTGATCTTGGCAAAACTCGACGCACCGACCGCCGATGCAGCCGCTCAAGCCATTACCCGAGAGATGTCGCGGATGGCGCCCTCACTGCTGAAAACCATGACACACGATCAAGGCAGTGAAATGGCCCGCCACGCTGAAATCACAGCAGACACCGGTATGAAGATTTACTTTGCAGATCCGCACAGTCCGTGGCAACGCGGCAGCAACGAAAACACCGGCTTGCTGCGCCAGTATTTGCCCAAAGGCACGGATCTCTCCCTGGTCAGCCAGGAGCGACTGGACGAAATTGCCGACTTGCTGAACACTCGGCCACGCCAAACGCTGGGCTGGAAATTTCCGGTCGAGGTACTGGTTGATTACCTTCAACTATCCGCGAGCAACAAGCTCGAAGCCATCAACTGACTGTTGCACTTGGAACCTGAGACCGCCGTTTACCCTCGCTGTGCGCTACAACTTCATAGTGCAAATCCTTGTAAATAGCCCCATCTGTCGGACCATAAAGGAGAAAATTTTTATCC
>NZ_CABVHJ010000033.1:2338-7521 GCF_902497745.1 Pseudomonas fluorescens
CGCCATCGCCATCGCCATCGCCATCGCCATCGCCATGATGCTTCGGCTTCAATTCAATGACCGTGTTGCACTCAGCTCCTGCGTCCGCCGAACATCACTGCGTACTCAAACGAGTAATTGGGCGACATAGCTGAAACCCGAACCTGGAACGAAACTGACCCAACGCTGTGTTACGCCGTTCGTGCAATACCTTTGTAAAACACTGCTTGAGCGGATAAGGGTTGCCACGCAATACCACAACAGTTTCTTCCAAATGACCTTTGTAAGCCACATTTGGCAACGCCTGAGCAAGTTTAGCGTGTTTGATTAATGCGGCGCGTGAATGCAAACCAGAGAACGAGTGACAAGGCTCGCGTCCTACTGCTTCCGACACTACCGCATTGACACATAATAGCGTTGCAATGAAAATCCAAAAAGCCAACACATAGGGACCCAATTAGTCATGTCATTTCATTGACGATGGACAACTGCAAGAATTCACTCAAATAACAAATTCAAGTGCCAGAGTTTGGACCGCCCTGAAAGACATTACCAAATGGTCCCCTCGGGCAAGCTGCAACGCATTAGAATCAAAGGGAGCAAAGGCACCGCCATGCCATGCTCCGTTCTCATACTTCCACAGATAAACACCAGTCGACGACGTTATTTCCCCTGATCGTGTCATGCGCTGAAGTTCAATTACAGCTTCTTGACCATTTTGCCCCGTGGTCAATACTGAAAACGGTATCTGATCCACAGAGGCAATAGAATAGGCACCGCTCACCAGCCAGCTATCGACAACGCCCGGACCATAAGTGCCTAACAGGAAACCTTCATGTAGCTGTACGTTTCCCACGCGAGGGGTACTCATCACCTGCAGACTCAAAGGCTGTGATCTGGCCACCACTGCTGCGTTTCGGGTAACTGTCACATACACATCAGCCGTCGTCTCTGACCAAGCATCAGGCTCAATCAACAGGTCGTAGACCAATTCGTTCGGATCCTTGACGGGCAGTGGATCGCCAAGCTGCTTCCCATTGAAGAACAGCGTAATCGTATCCCCCGCCTGGGTCGTGTCGCTCACGGCTGAAACCACAATCGGAACCTGCGGCGCGAGTGTCGCTTTGTCCAGTACCAGGGGGCCTGATGGCGGGTGTTGATCGAGCACTTGGTAAAAGTAAGGCGCTGCGAGCTGTTCAATCATATTTTAATCCCTGTGTTCACGTGCCAATACACCCGAGCCTAGTGGAAATACGAACCTAGGCCGCTCGGCGGGAGAGTATCAATGTGGCAATGTAATATTTTCGATCTTGGCAATGTGGATGAATCAATCTGACGATTCAAGATTTTCGGTAATGGCGACGAAAATGAATCAATTTTAGTCATTGTGTACTGCACGTCGCAGTACCCCATAACGCCTTCTACCGATTGGCCAAAGCCCCAGAACCCGATACGCGGAAACCAGATGTCCACATAGCCGCGTGCGATATCCAACTTGCTGACTTCTCGATCCCGCGGACTCACAATCCGCACCGCCATGGGGTCATCGGCACCCGCCATCCAACCCGAAACATCTAACATCACATTAACCACGTACCGAACGTCATCCCATAGAATGCCTGGATTCTGCTCACCAAGCGGCACTCGAATGGTCAGGCCTTGGGCGATGGTGTTAGCGTTAATGACTACACCGTGCCCTAGCGTCTCGACAATGGTTGGCGCTTTTTCCGAACCGTCATGTAGACGGGTCGCCGGTCCCGGATCGCCTTTGGCATAAAATATCCGCGTAGACGCCAAAGCTGCCGGCTGCATTAGCGGCAATACGATGTAAGTCAGCTCATTGTCGATGGACGCATCATCTTCGAATGTTTCGTTGTGCAGTCCGAATTTCGAAAATGACGCGGACACCGCCCCTGTTCCCGCTCGTGCAAAACTCGAATTACCCACAAGCTGAACCCTTCGGTTACACAATACGAATATCTGATCTTGGATGGCGTTACTCGGGTACGCTGGAATCATGCAAGCAATCGAATCGATCGTATCATCGCTTGGTATTGTCACTATAGAAGGTGGTAATTGTGGCGCAGGCAACCCAGGGTCCGCGACTGATTTGAAGTCAGGAATAACGAAGGTGGCCACTGATGCAGTCTTAACACCACACGTTCCAGAAATGACACCGGCGTAAGTACCGGACGTTTTCGCTGCACAAACATAGACACTCGCAACGCCATCTATATTAGTAAGTACATCCACCGAAGGCATCGAGTTTTCGTCATAGTTAATGGTTAGAAAATTTTTGCCGTCCGAGTTTAAATCGGGATAAAACTTAATGCCCGCAAACGAGTGCTCATAGTCCGAAAACAGACGAAAATTAATATCTTTCAAGGCCGAACCCGTTATCGAATCTGACACATATACACTGCAAACAAAGTAGTTCCCTCCCGAACTTGATGGTGTGTCATCGAGACTCAATGCAGGCACCAACTGGTACGGGTCGAAGATTTGCTCAATGCGTACGTTTGGCTCAGCCACCGTATAGTTGTTGCCACCATTCACATCTTTATCATCCAATAAGCTTGCGATGAATATGCCAGGTGCATCTGCGTCAAGCGCAATGGAAGAATACAGAGCGCGAATCGTCGCAGTAGCGACTGAACAATCCAGACTGTTACTGCGCGCGTAAACTTGCCAGGGGGAACCGTCAGTGAGTTGTGTCGCATCCTTGTCGGGGGAACCGAAAAGAACAAACCTATCGTGCTGGCTACCAACGTTTTCAAAAACTACAATTTTACCATCAGCGACACCGCCAGGAATGGACAGGGTTGCAGTGAAGGTGACAACCTGCCAAATGTAGAACCTATAGCTCTCGTCAGCCGTATCAGGTACTACAACCAGCGTGGCCTGCGGTACAGCTAAATTATTCTGTCTCATCAGCAATCCCCTGGAACTATCATTACCGGACGCGTCATATCGTTACTGTCACGCTCAGGTTGGCATCGCTCTTCAGTGCCAACGACAATTCGTCACCCTTTTTCAACGCTACGCCGGAGCCAGACAGAGCGAATACCCACTGCTTCGCTGTGTAGGTCATCGTGCCGACGGGCTTCAGCTCACCGACCGCCTGGGTGCGCTGGGACAAGGTCAGCACTGCTCCGTCGTCCTGCAACGCCCCACCCCCCAAGGGTGCAGGTAGATCGCCCAGCATAGATATCAGGACGTCGCTATTTTGAGAAATTGCATAATCCAATGGAACGATCCACGAATCGATCAAACCCTTAAGATAGAAACCGCCATACGCTGCTTGGTGATATTGCACATCCGCCTCCGCGCCAGGCGCATTTTTGATGGTAATACTCAAAGGTTTCGACGATGAGAGGTTAGCCGCCCGGCTTTCAACAACATAGGAAACATTGAATTGATCATTGCTGAACGCAGACAGTGGCTGAATCTTAATCGCAATTCCTTTAGGAGGAAAATCGTCAGGGTCCGACACATAGGCATATCGCAAAAAATCGTTTTGATCGTTCACACTATTAAAGAGAACCGTTATTTTGTCGCCTCTATCGATTTTCGCATACGGTCTAATGATCACCTGAATAAATTCGTTTTGGACATTGCCAAGATTCAGAACACCATTAACAGCTTCCGGCAGCGACGGCGCAGCAAGTTTGTTTTCTGTCATTGCAAGCCCCCATTCCTGCCCGCCCAAAAGAGGCGGGCAGGAAATTTTAGTTGCGTGAGCCAATACCTGAACTGTAGAACTTATTTTTCACACTTTGAGAGGTTAGATCTGGATGTGGCTGTGCACCCACCCAGTAGAACGCTGTAATGTTGCCCAAATGCCCGGTGGCCTGGTCATCGCGATAACCCGCCGTGTCGGAGGGCATAAATCGCGCGACAACATAGCCATCCCTTATCTGCGAGTCAGTGAGAGTCACAGTGCATGTAGCAACACCTTGTTTCGGAATAGGGTGTCCATTAGCTGCCCAACCGCTAAGAATAATCTTCGCAGTCACCTCCATACCGGGTTGGAGATTCGTTTGCTGGCTCAAATCCAACCTGACTTGCAAGCCCTGCAGACACATTGAAGGGTCTACCTCATTAGGCTTAGTTGAACCTATAAAGGTTGGTGCATCAATATTTGGGTTGCCAGCTGGCGGCACATCTGGGGCGATAGTTGTATCTGATCGCCATACCTCCATTATCTCAGCGCTAGATTGGTTCATACGGTTCTCGGACTGCAATACGATATACGAGACCTCATTCCTGACTGCGTCTCCTTTAGTTCCCGGCGCTTCCGGCTTCTTAAACATTGTTATCGGAACTTCAAACCTAGAATCGCTGGAAGCCCAAGAAGACCGATCATGATAATACAGCGTAGTCAAATACGTTGATATTTTTTTGTCATTGTCTACATGCGACCCCACTACAACAAATTGCGTACCTCTGGAGTAGCCTGAACTCACATCAGGGATGTAACCTATAACGGTTGCCTCAGTGCTTGCATCAACTAAGCTAGAGGGCAAATGCGGCGCTCTAACGCCGGAGTCCGGACGTGCTAATTTGTTAACGACTAATGTTCCTGCGCTAAGGTCCTCACTGCCAACCAAATCGAGATGAACGTCGCCGAAAACCTCTGTACTGCCGGCACATATGTAAAGATCAAATAGACCCTGCGCGTTACTTTTTATGAGTTGAGTTGTACCAGGCACGAGACTATTACTAGGCGTATGCACAGTTCCGTCTTTGTTGTCATAGATAACGAGTTTACCCAGCGCACCGTCAATCGGGCTACCAATGCCGTCAGTCGTACTTTGCTGCAGGCTCAGATGAGCGACGAATACCCGGTCGGTGATAAGTTCATCAGTATCTTCTGAAATTGGAGTGTAAGTGACATGAAAATAATTGAGAGGGGTTTCCGTTGGTACAAAAGGTGCGCTCCCAGGGTTCGCAACCAAAAACATATCACCCGTAATAGCTGTATCACCCGGACTAGCAGCTAGAACCAGCAAATTTGGCACCCCAGTCACAGGAACTGAATCACCAGCAATCGGGATAAAATTCGCGCCCAGTTTAACGTTCTCACCGCTTAAACCGCCGACATAAACTTCGATACTTACAGTCGTTGTATTATTAGTTCCATCTATATCTGTTGACGGAATGAAAATTCTCCCGTTTCCCTGGTCGGGATTGACAGCTTTAAT
>NZ_CABVHJ010000033.1:7541-12509 GCF_902497745.1 Pseudomonas fluorescens
CCCTTTTGGAAAGCCGATATCAGCCAAGGGGTCCAATTCAAACTCAACATAATCTCCTTCGGCAAATGGAGCAGGCATATTATCAAGTGTAACGGTAAGAGTCACAACTTGACTCCAATAAACATCTCCCGAGCCAGGCGCTGTAAATGTAGCGGTCGGATCGTCACCTCGACCAAGCTGTTGACTTTTTTTCGATAACATTAGGCATACCTCTTTTTTTATGAAAAAACGATTAATCGCGCAAACAGTTATTTCTCATCTTTTAGCTACAACCATACCGCTCAAGTAGCAAAACAAATCAAACAACAAATAGCTTACATCCTCTCCAGACAACTAAAAACTGTAACGAATTCCAAAATTCCCACCCGCCGCCGAGTTGCCAAAACCACTGCCCGGACGCGCTAGACCATTAGCTTCGCCATACACTTGCAGGCGATCGCTCAGTTGCGCACTCACACCCAACGCAAGTTGTACGCCACCACCAACATTAGCGGTGGTGAACTTCTGCCCCGCCAGAGAGGGTTGGTCACCGGCCATCCAGGTGTAATTACCGCCCAGATCCGCATACGGTTTGATGGTGGTCCCTTTGTTATAGATCGGATAGCTGACCCTGATGCCCGCGCCAGTTGTCCACGCCTGAGTATTGCCGAGCGAGGCTTTAACACCGTCGGCGTCCACCATGTCGCGGAAATGCGTGGTTTGCCCCATGAACTGAGCATGGGGCTCAATCTCCACACCCGAAGCCAAGGTGATCCGACGGCCTGCTTCAAGTGAAAAATCCACCCCGGTGCCATATAAGGTGCCTGCGTTGCGGTCCAGCCCATCGACATTCGCACGATAAAAGCTTGCCCCAAGCAGGCCGTCCGCATACCAGCCCTGCGCCGAGACCCAGGTCGAGGTCAACGCCAGGTTGTAGGCTTCAATCGACAGATTGCTGCTGGTCGCCTGGGTGGTGCGTGGCGTCGCGCGAACGGAACCGATGGTCGCGGCCAGCCCCATACGGTAGGTATCGCCATCGGCCGCGGTATAACGCAGGAAGTTGCCACCGAACTGCAATGCCTGGCTGTGCTGGTCAAAACCAAAGCCATACTGTTGGAAACTACGATTGGAGGTATAGCTGCCGCTCTCACCCAGGGTACGGGCGAATGTTTCATCTCCTAGTTCGTCACTTGACGAGGCGATGTCACCGAGGCGAGCGTGCAAACCACTCATCAACATCGCGTTGTAGCGTTGCAACACCAGCGGTGCAATCAGATAGGAACTGGTCTGGGGCACAACCAGGGGTCGGGCGCCCGGTGGGGCGACAGTGGGCACTTCCGGAATAATGTTCCCTTGATCATCCTCATACGCGGTCTGCAAACGGTAGTCCCAACCAGTACCACCGTTCACGCCACTCGGCCCATATGGTCCCAGGGGGCCGTAGCTGAACAAACGATATTGATAGACGCTGCCACTCGTGACAAAGTCGTTTTTGAGTTTGAATGAAGTCGCCGTCGCACTGCCATCGACCTGCACAACCGAGATACCCTCCCCGGCATGAAACTTATTGTCACCTTTAACATTGGTGTCCACGCCGGTTCCGCTGGCGTTGATGTCCAGCGTGGTAGTGCCTGTGGCATTACCAGTGATCATCACTTTGTCGGTATTGGAAAGCGGTACTGCCCCGCCCAAACCCAATTCGGTGTTCATACCAATGGTCCCGCCACCGGTGTAGTCGCCGGCAACAGATAAGGTTTTGTACTGCGCCACACTACCGGTGATGGTGGGCGTCAAGAACTGAATCACGCCGTTGTTCGTTAACTGCCGCGGGCTGGAGTCGCCACTCATGTTCCAAACCGTACCGGCATCGGCCAAGGTCGCATTGACCTGCCCGCCATTGCTCTGGGTGATCACGCCGTTTAACTGGGTGCCACCTGACAGATCGACATTCGCCACGGCGCCCGCCACGCTTGAGCTAATGTCGCCACTGAGCTGCGATCCACCCGACGCCTTAAACGTGCTAGTGCCTGCGGAAGAAACCGTATAGACCCCGGCACTCGTGCCATCGACATTCACGTGTACCAACGATAGAGAGGTGCCCCCGGCCGCCGAAATGGCCACCCCGCTATTTGCATTGGAGATATAGCCGTCGCCAGCGCTCAGACCACCACCCACCACCACCAGGCCGCCAGTAAGACCAACCAAGCCAACACTCAAGGCCCCCGCACCGTCCTTGGTAAAGACAGCGTTCCCGTCCGGCGTCAATACACCGTTGGCATCCTTGGTATAGGTCGCAACCGAACCTAATGTCGCCGTCACATCCGCATCGACTATGACACTGCCACTGTTGAACACCTGCACCGCACGTTGAGACTGAAAGTCGGAGCCGCCCTTGGATATCTGCAAGTTGCCACCTTGCAGACGCACCTCGCGATCGACCGTGGCATCACCCAGGTTAGTGTCTCGGGTGACTTGCAAGGTACCGGCATTAATCTGCGTATTGCCGACATAGGTGTTGTCTGCCGTCACTGTAGAGGTACCAGGCCCATTTTTGACGACATATACACCCACCCCGTTTAGCGCTGGGTCGCCACCGATCTGATAACCAATAGCCTCATCGGCAATGTTGATTTTGTCGTTGGAACCAATTACTCCGCCGGTGCCGCCAGGGGTGTACTGGAGGTTGATATCGCCCCAGTCTGCAGCAGTTTCTGGATGGTCCCGGTCAAAGCGCGCAGAAGTACCCGACAGGTCTAGCCAGCCGTTACCAATATTGAAGGTTTTGTTGAAGGCACTCGGATCAGCCAGCCCGGTTATTTGCAGAACGCCGCCGTTGAGGTAGCTGTCATTGATCCCGACCCAAGCAACATCACCCTGCATCACCTGGGTATTGCTGCCCAATTTGTACAGGTCAGCCGAGCCCTGGGTGGCGCCGCTAAAAATGTAAGTGCCCGCCGCTGTCGCCTGATCACTGCCCAAATTGAGGCGAGTCACTGCCGACCCCATAGCAACAAGGCCAGCGCCCTTCAATGCACCGATAGAAAGCGTCGACCCCGTAGCACTCAGCTTGCCTGCGGGCGAACCGATGACGGCCAGTGAGTGCGCGCCCGCCGCTGCGTCAAGTTGCACGATCGAATTGGCAGCCGAGGCGCTACCGTTGAAAACCAGCGTACCGCCAACATTGGCCAGCAATGCATTGCCGTTGGTGTCGACGCCATCATCGAGCTGGACCGTACCGCCAGAACCGGCGATTGCCCCCCACGACGATGGAGTGCCGTTGGCAATGGTGGCCATCGACGTCGCAAACGGGTTGTCCTTGGTTAGCTTCAGCGTGGCGCCGTCGCTGGCCTGGATCAATGCTCCGTTCTCGGCACTTAGGTTCGCGAGCCGTAAACCAACGGCATTGAACGTGTAAATATTGCCGTCGCCGGTCAAGCTGAAGGCGTTGGCACCTTCACCGTGAGTGGCAATTTTGGTGCCAGAATCAATCTCGCCCAAGGCTGCGTTCTTGTAGACCAACAACCCGTCTGAGCCAATGCCATACGTCTCGATGGTCACACCTTTGTCGATGTTGACCATTCCTCCCGAAATCGCTATCCCGGCCGAATTGTCGCCCTTCGTTTCAATCGTCACGCTTTGATTGATGTTGGCTAATCCGCCCGAGACAAGCATTCCTGCCGAACCGTCCCCCTGAGTATTGATCGACGTATTCTGGAGTGTCACCACACCTTTTTTGACCTCGATTGCAGCAGAAGCTGCACCCGCTGTGCTCACGACCGCATCGGCTAAATCAGCCCCAATACTCGAATTGACGAGCACACCTGTCGAATTGGCTCCGCTGGCGAAGACGTTAGTCCTGGACATTGTAACCTGGCCAGCCTTTTCAACGTCCACTCCAATCGAGCCGTCGCCATAAACAGATACCGAGTTCCCCCCCCCCTCTGAAGTCGCGAACTCAAGCCCTTTACCATCCAACGCACCCGACACATAGGCTCCAACGCTATTACGCCCTTCTGTCTGTATAGTCACGCTAGTCAACTTGCCAGAACTTCCAGCAGTACCGACATAAACCCCCTGACTTTCATCACCCGTTGCCGTCAAAGACAAATTGGTCCCCGTGATGGTGGAACCGACCTGAGCGAGGAGAACCCCAGCGCCAAAGCTGTCTGTGCTTATTGCAAAGTTGCTCAGTTCAACGGAGGACTGGTAAGCCGCAAGAACACCCAAACGATGTCCCTCGATGGTGCTACCCACATCACCATCAAGCGTCGCTGATGACCCGTGGGTAACAGACACGCCGTCCCCACCATTCGCATCCTGATCCGAGCGCCCCCCACTTTGCTTGATGTTGATCAAACCGCTGATCGTAGCCGTTGTGCCGCCGCCACCACCGTTCAGAACCAATCCATTGGCGTTGATAGCGGTAATATCCAAGCCTCCAGAAGAATTCAACGTACCGCCCCCCCCAATATAAATTCCCGCATCAAACTCATTGACACCTGCTACTGACCCAGGCCGTTCAACAGTAATAGTCGTAGCTCCGTTTAGGAAAACATTTGAATGCGGACCGTAAGCGCGAATACCAACCAAATTATTATACTGAGTATCCACTTCTGGCCTAGTAGCATGAATATTTAGTTTCGCCCCCTCATCAAGCGTAAATGTTGCCGAATTCCCGGCCACGCTAGTCAAGAGAATACCCCCCACAAAAGAGGGGTTCAGAAAAGCGAACTTGTCAGTGAACAGAGTGGTTATCGTCAGATTCCCCTTTGCTTCCACCGACAACACCCCGGGCATATTGACCAGATTCATCACCATTCCCGGGCCAAGTGTATTGACCAACTGAACGTCATTGCCAGAGCTATACGCCCCCACGTTCGTAAGCCCCCACGCGAAACGGGTATCGTTGTTGTTATTCTCAACAAAATCGCAGTCGCCGAGGTCCTGATTGCTAACCGATACGTTATGGACAACTACGTCACCCGGACT
>NZ_CABVHJ010000033.1:12529-26402 GCF_902497745.1 Pseudomonas fluorescens
GATGCAAATGCTGCAACTAATCTGCTATATCGGAACGGAGCACTAACGTTCAAAACGAATCCAAAAAACATATGAAAAATCCCTACAGAGCACCCTATAAAAGTATCTACTACCCTCAGGGCGTCGCTCAGCGCCACGTCTCATATGTTTATCCCTCTCGTCTCACGCTCAACAAACAGACCCTGCATTATCGACAGCAATGAGGCACCAACGTCCGACCACAGCGAGGCGCACTCCAAAAATCGGCAACGAACTGAATCGACAGCTCCTTGATTTAAAGCCCTCACAAACACTGATCACAGTAATTTAAATAGGCACACAAACTAGCCATTCTCGGGTTATTCACCCTTGCAAACCTTGGCATTGAATACCCGAGACAGCAGGCCGCCGAGCACCGCGCCCAGAAGGGGAGCAACCCAGAACAGCCACAACTGATCAATTGCCCAACCGCCCTGAAACAGCGCAACACCGGCACTGCGCGCAGGGTTCACCGACGTGTTGGTAACGGGGATCGAGATCAGGTGAATCAACGTCAATGCCAACCCAATCGCCAAAGGCGCAAAGGAGGAAAGCTCGGAGCGAGACACCACCGAATTGATGATCAGCACAAAAAAAGCGGTCAACACCAATTCAATCAGCGCACAGGCCAGCAACGAATACCCGCCCGGAGAGTGGGTGGCGTAACCGTTGGAAGCGAACCCCGATGTGGTCGCGTCGAAACCCGGCGCCCCACTGGCAATCACATACAGCACCGCGCCCGCCAGCACTGCGCCAAGTACCTGGCTGGCGACGTACGGCACCAGGTCCTTGCCGGCAAACATCCCGCCGACCCACTGCCCCAGGGAAACCGCCGGGTTGAAATGACCGCCCGATATATGCCCAAGGGCGTAAGCCATGGTCAAAACCGTGAGCCCGAATGCCAACGCCACGCCCGCGAACCCAATCCCCAGGTTCGGATATCCAGCGGCGAGCACAGCACTGCCGCACCCACCAAAGACCAGCCAAAACGTGCCGAACATTTCTGCGCCTAACTTCTTCAACATATCCTTATCCTCGATGCGAACGTTGCGGTATTCCTTCGCAGACAGGCGTCACCACCCGACAAGCCCCTGCTTCGAGAGACGGTTGTCAATTGTCGGTGATTGCCTGCGAACCGCTGGAACCCGCCGAATCGCTGATGCGCTCCGACTTGTGCTGTGTCATCAGTGAATGCGCCACGGCTCTGAACGCGGGTAATGTCACCCAGTCATTGGCGTCGTTGGCGGGGGCTCGCCCCGAGGCCAGACGCACGATCGTGACCTCAGCCTTGGGGTCGATATACAGGGCCTGGCCGAAAATTCCGCGAGCCTCGAATACGCCGTCTTTATCGCCTGACACCCACCACATATCGCGATAACTCCAGCCGTCGAGTGCTGTATGGCCAGCCCGTGCAAACTTGGCCGGGTCGCCTCCCCGGCGAATGTCTGCCACCACCGCAGCGGGAATCACTTGCCGGCCATTGAAGCGTCCGTTGTTTCTCATGGCTTCACCAAACCTGGCAAGGTCACGCAACGTCGCATTCATTCCACCACCACCACTCTCGGAGCCTTGGCTGTCCACATCAAAATAGGCGTCTTCCTGCGCACCGAGCGGCTGCCAGATTTTGCTCGACAACAGACTCCCCAGCGACTGACCTGTCGCCCGCTTGAGCACCCATGCCAGCACTTCAGCGTTTACGGTTTTATAGGAGAACGCAGCACCGTGCCCACCGTCGGCCTTAAGCGTTTTCAGGAAGTCATAAAGATTGCCAGGCTCGGCGTTATCACTGGATCGCGGCATAAATCCTGCTGCGCGCATATACCGCCAGATATCCGCACGGGGATCGCTGTAATCCTCGGAGTAGCGAACAGCAACGGTCATGTCCATCAGCTGGCGAATCGTCGCCCGGTCATACGCTGTACCCACCAGCTCCGGAATGTAATGCGTCACCAAGGCATCGGCCTTCAACGCGCCGCTGTCCACCAACATCGCCGCCAATGTACCGACGAACGATTTGGTAATGGACATCAGCGCATGCGGCGCATGCGGACTCAATGCACCCAAGTATTGCTCAAAGACAATTCGCCCTTTATGCATCACAAGAAGACCATCGGCGTCTGTAATCGACATCAGGTCAGAGAACGCGTGCCGGGTGCCATCACTGGCAATGAACTGAAGCGCCGCAAGTCCAGAAGCACGACCCGACTCCAGACGCAACGGTGACGGCACCCCACCACCCCGCCATACGCCCAGTGTCGGCAACAACCGGCGCATGTTGGAAAAACTCCAGCGATTGAACGGGTATACCAAAGCATTGGCCAGCATGACCGACTGGCCTGCCGGCGGCGGCGCACCTTGCATAATCCCAGCTACCACCGGATCTGTTGCCTCGATTCTTGGCGGATGCGCCATCACCGTCTCACCGTGCGCGGGCAGAGTCCAAGCGGCCGCGCAAACCAGCAGGATTCGCAGCGCACGGTTCAAGGTTGCGTCAATTGGCCCTCTACTGAACACGCTCTCCAGCCGTGCGGTTTCGCCGAGCTCACGCCCGCCACTCACCGCTTTTGCTCCAGCAGCAACGCCAGCTGAAGCTCAAGCACTTCAATCCGCAGCTGAAGGGAAGCGACCTGCTGAGCATGCGGCGCTCCTGCCTGATCTTCGAGCATTTGCCGTAACTGCCCCAAATTAACCGCATCGTTATCCCCCGCCGCATCTTTCACATAAACAATGCGCCGGCTGATTTCAGGACTGCCCACAGAGACGACGTCCTCGTCCGCTGCTAAAGACTCGTAGCCCAACGCAACAGAGCGGGCACCGGTCACCTCGGTGTTGTAGCCCAACGCTATGCCAAAGTTCGCCCCCTCACTCACATTGGCGAGCCCTTTTCCTCCTGCGCCTCCCACAGCAATCGAGCACTGGGCCAACGATCTACTCAAATACCCAATCGCAATCGATTCATTTTCAGAGGTCTCGGCAGAGCCACCTATTGCCACGCACAACTGCGAGCCTTTCGCCTCGCCCCTTGCAACGACAGCGTATTTTTCAAGATTAAGCAGGCCATTGTACTTAGTACTGATCGTTCCAGCGTCTGCTTGAATGTCCTTGGCGGCGTCCAGCTTGACACCAACCAGACTGTCTTTTGTTGCAATAGGTAATACTGGCATGGCAGCACCTTAGGTATTGTAGAAACATTATTTTTTGCAAGAAATCTGTGAACAAAAAAGATGTATCCAACTATCGCCCTCTCACTTAATCGCCACCCCTCACCCTATCTCATATTTTTAGCCCTCATGTCTCACAACAGAAGACACCGAGCACGGGACATCCAGGCCAACGATAGGAGGCATGAGAGCGCCCGCCTTGCGTTTCCATGATTGTTAGTTCTGAACCCATCGCAGATGAGCAATAAATCCTCAAAACAGAATGGAACAACCAAGACGTGGGTTATTGAAAAAACAAATACCCCCTGTGTAACTTAAACACTCAATCACCTGACGACAGGAACTCTTAATGGGCCCCCTTCTTAAAGAAATCTGGGCGGATGCAGGAGCTGAGTGCAACACGGTCATTGAATTGAAGCCGGAGCATCATGGCGCATAGCGATGGCGTCGTGCATCACTTGGCTCATAATTTCGATGGGGCATTTAAAATCGAACCGTTTGCGGGGGCGCATGTTCAATTCCAGGGCGATGGCATCCAGTTCTTCCTGGCTGTGTTTCGACAAGTCAG
This sequence comes from Pseudomonas fluorescens, assembly GCF_902497745.1. Taxonomy (GTDB): domain Bacteria; phylum Pseudomonadota; class Gammaproteobacteria; order Pseudomonadales; family Pseudomonadaceae; genus Aquipseudomonas; species Aquipseudomonas fluorescens_BM. Next base: position 16,277 of record NZ_CABVHJ010000033.1, read on the forward strand.
TGCCCTTGGGTAGGTACTGACGGATCAAGCCATTGATGTTCTCGTTGCTGGCGCGCTGCCAAGGGCTGTGCGGGTCGCAAAAATAGATGGCCACCCCGGTCTTCTGGGTGATTTCGGCGTGCTTGGCCATCTCCCGCCCCTGGTCGTAGGTCATGCTTTTGCGCATCGCCAGCGGCATGCGATTGAGCGCCGCACTGAAGCCCTGCATGGCGGAAGTCGCGGTCGCATCGCGCATCTTCACCAACATCAGGTAACCACTGGTGCGCTCGACCAAGGTGCCTACAGACGAGGCGTTGGCCTTGCCCTTGATCAAATCACTCTCCCAATGACCTGGCATCAACCGATCTTCAATTTCCGGTGGGCGCACGTGGATACTCAGCATCTCGGGGATCTGCCAGCGCCGGTAGAGTTTGAAAAGCGTTACACAGCGAGCTTGGAGAGTGTCTAGAAAACTCGGGGAGATTCAAACCTGAGATCACATCGAAGGGTTCATACGCATGGCCCATCAGGCACTGCCGAATTTGTTGCTGCCCCTGAAAGAAGGTTGCCAGGGGGATGCCCGGCTCGCCGCGTCGGCCTCTGTTATGCCGCGCAGGCCCTGGAGTTACCTGCGTTGCGAGCCTTGCACGAGTATTTTCAGACACATCGGCCAGTGCCGTTTTCTGATGTCTTTCCGACAAGATCAATGTGCTGCTCGCCTAAGCAAATGGTGCGGCGGTTGCTCAGTGGGAATACAATTAGGCGGGCCAGCCGGATGCAACAGAGCACTCAAGATTACCTGAGCTGTTCAGTACCCGCTCTACGGCGCCCTGCCGTTCTGACACCAGAGCGTCACCCAGTGATTTATTGACCGAACAGAAGCTGGGTGTATTTCTTCGACACCGCTCCACTACGCCGACCGTCCGCCCCGTAATATCGATCCTCTCGGCACAATCGATCTTTTACATCGCAAAATATTCCATTGGCGAATGTAAATTCGGTCAAATTGAAATCGCCCTGTGAGAACAGTTTGGCAGCAACCTTCGTGCCGAGATTCTTCTCGGTGAGCTCTCGGGACACACCTTCATCGTTTGCACATAAATAATTGTCGCAGAGTACACCTGATTGAGGAGACCTAAGTGCAGCCCGCTCTTCGGCATTTATAGGGATCGCCGCCCCCATCAGTTGCAGAGTTATAAAAAACGAAAGGAAGGACTTATTCATGGTTTTCTCCTCGAAGAAGGCTTCTGTTGCACTATTGACATAACGTTACCTGTAGACGTTAACGGCTTTAATCAGGCCGGCCATGGAAAAATCCGGGCGGACCAAGGAGCTGTTAGCTCTCTGACAAATCGTGGATCTCTAAGATCATGTGGATGTTCTGTTGCTGTTCAAATCGCCGAAGTAATAAGGGCTGGTAGCACATCGCCGGAAACACTGCCGGTGGTTCGGTCGAACACCTGAGTGACTGAACACCGCTTAAGGCGCGCGCCCAAATATTTGAAACGACAACTCAGACACCTCGCGCCTACTTTTTTCGGGATTTAGGCGACCCGCATAACACTGCTTCTCTTTAGAGCTACAATATATGCCATTGCTAAAATAGTATGATTTTTTGTTTAACTTGGTACCGTCCCCTATCCTATTTGCAAGTGTGATGATCGCTGTAAAATCCAAGTAAGCCTCTGTCAGATCCAGCGAAATACCTTCTGCATCAACACAGAAGCTTGACTTTTTATCGCATACAACCCCAGGAACTGGCGAAAAAATCACTGCCTGACTAAAATCGGATGTCGTGTCAGCATGCACAAGTGTTGGCGCTACAAATGCGACCAGGTTTATGGTTATGAGCCTCATTAAAAACGTCTTCATCTGGGTGGATGCTCTGACATAGAAATAGAAAAATTTCTGGAAAACTACTGTTGTCCACCGAGACCGATCGTGAGCGTATTTTGTTTATCTACCCATGACTCGGCTGCAAAAACCGCTTCAGTCATCGCCCGATCAAAACTAGTCCACGGGCCATTAAGCGCCAATACAACCGCCTTCCCCGACACTTCCTCACAGAGAACTACAGCACTTTCAGGATTGGCGTTATATTGCCTCCAATTGAATTTAATAATGAGAGTGTGATTTCGGTAATGATGCTTGATCGGCCGCCGTTGATCTATGCACAACATAATTAACTCCTTATGAATACAACCTCTCTTGCCTCCTGCGCGACAATGAAACCCCTGCTGACGCGCATAAGAATTTTATGCTCGATCGCTCTAATCCCACTTAGCCCACCGAAACAATTCTTTAGTGGATGAGGCGATCATGAATATATTCTCATCCACTCTAGCCGCCCCCTCACCACGTCTCATATTTTTGATCGTAACGTCTCACAATACAGCCTCAAAAAATCCGCTCTCCGTTATTAGCTGGGGTTGGACACATCGATGATCTATGACTAACCTCAAGTTGCAACTGGCCACTTCCCAGCATTAGGGTATTCGCTCTTCTTGCCAGGACGTAAGTAAACGCATTCGTCGCACCATTAATAGAAGATGGCGACGGCCTCAGTGGATTGGAGAAATTGCATATCATGGACAAAAAAAACGTTATTTGTGCATTATCGTTCATGTTTCTTTTAGCAGGAGCGCTACCCGCAAACGCTGATACAACATTAAACCCAGTCAAAAACCTTAAAAAGATCGAAGAGAACAGCAAGAAAGAACAGAAGCGCTGGGACGACTATAAAAAGGCGACTACACCCAAAGAAAATCCAAAACCGAGTGCACAAAAAACAAAATAGGAAGGCTAGGGAAACTCCGATCAACTCGCGGTGTGCGTGCTGTTACTCGAAACGAAAACGACTTTCAGCGCTGCTGGGCGCAGAAAGGCCCACCCGCACCGCTTCGCCGGGCTTTTCAGCCCAGCTCCCCGCGTTACACGCGTAACTCGCCCATACCCATCAGCTGTTTTCGAGCCATCCAAAGGTTCGACAGAGCAAACAGCGTGGTCAGTTGAGCAGTGTTTTTCATCAGCCCACGAAAGCGCACTTTCACATAACCAAACTGGCGCTTGATCACCCGAAACGGATGTTCGACCTTGGCCCGCGTCTGGGCTTTGCAGTACTCGATTTTGCGCTTGGCCTTGTAGAGCCGGCTGCGTTTATTCAGTCGTGAATAAGTGCTACGTCGCGCCGCTATCTGCCAAATCACCTCACGATTTTCGTGCTCATCACGCTTCTCGACGCCGGTGTAACCGGCGTCCGCATAGACCGCGTTTTCCTCGCCATGTAGCAACTCAGCAACTTGGGTTACGTCGGCCACATTCGCGGCTGTGCCGTGGACGTGGTGAACCAGCCCTGACTCCACATCGGCGCCGATATGGGCCTTCATTCCAAAGTAGTATTGGTTGTCTTTTTTGGTCTGATGCATCTCAGGATCACGCTTGCCTTCCTCGTTCTTGGTTGAGCTGGGAGCATGAATAATCGTGGCATCGACGATGGTGCCCTGGCGCAGGGACAGACCTTTTTCCTGCAAATAACCGTTGATGACAGCCAGGATCGCAGGCGCCAATTTATGCTTCTCCAGCAAGTGCCTGAAATTCATGATCGTGGTGTCTTCAGGGATCGGCGCGCTTAATGTAAGACGGGCGAATTGACGCATGGGAGTGATTTCATAAAGCGCTTCTTCCATGGCCGGGTCGCTCAGCGAAAACCAGTTTTGCAGCAGATGGATGCGCAACATGGTCTCCAGCGGATACGGTTTACGGCCACCACCAGCCTTCGGGTAATACGGTTCGATCAACCCCAACAGACCACTCCAGGGCACCACCTGATCCATTTCGGCAAGGAAGCGTTCACGGCGGGTTTGCTTGCGCTTGCCGGCGTATTCAAAGTCGGAAAAGCTCATCTGGCTCATGCGCGGCTCGGGTCAGGTGGTGAAGGTGTATTTCAGCACATCTGTGGACTTGTTCGGAGTTTCCCTAGCACTTAAAATATTGGCGACAGGCTCCGCGCCTAGAGCGCGTAGCCTGTCGACTAATTCATACTGCCCGATCAACTGCACATTAAAATAGTCCTCCCTGCTGCTTCTATCCCCTTCGAAAAAAATCCAAGCAGAGCAGTGTCTCCGGTTACAATGGGTTAAGTAATACACTGCGCCTTTTCTGAGAGCTGTTATGAATACGGAATTGATGGAAGAAGAGATGCGACGGGCGCTACTCGGTAGATCTGAGCCTCCCGCGCCGGCAACCAATACACACGCGCAAGCCGTGACGGATGTCGTGATGGTGGAACCGATAAAAGCAGCGAAAAAAAACAGGTCTCGAAAGGCTTTACTCCCAGGCTGAGAGTTACGCTGCGCGTCGGTAATGAGTTTGAAGGCAAGATGCACGAGATGGTACATGAGGCCGATACGCTGAGCTCCCTGGTTGTGGAGCAAGAAGCGACTAAGATGGCCAGAAAGAAGTTCGGGTTCGTGGAAGTGGTATCGATCAAGTCGATGTGAGTGGGTGCATTGACTTGGTTCGCTCGCCAGGCACTAAATCGTGTTCGATTACCGCGGGTTACCCGATCAGCCAGTATGTATCGACTGAGACATAAAATCTCAACCCCCTGCGATGATACGAGTCCGAAAACAGACGGTTGAGCATCCCTTCAGGATGCTCAACCAATGGATGGGTACGACGCACCTCCTGACCCGAAAGCCGGCCGGGGTGGATGAATTCACGACCGATCTTATTGATCGGAAACTCAAGACCCGAAAAGTCCTGGAAACTGGTCTTACCGCTGAATGATTTGCCAAGGGAGGAAGTCGTGCGCTTCACGCCCTACGAAATTCCCTTGGGGGCCTAAACGCGAAGGGCCAGGAATGAGTTCAACTCACTAAAACAGCCCGCTTTTAGCAAGTGCGGTTTAGTGTCAAATTACGAGACCCAAATAGTATTCCAAATAAATTTTTGTACGTTGTTGCTATCCAGCTTGGCGAAAACAGGTAGAAGGTTTCTGTTTACAGTCAGGTATAAATTTGCTTTAACGTCCCTTAATAAAACGTCAAAATCCATCACATCACCATATATTATAAACTGCAAATTACCAACACTCGGATTTACTTTGTCAGACAGAATCGCAAAGTCGCCCTCACCAACTGCAAGCGCTCGATTGTATTTTTCACTTATAAAGGTCCTATAAGGAATGCTTGTCTGATTAGGGTCTGTTACCCATGTTGATGTTGAACGCTCCATGTCTTCTATTGGTGATGTGTATATTTCAAGGAATGGCAGGTCTTGTGGCCCTTTCGCGATTAAATATCCTTTTCTGCTATTGTGACCTCCATAAAGTATATGAAGTTTTGCCATGGCAATTCACCTTTGTTGTTTAGTAATAGTCATGTCGCATTAGTAAAAGCAGGTTAGAAAAGCTTGCACTTCCCAAGGCCTAGAGACCGCCCCCCCCCAAAAACAAATTTGTTACGCCCGCGATAAATGCTTTCCGACGTTCCCAGCAGGTGCGGCCGTTATCATTGGCGGGAGGGATAAAAGGATGCCTTGGCTAAACTGGATTCAGCTTTAGCAATACGCTTGATGACACAGCCCTCACATAGCAAACTACTGACGACCCCGCACGTCTGGCATATCGCTGCGGTTGCAAACGAATTAGCCATTCTGACCACTAGAAGATGAGGTCGAACTGAGATCAGATCGCCAAAAAACGGAGATGCAGTGCTAGTCGGAGGCAGATGTTCCGGCAGCCACACCGGCTCAGCCCTATTGATTGAACAAGTGATACGTTCTGCTGTTATTTGTAGAACAGTTGCATGTCGTTGGTCATATCTTTTATTGCCGCCTTGAAATTGTTAGCAGTAATTGGCTGGCTTGCATTTCTTACTTGCTCCCCCAAAAGTTTACGCACAACTTTGGCCATGGTTTGGCCGTTACTGGCGTCGATCAGTTCGCCCTCGATGTACAGTTCGGTATCTTGGTCGCGGTGACCGGTGGCCGCCTCAGTCGCTCCAATCGCGGCCGCGACTGGAAGTACCTCATACCATTTCATGCCTTCATTAGAGGCCGTGACTCCGGTAATCGCGGCGCGTAAGACAAGGATCTGTGAAGGGGCGACGGTTGGTTCGAAAGTCGACACTACACGGTACTTCTGGCTCAGCACGTTCTTGGCATTGTCGCTCATGTAGGCTTGCAACTGATCCAGCGTCTGACGGTTGACCCTCTCATTAGGCTGGGGGGCGGGATACAGTTCCAGCTGCTTGAAGACTACGGTGGTGTAAGCGTTCGCGTTCCAGGATGGGGACACCCAACGCATGGCTTTTCCACCACTGGGGGTGGTGACTTCCTGCAGGCTGTTGTAGTCAGGAAGAAACCCTGAGTACTGCTCCTTTTGGGTGATTTTTGAAGTACAACCGCCGAGTACCAGGCTGGCCAACGCCACCCCGACAAAAAGTGTTCTGGTTGAACTCATCTTTTTTGCTCCGTTGGTAAGGTCATCTAAGTTTTAGTTGGCGAAGATAACCGCTGGCGGGGACAACTGCCGCCCCAGAGGCGCCCTTTTGAGTTCTTTTGCATCCAGATCAAACGCACTGATATCAATGCTACGAAGCACTTGGTCATCATACATTTTGATATAGTATTTTCTGTTTTTCAGGTCAGTAATGGTCGACCACTGCGTGTACTCCAATGGCATATTGGCTTCATCATTTGTCTGTATCCAGCCTTTAGGAATGTCAAAGTTATTGATGATGTGTTCTGCAAGACGAACACTGTCTATACCACTCGCCTGTTTTTTTGCGGTAAGAGAATAGGCAGCAGCCCGCACAAAACGAGACGGTGGTGTTGGATCACCAGGTACTCCAAGCAGACCTGAACCCTGACCAAGTGGTTTCAATGTCACGCCGTCGACCTTTAGCGGCGATGCATTAATGGCGGAGATCTTCAAATAATTTCTGAGATTGGTCATGTGCCAGTCAAAAGCAGGCGCATTGGTCATGACACCAATCGGATTGTCATAGAGCTTGAATTTACCGTCAATCGGTTCAATGACCAAGGAAGCGCCTGTGGCATCATGAATTGTATAATGCACGGGTGGCGCAAAACCCATGACTGCTTGCTTGACATCGATAACCGTTACGTTATTTATCGATGCTTTCACTTCTTCAACAGTCGCGAAGTTTGTTAAAATCCAACTCAATACATCCCATGAGGCCAGTGCTTTGTCCGGATCGGTTTTCCTACCATCCGCATAGCCTGCAAGTTCAGGAAAATAGAGAATACCTCCGGCAAGCCCCTTTTCATTCATACCATCTACAAGGGCGGTCACACCGAGAGCATTAAGGCCAACAACAGCATATTTCGCTTTCCACTTTTTGCCGGTCTTGCCGTCGACTCCGGTGCTACTCAACTCAAACTGACGCGGAATGACTAACGCATTTGATTTGAGCTCAAATGCGAATTCCATGGTGCGGGCATAAACACCGCTACCGTCTGTCGTCGGCAGTAAAATACTTGTACAGGCCGAAGCCACACCAAAAGAAAAAACAGATACGATAACTGTGAACACAGTCGCTGCTTTTACAAATTTTTGTCCGATAGACTTTGGAGCGTGTCGTTTCAAAAGAATGCTCCTCTCAGATAAATTATTCATGTTGGCTACTCGCGCACTTTTGTAACTTAGAATACCAACGACACCCCGGCCACCGGACCATGCTGCGTCACGTCCCATCTGAATTTATGGCCAAGGACCTCGCCACCTTCATAATCCTGATAAAGCGCCCTGTACCCGAAGCGCAGCAAAGTTGGCTGGCTAAAAATATGTGTGCGATAACCAAAATAAACCTGCCCCTGTGCACTCATATCTGAACCCGCTCTGAAACCACCCACATCCGCCTCAGCGAAAAGGTTCCAGCGTTCTGTCAAATCTGTATTGATACGCAAACCGATGAATGGATCCGTCCACTCCAGTTTGCGGGACGCCGACCATTGAGCTAAATCAAAGTCCCCTTTAAGCTGCGTCCAGCGCACCCCTGCTGTCGGCTCTACTGCAAAAACCCGCTGATTGCCAAAGACAGTAGTCCCTTCCAGCGGCACCTCAATCGCCCGGAAGAACGCTCCCACCGACAAACTTGTTGACGTAATATCTGCGTCTAATTTCAGGGAGTGAACATCTGCATCCTGATCGACCTTTGTATATTGTCCGTCAACATAGATACCATAAAGGCCATTGGTGATTTCGAGATTGCCCATCATGCTGAAGTTAAGGTTTTTAAATATATCGTTGAACGGTACATCCACATCTGCGTGGTGCCCGGCAACATCGGCATGGCCATTCAGCGATGCCGCCCAGAGATAAGGACTGACAATGATTTTCCAGCGCGGCTCATCAAATTTAGCAGGTAGCCGAGGCGTTATCGCATCAGCACTGAAAGCGGGGCGAGCCATCATCGCTGTGAACGCAACACAGCACGCGAGCACATACTGAATAGCGTAGACTTTTGATGGAAGCTTCATAGGTTAGCAGCACCTCAATAAATACAGTTTGTTTATCACCTAGGCGCCTGCCGGTCGGACTCGAGGTGCGATCCAGTGCGAATTAACCCACGAATAAAAGTTTTGCAATGTGGTTATATTCGTTGGTTCGCGCAGTCAAGACCACCCACCTCATCTCATATATTTATTCCATACGTACCAAGGGAGCTTTGTCTCGGCCAGGTCATTATCACGACATTGGCCACCCATGCCTGGTCCATCCGACACAGGATGCCACTAAGTAACGGGGCGCTGATCCGCTGCCCCAGATTACCGCGATGAGCCAACAGGGAATTACGATGAGAAGAAGAATGTTCTGAGCGCGCTTTAGCTTTCTTGCGTATGTTCAGCTGTAACTTGTTTGACCTTGAAAGGGACGGATCGTCGCACTCGCTCAACATCGACAGAATGGCTATTCCCGCGCAACACTGAAAACAATAAGTATCGGTTGAAGGCCTGACAAAATGTACCAGATGAAATTACTTTAAGTGACACGCCACAGACGTGCCACTATTTTTCTATTCCAGCGTATCGATTTAACCTAGTGGCCAGTTAAGGATAACAATGGCGTCGTTATAGTCATTGTCCGTACCGTCCTCTGCCGCAAATACCGCAATGCCGGGCTCTTTATCGAAAATGTGGTGAGCAAACTTAGTCGTTTTGACGGGTTTGCCATTGGACAGAATTTCCACTCTCACCTTGCCGTTACTCCCTGTAGAACAGATCCCGGAGTACGTTTTATTCGGGTAGCCTGTACCCTCAACGGTATAAAGCAAGGTATCGGGGTTATTCTGCGCATAGATATTAACGGCAGTAGAAGCCCCGGTATTAATGAGGGTTGTCACCCCAAATTGCTGGCCTGGGGGTAACTGAAAGGTAAATTTATTGTCCGACTGAATCCCTTTTTGTTCATGACTGGTCGTTGTCGCTGGGCCGATCGCCTGATTTTTATAAACATCAACAGTATAGCTCCCACTGTTATCTGCATACATGTTTGCGCCGTCAGCAAAAAATAATACAAGCTCCCCATCCGCAGGCACATCCCAACAATAAACCCCGTTACCGACCGGATACTGAGTATTTCCTAGTTTAATCCAAAGCGTGACGTTATCAGTATTAATAGCACCCTGAGGTGCTGCCCAGGCATTGCTACGGTTAGCGTAATGCACCCACCCCTTACTCAAGATGGAAATAACATCTCCTTTTTTTAAAGTGATTCCTGTTGCAACCCCATCAGGATTTGCCCCATCAACCTTACCTGACCAAACTGGCATTACAGACATATCGATATCCCTATTAATAAATTAGCATTACTTTATGAGTGCCTTGTCAGACACTCGGGACTGCATCGCCTCGGTTTTACTTTCGCAAAATCACCCTATATATCCACTCTCTCGCGATACTGATCCGACATAACCGACGAAGTGCTGAGGTAATCACGCATTCACTTTTCGCCACATGATATCCATGCGTCATCTAACCTGTTCCAATCAGGCATATCCACCCATCACGTCTCATATCTCTAGCCTATATGTCTCAGCCACTGATGGCCAAGCGTGGAGACTCTTCCCGATTGCTGCCGTAGCAAGTTCCGCACTGAGTGCAGCGAATCACTACAGCTGAA
>NZ_CABVHJ010000033.1:26422-29105 GCF_902497745.1 Pseudomonas fluorescens
AACAGTGACAGTGGCGTCTGTCGCAATGTATTGCATTTTATTTATCTAAAGACCCTTAGAAGGAATCTTTCAAGCCGAGCATGCCAGTAGTGTCTGACCAACCACGACTTCCAACCTGACGAGTCAGGTTGGCGGTGACGCTCACCTGAGGCGTGACATCCCCTTCAACGCCCACTCTGAACTCTGCAATGTTGCGACTGCCTTCCTGCGAGACATCGACCCGATCCATTCTCACACCGTAGCCTTCGGAATTATGTATCCAATCCGTTTCCACATACGGCTTAAACGACTGTTGTCCATTACCGTGTGCGGTATAACCTTTCATAAAGGCCTTAACACCCAACGAACTGCGCACATTATTGCCTCCGGTCGCGGACACGCGGGTGCCATTTTGTTCAGTGTGGTCATCAGCGTGAATCCCTGACCGAGCAAGTTGCGCCTTCGGCTGTAGAAAGTAGGTATTTCCCGCACCATGACCCACCTCAAACACATAGCCACTTTCCAACGATGTGCTCAACCCTTTGGAGGTGTAACTTTCATTGGCCAGCTCGTCACCTTTCACAGTATTGTTAAACCAGCTGTACTGCAGCAGGCTGGGCAGTCTCAAGGAGCAAGTGCAACAGTCAGTTAATGATTTGAGCTTGCTAATCACGAAACTGAACGCAATCCCGTCTTCGAAGTATCGTTATCCATGGGCGCCAGAACGAGCCTAGCCTACCTGACAAAACACGATTTCCACCGCCGAGGGCTTACGTCATGACCAAGCTTTTCGGTCGCTGAAACAGCGGCTATACATACCCCCCCTCCATCGCTTAAACAATGGCTATACACCCCCCCCTTTATCGGCGATGTGACGGCCTGGAATGACACGATAGAAACACCCATTAGACGCCTCCACCAGGTAGCTGGTCGGCGTTCAGGTGGGCCTTTCTCTTAACGGTCAGTTAATGGTTTCGAGCTTGTTGGTCGCGGAGAGCTGAAGATAATCCACCAGCACCTCGACTGAAAATTTCCAGCCCAATGCCTGGCGGGGGTCGAGTGTTGAGCGTCTGAACGAACCGAGCCGACCTGATTGCACACGACTTCCACTGCCAAAGGCTTACCCCATGACCAAGCCCTTCGGTCGCTGAAACAGCGGCTATACATACCCCCCCTCCATCGCTTAAACAATGGCTATACACCCCCCCCTTTATCGGCGATGTGACGGCCTGGAATGACACGATAGAAACACCCATTAGACGCCTCCACCAGGTAGCTGGTCGGCGTTCAGGTGGGCCTTTCTCTTAACGGTCAGTTAATGGTTTCGAGCTTGTTGGTCGCGGAGAGCTGAAGATAATCCACCAGCACCTCGACTGAAAATTTCCAGCCCAATGCCTGGCGGGGGTCGAGTGTTGAGCGTCTGAACGAACCGAGCCGACCTGATTGCACACGACTTCCACTGCCAAAGGCTTACCCCATGACCAAGCCCTTCGGTCGCTGAAACAGCGGCTATACATACCCCCCCTCCATCGCTTAAACAATGGCTATACACCCCCCCCTTTATCGGCGATGTGACGGCCTGGAATGACACGATAGAAACACCCATTAGACGCCTCCACCAGGTAGCTGGTCGGCGTTCAGGTGGGCCTTTCTCTTAACGGTCAGTTAATGGTTTCGAGCTTGTTGGTCGCGCAGAGCTGAAGATAATCCACCAGCACCTCGACTGGAAATTTCCAGCCCAATGTCTGGCGGGGGCGGGTGTTGAGCAAATCGGCTATTTCATCCAGTCGCGCCTGCGTCACCAGCGAGAGATCAGTGCCCTTGGGGAGATACTGGCGTAACAACCCGTTCGTGTTTTCATTGCTACCACGCTGCCAAGGCGAGTGTGGATCGGCGAAATAAATCTTCATTCCAGTATGCGCAGTGATTTCGCCATGACGGGCCATTTCGCTGCCTTGATCATGCGTCATGGTTTTTAGCAGCGAGGGCGCCATCCGCGACATCTCCCGCACAATGGCTTGCGCCGCCGCCTCAGCGGTGGGCGCTTCGAGTTTGGCGAGAATCACATAACGACTAGTGCGCTCGACCATTGTGGCAACCGCAGAGCGATTATTGGCGCCCATGATCAGATCACTCTCCCAATGCCCTGGGACTAGACGGTCTGCAACTTCCGGGGGGCGTAGGTGAATACTCAACTGCGCAGGGTAGCGTTCCCGACGCACATTGCTCTGGGTTCGCTTCCGACGTTTGCCGTCAGCCTGACGCAAATAACTGATCAGCTGACGCTTTAGCTCTCCGCGTGGGTAGGCATAGATAGCGAGGTAGATAGTTTCGTGACTCACATGTCGCTCAGGTTGGCCGGGCCAGATGCTGCGTAGTCTGCTGGCAATTTGTTGCGGTGACCAGCCAATGCGGAGCATTTCGACGACCACCTGAAACAGCTCTGCGTCTGGAAATAAACGTTTCTGACGGCGAGGCACATGCCGAAGGCGTTGAGCCCTGCTTGTGGCTTGGATTGCGTTGTAGTTGGGCTGCTGGGAGTTGCGTCTGATCTCACAATGGTGCTGGGATGCCGGCCTAGCAAAGTAGCAATAGCTCGCAGCGTCTGTCGTTGAAAGAGCATCACCATAATGGTGACGCGCTCCTCGGTACTCAGGTGGTTATATTGGGTAGACATGGCAACACCTTACATCAGGTGTTGCAC
>NZ_CABVHJ010000034.1 GCF_902497745.1 Pseudomonas fluorescens
TCGACTCGATCTTTCAGGTCGATGTACAACCCCAGACACCTCGGTCGGCCCCTCGAACCCATAATCGACTCGATCTTTCAGGTCGATGTACAACCCCAGACACCTCGGTCGGCCCCCTCTCCCTTTGGGAGAGGGCTGGGGTGAGGGTGAAAAATCTCAAATCAGAAAGAATCACCCGGGATGCGCACGTAGCCTTCCATGAGAACGCGTGCGCTACGGCTCATGATGGCTTTCTTCACCACCCACTCGCCGTTTTCCAGGCTGGCTTCAGCGCCAACGCGCAACGTCCCGGATGGATGCCCGAAGCGCACGGCATTACGTTCAACGCCACCGGCGGCAAGGTTTACCAAGGTGCCGGAGATTGCTGCAGCGGTGCCGATGGCCACGGCCGCCGTGCCCATCATCGCGTGATGCAACTTGCCCATCGACAACGCCCGCACCAGCAAATCCACATCACCGGCGCCAACCGCTTTGCCACTCGACGCCACGTAATCCGCAGGCTTGGCAACGAACGCGACTTTCGGCGTGTGCTGACGCTTGGCCGCTTCGTCAAGATTGGAGATCAGGCCCATGCGCAGCGCGCCATAAGCCCGAATCTTCTCAAACATCTGCAGCGCTTGCGGATCGCTGTTGATCGCACTTTGCAACTCGGTCCCGGTGTAACCAATGTCTGCGGCATTGACGAAAATCGTCGGGATGCCGGCATTGATCATGGTTGCCTTAAAGGTGCCGACACCCGGCACTTCCAGCTCATCGACCAGGTTGCCGGTGGGAAACATCGAACCACCGCCACCCTCTTCTTCCGCCGCCGGATCCATGAATTCAACCTGGACTTCAGCCGCCGGAAAGGTCACGCCGTCGAGTTCGAAATCACCGGTCTCCTGCACTTCGCCGTTGGTGATCGGCACGTGGGCAATAATCGTTTTGCCGATGTTGGCCTGCCACACGCGCACCACTGCGACACCGTTGTACGGAATGCGGCTGGCATCGACCAGGCCATTGCTGATGGCGAACGAACCGACCGCTGCCGAGAGGTTGCCGCAGTTGCCACTCCAGTCGACGAACGGCTTGTCGATGGAGACCTGACCGAACAGGTAATCGACGTCGTGATCAGCCTTGATGCTTTTCGACAGGATCACGGTTTTGCTGGTGCTTGAAGTCGCGCCGCCCATGCCGTCGATTTGTTTGTCGTACGGGTCGGGACTGCCAATTACGCGCAGCAGCAAAGCGTCGCGAGCCGGGCCGGGAATCTGCGCCGCTTCGGGCAGATCCTTGAGGCTGAAAAACACGCCTTTGCTGGTGCCGCCGCGCATGTAAGTGGCGGGGATTTTAATCTGTGGTGCGTGAGCCATATTGCTCCTTACCGAAGGCATGGGGCCTGAAACCCCATGCCCGCATCAGTTGATTTAAACGGCAACCGCCGACTCTTCAAGGAAGTCCTGAGCGAAGCGCTGCAACACGCCCCCAGCCTCGTAGATCGACACTTCTTCAGCGGTATCCAGACGGCAAGTCACCGGCACATCAACGCGCTCACCGTTCTTGCGATGGATCACCAGCGTCAGATCCGCACGCGGTTTGCGCTCGCCGATCACGTCGTAGGTTTCGCTGCCATCGATGGCCAGCGTATGACGGTCGGTACCCGGCTTGAACTCCAACGGCAACACGCCCATGCCCACCAGGTTGGTGCGGTGAATGCGCTCGAAACCTTCAGCGGCAATCGCCTCGACGCCGGCCAGTCGCACGCCTTTTGCCGCCCAGTCACGGGATGAACCCTGACCGTAATCGGCGCCAGCAATGATGATCAGCGGCTGCTTGCGCTCCATGTAGATTTCGATGGCTTCCCACATGCGCATCACTTTGCCTTCCGGCTCGACCCGCGCCAGCGAACCCTGTTTGACCTTGCCGTTTTCCACGACCATTTCGTTGAACAGTTTCGGGTTGGCAAACGTTGCGCGCTGCGCGGTCAAGTGGTCGCCACGATGCGTGGCGTAGGAGTTGAAGTCCTCTTCCGGCAGGCCCATTTTCGCCAGATATTCGCCGGCGGCGCTGTCGAGCATGATCGCGTTGGATGGCGACAGGTGATCGGTGGTGATGTTGTCCGGCAGCACCGCCAGCGGGCGCATGCCCTTGAGCGGACGCGCGCCGGCCAGTGCGCCTTCCCAGTACGGCGGACGGCGGATGTAGGTGCTCATCTCGCGCCAGTCGTACAGCGGCGTGACTTTCGGGCCGGTGTCTTCATGGACGGCGAACATCGGAATGTAGACCTGACGGAACTGCTCAGGCTTGACCGAAGACTTCACCACGGCGTCGATTTCTTCGTCGCTCGGCCAGATGTCTTTGAGGCGGATTTCCTTGCCGTCGACCACACCCAAGACATCCTTCTCGATATCGAAACGGATGGTGCCAGCGATGGCGTAAGCGACCACCAGCGGCGGCGAAGCGAGGAACGCTTGCTTGGCGTATGGGTGGATGCGGCCGTCGAAGTTGCGGTTACCCGAGAGCACGGCGGTGGCGTACAGATCGCGGTCGATGATCTCCTGCTGAATCACCTGATCGAGCGCGCCGGACATGCCGTTGCAAGTGGTGCAGGCGAAGGCGACGACGCCGAATCCGAGCTGCTCCAGCTCCGTGGTCAGCCCTGCTTCGTCGAGGTACAGCGCCACGGTTTTCGAGCCCGGCGCCAGCGAGGATTTCACCCATGGCTTGCGAGTCAGGCCGAGCTTGTTGGCGTTGCGCGCCAGCAGGCCGGCGGCGATGACGTTGCGCGGGTTGCTGGTGTTGGTGCAACTGGTGATGGCGGCGATGATCACCGCACCGTCGGGCATTTGCCCCGGCACGTCATCCCACTGGCCGGAGATGCCTTTGGCCGCCAGATCCGACACCGCGACGCGGGCGTGCGGGTTGCTAGGGCCGGCCATGTTGCGCACCACCGAGGACAAGTCGAAAGTCAGGCCGCGCTCGTATTGCGCGCCTTTTAGACTATCTGCCCACAGGCCGGTGAGCTTGGCGTATTGCTCGACCAACTGCACTTGCTGGTCTTCACGACCGGTGAGTTTCAGGTAGTCGATGGTTTGCTGATCGATGTAGAACATCGCTGCGGTGGCGCCGTATTCCGGAGCCATGTTGGAGATGGTCGCGCGGTCGCCGAGGGTCAGCGCCGCCGCACCTTCGCCGAAGAACTCCAGCCATGCGCCAACGACTTTTTGTTTGCGCAGGTATTCGGTCAGCGCCAGCACCATGTCGGTGGCGGTGATGCCCGGTTGCAGCTTGCCGGTCAGTTCGACGCCGACGCTTTCCGGCAGACGCATCCACGAGGCGCGACCGAGCATTACGCTCTCGGCTTCAAGGCCACCGACGCCGATGGCGATCACGCCCAAAGCATCGACGTGCGGGGTGTGGCTGTCGGTGCCGACGCAAGTGTCGGGGAATGCCACGCCCTCACGCACCTGGATCACCGGAGACATTTTCTCCAGGTTGATCTGGTGCATGATGCCGTTGCCCGGCGGGATCACATCAACGTTCTTGAAGGCCTTTTTGGTCCAGTTGATGAAGTGGAAACGGTCTTCGTTACGACGGTCTTCGATGGCGCGGTTTTTCTCGAACGCCTGTTTGTCGAAACCGCCCGCTTCCACCGCCAGCGAATGGTCGACGATCAATTGCGTCGGCACTACCGGGTTGACCTGCGCCGGGTCGCCGCCCTGCAAGGCGATCGCGTCGCGCAGGCCGGCGAGGTCGACCAGCGCGGTCTGGCCGAGAATGTCGTGGCAGACCACGCGCGCCGGGAACCACGGGAAGTCGAGGTCGCGTTTGCGTTCGATCAGTTGCTTGAGGGAATCGGTGAGCGTGGCCGGGTCGCAGCGACGCACGAGGTTTTCCGCCAGCACGCGGGAGGTGTACGGCAGGGTGTCGTAACTGCCGGGCTGAATCGCTTCGACCGCCGCGCGGGCGTCGAAATAATCCAGAGGGCTGCCGGGCAGGGTTTTGCGGAATTCTGTGTTCATCGGGTTAGGACTCGGGTCACGGTGGTTTCAAAGGGCGGGCCTGGCACCGACCTCGAAATTCACACCGACCACTGTGGGAGCGAGCTTGCTCGCGAAGACGGATTGACATTCAACATCAATGTCGACTGATCTACCGCATTCGCGAGCAAGCTCGCTCCCACAGGATCTGGGTGATTTCAATGCCGATGGTTGGCACTCACCATTTCAGCGACGTTCGATTGGCACGAACTTGCGCTGTTCGACGCCGACGTACTCGGCGCTTGGGCGGATGATGCGGTTGTTGGCGCGTTGTTCGAACACATGCGCAGCCCAGCCGGTCAGGCGCGAGCAGACGAAGATCGGCGTGAACAGCTTGGTCGGGATGCCCATGAAGTGATACGCAGAGGCATGGTAGAAATCGGCGTTAGGGAACAGTTTTTTCTGCTCCCACATGGTCTTGTCGATGGCTTCGGAAACCGGGAACAGCACCTTGTCGCCGACTTCATCCGCGAGTTTTTTCGACCAGCCCTTGATCACCTCGTTGCGCGGGTCGCTGTCCTTATAGATCGCGTGGCCGAAGCCCATGATCTTGTCCTTGCGCTCGAGCATGCCGAGGGTGCCTTTGATCGCCTCCTCCGGAGACGAGAAGCGCTCGATCATTTCCATCGCCGCTTCGTTGGCGCCGCCGTGCAACGGACCGCGCAGCGAACCGATTGCGGCCGTTACGCAGGAATACAGATCGGACAGGGTCGAGGCGCAAACGCGCGCGGTGAAGGTCGAGGCGTTGAATTCGTGCTCGGCGTAAAGGATCAGCGAGACGTTCATCACTTTGACGTGCAGTTCACTCGGCTTCTTGTCGTGCAGCAAATGCAGGAAGTGGCCACCGATGGTTGGCTCGTCGCTCACGCAGTTGATGCGTTTGCCGTCGTGGCTGAAGCGATACCAGTAGCACATGATTGCCGGGAACGCGGCCAGCAAGCGGTCAGTCTTGTCGCGCTGCTCGGAGAAGTCTTTCTCCGGTTCGATGTTGCCGAGGAACGAGCAACCGGTGCGCATCACGTCCATCGGGTGGGCGTCGGCGGGGATGCGTTCGAGCACTTCTTTGAGGGCTTGCGGCAGGTCGCGCAGCTTGCTCAGCTTGCCTTGGTATTCGTCGAGTTGTGCCTGGGTTGGCAGTTCGCCGTAGAGCAGCAGGTAGGCGACTTCTTCAAATTGCGCATCGGCAGCGAGTTCGCGCACGTCGTAGCCGCGATAGGTCAGCCCGGCACCGGCCTGGCCCACGGTAGACAGTGCGGTTTGCCCGGCAACCTGGCCACGGAGCCCGGCGCCACTGAGTACTTTTGCTTCGGCCATTGTGTTCTCCAATCTTTTTGAATTTGTATGGGGAAAACTTGTGGGAGCGAGCCTGCTCGCGAAGGTGGCTGGAACACCTCGGCGCATCAGGGACACCGCGTTATCGTTGGCGACCTTCGCGAGCAAGCTCGCTCCCACAGGGTTTGATTCAGCCTTTCTTTTGTGCAAACAACGCATCGAGCTTCTGCTCGAAGGTGTGGTAATCGATGCGATCGTAAAGCTCCATGCGAGTCTGCATGGTGTCGATGACATTCTGTTGTGTGCCGTCGCGGCGGATCGCCGTGTAGACGTTTTCCGCAGCCTTGTTCATCGCGCGGAACGCCGACAGCGGATAGAGCACCAGCGACACGTCGGCGCCAGCCAGTTGCTCGGTGGTGTAAAGAGGCGTTGCGCCGAACTCGGTGATGTTGGCCAGGATCGGCGCTTTCACACGGTTGGCGAACAGCTTGTACATCTCCAGCTCAGTGATCGCTTCCGGGAAAATCATGTCAGCGCCAGCCTCGATGCACGCGGCAGCGCGGTCGAGTGCCGATTCCAGACCTTCCACCGCCAGCGCATCGGTACGCGCCATGATCACGAAGCTGTCGTCAGTACGGGCGTCAACGGCGGCTTTGATGCGGTCGACCATTTCCTGCTGGCTGACGATCTCTTTGTTCGGACGGTGGCCGCAGCGCTTGGCGCCGACCTGATCCTCGATGTGAATTGCCGCCGCGCCGAACTTGATCATCGATTTGACCGTGCGCGCCACGTTGAACGCCGAGGAGCCGAAACCGGTGTCGACGTCGACCAACAGCGGCAGATCGCAAACGTCAGTGATGCGCCGAACGTCAGTCAGCACATCATCCAGGCCGGTGATGCCCAGATCCGGCACGCCGAGCGAGCCTGCCGCCACCCCGCCACCGGACAGGTAGATCGCCTTGAAACCGGCGCGCTTGGCCAGCAGCGCGTGGTTGGCGTTGATCGCGCCAACCACTTGCAAGGGATGCTCGCTGGCGACCGCATCGCGGAAACGCTGGCCTGGAGTGCTGTGCTTGGAACTCATGACTCACCTCGTTCAGTGGCTGTCTTATTGTGGGCGCCGTCCTGGTAGTGACGGGCGATGTTGCGTTTCGAGGCGCCGATGTGACGACGCATCAACAATTCCGCGAGTTCGCCGTCACGGTCGGCGATGGCATCGAGAATCCGGTGGTGTTCAGCGAAGGCCTGACGCGGGCGGTTCGGCGTGGTGGAAAACTGGATGCGGTACATGCGCACCAGTTGATAGAGCTCGCCGCAGAGCATCTGCGTCAGCGTGCGGTTGCCGCTGCCCTGGATGATCCGGTAGTGGAAGTCAAAATCGCCTTCCTGCTGGTAATAGCCGACACCGGCCTGAAACGCCGCATCGCGCTCATGGGTTTCCAGCACGCGGCGCAGTTCGTCGATTTCTTCGACGCTCATGCGTTCGGCTGCCAAACGGCAGGCCATACCTTCGAGGGATTCGCGGATTTCGTAGAGTTCGAGCAATTCGGCGTGGCTGAGCGAGACCACCCGCGCACCGACGTGCGGTACACGCACCAACAGACGCTGGCCTTCGAGCCGATGGATGGCCTCACGTAATGGCCCCCGGCTGATGCCGTAGGTGCGCGCCAGCTCCGGCTCGGAGATCTTGCTGCCCGGGGCGATCTCGCCTTTGACGATGGCCGCCTGAATGCGCCGGAAGACGTTTTCCGAGAGTGTCTCGGAATCGTCGCCGCTGATGACCGGGGGATCGAGTTGATCCAGCATGATTGTCGACACCTTTAAATCCAATGCGGCAAAAACTAGCTAATTCGCCCGCGTCAGTCAAAGGATAAATAGACATTGTCGACAATCGTCTAATAACAGCTTCTGACATCCCCAAGGGTTATAGACCGGTCCCGGCGCTGGCGCCATAAACCCACCGTGCTAGAATGCCGCCCGCATTTGCTGGCCATTTGTACGGCTTGTCATATAAAGCTGCCAGGCACACGAAGGGCCTTGCGCAAGTTTTGCCAAGGACCTGAACCGAAAACGGAACGCTGCGCACCAGGATTTATGAGACTCAAGCCCTTCCCCACATTCTTTGCCCTGTTTTGCCTGCCCGGCCTCGCCGCCGCGGGGGAAAAAACCGTGTACGGCCTCAACGAATACGCTTCGCTTGATGGCATCAATCTGGAAGTCGCAGCCAAACTCGACACCGGCGCGAAAACCGCCTCGCTGAGTGCCCGCGACATCAAACGCTTTAAACGCAACGGTGAGTCCTGGGTACGTTTCTACCTGGCCATCGACGCCGCGCATTCGCACCCGATCGAAAGGCCACTGGCCCGGGTCAGCAAGATCAAACGCCGCGCCGGCGACTACGACCCGGAAGAAGGCAAGAAGTACACCGCCCGTCCGGTGATCGAGCTGGATATCTGCATGGGATCAGCGATGCGCAGCATCGAAGTGAACCTGACCGACCGAAGTGCGTTCCAATATCCGCTTTTGATCGGCTCCGAGGCACTGAAACGCTTCGACGCGCTGGTCGACCCCAGTCTTAAATACGCTGCCGGCAAACCCGCCTGCACCATCGCCGCTCATACCGCCGAGTAATTTCCATGCGTTCTCTAACCTTCCACCTGAAAATCCTGATCACCATTCTGGTGCTCCTGGGCGTTTCGGTTACGGCCTATCAGATTTTCGTGCTCGGCATCCCGGTGACCGAAGATGCGACCGACGACTTGTGGAACATCGACGCCAAGGTCGAGTTCGTCGCCAGCACCAAGGATCCGGTGAAGATCCAGATGTTCGTGCCACCGTTGAGCCGCGACTACGTCAGCCTCAACGAGAGCTTTATCTCCAATAACTACGGCGTCGCTGTGAACCGCGTCGATGGCAACCGCAAGGTCACTTGGTCGGCACGTCGCGCCAAAGGCAACCAGACCCTTTATTACCGTCTGGTGCTGACCAAGCGCTACACCGCGGAAAAGACCAAGATCAAAGGCCCGACCTTCCGCGACAGCATCGCCATCGAAGGCCCGGAAAAAATCGCCGCCGAAGCCCTGCTCGCGCCGATTCGCCAGCACTCGGCCGACGTCGAAACGTTTATTGGCGAGGCGATCAAACGCGTCAACAACCTCAATGACGACAACGTGAAACTGCTGCTGGCCGGCGATCCGTCGACCGCGCACAAAGCCAAAATCGTCGAACTGCTGCTGTCCATCGCCCACGTGCCGGTGGAAAAAGTCCACACCATCCGCCTCGTCGCCGACCAGCCGCAAATGCCTGAACTGTGGCTGCGCAGCTTCAACGGCAACGACTGGCTGTACTTCAACCCGGAAACCGGCGAGCAAGGCCTGCCGACCGACCGCCTGCTGTGGTGGACCGGCGATGAAAACCTGATCACCGTCGACGGCGGCAAGAAAGCCAATGTGACCTTCAGCCTGAACAACAGTGAGATGAACGCGATTCGTCTGGCCAAGCTGACCGACGAGAACACCGACGCCAACTTCCTTGAATACTCGCTGTACGGCCTGCCGCTGCAGACCCAGCAGACGTTCATGATCATGGTGATGATCCCGATTGGCGTGCTGGTGATCCTGATTCTGCGCAACCTGATCGGCCTGCAGACCCTCGGCACGTTTACCCCGGTACTGATCGCCCTCGCCTTCCGCGAAACGCAGCTGGGCTTCGGCATTCTGCTGTTTACCGTGATCACCGCGCTGGGCCTGTCATTACGTTCGTATCTGGAACACCTGAAGCTGCAAATGCTGCCGCGACTCTCGGTGGTGTTGACCTTTGTCGTAGTGCTGATCGCGGCGATCAGTCTGTTCAGCCATAAACTGGGTCTGGAGCGCGGCTTGTCTGTAGCGCTGTTCCCGATGGTGATTCTGACCATGACCATCGAACGCCTGTCGATCACCTGGGAAGAGCGCGGCGCCAGCCATGCGATGAAAGTCGCCATCGGCACGCTGTTCGCCGCCTCGCTGGCGCACCTGATCATGACCGTGCCTGAGCTGGTGTACTTCGTGTTCACCTTCCCGGCGATCCTGCTGATTCTGGTCGGCTTCATGCTGGCGATGGGTCGCTATCGCGGCTACCGCCTGACCGAACTGGTGCGTTTCAAGGCTTTCCTGAAGAAGGCTGACGCCTGATGTTCGGTTTCTGGAAGACCTGGAAGGCCTTGGAGGCGCGGGGCATCATGGGTATCAATCGGCGTAACGCCGACTACGTGCTCAAGTACAACAAGCGCAGCTTGTACCCGATCGTCGATGACAAGATCATCACCAAGGAGCGCGCCATCGAGGCCGGCATTCACGTGCCGGAGCTGTATGGCGTGATCTCCACCGAGAAGGAAATCGACAAGCTCGACGAGATCATCGGCGGGCGCAGCGACTTCGTTATCAAACCGGCGCAGGGCGCGGGCGGTGACGGCATCATCGTGATTGCCGACCGCTTCGAGGGCCGCTATCGCACGGTGTCGGGCAAGATCCTCGCCCACGAAGAACTTGAGCATCACATCTCGAGCATCCTCACCGGTTTGTATTCGCTGGGCGGTCACCGCGATCGGGCGCTGATCGAATACCGGGTGACCCCGGACCAGATCTTCAAAAGCATCAGCTACGAAGGCGTGCCGGACATCCGCATCATCGTGTTGATGGGTTATCCAGTGATGGCGATGCTGCGCTTGCCGACCCGGCAGTCCGGCGGCAAGGCCAACCTGCACCAGGGCGCCATCGGCGTCGGTGTGGATCTGGCCACCGGTCTGACGTTGCGCGGCACCTGGCTGAACAACATCATCACCAAACACCCCGACACCACCAACGCGGTGGACGGCGTGCAACTGCCCTACTGGGACGGTTTCATGAAACTCGCGGCGGGCTGTTATGAGCTGTGCGGGTTGGGCTATATCGGTGTTGATATGGTGCTGGATCAGGAGAAAGGACCGCTGATTCTCGAGCTGAATGCGCGGCCGGGGCTGAATATTCAGATCGCCAATGATTGTGGGCTGACGTTGCGTACCCATGCGGTTGAGGCGCGGCTGGAAGAGCTGAAGGCGCGTGGGGTCACGGAGACGGTTGAAGAGCGCGTGGCGTTTACTCAGGAGATGTTTGGGCATATTCCTGCGGTCGAAGGCTAAGAGCTGAAAAGCTAAAAGCCCCTCACCCTAACCCTCTCCCAGAGGGAGAGGGGACTGACCGAGGTGGATGAGGGAAGTACGCCGACCTGAAAGTCTTGAGTCGAACTCAAGTCTTGAAAAGCCCCCGATCTGCCCCCTCCCCCTCGCCAGCTTGATAACGAGCCGAACTCGGATCTTGAAAAGCATGAAGATCGGCGCCCGTCCCGAAATTTCGAGTCAAACTCAGGCCTTGAAAAGCATGAAGATCTGCCCCCTTTCCCCCTCGCCCCCTTGGGGGAGAGGGCTGGGGTGAGGGGGAGGCTTTTGACTTTGATCTGACAGCGGAGAGGACTACAATCCCCACCCCGCCTCAACGGCCGATCTGCCCCGCCCATGTTGACCTGCTCCGTACACCCGCTGCCCTACCGCGCCAATCCCGCCGACTACTTCGCGGCCATTCGCAACGCCCCCGGCGCCGTGCTGCTCGACAGCGGCCGGCCAAGTGCCGACCGTGGCCGTTACGACCTGCTCAGCGCTTGGCCGCTGCAACAACTGGCGGTGTTGCCGGACGAAAGCGGCAGTCACTTCCTGCAACGTCTGCGCGACAATCTGAGTCGTTTGGGCGAGGCAGATTTGCCAATGGGTTGTGAGCTGCCCTTCGCCGGCGGTTTGATCGGTTACCTGAGCTACGACTTCGGTCGACATCTGGAAAACCTGCCGAGCCAGGCGCTGGACGATCTGCAATTGCCAGATGCTCGCTTTGGTTTGTACGACTGGGCGCTGATCAGCGATCACCAGACGGCCACCAGCCAATTAGTGTTTCACCCGACCGTGATCGACAGCGAGAAACAGCGTCTGATCGCGCTGTTCAGCCAGCCGCTTGTTGAATCGATGACGCCGTTCAAACTGAACCAGCCGATGAGCGCCGACCTCTCGGCCGACAATTACCGCAAGGCCTTCGAACGTATTCAGCATTACATCCAGGCCGGCGACTGCTACCAGGTCAACTTCGCCCAGCGCTTCCGCGCGGCATGTCAGGGCGATCCATGGCTGGCTTATTGCGCATTGCGCGAAGCCTGCCCAACACCGTTCTCCGGTTTCCAGAGCCTGCCCGAGGGCGGCGCGGTGTTGAGCCTGTCGCCGGAGCGCTTCGTCAAAGTCAGCGAACGCCAAGTAGAAACCCGCCCGATCAAAGGTACTCGCCCCCGTGGCCTGACACCCGCCGAAGACGCCGCCAACGCCGCCGAACTGCTGGCCAGCCCCAAGGATCGCGCGGAAAACCTGATGATCGTCGACCTGCTGCGCAACGACCTCGGCCGCACCTGTCGCATCGGCTCGGTGCGCGTGCCGGAGCTGTTCAGTCTGGAAAGCTATCCGAACGTGCATCACCTGGTCAGCAGCGTCACCGGTGAGCTGGCGGATGATCGCGATGCACTGGATCTGATTGCCGGCAGTTTCCCCGGCGGCTCGATCACCGGCGCGCCGAAGATTCGCGCGATGCAGATCATTGATGAGCTGGAACCGACCCGACGCGGTTTGTATTGCGGCTCGTTGCTATATTTGGACGTACGCGGCGAGATGGACAGCTCCATCGCGATTCGCAGTCTGTTGGTCAAGGATGGGCAGGTGTGCTGCTGGGGCGGTGGCGGGATTGTCGCCGATTCGGACTGGCAGGCGGAGTATCAGGAGTCGATTACCAAAGTCAGAATCCTCCTCGAAACCCTGCAGAACCTTTAAAAGCTTAAAGCTTCGCGAGCAGGCTCGCTCCCACAGGGTGAATGCATTGCAAATGTGGGAGCGAGCCTGCTCGCGAAGGGGCCTTTCCAGACGACTACAAACTCAAATCCCGATTCGAGGCCTTCAAGAATTCCTGCTTCAGCTCGGCAAAGGTATGCACGGCAGGAAACTGCGGAAACTCCCGAATCACATTCTCCGGCGCATGGAACAGAATCCCGGCATCCGCCTCACCCAGCATGCTCGTGTCGTTATACGAATCCCCCGCCGCAATCACCCGGTAATACAGGCTCTTGAACGCCAGCACCGACTGGCGCTTGGGATCTTTCTGACGCAACTGATAGCTGGTCACCCGCCCGGTCTCGTCAGTAATCAGACGATGGCAAAGCAAGGTCGGGAAGCCCAGTTGGCGCATCAGCGGCTGCGAGAACTCGTAAAACGTATCCGACAGAATCACCACCTGAAAGCGCTCACGCAGCCAGTTGACGAACTCCACCGCGCCATCAAGCGGCTTGAGCGTGGCGATCACTTCCTGAATGTCCGACAGCTTCAAGCCGTGCTCGTCGAGAATGCGCAGGCGCTGCTTCATCAGCACGTCGTAATCGGGAATGTCCCGGGTGGTGGCCTTGAGGGATTCGATTCCGGTTTTTTCGGCGAAGGCGATCCAGATTTCCGGCACCAACACCCCTTCAAGATCCAGGCAAGCAATTTCCACAAGACACTCCCGTTGTATTGATTATTTGAGTCGAGCGAGGCCGAACTCTAGCGACTCACATGCAGACGCGCAACGCACAGCACGCCCCCGAGCCCCGCAGCTTTTTGTTACCATCAGCGCCATATAGAGCGCCCAGCGCCACCGACCTGTAGGAAGCCGCCCTGATGAGTGCAACGTTCGACGTCGTGGAACTCGCCACGACCTATGCCAATAAATCCGCCCAGGACATTCTGAAACTCGCGTTTGCCGAGTTCGGCGATGACCTGTGGATCTCTTTCAGCGGCGCCGAGGATGTGGTGCTGGTGGACATGGCCTGGAAGCTCAACAAGAACGTCAAGGTGTTCAGCCTCGATACCGGCCGC
Source organism: Pseudomonas fluorescens (assembly GCF_902497745.1). Classification (GTDB taxonomy): domain Bacteria; phylum Pseudomonadota; class Gammaproteobacteria; order Pseudomonadales; family Pseudomonadaceae; genus Aquipseudomonas; species Aquipseudomonas fluorescens_BM. Next base: position 13,240 of record NZ_CABVHJ010000034.1, read on the forward strand.
CTGCACCCAGAGACCTACCGCTTCATCGATCAGGTGCGCGAGCACTACAAGATCGACATCGAACTGGTATCGCCGGACTACACGAAACTCGAACCGTTCGTGAAGGAAAAAGGCCTGTTCAGTTTCTATAAGGACGGCCATGGCGAATGCTGCGGCATCCGCAAGATCGAGCCGCTGCGGCGCAAACTGTCCGGCGTCAAAGCCTGGGCCACCGGCCAGCGCCGCGATCAGAGCCCGGGCACGCGTAGCGCTGTGGCGGTGATGGAAATCGACACCGCGTTCTCTACACCTGAGCGCACCCTGTACAAGTTCAATCCGTTGGCGCAGATGACCAGTGAAGAAATCTGGGGCTACATCCGCATGCTTGAGCTGCCGTACAACAGCCTGCATGAGCGCGGCTTCATCAGCATCGGCTGCGAACCGTGCACCCGCCCTGTCCTGCCGAACCAGCACGAGCGCGAAGGCCGCTGGTGGTGGGAAGAGGCGACGCAGAAAGAGTGCGGGTTGCATGCCGGAAATATCATCAGCAAGGCATAACCATCTGAATTGTTACGCCATTCCCTGTGGGAGCGAGCTTGCTCGCGAAAGCGTCGTGTCAGTCACTGAATTACGTCACTGATATACCGCATTCGCGAGCAAGCTCGCTGCCACAAGGTCCTTTAGCGACTCTAAAAATGTGTACACACGAATGTCACCATCGGTGCCATTTATGTGTGCACTTTTTTCTTTCAGCGCCCTGAAAAGTTACATCACTGCCAAAAACTCCTCGCCTCCGCCCGCTATCAAAATCCCCCGCCCAAAATAAATACCTGTTCGAACGGTCAATTTTTAACCAATTACTTTCAAACACTTAGCGCTCCTCGATAACTTTTCGAAATGAACACGGCTGCGCATAGATCCGCAACTGGCACAGATCTGGCTTTAGTGCATACATGTTTTGTATACAAAACTGCAAAACATACACACTTTCGATCCGCAAGCCTGAAGCGCCCTATCCCGTACAGGCTGCAGATGCCCCGTAACCAGTGATGTTCGCTGGCCGCGACGAAGATATGTCGAGCCTGAACGCTCATGCACAGTCATCGCGGCCCTGCACATCAGGAGCCTGCCGGAATGCGTACAAGTCTCTCCAATAACATCGCGCTGAATCTGCCCGCCTCTGCCCTCGACCAACCGTTACCCGATGACGGTCTGACCGAGCCGTTACAACTGAGCCCGCGCCTGCACAACAGCGATCTCGCGCCGACCAAGGCCGAGGGTCGGCGCTGGGGCAAATACAGCATCTTCGCCCTGTGGACGAACGACGTGCACAACATCGCCAACTACTCCTTCGCCATCGGCCTCTACGCTTTGGGCCTGGGAGGCTGGCAGATTCTGCTGTCGCTGGGGATTGGCGCGGCGCTGGTGTACTTCTTCATGAACCTGTCCGGCTACATGGGACAGAAAACCGGCGTGCCGTTTCCGGTGATCAGCCGGATCAGTTTCGGCATTCACGGTGCGCAAATTCCTGCACTGATCCGGGCGGTTATCGCCATTGCCTGGTTCGGGATTCAGACGTACCTGGCCTCGGTGGTGTTCCGCGTATTGCTCACAGCGGTGCATCCCGGTTTCGCCGAATACGACCACAACGCGATTCTGGGTCTGTCGACTTTGGGTTGGGTGTGTTTCGTGGCGATCTGGTTCGTGCAACTGGCGATCCTTGCCTACGGCATGGAAATGGTGCGCCGCTACGAAGCGTTTGCCGGACCGGTGATTCTGCTGACCGTGGCCGCCCTCGCCGCGTGGATGTACTTCCAGGCCAACGCGACCATCGCCTGGTCGATCCGCGAACCACTGACCGGTGGCGAGATGTGGCGCAACATCTTTGCCGGCGGCGCGTTGTGGCTGGCGATCTACGGCACGTTGATCCTCAATTTCTGCGACTTCGCCCGCTCTTCGCCATGCCGCAAGACCATCAAGGTAGGAAACTTCTGGGGTTTGCCGGTGAATATTCTGGTGTTCGCCGCGATCACAGTCCTGCTCTGCGGTGCGCAATTTCAGATCAATGGCCGGATCATCGAAAGCCCGACCGAGATCATCGCCTCGATTCCCAACACGTTCTTCCTGGTGCTCGGTTGCCTGGCGTTTCTGATCGTCACCGTGGCGGTGAACATCATGGCCAACTTCGTCGCCCCGGCCTTCGTGCTGAGCAACCTGGCGCCGAAGTACCTGACGTTCCGTCGCGCCGGGCTGATCAGCGCGACCATCGCGGTGCTGATCCTGCCGTGGAATCTCTACAACAGCCCGCTGGTGATCGTGTACTTCCTGTCCGGCCTCGGCGCCCTGCTCGGCCCGTTGTACGGCGTGATCATGGTCGACTACTGGCTGATCCGCAAAGGTCGGATCAACGTACCGCAGCTCTACAGCGAAGATCCCAACGGCGCTTATTACTACAGCCGCGGGATCAATTTCCGTGCGGTGGCGGCGTTTATTCCTGCGGCGCTGATCGCCATCGTCCTGGCATTGGTGCCGGGGTTCCACAGCGTTTCGCCATTCTCCTGGCTGATCGGCGCGGGGATTGCCGGGATGCTCTACCTGATCATCGCCAAATGCCAACCGCACTACACCGACATCAGCGGCGAATCGATCGCTGTCGACAACGTCTGCCATTAATTCCCTCGCGGCCCGGACTTCGGGCCGCAGAACTGCCCGCTATAAGGATTTCCCCATGCGTATTCTCGTGGTCAACGTCAACACCACCGAATCCATCACTGACGCCATTGCCCGCTCGGCGCAGGCCGTTGCTTCGCCCGGAACGGAAATTGTCGGTTTGACGCCGTACTTCGGTGCCGACTCGATTGAAGGCAACTTCGAAAGCTACCTGGCAGCCATTGCGGTGATGGATCGGGTGATGTCCTACGATCAGCCGTTCGATGCGGTGATTCAGGCCGGTTATGGCGAACATGGCCGGGAAGGTTTGCAGGAATTGCTCAATGTGCCCGTAGTGGACATCACCGATGCGGCGGCGAGTACGGCGATGTTTCTGGGGCACGCATATTCGGTGGTGACCACACTGGATCGCACCGTGCCGCTGATCGAGGATCGGCTGAAATTGTCCGGTCTGTGGGATCGTTGTGCATCGGTACGGGCCAGTGGTTTGGCGGTGCTGGAACTGGAACACGAGCCGCAGCGTGCCTTGGAAGCGATCGTGCATCAGGCGGAGTTGGCGGTGACGCAGGACAAAGCCGAGGTGATCTGCCTGGGTTGCGGCGGCATGGCCGGGCTGGATGAGCAAATTCGTCGGCGAACCGGGGTGCCGGTGGTGGATGGCGTGACGGCGGCGGTGACGATTGCGGAATCGTTGGTGCGTTTGCGCTTGTCGACGTCGAAAGTGCGGACTTATGCGACACCGCGGCCGAAGAACATCATTGGCTGGCCGGGGCGGTTTGCCCGCTGAGGCCATCAGCGAAAACCGAGTCGACCCATTCGCGAGCAAGCTCGCTCCCACAGGGGAAATGCATTCCAAATGTGGGAGCGAGCCTGCTCGCGAAGGCAGCGATTCGGTCTAAAGCCTTGCTCAAATCGCACTGAACCGCCGCGCCACCCCCTGCTCCGCAAACTGCTCAATCAAAAAATCCACAAACGCCCGAGTCTTGCCCGGCAACAATTTATGCTCGGCGTAGTAAATCGAGATGTTGCCATCATCAACAAACCAGTCCGGCAACACCCGCTGCAACGTCCCCGCCTCCAGATAGCCCACCGCAAACGGCATGCTCACCAGCGCAATCCCCAAGCCTTGCGCCGCCGTCCTGCAAGCGGCCTCGGAATCACTCATGGTCATCCGCGCCTTGAGCATCAACGGCCGACAGTTCTGTGGATTACGTCCGGTCAATTGCCAGGAACGCACGCGCCCGGTTTGCGGCGAGCGAATCAGAATGCCGTCGTGATGGCTGAGGTCATCCGGCTCGATGATCTCGGGATTGGCCTGTAAATAGTCGGTAGACGCGACCAATATCCGGTGCGCCGGGCTCAACTTGCGTGCGATCACGCCTTGCGGCAGTTCGAAACCGCCACCGATGGCCGCATCAAAGCCCTGGGCAATCAGATCGACCTGTCGATTATCGAAATGCCAATCCGGATTGATCGCGGGGTATCGTCGCAGAAACTCACCGAGCATCGGCACGATATGCAGACAGCCAAATGCTGCGCCCATGCTGACTTTCAGCGTCCCCGCCGGCAGCCCTTCGATACTGGACAGATTGGCCACGGCATTTTGAATGGTCGTCAAACTGCCACTCACCTGATCGAGGAAAAGTTGCCCGGCCTCGGTCAGCGTCAGGCTGCGTGTACTACGCTGGAACAGCCGCACGCCGAGCCGAACCTCGAGTTTGGCCACGCTCTTGCCGACGGCCGCCGGGGTGAGACTCAAGCGTCGTGCGGCCTCGGCGAAGCTCCCGACTTCGGCACTGCGCACAAAGCATTCGATGCTGCTGAAGGTTTCCATGATCGTCACTATAAACTTTTGGTTTACACAGACTATAGCAATCATGGTCTACACAGTTGTCGATACCACGCCGATACTCGCCACCAACACCAAGGCATTTCGCCTTGAATAGTCTGGAGATCGAACATGACCACTCAACACCTCAGCGGCAAAGTCGCTCTGATTCAAGGCGGTTCCCGTGGTATCGGTGCAGCCATCGTCAAACGTCTGGCCGCTGAAGGCGCTGCAGTAGCCTTCACTTACGTCAGCTCCGCCGCGAAAGCCGAAGAGTTGCAGAACAGCATCACCGCCGACGGCGGCAAAGCCTTGGCGATCAAGGCCGACAGCGCCGATGCCGCCGCCATCCGCCACGCCGTCAGCGCCACCGTCGAAGCCTTTGGCCGCCTCGACATTCTGGTCAACAACGCTGGCGTGCTGGCCGTCGCACCGCTGGAAGACTTCAAACTTGAAGACTTCGACCAGACCGTGGCAATCAACATTCGCAGCGTCTTCATTGCCTCGCAAGAAGCTGCCAAACACATGGGCGAAGGCGCACGCATCATCAACATCGGCAGCACCAACGCCGACCGCATGCCCTTCGCCGGTGGCGGTGTGTATGCGATGAGCAAATCGGCACTGGTCGGTTTGACCAAAGGCCTGGCCCGCGACCTCGGCCCACGCGGTATCACCGTCAATAACGTGCAACCAGGTCCGGTTGATACCGACATGAACCCGGCGCACGGTGATTTCGCCGAAAGCCTGATTCCGCTGATGGCCGTCGGTCGTTACGGCAAAGCCGAAGAAATCGCCAGTTTCGTTGCCTATCTGGCAGGCCCGGAAGCCGGTTACATTACCGGTGCCAGCCTGACCATCGACGGTGGTTTCGGCGCCTGATTTATCTGAGTCGACTGAACGAAAAACGCCGCCCCTCTTTTCACCGAGGGGCGGCGTTTTTTTTTCTCAGATGTCTACGCCTATTCCAGCGCCGGCAAGCCGTATGCACTCGGGGTGAACGCTTTCAGTGTGCGAAGAATCCCGTCAGCGTGTGCGTACTTTTCATCGGCCATGGCGGCATCGGGGATGGCGATCGCTGTCATGCCTGCGGCTTTCGCAGCGGTCACGCCAAACGGCGAATCCTCGAATACCAGACAATCTTCAGGCGCGACGCCCAGGCGTCGGGCGGCGGTGAGGAAAATATCCGGTGCCGGTTTGGCCGCGCCGACTTCCGGATCGTCTGCAGTAACGATGAAATCGAACAACGCGAACCAGTCGCGGTGCAGCGTGGTTTTCTGCCCGAACGATTGACGCGATGAACTGGTGCCCACAGCAATCGGGATGTTGTGCGCTTTGAGGTGGCGAATCAGCTCCTCGGCACCGGGCATCGCTTGTGCGGTGGGGAAACGCTCGCGCATCAGCGGCTCGCGGATCACCAGAAACTCTTCGGCGGTGATCGGCAGATCCAGCGCCTGCACCACGTAGTTCGCCAGATCGTTGGCCCCGCGACCAATGATGTTCTGCTTGACGCTCCAGTCGAAGGTGCGCCCGTAACGCTGGGCAATCAGCGAGGTGACCTCCGTATAAATGCCCTCGGTGTCCAGCAACAAACCGTCCATATCGAAAATCACGGCCTTGATCGGGCCGAACGCCTTCAGCGGTGCATTCATCATCGGATCCGTTAACTAAGACATCCCGGGCGGCACGGTTGGCGCCGCTACGCGGATCTGATTAAAGGGTTCAGCAGCATAACGAGCGCGGCAGACATTGAGCAACGGGCAATGTCCGTTGCGGCGATGAACGACTCGCAACAATTCAGAGAAACATCCTACAGGCATTGCCTACTCGCCCGACTTCTTTCCTGTTTGATCCCCCGCAAAGTCCTCGCACCTTTTTGATGTGCGCGAGAACTGCGAATGCTCCCAACCGATCAGCTTCTGGCTCTGAACAACAGCATCGGCCTGCTCGTTGTTGCTGCTTTGAATCCCGATGAGCCGGATTTTGACAACCTGATCTACGAGTTCCGCTTGTGCCTGAACAACTACGAGGCCTGGGCAGAGCAGTTCTGGACAGGCACCGCGCTGGATATCGAGCAGGTGTTCACTGTCGGCAACGACGTGCGCCTCAGCGCGCCGATCAAGTCGCGCCAGCCGCTCAGTTCATCGGTGGTCATGTGCCCGGCCAGTGGGCCGCTGACGCTGGTGCACATGTTCGACGCCGCGCGGTTCGTGCCGATTGGCAACACCCCGGTGACGCTCGAACCGGTGCTTGCCGAAGTCGGCGGCGTACTGACTTTCGGCGAACCAGTGCACCACACCATCGGCCCCAGCGGCATTCTGCAGGTGACCGACTGCGATCGGGGCCAGCGTTATCGCATCACCTTCTTTCCCGATGTGTCCACCGACCATGTGCGTGCTCTGTATGCCTCTTATGAAGGTGTCATTGCAGGCCTGGAAGGCTGGCTGCGCGCTGAGTGGACAGGGTTTCAACCCCAGTGGACGGAGTTTTCCAGCGCCGGATTTCTTCAGCGTTACGGTCAGCTGCAACAGGCCGACTGGCGCGGGTTCGAGAAAGCGCTGAACGGCGTTTGGGATGACATCCGCCAGGTATTCGCCCTGCTCGCCGACTTGCAGGCCAACAGTGAAAAGCTGCTGGAGTACCTCAGCGAGGCCGAGCTTGAGGCGTTATTGAATGCCTCCAGCGACGCCATCGCCAACGGCCTGCTGATCCTCGGTGATGAGCCACTGCTGTTCATTCATCTGGCCGCGTTTACCAGTTGGCTGAAGATGCTGCCGCCGCAGTATCTGGCTGAAGTGGTGGCCGAGGTGCGGGTCGAACTGCTGATCAGCTTTCTGTTGATGGGGTTGTCGGGTGGTGTTGGCGTGCCGGTGCGCCTGAGCAGCAAAGTGCTGGCGAAGGTCAAGTCGCCGCGCGCTCGGGAGTGGTTGGCGGCTTCGGCTTTGCGCTTGGCCGAACTGACGTCCTCGGCGGATTTGACGCGGCATGCCAGCGTTTTGAAACCGCTGATGCTCAATGTGCGTGACGTTGAGTTGAAACCGACACCGTCGATACCGCTGAACATTCGTCAGGCCGATTCGCTGGTGTTGACCGTGCCGAATCCGGCGCCTGTTGTGCGGGACAAGTCTGGCGGTTCGAGTCGGTTGGAACGGCATGAGCCTCACGACGACTCGCCGGATCAGGCGAAAAACCCCAACGGTGACAGCGCCGATTGCGTGCCGCGCACCTGCACCAATGGCTGCCCGGTGTCGATGGTCACCGGCGAAGAACTGCTGACCCTGACTGATGGGGTGCTTGATGGCGTATTGTCGTTTGAGTTCACGCGGTTGTATCGCTCTAGTGCCGCCGAGATCGATGTCGGGCTGGGGTTTGGCTGGAGTCATTCGCTGGCGCATCGGCTGGTCTTTGAAGGCGACTTTGTGGTCTGGGTCGACCACGAAAACCGGCGCACCCGCTTTCCACTGCCGAGTATTGAACGCCCGGCGATTCACAACAGTTTGTCGCGGACGGCGATTTTTCTGGGTGATGAACCGGAGGAGCTGATCCTTGCGCTGGCCGGGGAAACGGCGCGCTTCTATCACTTTCGCGCAGGCCGTTTGACGGCGATCAGCGATGCCTATGGCAATCGTCTGACCGTGCAACGCGATCGCTCTGACCGGGTGCAGCGACTGGATAACGGTGCCGGGCGTTCGCTGTTGTTGCGCTATGACCGCGCGCAGTTGCTCGGTATCGATTATCAGGTGTTTCGCGACGGCGCCTGGAGCACTGAACAGGCGCTGGTCAGTTACCGCTACGACGCCTATCAGCACCTGATCGAAGCCAGCAACGCCGTCGGTGACAGCGAGCGTTACGACTACGACGACGCCCACGTGATTCTGCAGCGGCAACTGGTCGGGGGCGCGAGTTTCTTTTGGGAGTGGGAGCGGTCCGGCAAGGCTGCCCGCTGCGTGCGCCACTGGGCGTCGTTTTCGCAGATGGACACGCGCTACGTCTGGAACGACGACGGCAGTGTCGCGGTGCATTACGTCGACGGCACCGAAGAGACGTACGTCCACGACGAGCGTGCGCGACTGGTGCGTAAAGTCTCGGCGGATGGTGGTGAGCAGCTCAAGGCCTATGACTCTTCGGGGCGCTTGATTGCCGAGCAGGATGCCTTGGGCGCGGTCACTGAATACCGCTACGACGAGGTCGGACGGCTGATCGCGCTGATTCCACCGGACGAGGCGCCCACGTCCTACGAGTATCGCAACGGTTTCCTGCACAAGCGCTCTCGCGGTGACGCAGTGTGGATCTATCGGCGCAATGCCGAAGGCGATGTCACCGAAGCGGTCGATCCCGACGGTCAGGTCACCCATTACTACTACGACACCCGGGGTCAGTTGCTGTCGATCCGCTACCCGGACAGCAGCCGACATCGCTTGGTCTGGAACAGCCTCGGCCAGTTGACCGAGGAAACCCTGCCCGACGGTGGCGTGCGGCGCTTTTCTTACGACGCACTGGGGCGACGGACGACGACCGCAGACGAACATGCTGCGGTCACCCGTCAGCATTGGGACGCCGTTGGCCGACTGATTCAGACGACGTTTCCTGACGGTGCGACCCGCGCCTACAGCTACGGCGCCTACGGTCAGGTCACCGCCGAGCGCGATGAACTGGGGCGCATCACCCATTATGAATATGACGACGATCTGCACCTGGTTTCGCGGCGGATCAACCCCGACGGCACGCGGGTGCAGTACCGCTACGACCACGCGCAACTGCTGCTCACCGAGATTGAAAACGAATCGGGGGAAAAGTACCGGCTGGACTACACACCGACCGGGCTGATCCGTCAGGAAAGCGGTTTTGACGGCCGGCGCACGGCGTATGCCTACGACCTCAACGGCCATCTGCTGGAAAAGACCGAGTTCGGCGATGACGGCTCGCAGTTAGTCACGGCGTATGCGCGCGATGCGGCCGGGCGTCTTTTGGTCAAAACCCTGCCCGACGGCATCAAGGTCAGCTATCAATACGATCGCCTCGGCCGTTTGATCGGGGTCGACGACGGCCAGCAACACCCGCTGGCCTTCGAGTACGACCGCCAGGACCGGCTGATCACCGAGCATCAGGGCTGGGGCACTCTGCGCTACCGCTACGATGCCTGCGGCCAGCTCAAGCGCCTGCGTCTGCCGGACAACAGCGTGCTCGACTACCGCCACGCCAAGGGCGGTGCGCTGACCGGCATCGACCTCAATGGGGCCGAGCTGACCCGCCACGTCTACCAGTCCGGCCGCGAACGGCAACGCCAGCAAGGCCTGCTGCTCAGCGAATATTCTTACGACGATCAGGGACGATTACTCGCCCACGCCGTAGGCCATCAGCGCGATGCGTTGTACCGCCGTGATTATGCCTACAACGCCAACGGCAATCTCGCGCACATCGCCGACACTCGCCACGGCCAGCGCACCTACGGCTACGACACCCTCGACCGCCTCATCCGCGTACGCCACTCACGCGACGAACTGCCGGAAAGCTTCGCCCACGACCCGGCCGGCAACCTGCTGATGCAGGACCGCCCCGGCCCCAGCCAGATCAAAGGCAACCGCCTGCTGCTGCAGGGCGATCGACATTACGACTACGACGCCTTCGGCAACCTGATCCGCGAACGCCGCGGCCGCGCCCAGACCCTCGTCACCGAATACCGCTACGACTGCCAGCACCGCCTGATCGGCCTGACCCGCCCCGACGGCCAGATCGCGTCCTACCAATACGACGCCTTCGGCCGACGCATCAGCAAAACCGTCGGCGACGCCACCACCGAGTTCTTCTGGCAAGGCGACCACCTCGTCGCCGAAAGCAGCGAACACGAATACCGCAGCTACGTCTACGAACCCGGCACCTTCCGCCCGCTGGCGCTGCTCGACGGCAAAGGCCCGAAAAAAGCCTGCCCGTTCTACTACCAGCTCGACCACCTCGGCACCCCGCAGGAGCTCACCGACTACAGCGGCGACATCGTCTGGTCCGCGCAATACGACGCCTACGGCAAAGTCGCCACGCTGACCCTCGCCGGCGACGACTACCTGAACCAGCCGCTGCGTTTTCAGGGGCAGTACTTCGACGGCGAAAGCGGCCTGCATTACAACCGGCACCGGTATTACGACCCGAGGCTGGGGCGGTATCTGACACCGGATCCGATCAAGTTGGCCGGTGGGTTGAATCAGTACCAGTACGTGCCGAATCCGACGGGGTGGGTGGATCCGTTGGGGTTGAACTCCAATTGTCCACCGAAAGGTCAAAAATCGATCAATTGTCCAAAACCTGATGAAGTTGAGCTTCCACAGGTTTCCAGGCGCGGTGCATTCAGGCAGGCAAAAGTTGATGCAGGAATACCGAAAGGGCAACAGCCTGACATTCAAACTGATGAGGTAAGTGGCAGGCAGAAGCAGTTCACTTATGTCAACATGACGGATAGAAAAGGAAATAACATTCTAGACAGCAGTGGAAAGCCGATTATAACCAGAGAGTATAGATTCACCCGAGAGGATGGTTTTATATTGACACTCCAAGACCACTCAGCGGGACATAAATATGGAGATATAAATAATAGAGGAGATCAAGGCCCTCACATAAATATACGACCCGCGCATGACACACGCAATGGCAAAGTAAAAAAATACGCGCGATCATTATCCATTCAAGGAATGACGATGAAATACTGGAATGAAATAGAAGGAAGCAAACTCTTCAATATGGTATTTAGCAGAAATATACCCGTTGGGGAGATCAAGCTATTCGCTTTAAACATGGACAACAACCTTTCAACATTGACCTTGGCATTTGACATTAGAGAAATGCCGGACACTCCTCCGAAAAAATGGGAATCCATAGGATACAATGCTTGCCGAATCGGAATAACATGCGGTGAAATTAGAGAGCTGACGACATCCAACATTCCAACTCAAAAAAAATTAAGTCTATCCATACAACCAATTGGAGACAGATATCTGATTTCAGCTGTATCAAGCACTTCGAAAGTAACGTTTACCACATCATCATTAAGACTGCGAGAACCTAGCGTATATTTAACAGAGTTACCTTTCTAAAATTTATTGAGCGACGGGTGCTCTGTTGCCGTGTGGCATCATAAAAAATTTATATAGATACAGAGAACAGTTCGACATCCAGTTGCTCAGCATGATTCTAGACAATCTGGAATTCTCTAAATTCGAGATCTCACATTGTTAGCACTACAAAAAGACGCCTATACCTAGACTCGCTCACCAGTTCAATGTCTGGCGGGCAGCCGTTTTTAGTCGCTAACAAATTTGTAGGACCTCTTGAACTCAGGCCCTTAAAATCCGGATTCAGACGCTCAGATCTTCTCAAACATCCGATGACTGCTCATCCTCATCCTCTTCATACTCCATAGCCGCCTCATCCGAATCATTCAGCGGCACCGTCGCATCATCCATCAACGACCCCGGGTCCTCATTCCCCGGGTCATTGATAAACGGCAGTCCACTCGAACCTTTCTCTTCCTTGCCTTCGGTTTCAGGAGTCATGGCAACCTCGTCATTTCAGGGAGTGTATGACGTTCGAAAAGCCCTACAGCCAATCGTTCCGAAGTCCGACGATCAAATACAAAAAACCCGGCAAAACGCCGGGTTTTCGTAAAACCATCCATCAATGATGGCGGTTTTTATGTTTGTTCTTGTGTTTGTGACCACCACCCGAATGAGAGCCACCATCGTCACCGAGGTTATTACCGACCGCACCACCCGCCGCGCCGCCCAACCCTGCGCCAATGGTCGAACCCGTAGAGCCGCCGAGGCTGTTGCCGACGACCGAGCCACCCGCCGCGCCGAGACCACCGCCAATGGCCGCTTCGGTTCGATTGCGTTTATTCGCCCCGACGGCACTGCCGGCCGCGCCGCCAACGCCTGCACCTACCGCCGCGCCAGTACTGCCACCGAGTTGTCCACCGACCACATTACCGAGCGCGCCGCCCAAGCCGCCACCCACAGCGGCGGTGCCATCACCGGCGGCCATCGCCCCTTGTGCTACCAGCAAACCGAAAAACAGTGCAGATAATGACAAGCGCATATGAACCTCACAGTTCCCGAAGCGGGACAGTCCGCCCAGACATGGGCCTATGTGAGATTGGAGACGCAAACGGGGAAAACGTTCAGCCATGAAAAAGCCCGACATCAAGCCGGGCTTCTTCGGACAACGATCAGTCTCAGTGACGCTTGTGACCTTTGGACAGGTTGCTGCCCACCGCGCCGCCAGCCGCACCGCCCAGGCCAGCACCAATGGTTGCGCCGGTCTTGCCGCCCAGGCTGTTGCCGATTACCGAACCGCCGGCCGCGCCAACACCGCCGCCAATCGCCGCTTTGGTCCGGCTCCCCTTGCGCGCCGCCACTGCGCTGCCCGCCGCGCCTGCTACGCCAGCACCAATGGCCGCGCCAGTGCTGCCGCCCATTTTCTGGCCGACCACATTACCCAGCGCGCCACCCAGACCACCGCCCAGCGCCGCGGTGCCATCGCCGGCAGCCATTGCACCTTGAGCAACCAGAAGCCCCAGAACCAGAGCAGGCAGTGTTAAACGCATGACGAAAACCTCAAAAATTGGGATGACAAAAAGGGCCGGGATTTAATGCGGTCGCCGCGAAAAAGTCCAGCCGAAAATCAGTGGCTTTACGCACTTGGCGCCGATTGGACAGCGATTCCGGAAAAGGTTTTATGACAGGCAAAAAAAAGCCCGCTGGGGAGACGGGCTGGAGACTTGCTTTCTAACGGATGGCTTCACCCTACCGTGGTAGACGTGAAAAGTTTGTGAAAGCCCACTGCATTCGCCAACAAAGTGCGTAGGACATTTCCTCATTCAATCAGCCATAAAAAACCCCGTTCAATGACGGGGTTATGCAGTGACAGATTATTTTCTGGATCGCGCGCTGACCTTGGGCAGAAATTTTGCCTTCGGCCCTTTCGGTGCTGTGGATTTGATCTTGCCGGTCTGCACCCGGTCCTCGCCAAAGCCTGACTGGTACTCGGTCTGACCGCACCGTACACAGTTATTGAAGGAAAATTCAGCGCCATCGTCTTCGATATACGGATCAGTCATACCATCGCCCCTTCGCCACCGGTCGACACCGGCAAAAACCCATTCGCCTGAAAAAATATCGACCTCCAACGCTTTTGAGACTAGCTGGTCATTCCTGGACTTGTTATTCAGATCTCCTGATGCCCGACGAATGGCCTACACAAAGTCAACGCGAAGAATTGCCATTGGTCCTACACCGCTAAAGAATTCCTGAGACAGGCCGTTGCCCTTTTTCATACAAATGAATCTCAAGGAGAGAACATGCAAATCAACGGATTCCCGAATCTACCCGTCGTAAAGCTCACGGACGAACAAATCGCAGCCGGCAAAGCCGGGGCGGAAAAACTCAAGGACAAAATCGCTTCCGGTGAAATCACCATCAAATATCCGGGCCCGGATACGCCGGTTCTGCAGCCTGGCGTCATTTACCATCCGAGCCAGCCAGTGCAACCGAACCAACCTTCCGACACACCTCCGCTTGTCGCCATCGACACGCCGCTCACCTATGACGCGAGAGGTGCTGTGATCCTCAAACCACAAGGCTGATTACACAGAAAGATTGAGCCCGTTCAATCTCTGAACGGGCTCACACACCGTCAAGCAAACTCAGCGCAACTTCACCGCCGTTCCCGTCGCAAACACCACAACCATCCCGCCCTTGCAGCCGGGCATGCTGATCTCGAAATCCACCCCGACCACCGCATCAGCCTGCAGAGCACGCGCACGCTCCCGTATTTCTTCGGTCGCCTGAATACGCGCCTCCTTCAAAGCCCGCTCCAAGGTCTGCGAACGCCCGCCGAAAAAGTCGCGCATACCGGCAAACATGTCACGGATCACATTCACGCCCTGCACCGACTCGGCACTGACGATGTCCAAATACGCCGTAATCTGCCGACCTTCAATGGCGTGAGTGGTGGAAATGATCATGGAATGGCGTCCCTTTACTGATAGATAGGTCGGCGATTGTAATCGCTCAACGCTGAACTCAACTCGCTGCCAATAAAATCCGGACGCCAGAATGCACAAAACCCCTGACTTCTCTCGAAATCAGGGGTTTTGTGTACTGAATATGGCGGTGAAGGAGTCCGCCAACTTAATATCCGTCAACGACCGATATAATTCTCTAGCCCTTTATTTTAAAGGCGCTGCAAGCCTATCATCGTCTCATGACATCCACCAGAACCCATCACATTCCGCCTGTTAGTGGGGGGACAGATGGGGGAACTTAACGGTACGTAAGGGCATAACTTGGGTAAGTTGACGGCGAAACAAATCGAGAACCTGGCGGCCCCCGGCACGTATGAAGACGGGGATGGTCTGCGCCTTTTTATCAAACCTAACGGGAAGAAATATTGGGTACTGCGTTTTCAGCTTGCCGGAAAGCGCAGGGAAATGGGGTTAGGTACCTATCCCGCCATCGGCCTTAAGGAGGCCCGACAAAAAAGCAGTGATCAACGACGCTTACTGCGCGACGGTATTGACCCATTGCAGGCGCGTGATGATGAGCGCACCGCACAGCAGGCGGCTGAGCACCAACGCATCAGGAAATCCGTCACGTTCCAAGACGTATCCAACGATTACATAGAGGCCCATCGTGCCGGTTGGAAAAACGTCAAGCATGCCCAGCAGTGGACGAACACGCTGGCGACTTACGCTGCCCCCGTCATTGGCGACCTCGCGACGAGCCAGATCACCACCGAACACCTTCTCGAAATCCTCAAACCTATTTGGGCCAGCAAAGCCGAGACGGCGAGCCGGGTGCGTAACAGGATCGAACTGGTCCTCGATGCCGCTAAAGCACGTGGATTACGAGACGGTGAAAATCCAGCCCGCTGGCGTGGACACCTGGACAAACTGTTACCGCCCAGCTCCAAGGCTAAACGCACCCAAAACCACCCGGCATTGCCCTACTCGGAGCTGTCTCGCTTTATGCAGGCACTTAATAGTGTCGAAGGACTCTCTGCCTGCGCACTCAAAATGACCATCCTTACGGCCTGCCGAACCAGTGAGGTTCTTGGGGCCGACTGGAGTGAGGTTGATTTGAAATCCAAACTTTGGAC
>NZ_CABVHJ010000035.1:0-22500 GCF_902497745.1 Pseudomonas fluorescens
GCTGGTCAGCCCGCAGATGACTCTGACCTGCCCACGCAGCGTCACCGCAGCCAGTGGCGTCGACGCCTTGGTGCACGCCATCGAATCCTACCTGTCGGTGAATGCCTCGCCGATCACCGATTCGCTGGCCCTCGGCGCCATCAAGCTGATCGCCAAAGCCCTGCCCAAGGCCTACGCCAACGGCGCCAACCTGCAAGCGCGCGAAGACATGGCCACCGCCAGCCTGATGGCCGGTATGGCGTTCGGCAATGCCGGGGTCGGCGCGGTGCATGCGCTGGCCTATCCGCTGGGCGGGCGCTTCAACATTGCCCATGGCGTCAGCAATGCCTTGCTGCTGCCGTATGTCATGACCTGGAACAAGATGGCCTGCGTCGAGCGGATGCAGGATATCGCCGAAGCCATGGGGGTGAAGACCGCTCATCTGAGTGCAGCCGAAGCGGCAGACAAAGCTGTGCAAGCGATGACCGATCTGTGCGCAGCGGTAGAAATTCCTGCCGGCCTGCGCAGTTTCGGTGTCCCGGAAGACGCAATCCCGGCGATGGCCGTGGAAGCGGCGGGGATCGAGCGTCTGATGCGCAACAACCCGCGCAAACTCAGCGCTGTGGACATCGAGAAGATCTACCGCGCGGCTTATTGAGTCAGCGCCGGTCCTCCGTCATGGCACAACCCAATCATCGCGGTCACGGTGCGCGCTTGGAAACTTGAGGTATACAATGCGCGCCATCGTGATTTAGCTCAGAAAAGGTGCGTCATGCAGCCCTTCGTAATTGCTCCGTCGATTCTCTCCGCCGACTTCGCCCGCCTCGGCGAGGAAGTAGACAACGTTCTCGCCGCTGGCGCCGACTTCGTCCACTTCGACGTCATGGACAACCACTACGTGCCTAACCTGACCATCGGTCCGATGGTCTGCGCGGCATTGCGCAAGTACGGCATTACCGCGCCGATCGACGCGCACCTGATGGTCAGCCCGGTGGATCGCATCGTTGGTGACTTCATCGAGGCCGGCGCTACCTACATCACCTTCCACCCGGAAGCCACGCTGCACGTTGATCGTTCGCTGCAACTGATCCGTGAAGGCGGCTGCAAATCCGGTCTGGTGTTCAACCCGGCGACCCCGCTGGACGTGCTCAAGTACGTGATCGACAAGGTCGACATGGTCTTGCTGATGAGCGTCAACCCAGGCTTCGGCGGGCAGAAATTCATTCCCGGCACCCTCGACAAACTGCGCGAAGCGCGGGCCATCATCGATGCCTCGGGCCGTGACATCCGTCTGGAAATCGACGGCGGCGTCAACGTCAACAACATCCGCGAAATCGCCGCCGCTGGGGCTGACACCTTTGTTGCCGGCTCGGCGATCTTCAATGCGCCGAACTATCAGGAAGTCATCGACAAGATGCGTTCCGAACTGGCGCTGGCGCGCCCATGAGCGGGTTTGAGCAGCTGTTCCCGGGAAAACTGCCACGGCTGGTGATGTTCGATCTGGATGGCACGCTGATCGACTCGGTTCCGGACCTGGCAGCGGCGGTGGACAACATGCTGCTCACCCTCGGTCGTCAACCGGCGGGCATCGATTCGGTGCGCGAGTGGGTTGGCAACGGCGCGCCAGTACTGGTGCGCCGTGCGTTGGCCGGTGGTATCGATCATTCGGCGGTGGATGACGTCGAAGCCGAACATGCGCTGGAAGTGTTCATGCAAGCCTACGGCGCCAGCCATGAGCTGACCGTGGTCTATCCCGGCGTGCGCGACACCCTCAAGTGGCTGCACAAGCAAGGCGTGGCCATGGCGCTGATCACCAACAAGCCGGAGCGTTTCGTCGCGCCGTTGCTGGATCAGATGAAGATCGGTCGCTACTTCAAATGGATCATTGGTGGCGATACCTTGCCGCAGAAGAAGCCTGATCCGGCGGCGCTGTTCTTCGTGATGAAAATGGCCAACATCCCGGCCTCGCAATCGTTGTTCGTCGGCGACTCGCGCAGCGACGTGCTGGCAGCGAAAGCGGCGGGGGTCAAATGCGTAGCGCTGAGTTACGGCTACAACCATGGCCGACCGATTGCCGAGGAATCCCCGGCGCTGGTGATCGACGATCTGCGCAAGCTAATTCCCGGTTGCCTCGGTACGGCCGCTGAGATAACGTTGCCCGACGCTGCTCAATCCCATTCTGGAAACGCCATCGTGGTGGTCACTCGCAAACTCTGGATGAAAGTCATCAAGGCCCTGGCCCGCTGGCGTTGGCGCGCCTGACTTGTTCCAGGCCGGCCTGCCGGCGCGTTTGCATACCTGACTGATTTGCCCCTCACACCACGAGGCACCTTATGATCCGCGAAGAATTCCTGCGCTTGGCCGCTGACGGCTACAACCGCATTCCGCTGGCCTGCGAAACCCTGGCCGACTTCGACACGCCGCTGTCGATCTACCTGAAACTGGCCGACCAGCCCAACTCCTACCTGCTCGAATCAGTGCAGGGCGGCGAGAAATGGGGCCGTTACTCGATCATCGGCTTGCCGTGCCGCACCGTACTGCGGGTTCACGATCATCACGTCAGCATCACCGTTGATGGCGTCGAGACCGAAAGCCACGACGTGGAAGATCCGCTGGCCTTCGTCGAAACCTTCAAGGCTCGCTATAACGTGCCGACCATTGCCGGTCTGCCGCGTTTCAACGGTGGTCTGGTCGGTTACTTCGGTTACGACTGTGTGCGTTATGTCGAGAAGCGTCTGGGCAAGTGCCCGAACCCGGATCCACTGGGCGTGCCGGACATTCTGCTGATGGTTTCCGACGCTGTTGTGGTGTTCGATAACCTCGCCGGCAAGATGCACGCGATCGTATTGGCCGATCCTGCGCAGGCGGACGCCTTCGAACAAGGTCAGGCGCAACTGCAGGCATTGCTGGAGAAACTGCGCCAGCCGATCACCCCGCGTCGTGGCCTGGACTTCAGCAAGCAACAAGCGGCTGATCCGGTGTTCCGTTCGAGTTTCACCCAGAACGATTACGAAAAAGCCGTCGACACCATCAAGGAATACATCCTTGCCGGCGACTGCATGCAGGTCGTGCCGTCGCAGCGCATGTCGATCGACTTCAAGGCTGCGCCGATCGATCTGTATCGGGCGCTGCGTTGCTTCAACCCGACGCCGTACATGTACTTCTTCAACTTCGGCGACTTCCACGTCGTTGGCAGTTCGCCGGAAGTGCTGGTGCGCGTTGAAGACAACCTGATCACTGTGCGCCCGATCGCCGGTACTCGCCCACGTGGTGCCACCGAAGAAGCCGATCTGGCGCTGGAAGAAGATCTGCTGTCGGACGACAAAGAGATCGCTGAACACTTGATGCTGATCGATCTGGGCCGTAACGATACCGGTCGCGTCTCGGAGATTGGTTCGGTGAAACTCACCGAGAAAATGGTCATCGAGCGTTATTCCAACGTTATGCACATTGTCTCCAACGTCACCGGCCAGTTGAAAGAAGGGCTGACGGCGATGGACGCGTTGCGGGCGATTCTGCCGGCCGGCACCTTGTCGGGCGCGCCGAAGATTCGTGCGATGGAAATCATCGACGAGCTGGAACCGGTCAAGCGTGGTGTTTACGGCGGCGCGGTCGGTTACTTCGCCTGGAACGGCAACATGGACACCGCGATTGCGATTCGTACGGCGGTGATCAAGAACGGCGAACTGCATGTGCAGGCCGGTGGCGGTATCGTCGCCGACTCGGTGCCGGCACTGGAATGGGAAGAAACCCTGAACAAACGCCGCGCGATGTTCCGTGCCGTGGCGCTGGCCGAGCAAACCCCGGACTGATCACTGATCTTCCCTGTGGGAGCGAGCTTGCTCGCGAAGAGGCCCCGTCAGTCAATATTTATGCTGGCTGACCCACCGCTTTCGCGAGCAAGCTCGCTCCCACATTCGATTTGTGTGTAGCCATAAAAAAGCGGGCCTGTGAGGGCGCCGCTTTTTTTGTGCCTGCAATTTAAAAATCCAGAACAACCCCGACATTCACACCCTGCTGGGTAAAATCATCATCCTTGCGCAACGAATACCCGCCGCGCAGCGCCAAATCAGCTGTCAGTTTGTGGCTTACGCCCAGACTCAAGCGGTTCAGATGACTCTGCGGCGTATAGCCCTCAAGCTTGAAGTCATTCGCTGGCAAGGTATTGAGCGCAATACGCACCTTCTGCACGTCATCTTCGTACTCACGCTCGTGGGCGTATTCGCCGAACACCTGGGTTTGCGGGGTGATGTTGTACTTGCCCTGCAAGCCCAGACCCAGGCGTTTCGAGTCGCGGGTCTGATCATCGAAGGTCAGCGCCGTGGCGCGGTTGCTCTTCTCTGAGTAGCCATCGACATCGACGCTAGCGTAATCGGCGCTGACGAATGGCGACAGGTGCCACTCGCTGCCCGGCTGGGCAATGTCATAACCGACACGCGCGCTGAAGGCCCAGAGGCTGCCGTCAGTGTCGCCTTTCTCCGCACCTTCGCTGACGCCGAGATCGAATTTGCGCTTGAGGTTGTCGTAGTCGAGTTTGCCACCGGTCAACGCTGCGTCAGCCCACCAGCGATTTTGCTGGTACTGGGCAAATGCCGTGGCCATGTAGCTGTTGAGTTTGTAGTCCGAGTCGTTATGGCCTGCCTCCAGATTCTGTCGGTAGAAGCCGCCTGCCACGCCGACGCGCCAGGCTTCATTCAAACGATAACTGCCGCCGACGTTGAGGTTGTAACCGCTGCCATCGGCGCTGACGCCGCTGCTTTGGCTGTCGACATCCAGATGCTGGCCACCCGCGGAAACAATCGCGCGCCATTGACCGACCGCTTGCCAGTTCTCCCAATCCGCCTGCCATTGGTTGCGCAGTTCATCCTGATGCGCGCGCACGGTGGCGTGGGCCATTTCCGGCAGCAGCGTCAGCTCCCACGGCGCGGCGAGGAGGGAATAGGCGTAGTCGGAGATCAGTTTTTGTCCGGCTTCGGTCGGGTGCACGCCGTCGTTGTAGATCAGTTTGCTCGGGTCGGGTGTCGCGCTGTTGATGCCGTAACGGGCGTTTTCCGGGCAACTGCTGCCACTGAAGCAGGTTGCGGTGAGGTTCTGATCGGTCGCGAGGCCAAATCGCCCAGGATCGGCAAACACCTCCGAGAGCAAGACCGGAATGTTCAACGGAATGATTTCGGCGTTGATGCCTTGCAGGCGTGTGACCAATTGTCTGTTGAACTGGGTGGCAAGTTGACTGCTGAAGGCTTGCAATGGCGTACCGTTGATGGCCGGCGTCAGGCCGACATCAGGCAGCAGCCAGACCATCACGTATTTGGCACCGGCGGTTTGCAGGGTTTGCACGCTGTCGGCCAATCGATCTGCAGCGGCGTTGGCTTGCGGCAGGCTGAGAATGCGCCCCTGCAGGAAGTCGTTACCGCCGCCGGAAATGTAATAAAGCGCGTTTGGATCGGCGCGGAAGCCGTTCGATGGCAGGTAACCGGCGCGGGTGCGTTCACCGGTAGCGGATTGCGTGGTGATCGAGTCGAGAATCTGGTCGGTGCGATAGCCGCCGACCGCCCAGTTGTTGCCGTCCGGCTGGCCGTTTTCGGCGCGCACGGCGGAGCTGGAAGAGGCTGTCTGGTCTGGCGAAAAGCCAAGGCGTCCGCCGAGCAACTGCGTGGAGTTCAATGAATACAGTTCACCGCTGCCATCCTGATACACCGGCCCGGTCCGGTTGGTGTAACGCTCGGTGGAGCCGGCCGGTCCGCCAGTGTCAGTGAAGGTGCCGGCATCATTGAGGCTGTCGCCAAACACAATGAAATTCGAATAGGGATTGGGTGCAGCATTGGCCTGAGCACAAGCCAGTGCGAGCAGGCAGCCAGCCAGCGGTACAAACAGCGTCTGTTTGATCATGAGCAAGTCCGTTTATTTATTGTTGTAGGTGAACGAAACGACAGTACCAAAAACTCCCGGCGTTTTGCCATCGGTCGCGAATCCTCCCCAGCTTTTATCTCCCGCAGCCCCGGCCATATTGCACGCTCCGCCCAGCTAAGTTACTGTGCCGGAACGTATGAACGAGACCTTCCCCGTGTTGATCACCAGCAAACTTCTGGATCAAGTCATCAAGGCACACGCCCGCTGGCGTTGGCGCGCCTGAATCTTTTCTGCCGGCCCCGCCGGATCTGTATCGCTTTGCCTTCCTTGCCTGTTTGAAATGCCGCTGTGCCGACGCATCTTCCTGCGTCCGACATCGTGCAGCGCCCTGCGGGCAAGTGATCTGAAGGCTGTTTTCAAATCAGAATTCAAGAGGTTCGACACGCCATGTTGCTGATGATCGACAACTACGACTCCTTTACTTACAACGTTGTGCAATACCTCGGCGAGCTGGGTGCCGACGTCAAAGTCGTGCGCAACGACGAATTGACCGTCGCCGAAATCGAAGCGCTGAAACCTGAGCGCATCGTCGTATCCCCAGGCCCTTGTACGCCGACCGAAGCTGGCATCTCCATCGAAGCCATCAAACACTTCGCCGGCAAGCTGCCGATTCTTGGTGTCTGCCTTGGCCACCAGTCCATCGGCCAGGCGTTTGGCGGCGATGTAGTACGCGCCCGCCAAGTGATGCACGGTAAGACTAGCCCGGTATTCCACGAGGACAAGGGCGTCTTCGCAGGTCTGAATCATCCGCTGACGGTTACCCGTTACCACTCGCTGATCGTCAAGCACGACACTTTGCCCGATTGCCTGGAGCTGACCGCGTGGACGCAACACGACGACGGTTCGGTCGACGAAATCATGGGCCTGCGTCACAAGACCCTGAACATTGAGGGCGTCCAGTTCCACCCCGAGTCGATCCTGACCGAGCAAGGCCATGAACTGTTTGCCAACTTCCTCAAACAAACCGGCGGCACGCGCTAAGGACTTCCCATGAATATCAAGACAGCCCTGAGCCGTATCGTCGAACACCTCGACCTCAGCACAGATGAAATGCGCGACGTGATGCGCGAAATCATGACCGGCCAATGCACCGACGCGCAGATCGGCGCGTTCATGATGGCCATGCGCATGAAGAGCGAAAGCATCGATGAAATCGTCGGCGCTGTGTCGGTGATGCGTGAACTGGCCGATCAGGTTGAACTGAAGACCCTTGATGGTGTGGTCGATGTGGTCGGAACCGGCGGTGACGGTGCAAACATCTTCAACGTCTCGACCGCTTCTTCCTTTGTTGTCGCGGCAGCCGGTTGCACCGTGGCCAAACACGGTAACCGTGCGGTCTCGGGCAAGAGCGGCAGCGCCGATTTGCTCGAAGCCGCCGGCATTTATCTGAACCTGACGCCGGTGCAGGTCGCGCGTTGCATCGACAACGTCGGCATCGGTTTCATGTTCGCCCAGACTCACCACAAAGCCATGAAGTACGCCGCCGGCCCGCGCCGCGATCTAGGCCTGCGTACGCTGTTCAACATGCTCGGCCCGCTTACGAATCCGGCCGGTGTGAAGCATCAGGTTGTGGGCGTATTCAACAAGGCGCTGTGCCGGCCATTGGCCGAAGTCTTGCAGCGTCTGGGCAGCAAGCATGTGCTGGTGGTGCACTCGAAGGACGGTCTGGATGAATTCAGTCTCGCCGCACCGACCTTTGTCGCCGAGCTGAAAAACAACGAAATCAGCGAATATTGGGTCGAGCCGGAAGATCTGGGTATGAAGAGCCAGAGCCTGCACGGTCTGTCGGTCGACGGCCCGGAAGCCTCGCTGGCGCTGATCCGCGATGCCCTCGGCAAGCGCAAAACCGAAAACGGCCAGAAAGCCGCCGAAATGATTGTGCTCAATGCCGGTGCAGCGCTGTATGCCGCTGACGTGGCCAGCAGTTTGAAACAGGGCGTCGAGCTTGCGCACGACGCGCTGCACACCGGCCTTGCTCGGGAAAAACTCGAGGAACTGGGTGCCTTTACCGCGGTATTCAAAGTGGAGAATGAGGGATGAGTGTACCGACGGTTCTGGAAAACATTCTGGCGCGCAAAGTTCAGGAAGTCGCCGAGCGCAGTGCTCGGGTCAGTCTGAGCGAGCTGGAAAGTCTGGCCAAGGCGGCCGATGCACCCCGTGGTTTTGCCCAGGCATTGCTGGCGCAGGCGAAGAAGAAACAGCCTGCGGTGATTGCCGAAATCAAAAAGGCTTCGCCAAGCAAAGGCGTGATCCGCGAGAACTTCGTTCCCGCCGACATCGCCAAAAGCTACGAGAAGGGTGGGGCGACCTGTCTTTCCGTACTGACCGACATCGATTACTTCCAGGGCGCCGATGCGTACCTGCAACAGGCACGTGCCGCGTGCAGCCTGCCGGTGATCCGCAAGGACTTCATGATCGATCCTTACCAGATCGTTGAAGCCCGTGCGCTGGGCGCCGACTGCGTGCTGTTGATCGTCTCCGCACTGGATGACGTAAAAATGGCCGAGCTGGCCGCCGTCGCCAAAGGCGTCGGTCTCGATGTGCTGGTCGAAGTACACGATGGCGATGAGCTGGAGCGCGCATTGAAAACCCTCGACACACCGCTGGTCGGGGTCAACAACCGTAATCTGCACACCTTCGATGTCAGCCTGGAAACCACCCTCGACCTGCTGCCGCGCATTCCGCGTGATCGTCTGGTGATTACCGAGAGCGGTATCCTCAATCGTGCTGATGTCGAACTGATGGAAATCAGCGACGTTTATTCGTTCCTGGTCGGCGAAGCATTCATGCGTGCGGAGAATCCGGGCACTGAACTGCAGCGACTGTTCTTCCCGGAGCGTGGCGTGTCGATCAGCGGTTCGACCCTCGACTGATTCGAGTCGACTCATTCGCGAGCAGGCTCGCTCCCACATTTGGAATGCATTTCTCCTGTGGGAGCGAGCCTGCTCGCGAAGGGGCCATCGAAACCGCTAAAGATTTCCATGTTGCCGGAGCCTGTTATGTCGCTGCCAACCCCCCTGACCATCGAAGCCGGCCTGCAAGCCGAACAGGATTTGCTGGCCTCGGTCTGCGCCGGCGACGCAGAATTCGGCCTGCTGTTCTGGCAACCCAGCGATCGCGCCCTGGTCATGCCGCGCCGCCTCAATCGTCTACCCGGTTTCGATCACGCCTGTGAAGTCTCTGCCGCTGCCGGCTGGCCAGTCCTGCTGCGTGAAACCGGCGGCGAACCGGTCCCGCAATCTGCCGCGACAATCAACATCGCTCTGGTCTACGCACCACCGCGCAGCGAAGGCGATCTGAATCGCATCGAAACCGGCTACCGCCGTCTGTGTGATCCGATCTGTCAGTTGCTCGATGAGTTAGGTGGCACATCATCGTTGGGTGAAATCGACGGTGCGTTCTGCGACGGTCGCTTCAACGTCAATCTCGACGGTCGCAAAATGGTCGGCACCGCCCAGCGCTGGCGCCAGAGTCAGAGTGGGCAGCGTCCGGTCGGTCTGGTGCACGGTGCGATGCTGATGGATAACGAGCGCGAATCGATGGTCGCAGCGGTCAATCGCTTCAATGAAGCCTGTGGCCTGGAGCAGCGGGTGCGGGCGCAAAGCCACATTGCCCTGCACGAGAAATTCAACGCGCCACAGGCCTTGGCGCGTCTCGATGAGCTGTTTCGTTTGATGCTGGCGCAGATGTACAGCGCCTGATATTCGGGCTTAGCGCGTTCCGAAGACCACCATGGTCTTGCCTTTCACATCGACCAGGTTGCGTTCCTCAAGATCCTTGAGCACGCGACCGACCATCTCCCGCGAACAACCGACAATCCGCCCGATTTCCTGACGGGTCACCTTGATCTGCATGCCGTCCGGGTGGGTCATCGCATCTGGCTGCTTGCACAGTTCCAGCAGACAACGTGCTACCCGGCCGGTGACGTCGAAGAACGCCAGATCGCCAACCTTGCGCGTGGTGTTGCGCAGGCGTTGTGCGATTTGTCCGCTGAGGACGTAAAGAATGTCCGGATCCTGCTGCGACAATTCGCGGAACTTGGCGTAACTGATTTCCGCTGTTTCGCATTCGACCTTGGCCCGCACCCAGGCACTGCGTTCCTGTTCCTGGCCGGCTTGTTCGAACAGACCCAGCTCACCGAAGAAATCCCCGGCGTTGAGGTAGGCGATGATCATTTCACGACCGTCGTCGTCCTCGATCAGGATCGTCACCGAGCCCTTGATGATGAAGTACAGCGTGTCCGAACGATCGCCCGCACAGATGATGTTGCTCTTGGCTGCATGACGACGGCGCTGACAATGCATCAGCAGCTTGTCGAGGTTCTTGATTTTGGGTGTGGGGGTAATAGCAACCATGGTTGTATCCCGAAAAGACTGCACGGTGATGTTTGATTTTTTTATGAGGCGCTGAAGGCGGTTGCTGCACAGCTGGCATGGGCGCCAGCGAATTGGCGCCAGCTTAACAGACACTTCGTCGAAAATTCGAGAAATTACCTACACCGCAGAGGCGTCCGTCCTAGGAACGCTGCCCGCTGTCCGGGCGAAGTGCTGTGCTAAGCTGGCGACCCTTTTTTCAACAGTGGAGTCTTGGCGATGAAGGCACGCATCCAATGGGCTGGCGAAGCCATGTTCCTCGGCGAATCCGGAAGTGGTCATGTCGTAGTGATGGACGGGCCGCCGGACGCCGGTGGTCGTAACCTGGGTGTTCGCCCGATGGAAATGCTTCTGCTGGGTGTGGGCGGTTGCAGCAACTTCGACGTGGTCAGCATTCTGAAGAAGTCCCGCCAGGCCGTTGAAAGCTGTGAAGCCTTCCTCGAAGCCGAGCGCGCGACCGAAGATCCAAAGGTGTTCACCAAGATTCACATGCATTTTGTGGTCAAGGGCCGTGGCTTGAAAGAAGCCCAGGTCAAGCGCGCGATCGAGTTGTCTGCAGAGAAGTATTGCTCGGCCTCGATCATGCTCGGCGCGGCTGGCGTGGCGATTACTCACGATTACGAAATCGTCGAACTCGGTTGAACCGACATTCAACTATCATAAAAGCAGTGCAGACTCTGGCGATCCCCCGCTGACGTCTGCATAATGCGCCACTTTTTTCAGGGCAGTGATCGGTCAGCCGATGGATCAGCCGCCTGAACAGATAACCAAAATCGCCATCGCGAAGAGGTGTTAACCGTCCTACGCAGGTGCGTTGTTCGCACTTGACGGGCATGCTTGATCACGCGGCTGCGCCGCATACATAGAGAGTTTTTAACGGTGAAAAGCAAACTCAAGCTCCACGGGTTCAATAACCTGACAAAGACCTTGAGCTTCAACATCTATGACATCTGCTACGCGGAAACCCCGCAAGACCAGCAGGCTTACGTCGAGTACATCAATCAAGAGTACAACGCGAAACGCCTGACGCAGATTCTCACAGAAGTTGTCGAGATCATTGGTGCCAACATCCTGAACATTGCCAGTCAGGACTATGAACCTCAGGGCGCCAGCGTCACGATTCTGATTTCTGAAGAGCCGGTAACACCGACTGAAAGCCAGATCGAAGAATCGCCGGGCCCGTTGCCCGAAATTATCCTGGCCCACCTCGACAAGAGTCACATCACGGTGCACACCTACCCGGAAATCCATCCGGACGACGGTATTGCCACCTTCCGTGTGGACATCGACGTGTCGACTTGTGGTGTCATCTCACCGCTGAAAGCGCTCAATTTCCTCATTCACCAGTTCGATTCGGACATTGTGACTGTGGATTATCGTGTGCGCGGCTTCACCCGTGATGTTGAAGGCAACAAGCACTTCATCGATCACGAGATCAACTCGATCCAGAACTACCTCTCCGAAGACACTCGCGACGCGTACCAGATGACCGACGTGAACGTGTACCAGGAAAACCTGTTCCACACCAAAATGCTGCTGAAGAACTTCGAACTGGACAACTACCTGTTCGGCGACGCCACCAGCAACCTGTCCCCCGAGCAACGCGCTCAGGTGACCGACCGTGTGAAACACGAAATGCTCGAAATCTTCTACGCGCGCAATATGCCGACTTAAGATTCACGAGCACAAAAAAAGGCGACCTTTCGGTCGCCTTTTTCATTTCTGCCACCCCCCCTGTGGGAGCAAGCCTGCTCGCGAAGGGGCCCTCTGCAGCAATATCGTTCTCAGATCCGATAAGTACTCTTGGTCATCACCTTGGCCAGAATACTCATCCCGAACTTCACCGGCGCCGGAAAACGGAACCCGCCAGCCTCCAGTGCACTTTCGGCGTGATGTTCTTCATCAATGCGCATCTGCTCCAGAATCGCCCGGGACTTCTCGTCCTCTGCCGGCAATTGCTCCAGGTGTTCATTCAAGTGCTTGCACACCTGATGTTCGGTCGCCGCGACAAAACCGAGGCTGACCTTGTCGCTGATCAACCCGGCCACCGCGCCGATTCCGAACGACATCCCATAAAACAGTGGATTGAGCACACTGGTATGGCTGCCCAACTGATGAATGCGTTGTTCGCACCAGACCAGATGATCAATCTCTTCTTCGGCGGCGTGCTCCATGGCCTCGCGCACCTGAGGCAGTTTGGCGGTCAGCGCCTGTCCCTGATACAGCGCCTGGGCGCAGACTTCACCGGTATGGTTGATGCGCATCAGGCCGGCGACGTGGCGGGTGTCTTCGTCGCTCATTTGCGTGTCCGGTTGCAGAATCGCCGGTGATGGGCGGTACGGCTGGCCACTGAAGGGCAGCAGGGTACGCATCGCAGCATCGGCTTGCAGCAGAAGACGGTCAATTGGCGAGTAGTGACGTTGGGTAGTCATGCTGACCTCCGGGAAGAATCTCGGCGGCCAGTTTAACCGAATCGGCCGGGGAAGGTTTGCGCTGGGTCATTTGCTGCGCGGTCATGCTTTTTTGTGGGAGCGAGCCTGCTCGCGAAGGCGGAGCGTCAGGCACTGATACATTGGATGTGCCGAAGTCTTCGCGAGCAGGGGGACGGGTCGTAAATCAGCCCGGTGGCCAGTTCATCTGACGCTGACCGAGTACGTGCATATGAATGTGGTAGACCGTCTGGCCACCCTTTTCATTGCAGTTCATCACCACGCGGAAACCTTCTTCGCAACCCAGTTCCAGCGCCAGACGCTGCGCAGTGAACAGGATATGCCCGGCCAAAGCCTTGTCGTCTTCGGTCAGATCATTGAGGGTGCGCACCGGTTTCTTCGGGATCACCAGGAAATGCACCGGTGCCTGAGGGGCGATGTCGTGGAACGCCAGAACCTGGTCGTCCTCGTAAATGATCTTCGCCGGGATTTCCCGGTTGATGATCTTGGTGAACAGAGTATCCACTGCTGTTTTCTCCGTTGTTTGGCTGGTCTGAGTGTACTCAGGGCGGCTTATCCCGCCCAGTGTTTTACCTGTAGGGCATTTCAGCGCGGGCAGTAAGCCTTGTTGACCATGCCGACAATGGTGCGATTGAGCCAGCGCGAACCCAGTCGCGGCAGGAATGCGAACCAGCGGTTGCGTCGCCCGGGAATGATGATCGCGCGGTTTTTGTCGAGGGCGCGTACGGTGTACAGCGCGACCTCTTCGGGGCTCATCATCAGTTTGCTGTCTTTGAGTTTGTCGCTGTTGAGCTGTGCCGTGCGGAAAAATGCCGTGCGGGTCGGGCCGGGGCAGAGTACCGAAACCTTGACCGCACTTTGTTTGAGCTCAACCCGCAAGGCTTCAGAGAAGTGCAGCACATACGCCTTGCTGGCGTAGTAGGTGCTCATCCATGGGCCGGGATTGAACGCGGCCACCGAGGCGACATTGAGAATCTGCCCGCCACCTTGCAGCGCCATACTGTTACCGATGGCGTGGCACAAGCGGGTGAGGGCGAGGATATTCACCTCGATCAGATCCTGCTCGGTCATCCAGTCCTGCGCGAGAAACGGGCCGCAGGTGCCGATACCGGCGCAATTGACCAGCAAGTCGATCTGCCGGTCGCCTTCCTCCAGCTCCAGCAAAAAACCGGACAGGCGCAGCGGCTCGCCCAGATCGCACGCGCGGAACAGCACTTCAACACCGAAGCGTTGGGTCAACTCGATCGCAATACTTTCCAGCTGATCACGCTGTCGAGCCACCAGAATCAGGCTGCGGCCGCGCCGGGCCAGTGCTTCGGCCATGGCCAGACCGATGCCGCTGGAGGCGCCAGTGATCAGAGCGTAACGGGTCATGCAATTCTCCATCGCAACAGCTCCGCGCCAGCGACGCGGGTGTCACGGCGGGGAGCGCTGTTCATTCTTTTGCAGAGTCTACAGGGGCCTGCGCCGCTTCGGCTGCTTCGTCGGCGGAATCCACCGGTGATTCGACTTCTACTTCGACTTCATCAGTGGTCACTGATCCACTTTCGTAGCTGCTTTCCAGATTGCTTTCGTATTCCTGCTGTATGGCCGAGATCCCGCCGAGCATTCCACCGGCAAAGACCAGCGCGAAAAACACGATCCACAGTGAGCACAAGACTTTTACTGCGGTGCTGTTGGGCGGCGGCGGAGGGCCGTAACGGTTGGCGCCGGTGTTGCCCGGTACAACCATGATGACCAGCGGGAAGAAGCTGCCCACGAACGGCACCAGATTCAGCAGCCACAACCAACCCGACCAGCCGATGTCGTGCAGGCGTTGAACGCTGAACAGAATGCTGACGATCAGGAAGGCGACAAACAGGAAGAAGGCGAAGATACCGCCGATGATCAGGCCAGTGGTGGAGTCACCGCTGACCAACCCCAGCGCTAGCAGAGCGAATACGCCGACAATGGGCAAGGTCACCAGGCTCAGGACCATCGTCCACGCCAGAAAGCGCAAGCGTCCGATTCGCCCTTCGACGCTGAACGGCTTGAGTGTGGCGAACGCCGGCAAGCTTTCGCCTACGCTGGCGCGAGGTGGTGCATAAGGCGAGTCAGGTTCCGCCGCAGCTGGAGCATGTTCATGAACATCGGCCAGATTCAGCTCGATGGCTGTTTCCGTTTCAATGCGCGCATCGATCCCGGTTTTGCTCAGCGCTTGTAGATAGGTCTGCGCATCGCTGTGGGACAAATCACGTTTGAGTGCGACGGTGCGGCCATTGAACAGGCGCTCGATCGCGGCCACATCACTTTTGAACAGATCCGCCAGATTGAGTTTGGCAGTGGTGATATCGACACCGGGCTGTAGAGCGCCTTCGAATACGATCTTGTAACGGGGTTCGCTCATGGCCGAGGCATCCTTGTCGCGAATGGATTGAAAGGTCAGCAGTGTAAGGCCAGTCCGTCGGGGCCGGCCTGGTTTTTCTTAGCGTGGCCAGTGTTTCGTAAGCTGTGCCGCGTTTTCCTGTGCCTGACGATATTCAGCGTCCAGCCGCGAAATCAATTGATCCACGTTCGGCAGGTCATCGATCTGCCCTACACCCTGACCGGCGGACCACACGGTTTTCCAGGCTTTGGCTTCATCGCTGATCGGCTTGAGCTTGTCGCCGAAATTCACTTCGCCTTTGCCTTGCAGGGCGGCCATATCGAAACCGGCAGCCTCCAGGCTCTGGCGCATGAAGCTCGCCGGCACTCCCGACACCGCTGGAGTATGAATGATGTCCGCAGCCTTGGCTGTCAGCAGCATCTCTTTGTACGCGTCAGGCGCATGACTTTCCGTGGTGCCGATAAATCGCGTACCGAAGTAGGCCAAATCCGCACCGAGCAGCTGTGCGGCGAGGATCTGATGGCCGTGGTTAAGACATCCTGCAAGCAGCAGGGTTTTATCGAAAAACTCTCGGATCTCGGCGATCAGCGCAAACGGACTCCACGTTCCGGCATGGCCACCGGCGCCGGCGGCGACTGCGATCAAACCATCGACGCCGGCCTCAGCCGCTTTCTCGGCGTGGCGGCGAGTGGTCACGTCATGGAACACCAGGCCGCCATAGCTGTGCACCGCGTCGACCAACTCCTTCACCGCGCCGAGACTGGTGATGACAATCGGCACTTTGTGTTCGACGCAGATGTTCAAGTCCGCCTGCAAGCGCGGGTTGCTGTTGTGCACGATCAGGTTCACTGCGTACGGCGCTGGGTTGTCCAGTGTCGCCAGGCCCGCTTCGATCTGTTCCAGCCAGGCTTTGAAGCCGCTGCTTTCGCGTTGGTTCAGGGCCGGAAAACTGCCCACCACGCCATTGCGGCAGCAGGCGAGAACCAACTCAGGATTGGAAATCAGAAACATCGGCGCGGCCACCACAGGCAGGCGCAGACGTTGTTCGAGCAAAGCGGGCAGCGACATGATGAATACCCCAAAGATCTGTTCTTGTTGAAGTTAGAACGGCTTGACCACGACCAGAATTACAATAGCCAGCAATATCAGAACCGGGACTTCATTGAACCAGCGATAAAAGACATGGCTGCGGGTGTTTTCGCCACGGGCAAAACGTTTTACCTGCGCGCCGCACATGTGGTGGTAGCCGATCAGCAGGACGACGAGTGTCAGTTTGGCGTGAATCCAGCCGCCCAGGCTGAAGATGGTCGGATTGAGGTAAATCAGCCAGCCACCGAAGATCAGCGTAGCGATCATCGCCGGGCCCATGATGCCGCGATACAACTTGCGCTCCATGACGCTGAAGCGTTCCTTGCTGATCGTGTCTTCGCTTTGCGCGTGATAAACAAACAGTCGCGGTAAGTAGAACAGTCCGGCAAACCAGCAAACGATGCTGACAATGTGAAAAGCCTTGATCCATAGATAGAGCATTTTTAGTTATTTCCTTAATCACGGTAGGCCAGATAGTAGAGGCTTGAGCGTCCGCACGTCACCTTGACGGTTGTCGCAGGGGCGCGCGGCCCCTATTATCGACGGCTTTCCAGTGGGTTCTTTGAGGGCAGGTTATGGTCAAGGTCGGTATCGTCGGCGGCACGGGTTACACCGGTGTCGAACTGCTGCGTCTGTTGGCGCAGCATCCGCAGGCAGAAGTGGTGGTGATCACTTCCCGATCCGAGGCCGGTCTGGCCGTGGCTGACATGTACCCGAACCTGCGCGGCCACTACGATGGCCTCGCCTTCAGCGTGCCGGACATCAGGACCCTCGGTGCTTGCGATGTAGTGTTCTTCGCCACGCCGCATGGTGTTGCTCACGCGCTGGCGGGTGAATTGCTGGCAGCGGGCACCAAAGTGATTGACCTGTCCGCCGACTTCCGTCTGCAAGACGCTGAAGAGTGGGCCAAGTGGTACGGTCAGCCGCACGGCGCGCCTGAATTGCTGGACGAGGCGGTTTACGGTCTCCCGGAAGTCAATCGCGAGCAGATCAAGAAGGCCCGCCTGATTGCGGTGCCGGGTTGCTACCCAACTGCAACGCAGCTGGGTTTCCTGCCGCTGCTTGAAGCGGGTCTGGCCGATGCTTCGCGCTTGATCGCCGACTGCAAATCCGGCGTCAGCGGTGCCGGTCGCGGTGCTGCGGTAGGTTCGCTGTACTCCGAAACGTCGGAAAGCATGAAGGCTTACGCGGTGAAAGGTCACCGTCACCTGCCGGAAATCCGCCAAGGGCTACGTCGCGCAGCAGGGAAAGATGTTGGCCTGACTTTCGTTCCGCACCTGACCCCGATGATCCGCGGCATTCACTCGACGCTCTACGCGACCGTGGTTGATCGCTCGGTGGATCTGCAGGCGCTGTTTGAAAAGCGTTATGCCAACGAACCGTTCGTCGACGTAATGCCTGCCGGTAGCCATCCTGAAACCCGTAGCGTGCGCGGCGCCAACGTTTGCCGTATTGCTGTTCACCGCCCGCAGGATGGCGATCTGGTGGTGGTGCTTTCGGTGATCGACAACCTGGTCAAAGGCGCGTCGGGTCAGGCAGTGCAGAACATGAACATTCTGTTCGGTCTGGACGAGCGTTTCGGTCTGTCCCACGCCGGTATGCTGCCGTAACACTTTAAGCTGCATAGCAAAAAGGCCCGTGGAACGGGCCTTTTTGCATTGTGAACAGCTCGTCGGCTTTATTGATATACCGTAACAATAGTTGACCGATTTTCTCGGACAAGCGGATAATGCGCGTCATCACGCATTATGGCGGCGTAACGCCGGGAGATAGTCAGCATGAGCGTCGAATCCTTCACCCCCACGGCTTTGCAATTCACCCACGGTGCCGCGCACAAGGTGAAGAGCCTGGTCGATGAAGAGGGGAATGATCGCTTGAAGCTGCGCGTATTCGTTACGGGCGGCGGTTGTTCAGGGTTTCAGTACGGCTTCACTTTCGATGAGGATGTGGCCGAGGACGACACCATCGTCGAGCGCGAAGGCGTGAGTCTGGTGGTCGATCCGATGAGCTTCCAGTACCTGGCGGGTGCTGAAGTGGACTACCAGGAAGGTCTGGAAGGTTCGCGCTTCGTGATCAAGAACCCGAACGCCACTACGACCTGTGGTTGCGGGTCGTCGTTCTCGATCTGATCGCTTTCGTTTCAGATAACAAAACGCCGCAGAGCCTTACGGTTCTGCGGCGTTTTGCTGTGTGCGAATTGATCAGGCCGGGTAGATGGCGCCGAGTACCCGCAGACCGCGTGCGCCAGTGACGCTTGGGCGGTTGGCGGCGATCCCTTCGAGGCAGCAATGGGCCAGCCAGGCAAAGGCCATGGCTTCCACCCAGTCCGGATCGACACCATGAGTCGCAGTGCTGGCGACGGTTGCGTTGGGCAGCAGGTTGGCCAGTCGCTTCATCAGTGTGGCGTTATGCGCACCGCCGCCACAGACCAACAATTCCTGAGTATCGGATTGAGCGCTTTGCAGCGACTCGATGATGCTCTGTGCAGTCAATTCAAGCAGCGTGGCCTGCACATTCTCCGCAGCAAAGGTTGGCAGGCGTGAAAGGTGCTGTTCCAGCCATGGCAGGTTGAACACTTCGCGGCCGGTACTTTTCGGGCCTTTGGTGACGAAGAACGGATCGCTGAGCAGTGACTTTAACAGGGCTGGTTCAACGGAGCCTGATTTCGCCCATTCGCCGTTGCGATCGTAGTTTTCGCCGCGTTGCTGGTGAATCCAGGCGTCCATCAGAACATTCCCTGGGCCGCAGTCGAAACCGGCTACAGGCTTGGTCGGCTCTATCAGACTGAGATTGCTGAAACCGCCGACATTCAAGACCGCCTGGTTACCGGTACGCTCTTCGAATAAAGCTTCATGGAACGCAGGAACCAGCGGGGCGCCTTGACCACCGGCGGCGACATCGCGACTGCGGAAGTCGCTGACTACGGTGATACCGGTCAATTCAGTCAGCAGGGCAGGGTTGCCGATCTGCACGGTGAAGCCGCGCGCAGGCTCATGGCGGATGGTCTGGCCGTGGCTGCCGATCGCTCGAATATCTTGTGGTTTAAGTTTCTGCTGATCGAGGAGGGTGTTAATGCCTTGCGCAGCGAGTTTTACCCAGTTCTGTTGGGCAATTGCCGAACGGGCGATTTCGTCAGGGCCGCTGGCGCACAAGCCGAGCAGCTCTGCGCGCAGTGATTCAGGCATGGGAATGTAGTGCGTGGCGATCAGTTTGATCGCCGAGGTCTGTTCGATCAGGGCAATGTCCAGACCGTCGAGGCTGGTTCCGGACATCACACCGATATAAAGAACCATGGCTTAACGCTTGCTCGAAGCCAGCATGGTGGCCTTCTCTTGATCCATGCGCGCCATCAGCGGTTGGCTCTGTGCGAGGAAGCGAGCGCGTTCGGCTTTGGCAATCGGGTCAGCCATTGGCAGCTTCTGGCCCAGCGGATCTACGTGAACGCCGTTGACCTGGAACTCATAGTGCAAGTGCGGGCCGGTGGACAGGCCGGTAGTGCCGATGTAGCCAATCACTTGGCCCTGTTTCACGGTACCGCCAGTCTTCACGCCCTTGGCGAAGCCTTGCATGTGGCCATACAGCGTACGGTAGGTGTTGCCGTGCTGGATGATAACGGTATTGCCGTAGCCGCCACGGCGGCCGGCGAGCAGCACTTTACCGTCCCCGGCAGCCTTGATTGGCGTACCGCGTGGTGCAGCGTAATCGACGCCTTTGTGGGCGCGGATCTTGTTCAGGATCGGGTGCTTGCGGCCCATGGAGAACTTCGAGCTGATGCGGGCGAAATCTACCGGGGTACGGATGAACGCCTTGCGCATGCTGTTGCCGTCGGCAGTGTAGTAGCTGCTATTGCCTTGCTTGTTGGTGTAGCGCACGGCGGTGTAGGTCTTGCCGCGGTTGGTGAAGCGGGCAGACAGGATCGGGCCGTTGCCAACCGACTTGCCGTTGACCACTTTCTGCTCGTAGATCACATCGAATTCGTCGCCCTGGCGGATGTCCTGAGCGAAGTCCACGTCATAGCCAAAGACGCTAGCCATATCCATGGTCAGGCTGTGGGACAGGCCTGCACGTGCGGCAGATTGGGAGAGCGAGCTATTGATTACGCCGTGGACATAAGCGGTACGAACGGTAGGTTTTGCAGTGACCCGGTTGAAGGCATAGCCCTTGTCATTCTTGGTCAGAGTAATGGTTTCGACGTCGCTGACCTTACTATGCAGGCTGGTCAGTTGGCCTTCAGGATTCAATTCGAACTCAAGTTTCTGACCATGTTTGAGCTGGCTGAACTGTTTGGCTTGTTTGTCGCTGGCCAGCACCTCATGAACGGAAGCGGCTGGCAATCCGACCTTTTCGAACAAGGTCGACAACGTATCACCCTTGGCAACCACGACTTCACGATGGCCCGGGGCTTTTGGCGTTTCGGCAGCTGCGGGCGCTACTTCTGCGGTCTGTGTAGTAGTTTCGTCAGCTTTTTCGATTTGAGCAAACGGTGAAGCGACGGGCTCATTTGTGGCTTGAGCCGCGTCAGCAGCGTCTTGATCTTGTGTCAGTTGTTCAGCAGGACTTTCCAGTTCAAGACTCAGGGTCGTCTTTTTGGCTTCAACATCACTGGAAGGGAATACCAGGAGAGCCAGGCTAAGAAGGGCGGCGATTCCACTTGCGGCAAGCAGGTGGGTCTTCGGGTAAAGCGGCGGCGCTTTAGACGGTTCTGTGGTCATAGGTAATTTTGACTTTGAAAAATGATGAATTGGAAAAGATGAATGACATGATGAAGATGAAATAACTGTATAAAATATAACCAAATCATCTCTGAAGCAAGTCTACAGACGTCGAGTCTGTGGATTGGTGTCCGTGCGCCGGGCAAAACTTGTAATTGGTGCGCGATCTTGTATGGTTGGTTCCCTTTGAATCTGAGCCTTGCGGGTCTGTTATGAAGTCGGTTGAAGAGCAGCTAGCGCTGATTAAACGTGGTGCGGAAGAACTGTTGGTCGAGTCCGAGCTGATCGAGAAGCTCAAGCGCGGCCAACCGCTGCGTATCAAGGCTGGTTTCGATCCGACCGCTCCGGATCTGCACTTGGGGCACACGGTGCTTATTAATAAGCTGCGCCAGTTCCAGGAGTTGGGGCATCAAGTCATCTTCCTTATAGGTGACTTCACCGGGATGATCGGTGATCCGAGCGGCAAGAGCGCTACGCGTCCGCCGCTGACTCGCGAGCAGGTTCTGGAGAACGCCGAGACCTACAAGACTCAGGTGTTCAAGATTCTTGATCCGGCGAAAACCGAAGTGGCGTTCAACTCCACCTGGATGGACAAGATGGGTCCGGCGGATTTCATTCGTCTGACTTCGCAGTACACGGTCGCGCGCATGCTTGAGCGTGATGACTTCGACAAGCGCTACACCAGTAATCAGCCAATCGCTATCCACGAATTCCTCTATCCGCTGGTTCAGGGATATGACTCGGTTGCTCTGCGCGCTGATGTCGAACTGGGCGGCACCGATCAGAAGTTCAACTTGCTGATGGGACGTGAGCTGCAGCGTGGTTATGGTCAAGAGGCTCAGTGCATTCTGACTATGCCGTTGCTTGAAGGTCTGGATGGCGTGAAGAAGATGTCCAAGTCGTTGGGCAACTATGTCGGTATCCAGGAAGCGCCGGGTGTCATGTACAGCAAACTGGTTTCGATTCCGGATGCATTGATGTGGCGTTACTTCGAACTGCTCAGCTTCCGTTCGATGGATGAGATCAATGCCCTGCGTGCTGAAGTAGAGGCAGGTGCTAATCCGCGTGACGTCAAAATCAAATTGGCGGAAGAGATTGTTGCCCGCTTCCATGGTGATGAGGCTGCGGCAAATGCTCATCGCGCCGCGGGCAACCGCATGAAGGATGGCGAGCTGCCGGATGATCTGCCGGAGATCGAGCTGGCTTCTGCGGAAGACATGCCAATCGCCGCTGTCCTTAATAAGGCAGGCTTGGTGAAGAACTCGGCGGCGGCGCGCGATCTGTTGGCGTCCGGTGGTGTGCGCGTTGATGGTGAGGTTGTTGATCGCTCCTTTATATATGTATTGGGCGCGACTCACGTTTGTCAGGCGGGCAAAAAGGCATTTGCACGGATTACGCTGAAATCTGAGTAAAACTGGAAATAGGGGTTGACGGCGAATTTCAGGTGTCTATAATTCGCCCCACTTCCGGCGCAGTCGAAACGGAAAACTCCTTGAGATTCAATGAGTTATGCAGGTTTCGGCAGCAGGTTGCTTCAGTTCATCGAAGCCAGAAAGGAAGTTGAAAAAGAGGTGTTGACAGCAGCGTGTAACGCTGTAGAATTCGCCTCCCGCTGACGAGAG
>NZ_CABVHJ010000036.1:0-6964 GCF_902497745.1 Pseudomonas fluorescens
TTGGTGTCCGGTTTGGCAGGGGCCAGTCCACACAACAGGGCCGTATCGCAGCGGGGGCTTACGATTACAGCCTTATGCGCGGTACGGGTGCGGACGCTAATAACTGGTATCTCAGTAGTAGTTTGACTCCTCCAGCCATCCCTCCTGTTGATCCCCCGGTTACGCCACCCGTTGACCCAGCACCGGGTGTGCAAGTTCTACGTCCAGAAGCAGGTGCTTACATCGGCAACCTCGCCGGGGCGAATAGCATGTTCACTGCAAATCTTGACGATCGTCTCGGCGAAACAGAGTACACCGACGAGGTAACTGGCGAGCACAAGGTGACCAGTTTGTGGATGCGCACGGGTGGCGGTCGTAATC
The DNA here is from genome assembly GCF_902497745.1 of Pseudomonas fluorescens. Classification (GTDB taxonomy): domain Bacteria; phylum Pseudomonadota; class Gammaproteobacteria; order Pseudomonadales; family Pseudomonadaceae; genus Aquipseudomonas; species Aquipseudomonas fluorescens_BM. The sequence continues at coordinate 361 of NZ_CABVHJ010000036.1, forward strand.
GCTCCGAAGACTCCAGCGGGCAACTGAAAATGAAGGCGAATCGCTACAGCGTGCTGCTGGGCGGAGACCTGGCAGGCGGTAGCAGTCGCAATGGCAGCACTTGGCGTTTGGGTGGCCTGGCGGGATATGGCAATGACCGCAACACGACCACTTCCGATATAACCGGCTATCGGGCAAAGGGCGAGGTAGACGGATATACCGCAGGCCTGTACGGAACCTGGTACGCCAACGGTTCCGATGAAGCGGGGCTGTATGTCGACAGCCTGTTGCAGTACAGCTGGTTTAACAACACTGTGAAAGGTGACGAACTGGCCAATGAAAGCGACAAATCCAAAGGGCTGAGCACCTCGTTGGAAAGCGGTTATGTGTTTGATCTGGGCAGCCGTGCAGGAAATAGCTATTTCCTGCAGCCGAAGGCGCAACTTGCGTGGTCGGGCATTCGTGCCGATGACTACACCGAACAGAATGGCACCCGCGTGTCCGCGACCGGAGGCAATAATGTACGCAGCTCATTGGGGGTTAAAGCCTTTATGAAAGGCTATACCGCACAAGGTGAGGGCAAGCAGCAGTCATTTAAACCGTACGCGGAAGTGAACTGGGTAAACAATTCCGAAGACTATGGTGTGAGGATGGACGGTATTAACGTCTCGCAGGAAGGCAGTCGCAACATCGCCGAGTTCAGAGTGGGTGTTGAGGGGCCTGTTATGCCGCAGTTGAACGTCACCACCAGCCTGACTCATCAGGCAGGGAGTAACGGCTGGTCGGACACCGCCGGCACGCTCGGCTTGAAATATTCCTTCTAAGGCTACTCCGATCAACTTGTCGCCAGCGTGCGGCAAGTTGAACGCTTCATTCTGCTTCAATTGGCTGCCGACTCGGCGGGCAGCGAGCTCGCGTCACATGTAATCCCTGCCCACTGGAGACGCTATCTTGCGTGGTCTGATCTGATCGCCCAGGGCTTCCACGTCTCTGATGACTTCAATTTCCTGAACTGTCCGGTGAGGCCGGCCCCCACATGTCGGGTGGCGTGGTCGGGATATCCAGCTACTATCTGGCGCAGTGTTCTTTTGCTTGGACAAGTGCAAAGTGTGCTGGCGCTGCATGCGGCGCTCAACGAGATACTCACGCTTCTGAGCATCTCTGAGCATCTACCTGGATTGAGTGCCGCAATCGGGTACCGCTGATTCCAAACGCCTTCTTCAGTGCGTCAGCGACACGGTTCAATGAATGCGTGACTTTGGGACATATTCATGAAAAGCGCTTTGACTCTTTCATCATCGTTTACGTACGTGCAGCCTGATACGACTGGCAAGATGCGCCGTGTAGCAGTGGCGTCCTCTCTGGGCAACGCTCTGGAGATATACGACTTTACGGTCTACAGTTTTTTCGCCGTTATTATCGGTCAGTTATTTTTCCCTGCAGACTCATCGCTGGCGTCCTTGATGATGTCGTTGTCGACCTTTGCCATGGGCTTTCTCATCAGGCCACTGGGCGCCGTGTTGATTGGCCGATTCGCAGATCGTTATGGACGCAAGCAAGCTTTGTCCCTGACCATCGCCTTGATGACGATAGGGACAGGAATTATCGCGTTTACACCGACTTACTCCAGCATTGGGGGCTTCGCTATGGCGCTGCTGATACTGGGGCGGTTGCTCCAGGGGTTCTCAGCAGGCGGCGAAGTGGGCGCGGCTTCGGCCTTTTTGATGGAGTCCGGACGCACCGATAATCGTTGCTTCATGGTCTGCTGGCAGGGTGCAAGCCAAGGAGCTGCAGCGCTGCTGGGAGCGCTGTCCGGGCTGGTGCTAACCACGATGTTGTCGGAACAGGCGCTACACAGTTGGGGGTGGCGAGTCCCCTTCATCATTGGATTGTTAATTGGTCCTGTAGGGTGGTACATCCGCAAATACTTGGATGAAACTCACGAAAATCGCACCGAACCCACCCTGTTTCGCCATTTCGTGCGCACCCATGCTCGTACCTTGGGTCTGGGTATTTTGATCATGGCGAGTTCAACGGTGACGTTCTACATGACAGTGTTCTACATGCCAACGTACCTGATCCGAACGTTGCATTACCCCAGCGGCGTTGCTTTTTTTCTGGTGGTGTTTGCCTGCATATTGCTCATTGTCATCCCGCCCTTGGCTTCGCGTTTCGCTGATCGGCTACCACGGCGTAAACCGCTATTGTATTGGTCGTGCGGCTTACAGGCGGTGCTGGCTTATCCTGCTTTTATGCTGCTTGATCAGCAAAGCACACTGCTCAGTTTGGTGGCAGTATCGATACTGATGGCGCCGGTGGCCGTTAGTAGTGGTCCCGGGTTGACGCTGCTGATGGAAGCCTTCTCCCGTAACGAACGGGTAACCGGCGTATCAATCATCTACAGCTTTGGGGTGACCGTTTTTGGAGGTTTTTCTCCATTGGTGGTGACGTGGCTGATTGCGGAGACGGGCAACCCACTCGTTCCAGCCTGGTACCTGTGCGGCGCTATTGTCGCGAGTGGCGTAGCACTGCGCCTCTATCCAGAACAGCCAGGACGCGCGTGAGCGAATTCGACGGCGAGATATCTGTGAAGCCCGCAGGATGAAGAGCTTGGTCGCCTCAAGCGTGAGTTACCCCGAGCGTGTAAAACAGCGTGCAAAAGTTTCCAGATTCCCGGGGTAAACAGCGTCCAATAGTTTCCACCCCGGTATGTGCAACCATCCGGTCTTTTGGCTGGAGAATCTGGGGGAACGTGAACTCTGTGGGGATATGCACAACGCTCAACACATCAGACACGGGCAAGCGTAAGCGCTAGCCCAAGCTGACTCGAGTCGGCTGTACAGGTTCGTACCCTCAAACCCAATCAGGATGATTGATCAGGCCGCGCTCACGGTGCTTTTAGCCGCCCCGCGCTGTGCTACCCAATAGGATCGCAAATCCGAGGTTCGCGACCTGCCTGGAAGTGGCACGGAGCTACCGTGGCTCGCATCAGCGTGACTAGACTTTCATCAGCTGCCAGGCGCGTCCACTGCCCCGGCTAATGCCCGACCTTGATCAGACCGTTGAGACAGTACTAGCCAAATACGAAAATCCGAGAGCGACCTACAAACCGTCGCTCAATGAGGTATTGGACTCAAGGCTGCTGCCGTGTTGCCGCCAACACAATCTCCCGGATGCACACATGTTGTGGCTGTTCGTAGGCATAACGAATCGCTGAGGCGACATCGTCGGCACTGAGTACGGTGCCGCCCATGTCTTGCTTCCACGCCTGATAGCCGGTTTTGATCGCGTCGTCGGTGGTGTGGCTGAGCAGCTCGGTTTCCACGGCGCCAGGCGCGATGGTGATCACTCGCACGTTGTGCGGTGACAACTCTTCACGCAAGTTTTCCGAAATGCCATGGACCGCGAACTTGGTGCCCACGTAAGCCACATGGTTGGGAAAGGTCTTACGCCCTGCCACTGAGCTGACATTAATGATAGTGCCTTGCTTGCGTTCGATCATCCCGGAGACCACCGCGTGGATACCCGTCCTATCAAAATGCCTTGAACGCGGTGGCATTCGACCAGGCTGATGTATTCCTGGGCGATACCATTTCCACCCATTACATGATCAACAAGGGCTACCTGAAAAATATCCGCATGGCCAACTTCGGCAAGCACGAGGCCCACGGATTCAGCTTCGCCTTGCTCAAGGATCAACCCATTCTCCTGAGCATCATCGATTCAGTGCTCGATGGCATATCCACCTATGAACGCGACAGCATCGCCAGCGCTGGAGTGCGGGCAGCGACATTCTCCTGACCGACCGCAAACTGCAACTGACCCTGCGTGAAGAGCGCTGGCTCAAGGACCACCCGGTGGTAAAGGTGGTGGTCAATGAAACCCTTGCGCCCCTGACATTCTTCGATACCGACGGCAACTTCAGGGGCGTCACGGCCGACCTGCTGGAGCTGATTCGCCTGCGAACCGGCCTGCGCTTCAAGATTCAACACGAGCGTAACGTCGCCAACATGATCGAACTGGTGCAAACCGGCGCAGCCGACATCATCGGCGCAATCACCCCCAGCACCGGGCGCGAGTCCCGGTTGAACTTCAGCCGCCCCTACCTGGAAAACTCCTATGTGTTACTGACCCGCAAAGAGCCGGGTGCGCCCACAAGCCTTGAACAAATGGCCGGCAAGCGCCTGGCAATCACCCAGGGCAATGAGCTGGAAAAGTTCCTGCAGCAAGCGTTTGCACAGATAAACCTGGTGGAAACCGGGGATACCTTCAAAGCATCGGAATTGTTGGCACAAGGGCAAGTGGACGGCGCGGTGACCCCTTTGGTGATCGCCAACTATTTGCTTTCTTCTCCGGCATTCCAGGTCAAATTGCAGATCAGCTCCAGCATCGGCACGTTGCCCGCGACCTTTGCCCTTGCGACGTCTCGTGACGCCACGGAGCTGAGTTCGATTCTGGAGAAGGCACTGCTGAGTATCGCCCCGGATGAGATGGCGGCGATCAACAGCCGCTGGCGCGGCTACAACGCGGCGTCCGATGGCTACTGGCGTAATTACCACCGCCTGATTGCCCAGATCATCAGCACCGGGCTCCTGCTGTTGATTTCCCTGGCCTGGAACGGCTATCTGCAGCGCCAGATCAAGCATCGAAAACTGGCCGAGCGCGCCCTGAACGACCAGTTCGAGTTCATGCGGGCGCTGGTCAATGAAACCCCGCATCCGATCTACGTACGCGACCACAACGGCTTTCTGCAAACCTGCAACGACAGCTACCTGCAGACGTTCGACGTCAAGCGTGAAGACGTCATCGGCAAGAGCATTACCCAAATGAACATGACCCTTGAGACGGAGTCGGCCCAATACCATGCCGACTATCAGCGGGTCGTGGCCGAGGGCAAACCCCTGATCCTTGATCGCTCCCTGCATGTTCATGGGAAAAAGCTCACGATCTACCACTGGATTCTCCCGTACCGCGACTCCATGGGCGAAGTCCAGGGCATCATTGGTGGCTGGATCGATATCAGCGAAAGGCGCCAGCTGTTCGATGAACTTCGCGCCGCCAAGGAGCGCGCGGACGAAGCCAACCGCGCGAAAAGTACGTTCCTGGCCACCATGAGCCACGAAATCCGCACACCGATGAACGCCGTCATCGGCATGTTCGAATTGACACTCAAGCGTGCCGACCAGGGGCACCTCGATCGCCCCGCCATCGAGGTCGCCTACAACTCGACCAAGGACCTGCTGGAGTCCTGGACATCGCACGCATCGAATCCGGCCGCCTGAGCCTGGCTCCGGAGCGGGTCAACCTGCGCGAGGTGATCGAGTCAGTGGTCCGTGTGTTCGATGGCCTGGCGCGCCAGAAAACCCTGAGCCTAGTGCTGGAGTTCACCCTCGATGCCGGCGACACCGACGTGCTGATCGATCCGTTGCGGTTCAAGCAAGGTTTCCACCAAACATAACTTATTGTTTTTTAACGTATTTGCGTCTTTTTCGAGATGCCAATTATGGCTATTTTGGGTGATTATGCAAACGAAAACCGGGGCCTGTGGCGTACCTTTTGCGCGCGTGAATCCTTGAGATCAGCTCGGATTTCCAAAGCCCAAAACTCAAAACTCAAAACTCAAAACTCAAAACTCAAATCAACATGAGGATTCCATCATGTACTGACAAAGACTTTGGTAGAGTGCTGCCTGTGTTAAAAATCTAGTGTGCTGTGTTCGAAATAACTTCCTTGTACAGCACACTAGCCCCCAATAGCACCGCACTACATTGCGCTTTAACAAAAGGGCTAAACAACCTCAAAAATCAGACACACCAAATATAGATCACAGCACTAAAATCTATTGACCCACCTGATCAGGATTGTAGACAACATAACAATTAACCGGGGAGTCTCTTGATTCATCGGTCGCCGCTACTAAAATACAATTCCTATCCCTATTAATCTGAGCCTGTATTATTTGCTCCCCGGAAGAGAGCGGAATATTAATAGTTTGAGTTTGCTTTTGACTCATCGCATCTATTACCATAATAGAGGTTAGGCATATTACATATATCTTACCTCTTTGCTCATCTATAAAAGAACTCAATGGAAGATCGGGAGTAAAAAAACGCGGCATATGACCTGACGTATCATTAGTTGCTGCATCCACAATTTTAATATCCATATAATATATGGAGCCACCCGTTTTTGCCTGGGTCACGGGAACCACGTACAGTAAATTGTTAATATTATCAATTAGCGTAAATGTTTCTATCAGCGAGTACTGCGGACTTACATCATTCGGAATGTCCTTACCGTATTTAAATGTCGAAAGCTTATAACACAATATTACGCTATCAGCCTTGTCGTTAATACCCTGTATGTACACCCTGCCATTCTTGCTTAAGGAAACAGGCTTCGGCTCAGGTGTAAAATACGCATAATTGTGAATTGACGTCGACTCAGACTCATCGCCCACGGTCGTGTTGACAAGCACGTAAAAGACCTCAGGTGCACCATTATGAAAAAGACGGCTGCCACCAAAACATATTCGCTTATTGTAATCATCATAATCCGCAGTATAGAACCCCGTCCCAACATCATCATTATATATTGATATATCTTTTTCATTAGAGAACCCATA
>NZ_CABVHJ010000036.1:6986-16911 GCF_902497745.1 Pseudomonas fluorescens
GTACTCAGCTGGCCTGGAGGACCAGAATTTGCAAGAGTTCCATTGAAGGAATTGTCATTATCATAAGGGCAGCACATTACATTTATAAATCTGTTGCTATCGTACTGCTTAGTGAGGCTATTTGCCAACGCTGGCACGCCTGTAGAGACATCAACCACAGCCAAGTAGTTAGAATCCCTATTACGCCCCGGCGTTACAATATAGAATGACTCCTGCGTTATAGATGCTGCAATACTGCTTGCAAATTGAAAATCAGAAGAGAGCTGGATAGGCTTAGAGATTATTGACATAGTATTACCTCTTGATTTCCCATTACGCCTAGACATTAAGCTACTAGGAGTTATTGTGGCCTGGTTGCATCTCTGATAAAACAACATTTCGACGCAGGGGTGACGCCATCCTCATCTCAAATTATTAGTCCATATGTTCCACGGCAAGACTTTGTCCGAGCATACCTTGTGCAGGACGTAAGCCAGAGAGCCCAAATCTTTGGCATTCGAAAGTGAGTATCAGGCAACTGAACTAAATTAACCCGTTCAAATTAAGTAAGGAGGGCGGCCTCAGGTTCCAAGTGCAACAGTCAGTTAATAGTATCGAGCTTGTTGCTCGCTGATAGCTGAAGGTAATCAACCAGTACTTCGACCGGAAATTTCCAACCCAGTGTCTGGCGTGGCCGAGTGTTCAGTAAGTCGGCAATTTCGTCCAGCCGTTCCTGGGTGAGCAGCGAGAGATCAGTGCCTTTGGGCAAATACTGGCGCAGCAAGCCATTGGTATTTTCATTACTGCCGCGTTGCCATGGGCTGTGCGGATCTGCAAACTAAATCTTCATGCCGGTGTGGGCCGTGATTTCGGCGTGACGGGCCATTTCACTGCCTTGGTCATGCGTCATGGTTTTCAGCAGTGATGGCGCCATCCGCGACATATCTCGGATAATGGCTTGAGCAGCTGCATCGGCAGTCGGTGCGTCGAGTTTTGCCAAAATCACGTAACGGCTGGTGCGCTCAACCATCGTGGCGACAGCGGAGCGGTTGTTGGCCCCGATAATCAGGTCGCTTTCCAGTGCCCAGGAACAAGGCGATCTTCGACCTCCGGTGGACGCAGGTGAATGCTGAGTTCCGCAGGGTAGCGCTCTCGACGTGTGGCACTCTGGGTTCGCGGGCGGCGCTTGCCCTTACCTTGGCGCAAGTAGCTGATGAGCTGGCGCTTCAGCTCCCCTCGCGGATAGGCATAAATAGCCAGGTAGATGGTTTCGTGACTCACATGTCGCTCGGGGTGGTCGGGCCAGATACTGCGTAGTCTGCTGGCAATTTGCTGGGGTGACCAGCCAATGCGCAACATTTCCATGACCACTTGGAACAGCTCAGAGCCAGAGCACAAGCGAGACTGGCGGCGCGGTTTGTGACGTAGCACTCGTGCCCTGCTGGCGGCGTGAGCCGAATCGTATTGCCCCAGTTGGCTGTGCCGCCTGATCTCACGACTGATGGTGCTGGGATGACGCCTGAGTAAAACCGCGATAGCTCGCAGAGTAAGTTGTTGAGGCTGCATCACCATGATGGCGACCCGCTCCTCAGTGCTGAGATGTGTGTACTTCGTTGGTGAACGAGCCCCATGAAAGACAGGACACCGTTTCCCCCTTAACATAAGGGATAGGCAAACGACTGTGTATATGACTAATAGAAACGATAAGGGTGGGGAGCTAATGAGATGGTCACCCCGCACCCTGTGGGGGCTATGCTTTCGCAGGGTGCTTTAATTCGGAGACTATCACCATGAGCGATTTGGCATTGGTCGGTATCGACCTCGGCAAACACACCTTCCATCTGCACGGCCAGGACAAATCCGGTCGAGAGCTGTTTCGCAAGAAGCTTTCACGACAGCAGATGATGCGGTTCTTCGCCAACCTATCCGCTTGCACCGTGGTGATGGAAGCCTGCGCTGGTTCGCATTTCGTAGCGCGCGAGCTGACAGCCATGGGCCATCAAGCCAAGATGATTTCCCCGCTGTTTGTTAAACCTTTCGTGAAGGGCAACAAAAACGATTTCGTCGATGCCGAAGCGATCTGTGAAGCCGCGCAACGAACCATCAGCCTCTTTTAGAACGTCTGGCCCGTTGGTGTTCTCCAGCTTGCGGTAATGACCGTCACCGCTAGCGGTCACTTCCGTGCCATGCTGCAGAAAGCCAATCACCTTGCCCTGGTGCGCTTGGTTACGCACGTTCAAGCCTTGCTGCCCAGAATGGTCTGGGTGTACGTCTGTCACCGTCGCCTTGACCCGACGAGTCGTGCCCTCGGGCCAGAATGCGGGCCGAGCAATAGCCGCGTCATCGTGATACACCGCCCAATCCTGCAAGTGCATGTACAGACTGTAGAAAGTCAGGCTGGGCGGCACGTCCGGGCTGCCCTCAATCTTCGGTGGTTGAAGACGGTGGCGTACCAGCACGAAATTACATGAGAAGGGCTTTTGCACGGTCCCTGTCTCGATGAAATAGGTCGTCTTCGGCGAATGCTCGTCGATGCGGTAAGCCACCACCTCACCATCGGCCAAGCAATGCACGCTGGATTGATCCAGGACACCAGCAGTACCGCTGTCGAAATGCACGCCGCCACGGCATAGACCATTGATGCCTATTGGATAGAAGCCCGCCTTCGCTTTGGCTAATTGAGTCAACTGTAACAGCGGGTTATTCGTATCCTTAAAGGGATGGCTCCAGCTCTTCACCGGTTGCAGGCCGTCATCTACCGGTTGCGCAGGTGCAGACAGGGGAGCCGAATCGGGGTTTGGTGTCGGTGGGAGCGGAGTGTCCGACGCTTCAAACCGAGCGCTCTGCTCGCTGGAACCCCGTCCAAATAGCCAGGTGTACAAGTTACCCATGCGATATGTTATTCCTTGAAAGGGCGCGACCAGAGAAGGCCGCAAACCCCAGAGACGCGGCGCGATGTCCGGCCTGTTGTTGTAAAAGTGACCTCGAAATGCCCCTACCTGACGATGAAGTCGCTCGTCGAGTCTGGCTCGGTGATGACCTGTTTTGGGGGGCTAGATGTCCGCTTGAGGGTCAATCCCGGCCAGCACGCGGTAAGACCAACCTCATGTATTGGCGGTTTAATTGACCTGATGCGGTTTCAGCACCTGGGTAGTACTGGGTGATAAGTGCTATTGCTTTACCACTATCGCGAAATTGCCTGGGCGGAACACCTCGCCACGTCTCATATATTTAATCTCTGCGTCTCACGGCGTGATCGCTTAACGAACGAATTCTCTGAATCACTGCGTCGAACTTTCAGCATGAGTCCAGCCTGGCGATCAGTAACGGTTGCACCAGTTAAGCGGCAAGCAAGGGGTTGGTTAACACGGAAAACACGTTATTAACTTAGGTATCCAGCAGACGGCGATTAGTGCGGTGGCAACCACTTGTGTGGTAACCAGTCAACCTTCTCTCAACACCGACTGCCTCCACAGCCATGCTGGCCATCGCCATAGTGTTTAGTCGCGGCTTTGCACAGATAACTGGACCGACGAAAGAACTCATCGTGACCGAGGTAGTCTTGCCGAGTTAGGTGGACCGTGGCTTCTCTAGGGAAACTCTGAAAAAGACTTCCATCTCTGGTGAAATACTAGCCTCCCACGAACTGAACGGCTGAGCCCCGATGAAACAGATGTCCTTCGCCGATGCCGAGTACGCCCGCAAACGTAAGCAGACCCGCCGCGAGCGCTTCCTGATCGAGATGGATCAGGTCGTGCCATGGAAGGGTTTGATTGCCTTGATCGAGCCGCATTATCCGAAGGGCGACGGTGGTCGTCCGGCGTATCCGTTGATGGCCATGCTGCGGGTTCATCTGATGCAGAACTGGTTCGGCTACAGCGATCCGGCGATGGAAGAAGCACTTTACGAGACGACGATTCTGCGCCAGTTTTCGGGTCTGCATCTGGATCGGATTCCTGACGAAACCACGATCCTTAACTTCCAGCGCCTGTTGGAAAAACATGAGTTGGCCGGCGGGATTTTGCAGGTCATCAACGGCTATCTGGGCGACCGTGGTTTGATGCTGCGCCAAGATACGGTGGTCGATGCGACGATCATTCATGCGCCAAGTTCGACCAAGAACAAGGACGGTAAGCGCGACGCCGAAATGCACCAGACGAAGAAAGGAAATCAGTATTTCTTCGGGATGAAAGCGCACATCGGCGTTGATGCCGAATCCGGCTTAGTGCATAGCCTGGTGGGCACGGCGGCCAATGTGGCAGATGTCACGCAGGTCGATAAGCTGCTGCACGGCGACGAAAACGTGGTCTGTGCCGATGCCGGTTATACCGGAGTGGAGAAACGCCCTGAGCATGAAGGTCGCCAGGTCATCTGGCAGATTGCCGCCCGGCGCAGTACCTACCAGAAACTGGGTAAGCGCAGCGTCCTGTACAAAGCCAAGCGCAAGATCGAAAAAGCCAAGGCGCAGGCAAGGGCGAAGGTCGAGCACCCGTTTCGGGTGATCAAGCGCCAGTTCGGTTATGCAAAGACGCGCTTCCGTGGCTTGGCCAAGAACACGGCACAGCTGGTGACGCTGTTTGCGCTGTCGAATCTGTGGATGGCCCGCCGACATTTACTGAGCCATGCAGGAGAGGTGCGCCTGTAATGTGGGGAATAGCCGCCGCGAGGTGCTCGCAGCGGCTAAAAAGACAGGAATGAGTGAGTGATCTGAGCATTTTGGATCGACTCGCCACTTTCAAAATCGGCGGTGGCCGAAGTCAGCCAGAAACACATGGCTACTTCAGACCATCCCTAGCATTTGTAAGTATGAAACTTCCCCCCCCCCTGATCCACTATCACAACATTCATGATCTTCTCATTCATAGAGAGGGCGACATAATTATTTTGAGGATACCCAAAATTAAGCGATATCGACCCCGTGCATTCATTGATGATCGTCCATTTTCCAGCCTGGGGCATATCAACAAAAAACGCGCCATTTCCGTACCCCACAAAACGAAAAATTGCGAGCTGAGCCTGGTACTCGCCTAGCATAACGTTATCACTGATGCCACTAACATCATAAAGGAACTCACCTCGCGCTGCTCTCTGCAAAGCCTGACCGGTCACCAACTCCTGCCTCTCCAGCACATAGTCGCTCCTCCCCTGATGGTTGACAAGCCTAGCGAGACCCGTAAACTGCGGACCCGCCAGCGGCGCATACACAGCCTTGACATTCATTGGCGTCACAGCCGTCGTGTTGTCGGTACCATCCTGTGTTTGTTTCAGAGTCGCCAGCTTGACGCTGCCATCGGCAGCCTTGGTCACAACATCTACATAAGCTCTGCTCACCAACTCCTGGGCGACAGGCGGGATTTTCGTCTGGTCATTGGTGATCATGACCCTACCATTGGCAGCCACTCGCAAGCGCTCCACAGGAGGGTTAGCCGAGGTATCTGAACGAGTCGCAACAATGAAGTCAGCCTTTGTGCTACCACCTGGGTCCGTTTCAACACCGCCAATGGCGACCGGCGGATTCTTTGCACTGCTGTTGTTATATCCAAACCCTATTAATCGATAACTGTTGGCGTTGTACTCGGACCCACCTACCTGCAGGTAGATTGAACTCTGATCCAAAGTTTTGGGCGCCACCGTGTGATAGCTGCCGTCAACCGTCATCGCGAGAAGCACTTTCGCTCCCGCCTGCGGCTCTATAATCGTCGTGCAACCACTGAGCTTTGGGCTCGCCAGTGGTGCATACACAGCCTTGACATCCATTGGCGTTACAGCCGTTGTGTTGTCAGTACCATCCTGTGTTTGTTTCAAAGTCGCCAGCTTGACGCCGCCAGCAGCAGCCTTGGTCACTACATCTACATAGGCCCTGGTCACCAACTCCTGGGCGACAGGCGGGATCTTCGTCTGGTCATTAGTGATCGTCGCAGTACCCGTGAAGGCCGGGCTTAGTACCGGTGGCGTAACAAGGTAGGTATGAGTCCCCTCCGCCCCTTTGTTCACCACGATTATATCTACGCGCTGGCCATCATAGATCGGCAGCTCGGGGTGGTCGGATGCCGAATACTGAAAGTAAAGTGGTTTTCCCCCTGAGCAATCATTGATGATTGTCCACCGACCCACGGCCCCCATTCGGACATAGGAAGGCCCACCTTGTAACCCCGTAAAACGCATGATCGGACAACGAACCTGGTCAGCTGTCAGACTGAGAGTGACACCACCGTTAGTTGGCGTGACGACCGCAATAGTCGTCATGCCTTGTATTGATTGGCTCAACAACGCCGCAGTTACCAACTCTTTCGGGGCCACCTTATAACCGCTAGCCGCTTGATCGCGGTCAAGCGTAACGACACCCGAAAACTCAGGACTCGCCAGCGGCGCATACACGGCTTTGATATCTTTGGCGGTCGCAGCTTTGGAAACATCCTGACCAGCCTTGACCTCGGCTGCACTTGCCAGTGGCACAACACCCGCGACCGCTGTCGTTGCTGCGGCAACCGATAGTTTTCCATCGTTGGCAATACTGACGTTAGTGCCTTGCTTCACCCCGCCCAAGAGGGTTGCAGTAGCGATCGGCAAGCTGTACGGCGTCCCGCCCGCAGCACTCACGCTCAGCTTACCCTCCGGCGTGATCGCCAATCCGCTGCCAACTGTCACACAACCCAGTTGATCCGGCGCCGCAATCGGGTACGCCATGAAGGTAAAGTCACGCGTACCGCTAACCTCTGGGTCACTCGACAATGACGCAACCAAAACCACATGAACCACAGGGTTTGCGCTCATACCATAGAACGTCACATCGGCAAAGCCGTCCTTCGTCACTGGTCTCGTTGTCGTCGTAAAAGCTGGGTCTTTACCATCAAAAGAAGCCGCACCTATGAGTTCAAATGTGATGAAGTCATTGGCGTGGTATTCGTATTTACCAGTGATAGCCGCCCGAGCGCTGTCATACGAAATGCTGATACCGGATGGTTGAAAATCGCGGCCATTCAACGAACTAATCTCAATCCCCTGATTCAGATCACTCTGCTGCGCTTCCAATTGAGTACTGTTGTGTTTCGCCATTTTATTGTTCTCCGAACGTCTGAATTCTGTTTTTGGGCAGAACGGCCATACCCGATGAATAAAGGTGTCGAAAGAGCAAGCCTAGCCTTGGCGCTCCACGTAACCTCAAACCACTCTATATTGATGATTTCGTACTAAAAACTGAACCTGACTATCGCTCAATCACTCAGGCGCAACTCGTCACTGCATCTCATATATTTACCCCTGACGTCTCACGATGGGATCGCCAAGCACGAGACGTCTGGCATAAAATGAATCGCCCCGGGTTTCGTAGACACCTCCATGCCTTAAACTGAGGCCAATCAGGAGGTGCCATGAGCAACCCACGTTATCCCGAAGAATTCAAAATCCAAGCGGTCAATCAAGTGACCGAAAAGAAGCTGCCTGTCGCTGATGTGGCGGCGCGTCTTGGCGTGTCGACGCATAGCCTCTATGCCTGGATAAAGCGCTACAGCAAACTTCAGGCAGAACGGCAGCAAGACGATGATCAGCACGCTGAACTGCGTCGTCTGCGAGCCGAACTCAAGCGGGTCACCATCGACGGCTGGTATCGACGGGGCAGAGCACGGCACTCCCCCCGTTCGATCATGGAGCCCTATACAGGGCTCATTACCCCCTACTGCAACCAAACGCACGGCATCGCTTACCGTAATCCTTGGTCTCAGCCTTGCCGAGGTAACTCACCCGATGGAAGTATCGATCCATCTCCCCCGAATCATCCTGAGAGAGGTGGAATGTAGCGTTTGCAGGAATATGCACTAAGCCATCAGCCTCCTCGAACGAAATCTTCAACGCGCTCGCCCAGGCAGCCTGAATACGGCTGTAGAGATTCTCCCTTTCTGATTGAAAACGTCCCACGGTGTGGTACGCATCCCGATTGAGTAACAGCACAAAGTGGTAGTGTGGCCGACCTTTCTGTCCAATCTCCCTGACCCTGATCGAGATCTTGTTTTGTGGGGATGCATACAGGTTGCCGACCCATGCAGGTACATTCATTTCCCAATCTTTTGATTTCTCGTAGGAAAAACGGGAATTTCTCAGGGGAGGGGCACCCCAATTTATACGTTGGCGTTAAGGATACTGTTAGGGGTAAAGGCAAAGTCATAGCCGGTGTCGAGCCAGTTTTGTAATCCGCCATTATCTAGGCTGTGCACCAGTGCGCCGGCGGACGGATCAATTTTGCCGGTCGCCTTGACCATGGCGCCGTCCAGTAGGTTTTGGTTGGTGTTGTAAAGAAAGAGCGTGTTGTGACTGGTTTTCTGAATGTAAGCTGTATGCACGATGTCACCGCCTGCGCGCCTATCCATAAAGTTGATAATGCCTGACTCGGTGATCCTCTCCGGCTCGAATACGCTTTGCGTATTGCCGGGAGTGATCCCCATGAGTTCTTTATAGCGAAGCGTGTAATTCGAGCCGGTGCCCCTGTGTTTCATACTGCTGAGTACCGCATTGCGGGTCTTGAGGGGTAGAGCGTTGTCGGCCTGCCCCTCAAGTAACGATTTCTCGTAGCAGATTTGTGCAGGGCTACCCAGTTTTACATGGAGTGCCTGCACATTCTTGCGCAGCGTTTCCTTTGGGGTGATGGCGTGTTGGCCTTTGCTTACTGCTTGCAAATCAATTGCCTTGCTGCCAGTCTGTGCTGCTTCCTGGGCAGCGATCAAGCCCCCCTCTCTTGCCAACAACACGCCGGTCTCCGCCGCCGACGCCAAGCCCTCGGTAAGCAAGTCAGCGGCCAACATCCCCGCGGTTATGATCGCTCCGAAAATGCCAAAATGTCCGGTTGGGTCCGTATTGTTAATCGGGTCTCCCTCACAATACGCATACGGATTAATCCCGCCCAGGCCAAACGGGCTCATGCTGTCCGGTGATGTAAAGCGCCTAACGCTGGGCTGTACAAGCGGTAGCCATTGCCCAGATGATAACCACCCAGCACCGGGTCGATACGTTCCCCATTAAAGCCCAGGACGCTGCTTAAGTAGTCGGCAGCCCGTTGTTCCAGTTCGTCTTCCATTGGGTGAACCTCTTACTTTGGTGCAATCGCTGACAACGGGTAAAGGGCGGGAAGGACTGACCATTGTAAAGCACAGGATTTGCAGCGCTCCCTGCGCCGTGCTGTGAGTCCTTGTTCCTGCTTATTTATTGACTAAATCGGTGCCCCACAGCCCCAAAAAAAGGGCCAAAGAGGTCATTGCCCTCAGGATCAGCGTGTTGTGCGGGGGGAGTTGGTTGTGGTGCGCGCGTGCGCTCCGCGGTATGCCTTTCAATCACATTATGGTTATTGTTACTGTCAAACCGCGGCCTCACCCGAGTATCGGACTTTTTGTTAATAATATCTGGTGCAGCATCGAAATAACCGGTTACCGAAGCGATGAAGCCAAGCCCAGTACTTGCCTTTTCAAGCTGAGTGTCAACCTTGTGCCTGCTTGGGTCGCCCGTAAGACCGTCAGCCACCACTTCCATATCTTCACTGACTACCGCAGATGTATAGGACACCACTTTATTGGTGAGTTTTATTACACCTCTGGCTGTTCGAGGCCGTTTTTTTTCATTTTTACGGTCAACTCCTTTTTTATGGTCAACTCCTTCTTTATGGTCAACTCCTTCGATAGCCAACCCCGTCGCCGTATTGGTAATGCTGCCGACAATTGATATCCCATCTAATATTTTATGGGTTGTAGGGTGCCCACTGATCGATTGACTGGCAATCTCGGTGCCTATTCCTACGACACCGGATATGGCGTGTACAACAGCTAAAGACTCTCCTCCGGAGGCTACGGCAGCGGCGACATCGAATGCAGTATCGATGCCTTCGACAATATCCCCAAAAATTGCCCCTAGGCGCACATGCCCTGTCGGGTCGGTATGATTAATCGGGTCCCCCTCACAATAG
>NZ_CABVHJ010000037.1 GCF_902497745.1 Pseudomonas fluorescens
AGGGTGAGGGGCTTTTGATCTGTTTCAGATTCTGAGTTCGGCTCGGTATTTCACGTCGGCGTAGCTCTCCCAGACACCTCGGTCAGTCCCCTCTCCCTCTGGGAGAGGGCTAGGGTGAGGGGCTTTTGATCTCAAGTCGGTTTCTGGTTTCGTCCGCGCAATGGCTGTAGGACGACTCGGCTTTTTGTGGTTTTGATGTTCTTGAACGCGACAACCTGCCTGCTGACCGTTAGTGTTCCAGCTCCCCGCACGTCGCTTTGAGAGGTCAATGGAATGACGAGTCGCCTGACTCACTTGCTACGACTGAACGGCTATTTCAGCACGATGGCCTGGGTACTCGCAGCGCTGTTGTTCATCAATCGCCTGAGCAGCATGGTCAAGCTGTTCATGGCACTGTACCTGCGTCAGGAGCTGGGGCTGGCGATCGAGACGGTTGGCTGGTTGCTGTCGGCGTACGGCGCGGGTTTGCTGGTCGGGTCGATGCTCGGTGGCTGGCTCAGTGATCATGTGCGCACGGCGCGGCTGACGGCGGCGTTGTTCTTTGTTTCGGTGTGGGTGCTGATCCTGCTGGGGCTGGTCACGCAAGTGCCGTTGCTCGCTGGATTGTTGTTGCTTAGCGGGACGATTGATGGGGCCATCCGCACCTTGCACCAGCGGCTGATCATGGAATATTGCGAAGTCGCTCAACGTTCGCGTGCGCAGGCGTTGAGTCGGGTGGCGCGTAATCTCGGCATGGCCGCTGCCGGGGTGGCGGGCGGAGTGTTGGCGCAGGCTGATTTTCGTTGGGTATTTTTCGGCAGTGCGGCGATGACGTTGCTGGCGTTACTGTGGTTTGTTCGCACGACCTGGCAGCGGCCGGTGCTGATCAACGACGAGCCATCCACGACCGGCGCCGGCGGAGCGGGTGTGCCGTATCGCGACAAACCATTCCTGTGGTTGCTGGCGGCGACGGCCGTGCTCGGCATCGCGTTCGACACGGTCTACAGCACGCTGGGCAATTATCTGCGTGATTACTACCACCTGAGCACCGAGGCCATCGGCTGGCAGTTCGGGCTCAATGCGTTGCTGGTGATTGCCCTGCAGATTCCGCTGTCGCACTGGGGCGAGCGTTGGGGTACGCGTCGGCAAATGCTTGCGGGTAGTTTGCTGCTGGCCTGCGGGCTGGGCATGTTGCCGTTCGGTTCCGGGCTGGCGTTCGTCTGTCTGTCGACGCTGATCTGGACATTGGGCGAAGCGTTGTTCATGCCGCCGCTGAATGTGCTGGCGATGCAGTTTGCGCAGAGTGGCAAAAGCGGTCAGTACTTTGGCCTGTTCTTTATGAGCTGGAGTGCGAGCGCATTATTGTCGCCGGTGCTCAGCGGTCAGTTGTACGGCAATTTCGGTGGCCACAGTGTCTGGCTGGCCAGCACCGTGTTGGTGCTGATTTCGATTCCCTTAACGTGGCAAGCCACCCGCTCGCTTAGCTGATCCGGCGATAAACGTTATTCGAAACCTGTCTGTCTTCGAAGGGCATTTCTGCCTGCCCGTTGGCGTCCTATCTGGTGAACCCGATGGATCGGAACTAGATTTCACACAGCGCCAGTCAGGCACGAATGTCTCACCTGAAAATGGATGGAGTCGGCTATGAAAAGCAGGTTGCTACGGGTTTTATTGCTGTTGAAAGTGATGGTCATGCTGTCCCTCGGCACCGCGACGGCCTGGGCCGAGTGCGAGGATCACGATTCCCAGGCGTTCAACGGGCAGGTCGGGCATAGCGGCATGATGCTCGCCAAGTCCGAGTCCGAGCCGGGCGATCAGGGGCAGGGTGGTGCTGTCGATGATGACGACTCGACCACTGACGAGCCGGACACTGATGATTCGGACGAAGAGGATAGCCAGACTTAGATTTGCACAAGGACTTATCGCTCCTCACTTGCTGATGTCTGGTTGAAGTGGGGAGGGAAAGTCCTCCGAAAAACGTAACTTTGGTTTTGCCGCTTATCCTCTACTTATATCCAGTTATGCCCTCTTGGTAGGCCAGTCTTTTTTCTTATCGCAATTTAATCTCGTGCACCTGTTAGAAGTGACAGTAGACGCTTCGTCATGCGCCCCCTATAAATATGTTTCGTTAATCACTTTTGTTAAGTAACGGAAAGGAATCGCATGATGAGTAATAAAACGACTAAGACTGAAGGGAAGTTGCAGGCCTCGGGAACTTCAGTGTCGGGGTTTTCAACTACCGATGTTTCCGCTCAGCGTCATCTGTCCGATAAGGGGTATACGTTTGAAGGCGTCAGCACCAAAGGTGAACGCCTAGTGTTTTTCGTTCGCACGTTGGAGATAACACAAGGTAAAAGCTTTCCTGTTGAACAATATGGGGGGGGCGGGACAGCGGCCGCGATTTTTATAGATGATGAAAACTACGTATACAACGGGAAGTCTGGAAAAATTAATTTTGAACAGTTCGATATTAAGACTGAGAAAGTAAAAATTTTCGCCAAGTTTGTCATGTTCAATGAGTCGGGCGAGAAGAATGTAGAGGCTCGTGGAGAGTTTACGGGAATTGGGCAAAGTAATAAGAAAGTGCTGGATGAAAAAGGGGCTTTCAAGGTGGGGTGATTGCGGCTCTCTGATGGTGGGGCGGGCGTATACCTCGCTGTTAGCCGTCGTGAGTTGTTCGCGATTATAGCTGGCAGCAGTAGTCACCTCGTCCCGGAATTCGCCAGGAATAAAGTGACCACTGATTAACAGGTCAAGCCCACGTTTTCGTGGGCTTTTTTTACGCCGCGCCGTCGAGGAATTGCTCGGCGTAGTGGCAAGCCACCTGCCGGCTGTCGAGCTGGCGCAACGCTGGCTCTTCAGTGCTGCAACGCTCGGTCGCATACGGGCAGCGCTTGTGGAAAGCACAGCCTGGTGGCGGGTTCAGCGGGTTAGGCAGTTCGCCGACGATCTTGATTTTCGGCTTGTTCGGGTCCGGGTGAATGGTCGGGGTCGCCGACAGTAGCGCCTGGGTGTAAGGGTGCAACGGACGCTCGTAAATGTCGTTCTTCGGACCCAGTTCCACCGGGCGACCGAGGTACATCACCATCACGTCATCGGCCACGTGCTGCACCACTGCGAGGTTGTGCGAGATGAACACGTAAGCGGTGTTGAACTCCTGCTGCAGATCCATGAACAGGTTGAGCACCTGCGCCTGAATCGACACGTCCAATGCCGAGGTCGGTTCGTCCGCCACCAGCACTTTCGGTTGCAGCATCATCGCGCGCGCCAGGGCGATACGCTGACGCTGACCGCCGGAAAACATGTGCGGATAGCGCTGATAGTGCTCAGGGCGCAAGCCGACCTGCTTCATCATCGCCTGGACTTTCTCGCGACGTTCGGCGGCGGAGAGGTTGGTGTTGATCAGCAACGGCTCGCCGAGCTGGTCACCGACTTTCTGTCGTGGGTTCAACGACGCGTACGGGCTCTGAAACACCATCTGCACGTCTTTGCGCAATTGCTTGCGCTGGGCCTTGTCGGCGCCGGCGACTTCCTGGCCGGCGATTTTCAGCGAGCCGGACGACGGATCTTCAATCAGTGTCAGAGCACGGGCGAGGGTGGATTTGCCGCAGCCCGATTCGCCGACAACAGCGAGGGTCTTGCCGGCCTCCAGTTCAAACGACACGCCGTTCAGTGCGCGTACGGTCGCATGGCCCTTGAACAGGCCACGGGAGACTTCGTAGTGACGGGTCAGGTCGCGGGCGGTAAGTACGACGGCCATTACGCCACCTCCTGGTTCAGCGGGAAGAAGCAGCGGGCGAGGCTGTGGCTTTTCGGATCAAGGCCTGGACGCTGCGCGCGGCAGCTGTCCTGCACGTACGGGCAACGCGGTGACAGCAGGCAACCCTGCGGACGGTCGTAGCGGCCCGGAACGATACCCGGCAGGGTCGACAGGCGTGAGGCGCCGAGGCTGTGCTCCGGAATCGCCTTGAGCAGCGCTTCGCTGTACGGGTGTGCCGGGATGTCGAACAATTGCGGCACCTGCCCGACTTCAACGGCTTGCCCTGCGTACATCACGCAGACGCGCTGGGCGGTTTCAGCCACGACGGCGAGGTCGTGAGTGATCAGCACCAGGCCCATGTTCTGTTCTTTCTGCAGCGCCAGCAGCAGATCCATGATCTGTGCCTGAATCGTCACGTCCAGAGCCGTGGTCGGTTCGTCGGCGATCAGCAGTTTCGGTTCGCCGGCAATTGCCATGGCGATCGCAACGCGTTGGCTCATACCGCCGGAGAGTTGGTGCGGGTAGGCGTCCATACGGCTGGCGGCGCCCGGAATTTCAACTTTTTCCAGCAACTCGATCGCACGTTTGCGCGCTTGCTTGCCGGACATTTTCAGGTGCAGACGCAGCACTTCTTCAATCTGGAAGCCGACGGTGTAGCTTGGGTTCAGTGCGGTCATCGGGTCCTGAAAAACCATCGACAGGTCTTTACCGACGATTTGCCGACGCTGACGATTGCTCAGCTTGAGCATGTCTTTGCCGTCAAAGCTGAGCGAGTCGGCGGTGACGATGCCGGGATGCTCGATCAGGCCCATCAGCGCCATCATGGTCACGGATTTGCCCGAACCCGATTCGCCAACGATAGCCAACACTTCGCCCTTGTCGACTTTCAGGTCGAGGCCGTCGACCACCGGGGTCGCGGTCTTGTCGCCGAAGCGAACGTTGAGATTCTTGATTTCTAGCAGTGACATGGGAATCTCCTCAGGCGGCGTTCTTGAGTTTCGGGTCCAGCGCATCGCGCAGGCCGTCGCCCATCAAGTTGATTGCCAGCACGCTGAGCAAAATGGTCAAACCAGGCAGGCTCACCACCCACCAGGCGCGTTCGATGTAGTCGCGGGCCGAGGCCAGCATGGTGCCCCACTCGGGAGTTGGCGGTTGTACGCCAAGGCCGAGGAAGCCCAGTGCCGCAGCGTCGAGAATCGCCGACGAGAAGCTCAGAGTTGCCTGAACGATCAGCGGCGCCATGCAGTTCGGCAGCACGGTGATGAACATCAGACGTGGCAGACCGGCACCGGCCAGGCGCGCGGCGGTCACGTAGTCGCGGTTCAGTTCGCCCATCACCGCGGCTCGGGTCAGACGCACATAGGACGGCAGCGAGACGACAGCAATGGCGATCACGGTGTTGATCAGGCCAGGGCCGAGGATGGCGACGATCGCCACAGCCAGCAGCAGCGATGGCAGGGCCAGCATGATGTCCATCAGACGCATGATGGTCGGGCCGATCATCTTCGGGAAGAAACCGGCGAACAGACCGAGCAGGATCCCCGGAATCAGCGACATCACCACCGACGACAAACCGATCAGCAGCGACAGGCGCGAGCCCTGGATCAGACGCGACAGCAGGTCACGACCGAGTTCATCGGTGCCGAGCAGGAATTGCATCTGGCCGCCTTCCAGCCACGCCGGTGGCGTCAGCAGGAAATCACGGTATTGCTCGCTCGGGTTATGCGGCGCGACCCACGGCGCGAAAATCGCGCAGAAGATGATCAGCAGCATGAACAGCAGGCCGGCAACTGCGCCCTTGTTCTTCGAAAAGGCTTGCCAGAATTCTTTGTACGGAGACGGGTACAGCAGACTTTGATCCGCGTTGGCGGCGGTGGCTACTGAGGATGTTGGAGTGCTCATGGTATGGACCTCAGCGCTGATGACGGATGCGTGGGTTGGCAAAGCCGTAGAGGATGTCCACCACGAAGTTGACCAGAATCACCAGGCAGGCGATTAACAGGATGCCGTTTTGCACAACCGGATAGTCCCGGGCGCCGATGGCTTCGATCAGCCATTTACCGATGCCGGGCCAGGAGAAAATGGTTTCGGTCAGAACTGCACCAGCCAGCAGGGTGCCGACTTGCAGGCCGACCACGGTCAGTACCGGAATCAGCGCATTGCGCAGACCGTGGACGAACACCACGCGCGACGGCGACAGGCCTTTGGCCTTGGCGGTGCGGATGTAGTCTTCGCGCAGCACTTCAAGCATCGACGAGCGGGTCATCCGCGCGATCACCGCCAGCGGAATGGTGCCGAGCACGATGGCTGGCAGGATCAGGTGATGCAGCGCGTCGAAAAATGCGCCAACGTCATCGGCCAGCAGCGTGTCGATCAGCATGAAACCGGTGCGCGGCTCGATGTCATAGAGCAGGTCGATCCGTCCGGAAACCGGGGTCCAGCCCAGGCTCACCGAGAAGAACATGATCAGGATCAGGCCCCACCAGAAGATCGGCATCGAATACCCCGCGAGGGAGATGCCCATCACCCCGTGGTCGAACAGCGATCCTCGCTTGAGTGCCGCGATCACCCCGGCCAGAAGCCCGAGAATGCCGGCGAACAGCAGGGCGGCCATGGACAGTTCCAGGGTCGCCGGGAAGAGGGAGGTGAACTCGGTCCATACGCTTTCACGCGTGCGCAGGGATTCGCCGAGATCGCCTTGAGCCAGTTTGCCGATGTAGTCCAGATACTGGGCATACAGCGGCTTGTTCAGACCTAGGCGTTCCATTGCCTGAGCGTGCATTTCGGGGTCGACCCGACGTTCGCCCATCATCACTTCCACGGGGTCGCCCGGAATCATGCGAATCAACGCGAAAGTCAGCAAGGTGATGCCGAAAAACGTGGGGATCAATAACCCCAGTCGGCGGGCAATAAAACTAAACATCGTGTGTGGTACCTCATCAGCCGGTTAGGCGTGCCCGGTGTCCCTGGGGTCAGGGACGCCGGGAGTTTCTTATCTACTTCACCTGGGTGGTGGCGAAGTTATTAGTGGTGAGAGGGCTGATGTGATAGCCCTCTACGTTGTTGCGCATTGCGGTAAACATCCTGGTGTGGGCCATGCTGATCCATGGCTGATCCTGATTAAACAATACTTGCGCCTGTTCGTAGAGCGCGGCGCGTTCGGCCGGATCTACTTTAGCCCGTGCTTCATCCAGCAGTGCCTGGAATTTCTCGTTGCACCAGCGCGCGTAGTTCTCGCCGTTTTTTGCCGCCTCGCAACTGAGCATAGGCGTCAGGAAGTTATCCGGGTCGCCGTTGTCGCCCGCCCATCCGGCCGAGACCATATCGTGCTCACCGGCCTTGGCGCGTTTGAGCATTTCGCCCCATTCCATCACGCGAATGTCGATCTTGATCCCGACTTTCGCCAGGTCAGCCTGCATCATTTGCGCGCCGAGCATCGGGTTGGGGTTGGTCGGGCCGCCGCCGTTACGGGTAAACAGGGTAAACACGGTGCCTTCCGGTACCCCGGCTTCCTTGAGCAGGGCGCGGGCTTTGTCGAGGTCACGTGGCGGGTTCTTCAGGTCGTGGTTGTAGCCCAGCAGCGTGTCCGGGTACGGGTTGACCGCGACGGTTGCATTGCCCGTGCCAAACAGCGCGTTGACGTAAGCGGCTTTGTCGAAGGCGATATCGATCGCCTTACGCACGCGCACATCGCTCATGTATTTGTGCTGGGTGTTCATGGCGATGTACGAAACGGTCATCGCGTTCAGTTCATCGACCTTGAGCTTGTCGTCTTTCTTGATGCTCGGGATGTCATCCGGTTTCGGATACAGCGCGATCTGGCACTCGTTGGCCTTGAGCTTCTGCAGGCGCACGTTGTTGTCGGTGGCAATCGCCAGAATCAACGCATCGGCTGGTGGCTTGCCACGGAAATACTCCGGGTTGGCCTTGAAGCGCACCTGCGCATCCTTGGCATAACGCTGGAAGATGAACGGGCCGGTGCCGACCGGTTTGTTGTTGAGGTCGCCGGTCTTGTTGGCCTTGAGCAACTGGTCGGCGTACTCGGCGGAGTAGATGGCAGTGAACGGCATCGCGACGTCGGCCAGGAACGGCGCTTCACGACGGGTCAAAGTGAACTTGACCGTTTGGTCGTCGACTTTTTCGACGCTTTTGAGCAGTTCTTTGAAGCCCATGCTTTCAAAGTACGGGAAGCCCACGCTGGACAATTTGTGCCACGGGTGATTCGGGTCCAGCTGACGCTGGAAGCTCCAGACCACGTCGTCGGCGTTCATGTCGCGGGTCGGCTTGAAGTATTCGGTGGTGTGAAACTTGACGCCTTTACGCAGGTGGAACGTGTAGGTCAGACCGTCTTCGCTGATGTCCCAGGTGTCTGCCAGGGCCGGCACGATTTCCGTGGTGCCGGGCTTGAAGTCCACCAGACGGTTGAAGATGGTTTCGGCCACAGCGTCCGCCGTGACTGCAGTTGTGTACTGGACCATATCGAAGCCTTCCGGACTGGCTTCGGTGCAGACCACCAAGGGTTTGGCCGAGACGCCGACAGCGACACTCAGCAACGCAGCCGCGATGGCCGCACGTAGGGGGAGCATTTTCATCGATAACCCTCTGCAATCGGTTGAAGACAAAAAGCCGAACGGCCGACTCATCATGAGTCAGCCGTCGGCTGGCGTTTTTACAGGATGTTGAATGGAATCGTGGTCACGAGACGGAACTCGTTGATGTTGCCGTCAGCCTGGTTTTCACTGGCGCGGTGCGTGGTATACGTCGCGCGAATCGCGGTGGCCTTGAGCGGGCCGCTCTGCACGGCGTAGGAAGCACCGATGCCGTATTCGTAGTGAGTTTCGCCGTCCATCAGGCTCAGGTCGCCGCGCTTGGCGCCCGGGTCGGTGTAGGCGGTGCCACGGTAGTGAGTACCGTCAATGCCCCAGCCGCGTGCCTGGTAGATGTTGAACTTCAGGCCTGGCACGCCATATTCGGCCATGTTGATGCCGTAGGCGATCTGGAAGGACTTCTCGTTCGGGCCGTTGAAGTCCGACAGCAGGGAGTTGGCCAGGTAGATGCCGTTGGTTTCATGCAGGTAGTCGAAGTAGGTGTCGCCATTCACTTCCTGGTACGAGAAGGTCAGGCTGTGAGCCTGGTGAGCCAGACCCAGCGACAGCGAGTAAGTATCGTTGTCGATCTCGCCCATCAGCTTTTTGCCTTCGTCGACGGTCTTGTAGTAGTTCAGACCGGTGGTCAGGCTCAGCACCTGGCTGTCACCCAGTTCGTGGGTGGCACCGAAGTAGTACTGGTTCCAGAAGTCTTCGACGTTGGAGCCGTACAGGCTGGTTTTCAGACTCTTGAACGGCTGGTAGTTGACGCCGGCGATGTAGACCTTGTCGGTCTCAACGCCAGTGGCCGAGTACTCGGTGCGGAATTTCGACAGGCTCTGCTCGGTACGCGGCGAAACACGGTCGAAGCCACCGAGGTCGAACGACAGGTTGTTGAACTCTTCGCTGTGCAGGGTAATACCCTCAAAGCTCGAAGGCAGCGGACGGTTGCCGATGACGTCAACGATCGGGGTGCTGAAGTTCTGACGACCGGCGGTCAGCGTGGTGTTGGAAACACGCAGCTTGACGTTGGCCAGACCCAGTTTGCTCCACTGGTCGACAGCGTCGCCGTCGGAGTGTGCCAGAGTGCGGTTGGAACCGCCGGCGATGTCCTTGCGGTCACGGTCCAGAACGATGGCGTTGTAAGCGGCGACTTCGGTGCTGACGCCAACGGTGCCTTGGGTGAAGCCCGAGGTGTAGTTGACGATGGTGCCTTGCACCCAGTTGATACGACGCGGGGTCGGTGTCTTGACCACTGGCGAAGTGTTCTTGTCACTGTTTTTCACGTAGCTGAAACGGTCATCACGACGCTTCAGTTCATTGGCGTACCAGTTACGGGTTGTGCCGCCCAGGCTTTGTCCATCGATAAAGCCTTTGGCCTCGCTTTGGGCGCTACTGCCGGCCAATGTGGTAGGGACGAACTCCTGACTTGCAGGTTCTGCGTACGCCGTGGCGGTGATGCTGCTAATGGCCAGGGCCAGTATCGCGGTGCTGCTCAGTTTCATGGGTGAAGCTCCTTTACTTTCTTTTTATGCCGGCTTTTTTGGTATGCCGGTTATTGGTTTAGAACTCATTCACACATCGCAAACGTTTGCAAAAAGCCGGATTGGCGAATTTCGGCAAAGCGCTTGCGTGAGGGGCTAGACAGCGCCCCTCAGCGTTGCGGCTAATCGTCTGGTTTAATCGATACCGACACCCGAGAACACGTTGCGACCGAACGGGCTGACTTTGAACCCTTCGATCCTCGCGCTTAACGGCTGGTTGACCGTCGAGTGGGCGACAGGCGTGATCGGCACTTGCTGTTTAAGCAATTGCTGGGCCTGTTTGTAGAGCACGGTGCGCTGGTCGCGGTCGGTGACGACCTTGGCCTCTTTGATCAGCTTGTCGTAAGCCGGATCGCACCACATGGAATAGTTGTTGCCGCCAATGGCATCGCAGCTGTACAGCGTGCCGAGCCAGTTGTCCGGATCCCCATTGTCACCGGTCCAGCCGATCAGGCTGATGTCATGCTCGCCATTCTTGGTGCGCTTGATGTACTCGCCCCATTCGTAGCTGACGATCTTCACTTTCAGACCGATCTTGGCCCAGTCCGCCTGGAGCATTTCGGCCATCAGCTTGGCGTTGGGGTTGTACGGACGCTGCACCGGCATCGCCCACAGGGTGATTTCAGTGCCTTCCTTGACGCCGGCAGCCTTGAGCAGCTCTTTGGCTTTTTCCGGGTTGTAGGCGGCGTCTTTGATGCTGTCGTCGTAGGACCACTGGGTTGGCGGCATGGCGTTCACGGCCAGTTGGCCAGCGCCTTGATAAACAGCGTTGAGAATCCCTTGTTTATTCACCGCCATGTCCAGCGCCTGCCGCACTTCGAGCTGGTCGAAAGGCTTGTGACGGACGTTATAGGCGATGTAGCCGAGGTTGAAACCCGGCTTGGAAATCAGTTGCAGTTTCGGGTCGGCCTTCAACGCTTCAACATCGGCAGGGCGCGGATGCAGGGTGATCTGGCATTCGCCGGCCTTGAGCTTTTGCACGCGTACCGAGGCGTCGGTGTTGATCGCGAAAATCAGATTGTCGAGTTTGACCCGGCTCGGATCCCAGTAATGTTTATTACCGGTGTAACGGATGTTCGAGTCTTTCTGATAACTCTTGAACACGAACGGCCCGGTGCCGATCGGTTTCTGGTTGATATCGCTCGGTTTGCCTTCGGTCAGCAGTTTGTCGGCGTATTCGGCGGACAGGATGGCGGCGAAACTCATGGCGACGTTCTGGATGAACGCGGCGTCGACGCTGTTGAGCGTGAACTCCACGGTCAGCGGCCCGGTCTTCTCGACCTTGGCGATGTTCTTGTTCAGGCTCATCCCGTTGAAGTACGGGAATTCGGTGGGATAAGCCTTACGGAAAGGTTGCTGTGCATCCAGCATGCGATTAAACGTGAACAACACGTCATCGGCGTTGAAATCGCGGCTCGGCTTGAAGTACGGCGTTGTATGAAATTTCACGCCTTCACGCAGGTGAAAGGTGTACTTGAGACCATCCTCGGAAATATCCCATGTGGTTGCCAGGCCTGGGACGACATTGGTCGCGCCTTTTTCGAACTCGACCAGACGGTTGTAGATCGGTTCGGCGGCGTCGTTATCGGTCGCTGTCGTGTACTGCGCGGTATCGAAACCCGCCGGGCTGCCTTCAGAGCAGAACACCAGGCTTTTGCTGGCGGCGAAACTGGCGGACGAGGCGGCCAACAGGCCGGCGCCCAGCAATGCGGAAAAAACCAAGGTATGGCGCATGACGCTCCCTCTTTTTTTAGTGTTGTTCAATGTGCCGTCGTCTCATCCGGAGACGTATTGGCAGCATTGAGCTCAAGCCAGAACGTACGGCAAACCGGTGGCCCACGCAGAAACTGGTCAGTACCCGACGGTAGGGGCCGCGGTCCTGGCAGTAAATGCGTAAATGCCTTAAAGCTCGTAGGAAAAGGCGACACGTCCTATACCGCTGCGGTAATCCACAGTGGAATTGGTTGTAGGCAATTTCCTGAATTCCCGGCAGGTAAAACAGCGGCGACGTTAAAAACGTCGCCGCTGCAGTGCCTTATTTGCTGACGCTGACGCCGTAGAAGGAGTTCAAGCCAAATGGGCTGATCTTGAAATCCTGCACGTTGGCGCGCATGGGTTGATACACCGTCGAGTGAGCGATAGGTGTCATCGGGACTGCATCTTTGAGGACGTGTTGTGCCTCTTTGTACAGTTCGGTGCGTTTACCTTGGTCGGTTGTACGCTTGGCTTCTTTGACGAGGCCGTCGAACTTCTTGTCGCACCACTTAGAGAAGTTGTTGCCGCTGAGCGAGTCGCAACCGAACAGCACGTTCAGCCAGTTGTCCGGATCACCATTGTCACCGCTCCAGCCAATGATCATGGCCTGGTTCTCGCCACCTTTGGAGCGCTTGATGTACTCGCCCCACTCGTAGCTGGTGATCTTCACTTTCAAGCCGATCTTGGCCCAGTCGGACTGGAGCATTTCAGCCATCAGTTTGGCGTTCGGGTTGTACGGACGCTGCACCGGCATCGCCCACAGAACGATTTCGGTACCTTCCTTGACGCCGGCTTCCTTGAGCAGCTGTTTGGCTTTCTCAGGATCGTACTTGGCATCTTTGATGGTGGTGTCGTAAGACCACTGGGTCGGCGGCATGGCGTTGACGGCCAGTTGGCCTGCGCCTTGATAAACCGAGTCGATGATCTGCGGCTTGTTCACGGCCATGTCCAGCGCCTGACGGACGCGCAGGTCAGCCAGCGGGTTGGCCTCGTTGCTGCCCTTGACCTTGTCCATCACGTTGTAGGCGATGTAACCCAGGTTGAAGCCAGCCTGATCAGGCATCTTCAGCGACTTGTCTTCTTTCAGCGCTTTCAGGTCGGCTGGACGCGGGAACAGGGTGACCTGGCACTCGTTCTTTTTCAGCTTCTGAATACGTACCGACGGGTCGGTGGTGATGGCGAAGATCAGGTTGTCGATCTTCACGTCATCAGGCTTCCAGTAATCCTTGTTGCCGGTGTACCGGATGTTGGAATCTTTCTGGTAGCTCTTGAACACGAAAGGACCAGTGCCGATCGGCTTCTGGTTGATGTCGGCGGCTTTGCCTTCTTTCAGCAGCTGCGCTGCGTACTCGGCGGACTGCACCGAGGCGAAGCTCATGGCCATGTTCTGGATGAACGCAGCGTCGACTTCTTTCAGAGTGAACTTGACGGTGTGGTCGTCGACTTTATCGATCTTGGTGATGTTGGTGTCCATCCCCATGTCGGTGAAGTACGGGAATTCGGTCGGGTACGCCTTACGGAACGGGTCATCCTTGTTAATCATGCGATTGAAGGTGAACAGCACGTCGTCGGCGTTGAACTCACGAGTCGGCTTGAAATACGGGGTGGTGTGGAACTTGACGCCTTCACGCAGGTGGAAGGTGTACGTCAGGCCATCATCGGAAATGTCCCACTTGGTCGCCAGACCAGGAATCACGGCGGTGCCGCCGCGCTCGAACTGGGTCAGACGGTTGAACATGGTTTCGGCTGAGGCGTCGAAGTCGGTTCCGGTGGTGTACTGGCCTGGGTCGAAACCGGCCGGGCTGCCTTCGGAGCAGAACACCAGGTTAGTCGCAGCGGATGCGAAAGGTGCGGAGGCTAACAAGCCTGCGCCGACTAAAAACGGAATGACCGCGTGTTTAAGCATGTTGGCCTCATGATTTGTTGTCATTTTTTAGTTGTGAGGTACGACCTCGTGAGTCGTGCCTGCGGATACTTATGCAGGGGCCATACCCAATGCAAGATCCAGAGTGTGAGTGAGCGTTAAACCGTGGCACGAACGTACCTTAATGTCGCATCTGTATAACTTCTGACGCATTTGACCGTTTGCGGGTGGTTTTTACGGTGCAAATGAAGCCCCAAAACGGTGCGCTGGTCACGTTGTGCGCGCCGCCTTGGGGCTCGGTGTTACTTATTTATACCCACGCCATAGAAGGGGGTCAGACCGAACGGGCTGATACGGAAGTCGCTGACTTCCTTGCGCAGCGGCTGGAACACCGTGGAGTTGGCAATCGGCGTGATCGGCACTTGCTGTTTAAGGATCAGTTGCGCCTGTTGATACAGTTTTACCCGCTGCTCCTTGTCCGTGGACAACTTGGCCTGTTGCACCAGTTTGTCGTAGGCCGGATCGCACCATTTGGCGTAGTTGCTGCCTTTCACCGCCGCGCAGCTGTAGAGCACGCCAAGCCAGTTGTCCGGGTCACCGTTGTCACCTGTCCAACCATAGATCATGGCGTCGTGTTCGCCATTTTTTGCACGTTTGATGTACTCGCCCCATTCATAGCTGACGATGTTGGCCTTGATGCCGATTTTCTCCCAATCCTGCTGGATCATCTGCGCCGACATCCGCGCATTCGGGTTGGAAGCGCGTTGCACTGTCATCGCCCAGAGATTGATGGTTGTACCTGGCGCAACCCCTGCTTCTTTCAGTAGCACCTGCGCTTTGACCGGGTCGTAAGGGGCATCCTTGATATTCGGGTCATACGACCATTGCGCCGGCGGCAAGGCGTTTTGGGCCAGTTGGCCGGCGCTCTGGTAGACGGCTTTGATGATTGCCGGTTTGTCGATGGCCATGTCCAGCGCCTGGCGGACTTTGAGCTGATCGAGTGGCGCGTGGGTGGTGTTGTAGGCGAGGAAACCGAGGTTGAAACCGGCCTGTTTGAGCACGCGCAGGTTCGGGTCTTTTTCCATCACTTCGATATCGGCCGGGCGTGGGTAGCCGCTGACCTGGCATTCGCCGGCCTTGAGCTTCTGCAGGCGCACGGCGGCGTCCGGGGTGATCGAGAAGATCAGGTTGTCGATCTTCACGTCCTCGGGTTTCCAGTAGGCCGTGTTGGCGGCGTAGCGGATTTGCGAATCCTTCTGGTAGCGCTTGAAGACGAATGGGCCGGTGCCGATAGGTTTCTGGTTGAGGTCGGCGGCTTTGCCTTCCTTCAACAGTTGGTTGGCGTATTCGGCTGATTGCACCGAGGCGAAGCTCATGGCGAGGTTTTGCACGAACGCGGCGTCGACGTTGTTGAGGTTGAAGCGCACGGTTTGCTCGTCGAGTTTTTCTACCGATTTGATTGTGGTGTTGAGGCCCATGTCGGTGAAGTAGGGGGACTCGGCGGGGTAGGCCTTGCGGAAGGCGTTGTCCGGGTCGAGCAGGCGCTGGAAGGTGAAGAGGACGTCGTCGGCGTTGAAGTCTCGGGTCGGGGTGAAATATTCCGTGGTGTGGAATTTCACACCTTGGCGTAGGTGGAAGGTGTATTGCAGGCCGTCGCTGGAGACGTCCCATTTGGTTGCCAGGCCGGGTTCGATGTCGGTGCCGCCGCGTTTGAATTGGGTGAGGCGGTTGAAGACGGTTTCGGCGGAGGCGTCGAAGTCGGTGCCGCTGGTGTATTGGCTGGGGTCGAAGCCTGCCGGGCTGGCTTCGGAGCAATAAACGAGTGTTGTGGCGGCGTTGGCGATCGGGGCTATGGCTGTTAGTGCGAGGGTGATTAATAGTGGTTTGAGGGTGAATCTTTCCATGGAGTCCCCGGGGATTGGAGGTGGTTGTGATTTCAGGGTAGCGGGGATTTGGGGGGCTTCGGAAATATCGTTTTTCTTGGGGGTGTAGTGGTCTAATGAAACCGGACACCCATTTAGGCGAGAATGCTCGCCAGATCGAGGTGTCAGATGACTAAACAACGCCGCTCCTTTACTCCTGAATTCAAGCGCGAGGCTGCCGACCTTGTGCTCAAACAAAACTACAGCTACATCGAAGCCAGCCGTTCACTCGGCATTGGTGAATCGGCATTGCGCCGCTGGGTTGACCAGATTCAGAAAGAACATAAAGGCGTCACCCCGCAGAGCAAGGCACTGACTCCGGAACAGCAAAAAATTCAGGAGCTGGAAGCCCGGATTGCTCGGCTTGAGCGAGAGAAATCAATACTAAAAAAGGCTACCGCGCTCTTGATGTCGGAAGATCACGAGCGTTCGCGCTGATTGACCAGTTGAGGGCACATGAGCCGGTTGATTGGCTGTGCAAGGTGTTTGACGTCACTCGCTCGTGTTACTACGCCCAGCGCCTGCGGCGCCGCACGCCCGATGTTGAACGGCTTCGATTGCGTAGTCGCGTCAGTGAGCTGTTCTCGCAAAGTCGCAGCTCTGCGGGCAGTCGCAGCATCCTGTCGCTGATGCGTGAAGACGGTGAGCAACTCGGTCGATTCAAAGTGCGTAGCTTGATGCGCGAGCTTGATTTAGTCAGCAAACAACCCGGCTCCCATGCCTACAAACGAGCAACAGTAGAAAGACTGGATATCCCGAACACATTGAACCGCGAGTTCGACGTGCCAGCGCCCAATCAAGTCTGGTGCGGCGATATCACCTACATTTGGGCGCAAGGAAAGTGGCATTACCTGGCTGTCGTCCTGGATCTTTGTACGCGTCGGATCGTGGGCTGGGCGCTGTCGGAAAAGCCAGACGCTGAGCTGGTGATCAAAGCGCTGGATATGGCTTACGAGCAGCGTGGCAGGCCTTCGGATCTGCTATTCCACTCGGACCAGGGATCGCAATATGCAAGCCGACTCTTTCGCCAGCGGTTGTGGCGATACCGCATGCGCCAGAGCATGAGTCGACGAGGAAACTGCTGGGATAACGCACCGATGGAGCGCGTATTTCGCAGCTTGAAAACAGAATGGATACCGACCGTGGGCTATCGAACTGCGCAGGAAGCACAGCGCGATATCAGCCATTTTTTGATGCATCGCTACAACTGGATTCGGCCTCACCAATTCAACGATGGGTTGGCGCCAGCGCGGGCCGAGGAAAAACTTAACGTCGTGTCCGGGATTAGTTGACCACCACA
>NZ_CABVHJ010000038.1 GCF_902497745.1 Pseudomonas fluorescens
CCTACCTGACGGGACAGCAGGATGTGCTCACGGGTTTGTGGCATCGGACCATCAGCGGCCGAGCAAACCAGAATAGCGCCGTCCATTTGAGCAGCACCGGTGATCATGTTCTTCACATAGTCAGCGTGACCTGGGCAGTCAACGTGAGCGTAGTGACGGATCTTCGAGTTGTACTCAACGTGTGCGGTGTTGATGGTGATACCGCGAGCTTTTTCTTCTGGTGCGCTGTCGATCTTGTCGAAGTCAACGATTGCAGAACCGAAAACTTCGGAGCAAACGCGAGTCAGAGCAGCAGTCAGAGTGGTTTTACCGTGGTCAACGTGACCAATGGTGCCAACGTTGACGTGCGGTAGGGAACGATCAAATTTTTCTTTAGCCACGACAATTAACTCCTAGCCTAAAGGGGCTGAATCAGCCTTGTTTTTTGGTTACGGATTCGACGATGTGCGACGGAGCCGTATCGTATTTTTTGAATTCCATAGAGTAGCTTGCGCGACCCTGGGACATGGAACGAACGTCGGTCGCATAACCGAACATCTCACCCAGTGGAACCTCGGCACGGATAACCTTGCCGGACACTGTGTCTTCCATACCCTGGATCATGCCGCGACGACGGTTAAGGTCGCCCATCACATCACCCATATAGTCTTCAGGCGTAACAACCTCTACAGCCATGATCGGCTCAAGCAACTCACCACCGCCCTTCTGGGCCAGTTGCTTGGTCGCCATGGAGGCAGCCACTTTAAACGCCATCTCGTTGGAGTCGACGTCGTGGTAAGAACCATCGAACACGGTAGCCTTCAGGCCGATCAGCGGATAGCCGGCAACAACGCCGTTCTTCATCTGCTCTTCGATACCCTTCTGGATAGCCGGGATGTATTCCTTAGGAACCACACCACCTACAACTTCGTTCACGAATTGCAGACCTTCCTGACCTTCGTCAGCAGGAGCAAAACGGATCCAGCAGTGGCCGAACTGACCACGACCGCCGGACTGACGAACGAACTTGCCTTCGATTTCACAGTTCTTCGTGATGCGCTCACGATACGAAACCTGAGGCTTGCCGATGTTGGCTTCGACGTTGAACTCACGGCGCATCCGGTCAACCAGGATGTCCAGGTGCAGCTCGCCCATGCCGGAGATGATCGTTTGACCAGTCTCTTCATCAGTTTTAACGCGGAAAGACGGGTCTTCCTGAGCAAGTTTGCCCAGAGCGATACCCATTTTTTCCTGGTCATCCTTGGTCTTAGGCTCTACGGCAACCGAAATAACCGGCTCCGGGAAGTCCATGCGAACCAGGATGATTGGCTTGTCAGCGTTGCAGAGGGTTTCACCAGTGGTGACGTCCTTCATGCCGATCAGGGCCGCGATGTCACCAGCGCGTACTTCCTTGATCTCTTCACGGGCGTTTGCGTGCATTTGCACCATACGACCCACGCGCTCTTTTTTACCTTTAACCGAGTTGATCACGCCGTCGCCGGAGTTCAACACGCCCGAGTAAACACGGACGAAGGTCAAGGTACCCACGAATGGGTCGGTAGCGATCTTGAACGCCAGAGCCGAGAACGGCTCCGCATCGTCTGCATGACGCTCCAGCTCGATTTCCTCGTTATCAGGGTCAGTACCCTTGATCGCAGGAATGTCGGTCGGTGCAGGCAGGAAGTCGATAACGGCGTCGAGAACCAGGGGAACGCCCTTGTTCTTGAACGAAGAACCGCAAACAGCCAGAACGATTTCGCCAGCGATAGTACGCTGACGCAAAGCAGCTTTGATCTCTTCGATCGACAGCTCTTCGCCTTCCAGGTACTTGTTCATCAGCTCTTCGTTGGCTTCAGCAGCAGCTTCAACCATGTTGTTGCGCCACTCTTCAGCCAGCTCTTGGAGCTCAGCAGGAATGTCCTTGCGAACAGGGACCATACCCTTGTCAGAGTCGTTCCAGTAGACAGCTTGCATGTTGATCAGATCGATCTGACCCTGGAAGTTGTCTTCGGAACCGATGGCCAACTGGATCGGCACCGGAGTGTGACCCAGACGCTGCTTGATCTGACCGATCACGCGCAGGAAGTTGGCACCAGCACGGTCCATCTTGTTTACGTAAACAAGACGTGGAACACCGTATTTGTTGGCTTGACGCCATACGGTTTCCGACTGAGGCTCAACACCCGAAGTACCGCAGAACACAACGACAGCGCCGTCGAGTACGCGCAGGGAGCGCTCAACTTCAATAGTGAAGTCAACGTGGCCCGGGGTATCGATTACGTTGAAGCGGTGCTCGTCCTTGTACTGCTTCTCGGAACCTTTCCAGAAAGCGGTGATGGCAGCAGAAGTAATGGTAATACCACGCTCCTGCTCCTGCACCATCCAGTCTGTGGTCGCGGCGCCATCATGCACCTCGCCCATTTTGTGACTTTTGCCGGTGTAAAAAAGGACGCGCTCGGTGGTGGTGGTTTTACCAGCATCCACGTGAGCGACGATACCGATGTTACGGTAGCGGCTAATCGGAGTAGTACGAGCCATAAAGCCCTCGCAAAATTAGTGAAGCTAAAATTAGAAGCGGTAGTGCGAGAAAGCTTTGTTGGCTTCAGCCATACGGTGCACGTCTTCACGCTTCTTAACAGCAGCACCTTTACCTTCAGCAGCATCCAGCAGTTCGCCAGCCAAACGCAGAGCCATAGACTTCTCGCCACGCTTACGGGCGAAGTCTACCAACCAGCGCATTGCCAGAGCGTTACGACGGGAAGGACGAACCTCGACCGGAACCTGGTAAGTAGCACCACCAACGCGGCGCGACTTCACTTCGACCAGCGGAGCGATGGCGTCGAGTGCTTTTTCGAAGAGTTCCAGGGGATCGGTGCCAGCCTTACGGGTCGCAACGGTTTCCAGGGCACCATAAACGATACGCTCGGCAACGGCTTTCTTGCCGCTTTCCATAACGTGGTTCATGAATTTGGCGAGGATCTGGCTTCCGTATTTCGGATCGTCCAGAATCTCACGCTTTGCTGCTACGCGACGTCTTGGCATGATAAGCCCTCAAGCGGTCTTCAGGTTAGCTCGGGACAGATCCAATGGATGCGTGCCCGACCTTACTCTTATCGACTCAATAAAATGAAAATCTGCAAAACGACCGATTACTTCGGACGCTTGGTACCGTACTTCGAACGACCCTGGTTACGGCCTTTAACGCCGGAAGTATCCAAGGAGCCGCGAACGGTGTGGTAACGAACACCTGGCAAGTCTTTTACACGACCGCCGCGGATCAGTACCACGCTGTGCTCTTGCAGGTTGTGACCTTCACCACCGATGTACGAGGAAACCTCGAAACCGTTGGTCAGGCGCACACGGCATACTTTACGCAGTGCCGAGTTAGGTTTTTTCGGCGTAGTGGTGTACACACGGGTGCACACGCCACGACGTTGCGGGCAGTTCTGCAGCGCAGGTACGTCGGATTTCTCGACGATACGCTTACGCGGCTGACGTACCAGCTGGTTGATAGTTGCCATCTACTAGCTCCACTGTTGTCTTGCGACGCTATTGTCTTGCAAGAAAAGCAAAATGGCAGGAACGAATTCCCGCCAAATTTAGGGGATCAAGAGTCTAAAGAGGATCTTGCCCCCAGTCAAGGCAAGGCCCCGACCTCCCCGCCCTTCGAACCTCGACAAAATGTCTCGATTCGATGAACGGAGCGATCAGGGCCTTACGCTCATTTACCGCAGAACTCAGTTACCGCTCGAGTTCAGCGCTTCGGTCAGTGCAGCTTCCACTTCACTGGCGCTTACGCGCAACGGCTTGTCAGCATCACGGCGACGCTTGCGCTCGCTGTGATATGCCAGACCGGTACCGGCCGGGATCAGACGACCCACGACTACGTTTTCTTTCAGGCCGCGCAGGTAATCGCGCTTGCCGGTGACTGCCGCTTCGGTCAGTACGCGGGTGGTTTCCTGGAAGGAAGCCGCCGAGATGAACGATTCGGTGGACAACGACGCCTTGGTAATACCCAACAGAACGCGAGTGTACTTGGAGACGAACTTGTCTTCGCCACCCAAACGCTCGTTTTCTACAAGTACGTGAGTCAGTTCCATCTGGTCGCCCTTGATGAAACTCGAATCGCCGGATTCAGCAATTTCAACTTTACGCAGCATCTGACGCAGGATGGTCTCGATGTGCTTATCGTTGATCTTCACGCCTTGCAGACGGTAAACGTCCTGGATCTCGTTAACGATGTACTTGGCCAGCGCGCTCACACCCAGCAGACGCAGGATGTCGTGCGGATCGCTTGGGCCGTCGGAGATAACTTCGCCGCGGTTTACCTGTTCGCCTTCGAACACGTTCAGGTGACGCCACTTCGGAATCAGCTCTTCGTACGGATCGCTACCGTCGTTCGGGGTAATAACCAGACGGCGCTTGCCTTTGGTCTCTTTACCGAACGCGATGGTGCCGCTGACTTCAGCCAGAATCGACGCTTCTTTCGGACGACGAGCTTCGAACAAGTCGGCAACACGCGGCAGACCACCGGTGATGTCGCGGGTCTTCGAAGTTTCTTGCGGGATACGCGCGATAACATCACCGATCGCGATCTTCGCACCATCCGCAACACCGACCAGGGCGTTGGCTGGCAGGAAGTACTGAGCGATAACGTCAGTGCCTGGCAGCAACAGATCCTTGCCGTTGTCGTCGACCATCTTCACTGCTGGACGGATTTCCTTGCCCGCAGCTGGACGATCTTTCGCGTCGAGTACTTCAATGTTGGTCATACCGGTCAATTCGTCAGTCTGACGCTTGATCGTGATGCCTTCTTCCATGCCCACGTAGGTCACGGTACCTTTCATTTCGGTAACGATCGGGTGAGTGTGCGGATCCCACTTGGCCACGATTGCGCCAGCGTCGACCTTGTCACCCTCTTTAACCGAAATCACAGCGCCGTACGGCAGCTTGTAACGCTCGCGCTCACGACCGAAGTCATCAGCGATGGCCAGCTCACCGGAACGGGACACAGCAACCAGGTGACCATCCACTCGCTCAACGTGTTTCAGGTTGTGCAGACGGACGGTACCGCCATTCTTCACCTGAACGCTGTCGGCTGCGGAAGTACGGCTTGCCGCACCACCGATGTGGAACGTACGCATCGTCAGCTGGGTACCCGGCTCACCGATGGACTGGGCAGCGATAACGCCGACCGCTTCACCGATGTTCACCTGGTGACCACGAGCCAGATCACGGCCGTAGCACTTGGCGCAAATGCCATAGCGGGTTTCGCAGCTGATCGGCGAACGCACGATCACTTCGTCGATGCTGTTCAGCTCGATGAACTCAACCCACTTCTCGTCAACCAGAGTACCGGCCGGAACGATAACGTCCTCGGTGCCTGGCTTGAATACGTCACGGGCAATGACACGACCCAATACGCGTTCACCCAACGGCTCTACAACGTCACCGCCTTCAATGTGCGGAGTCATCAGCAGACCGTGTTCGGTGCCGCAATCGATCTCGGTTACAACCAGATCTTGCGCCACGTCTACCAGACGACGAGTCAGGTAACCGGAGTTCGCAGTTTTCAACGCGGTATCCGCCAGACCTTTACGAGCACCGTGAGTGGAGATGAAGTACTGAAGTACGCTCAAACCTTCACGGAAGTTCGCAGTAATCGGCGTTTCAATGATGGAACCGTCCGGCTTGGCCATCAGACCACGCATACCGGCCAGCTGACGAATCTGTGCTGCGGAACCCCGCGCACCCGAGTCGGCCATCATGTACATCGAGTTGAAAGACTCTTGATCGACTTCAACGCCATGACGGTCGATAACCTTCTCTTTCGAGAGGTTGGCCATCATTGCCTTGGAAACTTCGTCGTTCGCTTTCGACCAAAGGTCGATCACTTTGTTGTACTTCTCGCCCTGGGTTACCAGGCCGGAGGCGTACTGGCTCTCGATCTCTTTCACTTCGTCGGTGGCAGCACCGATGATGCGGGCTTTCTCGTCAGGGATAACGAAGTCGTTAACACCGATGGAAACGCCGGAGATGGTCGAGTAAGCGAAACCGGTGTACATCAACTGGTCAGCGAAGATCACGGTCTCTTTCAGACCAACCACGCGGTAGCACTGGTTGATCAGCTTGGAGATCGCCTTCTTCTTCATCGGCAGGTTGACGACGTCGTACGACAGACCTTTTGGCACAACCTGGAACAGCAGCGCACGGCCGACAGTGGTGTCGACGATACGGGTACCGCTCACGCTGTTGCCGTCACGGTCGTTGACGGTTTCGTTGATACGTACTTTAACCTTGGCGTGCAGTGCGGCTTCGCCGGCACGGAACACACGGTCAACTTCCTGCAGATCCGCGAACACACGACCTTCGCCTTTGGCGTTGATCGCCTCACGAGTCATGTAGTACAGACCCAATACAACGTCCTGCGACGGAACGATGATTGGCTCACCGTTGGCTGGCGACAGAATGTTGTTGGTCGACATCATCAACGCGCGCGCTTCCAACTGGGCTTCCAGTGTCAGCGGTACGTGCACGGCCATTTGGTCGCCGTCGAAGTCGGCGTTGTACGCGGCGCAGACCAGCGGGTGCAGCTGGATAGCCTTACCTTCGATCAGTACCGGTTCAAACGCCTGGATACCCAGACGGTGAAGGGTCGGTGCACGGTTGAGAAGAACCGGGTGTTCGCGAATCACTTCAGCAAGAACGTCCCAAACCTCTGGCAGTTCGCGCTCGACCATTTTCTTGGCCGCTTTGATGGTGGTCGCGAGACCACGCATTTCAAGCTTGCCGAAAATGAACGGTTTGAACAGCTCGAGAGCCATTTTCTTCGGCAGACCGCA
Organism: Pseudomonas fluorescens; assembly: GCF_902497745.1. Lineage (GTDB taxonomy): Bacteria > Pseudomonadota > Gammaproteobacteria > Pseudomonadales > Pseudomonadaceae > Aquipseudomonas > Aquipseudomonas fluorescens_BM. The sequence continues at coordinate 6,822 of NZ_CABVHJ010000038.1, forward strand.
CTGATGCAGACGCAGAGTCGGGCCTACGGTAATTACCGAACGACCGGAGTAGTCAACACGCTTACCGAGCAAGTTCTGACGGAAACGACCTTGCTTACCCTTGATCATGTCAGCCAGGGATTTCAGAGGACGCTTGTTGGAACCGGTGATAGCGCGGCCACGACGACCGTTGTCGAGCAGAGCATCGACAGCTTCCTGCAACATACGCTTTTCGTTGCGCACGATAATGTCCGGAGCGGACAGATCCAGCAGGCGCTTCAAACGGTTGTTACGGTTGATCACTCGACGATACAGATCGTTGAGGTCGGAAGTCGCGAAACGACCGCCGTCCAGCGGGACCAGTGGACGCAGATCTGGCGGCAGAACCGGCAGAACGGTCAGCACCATCCACTCTGGCAAGTTGCCGGAACCCTGGAAGGCTTCCATCAACTTCAGACGCTTGGACAGCTTCTTGATCTTGGTTTCGGAGTTGGTTTGCGGAATTTCTTCGCGCAGACGGCCAATCTCGTGTTCCAGGTCGATTGCGTGCAGCAGTTCACGGACAGCTTCAGCACCCATACGGGCGTCGAAGTCGTCACCGAACTCTTCCAGCGCTTCGAAGTACTGCTCGTCGTTCAGCAGCTGACCTTTTTCAAGGGTGGTCATGCCTGGATCGATAACGACATAGCTCTCGAAGTAGAGAACGCGTTCGATATCACGCAGGGTCATGTCCATCAGCAAGCCGATACGGGACGGCAGCGATTTCAGGAACCAGATATGGGCAACCGGCGAAGCCAGTTCGATGTGCGCCATGCGCTCACGACGAACCTTGGCCAGTGCAACTTCAACGCCGCACTTCTCACAGATCACACCACGGTGCTTCAAGCGCTTGTACTTACCGCACAGGCACTCGTAATCCTTTACCGGGCCAAAGATCTTGGCGCAGAACAGACCGTCACGCTCAGGTTTGAACGTACGGTAGTTGATGGTTTCCGGCTTTTTAACTTCACCGAACGACCATGAGCGGATCATCTCAGGCGAGGCCAATCCGATACGGATGGCGTCGAACTCTTCGACTTGACCCTGGTTTTTCAGCAAATTCAGTAGGTCTTTCAAGGCCTTTCCTCCTGGCGGAGCAGAGAGCGGGCAATCCTGCCCCGCTCTCGATTCGCGTCACGTGTTATTCGGTTTCCAGATCGATATCGATGCCGAGGGAACGAATTTCCTTGATCAACACGTTGAAGGACTCGGGCATGCCCGGCTCCATACGGTGATCGCCATCCACGATGTTTTTGTACATCTTGGTACGGCCGTTCACATCGTCCGACTTCACTGTGAGCATTTCTTGCAGAGTGTAAGCAGCACCGTATGCCTCCAGTGCCCAGACCTCCATCTCCCCGAAACGCTGACCACCGAACTGCGCCTTACCACCCAGCGGCTGCTGGGTAACCAGGCTGTACGAACCGGTAGAACGCGCGTGCATCTTGTCGTCTACCAAGTGGTTCAGCTTCAGCATGTACATGTAGCCAACGGTAACTGGACGCTCGAACTTGTTGCCGGTACGGCCGTCAGTCAGCTGCATCTGGCCGCTTTCCGGCAGGTCTGCCAGTTTCAGCATGGCCTTGATTTCGCTTTCCTTCGCGCCGTCGAACACTGGGGTGGCCATTGGAACACCGCCACGCAGGTTCTTCGCCAGATCCAGGATTTCCTGATCGGAGAAGCTGTCCAGATCTTCGTTACGACCGCCGATCTGGTTGTAGATCTCGTCCAGGAAGGTACGCAGCTCAGCGACTTTACGCTGCTCTTCGACCATCCGGTTGATCTTCTCGCCCAGACCTTTGGCCGCGAGGCCGAGGTGGGTTTCGAGGATCTGACCAACGTTCATACGCGAAGGTACGCCCAGTGGGTTGAGGACGACGTCGACCGGGGTGCCATTGGCATCGTGCGGCATGTCTTCAACCGGCATGATCACAGAGACCACACCTTTGTTACCGTGACGACCGGCCATCTTGTCGCCCGGCTGGATGCGACGACGGATTGCCAGGTAAACCTTGACGATTTTCAGCACGCCTGGAGCCAGGTCATCGCCCTGCTGCAGTTTGCGCTTCTTGTCTTCGAACTTGTCGTCCAGCAGGCGGCGGCGATCAACGATGTAGGCCTGAGCCTTCTCGAGCTGCTCGTTCAGAGCATCTTCAGCCATGCGCAGTTTGAACCACTGACCATGCTCAAGACCGTCGAGAACTTCGTCGGTGATGTCCTGACCTTTCTTCAGACCTGCGCCGCCTTCAGCCTTGTGGCCTACCAGAGCGGAACGCAGACGTTCGAAAGTAGCGCCTTCAACGATACGGAACTCTTCGTTCAGATCCTTGCGGATCTCGTCCAGCTGGGACTTCTCGATCGACAGTGCACGAGCATCACGCTCAACGCCGTCGCGAGTGAAGACCTGTACGTCGATGACAGTACCTTTGGTACCGGTAGGTACGCGCAGGGAGGTGTCTTTAACGTCGCTGGCTTTTTCACCGAAGATTGCACGCAGCAGTTTTTCTTCCGGAGTCAGTTGGGTCTCGCCTTTCGGAGTGACCTTACCCACCAGGATGTCGCCTGCGCCAACTTCAGCACCTACGTAAACGATACCGGCTTCGTCCAGCTTGTTCAGTGCAGCTTCACCCACGTTAGGGATGTCCGCAGTGATTTCCTCTGGGCCAAGCTTGGTGTCACGGGCCACACAGGTCAGTTCCTGAATGTGGATCGTGGTGAAACGGTCTTCCTGAACCACACGCTCGGACAGGCAGATGGAGTCTTCGAAGTTGAAGCCGTTCCATGCCATGAACGCGATGCGCATGTTCTGACCCAGCGCCAGTTCACCCATGTCGGTGGACGGGCCGTCGGCCATGATGTCGCTACGCTGAACGCGATCACCCTTGCTCACCAGCGGACGCTGGTTGATGCAGGTGTTCTGGTTCGAGCGGGTGTATTTGGTCAGGTTGTAGATGTCGACACCAGCTTCGCCGGTTTCAACTTCGTCATCAGCAACACGAACCACGATACGGCTGGCGTCGACGGAATCGATCACGCCGCCACGACGAGCCACGACGCAAACGCCGGAGTCACGGGCTACGTTACGCTCCATGCCGGTACCTACCAGCGGCTTGTCAGCGCGCAGGGTTGGTACAGCTTGACGCTGCATGTTCGAACCCATCAACGCACGGTTGGCGTCGTCGTGCTCGAGGAACGGAATCAACGACGCTGCAACCGAAACTACCTGCTTCGGCGAAACGTCCATCAAGGTGACTTCTTCAGGCGCCTTGACGGTGAATTCGTTCAGGTGACGTACGGCCACCAGTTCGTCGATCAGGACTTTCTGGTCGTTCATGGTCGCCGAAGCCTGCGCGATCACGTGATCGGCTTCTTCAATAGCGGACAGGAACACGATCTCGTCGGTGACCACACCCTCTTTCACCACGCGGTACGGGCTTTCCAGGAAGCCGTACTGGTTGGTGCGAGCGTAAGCAGCCAGGGAGTTGATCAGACCGATGTTCGGACCTTCCGGCGTTTCAATCGGGCATACACGACCGTAGTGAGTCGGGTGTACGTCACGGACTTCAAAGCCTGCGCGCTCACGGGTCAGACCGCCAGGGCCGAGTGCAGAGACACGACGCTTGTGGGTAATCTCGGACAGCGGGTTGTTCTGGTCCATGAACTGCGAGAGCTGGCTGGAACCGAAGAACTCTTTCACCGCTGCAGCCACTGGCTTGGCGTTGATCAGGTCTTGCGGCATCAGGCCTTCGCTTTCAGCCATCGACAGACGCTCTTTGACCGCACGCTCAACACGTACCAGGCCAACGCGGAACTGGTTCTCGGCCATTTCGCCTACGCAGCGAACACGACGGTTACCCAGGTGGTCGATGTCATCGACAATGCCTTTACCGTTACGGATGTCGACCAGAGTCTTCAGTACCGCGACGATGTCTTCCTTGCACAGCACGCCCGAACCTTCGATCTCGGTACGACCGATACGACGGTTGAACTTCATCCGGCCGACCGCAGACAGATCATAGCGCTCAGGGCTGAAGAACAGGTTGTTGAACAGGGTTTCGGCAGCGTCTTTGGTTGGCGGCTCGCCTGGACGCATCATGCGATAGATCTCGACCAGCGCTTCCAATTGGTTGCTGGTGGAGTCGATCTTCAGCGTGTCGGAGACGAACGGACCGCAGTCGATATCGTTGGTGTACAGAGTTTCGATGCGAACAACGCCGGCCTTGGCAATTTTTGCCAGGACTTCAGTGTTCAGCTCGGTGTTGCACTCTGCCAGGATTTCGCCGGTAGCCGGGTGCACGATGACCTTGGCGGTAGTACGGCCCAGGACGTAGTCCAAAGGTACTTCCAGAGTCTTGATGCCGGCTTTTTCGATCTGGTTGATGTGGCGCGCGGTAATACGGCGGCCCGCTTCAACAATGACCTTGCCCTTCTCGTCCTGAATGTCCAGAACCGCAATTTCACCACGCAGACGCGAAGCAATCAGTTCCAGGCTGAGGGTTTCACCGCTCAGGTGGAAAACGTTGGTGGTGTAGAAAGCGTCCAGCACTTCTTCAGTGGTATAGCCGAGCGCGCGCAGCAGTACCGATGCCGGCAGCTTGCGACGACGGTCGATACGCACGAACACGCAGTCTTTCGGGTCGAACTCGAAGTCCAGCCACGAACCGCGGTAAGGAATGATGCGCGCGGAGTACAGCAGTTTGCCGGAGCTATGCGTCTTGCCGCGGTCGTGGTCGAAGAACACGCCCGGGGAACGGTGCAGCTGGGAAACGATTACACGCTCGGTACCGTTGATTACGAAGGTACCGTTCTCAGTCATCAGGGGAATTTCACCCATGTAGACTTCTTGCTCTTTGATGTCCTTGATCGCTTTGTTCGACGATTCTTTGTCGAAAATGATCAGGCGCACTTTTACCCGCAAAGGTACGGCGAAAGTTACACCGCGCAATACGCATTCTTTGACATCAAATGCCGGTTCGCCCAGGCGATAACCGACGTACTCCAGCGCAGCATTGCCGGAGTAGCTGATGATCGGGAAAACGGATTTGAAGGCCGCATGCAGGCCCACGTCGCGGAACTGATCTTTAGTCGCTCCCGCTTGCAAGAATTCACGATACGAATCCAGCTGGATGGCCAGGAGGTAAGGCACATCCATGACGTCCGGCAACTTGCTAAAGTCCTTGCGGATACGTTTTTTCTCAGTATATGAGTAAGCCATCAGCGTTCCCCAGCTTGGTCACCTGCTTGTTTGGCCCCTCCCGACGGGAGCAGCCAGAAAATCGTGCAAACCCCATGGTTTGCGCCACCGCATCGGGTGGTTACAGCGCCTTTATCAGCACCGACCCAGTCGGCTGCCAATAACGGAAAAAGGCCGGTGGCAAGAGCCACCAGCCATCAGCCTGTCGCTTGACGCTCGGGCTGGAGGAGCAAAGTCGATACTTATTTCAGCTCGACTTTAGCGCCTGCTTCTTCCAGCTTCTTCTTGGCGTCTTCAGCCGCTTCTTTCGAAACGCCTTCAGCTACAACCTGAGGAGCGCCGTCTACTTTCTCTTTGGCTTCTTTCAGGCCCAGACCGGTCAGTTCACGAACTGCCTTGATCACGTTAACCTTCTTCTCGCCAGCTTCCAGCAGAACAACGTTGAACTCGGTTTGCTCTTCAACAACAGCGGCAGCAGCAGCTGGACCAGCCGAAGCAGCAGCAGCGGTAACACCGAAAGTTTCTTCCATCGCTTTGATCAGCTCAACGATTTCCACTACGGATTTCTGGCCGATTGCTTCGATGATTTGTTCGTTAGTCAGAGACATGACTCAATTCCTGAATTGGGGGACGGCCTACGCGACCATCGAAATAAACAAAAAACGCGAGAAGTTGACGAGCCTTAGGCTGCAGCAGCTTCTTTCTGGTCGCGAATTGCCGCCAGAGTACGAGCCAATTTACTGGTAGCGCCTTGAATCACGCTCATCAGCTGAGAAATTGCTTCGTCACGGGTCGGCAAGGTTGCCAGTACGTCGATCTGATTAGCTGCGAGGAACTTGCCCTCGAACGCAGCTGCCTTGATCTCGAACTTGTCCTGACCCTTGGCAAACTCTTTGAAGATGCGAGCAGCAGCGCCCGGATGTTCGTTGGAGAATGCAATCAGGGTCGGGCCGGTGAACACGTCGTTGAGGACACTATATTGAGTGTCAGCAACAGCGCGCTTGAGCAGGGTGTTACGTACAACACGTACGTAAACGCCAGCTTCACGAGCCTCTTTACGGAGTCCGGTCATTGCGCCTACTGTTACGCCACGTGCATCAACCACGACAGCGGACAGAGCGACTTTGGCAGCCTCGTTGACTTCAGCGACGATGGCCTTCTTGTCTTCGAGATTAATTGCCACGGGTTTAACTCCTGCTTGTTACCGTTTCATTCGATCGGAACCGAATGTCGTTTTGGTGTCTGATTCGGTAAGGAACCGGGAGCACCATCTGCGTAGGCTTAAGGTTTAAGACTTGCGTCGCCTACGGTCTTGGATAGCCCCCGCCAGGCAGGGACCCCAATCTTTCAATTGGCGCGAACCATCGCGCCAACCTTTGTCTTACGCGTCCAGCGAGCTCTGATCGATAACCAGACCTGGGCCCATGGTGGTGCTCAGGGTAACGCGCTTGACGTAGATACCTTTCGAAGAAGCAGGCTTGATACGCTTCAGATCAGCGATCAGGGCTTCAACGTTTTCCTTCAACTTGACGGCGTCGAAGCCCATCTTGCCAACGGAAGTGTGAATGATGCCGTTTTTGTCGGTGCGATAACGAACCTGACCAGCTTTAGCGTTTTTAACCGCGGTAGCTACGTCTGGAGTTACAGTACCAACCTTAGGGTTAGGCATCAGACCACGTGGACCGAGGATCTGACCCAGTTGACCTACAACGCGCATTGCATCAGGGGATGCGATCACTACGTCATAGTTCAGGTCGCCGCCTTTCATTTCGGCAGCCAGATCGTCCATACCTACACGGTCAGCGCCGGCAGCCAGAGCGGCCTCAGCAGCTGGACCCTGAGTGAACACAGCAACGCGAACAGTCTTGCCAGTGCCGTGTGGCAGCACAGTAGCGCTACGAACAACCTGGTCGGATTTACGCGGGTCTACACCCAGGTTTACAGCAACGTCGAACGACTCGCTGAACTTGACAGTCGACAGCTCAGCCAGCAGAGCAGCGGCGTCTACAATGTTGTAGGCCTTGCCTGCTTCGATTTTGCCGGCGATAGCCTTTTGACGCTTGGTCAGCTTAGCCATTACACACCCTCCACGTTAAGGCCCATGCTACGAGCAGAACCGGCGATAGTACGCACGGCTGCATCCATATCAGCTGCAGTCAGATCCGCGTTTTTGGTTTTCGCGATTTCTTCCAGCTGAGCACGGGTAACGGTGCCAACCTTAACGGTGTTCGGACGAGCGGAACCGCTGGTCAGACCGGCCGCCTTCTTCAGCAGAACCGAAGCAGGGGTGGATTTGGTTTCGAAAGTGAAGCTACGGTCGCTGTAGACAGTGATGATCACTGGAGTCGGCAGACCTGCTTCAAGACCCTGAGTACGGGCGTTGAAAGCCTTGCAGAATTCCATGATGTTCACGCCGTGCTGACCCAGAGCAGGACCAACAGGTGGGCTTGGGTTAGCCTGAGCGGCCTTCACTTGCAGCTTGATGTAAGCGGTAATTTTCTTGGCCATGAGGCACTCCAATTACGGGTTCAAACGCCTCGAAAGGCTCCCCGGTTACTTGCGCGTTTATCCCAGTGACGACAAAACCCCACAGCCTAGGGCTGCGGGGTTGGGATGCTTGTCCAGCTAGACCTTTTCGACCTGACTGAACTCCAACTCTACCGGAGTAGAGCGACCGAAAATGAGCACTGCCACTTGGATCCGGCTCTTTTCGTAGTTAACTTCTTCAACAACGCCATTGAAATCAGCGAATGGACCGTCATTGACTCGCACCGTCTCACCTGGCTCGAAGAGAGTCTTCGGCTTCGGCTTGTCGCTACCATCAGCAACACGACGCAGAATTGCTTCCGCCTCTTTATCGGTGATTGGCGCAGGCTTATCGGCAGTACCGCCAATGAAACCCATCACCCGAGGAGTATCCTTGACCAAGTGCCAAGTACCCTCATTCATATCCATCTGAACCAGCACATAGCCTGGAAAGAACTTGCGTTCGCTTTTGCGCTTCTGGCCATTGCGCATTTCAACCACTTCTTCAGTGGGAACCAGAATCTCGCCGAAGCCATCTTCCATGCCAGCCAGCTTTACGCGCTCGATCAGCGAGCGCATCACATGCTTCTCGTAACCCGAGTAAGCATGCACAACATACCAACGCTTAGCCACGGGACACCCTTAGCCGACAATCAAGGAAACAAGCCAGCCGAGCAGGGAATCAAGACCCCACAACAGCAACGCCATAACCAGAACAACAGCCACCACAATCAGGGTGGTCTGCGTGGTTTCTTGGCGAGTTGGCCACACGACTTTACGAATCTCGGTGCGAGCTTCCTTAACCAGTACAAAGAAAGACTTGCCCTTCGCAGTCTGCAGGCCTACAAAGGCAGCTACAGCAGCAATGACAAGCAAAGCGAGTACACGGTACAGGATCGGCGAAGCAGAGTAATACTGATTGCCAACAACGCCAACAACCACCAAAGCGACAACTACAAGCCACTTGAGCAGATCGAAGCGAGAGCCTTGAGCTTCAGCTTTAGGAGTCATCTATGAAGATCCTGTGAAAAGAAAGCCAGACACACCGAGTGAATCTGGCAGGTCAGGAGGGAATCGAACCCCCAACCTACGGTTTTGGAGACCGTCGCTCTGCCAATTGAGCTACTGACCTAAAACAAAATCAGGCCGACCATTATGCCGGCCCGAAAAATACATTACAACCACTTACTCGATGATTTTAGCTACGACGCCAGCGCCGACGGTACGACCGCCTTCACGGATAGCGAAACGCAGACCGTCTTCCATCGCGATGGTTTTGATCAGGGTAACAGTCATCTGAATGTTGTCACCTGGCATTACCATTTCAACGCCTTCTGGCAGCTCGCAGTTACCAGTCACGTCAGTAGTACGGAAGTAGAACTGTGGACGGTAGCCTTTGAAGAACGGAGTGTGACGACCGCCTTCTTCCTTGCTCAGAACGTAAACTTCTGCAGTGAACTTGGTGTGCGGCTTAACCGAACCCGGCTTAACCAGAACCTGACCACGCTCAACGTCGTCACGCTTGGT
>NZ_CABVHJ010000039.1:0-3450 GCF_902497745.1 Pseudomonas fluorescens
GTGCACCGTGAGGTGTACGGCGAAGCGTTGGCAGGGGAAACCAGCAGGCCAGCCATTGAGCCGCGAAATCATGAGTCCAGGGCGCCGACGCTGTTAAGCGAAGCGGAAGGCCACAGTGTGCATGACGATAATCGCAAGCCATGTTTCACGCCCTGCGCGGTCGTAGACCCTGAGCATGCTGGGAAGTCAACTGTACGGAAGCTGGGAGATCTCATCCGTGTCTGGTCGTGACAAGCCAGACGGGGCAGGAAAGGTCACAAGCCAAAAGCCTGCCGTCTACGCGGATGAGAAGTCGGATAACTCCGTAGTACCTGAGAAGTTGTCGAACAATGGGTTTTGCTCAGCGGAGACAATGGAGGAAAGGGAGTTAGCCAAGGGGAACAGCGAACAGCTTTCCGCATCCCGGACGCAGAGCCGGACAAGTGCGTTGTCAGGGTTGCTCGCTGTACGTCAAGCAGCTCGGCGAGATCGCCGGGTAAAGTTCACGAGCTTGCTGCACCACGTGACGGTCGAGCTATTGCACGAGAGTTTCTACAATCTCAAGCGAGACGCGGCCAGTGGTGTGGATGGTCTATCGTGGCGAGAGTATGAGCAAGGTCTGCTCACAAGGCTGACAGCCTTACACGACAAAGTGCATAGTGGCCGCTATCGCGCCCAGCCTGTCCGGCGGGTGTTTATCCCAAAGGCAGATGGTAGCGAGCGCCCGCTGGGCGTAACCGCACTGGAAGACAAGATCGTCCAGACCGCAGTCGTGCAAGTGCTCAACGCAATTTATGAGCAGAACTTTCTCGGACTCTCGTATGGTTTTCGCCCAGGTCGAGGGCAACACGATGCATTGGATGCGTTATCGGTAGGAATACAGAATTCGCGTGTTCGCTGGATATTGGACGTGGATATTCGAGCGTTCTTTGACACCATCGATCACGAATGGATGATGTGCTTCCTGCAACACCGAATCGCGGATAGGCGAATGTTAGCGCTGATAGCTCGATGGTTGCGCACAGGTGTTCTCGAAAATGGAAAGCGCATTCCTGCGAAGCAGGGCACGCCGCAAGGTGCGCCCATTTCACCGTTGCTTGCCAACATCTACCTGCACTACGTGATGGACTTGTGGATCAGGCAATGGCGCGAGCGTACTGCACGAGGTCAGATGATTGCTGTGCGGTACGCAGACGACAGTGTGCTTGGGTTTGAAAAGCATGAAGATGCATGGAGTTTTCGCCAGGCGTTGGAGGCTCGACTAGCTCAGTTCAACCTGACACTGCATCCAGAGAAAACACGTTTGCTACGGTTTGGCTGGTTCGCGATCGAAGATCGCAAGAAGCGCGGAGAAGGAAAACCGGAAACTTTCGATTTTCTCGGGTTCACGCATATCTGTGATAAAACCAAGAACGGGATGTTTGTGGTTAGACGCGTGACCATCGCCAAGCGTATGAGAACGACAATCAGGGAGATACGGGCGCAGTTACACAAGCGCAGGCACGAGCCCGTCCAGGTAATCGGACAATGGTTGAGCCGTCTGTTTAAAGGTTACTGCAACTACTATCACGTACCCAGTAACACACGGCGACTGGATGCCTTTCGCCGTGAAGTGATCGGTGCGTGGAGGCATGCTCTTAAACGGCGAAGTCAGCGGCACCGTCTGAGCTGGGAACGCATGGCTACGTTGGCCCGGCTATTCATACCCTATCCAAGAGAGCTACCAATGCATCCGCATCCCATAACCCGCTTCGGCGTCAAAACCCAAGGCAGGAGCCGTATGCGGTAATTCCGCACGTACGGATCTGTGCGGGGGGGGGGCAGGTGACTGCCATTCCTACCGCGACCCCTGAATCGAGCAATGAGTCATCAGGAAAGTGTAGATCGAAACGGAGTGCGAACACCTGGTGATGATCACTCAGTGCTAGTTGAGTGGTTTCGTACAGTCGTTCACGCTCCGCTGTCGCCACGATGGTTGAGCGCACCAGCCGTTACGTGATCTTGGCAAAACTCGACGCACCGACCGCCGATGCAGCCGCTCAAGCCATTACCCGAGAGATGTCGCGGATGGCGCCCTCACTGCTGAAAACCTTGACACACGATCAAGGCAGTGAAATGGCCCGCCACGCTGAAATCACCACAGACACCGGCATGAAAATTTACTTTGCAGATCCGCACAGTCCGTGGCGGTAGCAGAAGGCTAAAAAAACGCGGCTAAACACCACACACGACGACTAAGAGGACAAGTCCATCGATGCGACGACACCTGTGAGATGCTCAAGAATTCCGCTCGCCGAGCACTTCACCCTGACACCCATGCCAACGTGAATGGCTTCGGAAGGCGAGCAGCAAAAGCGCGCACGAAACGCGCGCAGGAAGTGATTACTGCTGGAAAAGAAATACTTGTGGGCGGTTTCTGTAATGGAGCCAGCGGGGTGCTCGCCCCCCCTCGTCAAATCACGATAGGCAGCATCAAGCCGACGATCGCGAATCATCGAGGCAACACCACCCTCCTCGGAAAAAATCCGATAGAGGTGAGCCCGCGACACCTTGAAATGTACGACAAAATGTTCCACCCCCAGTTGAGGATTGGTCAGATGTTCTTCAACGTAAGCAAAAATGCGACGACGCAACACCATCGACAGCACCGGAGCAGACTGTATCGGGTCCAACCGGCTACGTATGATCACCCCCACCAATAATGAAACTGCCGCCCCCTCGATCGAAGACTCGTCATCGGTGCGCGCAAAATGCCCATGCTGGCACAGACTCATCAGCATCTCGCGCAGCAGGCTCGCCAACGGATCGTACGAACGAATCACGGCGCCATGGAGATTGCGTCCTGCGCTCTCTCGATCCAACGTGTCATGGGACACCATCATCCACACCGTATTGCCGCCCTTAGGTGCAAAAGTGCTCGCCGTTTTTGCAAGGTCCAGAACGAGTATATCCCCGACTCGAACGTCGACCTCGCGGCCGCCACACACCACGCTAGCGCCCCCCTCCAAAAACAACTGCACAATGTACTGGTCCAGTCCGGTCGACAGTACCAACCTCTGGTCACGCTCAAAATGCTGCGCGTTGAACCACATCGTGCCTACCACCGAGCCACCCAGAAAATGGGCCGTCATCCCGCCCTCAAGCACAGCGTGCTGTCGGGCGTCCGCGACCGTCGCCTCGAACAGCGGTGCCGTCAAGCGGCGCCAGGCATCATTCTTGACCGGCTCTTCCAGCGAGCTTGTGGAAAAACTGACCGCGGGAAACACATTGACTGAGCTGCGAAAGTCGCCATCACATGTACTCATGCTTTTTTCCTTCCTTGGAACCTGTTGATATTTCGTAATCCGACGAGACGGGCACATCAGAGTCTAAACACGATTGCTGAACTTCACTACGTCACCCAGGCATCGGACGTTGGCCTTGAATACCTGTGAAATCAGACCACCGAGTACCGCCCCCCCCTAGAAAGGG
>NZ_CABVHJ010000039.1:3487-9901 GCF_902497745.1 Pseudomonas fluorescens
AAATTTCCATAATTGATGCCCCTGTTATTTACTGTTAATGAAAATCACTTATTTGATATCGATATCATCCGCACATCGACGTTTATAACAATGCTCATTTCTTCCGCGCACGTTACCGGCACACCATTAATACACAACAACTTCCTATCAAGCATTGCATTGATTTGACCAACCTCAGGAGAACACGATAACTTCAGCACACTCGCATTCCCCCCTTCATCATTGACAAAATTGAACATCCCTTCAGGATAACCCTGCGTATAATCAAGAAAATTAAATGTGCTATCCGCCCCTTCCGAACAGGGAACTATTGAAACCGAAGAAGACCCCGCCCCCAGAGTTATCATGTTTGTTTTGCCACAAGAAAAATCAAAACCATCAGTTCTTACAAGCAATACCGCGCGGTGCTTCACCGTTATATCGGACAATGAAATACACTTCGCCGACACGGTGGAAAGTGATTTCCCCGCGAAAAGAAAATCGCTTAACCGCACGCCCATGCCATCGTCTTTTTTTGTAGATTTCACACTGAACGAGCATTCCTTTTTAGACGGAGCCGGGTCACTGGCAACGATATAATCCCCTGCCTCCATCACAATAGAACTTGCTACAACATTCATACCTGCCGAATCAAGCACATTCAACTCACCCGAAAAAACAAACGTATCAATAGACCTTGCCGAAAATGAAGACTCATCATGAAGCCACAGCCTTACCCCCGCGCCGGCCCTGCGCGAAGACTGATCATGGGTACGCAACGTGCTCAGGTTACTTAGGGTAAATACACTGGCATTTGACATGACCACTTGCAACGCGCCGCCTGCTGCAAAACTATCGCCCGTTACTGCACGCCCCCAGAGAAAATGAGTACCCTTCCCTTTTTGGCACCCGCCCCTGAGGCCAACTATTCTTAACTGACCGTTTACGACATTGATTTCTGTATTCGTGAGAAGGTTACTTCCATCAATACTGCCCCAGACAATTTCAGAGGGTAGACTCTTTGGATACTGCACTATAGCAAGTACTTCATCTCGTGCATCCAGAGTGAAGTGCGCCCCCACCGTTTTGCTAAAATCATCCACGTCTATAATTTGTGTACCGTCAGCCTGACCGTACACTTGTTTGGCCTCTTTATCCCAGATGAATTCTGTGTTTGATATTTGTTCCCCACGGGTTTTACACGTTGTCGCATCCGAGGGATGGGCGGTATATAAATACGGACCGAAATAGTGTGATTCGCGCCGAGAAGCCTCCCACAAGGCTTTCATCATATTCACCCTGTAAGACGCGCTCATAGTCCACTTCCGACGTCGATATTGCTGATCGAGGCAGACGGAATCTCAAATCGTTCAATTTGCGTCGTCACTGGACTCACCTGGCAGTGAAGCTTCAGCTTTTCGATTGACCGTGATACCCACTTGCTTTGTGCTGTCGAGAGCCAATCACGAGGAGGTTTCGCCAGCAGCACATTTTTGTATTTCGCCATCTTGACGCTTCTCCCAACACGAAACACTGTCCTTCGGACAAGGCACTAAAGACAGAGTCCACTATCGCGAAATCAGGCTGGCGCAGCCCCACATTGCGTCTCATTTTTTTAATCCTGATGTCTCGTTACGAAGGATCGCTGTGGGCGGCAAAACCTTTCTTAAGTAACGTCGGCCTGCCTGTAGTTATCAGGCAACACCTTTCGCCTCTCTTATCGATGCAGGTACATAATGCAATTGACTGTCAAAGGCTCTCACTCATGGATGGCACGTTACGCCCTGAGCCTGTTCATCGGCCTATTGCCCGTCGTTTCGGGCGTTGCAATCCTGCACTGGCAAGCCAATCGGGCATTGAACGCCCACGCCCTGGAAACCGCCGGCGAGGCGCTGAAGCAATTTGACTTGATGCTCGATAATGCAGAGCTCTCGGCCTATGCCATCGTGCCGCTAGCGGGTCGAACATGCGCCGATATCGAGTTGGCTCTGCGCGAACAAGTGACTCGGCGACCTTTTGTACGCGCAGCCAACCTGGCCTTGAACAACAACCTCTATTGCACATCGTTGTTCGGCCCATACCAGGAAGCCGTGAACCCGAACAGCTATGTCGGCGGCACACTGCGACTGATGAGTGGCAATACCGTAACCCCCACGTCGTCGTTGCTGGTTTATCGCCTGGTTCAAGGCCACAGGGCCGCATTGGTGAACATCGACGGTCATCATCTGAGTAACATATTGCACTTGAATGGACGGCAGACCGGCTTGATTCTGCAAGTCGGCACCGCCTGGATCTCCAGTCAGGGCATGGTTACCCAGGCTCCCCCTCCAGACTTTGCTGTCGCACAAACCACCCTGAACTCCACACTCTTCCCGTACAGCGTGACCGCGGGCTTCCCCAACGGCGAAACCTGGCGCTATGTGGACAAGGAATATCCACCGCTGCTGGCATTGTTGCTGTTCCTGGGTGTGCTGACAGGCGCCCTGACCAATTGGCTGCAAAAACGCTCCAGCGTCCCAAGCCACGAACTACAACGAGGACTGGCAGCCGGGGAGTTCATCCCATACTTTCAACCCATCGTGCGCAGCGACACGCTGGAATGGTCAGGGCTCGAGGTTCTGATGCGCTGGAATCATCCACGCGAAGGTCTCGTGCATCCTGACTTGTTCATACCGTTGGCCGAACATTCGGGATTGATTATTCCCATGACACGCTCGCTGATACGACAAACCGCCGCACTTCTTGCCCCTCACTCGGCATCATTTGAATCAGGGTTTCATGTGGGCGTGAACATTACCGCCAGCCATTGTCAAAACCTGGAACTGGTAGAGGATTGCCGTCAGTTTCTGGCTGCTTTTGCCCCCAGCAAGGTGAAATTGGTACTGGAACTGACCGAGCGCGAATTGATCGAACCCAGCGCTATCAGCCGTCAACTATTCGAACAACTACATGACTTGGGGGTGCTGATCGCCATTGACGATTTCGGCACCGGTCATTCCAATCTCAGTTACCTGTGTCAGTTCAACGTCGATTACCTGAAAATCGATCGGAGCTTCGTTGCCATGATCGGCGCTGCCGCTCTCTCGCCGCATGTACTGAACAGCATCATCGAATTGAGCACTAAGTTGAAGCTGGGCATCGTTGCCGAAGGCGTGGAAACAAGAGAGCAGCGTGATTACCTGGTGTCGCAGGGCGTCGACTTACTGCAAGGCTATCTTTTCGCCACACCCCTGCCAGCACCCGATTTTTTGGACAGCCTCGATCAACAAGCGCTCGCCATCGCGATCGGCGTACCACACCGCTTTCGCTAACGCAGAGTGCCGGGGCCGCGAGAGACAATCATCGAATCGGCTCAGTCATGATGCCAAGTGTGCCGCTCCAGAAAAATGGGTGACCAGCCCACCGATATTCGGCGCAACAATGGTAGATGACTCCACGCTCATTGCGTCGCTGGGTGAAACACCAAACTGGCGGCGAAATGCCTTGAAGAACTGACTTTGACTAGTGAATCCATATTTATAGGCAATTTGGGAAATTGATTGAGCACCGGCCTGCGAGAGCAATTCATGCGCGCCGCTGAGACGTCTTTCACGAATGACCATTGCAACCCCGCCGTAATGCTCAAACGTGCGATACAGGGCCGCCCTGGAAATGCAAAACCGTCGGATGATTGATTCGACACTCAGCTCGGGCTCCGCGAGATGGGCATCGATAAAGCGCAGAATATTCGAGCGCAGCGTATCCAGGACAATCTCTCGCTCTTGCGAAAGCAACGGAACAGAGGCACTAAGCCCTCCCTTGATGAAACGGCCAACAACATCCACAACCAGCACCGAATCGTTATGCGACAAACCGAGCGAAACATTCCAAAGCTCCGTCAGGAAATCGGTCAACAAGCGGTTGATCGGCTGCTCTCGGCGAAAGATCATTCCATGCAGATCAGCTTTCCCCGCTATCCTCTCGAGACGCCCTCTCTCAATCATCATCGTCAGACGCGCCCCGGCACTGGTGTGATTCTCACACACCCTCCCCAAATCCAGGATATAAATATCCCCGCAACGAACCTGCACGCAGTTATCACCCACATTGCCGCGCATGCTGCCCTCGACCAACAACTGAATCACATACCCATCCAATCCTGTCGTTTGGATTTTCTGACGCGAACGCACGAAACTTTGCGCAGAGAAACTCGTCCGCCCGATGAGTAACTCACCACTCGAGCGACTGGAAAGCTCGCCCTCGATAACCCCGACGTGATTTTCGTCGGGCACGCCAATGTCAAATACCGGACGCGTCATCTCACGCCAACAATCACTTCGAAGCGATGACTCTACCGTTGCGGAGGAAAAAACCACTTCGACCGTCGCCATTTCTCTCTCCCCATACATAAAACCCGCACCCCCCGGAGCACCCTGCTTCGAGATCACCACCGCCAGCCCTGGCGAGTTCGTATCAGATAAACTGCTACGAACTAAAACCAGAACAAAAAAAAGCAACCCATAAAATAGAGGTCACATTGATAGCCGCCCACTCAATCCTAATTTAGCGCAACCAGTAAATAGTTATAGTTCCACCCTCCAAGATCAATACATTACTTTTTAGTTAACGATACTTGACATACAACTTTTAGAATCATAATGCACCCAAAAACAAAATCATCACTATATAGCTATCAAACTTCCGCTAGGCCGACAATATCACCGCCAAACAGCCCCTCCCCATCACCCTGCCTCATATGATTGGTCCTTGCGTCTCACGCTGGGTGAGCAAACTGTTGCCGGGTTGCCGCCAACGCGATCTCTCGAATGCATAGGCTCTGTTGTTCATGGCCATCTGAACACCACTCTGATTCAGGGACGTCCTCGATGCTCGGGATAGAAGCGCAGGGATGCACCACTCACAATGATCGCGGCACACAGATACCAGGCGGGAACTAGTGGATTGCCCGTCACCGCAATCAACCACGTCACCAGCAGCGGAGAAAACCCACCAAATAACGTCACGCCAAAGCTGTAAATGATCGAAACACCTGTCACCCGATCATCGCGGGAGAAAGCTTCCATCAGCAACGTCAACCCGGCACCGCTGCTGACGGCTATTGGCAAAATCAGTATCGATACTGCCAGCAGGCTGAGCAGTGTGCTTTGCTGATCGAGTAGCATGAACGCAGGGTACGCCAGCACCGCGTGCACGCTACAGGACCAATACAGCAGCGGTTTACGCCTCGGCATCCGGTCAGCGAAACGCGAGGCCAAAGGCGGGATGACAACGAGCAATATGCAGGCAAACACCACCAGAAAAACAGCAAGGCTGCTGGGGTAATGCAATGTTCGGGTCAGGTACGTCGGCATGTAGAACACCACCATGTAGAAGCTCACTGTCGAACTCGCCATGATCAAAATGCCCAGGCCCAAAGTACGAGCATGCCGCCGCACAAAATCGCGAAACAGCATGGGGTTGTCGCGATTTTCATGGGTTTCTTCCAGATGCTTACGGATGTACCAGCCCACAGGACCAATCAATAGCCCTATGATGAACGGGACTCGCCAACCCCAACTGTACAGCGCCTGTTCCGGCAACATCGTCGTCAGCACCCATCCGGAAAACGCTCCCAGCAGCGCGGCAATCCCCTGGCTTGCGCCCTGCCAACACACCATGTAGCAACGATTTTCGGCGCGACCGGACTCCATCATAAAAGCGGAAGCAGCGCCCACTTCACCGCCGGCGGAGAATCCCTGGAGCAGCCGCCCCAGCACCAGGAGTATGGTGGCCAAGCTGCCGATACTGGAATAAGTCGGAGTGAAGGCGATAATTCCCGTGCCCACCGTCATCAAAGCGATGGTCAGTGACAAAGCCTGTTTGCGTCCATAACAATCCGCAAACCGGCCAATCAGCACGGCTCCGAGCGGCCTCATGAGAAACCCGCGGCGAAGGTCAACAACGCCATCATCAAGGAAGCCAAGGAAGCCAAGGAAGCCAAGGAAGAGTCTGCGGGGAAAAATAACTGACCAATTATAACAGCGAAGAAACTGTAGACCGTAAAGTCATATATCTCGAGGGTGTTACCCAGAGATGAGGCCAACACTACTCGGCGCACCTTGCCAGTCGAGTCGGGTTGCACGTATGCCAGCGATGATGACGGAATCAAAGCACTTTTCATAAACGTCCCTGTAAAGTGGCAGGCGAAAACACTTTGTTTCAAGGGCTCCGCCGACATCAAGCAGTCAATGGTCGCTGTAGCAAACGACTTGGCGACCCTTCCCATGGCCCAGCCTTTCAACCCAACTTTCAGGAGCATGCCACCAACAAGAAAAAACTACTAGAGCACTGCTACCTACCCTCGTTCGACTTAATCCGGCACACGTTCAAGTGGTGCCTGGTCGAAAAAATTGGAGGAGCCTGATTCTGCACACATCCGCAGACCAAAAGGCAACC
>NZ_CABVHJ010000039.1:9921-10991 GCF_902497745.1 Pseudomonas fluorescens
TCCTCAGAAACCCAGCGCAACAGCATGGCGACCTCAACCCCAGGGGCAACCATGACCGGTAGCAATACCGGTCCGGGGTGCATTCCGCGCGGGACCCGGCGCTCAACAGATAATCGCCGACCTCCAGCCCCTTCAAACGCTAACGTAGGCAAGGAGTCGACCTGGCAGGTACGAGTTCCTTTATTACGCAGAACCAGGAGAGTGCCACGTTGTGACATACCGTCAAACAGACCATCACGGTCATCGAAGCGAGCCTCCAATTGATGGACTTGACACTTATGAGTAGACGCTGCATAGACGGGGGCAGACATCACTATAGCTGTCAGCAGCACCGCCAATGGCCAGGCGCATAATCGCGATAACGTTTTCATTTTACCTCCCACCGAGATCGCCCAGCACTGCCACCTATTAACAGGTAGAGAAAAATCAGCCTGGAACGGCCTCACCCTCCAAGCTGATATGATTTTTACTTATTAGTTAGTGATGTGTGTCGCCCAGTCGATATGCACAAAGACATCCATATACGCCGGCAACGCTTCATCCTTCGGTTTTTCTGCGCCAAATGTGACTGTTGATCCCTGCGCACCCAGCGGCGAAACAGCAATATTCAATGGCGTACGCATGGCACCACTCTGACTATCGAACATCAAAATAGACACTTCGCCGGTTTTTGTGGTGAACGCTTTCGAGGTCGCTTTGTTGCCCTGAACATCCATTGACTCTTCTTTGCCATCAATACTCAGTTTTGCGGTTCTCACCCATTGCTCGTTGTTAATCATCGTCACGGTGAACTGAGTGTTGACGGGAATTGGAATCCAGCGTGGACTGGTATCACCCGCCGTATTGTTACCCCCAGCTGGTTGTACGCCGGAGCCGATAGGGACGCCGCCGTTGTTAGTTGTGTCGCCTGCTGGTTGTACGCCAGAGCCGATAGGGACACCGCCATTGTTAGTTGTGCCGCCTGCTGGCTGTACCCCGGAACCGATAGGGAAGCCGCCGTTGTTAGTTGTGCCGCCTACTGGCTGTACGCCAGAGCCGATAGGGACACCGCCATTGTTAGTTGTGCCGCC
>NZ_CABVHJ010000039.1:11011-13906 GCF_902497745.1 Pseudomonas fluorescens
GATTTTTCACAGCATCGGGACATGGATCTTGCGCTACCAGGCTAAATCTCCAGTAACCCGTATTTTCTTTTCGGCTAGCGTCAACCGATGTGTAAACAAAATATTTTTCATTAGGATTATGGTCTTCATAAGCTGTACTAAGAAAGCTGGTGCCAGGTTGATATTGATTGATGAGGGAAACAGGATCATTTTCTCTGATTTTCCCGTCGGGAGAATTAGTCTTCAGAATAATTTTCCAGTTAAGCGCGGGAGATTTAGCTGGATCAAGAAGCGAGGTATTTACTCTATACAATACTCCCGCCAGATTGACATCTCCATACACAGCGAGCAAGCCACCGTCACACTCGTTCAAGCCCTTTAGCAGTATAATGTCATTATTCTGTATTTCTGTACCCAGGGGCTTACCTTGACCGGAGAGGACGCGCCACATGCCAACTGCGCTTTTCAAGACTTTTTCACCGCGTAGAGTCGGAGAGTCTACCGTGATGGTGTGAAACTTTGAGTAAGGCGTAGCATCAGGCGTGGATGTGGCTAAAAAGCCGCCAGCCCAGCTCCAGTTGGGAGCGTTGTTTTGCAGTGCAATAGCATCGCCGTATTTTATTGTATTACTCATTATCAGCAGCTCCATTGATGATATTATATCGATTGAGTTAACTCTGACCGGGTAAAAGTCTATCGACTACGACCATTGATACGTCGCGACTGCGGAGTTAATCCGTCCGCGACTTGCTTACAGAAAACACCATTTCAATACTGATCAGCTCCTCACACCGTCTCAAATAATTAATCCATTTATCTCATCGATTGATCGCTGCGCCGCTTGCAAGAGCGACCTCTGGCTGAATACCAGGTTGCAATGGTGCAATCCACGCACCTCACCGTGCCGCAGCCGATCAATCAGCACCCCGCCCGAAACCCGCATCACCGTAGTGAAAGTTAATGATGGAAACGTTCGCTTCGGCATAAACGCCCTCGCGCGGGTGAGAGTCACCACAAAGAGAACTACCAACGTATCGAATATGAAACACCGGAATAAATAGAATGATTCGGAATGAAACAAATAAATTAATATACAAACAACAACTTGTAACACCAAGTGTTTCGGCATGATCTATCAAGCCTAAAAGGGGATCATTACTAGCAGAAAGTTCTGGAGTAAGTAGCAAGAAATCTAAACCCGTATTTAGCCCGAACCCATAACAACCCACATTACAATGCCAAGCTTTACATTTTTTATTACAATTAATGCCAGACCTGAAACAGCACCTAATGGGATCCCCCTCACAACAGGCATACGGATTAATCCCACCTTTGCCAAACGACCTCAGGCTGTCCGGTGACGCAAAGCGTCGCAGGCCGGCGCTGTACAGACGGATACCCGATCACGACACGAGTGCCTCCCAGTAGAATAGCGAGACAAATAGACTATTCTTTTGAGACGCTCCGAGGTGACGTTTTATATTTAATAGTGCAAGCTATTAAAGCTTGCATCGGCGCCAAAACGCCATTGAAATCATTTCTGATTGGGTGTTCTCAAGCTGTATCATTTCAAGGGATTAACTTCGCTGTTTACTGCTTTACCAGCAATCGGCTTACGTCGGTACTGCTGTGCTTCCTCGGGGCCTATAGCTCAGATGGTTAGAGCAGTCGACTCATAATCGATTGGTCCACGGTTCAAGTCCGTGTAGGCCCACCACATACAAAAGCATTGGGTACAATATCTGCTGCCTGGAGCGACCGTTTTCGGCGCTACAATGAACTATGGCATCAACGCCAACGTTACCCGAAAATAAGTGAAATTTATCTGACGCCAGTAGTCATCCTGGCTCGATACTATCGGAGTGAGAGACCCTATATCTGAACTCCCGTTGGACATAGACGGCATACTCGTATGCATCATACGTAATTTATCGGGAGTAAATTTTAAACCTGCCCTCAATTGGATTCCGAGAGGATTTTTATCGCCAAGCCTACTGCCGCTATAGAATGCCCCCCCGTCTTCGTCGGTCGTATTATTGCGCCGATCCTCATTCAAGCCGAAATTTTAACTGGATCAGTGCAATAACCAAGTGACGTACTTACAAACCAACCATCCTCTTGACCTAGAGGCGTTAATACGGAGCGTCGTATGTCGTTGCTGACCCATCTTTATTTACGAGACTTTTTGAGACTGTATTGTTAACAGCCATTTTAGGCCTCCTCTAGCATTTCAGTTTTCAGCAAGCCCCCCCTATCTGACAACGTTCCAATCTTCCGCCCTCCCCATCACGTCTCAAATAATTCGTCAAACTGTCTCACGGTCGGGTCGGCGGTCTCAAGGACCAAGTGCAACACCTGATGTAAGGTGTTGCCATGCCAACGAAGTACACACATCTCAGCACTGAGGAGCGTGTCGCCATCATGGTGATGCAGCTTCAACATCTTTCTCTGCGAGCTATCGCCGTTTTACTCAGGCGTCATCCCCGTACCATTAGCCGTGAGATCAGGCGGCACAGCCAACTGGGTCGATACGATTCGGCTCACGCCGCCAGCAGGGCTCGAGTGCTACGTCACAAGCCTCGCCGCCAGTCTCGTTTGTGCTCTGGCTCTGAGTTGTTCCAAGTGATCATGGAAATGCTGCGCATTGGCTGGTCACCCCAGCAAATTGCCAGCAGACTACGCAGTATCTGGCCCGATCATCCCGAGCGACATGTGAGTCACGAAACCATCTACCTGGCTATTTATGCCTATCCGCGAGGGGAGCTGAAGCGCCAGCTCATCAGCTACTTGCGCCAAGGTAAGGGCAAGCGCCGCCCGCGAACCCAGAGTGCCACACGTCGAGAGCGCTACCCTGCGGAACTCAGCATTCACCTGCGTCCACCGGAGGTCGAAGATCGCCTTGTTCCTGGGCACTGG
>NZ_CABVHJ010000040.1 GCF_902497745.1 Pseudomonas fluorescens
CTTAGGAGGGATAATTCTGCACCCAGCCCGCTCGGACAACGCCCACTAATTATGGGTTATGCGTCCGGTTGCGTCCGTGAAAACGGCCCCGTATAGTTCTTTTTGCACCCACTCTGCACCCATGAGAACAAAGTGAAAGAGAAGATTACGGCCAAGCTGCTTGCCGGCCTGCAAGTCACCGGCCGGGAGTATGAGGTCCACGATACCATCATCACCGGGCTATTCGTGCGAGTGACGGCTGCGGGAGCGAAGTCCTATGTGGTGACGTGGGCGCGCGGCCGCAAAAAGACTTTGGGCCGAGTAGGCATCCTCACGCTAGACCAAGCTCGCCAGGAGGCAACACAGTACCTCGCCGACGCGAGGAAGCACGGCGAGCCGCTGGCCGTCACCCAAGGAAGGAAGGGCTCCGCCCTGCCCTCCCTGCGTCAGTTCATCGACGACACCTATATGCCCTGGTTCAAGACGCACCACAAAGGGCATGAGAAAACACTGCATACGCTCGACAACAACTTCGAGGCCATCATGGCTCAACGTCTTGACGCAATCACCGGCCGTGACCTGGACCAGATCCGCACCGGATGGATGAAGTCGGGCAACAAGCCGTCGACGGTCAACCGCAAAATGGGCTCGATCAGCGGTCTATTCAGTAGAGCAGTTGAATGGGAGTACATCGGCGCCCATCCGATGGACAAGCTCAGAGCCCTCAAGGTCGACACAATGGGTCTGGTCCGCTATCTGGGTGCCGACGAGACCAAGCGCCTACGCGAAGCGCTGGACGCGCGCCAAGACGAAGCGCGGGCCGAGCGCGAGACTGCGAATAAGTGGCGGGCCGACCGCGGCAAAGAATTGATGCCTAGCCTTCTCGAGTTGCCCTTCACCGATCACCTGAAGCCCATGGTGCTAGTGTCTTTGAATACCGGAATGAGGCGCGGTGAGTTGTTCGACCTTAAATGGTCGGCGGTGAGCTTTCAAACAAAGACGATCACCGCCGCCGGCGCCACCACCAAAACAAGCGACACACGGCATATCCCGATGAACAAGGAAACCTTCGGCGTGCTGGAGGATTGGAAAAAGCAGGCCGGGAAGTCTCAGTACGTTTTCCCGAGCCAGGCCGGCGGCCGCCTGGAGGACGTTAAAAGCGCCTGGCTCAATCTGCTGGAGCGCGCCAACATTGAGGGCTTCCGCTGGCACGATATGCGTCACGACTTCGCGTCACGCCTGGTGATGGCCGGCGTACCGCTCAACACGATCCGGGATCTGCTGGGGCACGCCGATATCAAGATGACCCTGCGCTATGCCCACCTTGCCCCTGACAGCAAGGCGGCGGCAGTGGAACTGATTTAGTAGGGAGGCACGAAAGGCACAACCGTCCGGCTTTCGCGATTATCCACGACGTGCTCCGCCAGATCGCTCCAGAACATCCTAAGCATCGCCTTATCAAGGCGACCGACGCCATCAACCTCCCAATCCGTTAATACGGTCGATGTCGGCTTTTCTCGAAATGCCACGGACGCCTTTATCGTTTCCCAAAGTCGCTGCTCCTCATAAGTCAGGAGCGATGGCAGGCGGAAGCACATATTGATGAACAGCTCGCTTTCGTCGGTAGACCAGATCTCAGAAAAAACCGCCCCCAATGCGGCGCTCTTAACAGCCCCGTCTTCGACAAATGGCACGTCCAGGTCGAAGGCGATGTCTTCGATCGCAGCCTCAACCACTCCCGTAATTGACTGTCTCCGCACTCGCGAGATCAGCTCAATTGTCAGCCTTACCTTCGGATCAAGCCTCAACGTGAGCGTTTCAGTTTTCCTCGCGCCCTGGTTGGGCTTGTTCTTGGCCATCGGTGCATTTCCTTCGGAGTTTGCAAGACGACGGATCGTATCTTGTATGTCCGGTATTGTCCACGCACTCACACAAAGTCAATGATTGCAGTTGACGTGCAGTATTCTCACGAATAGGATTGCGACATCTGGCCAGCACTCCATCCATCATCGGCCAGCGGAGAAATCAATGAATCAGGCACAACAAATCGCCCCGCTCTCCGTGAGCGTTGAGGATGCGGCAAAAATTGTGGGGTACTCGCGCTCGGGTGTTTACGAGCTTATCGCGTCGGGAGACTTGAAGGCCTTCAAGCTCGGACGGCGTCGCTTGATCCTGATGACAGAACTCAAAAGCTGGGTAGAGCGCGCCGCGAAGGATGGCGCGCGATGATCTTGGAATTTACCGATAACGAGCAGCTGATGCTTCAGTCCGCCTGCGACACGTTCCGAGCTATACAAGGGGTGAGCACCACTACGACCGAATACGAACGACTGTACAAGCGCTGGGAAGAGGAGAAATCCGCCGCCCTTTGGCTTGTTCTAAGTCGCTTCGTCGATGAGCCGAGTGACAAATGATCATGGAGAAATTGCGCAGGAGTGCGCGAGAGACTGCCAAGGCGGTGCGGGAACACCGCCTTGGCGAAAACACACTGGATAGCACCAACGTGAAGGTCAAACTATGACACGCCATTCTTCAACCGAGCAAGACCGCAAGATGATCGAGGCACTGCGACACGGGCCGATAACCTCCGTTGAGGCAGCTCAAGCACTCGATATCGTTCAACCACCGAGCACCATTCGGCGCCTCAGGAAAAAAGGGCATGAAATCCGCACCTACTGGACGCATCAGTCCACCGAGCCGGGCCGTCCGCCTCATCGCGTCGCCAAGTACATCCTTCTGCGCGAAGCGTCGTAACCCAGAGAAGCGGGGGTGTCCTCAACTTTGAGGACACCTCGGCGCCTGCCTGTGAGCGTTTGAATGGCCAGAAAAAAGTCCTACAAGGTCGACTTTGGCGGCGGTCGAGTGCTGGCCCTGCCCTATCGACTGCTGATCAGTGATGCATTCGACAACCTATCGCCCAAAGCAGTAGTGGTGCTGATCAAGCTGGCCAGGAACTACAACGGCAAAAACAACGGAGACCTCGCGTGCACTGTGGCGATGCTGTCGAGCGGCCGGAGCATGGACGACAAGACGCTTAGATCTGCGCTTGAAGAGCTGATAGCCGCAGGCCTGATCGTGAAAACCCGGGAGCACGGCCCTTTCGCGCAGGACGGGAAACACCAGCCAGCACTGTATGCGATCACCTGGGCTGCAATAGATGATTGCCCCGGCAAGAACCTGGAACTTCGCCCGGGCCCGCCACGCTTCAAGTTCGTTTGATTTCGAAATTGCCGGTGGGATTTTTTCCGGAAGGTACTGGGAATTTTTCCCAGTGGTCGGGGCGGCAATTGTCCGGTTCTGTCCGGTCAAGATTTCTTGCCGGCTCACCACTGGGATTTTTTCCCAGTGCACGCCAATGAAATCGGGGCCTATAGCGATCAGGCCAACGGGAAAAAATCCCAGTCTTATATAATTACACCACCATGGGGTTTATCAAATGACCTTGCACACCATCAAACAGAGCAGGTGCCAGCACGGGTATGCAGGCAAATGCAAACAGGTCGGAGGCTTCACTTTCCTGGTTGTCGAGTTCTTGCCTTGGACGCAGATCGGGATGTGTAGACCTTGCGCAGAAGAGGTTCGGAAGGATTTGATCTATCAGGTTGAGAAAGGCAAAGGTCGGTAGTTCGCGATCGGCGCCGAGAGTCGCTCCCACAGCAAAAAGGCACCACCCCGTTGCAGGGTAGTGCCGTCGATACAACGAAAGATTCGTGGTTTCAGTCCCAATCGTCGACTGGCTCGAATGGAGTAGCGCCCCCTCGCATCGCCCTCAAGCCAAGTGCCGCCGCCCTGGCGACCCTATCAACGAAACCGAGCTCCAGATTTGTGTAGCGCCCGCCCATGCCGATGATGGCCCACATGATTGCGTTGAATGCCTCGGTTTCGTCGTGAGATGCCAAACATGACACTTCAGTGTCGAAGAACGCTATCCCCTTGTCCCAGTCCTCGGCGACGCCAGGATTGTTCCGTGGCCAGTTGATCAGCCGTCCTTCGACGTCCCACGTGGTGAAGCTCAGATCGTCCCGCGATTTGATGACGGCGCTCATTTGGACACCTCCGCCGCATCTAGCGCTTTTTGCATCTTTTCAACTTCGCTGTCGACGTAGTTCGCCCAGTCGTAGCCAAGGAAGCTACCGAGGCTGGCTAGCTCTTCGATGTCGTGTGACTTTCCGTGCTTCAAATCCTTGGCGATCGCGTTGAAAAGCACCCGCATATTGCTGATGCGTTCGTGCGTGGCGCGCAGAAGCTCAAGGGCTTCGTCGGCGAGGTGGGCGGCTGGCTGGCTCATTGCACACCCCCTACGCAGATTCCGCGGAATGGCGCGGCGCTTGGCAAAACCTTCACGCTGATGTCGCCGAGGATCTTCAGTGGTGCCAACTGGGCCAGCTTGATGTTGGCCGGCAGCACCATGGTGGTGATGACCTGACCGTGCGCGTCCAAAATTTGGATGGTATTCTGTTTGAATTGCATGACGGTGACCCTCAAGTTTCGTCGTGTGATCGCCTTCCCGGTGTTAGCGCACCGGGTCGGCACCTTTTCTCTGATGGCTCAGATCTGAGCCATTGTCTCGATCGGCTAAATGTTCAGCCGATTACTGCTTACCCTTCTCGCTGATCCATCCCGCCGCCCAGCTCAAGGGGTCTTTCGACTCCATCGGCTCAAGTGGCTGCCCTGCCCTTGCCGCCCTGATTCCCTCCTTGGCCGTTTCTTCGTGAATCCACACCGTGGTGCGTTTGTAGCCTGCTGCTTTCTGTCGCTCCGCGAAATCTCTCTGGCGATCCGCCCCAGTGCGCTTGCTCTTGTCCTGATCTTCCATGCCCGCCTCCCGTTAGTGCTGACGTGGAAGCATATTGTCACCATGTTAGTGCTGACGCAAGAGAGGGATGCAAAATAATTTCAACCCCCTGAAAGAGGGTCGCATAAGGTCTGGATTTCAAATCCGACCCTTCCAGACTCTTCCATGTCTGCTTTGTGATGGTTGGCCAGGGGGATGCGCGCAAAGCTGCTCACATCTGGATCTGACCTACCAGGACGGGAGGACAGGTAACGCTGCGAGCGTTAGCGGGTGACCAGGAACAGCCCAAAAGCCGGACAGGAAATGTTTTGTGGCCACCGCCTGCCATCTACCGGCACTCCGGTAGTTTCGCGACCACGTCGTAAAAGCCGAAGGTTTACTCCGCTGGTGGAGACCTCCCGCCAAGCACTGTCGAGAAGCTGGTATCGCGAAACGCGACCCCGGATAGTCGCCGGCCGAACCCGCGAAAAGTTGAGGGTTCAACCAAGTGAGAACGTCGAAGGGTGTCGCGACTCGCTACAGCATCAGCCGTCGAGATGCTCCCCCGCTGGGGGAATACCTGGCTTCCTCCAATGCAGGAAGTTACAGCCGCATCTGCCTGATGACCTGGCGCGGATCGGCGCCGGCGGCGATCGCTGAGGTCGCATCCCGGGTGAGTTGATCGAGCGCCTGCTGCTCGAAGGCGTCGGCAAGCGATGCGGCCTTGCGCACGATGAGCAGGGCGAGCTCGGTCGGTAATTTGGTCTTGGATGGGTCAGGCAGGTAATCGCAATCGATGACTGACATAGGGGCTCCGGGAGATGTGCTCAGATTTGAGTGCATCTCCCAAGATAGGGATAACCACTGCGAATTCCCACTCCTACAGTGAAAAATCTCGCTAAATCCACTGAGCCGAGTTTTCGGCCCTGTTGCCATCCGGTGCTTTCCGGGTAACCATGAGTGAATTCTTGACAGACCCTAGACAGATTCAGCCCATGGCCGCGCTCAACAACGAAATCAAATCCTTTATCGTCCAGGCCCTCGCCTGCTTTGACTCGCCCTCTCAGGTCGCCGGCGCCGTCAGAGAGCGTTTCGGGGTCGCCGTGTCGCGCCAGCACGTCGAAGCCCATGATCCGACCCGAAAGAGCAGCAAGGGCCTGGCCAAGCGCTGGGTGACGCTGTTCAACGATACCCGCGAGGGATTCCGTGATGAGGCGATCAGGGAGCCGATCGCAAACCGCGCCGTTCGACTTCGTGCGCTGGGAAGAATGCTCGAGGAGGCCGAAGCGAGCGGGAACCTGGTGCTGGCCATGAAGCTGCTGGATCAGGCCGCCCGGGAATGCGGCGACATGAACACCAATCGCCGGGCAAAGGCCGAGGGAGAGCCGATGGCGCCGGCCGCGCCAGTGGGTGTGGATTTCTCTTTCGCAGGTTCCGCCGTGATCAAGCCATGACCCAGATCGGCACCGGGTAACGCGCCCACCGTTACCTAACCGTTATCTAACGTTAAAACATCCCTGACAGCAGGCTGGAGCAGGCATCGGCGATGCTCCCCAGCCGGGGGAAGATCATCCAAATCTGGATCATCAAGTACGCGACACGTTTTCAGATTCCGCAAAATGTGTCGCGACACCTGTCATACCGAAATGGGATGGCAGGTCCGGCCCCCAACGGGGGTTGGATCGTTCAACTTCCCCCACTGGGGGTTGTTCCTCAAATTGAGGAAGTCCCGCCACTTCCCCGCAATTATCCGACCTCAGATTGAGGGTGAACGATGCGTTCACCTGGGCAGCTGTATCACTTTGCCTACTATCGACTTACTGCAACAAAAAATCCTGCTTCCGTTCCCCCAAAACCAACTATTTCAGTCCCATTCCGTCCCGTTCCGTGTAGCACCTGAGGTGTATCCTAAAAGCACTGGATATATGCTCACATCAGACGTAATTTGGTTCTCGAAAGGCTTCCAGCAGCTCATCGAGGACAGATCATGTCGACTACTACCAAGCCCCGCGGCCACCAGGCCAAACCAACCCGCGCCGAAGTCAAAGCCGCTTGGGGGCGTCTGCGCACAGCGGCGGACCAGGGCAGCGTGCAGGCAAGCGCCCTTCTGATCGCGCTAGTTGAAAACCGCCCGCTGATCGCCACCACAGACACCCTTTCGGCATAGCAGAACTAGACCAAATGAAAAGCAGCGTCGAAGAGATCCGCCAAATCGTCCGCAGGCGTGCCCAGTCTCTCGGCATCAGCATTGATCCCGTCCCTTCAGGTGGATATCGCATCCATGGCCGTAATGGCTACGTCGACTTCCGCGTGATTGACCTGGCGGACGTAGACGTTAAAGACCTTGCGCCGAAGCGCTGGGACTGACCCTCACAGAATTGGAGAAACGAACTCAGATGAAAACACTACGCGCTGAATCTGGTGGTAAAAGCCGCCTGGTAGGTATGTGGAAATTCCCCGAAGCCGGTCCGTTTGCAGATCTCTACGCCGTCGCTCGCGAGGCCAGAAATCACGTCGAGGGCCTGCAAATCGCGGCAATGGGCATCATCAACGACGCCCGCCGCTCGGATAGTGCGAAACAGGAAGACATCCGGGCAACAGCGAAAGATCGGCTGTACCTTCTGGGCCAATTGCAGCGCGACTTTGAGAAGTACAAGGAAAAGGTCAAGGAGCGCGCCGACAAGGTGACCGCCGTTAAGCCGTACCGGGATAACGACCCTATCGCCGTCCAGATCGACCTTGCCCTGGCCGCCCAGTTGCGCGCCATGAGCCCGCCAGAGCGTAACGCAACGCTTCTGGCGGGCACTGACAAAGCCTACGTCGACGCCGCACTTCGCCTCCCTCGCGAACTGAGCGGTGTCAGCAGCGAGTGGTATGCCCGAATCACCAAGGAGGCCCTGGTGCGCGCCAATCCACGAGAAGCGCAAGAGATCGCCGACCTGACTGAAGCGGCAGACGCCGCACAGGACGCGCTCCGGACAGCCTTTGGCCTGATCAGTGCCGACGCTGGCATCAGTCTCGACGAGCGTGTTGATGCGGCAGGCGAGGCTGCAAAAGAGCTGGTGCAAGGTCCGGCAGAATCCACCATTGAGCGCATCCAAGAGCGCCTGGAGCGGGTCAAGCGAGAAGAGGAAGAGGCCGACGAGGCACTTAAGAAGCAAATCCAAGGCGAGGGGGCTTAAGCATTGGCCAAGCCGTTGCCACCAGCAGAGTCGGCACCGGGCCGGGTTGCCGGGGGGCGATTCGCTCCCGGCCATTCTGGCAACCCGGGCGGACGCTCGGGGCAAACCCAGGCCATTCGCGCAAAGTTGGCAGAAGGCGCTGAAGCCGTCACCCGCAAGATTCTGGCTGCAGCCAAAAAGGGCGATATGCAAGCGTGCCGCCTGATCCTTGAGCGGCTCGTTCCGCCGATGAAACCAACATCCGAACCGGTTCAATTCGACCTCGATGATACGGACCTGCCCAGCGCCGCCCGCTCGATAATGCGCGCAGTCGCCAACGGCCAGCTCGCCCCCGACCAAGGAAAATCGCTGATCGACGGCCTGGGCGCCGTTGCGAGGGTTATCGAGGTTACCGAGCTGCAAAAGGCCATCGACGAGCTTCGCCAGCAAATTGGAGGCCTGCAATGAGCGTCAGAACCGAACTCGCCAAGCTTCGCCAGCAGGCCCGGCAACTGTGCAATGACAACGACGTGAAGGCGATCAGCGACCTAATTGACGAATTGAGCGCAGCGGCTGCCGGTGGCGGCTCAGCACGGGGGCATGACTCCCTCACCGCGGTATTCAACGAGGCGCAGAAATCGGGCGCCGGGAGCCAGCTATGAATTCTCATCAGGAGCGTTTCGCCGAAGCCTGCAAGACGACCCGCTTTGCACCCTACTCTTTGAAGCAGGGCGCCGACTCTGGCTACGTCGTGTGGGATGTCCAGCACGTCCGCGACGGCCAGAAGGTGACGATTGACGGGCCGTTCTTCACCGAGGACGAAGCCCGGGTGTCGGCCGACCTTCTGCGCGGCACCTTCCGGGGTGCCAGGGCCTACCAGGGGATTTACGACCGGATATGGAACTACGACCCGCGTCACGAACAGGTGACGGTCGACCAGGCGCGTATGTCGCGCTCGCTGCTCGCCATCCGACTGGGCGTTGCGGTACCCAACAACAGCGCCCAGGGCGCCAAGGAGTAAACCATGGCTATGGCCACCAACTACGGCACCAAAACCCGCATCCTGCTGGGCGGCTCAGCCGGCAAGCTGTTCGGGCGTGAACACATTTATGAGCTCTCCACCGGCGACACCCGGGAAGCCGTGAAGGCGATCGACGTCAACCATCCCGGTTTCGCGAAGTACCTCGCTGACGCGAAAATGAAAGGGCTGGAGTTCGCAGTTTTCCGCAACCGAAAGAACATCGGCGAACAGGAGCTGAAGATGGGTGGCGCGAAGGAGATACGCATCGTTCCGGTGATCGCCGGCAGCAAACGCGCGGGGCTCGTTCAAACCGTTGTCGGCGTGGTTTTGATTGCCGCCGCAGCATTCGTCACCTTCGCGTCTGGCGGGACAGCATCTCCCTTTACTAGCGCTATGGCAGCCGCTGGCTATGGATTGGCGATCGGCGGCGTCATTCAAATGCTCAGCCCGCAGGCCTCAGGCCTGAAGCAAAGCGCATCCCCCGAAAATTCCCCGTCCTACGCCTTCGGCAGCGCAAAGAACACCACGGCCAGCGGCAACCCGGTACCGATCTGCATCGGCGAACGCCGGTGGGGCGGAATGATCATCTCGGCTTCGATCCTGGCTGAAGACAAGGTGTAAGGGTTACAGGCCGGTGCTACAGTTGCAACTTCACGACAAGGAATTCCTATGCTGAAGATCGCCGCTGCAACCGCCCTGGCCGCAATGATGACAGGCTGCTCTACCTCACCCGTACCTTTTGACCAAGCCAAGCTGGTACCCGCAGACAGGGTGCTGGCCTACGGGAAAAAACCTGCTGGCCCATACGGGACAATTCAGGTTGCGCGTGACACGGGGTTCGTCGCTGGTGGGTGCTTCGTTGCTGTTCACCTTGACGGTCGACCTGTGGCGCGAATCGACACTGGTGAAGGGGTAAGCCTGTACGTTCCTGCGGGCGAACATCTGGTGGGGCTTGGAGCGGACGAGCGAGGTTCGGGCTTGTGTAGTTGGGCAGGAGCTCTGAAAGAGCAGGCGACCATTATCAAAGCTGGCCAGACGAAGCGCTTTCGAATCGGCGGCGATACCAACGTTGGCCTGGACATCCGCCCGAGCTCGATTTAATGGGCAGAGATCAACTATCCCCCTCAACAGAGTGTATCGTTAGCGCAGAGGGATCGTCTCCGGCTACAGCTTTAAGAAAATCACGAACAGTGAGGCGCGCCAAGGCAAATTCTCCTTTGGCTTGGCCGTCAACCAATGAACGGCACGCAGCCCTCGTCGCAAGATAGAAAACGAAGCGGCCGTGATTTAAAAAAACGTGTGCTCGAGATTGCTTCCACTTATCCAGCATCGTCCCACGCATAAACCACTCCATCCGGTAAAAGTCACGCCCCCCGACCTCTACCCGATTGTCCTCACTGAAGTTGAGGCACGATGCGAAATTGAATGAAAGGGCTGATGTCCTGCCCATGTTCAGAAGCCAAAACATTCGATTTTCTTTGGAGTAAAACGACTCCCTGGCTGACCGCTCCTCTTCCGAGATAGAGGAGTGTTGTAGCTCTAAGACTACCCCTGCCCCTTCTGGTCGCGGACACAAGACATCAGCTCTATGGATTTCCATTGTCTCTGGGTCTCTCATGAACACTTCACAATAGCGAGGGCTGAAGAAGCCTTTCCATCCCAGATGCCATTCACCTTCGGGCTCGCTCCACGGATCGCAATCGCCACTGTCATGACGCCAATGCGCAGCCTTGAATTGCGGGATGACGGCCCTAAGCGTGCCGCCACAGCCGGCGCAGGTGGTTTGCTCTCCTTTCGCCTGGGGAGGCCTCTTTTCACCGTCTATCATCGCTGAAATCATTCCGCGCTCCATGATGGCAAGTAGCGACCATGCTATGCCTCCTCCGACGCCATCTCAATGTGCACTTTTCTGGTATGCCTGAGCTGATACGCACAAATTTGGGTTTATTCGCTCTCCCCGCTTGATAAGTAACACTCAAAGTGCAACAGTATTAGTAGAACACCTTAACTGATACGGACCGCACATCATGTTCATCCGCGCATATCTCCGAGCATCAACCGAAGAGCAGGACGCAGGCCGCGCCCGGTCATCGCTTGAGCAATTCGCCACTGACCACAACAAGGTGATCGCGAGTATTTACCTGGAGAACGCCAGCGGCGCCTCGGCAGATCGGCCTGAACTGTTGCGCCTGCTCAAAGATGCGCGCAAGGGTGACGTCTTGCTGGTGGAGTCGATAGACCGCCTCTCACGCCTTCCTGTGGAAGATTGGCAGAAGCTCAAGGCTGCGATCGACTCCAAGGGCTTGCGCATCGTCGCGCTCGACCTACCGACAAGCCACCAAGGAATGCAAGACACCAAGGGCGACGAGTTCACTGGCCGGATGCTGGGCGCGATCAACTCTATGTTGGTGGAGATGATGGCGGCGATCGCGCGAAAGGATTATGAGCAGCGTCGGGAGCGCCAAGCTCAAGGTATCGAGAAGGCGAAAGCCGCAGGCAAGTATCAGGGACGCCCGGTAGACGAAGATCTGCATAAGCGGGTCAAAGAATTGCTGGGCGCTGGTCTAGGTATTCGGGCTACTGCCAGGCACGCCAACTGCTCAACCACCACTGTACTGCGCATCCGTGATACCGCTTAGAAGCCAACTCGGTATCTTCTCGAAATAGTCCATGGCGGTATTTTGAACGGCGATTTAACGCTAGGCACAAGACCGAACATGACTCCTACTTCGCCAATCATTCGCTCGATTAAAGCATTTTGATTCGGCTTGCCTAAGCCGTCCCACCAGATCGGAGACGCGAACACATTCTCAAAATGGTCGAAGAAATAGGCGACAAGTTTAGTGGATAGGTCAACATCATCGATCTGCTCCAGGCTTTTGATCAACGCCATGCAGCATCTGTCATCTTCGACCATCCACGAAAAAACTATCTGCCCCTTCTCTCCCCCAAAGAAGGAAGTAACACTCATAAGCTCAGGCACTAGATCAACATCGGCCATATCCTGTAGCTGCCTTCCCCAAAAGTCCACGCTTGGCGCATAGGTGGCGCTGCACATCACCGGTGGTGCCTGGTCCAATTCGATTATGTATGAGCGGACTGAAGCATAATCTCCAGTGGTTAAGCATCGATCAAAGCGCGCCTTATGAATCTGAATATCACGTAAAGCTGCGTTAATTCCTGCGCCATGAAGGCGCGCAAACGTCTGAATTTCAACCTGGCGCTCTGGTGTACGCCCGCGGTCGAGATCCTTATAAAGTTCAGCCTGCTCCGCTGCAGCTCGCTTTGTATAAATCTCTCGGGCATAGGCGCGATACGCCAGCAGGAAGCACTGTTCCTGACTTCCGACAAAAACACTCTTCTCAACCGGCGCGAAGAGACTGTCGTCGTGCGTCGAGCAAAATCCGCTGAATGTAGAGGCGCGACGGACGCCCACCTTCTCGGGCTTTAAAGCGCCGTTGTGTTTGATAAGCCCCTCTAAAGACGGCATGAAAGACAGAACGTGCCCATCATCCGCAATTTGGTTCAGGCTTCCAGAACGAGGAACGGTATGTGCGGCAATGATTGAACCGGAGCACTGATCATGGAAAAGATCGGGAGCGGAGCACAGCTTCTTTGAGAAATGCTTCCGATGAGTAGCGCTAAGATCCCATGGCTTATGAGGCTCCGCCGACTCCCGAGCAAGGTGGCACTTTTTGTATTTTTTGCCTGAATCGCACCAACATTTTTCGTTTCTTCCGAGCTTTACCATTTTCCTTCCTAGCGAAATCGCGGAATTGAACG
This sequence comes from Pseudomonas fluorescens, assembly GCF_902497745.1. Taxonomy (GTDB): domain Bacteria; phylum Pseudomonadota; class Gammaproteobacteria; order Pseudomonadales; family Pseudomonadaceae; genus Aquipseudomonas; species Aquipseudomonas fluorescens_BM. The sequence continues at coordinate 12,719 of NZ_CABVHJ010000040.1, forward strand.
CATAAAAAAACCCCACCGCTCTATCGCGCGTGAGGTTTGCTAATCCGCAGCCTGCTTATTGCACCCATCCTGCACCCATGAACGGAAGAGGGAACTGCTAAACAAGGCTACGGCCCTTGATTTTATGGTGTCCCAGGGCAGGTTCGAACTGCCA
>NZ_CABVHJ010000041.1:0-5317 GCF_902497745.1 Pseudomonas fluorescens
ACCCTATGCGTGGCTGCGCCACGCACTGGAACGTTTGCCACTGGCGTCCTCGGTTGAGGATTACGAAGCCCTGTTGCCGTGGAACTGCACGCCGGTATCACCTGGCTGAGCGCTCACCCCATCCTGAAATCGGTGGGGTTTATGGAGCGCTTACTTTTGGTGCAATCGCTGACAACGGGTAAAAGGCGGGAAGGACTGACCATTGTGAAGCACAGGATTTGCAGCGCTCCCTGCGCCGTGCTGTCAGTCCTTGTTCCTGCTTTTTTATTGACTAAATCGGTGCCCCACAGCCCCAAAAAAAGGGCCGAAGAGGTCATTGCCCTCAGGATCAGCGTGTTGTGCGGGGGGAGTTGGTTGTGGTGCGCGCGGGCGCTCCGCGGTATGCCTTTCAATCATATTATGGTTATTGTTACTGTCAAACCGCGGCCTCACCCGAGTATCGGACTTTTTGTTAATAATATCTGGTGCAGCATCGAAATAACCGGTTACCGAAGCGATGAAGCCAAGCCCAGTACTTGCCTTTTCAAGCTGAGTGTCAACCTTGTGCCTGCTTGGGTCGCCCGTAAGACCGTCAGCCACCACTTCCATATCTTCACTGACTACCGCAGATGTATAGGACACCACTTTATTGGTGAGTTTTATTACACCTCTGGCTGTTCGAGGCCGTTTTTTTCCATTTTTATGGTCAACTCCTTCGATAGCCAACCCCGTCGCCGTATTGGTAATGCTGCCGACAATTGATATCCCATCTAATATTTTATGGGTTGTAGGGTGCCCACTGATCGATTGACTGGCAATCTCGGTGCCTATTCCTACGACACCGGATATGGCGTGTACAACAGCTAAAGACTCTCCTCCGGAGGCTACGGCAGCGGCGACATCGAATGCAGTATCGATGCCTTCGACAATATCCCCAAAAATTGCCCCTAGGCGCACATGCCCTGTCGGGTCGGTATGATTAATCGGGTCCCCCTCACAATAGGCGTATGGATTAATCCCGCCTTTACCAAACGGGCTCAGGCTGTCCGGTGACGTAAAGCGTCGCAGTGCGGGGCTGTACAAGCGATAACCGTTGCCCAGGTGATAACCACCCGGCACCGGGTCGATGCGCTCGCCATTAAAGCCCAGCAGGCTGCTATTATCGTTGCTCATGACTGTTCACCGTACGGGCCATAGACCAGTTTCACTTGAGTACTGCCGTTTTCTACACTGAGGACTGAGCCATTGGCATCAATACCACTTAGCCAAGTATTTGGGTTAGTGCCTGTACGAACCTGTGCCAGGTTGCCCCCCGGGCCACTGAGCAGGCGCACGCCGTTATTGATGTTATTGCTTTCCACCTGATTAACCAATTTCGAGCCGCGATAATACAAACTAACGTCGTCCTGTTTTATCAGCCGGTTCATCCCGTCATACTGGTACGAACTACTCTTAGGATCCTGGCCCTTTACGACAACGCGGGACAGATACCCCTCCAGCACCGAGCCGGCACTCTCAAACGTGCGTCCTGCGCCATCGCTCGTCAAAAAACCATTCAGGTCATACTGCATCCAATCCGGAGTTAGATCGTTGTAACTCGAGTGATCATGTGTGACTTTGGATAGTCGGCATGGGTCATCTGTATTGTGATCAGGATCAAGGTAGGTGCATTCCATACGGTCCCTTCTAACTCATAGGTAATTGGTAAATAGCCAGCTGATCCCACTATCAACCGAGTCCCCAAGCATATCTCCTCGCCACATCTCATTTTTTGATCCGGACGTCTCAGTGCGCAAAAGTATCAGACTCCAGGGGAGGCTCTGGGAGATGGCGACAAAAGCTACGGGCACATCCCTGATTGATCAGTTGCGGCACGGTGAGGATCTGTGTGTGTGTGTGTGTGCAGGATTGCACGGGGGCAGCCTACGAGGCCATAGACAAAATCATGTCGCGAGTCGGCGCACGAGCATGCGCACCTCGGCCACGCCTCACTCACGGCGAGCAGTCGATCGTGGTGCATGATTAGCCGCTGATCCACTGCGATGAACCCGCGTCCAGGTGTTAACGTTTACTCTTTTCGACCGGTTGATGTAGCTTAGACAACGGCCTCCCTTCCCACCCCAGCGACACACCCAGCCATGCGCCCGCCCGTCACTCTTGATACGCCAAGACCAAACATATGAGACACCCAGAGAGTGTGCTTGCCAAGAATCGACCTACAGTGCCTGAAAGCTCAATCACTAAAACAGGTACACAACATGGAAGACGAACTGGAACCACGGGCTGCCGACTACCTCAGCAGCGTCCTGGGCTTTAATGGCGAGCGTATCGACCCGGTGCTGGGTGGTTATCACCTGGGCAATGGTTATCGTCTGTATAGCCCAACACTTAGGCGCTTTACATCACCGGACAGCATGAGCCCGTTTGGTAAGGGCGGGATTAACCCTTATGCGTATTGCGAGGGTGATCCCATCAACAACACCGACCCGAGCGGACATTTTCACGTGGGACGACACGGTATTGAGGGCATTGTGGCAGCAGCTGCCGGCGCTGGATTAGCCGTATTGACTGGCGGTAGCTCACTAGCTGTGGCTGGCGCTGTCTTAGGGGGCATCTCAGCGGCTACAGGTATAGCTGCGGATAATACAAAAGGCACAGCACATTCAGTTTTGGGCGGTATATCCCGAGGAACAGCTATAGCGGGCAGTATTGCTAATATTGCTGATATTGGAGTTTCTGCCCTACAAGCATCCCCTATCGGCAAGTTAGCTGAGCACGGACCATTTGCTCTTAGTGGTAGGCCGGCGGATGCAGCTAATGCTGCTAGGGCTATGAGGAATGGGCCAACAGGCTCTAGTACCGATTTGCATATCAGGGAGCATTTTCGGCGTACCCTACCGCCGGCGGTTTTTGATGAATACGCTAACGCAAATCCTCTCGCTGATGCGGCTACAGAGCGCCCTCTACACTTACCCTCGCACGCTGCAGCCAATGCAGATCCTGTCGCTGACCCAACTGCTGGGCACTTGCATCGTCCACCTTCGCCCGCTGCCGCAAACTCGGATGGCTACGTTGAAATACTGCCTGCTCCCGATAACTCGAATACTACCGATCGCCAGATTAACGAGCATTTTCAACGAATCATTCGGCCCAAAGCTCCAAGACAGGTAAATGATGAAAGCTTTACTGCTAAGAACTTCGCACCATGGAGGGGGGGCCCTCCCCCTCCATCCTATTTCTGAAATCGGGGCCCGTCAGAAGAAGAATTTTTCTTCTAAGCGGATTAAGGAAATTTTTAGTGAAGATAATGCGTTTTTCAGACAGGCAAATTATCGCCGTCCTCGAATAGACCGAAGCCGGTCGCTCGGTGCCGAGCCGTGTTGGGACCACGAGCCTAGCGGCCATTTTATACAAACGGTGAATCAGGTTCAGCGGTATGGATGTGTCACTGATGGCTCGTTAGCGCGAGCTTGAAGAGGAACGCCTCAAAGTCGAACTCGTCCAGGAAGCGATGGCAAAAAATTAGTGCACTGCTAAACCACGAGGATGCGGATCCGGTGTTAGTCGGTGATAATGAAAACAGTTTATCTGTAATTTACCGCCGATTGCATGCCGGGCCGCGATTGAAATAACATCAATACTCTCGCGGCAGCTAGCACGAACCCTATGGTGCAAAGAAGAACGAATCACCAGTCGGGCATCTTCATCGCCATATCTCGTACCTCACGAATGATGTTGCCATAGCCCAAGAACGTCTTCTCCATGTCTGTTTATGGGGTTGCCTCCTCTAAGGAAGGTCTGAAGTACCCAGCGATTTTTTGATGCTCCAACCATTTGGAGTTCAAAAAATCGACGGCCTGCCAAAAATCAGACTTAGGCTCTTTTTAATTCATTGTTTTTCCTTGAGCCGCGCCTTTTCTCCGCACATTTCGCGCATCACAGACGCACCTCTCCCGCAACCAAGAGCCGTTTTCGCATCATCCACAGGTTTGACAGGGCAAACAGCGTGGTCTGTTGCGCGGTATTTTTTATCAGCCCGCGATAGTGCACTTTCGTATAGCCAAACTGGCGCTTGATCACCCGGAACGGATGTTCGACCTTGGCTCGCATCTGGGCCTTTGCGTATTCGATTTTGCGACGCACCTGAGCGATAAAACTCTGCTTGCCGTGCTTCTTATACGTGCTGGGCCGTGCGGCAATTGACCAGATCATCTGGCGATCTTGATGTTCCGGACGCTTGTCCACGCCGGTGTAACCGGCATCGCCAGAGACATAAGTTTCCTCTCCATGCAGTAACTGATCGACCTGGGTCACGTCCGCCACATTCGCCGCCGTGCCCACCAGGCTGTGCACCAAACCGGATTCGGCATCGACACCCACATGCGCTTTCATTCCGAAGAAATATTGATTTCCTTTCTTCGTCTGGTGCATTTCTGGATCACGTTTACCGTCCTTATTCTTGGTCGAACTCGGCGCATGAATGATCGTTGCATCGACCACAGTCCCCTGGCGTAGCAGCAAACCACGGTCGCCCAGATAGCCAATGATGACCTGCAAAATCCCGCCTGCCAACTCATGTTTTTCCAGCAGACGCCGGAAGTTGAGAATCGTGATTTCATCAGGAATCCGATCCAGATGCAGCCCGGCAAACTGGCGCAGAATCGTGGTTTCGTAGAGGGACTCTTCCATCGCCGGGTCGCTGTAGCCGAACCAGTTTTGCATCAGATGAACCCGCAGCATGGCCATCAACGGATACACCGGACGACCGCCTTCACCCTTTGGATAATGCGGCTCGATCAACGCAATCAGGCCTTTCCAGGGCACAACCTGATCCATCTCAATCAGGAAACGCTCGCGTCGGGTCTGTTTACGTTTGCCAGCATATTCGGCATCAGCGAAAGACATTTGCTTCATCGGGGCTCAACCGTTCAGTTCTTGTGAGGTGGGTATTTCATTTCACCAAATCTGGAAGTCTTTTTCAGGGTTTCCTTAGAGGTGCGTGCCCCTACCAGTAGTCTTCAGAACCTCCACCCAAGCTCCCTCAAAACTAGCATAGTCCTCCTTGTACAGCCCCCTTATAAGGCCAGGGTGTAGACTCGTTATCTGCCTCAATTTAATTTCATCCTTTAAGTGCTCATAAGAGCTGGGCATGACAAAGTCCTTAACACTCGATTCATTATAAATCTCCATGTCTGCGAGATACTTTTCTTTAGGGTACATTTGCTTCTCAGCCTCTACCCAAGCTCGTGGGTCATTTAGATCCGGCGGTGATTTCCGTATGGCTTCCACAAGGCGTCGATGGTATTCAGGATCGGTGGCGATTTTCCTGTTGTACTCA
>NZ_CABVHJ010000041.1:5486-12216 GCF_902497745.1 Pseudomonas fluorescens
CCCTAGCGCTATCGATCATCCTGACAGAACTGTTAGACGCCCTAGGCATGCCTGACGTAGTTTGCTGGCTCATTGTGATATCCCGAGCTGTGCTCCTTGCTGTTTTCACTGCGATGCTCTCCCCGTGACTCTTTTCTGCCAGTACTCCCGTTTTTCGCAGTTGATTCGTCCTCCTCAGCCCTGCCGCATCCACCATTTCGGCCCCTTTCACCACCCCTTCTACTTCAGCTTCACTTGGGAGAACCATCATTCCAACCATGAGTAGCGTACCCAATACCCCCCAATGCCCCGTCGGATCCGTATTATTAATCGGATCCCCCTCACAATACGCATACGGGTTAATCCCACCCTGGCCAAACGGACTCATGCTGGATTTGCCCCTACAAAACCGGACACCAACTCCCCGTTAAATTGATGCTACTGCCTAGCGCCTGAACTCCCTCGGTGAGCGATAGTTCAAAGCGCTGTGCGGATGCTGCTCGTTGTAATGCTCAAAGGCAATTGCCAGGTTACGCAGCGCCGTTTCTCGATCCGGCTTGGGCATGTGCGCCACGTAATCACGTTTGATCGTCTTCACGAAGCTCTCTGCCATGCCGTTGCTCTGCGGGCTGCGTACTGGGGTGGTCACCGGCTGCAAGCCGATCTGTCGAGCAAACAGGCGCGTCTGTTCGGCGGTGTAGGCCGAACCGTTATCGCTGAGCCACTGCACCGGCGTTGCAGGCAGTTGATCACCGAAGCGCTTCTCCACGCTTTCCAACATCAAGTCGCGGATGTCATCGCCGCTGTACCCGGTTGGGCTGGCGACCCAGCCGATGGCTTCGCGGTCACAGCAGTCCAGGGCGAAGGTCACGCTCAGCTTGGCGCCATCCTCACAACGAAACTCAAAGCCGTCCGAGCACCACCGGGTATTGCTCGTTTCTACGGCGATACGACCTTCGTGTCGTCACGCCACACCCGGTTGCTTGATCCGTCGCTCCAGCAGCAACTGGTGATCGCGCATCACGCGATAGGCCTTCTTTACGTTGATCGGCGCCAAGCTCTGCGTTTCGCGTCGGTGACGCAACAAACCCCAGACCCAGCGGTAGCCATAGCTGGGCAACTCACTGACTTCAGTCCGAATTTCTTCAACCAGAGCAGTGTCATCCAACACACGACGGCGTCTGTCAGGCGCAGCCGTAGGATTGAGTCGAACCGTCAATTGCGAGCGCGCTACACCGAGACTTTCACTGATCAGCTTCACAGGTCGTCCCCCGGCAACAAGGGTGAGTGCGCAATCCATTTTCGCGACCGAGCAATCTCCACGGTTTCCTGAAGGGTCTCGACCTGCATGGTTTTCTTGCCCAGCATCCGTTGCAGTTCACGGATCTGCTTGAGCGCATCGCTTAACTCGGAGGCAGGCACCACGGCTTCGCCGGCACTGACCGCCGACAGGCTGCCGTCCTGATAAAGCTTGCGCCACAGAAACAGCTGATTGGCATTGATGCCGTTGCGCCGAGCGACGACCGACACACTTTGTCCTGGTTCAAGGCTCTCGCGAACCATGGCCAGCTTTTGCTCTGGGCTCCAGCGGCGCCGCCGCTCCTGGCCCAAATCCATGGTCACCCCATTTTTTGCAATACTGATTAACGGGTGAAGTGGTTGGTTTGCTTAAATCTATCCGGCGTCTATTGGGGCAAGCCCCGCGCCACGATGAGAGTCGCGCCTGGCGATCCTGAAAAGCTCCTCGGTTTCAAAAGCCGATTTGGGCGACAGGTTCTTCGCCAGGCCGGTTGGCCGTTCACGTCATCTGTTGTTCAGCTATCGCAAAACCTGAAAGGTGAATCGTGGTACTGCAGCAACCGCAGGGTCACGCAGCCATGGTGCTTGGTCCTGCTTCATATTCGGTATGGTTGGCCGCTATGGCCCAGGCTATGCGCGCCAGTTTGTTGGCCAGCGCGCAGGCCACCACATTGGAGTGACGTCGCGTCAGCAACGAACGCACCCAGTCAGCCAAGGGGCCCTTCTGGTGTTCCAGTCGCTGCATGTAAACCCTGGAACACTGAACCAACAACCGTCTGAGATTCTTGTCACCACGCTTGCTGATTCCCATCAAATTGGCTTTGCCGCCGGTGCTGTACTGCCTGGGTACCAAGCCGACAGACGCCGCAAAGTCACGGCTACATTCGTACTGCTGGCCATCGCCCATTTCCACAGCCAGCAGGCTGGCGGTGATCGGCCCAACACACGGTATGCCCAGCAAACGCCTGCCCAGATCATCGTCGGCAAGCTGGCAAACTAGCTCTTTATCCAGCGCCTTGATCTGTTCATCCAGGTAGACAAAGTGATCGTGCAGACGCTGTAACAGCACCGTCAGCCGCACGGGCAGTTCGTGCTCCGCCAGAACGCTGGCCAAGCGCTTCATCATTGCCGACCCTTGCGGGAGGCTGACGCCGAACTCCAGCAGAAAACCATGCATTTGGTTGACTGCCTTGTGCGCTCACCCACCAGCGATTCACGCAGACGGTGCAAAACAGAAAGCGTCTGCTGGGCCTCGGTCTTAGGCGAAACAAAGCGCATCGATGGTCGCGACGCGGCTTCACAGATCGCTTCGGCATCGACGAAATCGTTTTTGTTGCCCTTCACGAAAGGTTTAACAAACTGCGGGGAAATCATCTTGGCTTGATGGCCCATGGCTCTCAGCTCGCGCGCTACGAAATGCGAACCAGCGCAGGCTTCCATCACCACGGTGCAAGCGGATAGGTTGGCGAAGAACCGCATCATCTGCTGTCGTGAAAGCTTCTTGCGAAACAGCTCTCGACCGGATTTGTCCTGGCCGTGCAGATGGAAGGTGTGTTTGCCGAGGTCGATACCGACCAGTGCCAAATCGCTCATGGTGATGGTCTCCGAATTAAAGCACCCTGCGAAAGCATAGCCCCCACAGGGTGCGGGGTGACCATCTCATTAGCTCCCCACTCTTATCGTTGCTGTTAGTCATAAACATAACCGTTTGCCTATCCCTTATCGTAAGGGGGAAACGGTGTCCTGTCTTTCATGGGGCTCATTCACAGGCACTGTAGGTCGAATGCTGGAAAGCACACCCTCTTGGTGTCTCATATGTTTGGTCTTGGCGTATCAAGAGTAATGGGGGGCTTGGTGTGTTAGTGGGGATTTTGTTCGGTCGGCAGGATGCCAGGGGACGGGGGGCGGGTTACGGGCTTGGTTGCAGCGGTAAGCTTGAGGAAAGCTGCCTTGCTGGTGCCTGTTGGTAACTCAGTTCAAAAGGAATAATTGCCGGCAGAAAATCCGCTTTAAGAATAATCGCGGGTCTCGACGAGTTTGGATTAAAGGCAAAAAAAGTTACCCGCCAAATAGATAGCGTCCTTTGGCATGGCAACACCTTGCATCAGGTGTTGCACTTGGTCCTTGAAACCACCTCTCGTCGAGGCTCAGTTAGTCGGTCGTTCTCCGTAGGGGCCATAGGCCAAATTCACTTGTTGGCTTATCTTCTTATCCTCGCTGAGGTTTTCTACACTCAGCACCGAGCCATTAGCATCGGTGCCGCTTAGCCAGACACCCGCTATAGCGCCTGTACGAACCTGTGCCAGGTTGCCGCCCGGGCCACTGAGCAGGCGCATGCCGTTTTTGCCTTCCACCTGATTAACCAGTTTCGAGCCGCGATAATACAAACTAACGTCGTCCTGTTTTATCAGCCGGTTCATCGCGTCATACTGGTACGAACTGCTCTTAGGAGCCTGGCCTTTTACGACAACGCGGGACAGATACCCTTCCAGCACCGAGCCGGCATTCTCAAACGTGCGCCCTACGCCATCGTTCGTCAAAAACCCATTCAGGTCATACTGCATCCAATCTGGAGTTAGATCGTTGTAGCTCGAGTGGTCATGTGTGACTTTGGACAGTCGGCATGGGTCATCAGTATTGTGAACAGGATCAAGGTAGGTGCATTCCATACTGTCCGAGGTCTTGTCACTAAATGTACTCACTATACTTTTTATGTTGCTGTAGACGTCATAGGTCAAGATCTGTGACGTTATCCGATTACCTTTCTCGTCTTGCGGTAAATCATCGACGTTGCCGGTTACGGTGTAGCCGGTCAGACGATTACGGGGATCATAGGTATACGTTTCCGTTCGAGCCGGTGTGCCGTTACGGGAGAGCACTTTGGTGTTTAGTTGATGATTGGCATACCACGTTTGTTCGAGGACCCAGCTGTTGTTGCTTTGACTGCTTGTCAGGGTACGCTTTTTCTCGCGGCCCAGGCCGTCGAGCTCAATCGCGGTAGTCAGAGTGGCCTGGCTCTTCACATCGGTAGTTGTCCATTTTTGCAAGCGCCCCAAGTCATCATAGGTCAACTCGGCGGACACATCACTGTCACTGATAGTGCTCGGCCGACCATAACCATCATATTTAACGACCTGGGTGATTCCCGTCACGTCGGTGTAGTGAGTCGCCTTACCCGCTACGGTGTATTGGTAATCGGTCGCCGAGACGGATGGGGCGAGCGTTTCCGTGACCAAACGTCCCGTCAGCGCATAGGTGTTGGTGATGGTGCTTGAGTCGGAAGCGCTCATGACAATAGACGCGGTCAATAAACCACCCACAATTTTGTTCGTGGCATCCTTGGTATTGTAGGTATAGACCTTATTCTCGCTTGGCTTAGTGTCCTTCTCCACCCGGGATACCTTGCCTCCCAGCGCTGCTATGTACTGGTAGTTCAGCGTATTTTTTGCCGGAGAAGTCACGCTGGCCGGTGAGGTCACGCTCCCTGACTTGGCTTTGTAAGTCGCATTCCACGTACGGCCGCCCGAGTTTCGCTGAGTCACTCGCCCCAACTCGTCAAACACCTGGGTGCCCATAGAAACCGATTTGGGTAGGTCATTACGCGACTCGAGCTCGGCGATCACCTGAATATCAGCCAGCCAGGCAAGCGGCGAGAGTGGGCTATACTCACGCTTAACCTGCGTCCCCAGGCCGCCGAACGAGGTAAATACTTTCGGCAATGTGGTCACGGTAGTCCGCCCGAACACATCATAGTCATAGCGGGTGACGCGGTGTAACTCATCCTCATGCTGGCGCAGCTGATTCCAGCCATCATACTGCTGCAGCACCGTTGAACTGGCCTTCGCGTCCGAGGGCAACGGGACCGTCCAATTTGTTACATCGTAAGCCTCAATCTTTATAGGTTGGCGGTTATAGTTATATGTAGTGACTGTGGCGCTGCTTTGGGTTTGGTCCTTGTTCCCAGCCGTCATATACGTCGTGACCGTCATGGCAATGGGGTCGGTAACGCTCCAGTGTTTCACCCCATCGCTCACCGAATTTAGATGGTTTTGCCCCCAGCCATCGTAATCCAACTTCACTGTTAGCGACTGATCTGGCGAAGGGGCCTCTTCCAGCCGTTCGGCCGTTGGGACGCTCGTGAGATAGTCCATATTCGTCACTGTCACGGGGCGCATCTGAGTATCGTAGAGGGCTGTCTTTAATGTATTCCAGCGCGGATCATCGGCCAGCCAGGCGTCCACACTGACAGGTTTACCCGCCGCATTGCAGGTTGTGCGGATTTTGTTTTTGTTTGCGTCTGCGGCGGTGATCAGGAACGGTACGTCCTCACTGCCACTGCCACTGTCACTGTCAGTGTCACTTTTAATTTTATATTCACAGGTACGAGTGTTTGCGTAATCAGTGCCTTTTGCCGTTGTCACCTGGATCACGCGACCCAACCGGTCATACACCGCCTCATTCACAATCCCCAGCGCATCCTTCGACGACAGCGTCCGGCCCGTGAATAGTGACTGCGTTTGAGCGCTAGTCAGGCTCTGCTCTCCTGCAGTTAATGTCTTGTTCTCAGTCAGGGTGCTCCCCTCAAGCGTCCACGTAGAGGTGGTCTTTGTGGTAGGCTTTGGCCCGTTCTCGCCGGATGGATAATGAGTGTTCTCAGTGCTGAGGAGGCGGCAGAAGTCGTTGGTTTTGTTATCCGCATACGCATAGGTGTAGCTAACCTTAGACAGCCAATCCGTGCCGCTTTTATGTTGTTCGCTGGCAACCATAATGGCGGTGGAAATGGCGGCCTTGGCTCCTGGTGGCGTATCCAGCCCTGCATAGGTGTACGTCGTAATGTGTGGCGAAACAGCATAAGAAGATTCTAGTGTTGGTGTCACCGTCATCGTCTTGATGAACCGCGTAAAACCGTTGGGTTCGGCTGGGCAGCAACCTGTCTCGCCGTCCTTGCTGTAATACGTCCATTCGGTCTTGGTCTGGATGGGCGTTTCTTTCTGCGCGGCATCGATGGACACGATCGATTGACTTCGCGGATTACCGGATTCATCGAAGGTCGTTGTGGTCTTTTCGCTGCGGCTCCGTCCCCCCTGGCTCCAGGTGGTGGTGTGCGTCTTCGGCAGTTGGTATTGCGGGGGTTGCTCTTCAAATAACTTGCTCGGATAAATATAATACTCAGTTGCCTGGGTGGTGGTGCACTTCTGGTTTGTCGACACCTGAGTAACCAGAAGATGGTACTTGTTATAGGTCCGCGTAATAACGGTTGTCTCCCCCGCCTCGTCGGTGTGCGTCTGCGTGGAGCAATATTGATAATCCGACGATGCGTTATACAGGTTGTCCGTGTTTGGTTTCCAGGTTACGAGCGAGCCAAACCCCAGGAAATTTTTTTCATGGGGGAACGCGTACGTAGTTTTCGACAAAGTACCTGTTTTATCAGCAATGCTGAACAGCCCCACAC
>NZ_CABVHJ010000042.1:0-6361 GCF_902497745.1 Pseudomonas fluorescens
AATATAACCAAGCATCAGCCAATCTTTTAGCACTTTCACAAATTGTGGGTGTGCTCGGCGCTACTCTTTCAGGTGGTGATGCGGGGATTGCCTCGACCGTGGCGGGCAATGCTACAACCTACAACTACCAAGCTCATTGGGATGACTTTGGAAAGGACTACGATGCGTGTCGAGCCAATCCTTCCGGATTCGGTTGCTCCACTATCCTTAAAATGGCCGGGGTCACTTCGCGAAGTATTGGGGAGGGCGTAGTCGAGAATATCGACGCTTCCGGCGTGGCGGTGGGGTATACGATCCTCGGGCCGGACAATCAGCCCAGGGTGATTATGGAACCTGCTGAGTATGCGATTTTCAGCAAGCTACCCCCGGCTTGGAAGGAAAACTACCTCTCGCAACCTTCTTGGAGCCTAGACGTTGCGTCATCAATACAACGAGTGCAAACCGGTGATTTCTCGGGTGCAATGGATCATTATGGCTACATGCTGGGTGAGCCAAGCTATTGGGCTGACCTTACGCTGAATATGGCGCTGGCACTTGGTGGCTATGTGTTGAAGCTCGCCCCAGCCGTAACTGCTGAAGGGAGGATCGGCGGGGAGATATTCAAGGATACAAATCAGACTGCTCGTCCACCATCATTAGCAAATGCCAATGAACCGACGCTAATTTCTAATCGAGTCACGACCAAAGCGACGTCCACCAAGAAAGTTCTCCCAAATGGCAATATGGCTGATGCACATGCAGAAATTGGTGTGATCCAGCAGGCGTTCACTGCAGGGAAAACGGTCGGGGCGAGCATGGAGCTCAGGGTATCTGGAAAGGCAGTATGTGGGTTCTGCCGTGGAGACATTGCTGCAATGGCTAACGAGTCTGGCCTGTCCTCACTTACCATCAAAGAGCTTGCGACAGGTAAAACGCTTTATTGGCGCCCTGGAATGAAATCAGTAAAAGAGGTGAAATAATATGAAGCGCTCTCTCTCCTGGACGGTCGGTTTTGGCAGAACCTGTGAAGGTGGCACGCAAAGAGATCCATCTTGGAATGATGTCGTTGCGCACCTTGAAGAGTCCTGCCGAAATTTGGGGAGTGTAACCCTGGATATTGAAGAATTAGCAGGCTTCGAACTCTTGACATTGCAGGTTGTTGCAGAGACAGGCAAGTACGCACTGACTCTCGGCGTTGATGATGGCGATGACTACGATGTCAAAGTATTTTGCGGTGATAAAAATCGTGGCGGAATCATGCATATCCAAGGCGACGCCGTTGCTGGTTCAGCCATCTGCTCAAATTTTGAGATTGTCGTGGAGATATTCAAGCAGCTCTTCGACAGTGGCCGAGTGTCGCCCGCGCTCATGAACTGACGTTTAACTCGAGCGACTCCGGCCAAAACAAAAAACGCCCCAAATCACCCGGGGCGTTTTTCATTTATCGAACACTAAATTTCGGACGCTCACCGAAACGCCGGCACCACATGCTTGATAAACAGCTCCGACGACTTCTTCTTCTCTCATGCGGCAAGCTGTTATCACACCAGAAACTGGGGTAAATGGGGACAGACCACGTTTAAAAAGTACTCCGAAAACGTGGTCTGTCCCCGTTTTCTCCCCACTAATATTTTCGGAGCCGAGTAATGGAAATGAATGACGAATTTCTGGAAATCAATGATCTTGATTGGTTTGCCTCATGTCGTGGTGGGGTCATCGCTCATTTCGCTACAGGTGGACATGGGGTTGTGCCTGACGATGTCCGTCAGTCAATTTCCAGATATGAGGAAATTTATGACTACTTCTATTCAAGGCCTGGAGGCGTGGACGTTGAGATAGTAGAAGCCAATTTGGTTGAGTTTGCCGATGAAGCTCAGCGTGCGCGCTATTTAAAATCTTTTGTTGAAATGGCCGGCAGAGGGTTGTTCAGTCATGACGCTTCCGAGCAGGGTGGTTATAAATTAATTGCCAAACCAAAATCGGCACTAAAGTTAGTGGATCTCCCGAAGTTGATGCAGACTTCTATTTGTAAGCTACCATTGGAGCTCACTGACTGGATACGTTGCGACGACTTCACTAAAGATTAAATGTAGAAGGATAAATGGGGGCAGACCACGTTTAGAAAGTACTCCGAAAACATGGTCTGTCCCCGTTTTCCCTATCGCGTTTCCACTGTGAGGTTGTAATCATGAATGGGGGAAAAATGGGGACAGACCACGTTTAGAAAGCACTCTGAAAACGTGGTCTGTCCCCGTTTTCCATGTCCCCTTTTTCTCAGACAGCGGAATCGATCTGGAAGGCAGTGTCATCACCTTTAGACACGATTGGTGCAATCGCTGGGGGTATAGGTGGGTTAGCGGTGGGGTTCAAAGACTGGATTACCAGTCCGATCCCGTCGCATACGCTGGAAAAACAGTTTGATAAAGTAGCGACCGCGTCCGCCCAAGAGTTGGGCGGTATTGCTTTCGATGCGGCCACCGGGCTTGTCACCGCCTATATTGGGGGCAGAGCCGTTGAATGGGTTGGTGAGAAGTGGGTTAGTGCAAAAGGCACCGCGGGAACCCCAGTAACGAAGGGGCCTTGCTGCTTTGCTGCGGGTACGAAAGTTTCTACACCGCAAGGCGACCGCGTTATTGAGTCGCTCAAGGTGGGAGATGTTGTCTGGAGCAAGCCTGAGAAAGGGGGCAAGCCGTTCGCTGCAGCCATTCTGGCAACGCATCAGCGCTCGGATCAGCCGATCTACCGCCTCAAGCTCAAAAGTGTTCGTGGCGCTGGCGCAGCGGAAGGCGAAACCCTGCTGGTTACGCCGAGCCACCCCTTCTATGTACCCGCCAAACATGACTTCATTCCTGTCAAAGATCTGGAGCCGGGTGATCTACTGCAGTCACTGGCTGATGGCGACACCGAAAACACCTCGTCCGAAGTCGAATCGCTAGAGCTGTA
The DNA here is from genome assembly GCF_902497745.1 of Pseudomonas fluorescens. Classification (GTDB taxonomy): domain Bacteria; phylum Pseudomonadota; class Gammaproteobacteria; order Pseudomonadales; family Pseudomonadaceae; genus Aquipseudomonas; species Aquipseudomonas fluorescens_BM. Next base: position 2,923 of record NZ_CABVHJ010000042.1, read on the forward strand.
CCTGCCCGAGGGCAAAACATACAATCTGACGGTCGATGTGGGGCATACGTTCTACGTTGGCGAACTCAAGACCTGGGTACACAACACCGGGCCTTGTGATTTGCCTCCGGATTATTTTGCGGGTGGTGCAAAAGAACTTAGGAGAGTTGACCCACCCATCCCGAAAGTTGATGTTACAAATGACTTTATGATGAAGCCGTTCAATGATGGGGGAGTCCAGCTCAAGTATGGCGATCCTGATGGCGTAGCAGGATTGATCGTGAATGTGGATAAAGCGGGAGTGCTGGGATTTGAAATTCGTGCTGCACTGAATCATCCCTATTACGATGCATCAGGCACTGATATGTTCGCCAGCGCAATGCAACGCCTCGGCAATGAAGGCATCAAGGTCAATCAAATCCGTGGGGCTTGGGAGGCGGGCACTGACAGCGTTAACACTGCTCGATATCTCGAGAATATTGCCAATGGAATGTCAAAAGAAAATGCGGCTTTGAATACATGGACAGGCCAAATAGCCCAAAAGTACGGATACGGAAAGGTTGAGAAAATTGAAACCATTGGAGGCATCAATTATGTCATCTTTAAAAAATAACAATTTGTTAGCCCAGTTGCTGGAAGGGAAAATGCCGAGCACTGTACTGAACTTGATGTTGGAGGCTGATCCTGAGTTGGATAAGTATGTTTTAGCAAATGCTTTTTTGGAAGAGCTTGATCGTTTGGATAGCAAAATCCTTCCTGTAATATGGAAGTGGAAGAGTGCCAAATCGATTAGAGGTATTTCTGACCAACAACTTGATGAGGCAATACTTGCTCAAATGAGGATGGCCGGCTATATGGTGTAGTTAAAAGTAGAGAGGGTCTTAGTTTTCTACCTTGGAGAATAAATGGGGGCAGACCACGTTTAGACAGAACTCCGAAAACGTGGTTTGTCCCCTTTTTACCTTATTTAGGATGAATGGGGACAGATGAATGGGGAGGGGATAAATGGGGACAGACCACGTTTAAAAAGTACTCCGAAAACGTGGTCTGTCCCCTTTTTACTGTCCTCTTTTTATTCTTTTTATTCCTCAGGGAAATGGATTCGCTATTAGTTGTATAAAAAATCGGATCTGAACGGTGGGGATAAATGGGGACAGATCACGTTTAGATAGCACTCTGAAAACGTGGTCTGTCCCCGTTTTCCATCGCCGACTCCACCAATGCCAGGACGCGAGCTGTCCTTGACCACCTTCCGAAAGGGGACCCGGCTAATGCTGTGAAGTTTTTGGCTGCAGCGGGGATTATCGCTCTTGCGCCAGAAGCGATTGCTTTGCTTGGACAGCTGGCTACGAGAGGTGCAGCTACCTGCGCTGCCAATCCAGTGTTGTGCGGAAACGAAGTCATGATCTGGGCCGCTGAAGCAGGGATGTCTGAAGCACTTCCCGTCGGCTTGGGCGTCGCAGCAGGAGGGGCAGCCACCAAGGAACTGAGTGATCTCCGCGGTTTGATGGAGATCGAAACGAAAACTGGGGTTAAACTAACGGCTGAGCAGATTGGGGCGGTCGTTGGGCCGGCAGCGACAGGTGCAAAAGCAACTGGTGGCGCTGCCGGAAAGGTAGACGAGTTTATTCCTCCAGGAATGGATCGCCCATTCCGTTCTGTTAACCCAGAGTTTCCGCCGAGCAAATCTGTTGTTGATGCAATGGAGAGCCCGCAAATTAAAAACATGGTGGGTTGTTCCAGGACAGACTGTTCAGATATTGCAAGCAAGTTGTTTGATGCTTCAGGTGGTAAAGGGACGGTTATTGAGGTTCGCCCTGCGAGAGCTGGCGATTTAAATGTTTATGAGAATGGAGTTAAAGAGCCGGGTCAGTTTTATCACCAAGTCTATACTGATGGTCGATATGTTTATGATCCACGGCTATCGTCTAACCCTATTCCTAAAGGGGATTGGGAGCAGCATATTAAAAATATTAACCCGGGCGGAGTATCGATCTCTGATAGGTTGAAGGGGTTGAAGTAATGGACGTGACTAGAATTTTAGACTCGGAAGGTGAGCTGCTTAATATTCTTCATGACTTGAATGCACTTGAGTGGAGAAAGTATGGGCAACGTAATCCAGAGGTCTGGAGGGGTGATCATTTTGAAAGAGAGGATCGTTCGAGATTTCCTCCATATATAGCTTTTCGATTTGAAAAAGAAAGTGAGTATATTATCTCTATTTTGAATGAGGTGATTGGTTCATATAATGGCTTGATTTCTTGGGTGCTGATGGGTCGTGAGCGTTATGCGTCCTCTGGCATGAATTGGGTAATTGAGCCTGCATATATTAAGGAGGTAGAGGCTAAAGCCCAATCTTTAGGGCAGTCTTCTGAAAGCTATCTTGCCAAGTATGAGCCTGAGTTTGGGCCTATTGCCTTTGAAGACTTGGTTGGGTTAACTGAGTATATTCGTAAAAAATTCTCAGAATTGAATATCTCAGCCAATGAACTGTAGAAGTCTTGGCTTGGATAAATTGGGGGCAGACCCTGAGGGATCCCCACAAATCTACTCCATGATAAATGGGGACAGACCACGTTTAGAAAACACTCTGGAAACGTGGCCTGTCCCCTTTTTTACCTCCTTTTGTTTACCCCGTATTTCAGTTAGGCATTCGTCGAAGTAAAATAGGGGCAGTAGTGGAGGGCTTTAATTATGTCATTGTCGGCAATGATCATATCATCAGAAAAGTTGAGCGCGGACGATTTTAAAGCCGTGCTCCTAGAGCATGGTGGATTCGTGAGTGCCGGAAAACCTTCTCGCGGTAGCGTTGGTGAGGGTGATTCAGAAATTTGGTTGGCCTTGCATTCAAAAGACATTCTTGATGAGTTTTATGATGCTGAAGATCAGCAAGAATGGCAGGATGCTCTCGGGGCTACTCCGCAGACAATGATTGAGATTAACTTAGATCATACTGAGCACGCGAAGTTAATGTATTTGAAGGTATTTTTGAGTTTTGCGAAGGCTTGGTCGTGTATTTTGTATGACGTGGATGATGCTGTGCTTTCCTGCGGCTCGGTTGGTGAGAAATACAAGAGTCTTTTGGACGGGGGTTAAGGGAAATATGAATAAATGGGAACAAGCCACATTTCGAAAGTACTCCGAAATGTGGTCTGCCCCCGTTTTTCCAAGCCGTTAAATTGAGAGGTATATGTGGCTATTTATATAGAAATGGACAAGGTTGTAGAAACTGAAGAGTATGTGGAATATACGTTTGGCCGGGGCGGCGATGTAGGTCTGATACGGCTTGATAAAACAAAAGAAACTATAAGCGTCATAAAGGAATGCCCGTTGGATGTAAGCGGGAAATGGTCGGAAAGAGCGGGTATGAAGCTCGCTCGGCTCTTCGTAAAAGGCGAATATCCTGCGAAAACCCAGTGGGCTTCTTGAGAAGGGATAGAGAGAGTGGGATAAATGGGGA
>NZ_CABVHJ010000042.1:6381-8568 GCF_902497745.1 Pseudomonas fluorescens
GCTTTCGCCAGTTTTTCCCGGTATTCGCTGTTCCCTTTTATGTGCGGTGCGCAGGGACTTCGAGGTGTTCAGAGATGAAAGCATTGTCTTACTATGATGCGTTGCCAGACACTATGACGGCGCAAGACCTGCGCCACGAGTTTTCCAGCATCATCGATAATGTTCCCATTCAGCGCAAGAAAAGACACGAGTGTTTACAGGCATTGTGGGCGTTGGGTGATCGCCAATGGCACACTTATACCGCTCTGGAGGAACCGTTGAAGACGCAGGTCGACACCTTTTTGATTGCTTGCTGGGACGGTTTTGACCTTGCTTGTGTTGAGCTTGTCATTTCGATCAGCGCAGGGCTAGGGCTTCAAGGCACGCATGATTTTATTTTAAGTCGCAAAGCTGATGAAGTCTCGTTTGAAGTGGCGGAAGCTATCAAAGACGCCATCGCTGAGCTTGGTACAGATGTTAGTGATCCCTATTCAGACATGCGCCTCAGTGCGCAGTGAAAGCGTAGCAAGTGAGTAGGTATGGAACGCAAAAAAGGACTGATCACGTTTAGTTAGCGCTCCGATAATGTGGTGATAAATGGGGACAGACCCTGAGGGATCCATCTTATAGATGAGCGTGGGCAGGTAAATATTGGCTTAGGTAAGGGGGCGCGTTGGATATGTTTAACTATTATATAAAGTCATTCTCGGAGGCTAAACGACAAACCTACTCCAGGCTCTGCTCCTGATGATGCACCTCATCACGCAGAGTTTTCTCCAATGTTTCCCAGTCTCCGCTGCCTCCGAACTCTGTGCATCTACGCCAATACTCTAGGCCCAGTCGCCACAATGAGAGCACGCGTCTTTCTCTGAGGTCGCTGCTTTGATAGCGCCGTCCCGGATGACTTTCACTCGCCTTAAGGGAGGCCGGGATCTGGTCGATTCCGGGAGTCGTAGTGTCTTGCCGATAGCCAAAAAATAAAACGCCCCGAACACTGTCGGGGCGTTTCATGGGTCAAGCTCAATCAGCAGAACACTTACCGAAACGCCGGCACCACATGCTTGATAAACAGCTCCAGCGATTTCTTCTTCTCCTCATGCGGCAAGCTGTTGTCACACCAGAAACTGAACTCATCCACCCCCAGTTCCTGGTAGTACTTGATCCGCGGAATGATCTCTTCCGGCGTCCCGATCATCGCCGTCTTGTGCAAACTCTCCAGCTCAAACTCCGGACGCCCGGCAAATTTCTCTTCCGGGCTTGGCGCGAGGAAACCATTGGCCGGCGTTTCCTTGTTGCCAAACCACGCATCGAACGTGCGATAGAAACGTGAGATCGCTTTCGCCCCGACTTTCCAGCCGTCCGGGTCATCAGCGGTGTGCACGTGGGTGTGGCGCAGCACCATCAGTTGCGGACGCGGTACGCCGGGGTTGTTGTCGAGTGCGGTCTGGAACTTGTTCTTCAGGTCCAGAACTTCCTCGTCGCCCTTCATCAGCGGCGTGACCATCACGTTGCAGCCGTTGGCCACGGCGAAGTTGTGCGAGTCCGGGTCGCGGGCGGCGATCCACATTGGCGGGTTCGGTTTCTGGATCGGCTTCGGTACGCTGGTCGAGGTGGGGAATTTCCAGATGTCGCCGTCGTGGGCGTAGTCGCCTTGCCACAGGGCGCGGACCACCGGGACCATTTCGCGCAATGCCTGGCCGCCGCTGGAGGCAGGCATGCCGCCGGCCATGCGATCGAATTCAACCTGATAGGCGCCACGGGCGAGGCCGACTTCCATGCGGCCGTTGCTGATGACGTCGAGCAACGCGCATTCACCGGCGACGCGTAGCGGATGCCAGAACGGCGCGATGATGGTGCCGGCGCCGAGGTGGATGGTGGTGGTTTTGGCCGCGAGGTAGGCGAGCAGCGGCATCGGGCTGGGCGAGATGGTGTATTCCATCGCGTGGTGTTCGCCGATCCACACGGTGCTGAAACCGCCGGCCTCGGCCATCAGGGTCAGTTCGGTGAGGTCTTCGAACAGTTGGCGGTGGCTGACGCTTTCGTCCCAGCGTTCCATGTGGATGAACAGGGAAAATTTCATGACGCTTCCTCGGATCTTTTGTTGTTGAGGCTACAAAAATCGGTGGGAGTGAGCGGTTCGCGATCGTGCTGTGTCAGTCGCTTGCTGCGTCGCTTTTAACACTGCTTTCGCGAGCAGGCTCGCTCCCA
>NZ_CABVHJ010000043.1 GCF_902497745.1 Pseudomonas fluorescens
AGAGCTGAAGATAATCCACCAGCACCTCGACTGGAAATTTCCAGCCCAATGTCTGGCGGGGGCGGGTGTTGAGCAAATCGGCTATTTCATCCAGTCGCGCCTGCGTCACCAGCGAGAGATCAGTGCCCTTGGGGAGATACTGGCGTAACAACCCGTTCGTGTTTTCATTGCTACCACGCTGCCAAGGCGAGTGTGGATCGGCGAAATAAATCTTCATTCCAGTATGCGCAGTGATTTCGCCATGACGGGCCATTTCGCTGCCTTGATCATGCGTCATGGTTTTTAGCAGCGAGGGCGCCATCCGCGACATCTCCCGCACAATGGCTTGCGCCGCCGCCTCAGCGGTGGGCGCTTCGAGTTTGGCGAGAATCACATAACGACTAGTGCGCTCGACCATTGTGGCAACCGCAGAGCGATTATTGGCGCCCATGATCAGATCACTCTCCCAATGCCCTGGGACTAGACGGTCTGCAACTTCCGGGGGGCGTAGGTGAATACTCAACTGCGCAGGGTAGCGTTCCCGACGCACATTGCTCTGGGTTCGCTTCCGACGTTTGCCGTCAGCCTGACGCAAATAACTGATCAGCTGACGCTTTAGCTCTCCGCGTGGGTAGGCATAGATAGCGAGGTAGATAGTTTCGTGACTCACATGTCGCTCAGGTTGGCCGGGCCAGATGCTGCGTAGTCTGCTGGCAATTTGTTGCGGTGACCAGCCAATGCGGAGCATTTCGACGACCACCTGAAACAGCTCTGCGTCTGGAAATAAACGTTTCTGACGGCGAGGCACATGCCGAAGGCGTTGAGCCCTGCTTGTGGCTTGGATTGCGTTGTAGTTGGGCTGCTGGGAGTTGCGTCTGATCTCACAATGGTGCTGGGATGCCGGCCTAGCAAAGTAGCAATAGCTCGCAGCGTCTGTCGTTGAAAGAGCATCACCATAATGGTGACGCGCTCCTCGGTACTCAGGTGGTTATATTGGGTAGACATGGCAACACCTTACATCAGGTGTTGCACTTGCTCCTTGAGACCGCCCTTCTCTCTCTCGAAGCCTAGGTTTAACCTCAATGCTCTTTGGTGCCCCAAGAACAGCACGCGATATTTATAAATTTGGGTCATTCGCGAGAAGCAAAGCTCCAGAGATAATGCAAAATATGCATGACTTTTTAAACGACGCGACAGGAGCAGGATCTCGATATCGGCCATTATCACATTCTATTGAAGACGGACTGAACAACACAATGGAATTACCTCAATCAACTGAAACCAATACCTATCTACGTGAAAACCCAGTTGAACATCAAACAAATTTCTTCTCTGCCAGGCGCACAAGAAACACTCTTGATTATGTGCGCTGGGGAAAAAGGGGAGTCACGGTAACTGGATGGGGAATAGATTCGTTTGACTATATTTATCAGCCCACAGAAAATAATAAGTTAAAGATAGCCTTCAAGGACTTCGAGGTCACTCAGCCGTCAGCGGAAACCTGGTCTGAACGTCAACTTGTGCAAGACCAACGCGGTAAGTCCTCCACTCGTCCAGCGCCACCTGCTTGCCTGCACACCCAGCCCCCCAGCCGTGAGAACACTGCCCCGGCTAATGCCCGACCTGGATCAGGCCGTCGAGACAAATACGAAAATCCGAGAGCGACCTACAAACCGTCGCTCAATGAGGTATTGGACTCAAGGCTGCTGCCGTGTTGCCGCCAACACGATCTCCCGAATGCACACATTTTGCGGCTGTTCGTAGGCATAACGAATCGCTGAGGCGACGTCGTCGGCACTGAGTACGGTGCCGCCCATGTCTTGCTTCCACGCCTGATAGCCAGTTTTGATCGCGTCGTCGGTGGTGTGGCTGAGCAGCTCGGTTTCCACGGCGCCAGGCGCGATGGTGATCACTCGCACGTTGTGCGGTGACAGCTCTTCACGCAGGTTTTCCGAAATACCATGGACCGCGAATTTGGTGCCGACATACGCCACATGGCAGGGGAAGGTCTTGCGCCCGGCCACTGAGCTGACATTGATGATAGTGCCACGCTTGCGTTCGATCATGCCGGAGACTACCGCATGGATACCATTGAGCAGCCCCTTCACATTGACGTCGAGCATTTGCTCCCATTGCGCCGGGTCCTGTTTGCTCATCTCGCCCAGCAGCATCACTCCAGCGTTATTGATCAGCCCGTCGGCGGGACCGAATTGCGTTTCAGCTTCGCTGACAGCCGCCAACAAGGCGCCACGGTCGGTAATGTCGACGCCACGGCACAAAGCATTCGGCAACGCGAGTGCCTCCAGGCGGTCGATGCGCCGGGCGAGCAGCAGCAGTGGGTGGCCGACCGCCGAAAGCATCCGCGCTGCCGCTTCGCCAATCCCTGAACTGGCGCCGGTGATGATGATCAATGGTTTGGTCATGTGTGAAACTCCTGAAATACGAAAAATAAATAACTAAACTTCACCCACAGTATATTTACTGTTGTTAAGGCTGAAAAATGCCTTATTCCTTTCCCTGGCATCGGAATAAACTATGGATATTCGTCATCTCAAGGCCTTTCTGGCCGTCTTTGAGGAGCGCAATATCACCTCGGCGGCGCAGCGTTTGTTTATCAGCCAGCCGACGCTCTCGGTGACCATCAAGCAGCTGGAGCAAGAGTTGAGTGCGACGCTGTTCATCCGCCAGCCACGGGGCGTAGAGGTGACTAAAGAGGCGCGAGTGCTGTATCCACAGGCGCGGCGAATGGTTGCCGACGCCATGGCTTTGAGCCGATTATTTCGTGCAGGCGAAAGCCGCGCACTGCTGGAGCTGGGTGTGGAGGGAGACATTGCCGACAGTCACATCGAAGAATTCCTGCGCATGGCCCATCAGGCGCTGCCAAACTTGTTGCTGACCCTGAAAGAAGGTTGCCAGGGCGATGCCCGGTTGGCCGTGGAAGAGCTGTGCTGCGAGGACGAATTGTTCCTGCCACTCTGGGATGAGTCCTACGTGATGACCCTGCCCGCCGACCACCCCATGGCGCAGGGCTCACAGGAACAGCGTTGGACACCGATTGACGACTGGATCACCTGCCCGCAGCACGTCTCCCATCAACGTTTGATGGCACTGTATGGCCGTTCGCCAGGGGTGGTGGCCGGGCATGCCGGCTCATTGAAGCAGGCGCTGAATATGGTCAGCGCCGGTATCGGGGTGGCGATGCTGCCGCAATCGTTAGTGAGCGAACATACAGGGGTGGTGGCACGTGCCTGGCACCTGCCGACGCCGGCTCGCCGCGTCGGCCTCTGTTATGCCGCGCAGGCCCTGGAGCTGCCTACGTTGCGCGCCTTACACGAGTATTTTCAGACACATCGGCCAGTGCCGTTTTCTGATGTCTTTCCACCGTTTGCGCATGCATGATTACGCGCCACACAGCTGTGCCGCCTTCAGTCGTCGCAACCAGAAGAGGGACAGGTTTTTGCGCCGAGGCTGTCGCACGGACAAGGTAACGTGATCCATCTTTACGCAAGGGTAAGGTAGGTTTGCTTTTTGCCTATGCAAGTGATGTAACTGCGGCTCAACAGGAATGTAATTAGGCAAGATACACCACCGTTCGCCCCCAAAGCCCCACCCCCCCACCTCCCTCCCGTTACCCCCTACTGCAACCAAACGCACAACGCCGATTACCGCTCATCACTCTTGATACACCAAGACCAAAATTATGAGACACCAGAAGGGTGCGCTTTCCAGGGTTAGACCTACAGTGTCTGAACGCTCAACGAACACTCAAACAAGAGAGTCCACAGCATGGAAGACGAACTGGAACAACGGGCTCTCTACTCGATAAAAGAAAGTGTAAAAGGCTTAGCACTCACGACTGAGCGTCTGGCTGACCAGTTGGATGAGCTAGAAACAGACCATAAGCAGCACTATGAGGATCTTTGTAGCTACTTGCTGAACGGTCCGCAAACGCACTTCCTGAAATCGCTCGTTCGCTTGAACACATCAAAGCGCTTCTAGTAGCGGTGCTGGTTTTGTTCGTCATCAATCTTTTTAGATGAAGCAACAACGAACGTGGCTGATTGCGGAGACGGGCAGCCTACTGGTTCCAGCCTGGTACCTGTGTGGCGCTATTGTCGCGAGTGGCGTAGCACTGCGCCTCTATCCAGAACAGCCAGGAAGCGCGTGAGCGAACTCGACGGCGAGATATCTGTGAAGCCCGCGGGATGAGGAGCTTGGCCGCCTCAAGCGTGAGTTGGCCCGAGTGACTAAGGAGCGTGATTTTTTAAGAGACGCGGCGGCGTACTTTGCCAAAAAATCATCAAGCGGTACACGGTGATCCGGCGCTACCGCAATGAGTATCCCCGAAACTCAGCTTCACCAAACGCGCCGCCTGCACCCGATTACGCCCTTGATCCTTGGCGCAGTAAAGCGCCAGATCTGCCTCGGAGAGCAGGCGCGACAGGTCGTAACCGGACTCGCCAGTAGTCACCACGCCGATGCTGACGCTCAGCAGTCCCGGCTCCAGAATCGACAGTTGCGCGAACGAGCGACGGATCCGTTCGGCGACTGCCAACGCAGCCGGTTCATCGCATGAGCCGAGCAGACAGGCAAACTCCTCACCTCCGATCCGCCCCGACACATCCTCCTTGCGCATGTTATCGACCATGATATTGCTGAACGCAATCAGTGCCTGATCGCCGACCGGATGGCCATAAGTGTCATTCAGACGTTTGAAATTATCCAGATCACAGAGCAGCAGTGCTGCCGATTCACTCCGTTGCCTGCTCTTGTCGAGCAATTGTCCTGCGTGTTGCATGAAGGCTCTACGGTTGCCGATCCCAGTCAACGGATCACTAAAGGCTGCGGCCTCGAGCTTGAGCTCAGCGCGCTCTTTGACCATCGCCAAGGTCACGTAGGCAATGCCAATGACGTACAGCATCGACTCAAACAGCATGAACGAAAAAAACGACACGCCCTCGCCACTGCCCAGCAGAGCCTTGGTCACCGGTAGACCTTCAGCAGTCACGCTGCGCACGGCGTAGAACGTAGTGTGCAAAAATGTCAGCACCAGCGCTGGCATGAACGCGACGTCCAGACTGTTGCGGCTGCACCAAAGCTCCAGCGTTGTCAGCACGCCATAACCGAACGCCAGCAGGGAGTAGACCAAAATCCGGTTCGGCATCGACTCATAAAAGGCAGGAATCAGGCACAGCGTCAGCCAGACGATCGAACCAGCCAGAACCCCCGGCACTGAGGGCTTTCGGCCGACCAATGTACGCATGGCCGACCAGTTCATTGCTGCACTGAGCAACAACACCACGTTGCCGAACACGATGGGAATGAAATCGACTCCACGATCGCGCCAACTGATCAGCACCACACCCAGCGCTCCTAGCAGCATCATGCTGCCGAGGTAGGCCAGCGGTCGTTCGCGGGATTCGCGATACCAGGCGTGCAAGGTGAGCAGCCCCATCAAAACAAAGACAAAGACCGCGACGACCAGCAGGGTCGGGATATGTAGGGCCATTCCGTGGATTCCCGTGAGGCTTAATACCGAAATCCGGCCGATGAAGGGGATGCTGGTAAAAACAGAAGAGGGGGGTTGTTGGGCGGGATTTAGCACTTTTGGAGGTGGGTTTGGCAAGTGTCGTGAGGCGGAGCGAAAGATTTTTATAGGCGCGTTGGTGGAAAATTTCCAGATGTCTTCGTGGATTGAGTCTGAGCTGATGAGATCACCCTGGCTTACCTTTTCACGTTGCGGTTCTCTCCTTCGTTTCCTGACGACCATTGCAAGCGTTTTTTCTGCCACCAAAACTCTCTTCGACGCGGAAAGAGGGCTGGAGCCTCACAGACCCACTTACCACGGACATGGCGCCCTACGCCGAGGTAACTCACCCGATGGAAGGGCGGCCGCGGAAACTGAGTGCAACACCTGACCTTTCCGATACGGTGTTGCCCCTATGTCCTATCACGAACTCAGCGTCGAAGAGCGTGTGACCATCCAGCTCAGTCACGTCCAAGGCTTCAGCCTGCGCAGGATTGCCCTCTTGATTAAGCGCTCGCCCTCAACCATCAGTCGGGAGTTGAGGCGTAATCGGGAGAGTTGCGGTAATTACTCAGCCCACACGGCTCAGCACTCTATGAGGGTTCGCCGTCGCCCCTGCCGACCTCAGCGCAAGCTGTTGCGGGGCAGTGAGCGCTTTGACTTGGTGATTCATATGTTGCGTGGGCGTTTGTCTCCCGAACAGATTGCCGGCAAGCTGCGCAGCATGAATATTCCCAGTTTGAAAGATGCCTATGTTTACCGAGAGACGATCTATAGCGCGGTCTATGCCCTGCCAGTGGGCGGACTGCGCAAGGAGTTGATCCTCTGTCTACGTCAGGGCAAGGCTACTCGCATGCCGCGTACTGGGGGTGTGGACCGTAAGCGCTCCATGAACCCCACATTCAAAGCGGCCAGATGATCCCGGATGCTGTGCTCCCGATTCCTTCCGGAGCCAGCAACTCATGATGCGACCCGACGCCAAAGTCGAAAAAGTCTATCTCTACCCCAAACCCGTGGACTTCCGAAAATCCATTGATGGTCTGGCCGCGCTGGTCGAATTGGATATCAAGGTCGCCGTGTTCGACCCTGTGCTTTTCGTTTTCCTCAACAAGTCCCGAAACCGCGTGAAGATTTTGTATTGGGAACGCAACGGCTTCTGCCTTTGGCTCAAGCGCCTGGAGTCCGAGCGATTCAAAACATCGCCCGAAGCCAGCGACGAGGCGATTGTCCTGACAGTCCAGGAACTGAACTGGCTACTCGACGGCTTCGACCTCTGGCACAACCGCCCTCATCAGGTTTTGACACTTCGATACGTCGCCTGATTCGGTATAATCCGCGGCATGATTTCCATGCCCAAAGACCTTCCTGGTGATCCTGTTTTGCTCAGGCAATTGCTTGAGCAAATGATCAGTGAGCGGGCGTCTGACAAAGGCAAGATTGTTCATCTTGAAGAAGAGAACGCGCTGTTGCGCCAAAGATTGTTCGGGCGTAAGTCCGAGCAAACGACTGATCCGGCAACGCCGCAGCTGGCGCTCTTCAATGAAGCAGAAAGTGTTGCAGAGCCTGTCGATGAAGCCTGCGAAGAAGAAGTTGTCGTGCCGACCAAACGTCGCGGCAAACGTAAGCCGCTGCCCACCGACCTGCCCCGAATCGAAGTCATCCATGAACTTCCCGAGCATGAGCTGACGTGTGCCTGCGGCTGCCGTAAACACGCCATCGGCGAGGAGGTCAGCGAACAGCTTGAAATCATCCCGATGCAGATCCGCGTCATCAAGCATGTACGCAAGGTCTATGGCTGCCGCGATTGTGAGTCGGCACCGGTGGCGGCGGATAAACCCGCCCAACTGATTGAAAAAAGCATGGCCAGTCCGAGCGTGCTGGCCATGTTGCTGACGACCAAATACGTCGACGGTCTACCGTTTCACCGTTTCGAAAAGGTGCTGGGCCGTCATGGCATCGATATCCCGCGCCAGACCCTGGCCCGCTGGGTCATCCAGTGCGGTGAGCACTTTCAGCCGCTGCTCAATTTGATGCGCGATAGCCTGTTGGCCAGCCGCATCATCCACTGCGATGAAACGCGCGTGCAGGTGCTCAAAGAGCCGGATCGGGAGCCAAGCAGCCAGTCCTGGATGTGGGTGCAAACCGGTGGCCCGCCTGACAAGCCGGTGATCCTTTTTGACTATTCCACCAGCCGGGCGCAGGAGGTGCCGACGCGCCTGCTCGATGGTTATCGCGGCTACGTGATGACTGACGATTATGCTGGTTACAACGCGCTGGGCGCACAGGCCGGGGTTGAGCGTTTGGGCTGCTGGGCGCATGCA
>NZ_CABVHJ010000044.1 GCF_902497745.1 Pseudomonas fluorescens
TGTTCGTATAGTCAATCGCCCACTCGAGTGACGACTTATCTGCTCCCGACGCATCACTGATCACTTTGGTCAGGTGATAGCTGTTCCGCAGTAAGAGAGAAACATTGTATCCCTCATCTCGACCTGGCAGCACCTGCATATCAACCCGGGTGCTCGAATACCTCACGAACAACAGTGTTGTATTTTCCTTCGTCGTCGGGCCAAGCGTCTCATCAGTGACCCGGGTCAGCACCACGTTGTCGCGGTCGTCTCTGCCCCAAGTCAGCGTAATGGAGTGGCCCGTCGAGTTGAATATCTGACAAGGGACACTCACTTTACCCATCTTTTTCAGTATCTCGACGCCCCCGTCTTTATGAAAAATACGGTTCCCGGTTACGTCGAAGTGAAAACTATCCAGTTTTTTCTGCTGAACCTTACCGTTTTCAACCTGGTAGCGCTCCCCCGAGCCCAGCGTCAACATCCCGGACTGGCTGTCGCCTTCGTAGGTTGACATCCCGAAAGATACCCCCACGCCAAGGCCTACATTCGCGGTGTTCATCGGGGAATAGCTTAGCGTTATGGGTAATGCCGGCCCCATCAGGTTATTCGCTACCAGGTGGCCGGCATTGATATTAATGCCAAAGAGACCGGTGCGAGGATCGACTTGCCCGGACACGGCGCTAACAAAGTTGCTGGCCTGACTGTAAAAATCTGAAACGGTGCTCATTAGCGTTGCCCTCGGTGATTTGAATAGATCCACTCTTTGAGTCGCGAAGATGACTGCACACACAAGAGTGCTTTGATCAATTAATTGACTAGCGAATTTCATTACGGGAGTGCCTATTAGCGGCTTTTAATTAGGACGCTCCCGATGCACGCCATTAGTCCGTAACGGGAAGCAGCTTCCATCGATATGCCGGCAAGTTCATGATATTAGCCAGATTAAAATCATGATTACCATCATATTCAACATAAAACCAATTTCCCGCCGAGGTTTTAGTTCCCGCCTTAATGAATTCATGGCCGCTAGTAGCTAAGTAAATCGCCAATTCTCCGGTCGTCCATACTGGCCATAGGAAGAATCCTGTATATGGCGATGAGTCCGGCGAGTCAGGGTCGCCCGGTTTGCCCGCAAGAGTGTAAGGATGCATGGTCAGAGCAGCATCAATACCCAAGCTGAGCTCTATGTTATTGCCATCACGCACCTGATAAAACCGATAAATGAACTGGTCGTTAGGAACTAAGGATGGTCGGATATTCATGGCGTACCCGCGAACACTTGAGTGTATACTGTTGCAGGTCTGCGCTTCCAAACCAAGATTATTTACTTCACAAAAGACTAGCGTGCCATTTGTATTAACAAGCGTATAAGGCCTAAAGTCCCTATAATCGTTATTGCAGTACAAGGAGAACGGGGTGAATGACTCAACATTTATCGTCGCTGGCGTTGCTGGCGTTGCTTGGGTAGCGGCCACATAAGTAGGCAAGTCGTTATTGACGAAAAAAGTCCCGCTATTGCCATACTCATCAAATATAGTTATAAGGGTTTCACTAGCGTCAGGAAAGTATATTTCAATGTTGGTGCACATCCTGAATATTAGCGTCGCCCTGATTCCAGCTTTAGAAGCTGGCTCAATTTTATTAATGGGCCCGGTCGCAATTCTCGCCACTGATGTGCTCATACCGCTGATACAAAAAGGGAGGATATCTTCAGTATCCCCAGTACGCTCAGGCCAAATGTATAGATCTGTACAAAACGAATTTCTTTTGCGCTGAGCATTAGGAACTGCAAATGAGCCCAAAGTCGGAATCGAACTAAGAAGTTTAGCGTCTGTATTATCCAATGTTATGGTAAAGTTTATCTGGCGCCAGTAGTTTATCTGACTTGGCACATCGGGGGGGGGTAACTGAGTGCTGATGTCAGAAGCCCCGTTGGGCATTGGCGACATACTAGCAGCCTTAACCGTAAACTGTTCAGGTTTAAAGGTGATACCTTCCCATAAATCAATGGTGAGAGAACTATCATCACCGCGCGCGTAGCTGCTATAGTTTACAGCACCGCTCGTCGAGACTATTTTTACGCCGATCTTCGGGTGACTTGTTTTTATATCACCTTTATATAATAGATACTTAATCACCCGTGACTTACCGACTCCTACGTTTATCTCAGTATTTTTGGCTACGCCAGGCCGAGCAGTAAACTCATTTTCCCTGCTCGTAGTGGCAAACCCCTGGCGCCATGGTGACAACTCTGGAGACGGATCTCGTATCGTTGGAGTCGGCACGAAGGGATAAACCTCTCCTTCGTCCATAAAGTTAATCAGTGATACACTCGCGTTTAAGAGATCCTGAGTAATCTGCCCAGTAATATCATCGTCACCGTGGAATACATTAAAATCCACGTAAACCTTCAGCATGTTGAAGCCGTTGCTGTATAGCGATTGTGATTCGGTTTCTCCATCCGAGGTAATGGTAATGTCGCCAGACGAGGTCCATTGCACTTCGTCTGCGTTGGTAGGGGAATGAGATTGTTCGCTCATACGTAACTCCATTTCACATTTCTTTTAGTTATTTATTGGATCATCAAGAACGAGCAGAACAATCCAACATTCTTTGCGACGCACTTCTGACCCTGCCCTTTTCGTCATCAGCACCACGACAATTGGGCACATCAAAATAATCATCAAAAAACAAGGGAAGCACTCCCTACCACATCTCATACTTTTGATCCAGGCATCTCAAAATACCTCAACGCAGTACTTTTCGACCTATTCCGCACGACGCTTGAAGGTCAGACTATTAACAAAGTTCTCTGCCGGCCTTGATCAGGACGCGTACTGGTCAAATCCGCTGCAAATGACTGGTCAGGTCGAATGCAAACAAATGGGTAAGTCTGTGCAACTACCCCATGAGCTGCTTGATTCAATTTGAGAATAGCTTGGAACTCACCCGCCCTATTCGTAGGCCCCGAACCCTCACCGGCATCACCCGTAACTGGGCGGCCGCGGAAACTGAGTGCAACACCTGACCTTTCCGACACGGTGTTGCCCCTATGTCCTATCACGAACTCAGCGTCAAAGAGTGTGTGACCATCCAGCTCGGTCACGTCCAAGGCTTCAGCCTGCGCAGGATTACCCTCTTGATTAAGCGCTCGCCCTCAACCATCAGTCGAGAGTTGTGGCGTAGTCGGGAGAGTTGCGGTAATTACTCAGCCCACACGGCTCAGCACTCTATGAGGGTTCGCCGTCGCCCCTGCCGACCTCAGCGCAAGCTGTTGCGGGGCAGTGAGCGCTTTGACTTGGTGATTCATATGTTGCGTGGGCGTTCGTCTCCCGAACAGATTGCCGGCAAGCTGCGCAGCATGAATATTCCCAGTTTGAAAGATGCCTATGTTTGCCGAGAGACGATCTATAACGCGGCCTATGCCCTGCCAGTGGGCGGACTGCGCAAGGAGTTGATCCTCTGTCTACGTCAGGGCAAGGCTACTCGCATGCCGCGTACTGGGGGTGTGGACCGGCGCTGGCAGATCCCCGAGATGCTGAGTATCCACGTGCGCCCACCGGAAATTGAAGATCGGTTGATGCCAGGTCATTGGGAGGGTGATTTGATCAAGGGCAAGGCCAACGCCTCGTCTGTAGGCACCTTGGACGAGCGCACCAGTGGTTACTTGATGCTGGTAAAAATGAGCGATGCGACCGCGACTTCCGCCATGCAGGGTTTCAGTGCGGCGCTCAATTGCATGCCGCTGGCGATGCGCAAAAGCATGACCTACGACCAGGGACGGGAGATGGCTAAGCACGCCGAAATCACCCAGAAGACCGGAGTGGCCATTTGTTTTTGTGACCCGCACAGCCCTTGGCAGCGCGCCAGCAACGAGAACATCAATGGCTTGATCCGTCAGTACCTACCCAAGGGCACTGACTTGTCGAAACACAGCCAGGAAGAACTGGATGCCATCGCCCTGGAATTGAACATGCGCCCCCGCAAACGGTTCGATTTTAAATGCCCCATCGAAATGATGAGCCAAGTGATGCACGACGCCATCGCTATGCGCCATGATGCTCCGGCTTCAATTCAATGACCGTGTTGCACTCAGCTCCTGCATCCGCCCTCCCTGCATGCAAGCACAGTCGCAGCTAATGCGAGCACGGGGGGGGGGCTGCTTCAGTTGCAATTAATCCGCGCCTGAAAGCACGTTGATTGCAAGCATGGCCGTTTTCGATTGCAAGCACTTACATCTACCTTCTACGTCTGTGGCACCCGCGAAGACCGGTAGGTTTGGGCTGAGCCAGGAGCGGAACAGATCAAACTGCGGGCCTACGATTGATCGGAAAACCTTAGCGTACGATTTTTCCAAATTATCTAGGCTCCCCCAGAAGAACCGCATGACCATGCGCTAGTGTGCTGTTTTCGAAATAACTTGCCCCTCCATCTGCGTCTCCATCGCCTCGCGTGCTCGCCGTATCTTGCTCAAAATTTCATCGCCCTTTGCGTTCCAAACGTACCGGGTCGGTCGTGCGTTCCGTAATGCTAGGAAGGCGGTAATCGAGCTTTCCAACTCACGTACGGAGCCGAAGCTGCCGTCGCGCAAGAACACGGTAATGTCCCTGAAAAACCGCTCGACCATGTTCATCCACGAGCTGGAGGTCGGTGTGAAATGCACATGGAAGCGCTGATGTTTCGCCAGCCAAGCCTTCACCTTTGCGTGCTTGTGTGTCGCATAGTTATCCACGATCAGATGCAGTTGGAGATGCTTGGGCGTTTCCTTGTCGATTTTCTTGAGAAAAGCCAACCACTCCTGATGACGGTGCTGGCGCTCGATGCTACTGATCAGTTTGCCCTGGAGATAATCCAGCGCTGCGAACAGCGTGACCGTGCCGTGGCGAGTGTAATCATGGGATTTTGTTTGGATATGACCGATCCCCAGAGGCAGCCCAGGCTGTGTGCGTTCCAAGGCTTGCACCTGACTTTTCTCGTCGCAGCAGAGCACCAACTCCTTGTCTGGCGGGGCCAGATACAGACCGATGACATCCCAGAATTTCTCCTCGAACTGCGGGTCGTTCGACAGTTTGAAGGTACGTGTCAGATGAGGTTTCAAGTCATTGGCCGCCCACAGTTTATGCACGGTGGTCGCTGATATGCCGGCGGCACGGGCCATGCTTCGGCAGCTCCAGCGGGGCTCGCCGATACGAGGTTGAGTGACCTGTTCGAGCACGCGGCGGATCGTGTCAGCAGGCAGAGGGGATTTGCGCCCTCGGCCAGGCTTGTCGAGCAGGCCTTCCAATCTGAGCGCCTGAAAACGCTGGCACCAGTCGGTGACCGTAGGGCGAGAGAAACCTGTCAATCGCACGATTTCTTCTCGCGTTGATCCTTGCGCTGCCAGCAAGATGACGCGGGCTCGACGGCCATCGCGCTGACTGATGGTGGCGGAACGTACGCGACGGCTCAGTTCGGCAAATTCTTCGGGGCTAAGCGTAATGTCCAGAGCGCTCACCAGGAACTCTCCAAGGTAGGAATGGCACCTGAAGTGTAGTGCAAGCATGGAGAAATTTATTTCGAGAACAGCACACTAGGAAGAACAAAGGAGCCTAATACTCTAAGTGCCCTGATCCATGACGTTGGGGGATATACAGACAATTTTAACGAAACCGGCGAACCGGGATTGGTTGCCCATGGAGCGCCTGGAGTATTTAAGTATGTCAACAAGTCTCGAGAAGTTGTGCCTTTAGGTGAAATTGATTGGTTGAAGCAAGTAGAAAAGGATTACGGCTTGAAGCTTTTTCAAATAACTGACACTCCATTACACGTTTTTGCCTGTCATACTTCAGCCCCGGAACTTGGTGTTAAGCTTGCGGACGCACTAGGGAGGCCGATTGTTCTTTACAGAACCAATAATGGGGTGGTAGCTGCCAACACGCGAGAATTGCTAAGCGGCATACGCACTCTGATATTAGGCAGAAGCGATGGGGCTGAAGCTATTAAAACTACATATCTTCCATCAAACTATATAGGGTAAGCCGTAACCCATGCCGTGCCGTGGTGGTGTTCACGGCATGTTTCAAGGTGGTTATCAGCCGGCAGCTACAAACCGTCTATCAACATCGACTCTCCACAGCCATGCTGACCATCGCC
>NZ_CABVHJ010000045.1:2500-5349 GCF_902497745.1 Pseudomonas fluorescens
CTGCGAAAAGCTTCGGGGAGTCGGCAAACAGACTTTGATCCGGAGATGTCTGAATGGGGGAACCCAGCCATCATAAGATGGTTATCTTGTACTGAATACATAGGTGCAAGAGGCGAACCAGGGGAACTGAAACATCTAAGTACCCTGAGGAAAAGAAATCAACCGAGATTCCCTTAGTAGTGGCGAGCGAACGGGGACTAGCCCTTAAGTGGCTTTGAGATTAGCGGAACGCTCTGGAAAGTGCGGCCATAGTGGGTGATAGCCCTGTACGCGAAAATCTCTTGGTCATGAAATCGAGTAGGACGGAGCACGAGAAACTTTGTCTGAATATGGGGGGACCATCCTCCAAGGCTAAATACTACTGACTGACCGATAGTGAACTAGTACCGTGAGGGAAAGGCGAAAAGAACCCCGGAGAGGGGAGTGAAATAGATCCTGAAACCGTATGCGTACAAGCAGTGGGAGCAGACTTTGTTCTGTGACTGCGTACCTTTTGTATAATGGGTCAGCGACTTATTTTCAGTGGCGAGCTTAACCGAATAGGGGAGGCGTAGCGAAAGCGAGTCTTAATAGGGCGTCTAGTCGCTGGGAATAGACCCGAAACCGGGCGATCTATCCATGGGCAGGTTGAAGGTTGGGTAACACTAACTGGAGGACCGAACCGACTACCGTTGAAAAGTTAGCGGATGACCTGTGGATCGGAGTGAAAGGCTAATCAAGCTCGGAGATAGCTGGTTCTCCTCGAAAGCTATTTAGGTAGCGCCTCATGTATCACTGTAGGGGGTAGAGCACTGTTTCGGCTAGGGGGTCATCCCGACTTACCAAACCGATGCAAACTCCGAATACCTACAAGTGCCGAGCATGGGAGACACACGGCGGGTGCTAACGTCCGTCGTGAAAAGGGAAACAACCCAGACCGTCAGCTAAGGTCCCAAAGTTATGGTTAAGTGGGAAACGATGTGGGAAGGCTTAGACAGCTAGGAGGTTGGCTTAGAAGCAGCCACCCTTTAAAGAAAGCGTAATAGCTCACTAGTCGAGTCGGCCTGCGCGGAAGATGTAACGGGGCTCAAACCATACACCGAAGCTACGGGTATCATCTTCGGATGATGCGGTAGAGGAGCGTTCTGTAAGCCTGTGAAGGTGAGTTGAGAAGCTTGCTGGAGGTATCAGAAGTGCGAATGCTGACATGAGTAACGACAATGGGTGTGAAAAACACCCACGCCGAAAGACCAAGGTTTCCTGCGCAACGTTAATCGACGCAGGGTTAGTCGGTCCCTAAGGCGAGGCTGAAAAGCGTAGTCGATGGAAAACAGGTTAATATTCCTGTACTTCTGGTTATTGCGATGGAGGGACGGAGAAGGCTAGGCCAGCTTGGCGTTGGTTGTCCAAGTTTAAGGTGGTAGGCTGAGATCTTAGGTAAATCCGGGATCTTAAGGCCGAGAGCTGATGACGAGTGTTCTTTTAGAACACGAAGTGGTTGATGCCATGCTTCCAAGAAAAGCTTCTAAGCTTCAGGTAACCAGGAACCGTACCCCAAACCGACACAGGTGGTTGGGTAGAGAATACCAAGGCGCTTGAGAGAACTCGGGTGAAGGAACTAGGCAAAATGGCACCGTAACTTCGGGAGAAGGTGCGCCGGTGAGGGTGAAGGACTTGCTCCGTAAGCTCATGCCGGTCGAAGATACCAGGCCGCTGCGACTGTTTATTAAAAACACAGCACTCTGCAAACACGAAAGTGGACGTATAGGGTGTGACGCCTGCCCGGTGCCGGAAGGTTAATTGATGGGGTTAGCTAACGCGAAGCTCTTGATCGAAGCCCCGGTAAACGGCGGCCGTAACTATAACGGTCCTAAGGTAGCGAAATTCCTTGTCGGGTAAGTTCCGACCTGCACGAATGGCGTAACGATGGCGGCGCTGTCTCCACCCGAGACTCAGTGAAATTGAAATCGCTGTGAAGATGCAGTGTATCCGCGGCTAGACGGAAAGACCCCGTGAACCTTTACTATAGCTTTGCACTGGACTTTGAATTTGCTTGTGTAGGATAGGTGGGAGGCTTTGAAGCGTGGACGCCAGTTCGCGTGGAGCCATCCTTGAAATACCACCCTGGCAACTTTGAGGTTCTAACTCAGGTCCGTTATCCGGATCGAGGACAGTGTATGGTGGGTAGTTTGACTGGGGCGGTCTCCTCCTAAAGAGTAACGGAGGAGTACGAAGGTGCGCTCAGACCGGTCGGAAATCGGTCGTAGAGTATAAAGGCAAAAGCGCGCTTGACTGCGAGACAGACACGTCGAGCAGGTACGAAAGTAGGTCTTAGTGATCCGGTGGTTCTGTATGGAAGGGCCATCGCTCAACGGATAAAAGGTACTCCGGGGATAACAGGCTGATACCGCCCAAGAGTTCATATCGACGGCGGTGTTTGGCACCTCGATGTCGGCTCATCACATCCTGGGGCTGAAGCCGGTCCCAAGGGTATGGCTGTTCGCCATTTAAAGTGGT
Organism: Pseudomonas fluorescens; assembly: GCF_902497745.1. Lineage (GTDB taxonomy): Bacteria > Pseudomonadota > Gammaproteobacteria > Pseudomonadales > Pseudomonadaceae > Aquipseudomonas > Aquipseudomonas fluorescens_BM. The sequence goes on from NZ_CABVHJ010000045.1 coordinate 4,997, forward strand.
ACGCGAGCTGGGTTTAGAACGTCGTGAGACAGTTCGGTCCCTATCTGCCGTGGACGTTTGAGATTTGAGAGGGGCTGCTCCTAGTACGAGAGGACCGGAGTGGACGAACCTCTGGTGTTCCGGTTGTCACGCCAGTGGCATTGCCGGGTAGCTATGTTCGGGAAAGATAACCGCTGAAAGCATCTAAGCGGGAAACTTGCCTCAAGATGAGATCTCACTGGAACCTTGAGTTCCCTGAAGGGCCGTCGAAGACTACGACGTTGATAGGTTGGGTGTGTAAGCGCTGTGAGGCGTTGAGCTAACCAATACTAATTGCCCGTGAGGCTTGACCATATAACACCCAAGCAATTTGC
>NZ_CABVHJ010000046.1:2500-5340 GCF_902497745.1 Pseudomonas fluorescens
GCTTCGGGGAGTCGGCAAACAGACTTTGATCCGGAGATGTCTGAATGGGGGAACCCAGCCATCATAAGATGGTTATCTTGTACTGAATACATAGGTGCAAGAGGCGAACCAGGGGAACTGAAACATCTAAGTACCCTGAGGAAAAGAAATCAACCGAGATTCCCTTAGTAGTGGCGAGCGAACGGGGACTAGCCCTTAAGTGGCTTTGAGATTAGCGGAACGCTCTGGAAAGTGCGGCCATAGTGGGTGATAGCCCTGTACGCGAAAATCTCTTGGTCATGAAATCGAGTAGGACGGAGCACGAGAAACTTTGTCTGAATATGGGGGGACCATCCTCCAAGGCTAAATACTACTGACTGACCGATAGTGAACTAGTACCGTGAGGGAAAGGCGAAAAGAACCCCGGAGAGGGGAGTGAAATAGATCCTGAAACCGTATGCGTACAAGCAGTGGGAGCAGACTTTGTTCTGTGACTGCGTACCTTTTGTATAATGGGTCAGCGACTTATTTTCAGTGGCGAGCTTAACCGAATAGGGGAGGCGTAGCGAAAGCGAGTCTTAATAGGGCGTCTAGTCGCTGGGAATAGACCCGAAACCGGGCGATCTATCCATGGGCAGGTTGAAGGTTGGGTAACACTAACTGGAGGACCGAACCGACTACCGTTGAAAAGTTAGCGGATGACCTGTGGATCGGAGTGAAAGGCTAATCAAGCTCGGAGATAGCTGGTTCTCCTCGAAAGCTATTTAGGTAGCGCCTCATGTATCACTGTAGGGGGTAGAGCACTGTTTCGGCTAGGGGGTCATCCCGACTTACCAAACCGATGCAAACTCCGAATACCTACAAGTGCCGAGCATGGGAGACACACGGCGGGTGCTAACGTCCGTCGTGAAAAGGGAAACAACCCAGACCGTCAGCTAAGGTCCCAAAGTTATGGTTAAGTGGGAAACGATGTGGGAAGGCTTAGACAGCTAGGAGGTTGGCTTAGAAGCAGCCACCCTTTAAAGAAAGCGTAATAGCTCACTAGTCGAGTCGGCCTGCGCGGAAGATGTAACGGGGCTCAAACCATACACCGAAGCTACGGGTATCATCTTCGGATGATGCGGTAGAGGAGCGTTCTGTAAGCCTGTGAAGGTGAGTTGAGAAGCTTGCTGGAGGTATCAGAAGTGCGAATGCTGACATGAGTAACGACAATGGGTGTGAAAAACACCCACGCCGAAAGACCAAGGTTTCCTGCGCAACGTTAATCGACGCAGGGTTAGTCGGTCCCTAAGGCGAGGCTGAAAAGCGTAGTCGATGGAAAACAGGTTAATATTCCTGTACTTCTGGTTATTGCGATGGAGGGACGGAGAAGGCTAGGCCAGCTTGGCGTTGGTTGTCCAAGTTTAAGGTGGTAGGCTGAGATCTTAGGTAAATCCGGGATCTTAAGGCCGAGAGCTGATGACGAGTGTTCTTTTAGAACACGAAGTGGTTGATGCCATGCTTCCAAGAAAAGCTTCTAAGCTTCAGGTAACCAGGAACCGTACCCCAAACCGACACAGGTGGTTGGGTAGAGAATACCAAGGCGCTTGAGAGAACTCGGGTGAAGGAACTAGGCAAAATGGCACCGTAACTTCGGGAGAAGGTGCGCCGGTGAGGGTGAAGGACTTGCTCCGTAAGCTCATGCCGGTCGAAGATACCAGGCCGCTGCGACTGTTTATTAAAAACACAGCACTCTGCAAACACGAAAGTGGACGTATAGGGTGTGACGCCTGCCCGGTGCCGGAAGGTTAATTGATGGGGTTAGCTAACGCGAAGCTCTTGATCGAAGCCCCGGTAAACGGCGGCCGTAACTATAACGGTCCTAAGGTAGCGAAATTCCTTGTCGGGTAAGTTCCGACCTGCACGAATGGCGTAACGATGGCGGCGCTGTCTCCACCCGAGACTCAGTGAAATTGAAATCGCTGTGAAGATGCAGTGTATCCGCGGCTAGACGGAAAGACCCCGTGAACCTTTACTATAGCTTTGCACTGGACTTTGAATTTGCTTGTGTAGGATAGGTGGGAGGCTTTGAAGCGTGGACGCCAGTTCGCGTGGAGCCATCCTTGAAATACCACCCTGGCAACTTTGAGGTTCTAACTCAGGTCCGTTATCCGGATCGAGGACAGTGTATGGTGGGTAGTTTGACTGGGGCGGTCTCCTCCTAAAGAGTAACGGAGGAGTACGAAGGTGCGCTCAGACCGGTCGGAAATCGGTCGTAGAGTATAAAGGCAAAAGCGCGCTTGACTGCGAGACAGACACGTCGAGCAGGTACGAAAGTAGGTCTTAGTGATCCGGTGGTTCTGTATGGAAGGGCCATCGCTCAACGGATAAAAGGTACTCCGGGGATAACAGGCTGATACCGCCCAAGAGTTCATATCGACGGCGGTGTTTGGCACCTCGATGTCGGCTCATCACATCCTGGGGCTGAAGCCGGTCCCAAGGGTATGGCTGTTCGCCATTTAAAGTGGTACGCGAGCTGGGTTTAGAACGTCGTGAGACAGTTCGGTCCCTATCTGCCGTGGACGTTTGAGATTTGAGAGGGGCTGCTCCTAGTACGAGAGGACCGGAGTGGACGAACCTCTGGTGTTCCGGTTGTCACGCCAGTGGCATTGCCGGGTAGCTATGTTCGGGAAAGATAACCGCTGAAAGCATCTAAGCGGGAAACTTGCCTCAAGATGAGATCTCACTGGAACCTTGAGTTCCCTGAAGGGCCGTCGAAGACTACGACGTTGATAGGTTGGGTGTGTAAGCGCTGTGAGGCGTTGAGCTAACCAATACTAATTGCCCGTGAGGCTTGACCATATAACACCCAAGCAATTTGC
>NZ_CABVHJ010000047.1:0-2500 GCF_902497745.1 Pseudomonas fluorescens
CGCCGCATTGGGGGCGGTTTTTTCTGAGATCTGGTCTACCGACGAAAGCGAGCTGTTCATCAATATGTGCTTCCGCCTGCCATCGCTCCTGACTTATGAGGAGCAGCGACTTTGGGAAACGATAAAGGCGTCCGTGGCATTTCGAGAAAAGCCGACATCGACCGTATTAACGGATTGGGAGGTTGATGGCGTCGGTCGCCTTGATAAGGCGATGCTTAGGATGTTCTGGAGCGATCTGGCGGAGCACGTCGTGGATAATCGCGAAAGCCGGACGGTTGTGCCTTTCGTGCCTCCCTACTAAATCAGTTCCACTGCCGCCGCCTTGCTGTCAGGGGCAAGGTGGGCATAGCGCAGGGTCATCTTGATATCGGCGTGCCCCAGCAGATCCCGGATCGTGTTGAGCGGTACGCCGGCCATCACCAGGCGTGACGCGAAGTCGTGACGCATATCGTGCCAGCGGAAGCCCTCAATGTTGGCGCGCTCCAGCAGATTGAGCCAGGCGCTTTTAACGTCCTCCAGGCGGCCGCCGGCCTGGCTCGGGAAAACGTACTGAGACTTCCCGGCCTGCTTTTTCCAATCCTCCAGCACGCCGAAGGTTTCCTTGTTCATCGGGATATGCCGTGTGTCGCTTGTTTTGGTGGTGGCGCCGGCGGCGGTGATCGTCTTTGTTTGAAAGCTCACCGCCGACCATTTAAGGTCGAACAACTCACCGCGCCTCATTCCGGTATTCAAAGACACTAGCACCATGGGCTTCAGGTGATCGGTGAAGGGCAACTCGAGAAGGCTAGGCATCAATTCTTTGCCGCGGTCGGCCCGCCACTTATTCGCAGTCTCGCGCTCGGCCCGCGCTTCGTCTTGGCGCGCGTCCAGCGCTTCGCGTAGGCGCTTGGTCTCGTCGGCACCCAGATAGCGGACCAGACCCATTGTGTCGACCTTGAGGGCTCTGAGCTTGTCCATCGGATGGGCGCCGATGTACTCCCATTCAACTGCTCTACTGAATAGACCGCTGATCGAGCCCATTTTGCGGTTGACCGTCGACGGCTTGTTGCCCGACTTCATCCATCCGGTGCGGATCTGGTCCAGGTCACGGCCGGTGATTGCGTCAAGACGTTGAGCCATGATGGCCTCGAAGTTGTTGTCGAGCGTATGCAGTGTTTTCTCATGCCCTTTGTGGTGCGTCTTGAACCAGGGCATATAGGTGTCGTCGATGAACTGACGCAGGGAGGGCAGGGCGGAGCCCTTCCTTCCTTGGGTGACGGCCAGCGGCTCGCCGTGCTTCCTCGCGTCGGCGAGGTACTGTGTTGCCTCCTGGCGAGCTTGGTCTAGCGTGAGGATGCCTACTCGGCCCAAAGTCTTTTTGCGGCCGCGCGCCCACGTCACCACATAGGACTTCGCTCCCGCAGCCGTCACTCGCACGAATAGCCCGGTGATGATGGTATCGTGGACCTCATACTCCCGGCCGGTGACTTGCAGGCCGGCAAGCAGCTTGGCCGTAATCTTCTCTTTCACTTTGTTCTCATGGGTGCAGAGTGGGTGCAAAAAGAACTATACGGGGCCGTTTTCACGGACGCAACCGGACGCATAACCCATAATTAGTGGGCGTTGTCCGAGCGGGCTGGGTGCAGAATTATCCCTCCTAAGGGGAAGGTTGGCAGTTCGAACCTGCCCTGGGACACCATCTATTGTTTGCACTCCCTCTGTTACCAGGTTTCACCGGTCTCCCGCTGCTCTATAACGCGATCGTTTTGTGCTGCCTGATAATCCGTTGTGTGGATGGGTCGATCTCATCTATAGGGTTTTCGGCTACCTGATAGGTGGTTTTCCTCAATGCGGTCGCGCCTTCTATATAGACAGAAGGGCTTTCGAGTGTTTTCGATAGAAAACCGAAATTAACGGTTGACGGCAGATTTGAGATGTCTATAATTCGCCCCACTTCCGGCGCAGTCGAAACGGAAAACTCCTTGAGATTCAATGAGTTATGCAGGTTTCGGCAGCAGGTTGCTTCAGTTCATCGAAGCCAGAAAGGAAGTTGAAAAAGAGGTGTTGACAGCAGCGTGTAACGCTGTAGAATTCGCCTCCCGCTGACGAGAGATCGGAAGCGCAAGTGGTTGAAGTTGTTGAAGAATTCTTCGAAAGCTTCTGAAAATAATCACTTGACAGCAAATGAGGCTGCTGTAGAATGCGCGCCTCGGTTGAGACGAAAGATCTTAACCAACCGCTCTTTAACAACTGAATCAAGCAATTCGTGTGGGTGCTTGTGGAGTCAGACTGATAGTCAACAAGATTATCAGCATCACAAGTTACTCCGCGAGAAATCAAAGATGTAACCAACGATTGCTGAGCCAAGTTTAGGGTTTCTTAAAAACCCAAAGATGTTTGAACTGAAGAGTTTGATCATGGCTCAGATTGAACGCTGGCGGCAGGCCTAACACATGCAAGTCGAGCGGATGAGAGGAGCTTGCTCCTGGATTCAGCGGCGGACGGGTGAGTAATGCCTAGG
>NZ_CABVHJ010000048.1:0-2181 GCF_902497745.1 Pseudomonas fluorescens
CTCGACCTGCATGGTTTTCTTGCCCAGCATGCGCTGTAGCTCGCGGATCTGCTTGAGCGCATCGGCCAGTTCGGAAGCAGGCACAACGCTCTCTCCAGCACTGACCGCAGAGAGACTGCCGCTCTGATAGAGCTTGCGCCACTGAAACAGCTGGTTGGCATTAACGCCATTCTGCCGAGCCACCACCGAGACGCTTTGCCCCGGTTGCAGGCTCTCGCGAACCATGGCCAGTTTTTGCTCTGGGCTCCAGCGGCGACGCCGCTCCTGACCCAACAGCTCCCCACCCTTATCGTTTCTATTAGTCATATACACAGTCGTTTGCCTATCCCTTATGTTAAGGGGGAAACGGTGTCCTGTCTTTCAGGGGTCTCGTCCAGAATCCCTAGGAGCATCGCTATGACCAAAAAGACAAACTCCCAATTAGCTACGCAGCAAAGTGATACGGTCGACGGCATTGATATTCGGCCGCTTTCCGGCCGCGATTTTCAGCCTGTCGGAGAGAGCAATTACGGCTGGGCGCAAGCGAGGATCATTAATCCTGACGACTACCAAGCAGGCGATCAGATCCGTTTTAGTTTGAGCGGATGCAATGCCCATGTTTACGGCCCCTCAGGCAAGAACTGGGCGTTAGTGGATATAAACGCGGATGATCATTCTGCTGATTTGAAGTTTCAGGTTCCAGATGGCACAAAAGCGGGAAGGGTGACGGTGAGGGCAACGCTGCAGCGCGATGCCAGGGTAAGCGGAACGCGCGACTTTACCTTCATCGAGGTTCCGATTGCCACGCCCAAAAAACTAGGTTGTGTGATGGTGGGTGACGGCCTGACAGTCAGTGATACGGGTGTGCTTACAACCACGGGCTCAGGCAGTTCGTCATACACGCTTCCGGTCGCCAGTGTTAATACCTTGGGCGGGGTGAAGCAAGGCACTAACGTCATCATTGACAACGATGGAAAACTATCGGTTGCCGCAGCAACGACAGCGGTCGCGGGTGTTGTGCCACTGGCAAGTGCGGCCGAGGTCAAGGCTGGTCAGGATGTTTCCAAGGCCGTGACCGCTAAAGATATCAGCGCTATGTATGCGCCGCTGGCGAGCCCGCGGCTTAGTGGTTGCGCCACAATCGTGGATCCAAATTCGCAGTCAGGAGCCAAATTGATTGTCGCGAAGTCACTTGGCGATGCGGGCGGCCCAGCGCCCCATTCCTTGGACTACCGTTCTATTTACCTACAGGTGGGCGGGAGTGAGTTCGGTAGCGCCAGTTATCGAATGATAGGATTTGGTTGTAACAGTTCCGAAATGAATACCCCGCCAGTTGCCATTGGCAGTATTGAAGCTAGCTCTAGCTCTGAGGCTGATTTCATTGTTGCGACTCGTTCAGGTGCGTCGCTTACGTCCCCCGTGGAGCGCTTGCGAGTAGGTGCCGATGGTAGGGTCACGATCACCAATGACCAGACGAAGATCCCGCCTGCCTACCAGGAGTTGGTAACCAAGGCTTATGTGGCCGGCATTGTGGCCAATACTGGCGGTGTGAGGCTGGCGACTCCAGAGCAAACACGAACGGGTACTGACAACACGACGGCGGTGACGCCGATGGATGTCAAGACTGTATATGCTCCGTTGGTGAGTCCTAAGTTTTTTGGCGTCGTTACGCTTGACCACGATCAGACGGACAGCGGTTATCAAGTGGCCGATCAGGAGTTGGTAACCAAGAAACTCTTGAGCCAATCTACACAAGGCGTGGTGACTATTGACGTCAGCAAAATGGGCTGGGGGAAGAATGGGGGCGGTGGCGGCATAGATATGACGAATGCTTATACCAGTTGCCCAATCATTCGCTTTATTGGAGAGTTAAAAGGCATATATTGGGTTCGAATGCGTGCTGTTGGTCAATGGACGATCATCAACGACTGTACGGGAAAACAAGTTATTAACATTCAACACTCGGCTAGCGCGAATCAGTCGATTCCTGTCTATGAGAGCCAGCGTGCAGATATCGTAGTGGTGAGTCGAGGGGGGCAGCTATTTAATACTTATCTTGCTGCACCGCCAGTGCTAAACCCGGCCTTCACGGGCGCTGCGACGATCACCAATGACCAGACGGTTACAGACTATAAGGTGGCTGATCAGGAGCTGATAACCAGCAAGTATCTCAATGTTCAAAAAAGCCCTAAGTTCTATTTG
>NZ_CABVHJ010000048.1:2328-3115 GCF_902497745.1 Pseudomonas fluorescens
TTGTCAATGGGTCGACTTGGCTCCTGAGTCCAGTGGCACAGCCGGATACTTCTCTTAATATTGGTCCCTCTACGCGGATGGAGTTGAAAGACGGAGATTGGTTTAATATTAAAAATGCCAGTCGTCACGAATCTATAGCAGTGCACTTCAGTGGTGAGAGTTTTTTTTTGGAACGGGTTGGCTTTTAATTATCTTAATACTATATATGTTCTGCCTGGACAGTCCTGCCAAGTTTTCTGGAGTGATAGTGGCTTAGCTGCGGCTCCTTTTTGGATAGCTTCATCGCAGGCAAGTGCGGACCCAAGTTTTATTTAAGTTGAGCTATTTTTTTGACTGGGCCTATAAGGTGCTCGGTGAAGTTTTGGGGTAGAAGTCGAGCTGCTGACTTTTCAAATGATTTATATTGCCTGGGTTAAATTCAGGTGCTGCTTTTAATCCAAGTTGGAAGTCTGCATGTAAGTTGCCTGTAATGGATTCCGGTTGTGGTGGATGGCTAAGGATGGCGGTCTCAAGGACCAAGTGCAACACCTGATGTAAGGTGTTGCCATGCCACGAAGTACACACATCTCAGCACTGAGGAGCGCGTCGCCATCATGGGCAGCTTCAACAACTCACTCTGCGAGCTATCGCCGTTTTGCTCAAGTGGGCGGCCTCAGGTTCCAAGTGCAACAGTCAGTTAATGGTTTCGAGCTTGTTGCTCGCGGATAGTTGAAGGTAATCAACCAGTACCTCGACCGGAAACTTCCAGCCCAGCGTCTGGCGTGGCCGAGTGTTCAGCAAGTCGGCA
>NZ_CABVHJ010000049.1 GCF_902497745.1 Pseudomonas fluorescens
AGTCGCGGTTGATCAGGTGTTTGCTCTGCTCGTTGAGCGGGCAGTGCAGGCTGATGATCCGCGACCGCGCGAGCAGCTCCGGCAGGCTCAGATAGCGCGCGCCCAACGCCAGTACATCGGGGTTCGGGAACGGATCGTAGGCCAGCAGCTCGCAGCCGAAACCGTGCATGATTTTCGCGAAGGCCGCACCAATCTGACCGGTGCCGACAATCCCGACGGTTTTGCCAACCAGGTCGAAACCGGTCAGACCGTGCAGGCTGAAATCGCCTTCACGGGTGCGGTTATAGGCGCGGTGCAGACGACGGTTGAGGGCCAGGATCAGCGCCACGGCGTGTTCGGCCACCGCATGCGGCGAGTAGGCCGGTACGCGTACCACGGCCAGTCCGAGACGTTTCGCCGCGGGCAGATCGACATGGTTGTAACCGGCCGAGCGCAGGGCAATCAGGCGTGTGCCGCCAGCGGCCAGTCGCTCGAGTACCGGTGCGCTAAGGTCGTCGTTGATAAACGCACAGACCACTTCATGCGCTTCAGCCAGCGCCGCCGTATCGAGGCTGAGCCGGGCTGGTTGAAAGTGCAGTTCGATACCCGCCGGGCAATCGACGGCGAGGAAGCTGTCGCGGTCGTAGGTCTGGCTACTGAAAACGATCGTGCGCATGAAAACCTCCTGGAACATCGACACGGATTGAATCACCCAAGCTCACTTTAGCGGTGCTGGCGTTGATCGGCATTGCCGTGGATCAGGCACTGATCTTCGCTTGCGCCGCGAGCCGGTTGATCGCGCGCTCCAGTTCTTCCAGCGCTGCCACGGCCTTCGGGTCACCCTGCTTGAGCAGGGTTTCGCTGCGCTGGCAGGCCGCGCGCAATTGCGGTACGCCGCAATAACGGGTGGCACCGTGCAGGCGATGGACACGCTCGATCAATGCGTTCTGGTCGCGGTTTTCGCACGCCGCGCGGATGGCTTCACGGTCGGCCTCCAGTGAGGCAAGCAGCATGGCCAGCATGTCCGCAGCGAGATCAGCCTTGCCGGCGGCCAGGCGCAAACCTTCCTCGTGATCGAGCACCGGCAGTTCATTGTTGCCAGCGGAATTCTCGCTGGTCCGCTCCGGCCCCTGATTGCGCAAGGCCAGGCCGGTCCATTTCAGCACCACTTGCGCCAGTTGCCGCTCGCTGATCGGTTTGGTCAGGTAGTCGTCCATGCCGCTTTGACCGCGGCGTAACCGCTTTCCACGGCAAGCACCTTGGCGCCCATGTCTTCGAGCAGGGTTTGCACCAGCAGCAGGTTGGCCGGGTTGTCGTCGACGCACAGTACTTTCGGCGCGCGGCTCGACAACGGTTCGCCCGGCTCGGTGCGAGGTTGGCGGGGATTGGCCAGATCGGACAACGCCCGACGCAATTTGCGCGTACAGGCCGGTTTGGCTTGCAACTGACTGTGCGGGTTGGGCACCGACAGATGAAACAGTGTCTGTTCGGTGGTCGGGCATAGCACCAGCACTTTACAGCCGAGGTGTTCGAGATCCCAGATGTGCTGGTTCAAGCGCTCGGGGAGCATGTCGTTGCTGGTAATGCCGATCACCGCCAGATCAATCGCCTGATCGGTCTGATGCGCGCCAGTGACGCCATTGGTCAGGCTTTCCAGGGTATTGAACGGCGTGACATCGAGGCCGCAGTCTTCCAGTTGATGCTGCAAGGCCTGGCGCGCCAGTTCATGGTTTTCCAGGACTGCCACCCGGCGTCCGAGCAGCGGCGCCGAGGGCAAGTCTTCGGCATCGTCGCGGGTCTTGGGCAAGCTCAGGCTGATCCAGAATTCCGAGCCTTCGCCCGGTGTGCTGTCGACGCCGATTTCACCGCCCATCTGTTCGATCAGGCGTTTGGAAATCACCAGCCCCAGACCGGTGCCACCCGGCTGGCGCGACAACGAGTTGTCGGCCTGACTGAACGCCTGGAACAACGCGCGCACGTCCTGATTCGACAGGCCGATGCCAGTGTCCTGAATGCTGATGCGCAGTTGCACACTGTCTTCGTGTTCTTCTTCCAGCATCGCTCTGGCGACGATGGTGCCTTCGCGGGTGAACTTGATCGCGTTGCTCACAAGATTGGTGAGAATCTGCTTCAGACGCAGCGGGTCACCGACCAGCGACAGCGGCGTGTCGCGATACACAAGGCTGACCAGCTCAAGCTGCTTGGCGTGCGCAGCGGGGGCGAGGATGGTCAGGGTGTCCTGCAACAGGTCGCGCAGGTTGAACGGAATATGATCGAGCACCAGTTTGCCGGCCTCGATTTTCGAGAAGTCGAGGATCTCGTTGATGATCCCCAACAAACTGTCGGCGGATTTTTCGATGGTGCCCAGATAATCGAGCTGGCGCGGGGTCAGTTCGCTTTTCTGCAACAGATGGGTGAAGCCGAGAATGCCGTTGAGCGGCGTGCGGATCTCGTGGCTCATGTTGGCGAGGAATTCGGACTTGATCCGGCTGGCTTCCAGTGCTTCTTTGCGCGCCAGATCCAGTTCGATGTTCTGGATCTCGATGGTTTCCAGATTCTGGCGCACGTCTTCGGTGGCCTGGTCAACACTGTGCTGCAGTTCTTCGCGGGCGTTTTGCAGGGTGCCGGCCATGCGGTTGATGCCCGACGCCAGTTCATCCAGCTCCTGACTGCCGAGCGGCGGCAGACGCGTTTCCAGATGGCCGTCCTTGAGTTGCGCGACGGCTTGTTTGATCTGGCTCAGCGGACGATTGATGGTGCGGCCCATGCGTAACGCCAGCAATGCCGCGCCCGCCAGACCGGCGGCAATCAGCAGCAGGCTGGCAAACAGGCTGCGATAACCGCGCAGCAGCATGCCGTTGTGCGACAGTTCCAATTCGACCCAGCCGAGCAGTCGGTCGGATTCTTGCGGGATCAGTTCGCCG
>NZ_CABVHJ010000050.1 GCF_902497745.1 Pseudomonas fluorescens
TGCATGCGCCCAGCAGCCCAAACGCTCAACCCCGGCCTGTGCGCCCAGCGCGTTGTAACCAGCATAATCGTCAGTCATCACGTAGCCGCGATAACCATCGAGCAGGCGCGTCGGCACCTCCTGCGCCCGGCTGGTGGAATAGTCAAAAAGGATCACCGGCTTGTCAGGCGGGCCACCGGTTTGCACCCACATCCAGGACTGGCTGCTTGGCTCCCGATCCGGCTCTTTGAGCACCTGCACGCGCGTTTCATCGCAGTGGATGATGCGGCTGGCCAACAGGCTATCGCGCATCAAATTGAGCAGCGGCTGAAAGTGCTCACCGCACTGGATGACCCAGCGGGCCAGGGTCTGGCGCGGGATATCGATGCCATGACGGCCCAGCACCTTTTCGAAACGGTGAAACGGTAGACCGTCGACGTATTTGGTCGTCAGCAACATGGCCAGCACGCTCGGACTGGCCATGCTTTTTTCAATCAGTTGGGCGGGTTTATCCGCCGCCACCGGTGCCGACTCACAATCGCGGCAGCCATAGACCTTGCGTACATGCTTGATGACGCGGATCTGCATCGGGATGATTTCAAGCTGTTCGCTGACCTCCTCGCCGATGGCGTGTTTACGGCAGCCGCAGGCACACGTCAGCTCATGCTCGGGAAGTTCATGGATGACTTCGATTCGGGGCAGGTCGGTGGGCAGCGGCTTACGTTTGCCGCGACGTTTGGTCGGCACGACAACTTCTTCTTCGCAGGCTTCATCGACAGGCTCTGCAACACTTTCTGCTTCATTGAAGAGCGCCAGCTGCGGCGTTGCCGGATCAGTCGTTTGCTCGGACTTACGCCCGAACAATCTTTGGCGCAACAGCGCGTTCTCTTCTTCAAGATGAACAATCTTGCCTTTGTCAGACGCCCGCTCACTGATCATTTGCTCAAGCAATTGCCTGAGCAAAACAGGATCACCAGGAAGGTCTTTGGGCATGGAAATCATGCCGCGGATTATACCGAATCAGGCGACGTATCGAAGTGTCAAAACCTGATGAGGGCGGTTGTGCCAGAGGTCGAAGCCGTCGAGTAGCCAGTTCAGTTCCTGGACTGTCAGGACAATCGCCTCGTCGCTGGCTTCGGGCGATGTTTTGAATCGCTCGGACTCCAGCCGCTTGAGCCAAAGGCAGAAGCCGTTGCGTTCCCAATACAAAATCTTCACGCGGTTTCGGGACTTGTTGAGGAAAACGAAAAGCACAGGGTCGAACACGGCGACCTTGATATCCAATTCGACCAGCGCGGCCAGACCATCAATGGATTTTCGGAAGTCCACGGGTTTGGGGTAGAGATAGACTTTTTCGACTTTGGCGTCGGGTCGCATCATGAGTTGCTGGCTCCGGAAGGAATCGGGAGCACAGCATCCGGGATCATCTGGCCACTTTGAATGTGGGGCTCATGGAGCGCTTAGTGCGCCAGCCAAGCTGGCAGTTGATAAAGGGTGAAAGTCCCTACGAGAGAAGTTATGGCGAAACACCTCGACCCCGAGTCATGCGTTGTGCACCGTGAGGTGTACGGCGAAGCGTTGGCAGGGGAAACCAGCAGGCCAGCCATTGAGCCGCGAAATCATGAGTCCAGGGCGCCGACGCTGTTAAGCGAAGCGGAAGGCCACAGTGTGCATGACGATAATCGCAAGCCATGTTTCACGCCCTGCGCGGTCGTAGACCCTGAGCATGCTGGGAAGTCAACTGTACGGAAGCTGGGAGATCTCATCCGTGTCTGGTCGTGACAAGCCAGACGGGGCAGGAAAGGTCACAAGCCAAAAGCCTGCCGTCTACGCGGATGAGAAGTCGGATAACTCCGTAGTACCTGAGAAGTTGTCGAACAATGGGTTTTGCTCAGCGGAGACAATGGAGGAAAGGGAGTTAGCCAAGGGGAACAGCGAACAGCTTTCCGCATCCCGGACGCAGAGCCGGACAAGTGCGTTGTCAGGGTTGCTCGCTGTACGTCAAGCAGCTCGGCGAGATCGCCGGGTAAAGTTCACGAGCTTGCTGCACCACGTGACGGTCGAGCTATTGCACGAGAGTTTCTACAATCTCAAGCGAGACGCGGCCAGTGGTGTGGATGGTCTATCGTGGCGAGAGTATGAGCAAGGTCTGCTCACAAGGCTGACAGCCTTACACGACAAAGTGCATAGTGGCCGCTATCGCGCCCAGCCTGTCCGGCGGGTGTTTATCCCAAAGGCAGATGGTAGCGAGCGCCCGCTGGGCGTAACCGCACTGGAAGACAAGATCGTCCAGACCGCAGTCGTGCAAGTGCTCAACGCAATTTATGAGCAGAACTTTCTCGGACTCTCGTATGGTTTTCGCCCAGGTCGAGGGCAACACGATGCATTGGATGCGTTATCGGTAGGAATACAGAATTCGCGTGTTCGCTGGATATTGGACGTGGATATTCGAGCGTTCTTTGACACCATCGATCACGAATGGATGATGTGCTTCCTGCAACACCGAATCGCGGATAGGCGAATGTTAGCGCTGATAGCTCGATGGTTGCGCACAGGTGTTCTCGAAAATGGAAAGCGCATTCCTGCGAAGCAGGGCACGCCGCAAGGTGCGCCCATTTCACCGTTGCTTGCCAACATCTACCTGCACTACGTGATGGACTTGTGGATCAGGCAATGGCGCGAGCGTACTGCACGAGGTCAGATGATTGCTGTGCGGTACGCAGACGACAGTGTGCTTGGGTTTGAAAAGCATGAAGATGCATGGAGTTTTCGCCAGGCGTTGGAGGCTCGACTAGCTCAGTTCAACCTGACACTGCATCCAGAGAAAACACGTTTGCTACGGTTTGGCTGGTTCGCGATCGAAGATCGCAAGAAGCGCGGAGAAGGAAAACCGGAAACTTTCGATTTTCTCG
>NZ_CABVHJ010000051.1 GCF_902497745.1 Pseudomonas fluorescens
GAATTCGGTTACACCCCGGGCGTTGAAACCACCACCGGCCCGCTGGGTCAGGGTCTGGCCAACGCTGTAGGTTTCGCTCTGGCTGAAAAGGTTCTGGGCGCGCAGTTCAACCGTCCTGGCCACGACATCGTCGACCACCACACCTACGTGTTCCTGGGTGATGGCTGCATGATGGAAGGCATTTCCCACGAAGTCGCTTCCCTGGCCGGCACTCTGGGTCTGGGCAAGCTGATCGCGTTCTATGATGACAACGGCATCTCCATCGACGGCGAAGTCGAAGGCTGGTTCACTGATGACACCCCGAAGCGTTTCGAAGCCTACAACTGGCAAGTGATCCGCAACGTTGACGGTCACGATCCGGAAGAGATCAAGACTGCTATCGAAACCGCGCGCAAGAGCCCGCTGCCGACGCTGATCTGCTGCAAGACCACCATCGGTTTCGGCTCGCCGAACAAGCAGGGCAAAGAAGATTGCCACGGCGCTCCACTGGGTGACGCGGAAATCGCGCTGACCCGTCAGGCGCTGAACTGGAACCACGGTCCGTTCGAAATCCCGGCCGATATCTATGCCGAGTGGGATGCCAAGGAAAAAGGTCGCGCAACCGAAGCCGAGTGGGATCAGCGTTTCGCTGCTTACTCCGCTGCGTTCCCGACTGAAGCCAACGAACTGGTACGTCGCCTGAGCGGTGAGCTGCCGGCCGACTTCTCCGAAAAAGCCTCGGCTTACATCGCTGAAGTCGCGGCCAAAGGCGAAACCATCGCCAGCCGCAAAGCCAGCCAGAACACCCTGAACGCGTTCGGCCCGCTGCTGCCGGAACTGCTCGGCGGCTCCGCTGACCTGGCCGGTTCCAACCTGACCCTGTGGAAAGGCTGCAAAGGCGTCAGCGCTGAAGATGCCAGCGGCAACTACATGTACTACGGCGTGCGCGAATTCGGCATGACCGCAATCATGAACGGCGTGACCCTGCACGGGGGCCTGGTACCTTACGGCGCGACCTTTCTGATGTTCATGGAATACGCGCGCAACGCCGTGCGCATGTCCGCGCTGATGAAGAAGCAAGTGATCCACGTCTACACCCACGACTCCATCGGTCTGGGCGAAGACGGCCCGACGCACCAGCCGATCGAGCAGCTGACCAGCCTGCGTACCACACCGAACCTCGACACCTGGCGTCCAGCCGATGCCGTTGAATCGGCCGTGGCCTGGAAAAACGCTCTGGAGCGCAAGGACGGCCCATCGGCGCTGATCTTCTCGCGTCAGAACCTGCAGCACCAGGAACGCGATGCCGGCCAGATTGCCGACATCAGCCGTGGCGGTTACGTGCTGAAGGACTGCGCAGGCGAGCCTGAGCTGATCCTGATCGCCACCGGTTCGGAAGTCGGTCTGGCGGTTCAGGCTTTCGACAAGCTGACCGAGCAGGGCCGCAAAGTGCGCGTGGTTTCGATGCCTTGCACCAGCGTGTTCGATGCTCAGGACGCCGGCTACAAGCAAGCCGTGCTGCCGTTGCAGGTCAGCGCACGTATCGCGATCGAAGCGGCTCACGCCGACTTCTGGTTCAAGTACGTGGGTCTGGAAGGTCGCGTGATCGGCATGACCACTTACGGCGAATCGGCTCCGGCTTCGGCACTGTTCGAAGAGTTCGGCTTCACCCTGGAAAACATCCTGGGTCAGGCTGAAGAGCTGCTGGAAGACTGATCCAGAAAAGATGTCGCCTGAGCTGACGCCTTCGCGAGCAGGCTCGCTCCCACAGGGGATCCCGGTTCCGACAGGAAGATCGAGTTGTTTGCCTCTCCTCTGATTAGAAGGACATGCACCATGCGTATCGTCGTAGCTCTGGGCGGTAACGCCCTGCTCCGCCGTGGTGAACCGATGACCGCTGACAATCAGCGCGCCAACATCCGCATCGCCACCGAGCAAATCGCCAAGATCCATCCCGGCAACCAACTGGTCATCGCCCACGGCAATGGCCCGCAAGTCGGCCTGCTGTCGTTGCAAGCGGCGGCCTACACCTCCGTCACCCCTTACCCGCTGGACGTGCTCGGTGCCGAAACCGAAGGCATGATCGGCTACATCATCGAACAGGAACTGGGCAATCTGCTCGACTTCGAAGTGCCGTTCGCCACCCTGCTCACCCAGGTTGAAGTCGACGCCAAGGATCCGGCCTTCCAGAACCCGACCAAGCCGATCGGCCCCGTCTACGACAAGGCCGAAGCGGAAAAACTCGCTGCTGAAAAAGGCTGGGCGATTGCTCCGGATGGCGACAAGTTCCGCCGTGTGGTCGCCAGCCCACGGCCAAAACGCATCTTCGAAATCCGCCCGATCAAATGGCTGCTGGACAAGGGCAGCATCGTGATCTGCGCCGGTGGCGGCGGGATTCCGACCATGTACGACGAGAACCGTAATCTCAAAGGTATCGAGGCAGTGATCGACAAGGACCTGTGCTCGTCGCTGCTCGCCGAGCAACTGGAAGCCGATCTGCTGGTGATTGCCACGGACGTCAACGCGGCGTTCATCGACTACGGTAAACCGACGCAGAAAGCCATTGCCGAAGCGCACCCGGACGAACTCGAACGCCTCGGTTTCGCCGCCGGCTCGATGGGGCCTAAGGTGCAGGCAGCCTGCGAATTTGCGCGCCATACTGGCAAGGTCGCGGTGATCGGTTCGCTGGCGGATATCGAAGCGATTGTCCAGGGTACTGCCGGTACTCGAGTAACCACGGCGAAGCCGGGCATCACTTACCGATAATCAGAAACTCCGGGGGCAGGCCCGAGGCCTGCCCTTCTCCCATGCCTTGAAAGGAGAAAACCATGGCCCAGTTTGAACCCGGTCATCTGCATATTGAGCGGCACGCGTTGACGCCG
>NZ_CABVHJ010000052.1 GCF_902497745.1 Pseudomonas fluorescens
TGGACTGGCCCCTGCCAAACCGGACACCAATACCCCGTTAAATTGATGCCGCTGCCAAGCGCCTAAACTCCCTTGGTGAACGGTATTTCAACGCGCTGTGCGGATGCTCCTCGTTGTAATGCTCAAAGGCAATCGTCAGGTTGCGCAAGGCTGTTTCACGGTCAGGTTTGGGCATGTGCGCGACGTAGTCGCGCTTCATCGTTTTGACGAAGCTCTCGGCCATGCCGTTGCTCTGTGGGCTGCGCACCGGTGTCGTCACCGGCTGCAAGCCTATCTGTCGGGCAAACAGGCGTGTCTGTTCCGCGATGTAGGCCGAGCCATTGTCGCTCAGCCATTGCACCGGAGTGGCAGGCGCCTCTTCACCGAAGCGTTTTTCCACCGCCTCCAGCATCAGATCACGGATATCGTCGCCGCTGTACCCGGTCGGGCTGGCCACCCAACCGATGGCTTCGCGGTCGCAGCAGTCTAGGGCAAAGGTCACGCTCAGCTTGGCGTTATCATCACAGCGAAACTCAAACCCGTCCGAGCACCACCGGGTATCGCTGGTGGCGACGGCAATGCGGCCTTCGTGGCGACGCGCCACGCCGGGTTGTTTAATTCGTCGCTCAAGCAGCAACTGATGATCGCGCATCACGCGATAGACCCGCTTGACGTTGATCGGCGCCTGACTTTGTTGTTCACGCCGGCGACGCAGCAAGCCCCACACGCGGCGGTAGCCGTAGCTGGGCAGCTCACTCACCTCAGCCTGAATTACCTCAGCCTGAATTTCTTCCACCAAAGCGACATCGTCCAGTCTAGGACGACGCCTTTGAGGTCGTGCCGCTGGCTTGAGTCGAACCGTTAATTGCGAGCGCGCTACACCGAGACTTTCACTGATCAGTTTCACAGGTCGTCCCCCGGCAACAAGGGTGAGTGCGCAATCCATTTTCGCGACCGAGCAATCTCCACGGCTTCCTGGAGGATCTCGACCTGCATGGTTTTCTTGCCCAGCATGCGCTGTAGCTCGCGGATCTGCTTGAGCGCATCGGCCAGTTCGGAAGCAGGCACAACGCTCTCTCCAGCACTGACCGCAGAGAGACTGCCGCTCTGATAGAGCTTGCGCCACTGAAACAGCTGGTTGGCATTAACGCCATTCTGCCGAGCCACCACCGAGACGCTTTGCCCCGGTTGCAGGCTCTCGCGAACCATGGCCAGTTTTTGCTCTGGGCTCCAGCGGCGACGCCGCTCCTGACCCAACAGCTCCCCACCCTTATCGTTTCTATTAGTCATATACACAGTCGTTTGCCTATCCCTTATGTTAAGGGGGAAACGGTGTCCTGTCTTTCAGGGGGCTCGTCCACGAGAAAATCGAAAGTTTCCGGTTTTCCTTCTCCGCGCTTCTTGCGATCTTCGATCGCGAACCAGCCAAACCGTAGCAAACGTGTTTTCTCTGGATGCAGTGTCAGGTTGAACTGAGCTAGTCGAGCCTCCAACGCCTGGCGAAAACTCCATGCATCTTCATGCTTTTCAAACCCAAGCACACTGTCGTCTGCGTACCGCACAGCAATCATCTGACCTCGTGCAGTACGCTCGCGCCATTGCCTGATCCACAAGTCCATCACGTAGTGCAGGTAGATGTTGGCAAGCAACGGTGAAATGGGCGCACCTTGCGGCGTGCCCTGCTTCGCAGGAATGCGCTTTCCATTTTCGAGAACACCTGTGCGCAACCATCGAGCTATCAGCGCTAACATTCGCCTATCCGCGATTCGGTGTTGCAGGAAGCACATCATCCATTCGTGATCGATGGTGTCAAAGAACGCTCGAATATCCACGTCCAATATCCAGCGAACACGCGAATTCTGTATTCCTACCGATAACGCATCCAATGCATCGTGTTGCCCTCGACCTGGGCGAAAACCATACGAGAGTCCGAGAAAGTTCTGCTCATAAATTGCGTTGAGCACTTGCACGACTGCGGTCTGGACGATCTTGTCTTCCAGTGCGGTTACGCCCAGCGGGCGCTCGCTACCATCTGCCTTTGGGATAAACACCCGCCGGACAGGCTGGGCGCGATAGCGGCCACTATGCACTTTGTCGTGTAAGGCTGTCAGCCTTGTGAGCAGACCTTGCTCATACTCTCGCCACGATAGACCATCCACACCACTGGCCGCGTCTCGCTTGAGATTGTAGAAACTCTCGTGCAATAGCTCGACCGTCACGTGGTGCAGCAAGCTCGTGAACTTTACCCGGCGATCTCGCCGAGCTGCTTGACGTACAGCGAGCAACCCTGACAACGCACTTGTCCGGCTCTGCGTCCGGGATGCGGAAAGCTGTTCGCTGTTCCCCTTGGCTAACTCCCTTTCCTCCATTGTCTCCGCTGAGCAAAACCCATTGTTCGACAACTTCTCAGGTACTACGGAGTTATCCGACTTCTCATCCGCGTAGACGGCAGGCTTTTGGCTTGTGACCTTTCCTGCCCCGTCTGGCTTGTCACGACCAGACACGGATGAGATCTCCCAGCTTCCGTACAGTTGACTTCCCAGCATGCTCAGGGTCTACGACCGCGCAGGGCGTGAAACATGGCTTGCGATTATCGTCATGCACACTGTGGCCTTCCGCTTCGCTTAACAGCGTCGGCGCCCTGGACTCATGATTTCGCGGCTCAATGGCTGGCCTGCTGGTTTCCCCTGCCAACGCTTCGCCGTACACCTCACGGTGCAC
>NZ_CABVHJ010000053.1 GCF_902497745.1 Pseudomonas fluorescens
TGTGGTGGTCAACTAATCCCGGACACGACGTTAAGTTTTTCCTCGGCCCGCGCTGGCGCCAACCCATCGTTGAATTGGTGAGGCCGAATCCAGTTGTAGCGATGCATCAAAAAATGGCTGATATCGCGCTGTGCTTCCTGCGCAGTTCGATAGCCCACGGTCGGTATCCATTCTGTTTTCAAGCTGCGAAATACGCGCTCCATCGGTGCGTTATCCCAGCAGTTTCCTCGTCGACTCATGCTCTGGCGCATGCGGTATCGCCACAACCGCTGGCGAAAGAGTCGGCTTGCATATTGCGATCCCTGGTCCGAGTGGAATAGCAGATCCGAAGGCCTGCCACGCTGCTCGTAAGCCATATCCAGCGCTTTGATCACCAGCTCAGCGTCTGGCTTTTCCGACAGCGCCCAGCCCACGATCCGACGCGTACAAAGATCCAGGACGACAGCCAGGTAATGCCACTTTCCTTGCGCCCAAATGTAGGTGATATCGCCGCACCAGACTTGATTGGGCGCTGGCACGTCGAACTCGCGGTTCAATGTGTTCGGGATATCCAGTCTTTCTACTGTTGCTCGTTTGTAGGCATGGGAGCCGGGTTGTTTGCTGACTAAATCAAGCTCGCGCATCAAGCTACGCACTTTGAATCGACCGAGTTGCTCACCGTCTTCACGCATCAGCGACAGGATGCTGCGACTGCCCGCAGAGCTGCGACTTTGCGAGAACAGCTCACTGACGCGACTACGCAATCGAAGCCGTTCAACATCGGGCGTGCGGCGCCGCAGGCGCTGGGCGTAGTAACACGAGCGAGTGACGTCAAACACCTTGCACAGCCAATCAACCGGCTCATGTGCCCTCAACTGGTCAATCAGCGCGAACGCTCGTGATCTTCCGACATCAAGAGCGCGGTAGCCTTTTTTAGTATTGATTTCTCTCGCTCAAGCCGAGCAATCCGGGCTTCCAGCTCCTGAATTTTTTGCTGTTCCGGAGTCAGTGCCTTGCTCTGCGGGGTGACGCCTTTATGTTCTTTCTGAATCTGGTCAACCCAGCGGCGCAATGCCGATTCACCAATGCCGAGTGAACGGCTGGCTTCGATGTAGCTGTAGTTTTGTTTGAGCACAAGGTCGGCAGCCTCGCGCTTGAATTCAGGAGTAAAGGAGCGGCGTTGTTTAGTCATCTGACACCTCGATCTGGCGAGCATTCTCGCCTAAATGGGTGTCCGGTTTCATTAGACCACTACAGTGCACCGTGAGGTGTACGGCGAAGCGTTGGCAGGGGAAACCAGCAGGCCAGCCATTGAGCCGCGAAATCATGAGTCCAGGGCGCCGACGCTGTTAAGCGAAGCGGAAGGCCACAGTGTGCATGACGATAATCGCAAGCCATGTTTCACGCCCTGCGCGGTCGTAGACCCTGAGCATGCTGGGAAGTCAACTGTACGGAAGCTGGGAGATCTCATCCGTGTCTGGTCGTGACAAGCCAGACGGGGCAGGAAAGGTCACAAGCCAAAAGCCTGCCGTCTACGCGGATGAGAAGTCGGATAACTCCGTAGTACCTGAGAAGTTGTCGAACAATGGGTTTTGCTCAGCGGAGACAATGGAGGAAAGGGAGTTAGCCAAGGGGAACAGCGAACAGCTTTCCGCATCCCGGACGCAGAGCCGGACAAGTGCGTTGTCAGGGTTGCTCGCTGTACGTCAAGCAGCTCGGCGAGATCGCCGGGTAAAGTTCACGAGCTTGCTGCACCACGTGACGGTCGAGCTATTGCACGAGAGTTTCTACAATCTCAAGCGAGACGCGGCCAGTGGTGTG
The DNA here is from genome assembly GCF_902497745.1 of Pseudomonas fluorescens. Lineage (GTDB taxonomy): Bacteria > Pseudomonadota > Gammaproteobacteria > Pseudomonadales > Pseudomonadaceae > Aquipseudomonas > Aquipseudomonas fluorescens_BM. The sequence goes on from NZ_CABVHJ010000053.1 coordinate 1,801, forward strand.
GATGGTCTATCGTGGCGAGAGTATGAGCAAGGTCTGCTCACAAGGCTGACAGCCTTACACGACAAAGTGCATAGTGGCCGCTATCGCGCCCAGCCTGTCCGGCGGGTGTTTATCCCAAAGGCAGATGGTAGCGAGCGCCCGCTGGGCGTAACCGCACTGGAAGACAAGATCGTCCAGACCGCAGTCGTGCAAGTGCTCAACGCAATTTATGAGCAGAACTTTCTCGGACTCTCGTATGGTTTTCGCCCAGGTCGAGGGCAACACGATGCATTGGATGCGTTATCGGTAGGAATACAGAATTCGCGTGTTCGCTGGATATTGGACGTGGATATTCGAGCGTTCTTTGACACCATCGATCACGAATGGATGATGTGCTTCCTGCAACACCGAATCGCGGATAGGCGAATGTTAGCGCTGATAGCTCGATGGTTGCGCACAGGTGTTCTCGAAAATGGAAAGCGCATTCCTGCGAAGCAGGGCACGCCGCAAGGTGCGCCCATTTCACCGTTGCTTGCCAACATCTACCTGCACTACGTGATGGACTTGTGGATCAGGCAATGGCGCGAGCGTACTGCACGAGGTCAGATGATTGCTGTGCGGTACGCAGACGACAGTGTGCTTGGGTTTGAAAAGCATGAAGATGCATGGAGTTTTCGCCAGGCGTTGGAGGCTCGACTAGCTCAGTTCAACCTGACACTGCATCCAGAGAAAACACGTTTGCTACGGTTTGGCTGGTTCGCGATCGAAGATCGCAAGAAGCGCGGAGAAGGAAAACCGGAAACTTT
>NZ_CABVHJ010000054.1 GCF_902497745.1 Pseudomonas fluorescens
CCAAGCACCAATCGCTGCCGGCAAGGCGTAGCCGAGGGTGCCGTAACCGGTCGAGGCATTGAACCAACGGCTCGGGTGATCCGGGTTGAACGTCAGGTTGCCGGTGTACACCGGTTGCGTGGAATCGCCGACGAATACGGCGTTCGGCAATTCATCGAGCACGATGTCGAGGAAACGGGTTTGTGCGAGGGTCGGCGCGTCCCAGCTCGCGGCCAGTTCGGCGCGCAGTTTACCGGCACGGGCCTGACCCCAATCGCGGCTGCGCGCGGCAAGTTTTTCCTGCGACAGCGAGTTCAGCAAGGCTTGCGCGGCATTGCGCGCATCGGCCACCAGCGCCAGGTGCGGCGGGTAGTTACGCACGGTCTGGTCGGCGTCGATATCGATGCGCAGCAGTTTGCCGGGAATCTCGAAACCGCCAGCGAAGGTCACGTCGTAATCGGTCTCGGCCAATTCAGTGCCGATGGCTAGAACCACATCGGCATCAGCGACCAGCGCGCGGGTGGCGACCAGCGTCTGGGTCGAGCCGATCAACAGCGGATGGGTACCCGGCAGCATGCCTTTGGCATTAATCGTCAGCGCCACTGGAGCGTCGAGCAACTCGGCAAGTTTAGTCAGCTCCGGCGCTGCGTCGATGGCACCGCCACCGGCCAGAATCAGCGGACGTCTGGCTTCAGCCAGCAGCTCGCTCATGCGTTTGACGGCCGCAGGCGCAGCGCCGGCGCGGTCGATATTGACCGGCACACTGGCGAGCAAGTCATCAGCGTTTTCGACCAGCACGTCCAAAGGAATTTCGATGTGTACCGGACGCGGACGACCGGCCTTAAACAACGCAAAAGCACGCGCCAGCACCACCGGCAATTCAGCAGCGGACATCAAGGTATGCGAGAACGCCGCAACACCTGCGACCAGTGCGCTCTGATTCGGCAACTCATGCAGCTTGCCGCGCCCGCCGCCCAACTGACTGCGCGATTGCACACTGGAGATCACCAGCATCGGGATCGAATCGGCGTAGGCCTGGCCCATGGCGGTGGTGATGTTGGTCATGCCCGGCCCGGTGATGATGAAGCACACTCCCGGTTTGCCGCTGGTGCGCGCATAGCCGTCAGCCATGAAACCGGCGCCCTGCTCATGCCGAGGCGTGACGTGGCGAATGCTCGAACGCGCCAGCCCGCGATACAGCTCCACGGTGTGTACGCCGGGAATGCCGAACACCTGCCCGACCCCATAACCTTCGAGTAACTTGACCAGTACTTCGCCACACGTCGCCATGTCGATTGCCCTTCTCGCTCCCACAGGGTCCGTGGAATGGCTTCATTGGAACGGTCGGCAGGTAGCGGCAACAATCGATTAAAAGTCATACTAGCCATGTCCTCACGTCATACCTTGGTTCCCCATGAAACGACTGCCTCCTCTGCCCGCCCTGCATACGTTTTTGATCACCGCGCAGTGCTGCAACTTCACCCGCGCCGCTGAGCAGTTGCACATCACCCAGGGCGCGGTGAGCCGGCAGATCGCCGGGCTGGAAGAGCATCTCGGTTATCCGCTGTTTATCCGTCTGGCCCGTGGCCTGGCGCTGACCGCCGAAGGACGTGAATGGCTACCGCGAGTGGAAAAAGTCTTCGGCCTGATCAGCGAAGCGACCGAGCAAATCGGCCTGCAGCGCGAAACCCTGCAACTCAAAGCGCCGAGCTGCGTGATGCGCTGGCTGCTGCCGCGCTTGCTGCAATGGCAGAAAGACCGCCCGGACGTGCCGGTGAAACTCACGGCCTCGCTGCAACACGGCGTGGATTTTCAGCGCGAGCAATTCGATGCAGCGGTGATCTACGGCCCGCCGCCCGACAACTCGCCGGGCGCGTTGCACCTGTTCGACGAGCAGCTGACACCGGTGTGCTCGCCGCTGTTGCTCAAGGGGTCGCCGGTATTGAATGCACCGGCGGATTTGCAGCAGCATCTGTTGCTACATCCGACGCACGATATTCAGGATTGGTCGGTGTGGCTGAACGCAGCCGGGCTGCAGTTGAACAACATCGGCAGCGGCCAGCATTTCGAAACGCTGGATCAGGCGATGTCGATGGCGTCCCACGGGACGGGGGTGGCGATCGGGGATTGGTCGTTGATTGGTGATGACTTGCGCGCGGGGCGGCTGGTGATGCCGTTTGAGTTGAAGGTGAAGACGGGGCTGGCGTATTACGTGGTGTTGCCGCCGGGGATCGAGGCATCGCCGCCGCTTGAAGAATTGATGATTTGGTTGGTTGAGCAGGCGCATTTGCGGTGAGGCTGTTTCCCCTCACCCTAACCCTCTCCCAGAGGGAG
>NZ_CABVHJ010000055.1 GCF_902497745.1 Pseudomonas fluorescens
CGGTTCCGGCGACCGTGAAATTTCCACCACCATGGCCTTCGTGCGAATCCTCGCGCAACTGGTCAAGGACAAGGAAATCGGCCCGCGCATCGTTCCGATCATCCCGGACGAAGCCCGTACCTTCGGTATGGAAGGCATGTTCCGTCAGCTCGGCATCTACTCGTCCGTCGGCCAGCTCTACGAGCCGGTCGATAAAGACCAGGTGATGTTCTACAAGGAAGACCAGAAAGGTCAGATCCTTGAAGAAGGCATCAACGAAGCAGGCGCCATGAGCTCGTTCATCGCTGCCGGTACTTCGTACTCCAGCCACAACCGGCCGATGCTGCCGTTCTACATCTTCTACTCGATGTTCGGCTTCCAGCGTATTGGCGACCTGGCCTGGGCCGCTGGCGACAGCCGTACCCGTGGCTTCCTGATCGGCGGCACCGCCGGCCGTACCACCCTGAACGGTGAAGGTCTGCAACACGAAGACGGTCACAGCCACCTGCTGGCCGCGACCATCCCGAACTGCCGCACCTACGATCCGACCTACGGCTACGAGCTGGCGGTGATCATTCAGGACGGCATGAAGAAGATGACCGAAGAGCAACAGGACATCTTCTACTACATCACCGTGATGAACGAGTCGTACCAGCAGCCAGCCATGCCGGCCGGTGCCGAAGAAGGCATCAAGAAAGGCATGTACCTGCTCGAAGAAGACACCCGCGATGCGGCGCACCACGTACAGCTGATGGGCTCCGGCACCATCCTGCGTGAAGTCCGTGAAGCGGCGAAGATCCTGCGTGAAGAGTTCAACGTTGGCGCTGACGTGTGGAGCGTTACCAGCTTCAACGAACTGCGTCGCGACGGCCTCGCTGTAGAGCGCAGCAACCGTCTGAAGCCGGGCCAGAAGCCTAAGCTGAGCTACGTCGAAGAGTGCCTGAACGGCCGTAAAGGTCCGGTCATCGCCTCTACCGACTACATGAAACTGTTCGCCGAGCAGATCCGTCAGTGGGTACCGTCCAAGGAGTTCAAAGTCCTCGGCACCGACGGTTTCGGCCGCAGCGACAGCCGCAAGAAACTGCGTCATTTCTTCGAAGTTGACCGTCATTTCGTGGTGTTGGCAGCCCTGGAAGCACTGGCTGACCGTGGTGATATCGAACCTAAGGTGGTGGCTGAGGCCATCGTCAAGTTCGGCATCGACCCGGAAAAACGCAACCCACTGGACTGCTGAGGAGACATTTTGTGAGCGAACTCATTCGCGTACCTGACATCGGCAGCGGTGAAGGTGAAGTAATTGAACTGTTTGTGAAGGTCGGCGACCGTATCGAAGCCGACCAGAGCATCCTGACCCTGGAATCGGACAAGGCCAGCATGGAAGTGCCGGCCCCGAAAGCCGGCGTCATCAAGAGCCTGAAAGTGAAGCTGGGCGACCGTCTGAAAGAAGGCGACGAACTGCTTGAGCTGGAAGTCGAGGGCGCCGCTGAAGCGGCCCCTGCTCCGGCTGCTGCACCGGCTAAAAAGGCTGAAGAAAAACCGGCTGCCGCTCCGGCTGCTGCCGCGCCTGCCGCTGCCCCTGCTGCCGCTTCGGTTCAGCAAGTACACGTGCCGGACATCGGTTCGGCGGGCAAGGCGCAGATCATCGAGATTCAGGTCAAGGTCGGCGATACCGTCGAAGCTGATCAATCGCTGATCACTCTGGAATCCGACAAGGCGAGCATGGAAATCCCGTCGCCTGCCGCTGGCGTGGTCAAGGCCATCAGCGTCAAGCTCAACGACGAAGTCGGCACTGGCGACCTGATTCTGGATCTGGAAGTGGCGGGTGCTGCGGCCCCTGCGGCTGCCGCTCCGGCTCAGGCTGCTGCCCCGGCCGCTGCCGCTGCACCTGCTCCGGCAGCCGCGCCAGCAGCACCGGTTGCCGACAGCGTTCAGGACATCCACGTTCCGGACATCGGTTCGGCCGGCAAAGCCAAGATCATCGAAGTGTTGGTCAAGGCTGGCGATACCGTTGAAGCCGACCAATCGCTGATCACCCTGGAAT
>NZ_CABVHJ010000056.1 GCF_902497745.1 Pseudomonas fluorescens
ACTCATTAGCCTATAACCAAGAAGTCCTATCCTCATCAAGCACTGATACTCAAACTTCAATGAACTTCGACTTTGCTAAGCTACCTGATGAGGAATGCATCAAGGAGCTACTGAAAGGTATAGAGCACGGGGGCAGCCATTTAAACACCACAGCTCCGCTTCCTGCGCCAAATGGTTTGGTTGAGTCTAAGGCGTGAGCGCAAAGCTCGACTACACGCCCATGCGAGATGGCGGGACATGGAGTGTAGCGAGGACGCGTTTCTGCGGCGATATTTACGATTGGGGCGAGCCGTGTATTGTGTTTTTGCTTAAGGCTTTGATACAAGGCCAATGCACAAATCCACGTGATTGGCCAGGCGAACGTGTGCGTTGCGCATCGATGGGTATCTTCCGGGCGGGTCTTTAAAAGTACTTCTTGTTTAAGCCCAGAAGCATCATGCTTTTGTCGTAGCACAGCGGGATACTCTGGCAGCTGCCTCCCGCTTTCTTGACGTATTGTTCTTTGACGATGGGTAGGTATTTGGGTAAGTCATCATCTTCTATTTCTTTGCCATCAACCGAGCAGTTAAAACTCGCCGTCGGCATACAGATCACTTCCGGTAGCGGCTGCGTTGACTGTACAGGTGTAGGCTCGGCAGGAGCGCTCAAGTACTTTCCACCAAACCCGGGCCCTGTTCCGCTTTTGTAAGACGCTGGGTTACCTTTCGTATCCATTCCCAAATACCAACCGACTGTGTAGTGGTAGCTGCCCGCAGGTGCATTGCCAGCGAAACTACCACTGTTGGAACAGACCCCTTGATCGTCGCATAGGGCGTTCTGTTGGCTGCTGATGCTCTCAACTCGCCGTTGGCCCTGTTGGTCGGTGTAGACGTTGCTGATTCGGACGGGGGTATTCGGAATACGGCAATCCCATTCCTTGAGGCCGTAGTATTGGTCTACTCGGATCAACGAACAAGTCGCGACATCGTCTTGAGCCTGTACGGTACCGCCAAGCATTAACAGGAGTGGGAGCAGCGTGAGTGGTGCATGCTTCATGATGATACCTTTCGTGATAATAGGGGCTGGGCATTGCCGCATGGTATTTGTTCATTAAGGCTAAAAAATAAAGGCACGGTTTTTTTCGTGCCTTTTTGCATCTAGTGAATGCCCACGGGTTTGTCATTTTTGTCGTAACAGATCGGGTATTCGCAATACCCGCCGGCATTGAGTACTTCCAGTTCGTAGACCGCTGGCAGGTATTGCTTGAGCGCTGCTTTAGCCACTTTCTTACCATTGATAGTGCAGTCATCGTCGGCCTGGGGATTGCACCACGCTTCCTTTACCTGAATATGTCTGGTGGGTTTAGTCATAGGCTGATTTTTAACCTGAGGCGCCGCATCGACAGGTTGGTCATGCGATGCGTTGGCATCTAAGTGGTACGCGGCCATCGCATCTTTTACGTTGGTCTGACTGATGCCGTGATCCAGCAAGAAGTCCTGCAGTGTTGTGCGGGCTTGAGCGTACGTCACCCCTTTGCCTTTTTTATTAGGGCCGCCGTCCATGCGATAGGCAATGGGATAACCATCCTCGCTTTCATAGATGTAATAGTAAATGGACAGGCTAAAGCTGAGGTCTTGGCCGTACATGCCATAGATGCCTGAACCGTTAGCTACCCGACAGGTACCGCGCAAACATTTGCCGCTGAGTTGATTGCTGAAGGTGACGTTACGCTGCTGCTGGGCATTCCATTGTGTAATGTTCCTTGGGAGGGTATACCAAGTGCAGCGGTAAAACTTCGCCCCGTACTGATTCTTCGCCTCTGCACAGGGAATGGCATACGGTAGATCATTCATGGTTTGTTCATTGGGCAACATGGGTGGATACATGTACCCATAGTCGACCTCTGCTTGCGCGTTTATCGATAGGGCGAGCACCGCGCAGCCTGCCGTGTTGAGTAGGGCTGATTTTAAGTTCATGGTTTCAACTCGGTAATGGTCTGAGATACAACGATTGATTG
>NZ_CABVHJ010000057.1 GCF_902497745.1 Pseudomonas fluorescens
GACCGAGGTGATTGCGAGAGATACGCCGACTTGAAATACCGAGTCGAACTCAGATTCTGAAGTAGATCAAAAGCCCCTCACCCTAGCCCTCTCCCAAAGGGAGAGGGGACTGACCGAGGTGATTGCGAGAGATACGCCGACTTGAAATACCGAGTCGAACTCAGATTCTGAAGTAGATCAAAAGCCCCTCACCCTAACCCTCTCCCGGAGGGAGAGGGGACTGACCGAGGTGTTTGGGCGAGCTACGCCGACGTGAAATACCGAGTCGAACTCAGATTTTGAAATGCCCAAAAATCGGCTCCCTCTCCCTCGGGAGAGGGCTGGGCGGGCGGCGTTCCGATGAGGGGCAGCAACAACGCAAATCAAAAGCCGAACACCCGCGCTCTTCACCACTCAATAGGCCGAGTGTCAGCTCGCCTGCTTTTGATCTTGATCCACGGGCGACGTCGGAAGGCTGAGTGGAGGGATTGATCCGGGCGTGGGAGCGCAGCGACCGTTTGGCGAAGCCAAACACAGCGGGAGTAGGTGCAGCGAAGCAAACCGGAGACGCTGCGCCCGGATCGATCCCGGAGCGAAGGAACCCCGAGCCCCAGCGAGCGGGCCGTACGTAGGAGCAAGCGTTTTTGGTTACTTTTTAGGCGTTTGTAAAAAGTGACCCGCCGTAAGGGCGGAACCCTAAGCAGCCATCACCGCAGCAACGGATATGCCCACAACCGCTGGATATACCGAGATAGACACTCCCTGTGGTGGTCAACTAATCCCGGACACGACGTTAAGTTTTTCCTCGGCCCGCGCTGGCGCCAACCCATCGTTGAATTGGTGAGGCCGAATCCAGTTGTAGCGATGCATCAAAAAATGGCTGATATCGCGCTGTGCTTCCTGCGCAGTTCGATAGCCCACGGTCGGTATCCATTCTGTTTTCAAGCTGCGAAATACGCGCTCCATCGGTGCGTTATCCCAGCAGTTTCCTCGTCGACTCATGCTCTGGCGCATGCGGTATCGCCACAACCGCTGGCGAAAGAGTCGGCTTGCATATTGCGATCCCTGGTCCGAGTGGAATAGCAGATCCGAAGGCCTGCCACGCTGCTCGTAAGCCATATCCAGCGCTTTGATCACCAGCTCAGCGTCTGGCTTTTCCGACAGCGCCCAGCCCACGATCCGACGCGTACAAAGATCCAGGACGACAGCCAGGTAATGCCACTTTCCTTGCGCCCAAATGTAGGTGATATCGCCGCACCAGACTTGATTGGGCGCTGGCACGTCGAACTCGCGGTTCAATGTGTTCGGGATATCCAGTCTTTCTACTGTTGCTCGTTTGTAGGCATGGGAGCCGGGTTGTTTGCTGACTAAATCAAGCTCGCGCATCAAGCTACGCACTTTGAATCGACCGAGTTGCTCACCGTCTTCACGCATCAGCGACAGGATGCTGCGACTGCCCGCAGAGCTGCGACTTTGCGAGAACAGCTCACTGACGCGACTACGCAATCGAAGCCGTTCAACATCGGGCGTGCGGCGCCGCAGGCGCTGGGCGTAGTAACACGAGCGAGTGACGTCAAACACCTTGCACAGCCAATCAACCGGCTCATGTGCCCTCAACTGGTCAATCAGCGCGAACGCTCGTGATCTTCCGACATCAAGAGCGCGGTAGCCTTTTTTAGTATTGATTTCTCTCGCTCAAGCCGAGCAATCCGGGCTTCCAGCTCCTGAATTTTTTGCTGTTCCGGAGTCAGTGCCTTGCTCTGCGGGGTGACGCCTTTATGTTCTTTCTGAATCTGGTCAACCCAGCGGCGCAATGCCGATTCACCAATGCCGAGTGAACGGCTGGCTTCGATGTAGCTGTAGTTTTGTTTGAGCACAAGGTCGGCAGCCTCGCGCTTGAATTCAGGAGTAAAGGAGCGGCGTTGTTTAGTCATCTGACACCTCGATCTGGCGAGCATTCTCGCCTAAATGGGTGTCCGGTTTCATTAGACCACTACA
>NZ_CABVHJ010000058.1 GCF_902497745.1 Pseudomonas fluorescens
TGCATGCGCCCAGCAGCCCAAACGCTCAACCCCGGCCTGTGCGCCCAGCGCGTTGTAACCAGCATAATCGTCAGTCATCACGTAGCCGCGATAACCATCGAGCAGGCGCGTCGGCACCTCCTGCGCCCGGCTGGTGGAATAGTCAAAAAGGATCACCGGCTTGTCAGGCGGGCCACCGGTTTGCACCCACATCCAGGACTGGCTGCTTGGCTCCCGATCCGGCTCTTTGAGCACCTGCACGCGCGTTTCATCGCAGTGGATGATGCGGCTGGCCAACAGGCTATCGCGCATCAAATTGAGCAGCGGCTGAAAGTGCTCACCGCACTGGATGACCCAGCGGGCCAGGGTCTGGCGCGGGATATCGATGCCATGACGGCCCAGCACCTTTTCGAAACGGTGAAACGGTAGACCGTCGACGTATTTGGTCGTCAGCAACATGGCCAGCACGCTCGGACTGGCCATGCTTTTTTCAATCAGTTGGGCGGGTTTATCCGCCGCCACCGGTGCCGACTCACAATCGCGGCAGCCATAGACCTTGCGTACATGCTTGATCACGCGGATCTGCATCGGGATGATTTCAAGCTGTTCGCTGACCTCCTCGCCGATGGCGTGTTTACGGCAGCCGCAGGCACACGTCAGCTCATGCTCGGGAAGTTCATGGATGACTTCGATTCGGGGCAGGTCGGTGGGCAGCGGCTTACGTTTGCCGCGACGTTTGGTCGGCACGACAACTTCTTCTTCGCAGGCTTCATCGACAGGCTCTGCAACACTTTCTGCTTCATTGAAGAGCGCCAGCTGCGGCGTTGCCGGATCAGTCGTTTGCTCGGACTTACGCCCGAACAATCTTTGGCGCAACAGCGCGTTCTCTTCTTCAAGATGAACAATCTTGCCTTTGTCAGACGCCCGCTCACTGATCATTTGCTCAAGCAATTGCCTGAGCAAAACAGGATCATCAGGAAGGTCTTTGGGCATGGAAATCATGCCGCGGATTATACCGAATCAGGCGACGTATCGAGGCGTCAAAACCTGATGAGGGCGGTTGCGCCAGAGGTCGAAGCCGTCGAGTAGCCAGTTCAGTTCCTGGACTGTCAGGACAATCGCCTCGTCGCGGGCTTCGGGCGATGTTTTGAATCGCTCGGACTCCAGGCGCTTGAGCCAAAGGCAGAAGCCGTTGCGTTCCCAATACAAAATCTTCACGCGGTTTCGGGACTTGTTGAGGAAAACGAAAAGCACAGGGTCGAACACGGCGACCTTGATATCCAATTCGACCAGCGCGGCCAGACCATCAATGGATTTTCGGAAGTCCACGGGTTTGGGGTAGAGATAGACTTTTTCGACTTTGGCGTCGGGTCGCATCATGAGTTGCTGGCTCCGGAAGGGATCGGGAGCACAGCATCCGGGATCATCTGGCCGCTTTGAATGTGGGGTTCATGGAGCGCTTACAATTTAACGGCTGTGATCATCATGGCACATTGGGCTGAAATTTTGCGTGCGTCGCAATCTTAGAGCTAGTAATCCGCGATATTCGTCGCAGCCTTCATCACGATCCCCTCGGCTCGCGTAAAGGAAACCCTTCATATGTGGAACTGATCGGCAACATCAATAGCTTGTCCACAACATCTGTCGCGAGTTCTTGGACGACGTAAATGAGGACGTGCTACCCAATGACCGCACCGGCGTTTAGGACAGCCTTACCTGGCAAAAGCTATTCAGCTTTCAGCGCGACGCGCCATCCGCCTGAAAGACGTTATCGACTCGACCGATCTGGCCCGGTCGACCATCTACAAATACATCGCTGACAGTACGTTCCCGAAGCCGGTCTCATTGGGAGAGCGTTGCGTAGGCTGGGTGGAGGGAGAAGTCCACGATTGGATCTTGGCCAGGATTGGGGCGCGCGACCTGGCTGACTAAACAACCGCCTGAGCTAAGAGTGCGATGAGCAATGTACAGGCATCACGACTGGGGTGACTCCCGTC
>NZ_CABVHJ010000059.1 GCF_902497745.1 Pseudomonas fluorescens
GTCGGGTTCTATTGTGGGTCGGTCGCTGACACATCAGCGATCGGGTCTCGCAGCCCGTCGATCTCTGGACGCACAACATCCGCTTTGCTTATGGCGGCTGTACGTGGGAGACCTTCGGGTCTGCCGGCTCTAGAGTCCCGGTCTGCGACCCGCGTATAGCTGCCACCCTCATTCGTCTCGCAGCGAACGCTGGCAGCTCCAATGACTCCAGGAGCTTCACCATGATCAAACCAACGCCAAACCCACCCGAAACCGACCCCACCTCCCCCTACGAATCCCTCGATTCCAAAAAACTCAACGACGCCGCCGAACGCGCCCTCGACCATTACCTCAAACCGTCAGCCTTCATCATGGCCAGCACGCATAAACCCGAACCCATGTACCTCGCCAACCCGAAGTACAACACCGAATCCCTGCTGGCCAACGCCAGCGAAACCCTGGGTTCAGCCAGCGAAATGCTCAACAACTTCGCCGCCATGCTCGACACCTCACACCGCAAGACCGCGCTAGGCATCGCGCAGGTGGTCATGCTCGGCGAACTGGCAGTGAATCAGGCACTGGATCATGTCGAGCTAAAGGAATAACCGACCACAAAAAAACCCGCCTTATGGCGGGTTTCTTAGGTCAAATGGATTAAATGTTCTGCATACGCTACATTGACATCAAAATGTTACGGTAGCGCAACATGGATTACTCTCTTTTAATTACCCGTCTCGGCAATCAATTACGCGAAAAACGTATAAATCGTGGCCTGACTCAGGCGCAGCTTGCCGATCTCGCGGGACTGACGCGATACAAAGTCATCGCGGTGGAGAAAGGCACCCTTTCTGTCGGCATGATCGCTTACGCGCGCGTCTTGGCTGCTCTGGACTGCGAGCTCTCGGTGGTTCCAGCAACGATGCCAACCCTTGAAGAGCTTGGAGATTTATTCGAATGAAAATGGCCTCTCTTCAAGTCAGCACCCCTGAAGGTAATAGCGGCAGACTTTTCAGCGATGCCGATGATTTCACTTTCCGTTATCACGAAGATGCATCGCCACAAATGGCGATCAGCCTCTCGATGCCTGTGCGACATGACGAATTTCGTCGGCGCGAGCTGCACCCTGTTTTTCAGATGAACCTGCCAGAAGGCTATGTATTGGAGCAGTTGCGCAACCGCTTGGCCAAGACTGTGAACGTCGACCCAATGCTGCTACTGGCGCTTTCCGGCAGTACATCGCCCATTGGCAGGGTTCACGTACGCTCTGAAACCGTTGATGCACTGTTGCAGGCGCAAGAATTTCCGGGAGAAAAACTCGAAGAGATTCTCACGTGGGACGGTACGGAAGATATCTTCGCCGACATGCTTGATCGCTACATCCTGCGGGCGGGCATTTCAGGTGTTCAACCCAAGTTGCTGGTGCCGGAGCGGCAAGAAATAGAATTGCCGAGAGTGACATCCAAAACCTCGGATCTGATCATCAAGAGTGGCAGAGACGAATTTCCGGGCCTGGCGATCAACGAATTCCTTTGCATATCCATGGCGAAAGAGGCGGGTATTCCAGTTCCACCGTTTTACCTTTCCGACAACGCCAAACTGTTTGTCATGCGCCGCTTTGACCGCGATGAACAGCTCAACCCGATTGGTTTTGAAGACATGGCAGTGCTGATGGGGCTATCGGCTAACCAGAAATACAGCAAGAGTTATGCGGCAATCGCCAAGGCTGTTCGAGTGTTTTGCCCGGCGAAACACTTGCGTACGTCGCTTGATCAACTCTTCGATAGCGTTGCCCTGAGTTGCATCGTCGGAAACGGCGACGCTCATTTGAAAAATTTCGGACTGCTCTATTCAGAACCGACGCAACGCGATGCACATCTGGCGCCGGCTTACGACATCGTCAACAC
>NZ_CABVHJ010000060.1 GCF_902497745.1 Pseudomonas fluorescens
GGTGGAAGGTGATGTAGGTAGCGCCGGCCTCGATGAAGTCACCAACGATGCGATCCACCGGGCTGACCATCAGGTGCGCGTCGATCGGCGCGGTAATGCCGTACTTGCGCAATGCCGCGCAGACCATCGGACCGATGGTCAGGTTAGGCACGTAGTGGTTGTCCATGACGTCGAAGTGGACGAAGTCGGCGCCAGCGGCGAGAACGTTGTCTACTTCCTCGCCGAGGCGGGCGAAGTCGGCGGAGAGAATCGACGGAGCAATTACGAAGGGCTGCATGACGCACCTTTTCTGAGCTAAATCACGATGGCGCGCATTGTATACCTCAAGTTTCCAAGCGCGCACCGTGACCGCGATGATTGGGTTGTGCCATGACGGAGGACCGGCGCTGACTCAATAAGCCGCGCGGTAGATCTTCTCGATGTCCACAGCGCTGAGTTTGCGCGGGTTGTTGCGCATCAGACGCTCGATCCCCGCCGCTTCCACGGCCATCGCCGGGATTGCGTCTTCCGGGACACCGAAACTGCGCAGGCCGGCAGGAATTTCTACCGCTGCGCACAGATCGGTCATCGCTTGCACAGCTTTGTCTGCCGCTTCGGCTGCACTCAGATGAGCGGTCTTCACCCCCATGGCTTCGGCGATATCCTGCATCCGCTCGACGCAGGCCATCTTGTTCCAGGTCATGACATACGGCAGCAGCAAGGCATTGCTGACGCCATGGGCAATGTTGAAGCGCCCGCCCAGCGGATAGGCCAGCGCATGCACCGCGCCGACCCCGGCATTGCCGAACGCCATACCGGCCATCAGGCTGGCGGTGGCCATGTCTTCGCGCGCTTGCAGGTTGGCGCCGTTGGCGTAGGCCTTGGGCAGGGCTTTGGCGATCAGCTTGATGGCGCCGAGGGCCAGCGAATCGGTGATCGGCGAGGCATTCACCGACAGGTAGGATTCGATGGCGTGCACCAAGGCGTCGACGCCACTGGCTGCGGTGACGCTGCGTGGGCAGGTCAGAGTCATCTGCGGGCTGACCAGCGCGACATCCGGTAATAGAAAGTCGCTGACGATGCCTTTCTTCAACTGCGCGACTTTGTCGGAAAGGATCGCGACGTTGGTCACTTCGGAACCGGTGCCGGCGGTGGTCGGAATGGCGATCAGCGGCGGGCCTTTGCGTGGCACCTGGTCAACACCGAACAGATCTTCCAGTGCGCCGTGGTAACCGGCATACGCAGCGACACTCTTGGCGATGTCGATGGCGCTGCCGCCACCGAGGCCGATCAAACCGTCATGCCCGCCTTCGCGGTAAACGCGCATGCAGTCTTCGACGATGGCGATTTCCGGGTCCGGCAGTACGCGGTCGAAAATTTCGTAATCGCGCCCGCCGAGTTGCACCAGCGCCAGCTCCACCGTGCCGGATTTGACCAGCGCGGCATCGGTGACAATCAGCGGATTGTCGATATCCAGGCGTGTGAGTTCGGCGGCCAGTTGTTCGATGGCGGCAGCGCCGGTGATCAGTTTATGAGCGATTTTGAACTGGGACAGACTCATCGTGCGCAGCCTCTTATAGATGTGGGAGCTGGGCACAAGATTAGCTGGGGATTTGGGGTTGTCTGCTATTCAGGTGGTGAATGACTCATCGAGCGCAAGATCAACAGCCCCTCACCCTAGCCCTCTCCCGGAGGGAGAGGGGACTGATTGGGGGATATTTGAGAATTACGCCGACGTGAAACTGCTGTACCGAATCCATAGTCGACTCGATATCTCAAGTCGGTGCACCGCGTGAGAACAACTCGGTCAGTCCCCTCTCCAACAGGGAGAAGGGACTGATTGGGGGATGCTCAAGGAGTACGCCGACCTGAAACTGCTTTGCCGAATCCA
>NZ_CABVHJ010000061.1 GCF_902497745.1 Pseudomonas fluorescens
GATTTTACCAACCAGCGTCAGCGTGTACGCCGAGACCGACAGGGCATTTTCCGCCGGCAACAACGACAGCAACGGCAGGGCGATCAGCAGGGCGAGAATCACCGCGCCAACAGCGATCGTGACTTTCGGGCCGGCCTTTTGTGTAGCGGTAACAAGCAGAGGCTGGTTCATCAGTCGATCACCCGTCCTTTCAGTGCGAAGAGGCCTTGCGGACGTTTCTGGATAAACAGAATGATCAGCGCGAGGATCAGGATTTTGCCGAGCACCGCACCGATCTGCGGTTCGAGAATCTTGTTGGCGATGCCCAGGCCGAAGGCCGCGAGCACGCTACCGGCCAACTGGCCGACGCCGCCGAGCACCACCACCAGGAACGAGTCGATGATGTAGCTCTGGCCGAGGTCCGGGCCGACGTTACCGATCTGGCTCAGCGCCACGCCGCCGAGTCCGGCGATACCGGAACCGAGGCCGAAGGCGAGCATGTCGACGCGACCGGTCGGCACACCGCAGCAGGCAGCCATGTTGCGGTTTTGGGTGACGGCGCGGACGTTGAGGCCGAGGCGGGTTTTGTTCAGCAGCAGCCAGGTCAGCACGACCACGAACAGCGCGAACGCAATGATGACGATGCGGTTGTATGGCAGCACCAGATTCGGCAGCACTTGAATACCGCCGGACAGCCACGCCGGGTTGGCGACTTCAACGTTCTGCGCGCCGAACAGCAGGCGCACCAGTTGAATCAGCATCAGGCTGATGCCCCACGTGGCGAGCAGGGTTTCCAGCGGGCGGCCGTAGAGGTGGCGAATCACCGTGCGCTCCAGCGCCATGCCGATTGCCGCTGTGACGAAGAACGCCACCGGCAGCGCGATCAAGGGATAAAACTCGATCGCTTGGGGGGCGTAGCGCTGGAACATCAACTGCACCACGTACGTCGAGTAGGCACCGAGCATCAGCATCTCGCCGTGAGCCATGTTGATCACGCCGAGCAGGCCGAACGTGATCGCCAGACCGAGTGCGGCGAGCAGCAGAATCGAACCGAGCGACATGCCGCTGAACGCCTGGCCGAGCACTTCGCCGATCAGCAGTTTGCGTTTGACCTGAGCGAGGCTGGTTTCGGCTGCAGTACGTACATTGGCGTCGGCTTCAACGCCAGGTTCGAGCAAACCTTCGAGGCGCGTGCGCGCCAGTGGGTCGCCGGTTTCGCCGAGCAGGCGAACTGCGGCGAGGCGCACGGCCGGATCCGTGTCGACCAGTTGCAGGTTGGCCAGCGCCAGACTCAGGGCGGCATGGACGCTTTCGTCTTTTTCACCCGCGAGTTGCTGGTCGAGGAATTTCAGCTGCGCGGGTTTCGCGCTTTTCTGCAATTGCTGCGCGGCGCTCAGACGGATTTTGGCGTCGGCGGCGAGCAATTGGTGGCTGGCCAGAGCGGTGTCGATCAGACCCCGCAGGCGGTTGTTCAGGCGCAGGGTTTTCGCTTGGCCGTCGACGGTCAGTTCGCCTTGTTGCAGGGCGTTGATCAATTCGATACGGGCCGGGTCGGGCTGCGCGGCCCAGGTTTCCAGCATTTTGGCTTGCTGCACGGGATTGGCCGCGACGAAGTCTTCGGCATCGCCGGCGTGGGCCAGCATCGGCAACAAGAGTGCGATGGCTATGATAAAGCGGTGTATGGCAGTGGGCATTAGTGGTGTGTCCTTTCTTGCGGTGGCCGAAGGAGCGATGTCCGGCTGTGAATCCGCCCCTCACCCTAACCCTCTCCCATAGGGAGAGGGGACTGATTGGGGGATGCAGAAGAGATACGCCGACCTGATCCTGCTGTGCCGAATCCATAATCGACTCGGTCATTCAGG
>NZ_CABVHJ010000062.1 GCF_902497745.1 Pseudomonas fluorescens
TCGCAGCCTTCGGCAGCTCCTACAGGGTTTTGTGTCTGTATTTGAAATACGCTAAGGCCTTTCTGTCAGTCTCTTTGACCGGAATAGACGCTGCGGCGCTCTGCAGGTCTGGTTAAGATCCCTGCATTCCTTTCTCGTTTTCTGAGGTTGCCATGCGCTTTAGCGATCTGCTCGAGGCGGTCCGCCGCCAACCGGAACTGACGATTCCTGCCGAATGGGGCCAGGGCCGTGCCAGTTTCGGCGGTCTGGTGGCCGCGCTGCAATACGAAGCCATGCGTGCAAAAGTCCCGGCGGATCGCCCGGTGCGTTCGCTGGCAATTACCTTCGTCGGCCCGGTCGAGCCTGAAATCCCGGTGAGTTTCGAAGTGGATGTGCTGCGTGAAGGCAAAGCCGTCAGCCAGGTCATGGGCCGGGCGATGCAGAATGGTCAGGTGGTGACCATCGTTCAAGGCAGCTTCGGTGCTTCGCGGCCCTCGGAAGTCGCCGTGCAAGCATATCCGGCGCCGGCAATGAAACACTGGGACGAATGCCAGGAGTTGCCTTACATCAAAGGCGTGACCCCGGAATTCATGCGTCATCTGGCAATGCGCTGGAGCGTCGGCGGCATGCCGTTCACCGGCAATCAATCGCGGCTGATGGGCGGCTGGGTGCGCTTACGCGGCGATGTCAAAGAAGAGCCGGTCAAAGAGGCGCATCTGCTGGCCCTGGTGGATGCATGGCCGCCCGCATTGCTGCCGTATCTGAAGAAGCCGGCACCGGGTAGCACCTTGACCTGGACCATCGAATTCGTTCAGCCGTTACGCGACTTGAGCACGCTGGACTGGTGCCAATACCTGGCCGACATCGAGTACGCCGCCGATGGCTACGGCCATGTCGCCGCCAAGTTATGGAGCGCAGAAGGGGAGTTGATTGCAATGAGTCGTCAGACGGTCACGATCTTCGCCTGACTCAATGCCGACGGTGGCGCTCACACCAGGCGCGCCACCAGCCGCCACTGAGAAAGAAGCGCGGAAAAGTCAGAAACTGTTCGACCAGTAACCGCGACACCGCATCTTTACGATCACTGAACGGCTCGGAGGCTTGCGCCTCCAGGCTGTGGCCGTGGCGCTGCAAACCCAGCGCGGCGACGATACCGATCACGCCGATGGCGACGCTGGCCAGACTCAGGCTGAACACCCCGGAGACGATCAGCAGAAACGCAACGATGAACAGCGGCACGGCGATCAGGTGCAACACCAGATTGGTCGGATGCTGATGATTGCCCGGGTACGCGCGCCATTGCCACGCGGGAAGGTTGGGGTGACGTTTGCCCATGTTTTGTACTCCTCGATCCATGTTGAACTCATGGTTGAAGAATAGACCCGGGCGGTGAGGGCGGCGAATCAAGGTTGGCTATTGAAGTGATAGGCGTCATCGCAGGATTCGATGCTGAATGGCTTGACGCCTTCGCGAGCAAGCTCGCTCCCACATTGCCAACTCCATTGGGCATTAAATCTTTGAGCTGTTCAGTTCCCTTTTCCCGCACTCGTTCGGTTAACCCCTCAGAAGCACTTCAACTACCGATCGATTCGATGCAAAGGGATCTCCATGTCGCACGTCCGTTTCCGTTTTGCCCTGTGCCCGTTGGCACTGGCCCTGCTGAGCATTTCTGCCAACGCCGCTGAAAAAACCGAGCAGACCTTGCAACTCGGCGCCACCAATATTTCCGCCCAGGGCCTCGGCGCTACCACCGAAGACACCCGTTCCTACACTACCGGCGCCATGTCCTCGGCCACCGGCCTGCCGCTGTCGATCCGCGAAACACCGCAGTCGGTGACGGTGATTACCCG
>NZ_CABVHJ010000063.1 GCF_902497745.1 Pseudomonas fluorescens
GCGAGCCTGCTCGCGAAGGCGTCGGATCAGTCGACATTAATGTTGAATGAACAACCGCTTTCGCGAGCAGGCTCGCTCCCACAAGGGAATAGCGAACCACCTGAAAAATCCAACAATTTAAGAGGTGTCGAAATGCGTCTATTGAAAACCATGGTTCCCGCCGCTCTGGCCCTGATGTGCAGCATCGGAGCCCAAGCCCAACCTCAGGTCAGCGTCTACAACTGGACCGACTACATCGGCGAAACCACCCTCGCCGACTTTCAGAGCCAAAGCGGGATCAAGGTGATCTACGACGTTTTCGACTCCAACGAAACCCTCGAAGGCAAACTGCTCGCCGGCCGCACCGGGTATGACGTGGTGGTGCCGTCCAACCACTTTCTCGCGCGTCAGGTAAAGGCCGGCGCATTTCTCAAACTTGATCGCTCGCAATTGCCGAACTTCAAGAACCTCGACCCGAAACTGCTCGAACTGCTACAGAAAAACGACCCGGGCAACGAGCACTCGGTGCCGTACCTGTGGGGCACTAACGGCATCGGTTACAACGTCGACAAGGTCAAGCAAGTGCTGGGCATCGATCATATCGATTCCTGGGCCGTACTGTTCGAGCCTGAGAACCTGAAAAAACTCAGCCAGTGCGGCGTGTCGATGATGGACTCCGCCGACGAAGTCTTCCCTGCCGTGCTCAATTACATGGGCATGGACCCACGCAGCGAAAACCCCGAAGACTATAAAAAGGCTGAAGCGAAACTGCTGAGCATTCGCCCGTACATCACCTATTTCCATTCCTCGAAATACGTGTCCGACCTGGCCAACGGTGATATTTGCGTAGCCTTCGGTTATTCCGGCGACGTGTTCCAGGCCGCCAACCGCGCCAAGGAAGCCAAGAACGGCGTGAACATCGCCTACGCGATTCCAAAGGAAGGCGCTAACCTCTGGTTCGATTTGTTGGCGATCCCGGCTGATGCGAGCAACACCAAAGAAGCCCACGCCTTCATCAATTACCTGCTCGATCCACAAGTGATCGCCAAGGTCAGCGCTTCGGTCGGTTACGCCAACCCGAACCCGGCCGCCAAGCAGTACATGGATCCGGAGCTGGTCAACAATCCAGAGGTTTACCCACCTCAAGCAGTGCTCGACAAACTCTATATTTCTACCACCCCGCCCCAAGCGATCATGCGTCTGATGACCCGGTCCTGGAGCAAAGTGAAGTCGAACAAATGAATCAGTACACCCAGGAACACGCTCGCTCCTATTACGCCGCTTCGGCCCGGGCGAGCACACCTTATCCGCTTTTGGACGGTGACTTGACCGCCGATGTCTGCGTGATCGGCGGCGGGTTCACCGGGGTCAACACCGCCATCGAACTGGCTCAGCGCGGATTGTCGGTGGTGTTGATCGAAGCCCGGCGCATCGGCTGGGGTGCCAGCGGGCGCAACGGCGGTCAGTTGATTCGCGGGATTGGTCATGAGGTCGAAGGCTTCGCCAAGTATGTCGGTCAGGAAGGCGTACGCTATTTGCAGCGCGCCGGCATCGATTCGGTGGAACTGGTGCGCCAGCGCATCGGCGACAACGGTATCGAATGTGATCTGCGCTGGGGCTTCTGCGACCTGGCCAACACCCCTGCGCAGTTCGACGCCTTCAAGGACGAACTGGTCGACCTCGCCGAACTCGGCTATGCCCACGAAACCCGTCTGATCGGCCCGGAGCAGGTCCGCCAGCAA
>NZ_CABVHJ010000064.1 GCF_902497745.1 Pseudomonas fluorescens
TGCGATCCACCGGGCTGACCATCAGGTGCGCGTCGATCGGCGCGGTAATGCCGTACTTGCGCAATGCCGCGCAGACCATCGGACCGATGGTCAGGTTAGGCACGTAGTGGTTGTCCATGACGTCGAAGTGGACGAAGTCGGCGCCAGCGGCGAGAACGTTGTCTACTTCCTCGCCGAGGCGGGCGAAGTCGGCGGAGAGAATCGACGGAGCAATTACGAAGGGCTGCATGACGCACCTTTTCTGAGCTAAATCACGATGGCGCGCATTGTATACCTCAAGTTTCCAAGCGCGCACCGTGACCGCGATGATTGGGTTGTGCCATGACGGAGGACCGGCGCTGACTCAATAAGCCGCGCGGTAGATCTTCTCGATGTCCACAGCGCTGAGTTTGCGCGGGTTGTTGCGCATCAGACGCTCGATCCCCGCCGCTTCCACGGCCATCGCCGGGATTGCGTCTTCCGGGACACCGAAACTGCGCAGGCCGGCAGGAATTTCTACCGCTGCGCACAGATCGGTCATCGCTTGCACAGCTTTGTCTGCCGCTTCGGCTGCACTCAGATGAGCGGTCTTCACCCCCATGGCTTCGGCGATATCCTGCATCCGCTCGACGCAGGCCATCTTGTTCCAGGTCATGACATACGGCAGCAGCAAGGCATTGCTGACGCCATGGGCAATGTTGAAGCGCCCGCCCAGCGGATAGGCCAGCGCATGCACCGCGCCGACCCCGGCATTGCCGAACGCCATACCGGCCATCAGGCTGGCGGTGGCCATGTCTTCGCGCGCTTGCAGGTTGGCGCCGTTGGCGTAGGCCTTGGGCAGGGCTTTGGCGATCAGCTTGATGGCGCCGAGGGCCAGCGAATCGGTGATCGGCGAGGCATTCACCGACAGGTAGGATTCGATGGCGTGCACCAAGGCGTCGACGCCACTGGCTGCGGTGACGCTGCGTGGGCAGGTCAGAGTCATCTGCGGGCTGACCAGCGCGACATCCGGTAATAGAAAGTCGCTGACGATGCCTTTCTTCAACTGCGCGACTTTGTCGGAAAGGATCGCGACGTTGGTCACTTCGGAACCGGTGCCGGCGGTGGTCGGAATGGCGATCAGCGGCGGGCCTTTGCGTGGCACCTGGTCAACACCGAACAGATCTTCCAGTGCGCCGTGGTAACCGGCATACGCAGCGACACTCTTGGCGATGTCGATGGCGCTGCCGCCACCGAGGCCGATCAAACCGTCATGCCCGCCTTCGCGGTAAACGCGCATGCAGTCTTCGACGATGGCGATTTCCGGGTCCGGCAGTACGCGGTCGAAAATTTCGTAATCGCGCCCGCCGAGTTGCACCAGCGCCAGCTCCACCGTGCCGGATTTGACCAGCGCGGCATCGGTGACAATCAGCGGATTGTCGATATCCAGGCGTGTGAGTTCGGCGGCCAGTTGTTCGATGGCGGCAGCGCCGGTGATCAGTTTATGAGCGATTTTGAACTGGGACAGACTCATCGTGCGCAGCCTCTTATAGATGTGGGAGCTGGGCACAAGATTAGCTGGGGATTTGGGGTTGTCTGCTATTCAGGTGGTGAATGACTCATCGAGCGCAAGATCAACAGCCCCTCACCCTAGCCCTCTCCCGGAGGG
>NZ_CABVHJ010000065.1 GCF_902497745.1 Pseudomonas fluorescens
GTGATTTCATGCGCAACAATCATCCACTGGATCGCGGTGTGACGCGTTACGCCAAGCAGATCGGCACCGCCTCGCGCGACACGTTTTTCGGCGAAAAAGACGCCGGCAAATTGCACAACGACAACAACATGGCGCAACTGCGTTTCGAGCATCTGCTCAATGATGACTGGACGTTGGGCGGTGGCTTCCAGTGGCTCGACGGCTCGCTTGAGGGCAACGCGATCGAAGCCAACGGCATTGCCGATGACGGTCGAACCCTGGGGCGTAACTTCAACTACCGTAAACTGGAGTGGACCGATAAGGACACCCAGCTCAATCTCACCGGTCATTTCAGTACCGGCGGCTTGCAGCACACCTTGCTGACCGGCATCGAGTACGAAGATTACGACTACAAGTCGATCATTCAGCGTTCCAGCGGCGCGGTCGGCGCCTACCCGATCGACATCTTCGATCCGGTCTACGGTCAGCCGCGTCCGGCGCTGACTCGCACGCCGACTCACGACAAGGAAAACCTCAAGACCTACGCTGCATTCGTGCAGGATCAGGTGGCGTTGACCGAGCGTCTGAAGGTTCTGGCCGGGGCGCGTTTCGAGCGTTTCGAACACGACTATGAAACCTACGTGCCGGGCGGTAAAAACTGGCAGGCCAGTGATAACGCGGTGACTCCACGCCTCGGCGTGACCTACGACCTGACCGAGACGCTGGCGATCTATGCCGACATCGCGCGCTCGTTCAAGCCCAACACCGGCGCGAGCCGCGTGGGCGGAGGCTTCGCCCCGGAGAAAGGCAAGTCCTACGAAATGGGCGTCAAGTGGGAAGCGCTGGATCATCAGTTGAGCGTCGACGCGGCGATCTATCAGATCGAAAAACGCAACGTGCTGACCACCGACCCGGTGGACTCGACCTTCAGTGTGGCGGCCGGGGAAGTGCGCAGCCGTGGTTTTGACCTGAACGTCGCCGGCAACCTGACACCCGAATGGCGCGTGATCGGCGGCTACGCCTACGTGGATGCCGAAGTGACCAAGGACAATGTGATCCGTTCGGGCACGCGTCTGATGAACATTCCGCAAAACAGCTTCAGCCTGCTCAATGTTTACGAATTTCAGGACGGCGCGTTCAAAGGCCTGGGCCTGGGCACCGGACTCAAATACGTCGACGAACGCGCCGGGCAAACCGCTAATACCGCGTTCTCGATGGACAGCTACACCGTTGTCGATTTGCTCGGCTTTTATAAAGTCAACGAGAAGGTGCGGCTTAACCTTGACGTGAAAAACCTGTTTGATCGGGATTATGAAGAGGGCGCGTTCGGTAATGTCTACGCCTATCCAGGTGCGCCGAGAACGGTGCAGGTGGGGATTTCCTACACGTTGTAAGCCGCGCTCGACGCTGCAACGGCGGCCCCTCACCCCAGCCCTCTCCCGGGGGGAGAGGGAGCCGATCTTCATTGATTTCAAAATTTGAGTTCAACTCGATAGATCATGTCGGCGTAAATCGACAGTACAACTCGGTCAGCCCCCTCTCCCTCCGGGAGAG
>NZ_CABVHJ010000066.1 GCF_902497745.1 Pseudomonas fluorescens
GCATATCCAAGGCGACGCCGTTGCTGGTTCAGCCATCTGCTCAAATTTTGAGATTGTCGTGGAGATATTCAAGCAGCTCTTCGACAGTGGCCGAGTGTCGCCCGCGCTCATGAACTGACGTTTAACTCGAGCGACTCCGGCCAAAACAAAAAACGCCCCAAATCACCCGGGGCGTTTTTCATTTATCGAACACTAAATTTCGGACGCTCACCGAAACGCCGGCACCACATGCTTGATAAACAGCTCCAGCGATTTCTTCTTCTCCTCATGCGGCAAGCTGTTGTCACACCAGAAACTGAACTCATCCACCCCCAGTTCCTGGTAGTACTTGATCCGCGGAATGATCTCTTCCGGCGTCCCGATCATCGCCGTCTTGTGCAAACTCTCCAGCTCAAACTCCGGACGCCCGGCAAATTTCTCTTCCGGGCTTGGCGCGAGGAAACCATTGGCCGGCGTTTCCTTGTTGCCAAACCACGCATCGAACGTGCGATAGAAACGTGAGATCGCTTTCGCCCCGACTTTCCAGCCGTCCGGGTCATCAGCGGTGTGCACGTGGGTGTGGCGCAGCACCATCAGTTGCGGACGCGGTACGCCGGGGTTGTTGTCGAGTGCGGTCTGGAACTTGTTCTTCAGGTCCAGAACTTCCTCGTCGCCCTTCATCAGCGGCGTGACCATCACGTTGCAGCCGTTGGCCACGGCGAAGTTGTGCGAGTCCGGGTCGCGGGCGGCGATCCACATTGGCGGGTTCGGTTTCTGGATCGGCTTCGGTACGCTGGTCGAGGTGGGGAATTTCCAGATGTCGCCGTCGTGGGCGTAGTCGCCTTGCCACAGGGCGCGGACCACCGGGACCATTTCGCGCAATGCCTGGCCGCCGCTGGAGGCAGGCATGCCGCCGGCCATGCGATCGAATTCAACCTGATAGGCGCCACGGGCGAGGCCGACTTCCATGCGGCCGTTGCTGATGACGTCGAGCAACGCGCATTCACCGGCGACGCGTAGCGGATGCCAGAACGGCGCGATGATGGTGCCGGCGCCGAGGTGGATGGTGGTGGTTTTGGCCGCGAGGTAGGCGAGCAGCGGCATCGGGCTGGGCGAGATGGTGTATTCCATCGCGTGGTGTTCGCCGATCCACACGGTGCTGAAACCGCCGGCCTCGGCCATCAGGGTCAGTTCGGTGAGGTCTTCGAACAGTTGGCGGTGGCTGACGCTTTCGTCCCAGCGTTCCATGTGGATGAACAGGGAAAATTTCATGACGCTTCCTCGGATCTTTTGTTGTTGAGGCTACAAAAATCGGTGGGAGTGAGCGGTTCGCGATCGTGCTGTGTCAGTCGCTTGCTGCGTCGCTTTTAACACTGCTTTCGCGAGCAGGCTCGCTCCCA
>NZ_CABVHJ010000067.1 GCF_902497745.1 Pseudomonas fluorescens
AACAAAGTCAGGCGCCGATCAACGTCAAGCGGGTCTATCGCGTGATGCGCGATCATCAGTTGCTGCTTGAGCGACGAATTAAACAACCCGGCGTGGCGCGTCGCCACGAAGGCCGCATTGCCGTCGCCACCAGCGATACCCGGTGGTGCTCGGACGGGTTTGAGTTTCGCTGTGATGATAACGCCAAGCTGAGCGTGACCTTTGCCCTAGACTGCTGCGACCGCGAAGCCATCGGTTGGGTGGCCAGCCCGACCGGGTACAGCGGCGACGATATCCGTGATCTGATGCTGGAGGCGGTGGAAAAACGCTTCGGTGAAGAGGCGCCTGCCACTCCGGTGCAATGGCTGAGCGACAATGGCTCGGCCTACATCGCGGAACAGACACGCCTGTTTGCCCGACAGATAGGCTTGCAGCCGGTGACGACACCGGTGCGCAGCCCACAGAGCAACGGCATGGCCGAGAGCTTCGTCAAAACGATGAAGCGCGACTACGTCGCGCACATGCCCAAACCTGACCGTGAAACAGCCTTGCGCAACCTGACGATTGCCTTTGAGCATTACAACGAGGAGCATCCGCACAGCGCGTTGAAATACCGTTCACCAAGGGAGTTTAGGCGCTTGGCAGCGGCATCAATTTAACGGGGTATTGGTGTCCGGTTTGGCAGGGGCCAGTCCATCAAGGACCAAGTGCAACACCTGATGTAAGGTGTTGCCATGCCAACGAAGTACACACATCTCAGCACTGAGGAGCGTGTCGCCATCATGGTGATGCAGCTTCAACATCTTTCTCTGCGAGCTATCGCCGTTTTACTCAGGCGTCATCCCCGTACCATTAGCCGTGAGATCAGGCGGCACAGCCAACTGGGTCGATACGATTCGGCTCACGCCGCCAGCAGGGCTCGAGTGCTACGTCACAAGCCTCGCCGCCAGTCTCGTTTGTGCTCTGGCTCTGAGTTGTTCCAAGTGATCATGGAAATGCTGCGCATTGGCTGGTCACCCCAGCAAATTGCCAGCAGACTACGCAGTATCTGGCCCGATCATCCCGAGCGACATGTGAGTCACGAAACCATCTACCTGGCTATTTATGCCTATCCGCGAGGGGAGCTGAAGCGCCAGCTCATCAGCTACTTGCGCCAAGGTAAGGGCAAGCGCCGCCCGCGAACCCAGAGTGCCACACGTCGAGAGCGCTACCCTGCGGAACTCAGCATTCACCTGCGTCCACCGGAGGTCGAAGATCGCCTTGTTCCTGGGCACTGG
>NZ_CABVHJ010000068.1 GCF_902497745.1 Pseudomonas fluorescens
CCGAAGAAATCCTGCAGGAAGTCCCGACCCAGATCGTCTACAAGGCCAACGAGCTGATCGACATTTCCGACGGCGCCGTGACCATGAAACTCGTCGGCCGCGCGCACCCCAGTCGCGCCATCGCCTTCCTCAATGAAATCTACCCGCCAGGCGCCGACACCGGCGAAGAAATGCTCACCCATGAAGGCGAGGAAACCGGGATTCTGGTGGAAGGTCGTCTGGAACTGGTGGTGGGTCTGGAAACTTTTATTCTCGAAGCCGGCGACAGCTACTATTTTGAAAGTACCAAGCCGCATCGTTTCCGTAATCCGTTCGACGCGCCTGCGCGACTAATCAGCGCAGCCACGCCGGCGAATTTTTAACAAAGAGGCGCCAGGCCATTACGGCAAAGGCACCCGGAGAGTTTTTCTACCGTGCGGTATAACCCCTTCGACTATGGGGTTGTTTCAGTGTGACGGGCTACCCGCTATACTTCCGCCCGCCTGCGAACCGTGGCCGCAGGCGTGAATAGCCACCATTGAGGGTGAACGCGTGAATCTAATTATGAAAATGCTGGCTGCACCAGCAACCGTATTGGCCCTCTGGGCTGTCAGCGCTCAAGCTGCGACGAATGATGACATTGCCAAACGCCTCGAGCCGGTCGGCCAGGTGTGTGTGCAAGGGCAGGAATGCAAAGGGATGGAAGTTGCCGCTTCCGCTGGCGGCGGTGGCGGGGCGAAGTCCCCTGATGACGTGATTGCCAAGCACTGCAACGCTTGCCACGGTAGCGGGTTGTTGGGTGCGCCGAAAATCGGTGATGGCGATGCTTGGGGTAAGCGCGCCAAAGAACAAGGCGGCATTGATGGTCTGCTGGCTAAAGCAATCACCGGCCTGAACGCGATGCCTCCGAAAGGCACCTGCGCGGATTGCTCGGACGACGAGCTGAAGGGCGCGATACAGAAGATGTCCGGCTTGAAATAAGGCGTGCATCTGACGAAAAAAGCCGTCTTCGGACGGTTTTTTTGTGGGCGCGATTCAAGAACCCCTCACCCCAGCCCTCTCCCGGAGGGAGAGGGGGCCGACGGGGGTCTCTTGCGAGTTACATCGACCTGAAGGATTGCGTCGATTATGGATTCACGGCTGCACGTTCAAGTCGGTGTCTTACCTCTATTATCCCCTCACCCCAGCCCTCTCCCGGAGGGA
>NZ_CABVHJ010000069.1 GCF_902497745.1 Pseudomonas fluorescens
GGCATGGTCTGCGAGAGTTACCATATAAATGTCACCCGGATGAACTTGCTGCCCCTGCTTCCATATCCCCGGGTTGCCTTTTGTATTCGGCGGATATTGCTGATTTCCAACCCACGTCCAGTAATCGCCTGAACTATCCCCGACTGGGTAATTTGTGACGCCCTCATTACAGGAAAATGAGCCTGCGGCTACAAAATAATTCCCTGGCGTGTAAGCGGAATTCCTGGAGTGGTCTGCGGGGGTCACCAAATAAGTGTCACCCTGATTAACTTGCTGCCCCCTCTTCCATATCCCCGGATTGCCTTTTGTAAATTGATGTCCAACCCACGTCCAGTTATCTGTTGACATATTCCCAGCAGGGTAATACGTGACGGGATCTCCACTGCAGAGAAATGATTGGGTAGCTGAAAAGTAATTCCCCACCGTGTAAGCGGAATTCCGATCCAAGTCTGCGGCGATCACCATATAAATATCGCCCGGATGAACTTGCTTCATCGAAAACCACACCCCTGGACTTTCTTTTGTATACGCCACATTAATTACCTTTTTTTGTTTGGTGGAAACTTATATTTAATTAACCATTGCACAGAAAAAAACTGGGGTTTTGCTGTCGATCAGTCAAAACGGTCATATAGTAGAATAAACACAGGCAGTTGCCTGACTGTGCTCTCCTAAGAACGGAGCGTGCGACTTTCACCGCACTCCGCTCAAGCCTCTCAAAGGCATTTATTGCTGCCCGGCAAAAAAAATCTCATAATGGGTATGATATCCGACGTGTTGCGGTACCAGATGTCAAATACATGGTGAGCTTCGTACTCGTTAGTGCCAATCAGGTAGCCGTCAAACTGTCAGCATCCGCTTCCTTTTTTGGCACAGCGCGGTTGCAGGGGTTTCATGACAGGAAGAAAATGGCATTGTTCGTTAACAAGGCGGAATACATCAGCCACGTCACAGAACGGCAACTGTTCATAGGCACTCTACTTACGTGCTTTCAGCCCTCTGACCGCGGATTTGTGCCAGGTCAGCTTCTGCGTTTCTCGCAGACCAGGGCTGTAGGCGGTAGCCATTGCCCAAGTGATAGCCACCCAGCACCGGGTCGATACGCTCGCCA
>NZ_CABVHJ010000070.1 GCF_902497745.1 Pseudomonas fluorescens
TCACTGGCCCAGGCCAGCCTCATGACCAGCGACATCGCCGCCTACATCGACCTGCCACAAAGGCGCACGATTCTGGCGATCCAGCAAATCATCATGCTCGCCGAACTGGCCGTAAATCGCGTGCTGGATAACCACGAAATATCCCAAACACCAACACACAGCTGAAAACCCCCTCACCCTAACCCTCTCCCGGAGGGAGAGGGGACTGACCGAGGTGTTTGGGCAAGATACGCCGACGTGCAATACCGAGTTGAACTCAAATTCTGAAACAGATCAAAAGCCCCTCACCCTAGCCCTCTCCCGGAGGGAGAGGGGACTGACCGAGGTGTTTGGATGAGCTACACCGACGTGAAATACCAAGTCGAACTCAAATTCTGAAACAGATCAAAAGCCCCTCACCCTAGCCCTCTCCCAGAGGGAGAGGAGACTGACCGAGGTGTTTGGGCAAGATACGCCGACGTGCAATACCGAGTTGAACTCAAATTCTGAAACAAATCAAAAGCCCCTCACCCTAGCCC